>NZ_CP150301.1:1200000-2400000 GCF_045040795.1 Oceanobacillus sp. FSL H7-0719 | reverse complement strand
GATATGCTCCCTAAAAAGCAGGAGCATATCTTTTAACTGCAGAATGATTACTTAACATCGATGCCTTCAAATAATAGTACACGTGCTGGAGCAGCGTCTGTACCTTGAATTCTCAATGGAGCAGCTACCATGAAATATTCGCCTTCAGCAACGTCAGCTAAACGCAAACCTTCCATAACAATAACCTTTTCTTTGAAAAGCGTTCGGTGTGTTGGATGGCCAGGCTGTGCACGCTCAATACCCAAACCATCAACCCCAACCCCCTTGATGCCAATTTCAGCAAGATGAACTGCCGCATCCTCGGCAACAAAGATAAATTCAAAGTTAAATTCATCATCAAAGGAATTCTTCGTTTTAAATATAACGAAATCATCACGTTCAATCGGCAAATCTTGAATATCTTTCAAGCTGATCCGGTCTTCTGCCTGTGACAGGTCAAAAACCTTCACCTTGCCTACAAGGTCCTCAATCGCAATTGTTTCCATTGTATCGCCATCATTGATCATGTGAAGCGGTGAATCAACATGTGTTCCAGTGTGCAAGTCCAGTGAAACCCTTGTTTCGGTAACATGTTCATTTGTTACAGTATTTAACTTTGGCTGTTTCTCCGGTTTGTTTTTATAAACAGGCATTCCTTCAAAAATTGGTGCGGTAACATCATATAATTTCAATTTGTTTCCTCCTCAAAATATATTAGACTTCCCACCAGTGGAAGCCGTTTTGCTGCAGCAGCTGACTCGATTTCTCTGGTCCCATGGAACCTGCGTCGTAATTCGGGAAATTAGGAAGCTCTTCTTTCCATACATTTAAGATGGAATCAATAAACTTCCAGGATAAAGCAACCTCATCCCAATGTGTAAAGTTCGTAGCATCTCCAATCATGCAATCATATAACAGTTTTTCATAGGCCTCTGGCGTGTTTATGGAATGAATTGCATTCTGGTTATAGCTTAGCTCAATCGGCTCAGCTAACGCCTCTGAACCCGCTTTTTTCGCATTTAAATACAAAGCAATTCCTTCGTCAGGCTGAATATGAATAACCAGCAGATTTGGATGGCGTTCTCGCTCGCTCTTAAAGTATAAATTCATAGGAATATCTTTGAATTCAATTACAATTTTTGTTTCTTTTGCTTTCATGCGCTTTCCTGTGCGGATATAGAATGGGACACCTGCCCAGCGGTAATTATCGATGAAAAGCTTACCAGCGACAAATGTCTCTGTATTGGAAAAGACCAAGTCCTCCGATTCGTTGCGATAACCTACCACAGATTCACCTTTAATTTCGCCGCTGCCATACTGGCCACGAACGAAATGCTCGTGTACTTCATTCGGATTCAACTGTCTTAAAGCGCGCAGCACTTTAATTTTCTCAGAGCGAATTTCATCGGTTGTAAGCTTAATTGGCGGCTCCATTGCAAGGAGTGCAACCATTTGCAGCATATGGTTCTGGACCATATCACGAATGGCGCCAGAATCATCATAATAACGCGAGCGGTCTTCCACACCCAATGTTTCACTTGAAGTGATTTGGATATTGGAGATAAAACGGTTATTCCATAGATGCTCAAAAATCCCATTAGCAAAACGAATCACTTCAATATTTTGCACCATCTGCTTGCCAAGGTAATGATCGATACGGAAAATTTCATCCTCATCAAAGGCAGCACGTATCTTGCTGTTTAATTCTTTCGCGGAAGCGAGATCATGTCCAAAAGGCTTTTCAATAATAAGTCTTGTCCAGCCGGATGTTTCTTTTAGGCCATGTTCCTTTAATTTATTGGCAATTTGTCCAAAGAACTCTGGTGCCATTGCCAGGTAAAATAAACGATTACCTGCTGTGTCATATTGATCTTCAAGCTCATGAACGAGCTTTTCCATATCAATATATGCTTGATCCTTCGTTACATCAAAGGAATGATAATGGAAATGGGAAGCAAATTGCTCGAGATCGTCTGCATCCTCAAAGGCATGCTGGACAGATTCCGCAACATTCTCACGGAAGACTTCATTTGTCCATTGTCTTCTTGCCAAGCCAACAACAGCAAAGTCCTGGCTGATTGTCCCATTATTAACGAGGCGATATATGGAAGGGTATAGCTTCCTTTTTGCTAAATCCCCTGTTGCTCCAAAAATCAGGATTAGTACTTTTGGTTTTGTTTGTTCACTCATTCGGCTTCCCTCGCTTTTATCAGATACATTTAGTTTAAACAAAAATTATAATTTATCAAAAGAAACGGACTTAAAATTACTATTTCTTTATCTTTTAAATGATAACTTATTGGAGATTTGTTTGACAACCTCCGAAAACATAAGGCCGAGTGCAATTCCCCCTGCTAAAAAAACTACCTGTGCAGACAGTTCCACTGCAGTTGCATAATCATTTTCCACGAAATGCCGCATTGCATTATACGCCATCCCTCCAGGTACGAGCGGAATAATTCCCGATATATTAAAGATAATAATTGGCACTTTATATATTTTTGAACAGGTATAGCTGAGAATGGATACAAGGATTGCTGCTAAAATCGTTGCAGGTACAACATCCATGATGTCCTGGCTGAGGAAGTAATAAAAAATCCAGCCTGACATGCCGACAAACCCGCATTGCAAGAGGGATTTTACGGGTGCTCCGAAAAGCACTCCAAACCCGCTTGAGGCAATGAAACTCGTAACTAGCTGTGCGATAATCGACAAAAAAATCCCTCCTATACAAAGGTGAAAATAAGTGAAACTCCAGCCCCGATTGCCAAGGCTGTCAATGTCGCCTCAATCCCTTTGGAAATGCCGGAAAGCAAGTGTCCTGCCATTAAATCACGTATGGCATTCGTAATGTGGAGTCCGGGGACAAGCGGCATCACACCGCCAATAATTACTTTATCCATTTCCAAGCCAAAACCATTGTCAACGAGTAAATACGCACTGACTCCAATAAAGAAGGCGCCGATAAACTCAGCAAGAAAACGAATCTCCAATAGCCGGTCCATGCCAAGCATCACTGCAAAGCCAACACCCCCAGCAATCAATGCAGGCAGGAAATCAATCCATTTTCCCTGGAACATAATTGTAAAGCAGCCACTTGCAAGGGCAGCAGCTAAAACCTGCAGCCAGGGAGCATAAATGGCTTGTTTATTCTCTACTTCTTTCAAGCACTGATAGGCGTCCTCCAGCTGAAGCTCTCCTCCCGTTATTTGCCGTGAGATTTCATTAACCTCATGGATTTTATGTAAATTGGTTGGCCGCTTCGTAATCCGCAGAAAATTATTAATCTCTGTCATCCCAGCGGAGAAATTAATCCCTGTAGGTGTCGCGTAGCTCTGAGCATCCTTCAGCCCGTAGGAATGTGCAATCCGATTCATTGTGTCCTCAACGCGATGGGTTTCTGCACCGCTCATCAGCATTATTTTACCTGCAATCATACAGACCTTTTCAACAGTAGCTTTATCCGACATAACCTCACCTGCCTTCATATACATCAAGATACATATAATCTAAATTATATGATGAATCATGGATGAATGAAAGGGAGAAGCATGACAAGGAATACCAAAATGAAATAGGGATGGGACATAACGAATACCACCCAATTAAAAGATGAACATTAGAGAATAGAAAGCTCTTCATGTTAACTTTTAATTGTTGATAAAAACTGCCGCTAATTTTAATTCAGAGTAACTCCGTTTTCTGGACAGATGGTGTTTTTATAGACATTTTTATCGCTTATCGAGCCGTTACTGTCTTATAGAAGTGTTCTAATAGCCAGTTTTATCGCTTATCCAGTCGTTACTGTCTTATAGAGGTGTTCTAATAGCCAGTTTCACCGCTTATCCAGCCGTTACTGTCTTATAGAGGTATTCTAATAGCCAGTTTCACCGCTTATCTTGCTGTTACTGTCTTATAGAGGCGTTCTAATAGACAGTTTTATAGCTTATCTAGCTGTTACCGTCTTATAGAGGTGTTCTAATAGCCAGTTTCACCGCTTATCTAGCTGTTACTGTCTTATAGAGAGATTCTAATAGACAGTTTTATCGCCTATCCAGCCGGTACTGTCTTATAGAGGTGTTCTAATAGACAGTTTCACGACTTATTTTGCTCCCACAGGCTTATAGAAGAGTTCTCATCACCCGTTACAGAACAATCCTAATTTTTTCGGGCAGATAGAAAGCTTGTCAAAGCCAATTTTTCGGATTCCGGTTTTATTTTGTCTAAGAGCAACCTTATTAATAACGATTCTTCAACTTTCCTGTATTTTTAGGGGGAAGTTATTCCGAATTAAAGTAGTCCGAACTTAATTTAAAATCCGAACGAAATGAAGGTATCGTTCGGATTTAAATAAATTATATTTCTTTTGTCTTAAGCTCATTTCACTGGACGGAAAGAAATAAAAATACGAGTGCAGCGATAGGTATTGCATTAGCCATCGCGATGGCGATAAACGAAAAAGTATCCACTATGTTCTTGCTGTCTTCTGGTACACCGACAGAACGCTGCAGCATGATAAAGAAAACTGCAAACGCCATCAGCATTATAATTAGAATTGCCGGAAAATAAATGTCTTCCATTGAACCTGCAGTCTCTTGATTTATAAGTCCTAAAACAAGGAGTATAATTGGCAGCGTTTCACTGATGGCAGCCCCAATGAAAAAGTTAGTTTGTGCCTTAGGTGCCTGCTCAGGATCAGCTTTAATTTTTTCCACGTTCGACTTAAAAACAAACGTAATCCCAAATACAGCAATTGCTGCAGCTGCAACATAAATATATAATCCCATAAACAACCTCCTCCTATCACCCCTTATCATAACAAAGTGAAACAATCAGGGACAGAGACTAAATGTCCTGTTTTATTCTTCATTATCCCAGTAAATTTTGATTATAGTTGCTATAATATGGTTTGATTCGTTATAATTTAGTCGACTCATTATAGAACTTTGACAGATTTTAATTCATCATGATAATTAGGAGAATAATATGTTTAACTTTGTCGATATATCAATCGCGTTTATGATAGCTTTAGTTTCATCTTTTTTATTAACCTATCCGGTAAAGCGGTTTGCCGTTTGGGTCGGCGCGGTCGATTTTCCGAACTACCGCAAAATACATAAGGAAGTTACCCCGAGACTGGGTGGCATTGCAATCTTCTTAGGTGCCTTGCTGGGAGGCTTATATTTATTCCCTAAGCACGAGCATATGCCAGAGATTTTCTTTGGTGCGCTTGTCATTCTGATTACAGGTGCAATGGATGATCGCTTTGACATTAAGCCAGTCGTAAAAATGAGTGGACAGCTTATCGCTGCATCATTTTTAGTATCATCCGGGCTGATTATTGAACGCATCACGATTCCGTTTATCGGTATGATTGATCTTGGGTTTTTCAGTGTACTTATAACCGTTCTTTGGGTTGTTGGGATAACCAATGCGATCAACCTGATTGATGGATTGGATGGACTTGCTACAGGAATTACGACGATTGCTTTAATTAGTATTTTTATTATGGCAGTTATTGATGGCCAACTTATTGCTGCATATTTAAGTATTGTCCTGATTGGATCGAATCTAGGATTTCTCTACCATAATTTCTATCCAGCAAAAATTTATATGGGAGATACCGGTTCGAACCTTCTCGGTTATATGGTTGCAGCGATTTCCATGCTTGGCTTATTTAAAAACGTTGCCTTCTTCAGTTTTATCGTGCCTATCATCGTTTTAGCGATTCCGATTTTTGATACGATAGTTTCGATTGTCAGAAGAGCATATAATAAGGAAAATATCATGGCAGCAGATAATAAGCATATCCATTATCAGCTGCTTAACGCAGGCTACAGTCATCGGAAAACAGTTCTGATTATGTACGTCTTTGGAGCTGTGTTCGGCGGGCTGGCAATTCTATTTTCAACCGTTGGCGCAAAGTACTCCGTCGTCGTTACGATTTTTGTTCTATTTTTCCTCCATATCTTCTCTGAACTTGCGGGGATTGTACTTGGTGGAAAACGTCCAATCATCGACAGACTTCGAAAAATGAAATGGAAATTTTATAAAAAGCGGGACAGCAGGGACAGAACCTGACTGTCCTGCTTTTTTACTGCACGTATTTTATCTCCTCAAGCCCCACTGCGCTCTCTAAAATCAGAAAATAACAAACCTTCTTACTAAGACTTTATACTCTAGTGCAAAGTTTGATAATTCTTTAAAATTACTTTATCAGAATTTTTGGAAGGATGTGAGGTTTTATAGGGAATGCTGGTCGCAGATTCATTCGAATTTTAGCTTTTTAAATTTTAAATTTATAGGGGGAAAAGCATGGGGAAAAAGGTATCCATTTTATTTGTTGCGTTTTTATTAGTTTTTAGTAATTTTACGTATGCCAGTGCAATGGTGAGGGACCTTCCTGCACAGGCGAAACAGAAATCCAATATTGTATCTGAAACAGAAACATTTAAAGAAACAATCGATCCGGAAAAAGAAGTCCGTGTCATTGTTGAAATCGAGGATAAAGCCCCGATTGAGGTAGCAACAATGCGTGGGATGAAATATGACACCCTCGCTGAAACAGAGAAAAACAAGCTGGAAAACGCAGCAATCGCTAAGCAAAAAGCAGTAAAAAGTGACATGGAAGCGAAAAATATCGAAAAGACAGAACTTCAGGAATTTACAACTGTTGTAAATGGATTTAGTGTGGAAGTAAAGCATGGAGATATTGAAAAGATAGCAGATCTTCCAGATGTAAAAGCAGTACACATTGTAAATGAATATAAACGCCCTGAAGCAACACCTGACATGGTTTACAGTAAAGAGCTGGTCGAAGCGCAGCAAGCTTGGCGCGATTATGGTTTCAAAGGGGAAGGCATGGTAGTTGGCGTCATCGATACAGGAATTGATCCAGCACACCGTGACATGATACTTACAGATAATGAAACTGGTGAACTGACAGAGGACTTTGTAAGTGAAAAGATAGAGTCAGAGAATTTGCCTGGACAATATTACACAGAAAAGGTTCCATATGGCTATAACTATATGGATGAAAATGATGAAATCAGAGAGGTGCACAAAAAAGCAAGTTACCATGGAATGCACGTAGCTGGAACAGTAGGTGCAAATGGTGATGAAGCAGATGGCGGCATTGCAGGGATTGCGCCGGAAGCACAGCTTTTAGCATTAAAAGTTTTCGGAAATGATCCGGATATGCAATCAACATTTGGTGATATCTATATTAAAGCAATTGATGATGCCATCAAACTTGGTGCAGATGTACTAAACATGAGTTTAGGAAGCGGTGCAGGTTTTGTCAGTGAGGATTCACCAGAACAGCAAGCTGTAACCCGTGCTGTAAATAATGGTGTGCTTATGTCAATTTCTGCAGGTAACTCTGCATTATTTGGAGATGGCCATTTCTATCCATATGCATCCAACCCAGATTATGGGGTGAGTGGATCACCAGGTGTTGCCTATGATTCTCTTCAAGTTGCATCCTATGAAAATACCTTTATGGATGTCGATGGATTAGAATATTCTATTGATGGAGAAACAGGGACAGCTGCATTCCTGTCCGCAGGAGACACACATCCTAATGCGGTTGATCAAAAGGAGTTTGAAATCGTTGAAGCAGGTCTTGGTTATCCAGAAGACTTCGAAGATATAGATGTTGAAGGCAAGTACGCACTAATCCAGCGCGGCGGCAATCCATTTACAGAAAAAGCATTAAATGCGCAAGATAATGGTGCAGCTGGTGTAATTATTTATAACAATACGGATGGAATTGTGAATATGCAATCAGAACCAGAAATCACAATCCCGTATCTATTTATGTTGAAGAGCCATGGAGATTTACTTGTTCAAGCATTACAAGATGGACAAGAAGTCACAATTGCTTTTAATGGGGAAAAAACAAAGATGGATAATCCGGACGCAGGCAAGATGAGTGACTTCAGCTCATGGGGCTTAACACCTAACCTGGACTTCAAGCCCGAAATTACAGCACCAGGCGGCCAAATCTTATCTACAATAAATGACAATCAATATGGCGTGAAGAGTGGCACTTCAATGGCTGCTCCGCATGTAGCCGGTGGTGGCGCCCTTGTATTAGAGCGGGTAGATAATGAATTTGGTTATGAAAATGCGGATCGTGTGAATTTGGCTGAAAACCTGATGATGAACACATCCACACAAATTGAATTTGATGGTGCGCTTGTTTCACCACGTCGCCAAGGAGCAGGAATGATGCAGCTTCATGCAGCACTTTCGACTCCAGCAGTCGTGACAGAAACACAAACAAATGAAGCAAAGGTAGCATTAAAGGAAATTGCTGAAGATGTAATTACGTTCGAATTAACAGCAGAAAACTATACAGATGAAGCAGTCACATATGAAGCGAGTGCAAATGTCCAAACAGATACACCTGTAGATGGTGGTGGTGTGCTCGTTACTGCACCGAATTTATTTGGCGCATTTGATCTTGGCGAATTAGCTACAGTGAATGGGGAGCAGGTAAGCACGATTGAAGTGCCGGCAAATAGCACAACATCGCTTACAGTATCCATTGATGTAAGTTCAGTTGATGCTGATTTGAAAGAGATCTATACAAATGGGTATTGGTTAGAAGGATTTGTTACGTTAACCGATCCGGCGGATAATAACCCAGACTTAACTGTTCCATATGTTGGATTTAAAGGCAGCTGGGATGATGCACCAATTTTTGATGAACCGCTTTGGGATGAATTGTCTTATTATGGGATGACAGGTGTTGTAACAAGTAATGGAGAAGGAAGCTATGGATTCCTTGGTGAAGATTTAGCTACAGGAGATATTGATCCTGAAAAGATTGCATTTTCACCAAATGGTGATGGTGTACAGGATGATTCCTTAATCATACTCTCCTTCCTGCGCAATGCGAAGGATGCCAGTTTCCAAGTGCTTGATGAAAATCAAAAAGTAATCCGCACAATCAGAAAGGAATCCTTCCTGAGAAAAGATTACTATGATGGTGGACGAGCAACTTCCTACAACTTAGCAGGAAATCGGGCATGGGATGGAAAAGTGAATGGCAAGCCTGCTGCAGAAGGACAATACTACTTACAGGTTGAAGCAGTAATCGATTATCCAGGCGCAGAAGCGCAAACACTGACATTGCCAGTTATCCTGGATACAACGGAGCCAGAAGTAAATGCAACAATTGATACAGATGAAAACCTAATTGCCGTTGAATTTGATGACTTTGATGGAAGTGGTGTCTCTTACTGGGATATCCATGTAGATGGTGAATCTATTCTAGAGGAGCCGCTTGTAAATAGTGAAAGTGAGTATGAGTTAAATACTTCTGTTGATTTAGATGAGCAGGTCGTTACAGTAGTCGCAGTGGACTATGCAGGTAATGCTGCTGAGGAAGAAGTGGAATTAGTGGAAAAAGACACTACTGCACCAGACTTACGTGTAGCAACACCAGAAATGCTTGGTGTAGAAACAGCGAAAACAGTTGAAATCACAGGATATGCAACAGATGAATCAGGAATCAGTGAAATAACTGTTGATGGTGAAGCGGCAGAGCTTGCCTATGACGAAGAAACGGATCGTTATAACTTTACATTTACAGTGAAACATAAAAAAGATGGCTACTATATAAACAAGATTAAAGCAGTGGACAATGCAGGCAATGAAACTGAATTCAGCCGCAGATACTTTGTCGATAGTAGCCCTGCAAGCTTAACTGCAAAAGTGAAAGAAGAAAAGACAACAGAAGATACGGTTAAGGTGAGAACCCTTATAAAAGATGAATTCGATCAAATTGATGTGTTCATTAATGGAGACCACGTATTTAATAACGAACTAACGCAGCCATATGGCGTTAAGAAGTTCAGTGGGAAAAAGGAATTTGAACTTGCACTAGATGAAGGTGAAAACGTATTTGAAATTAAAGTAGTGGACTTGGGCGGACATGAAACAATTGAATATGTAACCGTCGAAAAGCTGCAAGAAGACAAACCAGGTCAACCTGAGACACCGGAAAAACCAGAAAAGCCTGGCTTCTCTTTCCACGATATCTTTAATAAAGTGACCACTATTTTGACAGGCATATTCAATAAACTTTGGGCCATATTTGGTTAATAGAATGGGGCAGCAGAGATAGACTCTGCTGCCTCATTTTTAATTTTTACAAACAATTTATTGCTGCTTAACATAGTCTTCACATTATCCGGGTATACTAAAAATATAGCAGATAATCGATTTGTCTTCTCGAAGAAAGGAGCATGAAATGAGAATACGTGGAGTTGCCGAACGCGGGTATCCGATACAGTTTCCGGAAAACACCTTATCTTCTTTTCAAGCTGCAATCGATTTAGCTTTTACACATATGAAACTCGAGGTTCACTTGACGAAAGACCGAATTCCCGTTGTTATGCAGGATGCAACATTGGACCGCATGACAAATGGCTGCGGTGAAATCAGGGACTGTACTTTTGAAGAACTTCAGCGCTTCACAATCAATCATGATGAAAGAATACCTGCATTAGAAGAAGTGCTCGAGCTTGCCAAAGGAAAAATTAAACTCGGCATAGAAATCAAACAGACCGGATTTTATAATGGCCTTGAGGAAAAAGTGTACCAAGTGATCCAAAAGGCAGGCTGTATGTCTGATGTCTATATCCTGTCCCGCAATCATTATTCACTAGCCAGATTCCGGATTCTCTCAAAGGAAATTGAACTGGGTCTGCTTACCGATGAAATAAACGCTGCAGATATCCAGCTCTTAAGCGAATTAAAAGCTGCCTACTATGCAGTAAAGTTTGATTTTAACACGATGAAAAAGCTTGATGTAAAGCATCTGGAGAAAATGGGTGTTCAACTTATTGTCTGGACAGTGAATACGATTGAGAAAATGAAATTCATGCATAAATACCCGCAAGCTCTCGTCTCCACAGCAGAGCTGGAAAAGTACCAAGCTATTTCCTATCCAGAAACAATTATAAACTGGCAGAAAGTAGGGATTTAAATGAAAAAGAAAGTAATGTATCTCGTATTTCCGATCTTATTTGCAACAGCGTACATAAAGCTGCGACCTCCAGAGAAATACGTAAGAATTGCCTAATCCTAAAATTTTGAATACCCTCCATCGTCTGTGTTCTACCCCCTCACAGATGGTGGAGGTTTTTATGTGGATCTGCAGGCTGTTCCTGCTGGGGCGGTGAAGTAAATAGTTGCCCCAAAATAAGCGCCCGCTTCGGAGTGGAAATTACCTATCTGGATATGGAAACCGCTAACCTTCCAGTCAAAACCTTACCCGCCTATTTTGCATTTTTTCGCGATAATTTAATTTTAAAAGAGTACATATCTGCTCGGTAAATCGCCTGTTCATATTCTACAAATCTCTCATTGATATCAAATAGTTTTCTGTTTGTGAACAGTACACTGGATTGAGGCTCTAATTCAAGCAGGTCCTCATCTTGTTTTATCGGTTTACCAGCCTTGATTACCTGTTCAGCTTCAAATGTATGGATACCTAATTCAGTCTCCAGAAGATCATACAATGTCTCTTTATTCAAATCGTATGTATTTATTCTTTCGCCAAGTGAAATCGGGTAGTAATGATTCTCAATCCCTATTGGTATGTAGTTTGCATAGCGCAATCGTTTAAAGTGGAAAGCTTTATCTAATCCGGTTTCCTGTTTTAATTCAGGAGATAGTTCAATGACTTCTGAACGCAGAAGCTTTGCACCGGAAGACATTCCCATTCTCTCAATTGTTTCAGTAGTGCTGCTCAAGCTGCCAAGCCAGTCATCGATTGGTTTCAGAGCAATAAATGTTCCTCTGCCAGCACGCTTAACAAGAATTCCACTCTCAACAAGCTCTCCTACAGCTTGTCTGACAGTACTGCGACTTACATGATATTCATCCATTATTTCTCTTTCGCTAGGTATCTTCGTTTTAAACATGCCCTTTATAATTTTCTCTTCTATCTTTTCTTTAAGCTGAAGGTACAATGGAATCGAATTATTGTAGTCTAGTGGCATATGGACTCCCCTTTGATGTTAGAAAATATAAGTATAGAATATCATACGTGCAGTTTTTAATGTAAAGATTGTGTGATAAATTAAAAATCTTCCTCACAAAAAAAGAGAACCCAAAATCTTAAAGGCTCTCTCTTTGCTTTCTATTAAAGACTCCAGTACTGGAATCCTTTTGCTTCACATGCTTTTCTGTCCAATATACTCTTAATATCAATCAGAACTTTCTTATCGTTTTTATACAGCCTGTCAAGTTTCTCCAGCAGCCCTGTATCAATAATCTGTTTATGCGGCACGGCTAAAATGATGCAGTCTAAGTCTTTCAAGTCCTCTTTGGCTGCTAATTGGATATTAAATTCCTGATAAACTTCTTCCGACTCGGCCACAGGATCGTAAACGATAGGTGCAATGCCGTATTCTTTGAGCTCTTCAATCACATCAACGACCTTCGTATTCCGGACGTCAGAAACATTTTCTTTGAAAGTAAGCCCAAGCACCGCGACACGAGCATTCTCAATTTCTTGTTTAGCCTTAATCATTTGTTTGATGACACTTGCGCCAACATATTTCCCCATATCATCATTCACTTTTCTTCCAGAAAGAATGATTTGAGAATGGTAGCCAAGCTGTTCGGCTTTATAAGTGAAGTAATATGGATCAACTCCAATACAGTGTCCCCCAACTAAACCAGGTGTGAACTGCAGGAAATTCCATTTTGTTGATGCTGCTTCAAGAACAGCTTTCGTATCAATGTCCATTCTGTCAAATACCATGGAAAGCTCATTCATAAATGCAATATTAATATCTCTTTGTGAGTTTTCGATTACCTTAGCGGCTTCAGCAACTTTGATGGATTCAGCATCAAAAACACCTGCCTCAATAATCGAGCCGTATACAGCCGAAATTTCTTTTAATGCTACTTCATCAGAACCAGAAACAACCTTCGTGATTTTCGTTAATGTATTTACTTTATCACCTGGGTTAATTCGTTCGGGAGAATAGCCGACTTTAAAGTCCTCACCATATTTTAAACCAGATACTTCTTCTAAAATTGGAATACAGATTTCTTCTGTTGTTCCAGGATAAACAGTTGATTCATAAACAACAATAGATCCCTTTGTTAGATTCTCAGCAACTGTTTTACTGGCACTTGTAACAGGAGCAAGATTCGGTGTTTTATCGATATTAATTGGAGTTGGTACAGCGATAATGTGAAACTTGCATTCCTTGATGGCTTCAGGATTATCTGTAAAAGTCATTGTTGTCTTTTGAACCGCTTCATCTCCTGCTTCATCCGTAACATCAACACCATTTCTGTACATATTTAATTTTTCTTTATTTAGATCATAGCCAATGACATTATACTTTTTTGCAAACTCAACAGCTAATGGCAGACCGACATAGCCTAAGCCAATGACTGAGATTTTCTCTTCTTTTGCTTGCAGTTTTTCAAATAAGTTCATGTTATTTACCTTCCTTATCTGGTTAGTATTGTTCATTCATTGAGATACTACATTTATTGCCAAATACTATACTTGGTACACATAAAAGAAAGTTTGTTCACCAATTCACAAACTGAGGCGTTAAAAAACATACATATTCTGTATGTGTAAATTATTATACAATCTGCCACTGACAAATGCAATAGCTGCCTGCTGAAGTTTGATAGGCATTTACATTATGTTAAACTAAAGAGTGGATATAAAGGGAAAGACCTGTCATTAAAGGAAGTAAAGTGAATGAAACAACAAGAAAAAGTCTTATCCTGTCTATATAATACAAAACGGTTACGACAATTTATTAATTGTTTCTGCTATGGTATAATTGCCAGTATGTAAATTCACTCTTCAAGAGGATGTTCAAAAAGTCCGGTGAAGATGACGCTTTGCATTTCTTTGTTGGCTTGCTTATATGCTCCATCTGTACTTAATGATGTACATTCCGGTGCTCAAAGCTATCCCGCGTCGAACTGCTTGGTCCTTTTCATCCTCCTTTTTAAATTCACTCTTTAATGAAATGCTAGAGATAAGGATGGAGCTTTAGTGGAAAAGAAAAGGATTGTATTTTTTATCTATCAAATGGGTGCAGGTGGTGCTGCACGTACATTATTAAATATACTAAATAATATAGATCAGTCGAAATTTATACCTACACTCGTGACTTTGAATTATGACGGAAATTATGAAAAATATTTAAATCCGGATATTGCGTTTATTAAGCTAAAGACGAAGCGTCTGCGCTCAGCTATCTTCCCGTTGGCAAAGGTTATCAGACAGGAAAAGGCAGATATTGTATTCAGTACGATACCAAACTACAATACAATTGCTATTCTGGGTAATCTTGTTTCTTTTACACATGCGAAAAATATTGTACGAGAAGCAGCCTATTTGGGGGGCACGCCACAGGCAGATTTTAAACTAAGGATGTATGGATTATTATATACATTTTCAAAACGGGTTATTGCACTTTCACATGGCGTGAAGCATAATATCATTTCCCGCTATAAAGTGAAGAAAGATAAGATTGAAGTGATTTATAATCCAGTCGATATGAAAAAGATACAAACAAGTATCGAAACAGGGAAATTCAACGAAGAACATAAAGCGATTTTTAATGGAAATGAAAAAGTAATTATTACAGCTGGCAGGCTTGTCGAGGACAAGGATCAGCAAACATTGATTAAAGCCTTTGCTAAAGTCCGCGCTAAAATGAATGTGAAACTTGTGATTCTCGGTGAGGGGAAATTGGAAGCTGATTTAAAAGAGCTTGCAAAAAGCCTAAATCTACAGGATGATATTCATTTCCTCGGTTTTCAGGAAAATCCTTATATTTATTTTTCACAGGCAGATGTATTTGTCCTGACTTCAAAAAGAGAAGGCTTTGGACATGTGCTTGCTGAAGCTCTTGCTGCAGGTGCACCTGTCGTTTCGACAAAGGCAGAGCCAGGTGCTGTTGAAGTGTTAAACCATGGTGAATTCGGTCTGATGTGTGAAATTGGAAATGAACAGGAAATAGCTGAGAAAATAATGCAAGCATTAACGTGGTCAGAAGCGGAAAGAAATCATGTGATTGAAAAAGGGTTAGAACGTGTTGAAACATTTCATGCGGAAACAATTGTGAAGCAATATGAAAAGGTGTTTTTGGAAACACTAGAACGAAACGAATAGTTAATACGAGGAGTTGAAGGAGTATGACTGCTCCAAAGCGTGTAGTTCAGCTGACAACAGTACATCATCCTACTGATCCGAGGATCTATCATAAGGAATCGAAATCACTGAAAAAAGCAGGATTTGACGTAACGCTAATTGCACAAACGAATGAAAACGACAATATTCAAGATAAACCAATCAGACATATCCCTTTAAAGAAATATAACAGCCGCATCAAGCGGATGACTATAGGGATTTATGATGCATATAAAAAAGCAAAATATTTAAAAGCAGATGTATATCATTTTCATGACCCAGAGCTCTTACCTGTGGGCTGGCTTTTAAAACGAAAAGACAATGTAGTTATTTATGATATTCATGAAGACTATACAACGAGTATTTTACAAAAGGATTATGCAAGCATGCCGATGAAAAAGCTTCTCGCTAAGTTTTATAAATGGATGGAGCGTTTCTTTGCCCGGGATGCAGCGTTGTGTTTGGCAGAAAAATACTATAAAGATATTTACCCAACAGGGGTGTGCATCTTAAATTATCCAATGACAAATGACAAATTTTTAAACAGTAAGCGCGAAGGACCTGCAGAATACAAACTGCTGTATACTGGAAACGTGACCTTAGAAAGAGGCGCGATGGAGCATGCGAGAATTCCGCTGCTTGATGAGGATATCGAAGTACATATTGTAGGGAAATGCCCAAGCAGCATTGCAGAAAAGATGTATCAGGCAGCGGGGGATAATAAAGAGAGACTATTGATTGAAGGAATAGATCAATTTATTGAAAAAGAAGTTATTGAATCTCATTATCTAAATACAAATTGGTTAGCGGGGATTGCGCTCTTCCCGCCAACAGAGCATTATATGAAAAAGGAACTGACAAAGTTCTTTGAATACATGAATGCTGGACTGCCGATTATTTGCTCTAACTTCCCAGAGTGGGAAAAGTTCATGGAAACCTATGAATGCGGCATTGCTGTAGACCCTTATGATGATGAAGCGGTAAAAGAAGCTATTTCCTATCTGAGAAATAACCCCGAAGAAGCAAGACGTATGGGGGAAAATGGCAAACGGGCAGTCAAAGAAGAACTAAACTGGGGAACAGAAGAAGAAAAATTAATTGCTTGGTACAATGAACTGCTTGGACAAGCAACAAGGAAGCAAGAAGGAATCGATGCTTAAATGAAACAACAACCATTAATATCGGTAATTACACCAGCATATAACTCAGAACGTTTTATTGGTGAAACAATCACATCTGTATTACAGCAAACCTATACAAATTGGGAAATGATTATTGTTGATGATTGTTCTACTGATAATACAAGGGAAATTGTTGGAGAATATACAAACAGTGATCCCCGGATTAAGCTTTTCGTGCTTGAAGAGAACAGTGGTTCTGCTGTTGCACGCAATAAAGCAATGGATGAGGCGGCTGGCCAGTATATCGCTTTTCTTGATAGTGACGACTGCTGGCTTCCGAAAAAGTTGGAAAAACAGCTGCAATTTATGCAAGAAAAAGATATTGCTTTTTCTTACACAACATACGTCCGTATTTTGGAAGATGGAACAAGGACGAACGCAATCAGCAACACGCCCGAATCAGTAAATTATGATGACCTGATGAAGCGCTGTGTGATTGGATGTCTGACAGTAATGCTGGACATGGATAAGATAGGCAATATGAGAATGGTAAATATCCGGACGAGGCAGGACTACGTGTTCTGGCTCCATATTACGAAGAAAGGCTTCCTGGCTTATGGGCTTCCGGAAGTGCTTGCGGAATACCGGCTTGTTGATAATTCAATTTCAAGCAATAAATGGAAAGCCGCAAAACGAAATTGGTATGTATTCAGAGAAATTGAAAAGCAAAGCCTGCCAAAAAGTATATGGTACTTTGCTCATTACATTGTAAGGTCCGTCAGGGATCTGATTAAGTGGAGAACGAAGCGATGACAGTATTCAAGCTTCGTTTAAATAGTAGGCGGTGTCAAAGTTAATGAAGAATTATATACAAGAAATGCTGAAAAGAAAAGATTTGCTTTACTATTTAGTAAAGTCAGGTCTGAAGGCAGAACACAGAAATAGTTATTTAGGCTATTTCTGGTGGCTGCTCGATCCATTGATGAATGTGCTGGTTTATTACTTTTTAGTTGTAATTGTTTTAAATCGCGGCGGGGAAAATTATCCACTATTCCTTGTCGTTGGATTAGTAGTTTGGCGCTGGATCAGCACGTCGATTAATTCGTCGTCAAGGTCTATTTTGAGGTACAGCTCGATTATTAATCAGGTGTCCTTGCCGAAAGCATTATTTCCATTATCCTTTACACTAACCCAATTGTTTAACTTTGTATTTGGATTAGTTGTAATCGCCTTATTCCTGATAATCTATGGAGTAATGCCAACATGGTTAGTATTGTATTTACCGGTGCTTATTCTGCTGCAATTAGTAGTTCATGTTGCACTTGGGCTCGTCCTTGGCTATATTACAATTTTTGTGCGGGATATTGAGAATTTAATGACATATATTACGAGAATATTTTTCTATGCGTCACCAATTATCTGGGAAGGCGGCCGGCTGTTAAACAGTGGCAAGGTTCCTGATTGGCTGATGCCGCTGATTGAGTACAATCCAGTAGCAATTCTTGTTACAAGCTACCGCGATATTTTAATCTACCATCAGCAGCCGAATTGGATTGGGCTTGGAGGGCTATTCCTCCTTTCAGTCATTGTAGTTATTTATATGATGAATTACTATAGTAAAAATGAGCATAAGATTATCAAAGCTTTATAATGTCAGGAAAAAATGAGGGAAAAACATGCAAGAACAAACAAAAGATCCAAGAGAGGAAATAATCATTTCCAAGGATGTTGGTGTTTATTTCGATAATCAATCCTATAAAGATGATATTAAATCCCGTGTCTTCAGCATGTTCGAAAAGAAAGAAAAAAAGAAGAAAGAAAAAGTCTGGCCATTAAAAGAGATTGACTTTACTGGTTATCAAGGAGAAATCCTTGGAATTATAGGCTCAAACGGGGCTGGAAAAACAACGTTAAGCAAAATAATTGCCGGAATTCTTGAACAAGATAAAGGAACAATGCATGTGAACGGAAAAGTCACAGCATTGTTCTCTTTTGGCATGGGATTTAATAAGGAATTGACTGGATTGGAAAATATCTATTTAAATGGCATGATGCTCGGAATTGATAAAGCGGTAATAGACCGTTACATGACAGATATCGAGGAATTCGCAGATATTGGAACATTTATCAATCAGCCAATGAAATATTATTCGAGCGGAATGAAGGCAAGGCTGGGCTTTAGTGTTGCAGCTCATTTGGAACCAGAAGTACTTATTTTGGATGAAGCCCTAAACACGGGAGATGCCCGCTTTAGCAGAAAAGCAGCAGAAAAAATGAAACAGCTCGTCAAACAGGCGAAAATGGTTATTATCGTAACACATAGTCTAAGATATGCACAGCGCAACTGTGACAGGCTCATGTGGATTGATAAAGGTGTCGTGCGGGAAATCGGCAATCCGAAGGAAGTTGTTGCGAACTATCGGGCAACCGTCCCTGCTCCAGTGAAACGGAAACGCAGTCTAGATTTGCAAAAAACACAGGCAGATGTAAAAGATAAAACAATCGTTCATGCTAAAAACGTCGGTCTTTCTTTTGAACTGAATACAGGAGAATTCTGGGCACTCCGGAACCTGAACTTCGAAATAAAAGAAGGGGAAGTCGTTGGGATTATTGGCCATAACGGTGCGGGAAAGTCCACACTATGTAAGGTGCTGACGAATATTTTAAAGCCGGATGAAGGAGAAATTGAAATCAAAGGAGAAACCTCTTCATTGCTTGGTTATGGAACAGGCTTTAATGCGCAGCTTTCAGGACGAGATAATGTTTTTCTTAACGCGATGCTCCTTGGGATACCGCGTAAAAGAGTCCAAGAAAAATTCGACGAAATCGTTGAATTCTCTGGTATAGGAAAAGCAATCGATAAGCCAGTCAAACAATATTCAGCTGGAATGAAATCACGTTTAGGGTTCAGTATTGCAGCAACATTAAAACCAGATATCTTTATTGTTGATGAAGCACTATCAACAGGAGATATTGCCTTCCAGCAAAAAGCGAGTGAACGTATCCAAGATATGATGTCCCATGCAAAGGCAGTTATCATCGTTTCCCACAGTATGAATTTTGTAGAGAAGGTTTGTACAAGAGGGATTTGGATGGAACAAGGACAAATTCGTTTTGACGGAACAGCGGAAGAAGCTGTTGCCGCCTATCGGGAATCTCTTGGAATCGGCAAGGAAACGAATAAAAAGGTTGTTGTTCAAAGAAAAAAACAAGGACAGCCTCAACAAACCAATGCGAAAAAATAAAGTGATCGGCTTGGTGATGAACAAATGAAACAAACGATTAAAAAAGTTATTCTTGGTCCTGTGGACTGGTTTCTATACTCTGTGCTGAGTGAACAGCAGAGGAAAGAATTGACGGACAAATTCTCAGATGAACAAAAGCAAAAAATAAAAAAAGTTCTATTTGGAAAAAAACAGGCACAAAGAAAAAAACTGAAGCAAATTAAATACCAACTGTACAATTTAGGTTTTACAGTTAGAGCGTATCAGGATTTAGAACGGTATTTCAAAACGATAACAGACCCACAGCTTAAACGTCTTGCAGCATGGGAACTTACATTATGGCATGCAAACCAAAATACAGCAGCAGGCTCTAAGCAAGCTCTAAATTATATTGACGCAGCCAGGGCTGGTGAAAAAGATGTTCATCAGCTCCGAAGAGTAGCAATTTTGGAAGCAGAATGCTATGAAGCAACTGGACAAGTTGAAAAAGCCAAGCAAGTGATTGAAGAAATGCTTGCTGAGCAGGAGCATGCGGATCTGTATCTTGCTGCTGCGAATTTGGAAGATGACATTGATAATCGATTAGAATGGATGAATAAAGCAATGACCTTCTATGGTTTACAGCCTATTTATTTTTCTAACCGTAACAAGCATCCAGAGTATGATGACCTAGAAACAGAAGCAATCGACAGACAGATAATGGATGGACCAAAGGTATCCGTTATTCTTCCGGCATTTAAGGCGGAAGAAGGAATACGTATAGCAATTGAATCGATTCTTTCACAAACATGGCAGAATATTGAGCTGTTGGCTGTAGATGATTGCAGTCCAGATAATACTGCTGCTGTTATTCAGGAATATGCGGATAAAGATGAGCGGATAAAGCTTTTATCGACTCCAGAAAACAGTGGCCCATATGTGGCAAGAAATATCGCGCTCCAGCATGCAACAGGTGAATTTGTCACGATTAATGATGCGGACGATTGGTCGCACAGAGAAAAAATCGAACAACAAGTGACACATCTTATCGACAATGAGGATGTCATCGCAAATACATCGGAACATGCAAGACTAACGGAGGATTTGAAATTATATCGCCGTGGTACACCAGGGAAATATATCTTCCCAAATATGTCTTCCATTATGTTTCGCCGAAAGCAAGTAGCAGAAAAGATTGGCCATTGGGACAGTGTCCGTTTTGCCGCAGATGGCGAGTTTAAACGACGCCTGATCAAAGCATTTGGCAAAAGTAGTTATGTTGATTTACAGACAGGTCCGTTGTCGCTTCCAAGACAATCTGTTACATCATTGACTGCAAGCTCTGCATTCGGGTATAACGGATTTTTCATGGGTGTGCGCAGAGAATATGTTGAAGCGATGGAAGCTTTCCATAGCCAAACGGACTCGCTTTATTATGATTATCCAATGATTGAAAGACCATTCCAAGTGCCTGAACCAATGTGGCCGAAACGATTAGAGAAAGGAAATGGCAAGAGACAAGTAGACCTTGTTATCGCAAGCGATTTTAGATTCGCAGATAAGAATATCCTTCATATGCTTAATCAAGCTATCGAAGCGAAGAAAACAGTTGGAATCGTACAACTGCATAAGTATATGTCAGAATCAACAAAACTGACAGAGGAAATCAGAAATCTAATCAATGCTTCGAAAATCAATCTCCTTGTTTATGGAGAGAAAATTGATACGAAGAAACTATTTGTGTTTGATACTGAAGTACTTAAGGATAAACAGCGCTATGTTCCGGAAGTACATGCAGCAGAGACCTTCGTTATTTTAACAAAGGCCGAAACAAAGGAAGATTTTCAGGTATATGAAGAGAATCTTGCAGCATATTTCCAAACGAAAGCTACGTGGCATGCTGTGAATTCTGAAATAGAAAAAGCATGCATCACACAAGATGAAGCTCCTCGTCTTAACCAAGTGTTTCACGAAAGATGGGTTTATGATGAATAAGAAAACGGATAATGAAGAATTGATAGCACATAGAGAAGTATTGGAAGCAGATATCCAGACTATGCAACAAGAAAAAGAAAAGCTGGAAGCAAAGCTCAAACAATACAATCAAGAATTTAGAAAAGGGAAGCATCTTACAGACAGTCTGAAGAGGACAAAGCGAAGGATGCTCTCTTTTATCCGCTCTATTCCAGCTTATCTGCTAGGCAAGAGAAATCCGAAGCAGCTTTATAGCAGAGCTTACAAGCTCAAGGATGCCAGCAATAAATTAAAAAAGTATAAAAGTTATTTATACAATCAAGGCTTTGAAGACAGGGCGCTTGCCGATCTTCAAGGCTTATTTCACGAAACAACAAATCAGTATTTACGAAAAGCTGTCGCATGGGAGCTTTCTTTATGGTATGCAAATAAATTAGATGCAGAAACAGCAGAATTAACGCTCTATTATTCAGAAATTGCTCTTGAACGTGAAACAAGACAGGAATTTAGAAGAAAAGGAATTATCCTTCAGGCAGAGGCACTTGATTTATTAGGAAATCAAACTGAAGGAAAAAGGCTGCTTGAGCGCGCATTGAAGAAACAAGAGCATCCAGATCTTTATCTGGCTCTAGCAAATCTTGAAAAAGACATTTCAGTAAGAATCAAGGCAATAAACGAAGTGTTGGAAATGTATCAGCTTGCTCCTATCAAATTAAGTTCTGGCTCGGATAAATCTTTATATGACAGACTGACAACCAAACAGCTGGAAGAGACAGTCATGAGCGGACCGAAAGTAACTGTCATTATCCCTGCCTATAATGCAGAGGAAGGCATTCGGATTGCGATAGATTCATTACAAAGGCAGGCGTATCGCAATCTTGAGATTCTGGCAGTTGATGACTGCAGTACAGATGATACGGCCCGGGTAATAAAAGAATACGCGGAACAAGATCCACGTGTCCGATATTTAGCTGCACCAGTAAATGGCGGGCCGTATATTGCGAGAAACATTGCCTTACAGCAAGCGAGTGGAGAACTGATTACCATTAATGATGGAGATGACTGGTCCCATCCGGAAAAAATTGCAATACAGGTAAAGGATTTTATTGAAAATCCGGAACGCATTGCGAATACAAGTGAGCATGCAAGGATTACCGAAACATTAAAACTCTACAGACGCGGCATGCCTGGTCAGTATATCTTTTCCAATATGTCCTCTCTTATGTTTAGGAGAGAAGCAGTGCTTAAAAAGGCTGGCTATTGGGATAGTCTGCGTTTTGCAGCAGACAGTGAATTCAAAAAACGCTTAATCAAGATCTTTGGCGAGGACAAGATCAGTGATTTAAAGACAGGTCCGCTATCTTTTCCAATGCAGTCAGCAAGCTCTCTCACAGGGAGTTCGGCTTTTGGATATAATGGCTATCTGAAAGGGATAAGAAAGGAATATGCAGAAAGTCAAACATGGTTTCATAAGCATGCAGCATCTTTGTATATACCTTATCCACAAACAGAAAGACCTTTCCCTGTACCGGAACCAATGTGGCCGAATCGTGAAGTGAAGGTAAATGGCGAACGCAAATTTGATTTTGTAATTGTATGTGATTTACGCAAAGAAATCGAAACACATCTTGCTCGTTTTATAGAGCATATTAAAAAACAAAAGAAAAAAATCGGTCTCGTGCAAATGGGGACATATGAATTAAAAGTAAATCAAAAGATTCATCCATCCATTCGAGAATATATTGACGGAGAGAGCATTCAAATGCTTGTATACGGTGAGTCTATTCGCTGTGCGATACTCATTGTTAATAACCCGGCAATCTTCGCGGAACAGCAGCAGTATATACCTGAAATTACCGCACGTGCGATTCATGTCATTGTTCCGCATGCACCAAATGACGGGAAAATCAGCTATCTGATGCGTCCATGTGCAAGAAACATTGAAAGATACGGAAAAACAACAAGTACATGGTTCCCTTTAACTAATGAAATCAGAGAAAAGTTACTAGAGAACCATTTAAGAGAATTACGATCTATCCGCCTTTCAAAAGAAAATTGGCTAAAGGGCAACATAAGTGAAACAGTCATCGCTGACTATATCGAGGACTGGCATACAGAAGAGAATCTATATGAGCTTTAGAATCGAGGGGATTTACGATGACAAGCAATGAGGACAGATACCCGATTGAAAATGATGAAAATACTCCCCCTGTAACAGCTGCATTTATCGAGGAGCTTATTGAACGGGAAGCTGAAGCAGAAAAACTGGAATCCGAAATAAAGGCTTACCAGAAGCAAATAAAACGGATGAAAAACAGTAACACCTGGAAACGCACAGGCAAGGGAAGAAGACTTGTATCCAATAAAACCGAAAGAGAAGCATATATAAAAGAACTTGAACTCCATGCAGCGATGCTTGAAACGGAGCTGCTTCAAATGAAGGAGAAGCTTAGAGTAAATGAGTTCGCAAATCGCAAACTTGATTATCAATCGATTTGGCGTATTGCCCAAGAGAAGAAACAGAATGGTACGTTAATTGATGCACTTGATCATCTTATTGCTGCAAAGCAATTGCGCGATATGAACAACCAGCAATTTCTAAAAGCAGCTGCAAGGTTGTTTATGAATGAAAACCCAATCTATAAAAAAACATTATACGATAAAATACTCACTGGTCTTAACCAAAATGAAATACCTGAATTTATGGTGCGGGCCGCATTATCAGATGAAAAGGTATCTTTACATCAAGCAGCTTCATTTCGCGGCAGCTTAACAGCTAGAATGCGCAAGCTTCAGCTTGCTGGTTCGCTACCTGAAATGGTGCTTGATGATAAGAAAATTGCCTATCAATTTATGCAGATGCTTCATATCCGGGTTCCTGAAATGGATGAACACATCTATAAGCTGAGCGAGATAGACGAACGGGAAAATATCGTAATCAAACCAGTTGACGGAGCAGGTGCAAGGGGAGTATACCTTGTCTATCAAAATGATGATATAATCGATATTAGAGAAGCAAAAGCAGTGCCGAATTTTGCTGTACTACGCCGAAATATGGAAAGAGATCTTGAAGAAGGCAGGGTAGAGGAAGATGCGTGGCTTGTTGAAGAATTAATTGCAGAGAATTACGAAACGCGCATCCCGGCTCGAGATGTTAAGTTTTATTGCTTCTATGGTAAGGTCGGTATTGTTTTGGAAATTATCCGTTATCCTGAATTGAAATACTGCTGGTGGACAGCAAATGGTGAACGAGTGTCTACCGGAAAATATGAATATAGCAGTTTTAAAGGGAAAGGAATTTCTGCAGAAGAAATAAAGATGGCAGAAGAAATCAGCAGAGAAGTACCTGCCCCCTTTGTCCGGATTGATTTTCTGCGAGGAAAGGATGAATTAGTCTTCGGAGAATTCACGCCAAAACCAGGAAATTATGATGATTTTGACCTCCCAACAGATAAGTGGCTTGGTGATTTTTATTTGGAAGCAGAGGCACGCCTGGAGGAAGATTTACTAAACGGTAAAGATTTTCACATATATAAGCAGTTACTGAAGAAAACAAATTAACAACATGAAGTGTTCTATTACTAGGAGGAAAACTGATGGAAGAGAATCATGCAGAATGGCTTTCGCACTTGTCCAATGAAATTGTTGCAGACGCTCATGGCAACTTGTTAGATGCATATGTTGTCGCACTTGAAGGCTGGAGAAGAGGACTTACACTAAGATGGCATGTGAAGGATTCAGAGAAATTTAAAGATATGATTACATGGTATGTTGATCGGCCAGGACAACTCTTCTCCTTGAGTTCAAAGGAAAAGACACATTACTTTTTCCGCACACGGGGAGATAAAGTGTCTAATGAAGCGGTACTGATTGGGAAAGATAAGGAACGGACGAAGCAAGTGCTTGAGTCACAAGATGTATCTGTTCCTCAAGGAAAGCAATTCAAAGAACATGAGACAAATGAGGATATTCTCGAATACATGTCAGAACTGGGTTACCCAGCAGTGATAAAACCGACAGATGGAAGCTTTGGCAGAGGTGTAATTGCTAATATTTCAAGTGCTGGAGAACTGGAATATTCACTTGATTATGTGCGCAATGAACTTGGCTTTAAAGATATTATTGTTGAAGAATACGTGCCAGGTAAAGAGTATCGGCTGTATGTAGTAGGAGATAAGGTTGTTGGGGCAATGAATCGTATTCCGCCAAACATCGTTGGGGATGGCATCAATTCCATTAAATCATTAATCGAATTGAAAAATGAGGAAAGAAGCTTGAACCCTCGGCTTGTCAGCTGTCCTATAGTTATAAATGAAGAAGTAGAAAATTTTATTGGCAGATATGGATTTACACTTGATACAGTGTTAGAAACAGACAAGGAATTATTCCTTAGTGACAAAACAAATATCTCTTTGGGCGGCGATCCGATTGATGTATTTGATCATATATCAGAAAACGTGAAAGAAGAAGCGGTAAAAGCTGTACAGTTTATACCGGGATTATATCACGGAGCAGTTGATTTAATTGTTCATGAAAATACAAATAAAGTATATATTATTGAGATTAATCCAACTGCACAATTGGGAGGTCTGCTATATCCGATTCAAGGTAAAAGCAGAGATATACCAAAAGCAATTATTGATTATTATTTCCCGGAAACGAAAGCGAATGATAATGAAGAAATTAATGCTTACTTTGATTTGCATGATGTGTTGGAGCCGTTGCAATCAAGAGACGCAACAACAACAACTGTAACACCATGCCCACAGGAAAAGCTTACTGCTAAAAAGTATGTAGTCAGTGGTGACGTCCATGATATTGGCTACCATCGCGGATTAAGAAAACATGCATTTGAGCGATATTTACATGGCTCCATTACCAAATTGGAAGATGGAGACATTGAAATTGTTGTTGCCGGTACGGATCCGGAAATGGTTGATGACTTTAAGGAAGGCATTTGGGAAGATGTGGAAAGAGCACAAGTCATTGAGGTTCGTGAAGCGCCTTATCATGAGCCTGTGAAGGTTGGATTCGAAATTAAAGTAGATTTAAAAACACAGGTAGAAGAATTAAAAATGCTAAGAAAAGAATTAGAGCATACTGAAATTGCGATGAAAAAGTCAGAAATTAAGCGAAGAAAGTTCCAGAAAAGCTTGTCATGGAAGATTACCTCGCCAATCCGGCTGGTTGGTGCAATCAAAAAGAAGATGCAATAAAAGCGTTCTTGGAACTTAGGAGGAAATACCAATGATGAATGAAAAAGAACACGGAATCAGTTTGCCGCATTTGACTGGCGATATTGTTAAAAACGCTCGAAAAACCCGCCTTGATGCTTTCGCTGTAGCTTTGGAAGGCTGGAGAAGGGGTTTGAAATTAAAGTGGTATACAAAAGACTCTGAACACTATCAGGATATGATTATATTTGGGGTGAACCCGCCAGGCAGACTCTTTTCTTTAAGTTCAGAAACGAAAACACACTACTTCTTCCGCACAAGAGGAGATCTTGTTTCAAATGAAGCAGTTGAGGTTGGTTCGGAAAAAGACGACACAAAAATAGTATTAGAAAAAGCAGGGGTGCCTGTTCCTAAAGGAAAGGGATTTGACCCTGAAGCAACAAATGAAGAAATTATCGCATACTGTAAATCACTTGGTTATCCGCTTGTAGTTAAACCAACAAATGCTAGTTTGGGAAATGGGGTAGTCACTAATATCCGTACAGATGAGGAATTGTTAAAAGCAATCCATTATGTGCGCATTGAATTAGATTATCCAGAAGTCATTGTCGAACAGTTTGTCGTAGGTAAAGAGTATCGTTTTTATGTGGTTGGTGATGAAGTAATAGCTGTATACAATCGCATACCAGCGAATATTGTTGGTGATGGAGAGCACACCATCGAGGAACTAATCGATTTAAAAAACCATTGGCGAAAGAAAAATGCCAGATTAAACAGTTGTTTAATTCATATGGATAGTGAAATATTAGATTTCATAACCGAAGCAGGCTATACATTGGAAAGCATCCCAGAAAAGGACAAGCTTATCTACTTACGTGAAAAAACGAATGTATCCTCTGGAGGAGATCCTGTTGACGTTACAGATACGATTGCAGATGAATATAAACAAATTGCTATTGATGCATTGAAGGCTATACCGGGATTTATCCATGGCGGTGTTGATATCATTGTTAATGAGGGTAAAGATATTGAAGAAGCAGCAGTTGTACTTGAGCTTAATCCCACAGCTCAAATAGGCGGAGCACTTTACCCATTGGAAGGTAAAGCAAGAGATATTCCAAAAGCAATTGTTGATTATTATTTTCCTGAGACCAAGGATAAAGTAGATACAACAACTTCAAGAGTTTACTTTGACTTAATCAATATTCTCGAGCCACTTGAAAATAGAACAGCACTTGAAGTCGAAGTTTCTCCAGCGCCAATTGGAAAACTTTATACTAGAAAATTCATTGTTTCGGGGAATGTAACACGAAGCAATTATCATATCTGGCTAAAAAGACAAGCACTTGAATTAAACCTGATTGGGTATGTAAAGAGTATGGTGTTTGACGAAATAGAAATCATCGTTGCTGGAACGGACAAAGAAAAGATTCAGGAATTCAAGCAGCTGATCGATAAATACCCGCAAGGTTCAAAAGTAGCGAAAGTTAGAGAGGAAATCTATGAAGAACCTGTTACTGTAGGGTTTGAGATTTCAGAGGGGTATAACACATCCAATATTAAATCTGTACAGCATGCAATTAGAAAGATGGATAAGGATTTACAAAGAATGATGAAGCAAAAGAATCGGATTGAAAAGGATAATAAGCATATTGTGAATAGCTCATCATGGAAAATTACAACTCCTTTAAGAAAGTTAGGGAGTGCATTAAAAAACAGATGACGTTTAGGAAAGTAGGTTCAATATGACAAAAATCAAATTAACTGCTACTGGGGATGTTTTGCTACATTCACGAATTTACGACATAAGCAAAAAAAATGGCAAGTATGATTTTAGAGATAAAATGGCGCCTGCTAAAAAATTGTTACATGGATCAGACATTTCAATTGTTAATTTAGAATCAATCGTTGCAGGGGAAGAAATGGGCTTGAGCTCTTTTCCCGCTTTCAATAACCCTGTAGAATTAGTTGAGAATTTAAAGGAATTTGGGACGGATATTGTTACGAACTCCAACAATCATACACTAGATTTAGGTGAAGCTGGTGCATTAAAGTCGTTGGAAAACATTGAAAAGGCTGGACTTATGTATGTAGGTTCCCATAAATCAAAGGCAGACCAAGAAAAGGTTCGCATTATAGAAAAGAACGGAATTAAATGTGCGTTTTTATCCTATACTGCAGTTACTTTGGGGAATAACCCGCCTAAAGGAAAAGAATATTTATTAAATCGGGTTTTAAAAGGCAGTACGAAAAGTGTTAGAAGGGTAATTGAAAAAATAAAGAAAGAAGATAGTCCTGATGTAGTAATTGTATCGATGCATTTCGGGAGAGAATACCCACTCTTACCTGTAGCTGCACAAACGGAAGTAGCTAACTCCCTATCAGATGCAGGAGCAGATATCATTATAGGGCATCACCCACACGTACTGCAGCCGGCTGAGTGGATTCTAAATTCACGTGGAAAAAAATCATTTGTCATTTATTCACTTGGTAATTTTTACTCTGGACAAAAAGGTCTTTACAGACAAATCGGTGGCACGATTTCTCTTGATATTGTGAAAAACTCCAGTAAAAAAGGGGATATTACGATAAAGAATCCTACACTAGATTTAACTTTCGTAGATGCAAATCGCAAGAGCAAATATCAAATGCACAACTTTCTAAAATACATTGAATCGAATCCATATATAAAAACAGACCATGGCGAATTTGACTCCTTAGAAGTATATAGTGAAATCGCAACTCGTTTCAAACAGTGGATGCCGGAAATTAAAATACAATAATAAACAAAGCCATATCAATTATATTAATGATATCATGCAAGCTAGCTAGATTAAGGGATATCATTTAATAACTGATATGGCTTATATTATTTTATTTTCTCTTTGCTATTTTTCCAAGATTCCGTAGTGGCTTTGTCAATTTCCAAGATGTACTTGTTTCAAGTTGTTTAAGTTGCTTTTTAAGTTGTTTATTTTGCTTTGATGTTAGATTCATTAAAGCTTCTTTTTGTTCATAATCAGCTAATTTTTTAACTAATTTTTGATACTCAGCTTTTAAATCGCTGTATTTGCTTAGGTACACTTCGTTTGCATTCTTACCAGCAGAAGGATTGGTTGTTTCTGTTGTAAAGTTAAAGTCGATATAAAAACCGTGTGGTATTGGAGTAGTTCTGTTTTTCTCGATAATTGAACCTGCTGGATTTAATCTCTTTATATAAGACTTGAGTTTCTTGGCAAAAGTTCCTACATGTTTTTCATTACCACCAATTATTACTGCAATATTTCCATTTTCCAAAGGTTTAATATAACCATTGACTTTATTATTAAAGGCAATTCTGCGGACGCGAGATCCTAAATTATCCGTATAATCACAGTTAGAAATAATAAATCTCTTCAATGCAATTGGTGAAGAAGGTATTTTTGGAATATAGATTTCTGCTGCACTTCTTGACAAGCAGGCATTGTAAATAAAGTCATAGTCAATATATAGCTTGTTTGCTTCTTCCTGATTATAATCTTTAGTGTCAGGAAAATATAAGTCAATAATATGTTTTGGAATATCTCTTGCTTTTCCTTCCATTGGGAATAAGTGCTGGGTAATATGAGCTCTGGAATTCAGCTCAATGATGACTCCAGTATCCTCTTCCTCATTAACCATCATGTCCAATCCGCAATGTGGCAGAGATGGGAAACTGTTAGCTGCAGCTATAGCGATGCTCTTAATATTTTCTGAAACTTGATCGGTTACATCTATTGAATCTCCGCCTGCGGAAACATTATTTTTTGTTTTAAGATAGACAACTTCATCAGCATCAGGTATTGAATCTAAAGTATAGTTTTTGCGTTTAAGCAATGTCCGCGTTTCATCATCCACTTTTATTGGACGATTGGATAATGAAGGAAGCTGCATTCTTTTCTTATTTTTATTTTTAATAAGTGTTTTGATTGAGTCCTTTCCATTTCCGATTACGTTAGACCGCATCCTTTTAATAGCACCAATAACTTGATTATCTAAGACGTATAAGCGATAATCGTCACCTTCATAAAACTTCTCAAGAATAATATGAGGAGAATCTAATTTAATTCTTACATAGCTAAGTGCTTCTTTTAACTCTTCATCATTTTGAATGTTTGCTATAACGCCTCTGCCGCCAGTACTTGCGATTGGTTTCACAACTACAGGATATTCAATATGGTTTGCGTAATTTAAAATTTCCTCATCCGAGATATTTTCCTTAAATTCATTACCTTCAGGAGTAGGAACATTATTCTTTAATAAATACTCTTTTGTAGTCTGTTTATTTTTAGTAAGTTCCTTAGCCTCTACTGAAACTAAGTCCCCTCTAGTAGCACTAAAATGATGAGTTTTTATTCCATCACTAATGGAATAATAAGGCTCAATACTTCCTGATGCTTCTCTAAGTATTCTTATATTAATCGACAATCCTCGTTTCCAAGCTTCTTGGATAATGCTATATGTACTGAGCATGTAATTATTAGCAGCTTTTGGGATATGTTTATTCAGGTGAGGTAAAAAATTATTTGATGATGTCATATTCATTTCTCCCTTCTTACTTCAAGGTGGATAAAGTTACAATATAATATTTAATTAATCAAACCTTTTTAAGTGAATTATATTGTTTTAGTATAGCATAGAAGCTTGAATAATTCATTTTACGAAAGTTACAATATGAATTTACATTAAGATGAATATTAGTTTATCATGTACTTTATTGGACTAAATATGACATAATAATGAAGAAAAGATTTTAGGAGGGCTAGCATGGAAACAAAAGAAGTTCATTTATTTCCACATTTGACATTAGATGCAGTTGAAAATATACATGGTTTTAAATTATGCTCCTATCTGATCGCTCTGGAGGGCTGGAGAAGGGGATTGAAATTGACGTGGTATAAAGATGAAAGTGAATTATGCAAACTAGATAGACTGAACAGCAGCACACAAGGCAAATTCTATTCTCTATCAGATGGAGAAAAAACACATTATTTCTTCCGTTCCAGAGGAGATAAAGTTGCCAATAAAACAGTTAGAATCGTGCAGGATAAAGTAAAGACAAAGGAATACTTAAGTAAAGCAGGAGTGCCGGTACCTTTAGGGGATTCATTTGAAAACGATAATGATATTATTAACTATGCGGAAAAAGTCGGGTATCCCGTTATAGTAAAACCTTTAAAAGGAAGTATGGGGAAAGGCGTACATACGAATATTACCAATAGGGAAGAACTAACGAGTGTTTTACAGGAACTAAGAAGCCGCTATAAGTATAAGGAGTACATGATTGAGAAACATTATGACGGAAACGAATACCGTATATATGTAGTCGGAGATAAAGTAATAGGGGCAACAAACAGGGTGCCTGCAAATGTTGTGGGAGACGGCCAAAATACAATTGAAGAATTAATAAAATTGAAAAATATAGAACGCAAGAAAAACCCTTATCTGGCACCGAAGCCAATTAAAGTTGATTATGAAGTAAAGAATTTATTGAAAATAAGTGGTTTTAATTTAGATAGTATCCCTGCAGAAGGAGAAAGGGTATTCTTAAGAGATAAAAGTAATTTATCTACTGGAGGAGACCCGATAGAAGCTACAGACGAACTATCTGAAGAAGTACAACAAATTGCAGTAGATACATTAAAAGCTTTACCTTCGATACCGCATGCTGGAGTCGATATCATCGTAGATCCAAACGATAATACAAAAGGTGTTGTGTTGGAAGCAAATGCCACAGCAGAGATAGGTTTTCATTTATTCCCGCTGGAAGGAAAGGCTAAAGATGTGCCTGGCGCTGTTATTGACTATTACTTTCCAAAATCTAAAAATACAGTAAAATCATCATTCTTTTTTGATTACCATAGTATAATTGAACCGTTAAAACAATGGGCTGCAGAGGAAATTGTCATTGCAAAGCCACCAGTTAAAAATGAAGTAATAAAACGAATTATTGTTACAGGAAAGCTGAAAAAATTAGGATATATGAACTTCATTAGAAGACAAGCACTGCGTAAAGGATTACACGGAAAAGTGCAGCATATTGACGATACAACAATTGAAATTAAATTATGGAATGCTAACGAGGGAAATATAAAAGATTTTATAGAGCTGTGTAAAAAGGGTTCAAAAAAATCAAAGGTTGAAAACGTGCAAGTAAATGAATTAAAAGAAGATGTGGAAATACCGGAGAAACTAGGTTTTCATATTATTTCTGCAATAGACTGATCAGTTTCATTTACAACAGGTAAAAGGAGAAGTAGTATGAGAGTAGGCTTCATGGCAAATTTTAATAAACCAACAGAATTAGCGAAAATTACATCATTAATAAGCAAGGCGTACAACATTGAAGTTATTTACTTACGTCCCAAAGATATTCTGATTAAAGAACATAAAGTAAACGGAAAGGTTTTTGTTAATAATAAATGGAAAACGAAAAAAGTCGATATTCCACCTTTTATTGACGTTGTCCCTTATTGCTTTAAGAAGGAAAATCGGGAGATAATGAATTATTTAAAAGATAAAACATTTTTATCAGATGATCGTACAAATGTCTTATCTAAAATTCAATTACAAGAATTATTAAGAAACGATAAAGACTTTTCTCATTTAATCATACCAACACATCATGCTCTGCAATTTGAGGATATGGTTAAATATGTAAATGAATACTCCACCGTGGTCCTTAAACCGTTAAAAGGAATTCGCGGAAGAGGGGTCTATATTTTAAGTAAGAATGAAAATAACTATACGATTGGATTTAAAACAGAAGAAAAAGAAATGGACGAGAGTCAGCTGCAATCCTTTTTCGAAGACGAAATCAAAGGAAAAACGTATATTATTCAAAAGTATATTCAATCGAGAACTGTGTACGGAGGAGACCCATTTGATTGCAGAGTTCATGTAGAAAAAGGTGCAGATGGAAAGTGGGAAAGTGCTCGAAGCTTTATAAGAATTGGAATAGGCCAGAAGGTGATCTCGAATGTGAACCAAGGCGGAGGGGTCGGTAATCCGGAGCCATTTTTAAAAGCAAATTTCGGGGAACAATGGAAAGAAATTATGGATGCCCTCAATCAATTAGTAGTAACATTGCCATACAAGATTGAAGAATTACGTGGCACACATATTATGTCATTGGGTATGGATATTGGCATAGATAGGGATGGACAGCTATATTTATTTGAAGTAAATGACGGGCCAGACACATCAAATTTAATCTCTAAAGTAGCCTTTTTGAGAAGTAATTATTATAATTACGTTTTAACTCATTTAATTGGGAAGGCACCGTCTACAAAAGTTAAGAAAAAGAAAAAGTCTCAACTAAATCAGGAACTGCTGAGAGAAAAGAATTATTATCAAAAACGCTATAATTTAGTGGTAAACAGTACATCTTGGAAACTAACGAAGCCTATTCGATTGGCTGGAAAATTGATGAAGAAAAAGAATCGTTAATATGATACATTTGACCTCGTTGAAATAGAATATATGATGAAAGCAGGTATATGAAGTGACTAATATCCTGCTTTTTTCTGTTAAATAAGTCATTTTAACGACAAAATAGTGCTTTGAACTCACCGTTTTTTTAAAGAAACATTAAAAAAGTCACGAATCTATTGAAATTTTGTCGAATGTTGTAGATAATGATAGAGTACAAAATTATAAGGAGGTGAAAACTAGAGTGAGAATTTTAAAGATTTTAATTATGTCTATTATTGTATTTGCAGGTCTTCACTTTAGTTTCATGGAAGTACAAGCTGAAGAAAGTGATGGGGCAGGCGAGTATACAGGTGAGACACAAGGTAATTCGACAGATGATGAATCAGATACGGTACATATAACAAAAGACGAAGCTAAACAAGACGAAATAATAAATGAATCGACGGAAGAAGCAGAACAGTCGGCAGAAGGCGATGCATCAGAAACAGAATCATCTAAAGAGAAAACCACTGAATCGGAAATATCTGAAGATACTGCTAAAGAACAAGCAAAAGAAGAATCAGAGTCCTCTAAAAATGAACCTACAGATGCTGAAGAAGAAGTAAAATCAGACGAACCCAATAAAGATGAATCAAAATCAGAAGAACAAGAAAAGCAAAAGTCAAAAACTATGTTATCTGTAAAAGAAGCAACAATGCCATATAAAGAAGGAGATCGTCATACTGATCTAAAATCCATCAAAAAACAATTAAATGCGATTGGATTTGGAGGGATTTCCGAAACAGACTTCTTTGGAAGCTGGACAGAAACACGAGTAAAACAATTCCAAGGTTATTATGGCTTGGCTGTAACTGGAGAAATCAACAAAGCAACAGCAGATAAGATAAATAAAGTCTATACTAGTTCGTTCCAGCTTAACAAACGTCATAATTCCACAATTGAATTAAAGGAAAAACTAAATGCGTTGGGCTATGGCCATATTTCAGTATCGAACTTATATGGCAGCTGGACCAAGAACCGTGTAGAGAAATTTCAAAGGGAAAATGGCTTGCGTGTAAATGGAATTGCAGATGATCCTACATGGGCAAAAATTAACCAATTATTAGCACAGAAGGAATTCAAAGTTGGAGATCGTCATCCTAATATCGTTTCTATCAAGCAAAAGCTGAATAAAGTTGGTTTTGATGGTATTTCTGAAACGGATTATTATGGTAATTGGACGAAAACTAGAGTTACTCAATTCCAAAAATATTATGGTCTTTCCCAGACAGGAACTACAAATAAGGCAACATTGGATAAATTAGATGAAATTTATAATAGTCCCTTCCAATTAGGGAAACGTCATGAGTCTACTATCGATTTAAAAGAAAAGCTTAATTCTTTAGGATACGGTCATATTACTGTTTCGAACTTATATGGTAGCTGGACTGTAAACCGTGTGAAGAAATTCCAAGATGAAAATGGCTTGCGTGTAAATGGTATTATGGATGAAAAGTCATGGTCGAAGCTTTATGAACTATTAGAAAAGACGGAGTTCAAAGTTGGGAATCGTCATCCAAATATTATTCCTATCAAGCAGAAGTTGAATACGATAGGTTTTGGTGGCATCTCAGAGACGAATTACTTTGGAAATTGGATGAAAACGAGAGTTATCCAATTCCAAAAATATTACGGTCTCTCTCAGACAGGTACAACAAATGCGACTACTATAGATAAATTAAATGAAGTCTATAACAGTCCGTACCAGCTGGGCAAGCGCCACAAAGATTCAATAAATCTAAAGAAAAAACTCAACCGTATCGGCTTTGGGCATATTACTGTAACTGAGCTTTATGGCTCGTTCACTAAGAAGCAGGTTGAAAAATTCCAAAAACAGTACGGACTAAAAGTAAATGGGATTGCTGACCCTGTAACACAAAAGAAAATAAATGACATTTATAACAGCCCTTTGCAAAAAGGTAAAAGAAATGCACAAGTAATTGATATAAAAAGAGATTTGAATAGACTTGGCTATGATGGTATCTCATTAACAAATTACTTTGGAAGCTGGACTGAAACTCGTTTAAAACAATTCCAAAAAGATAATAATTTACCGGTTAGTGGGATTGCAGATGTGAAAACCATTAATAAGCTGAAGAATTCTTATATAACAATCTATATTGATCCTGGTCATGGTGCTCATGATCCTGGTGGTTCAGGCTACGGATTAAAAGAAAAAGATGTTGTTCTTGATATTGGCAAAAAACTTGCACAGGAATTGAGAGGTTATGCCGGTGTAGAAGTTATCCTTTCGAGAACGAAAGACGAATTTCTTAGTTTATCGCAACGTACAAGTGCTGCAAATAATTTGGGTGTGAATTTCTTTATTAGTTTACACACAAATGCACTTAATGGAAGTGCAAATGGTTTCGAATCATTTATATATAATGGTTCCGTTTCACAAGAAACAAAGAAGAGGCAAAGTGATATTCATAATCATTTAGCTAGCTGGCTCAAATCGAACAATGGAATTAACGACCGGGGAGCAAAAAGTGCGAATTTCCATGTTTTAAGGGAAACCACAATGCCATCACTGCTTCTAGAATATATGTTTATTGATAATAAAAAAGAAAATAATTTATTAAAGAATAAAAGTTATCGTGATACGCTTGGAAAAATAACTGCTGAAGCGATTGCTAAATCCTTTAACTTAAAGAAAAAATAATTTTAGACCGTATGAGTTGCAAAGAACTCATACGGTTTTTGTGTGCCCGGCATGGATGTAATCTCTAGGGTGAAAGTCCCGAACCACGAAGGTAGAAGTAGGGGTTAGCTTAACGCAAGGGTGTCCGTGGCGACGCGGAATCTAAAGGAAGCGGGCGGCAAACTTCCGGTCCGAGGAACACGAACTTCATACAAGGCTAGGTATCATTGGATGAGTTTGCAAAACAAAACAAAGTCCTTTCTGCCAAAGGTGATACAGAGTAAATGAAGCGGATAGATGGAAGGAAAGATTACACTCTTACCCGGGGAGGCCTGATGGATACGTGAAGTGCCCTTCATAACCTGCTTAGTGATAAGCAGCTGAACCATCAGGAGTCAGCAGAAGTCATAGTACGAATCGGTCTAGAACGATTCGGAAGGACAGAACAATTTAAGAGAGAATAGCCCTTTGCATTCAGTGGTCATGAAGAACACAGAAAACGCAGTACCTCACTTGAAGGAGAAGACGGTGAATCCCGTTGGGGACTTCTTGGAGGGTGGAGTGACCGCTGGCATAAGAAGATAAGCTATTCACGGAAGGAAGATATAACAATGCTTTTGAATCAAATTCTATCACGGCAGAATATGCTTCTTGCGCTCAAACGAGTGGAACAGAATAAAGGAAGCCATGGAGTAGACATGATGCCCGTACAAAACCTACGTCAGCACATTATCGAAAACTGGTTACCCATAAAAGAAGCAATTCTCCAAGGTACTTATGAGCCACTGCCAGTCCGCAGAGTCGAAATCCCGAAACCTGACGGCGGCTTTCGGTTACTAGGTATCCCAACCGTGACAGACCGTTTAATTCAACAAGCAATAGCCCAAGTATTATCTATGATATATGATCCAACGTTTTCCGAACATAGTTATGGGTTCCGACCGAATCGGAGTGCCCATGACGGGGTTAGGAAAGCGAAAGGATATATTCAAGATGGTTACAGGTGGGTAGTAGACATGGATTTAGAAAAGTTCTTTGATAAGGTGAATCACGACCGACTGATGAGCACACTTGCGAAAAGAATTGACGATAAGTCACTTTTAAAGCTAATCCGTAAGTATCTTCAATCTGGTGTCATGATTCATGGAGTGGTTTCTATTACGGGGGAAGGAACTCCGCAAGGGGGCCCGTTGAGTCCACTGCTTTCTAACATCGTACTAGATGAACTAGATAAAGAGTTGGAAGCAAGAGGGCACAAATTCGTTCGTTATGCGGATGACTGTAATATTTATGTGAAATCAAAGCGTGCAGGTGAACGGACCATGGCGAGCATCCAACGTTTTATCGAAGGAAAGTTACGCCTGAAGGTGAATGAAAAGAAGTCAGCAGTTGACCGTCCTTGGAGACGGAAATTTCTAGGCTTCAGCTTCACCTCATCACGAAAACCAAAAGTACGTATAGCAAAACAGAGTCTAAAACGAATGAAGGCGAAAGTAAGGGAAATTACTTCTAGAAAGATGCCATACTCGATGGAGTACCGACTGAAGAAGCTGAACCAATACCTAACGGGTTGGTGCGGTTATTTCGCATTGGCAGACACTCCATCCGTCTTTGGAAATCTGGATGGCTGGATACGTCGGAGACTTCGCATGTGCTTATGGAAAGAATGGAAGAAGCCAAAGACAAAGATACGAAATCTGGTGAAATTTGGGGTACCTCACTGGCAAGCTTATGAGTGGGGAAACAGTCGAAAAGCCTATTGGCGAATCGCAAATAGCCCAATATTACATCGAACCCTCGGCAACTCCTATTGGAGAAGCCGAGGGCTCAGAAGTCTACATGACCGTTATGAATTCTTGCGTTATCAATCTTAGTTGAACCGCCGTATACGGAACCGTACGTACGGTGGTGTGAGAGGACGGAGGTTAATCACCTCCTCCTACTCGATTTACTTGTAAGATACTAATAGAGACATATAATGAAATACAAGTAAAAAGATTGTGTCTCTATTGAAATATTATTATTACTAACCGATAATAATAGAGAAGTTTAAATATAGGGAGGTGAAAACTAGAGTGAGATTTTTAAAGTTTATATTCGTGGCAATTTTCTTTTTCGGAAGCCTTCACTTTAGTTTTGGGGATGTACAAGCTGCTGAGAATGATGAAGCAGATGCAGTGACAGAGGAGACCGAGCAAACTCCTAAGAAAGATATATCAGAGCAAGAGGTTGACTCAGAGTCTACTGAAAATATACATACTTCTGAAGGTGAAACACAGTCTGTTGAAAAGGACACAGATACAGAAGTAGATGAAGCAGAAATTCAACCAGAGAATAATCCTGAAGAATCCGAGGAGCCTGCAGAGGCAGAGGAAAAGGAAACTGATTCAGACGAGTCTGAACAGGATGATTCTAAGGCTAAAAAGATGACAACATTCTCTGCGAAAGTAGCAACGATGCCATATAAAGAAAATGATCGTCATGAAGACTTAATTGAGATAAAGAAAAAACTAAATGCGATTGGCTTTGGTGGTATTTCAGAAACAGACTTCTTTGGCAGCTGGACGAAGACACGAGTAGAACAATTCCAGGAATATTATGGACTTCCTGTAACAGGTGAAATTAATAAAGCAACATCGAATAAAATCGATAGTGTCTTTAATAGTCCATTCCAACTAGGTGAACGTCATGAATCTACCATTGAGTTAAAGGAAAAGCTTAATTCATTAGGTTATGGACATATATCAGTGACGGACCTATACGGCAGCTGGACTGTAAACCGTGTACAGAAGTTCCAAAAAGAAAACGGTTTACGTGTAAATGGAATCGCAGATGAACCGACATGGGAAAAGCTTAACGAGCTGGCTTCTCAGACTGAATTTAAAGTTGGAGATCGTCATCCGAATATCATTTCTATCAAACAAAAGCTGAATGCAGTTGGTTTTGATGGAATCTCCGAAACGGATTACTATGGAGCTTGGACGAAAACTAGAGTAACGCAATTCCAGGCGTACTATGGACTTACACAGACAGGAACGACAAATAAGGCTACTTTGGATAATTTAAATGAACTTTATACTAGTCCATTCCAACTTGGTAAACGCCATAAGTCTACTATTGAGTTAAAGGAAAAGCTTAATTCATTAGGCTATGGACATATATCAGTGACGGATTTATACGGCAGCTGGACTGTAAACCGTGTGAAGAAATTCCAAGAAGAAAATGGTTTACGTGTGAATGGTATTGCAGACGCTCCAACATGGGCTAAACTTGACCAATTACTCTCGACAACTGAATTTAAAGTTGGAGATCGTCATCCGAATATCGTTTCTATCAAGCAAAAACTGAATGCACTAGGCTTTGATGGAATTTCTGAAACAGATTATTATGGAAGTTGGACGAAAACAAGAGTAATCGAGTTCCAAGAGTACTATGGTCTTTCACAGACTGGTACAACGAACAAAGCTACAATAGATAAATTGAATGAAATCTACAATAGTCCATTCCAGCTTGGTAAGCGTCATGAATCAAATATCGAATTCAAAGAGAAATTGAATCAAATAGGCTATGGTCATATCTCCATTTCCAATTTATACGGCAGCTGGATGGAAAACAGAGTGAAAAAGTTCCAGAAAGATCATGGACTTAAAGATCATGGAATTCTAGACGAACCTACGCAAGCAAAGATAAATAGTGAAGTAAATAAAAGTGAATTTAAACTAGGTGATACACATCAGCGTCTCATTGGCTATAAAGAGCAGCTTAACAAGATTGGTTTTGGTTATATTACAGTGACTGATTATTATGGCAGCTGGACGGAAAACCGAGTAAGGAAATTCCAAGATTATTATAGTATTTCAAAAAATGGTCAATTGGATAAAGCAACGATTTCCAAATTAGATGAAGTGTATAATAGTCCGTATCAATCAGGAAAGAGTCACCCTGATTTAATCGAAATTAAGGAAATGCTTAATTCATTAGGATATGGAAATATTACTGTAACAGAAAACTATGGTAGCTGGATGGAAAACCGAGTAAGAAAATTCCAAAGAGACTATAACCTAGTTGAAAATGGTATTGTCGACCAGGTAACATTACAAAAAATCTATGACTTGTTCGAAATTGTTGAGAGATTTGATATTCGTTTAACTGATGCTCTAAAAATGCAGATGGCAGCAAATCCGCAAACAGACAAATATCGAAATGATCCTGCATATATTTCAAGCGGCAGCAGCTATGTAAATATTGGACAAAAGGGATTAACTATTTCTGGTGCTAATGTCAACCTAAGAACTAAAGCTGACACAACATCAAGTGTAAACGATACTGTAGGACCAAACACTACTGTAGTTATTCTTGGAACTGTGAAGGGTTCCAATTATAAAGGAAGTACAGAATGGTACAAAGTTTGGTATAACAATAAACAAAGTTATACCCATAGTTCTCTTGTAAATGAGAAGGACACGCAAATGGCTGTGGTTAAATCAAAAAATCTAAATGTAAGAGCTGATGCAACTACAAATTCGCATAAATTTGGTTCTTTCAGTAAAGGGACAGTACTCGAAATAATTGGCTATAAAGGCACATGGCTTCAAGTTCCATATGGTGCTTGGAGAAGCGCAACTGAATTAGATACATTAGAATATCTTGACCCATCAAATGAGGATGTTGACATGTTCCAGCATTTAGATTTATCTTCACCTGCAGGAGCTACAGCTGCAGAGCTGAATAAATATCTAAAAGGGAAAGGCGTTCTTGAAGGTACAGGACAAGCATTTATTGATGCAGCTAATTTGCACCATATCAATGAATTATATCTTGTATCCCATGCATTGCTAGAAACAGCTCATGGGGAGTCAAATCTGGCTAAGGGCATTGTCGTAAATGGCAAAAAAGTTCATAATATGTTCGGTATTGGTGCATATGACAACTGTCCTGATACATGTGGTTCGCAAAGAGCGTACGAAGAAGGATGGGACTCACCTTATAAAGCAATTGTTGGTGGTGCGACATTTATTGGACAAAAATATATTCATAATGAATATAACCAAAATACTCTATATAAGATGCGCTGGAACCCAGAAGGAATGGCGCGTCATGGGTATGCAACTCACCAATATGCAACAGATGTCGGTTGGGCTAAAAAGCAACTAAGTAGTCTAAAGAAATTGCATCAGGAGATAATAGCTAATCCTGTGTTGAAATTTAATGTTGTTCAATATAAGTAATTCTTTGAATCTAGCCTTCTAGCAAGGCTAGATTCTTTTTGTTCATTCACTATCTTTAAAAATGCGCTTCAATCAGGAATTAGATAATAAACTGGTACGAACGTCCGAACATTATTCCCTTTAAATTCCGATTAAGTTAAAATAGTATGGACATACTATTTTCTAAAAAAGCAAGGAGAATTCGATGCAAGAGAGGACTACTTTAAAACGTACATTAAAACCACATTGGGTTTGGGCAATTGCCTTAGGATCATCGATAGGTTGGGGAGCTTTTGTACAGCCAACAAATTGGATGGAAACAGCTGGACCACTAGGAGTAATGATTGGATTTGCTATTGGTGGATTATTGATGATGATTATTGCTATTAGTTATGGCTTCTTGATTAAAAAATTTCCTGTCTCGGGCGGGGAATTTGCTTATGCTTATATCGGCCTTGGCCGTACGCATGCATTTATCAGCGGCTGGTTTCTGACACTTGGATACACATGTATTGTTGCATTGAACGCATCTGCATTCGCATTGATGTTCAAATATGTGTTTCCGACGATACTAGAGAACTTTTATATGTATGAGGTAGCTGGCTGGGATGTGTATGGAATGGAAATCATTCTTGCTTCACTCGCTTTAGCTATTTTTTGCTATTTTAACATTCGAGGCGGAAGTCTTTCTGGAAGTATGCAATTTGTTTTTGTAGCTATTATGATCGTTGGGGTTGTTTTGATTACCTTTTTCATTGGAATTAATCCGGGATCAGGCATGGAAAATGTTCAGCCGGTATTCCCAACGGATAAAACAGCTATAGCAGCGATTCTATCAATTGTGGCAATTGCACCGTGGGCTTTTGTTGGATTTGATAATGTTCCGCAAGTTGCAGAGGAATTTAACTTTTCATCTAGTAAAGCTTTTCGCTTAATTATTTTTGCTATCATTTTTGCGGTCGCAATCTATTGCTTTATGGTACTGGCAACAGCAATGGCAGCACCTTGGGAAGATGTAGCAGGTGCAGGTCATTTATGGGGAACTGCTCATGTAGTCGAACAAACGCTTGGTACAATGGGAGTTGTTATTTTAGTTATTGCTTTAGCTATGGGAATATTTACTGGCTTAAATGGCTTTATTATTTCAACTAGTCGTTTATTATTTGCAATGTCCCGTGCTAAATTTATTCCTGCTGCATTTTCTAAATTACATGACAAGTATAAAACACCTTATATAAGTATTATCTTTACAGTAGTTATCTCAATGGTTGCTCCATGGTTTGGACGTCAGGCATTAACATGGGTTGTAGACATGTCTTCTGTTGGCGTTACGATTGCTTATTTCTATACTTGTTTTACGGCTTATGCAATTTTCAGATGGAAGAAAGACAGTCACTATAATTCAAGTAAACATGTTGTCGCGCCAATGAAGAAGTTTTTCGCTTTGTTGGGTGTCATTTCAAGTATTAGCTTCTTGGGATTGTTGCTTATACCTGGCTCGCCAGCATTCTTAGGAATTCAATCTCGTATCGCTTTAGCAGTATGGATTGTTTTGGGCATAATATTCTATTTAAGTAAGCATAGGGATTATAAGAAGATTCCAGAAAAAGAAATGAATTACTTGATACTAGGTGAAGAGAAGATTGTAATTAAGGACGAAGATTAATGTGATGTAAAAAAGACTCCCTGCGAAATAGCATGTCTTCTAGAGATGTCCTATAATTCTGCAGAGAGTCTTTTTTAATGTTTATTATGTTGCAAAGCGGGAAAAGTAGATAAAAGAGACGAGCGCAGTGCCGGTTAAATTTAATATAAAAATTAATGACTCGACTAGTGAAAAGGCATATTACAAGGATTCACTTAGCGAAAAGGTAACGCAAAGCTGATGAACATCGGTGAAAAGGATAAAAAATACAGCCACTCACCGAAGTGATTGGCTGCATTCTTATTAATATCCTGTATTTGTAGTTGGATCTTCTTGGGTCCATTCGTTATCAACAGTAGTCGTTGAAAGGTCTAAATGATCCTTTAGCATTGTTTTTGTTTCTTCCAAAGCGGCTTGATCCAATGCCCAGTAGTAGACACCAGTTGGCTGATAATCTGTTCCATCTAGAGTATGGGCATCGATTTTCAGGTTGCTTCCGCTCGTTCCGTAAGAAATAAATGTTTTCATATCGCTAAATGTCATATTCGTTATCATGTTATCTCCAACGGCTTCGAGTAAGTCATCATAGTTCAAAATAGAATTAACTGATGCAGCTTTATTGATGACAGACTTAATAATTTCTTGTTGTCTTTTACCACGTTGAATGTCATTATCAAGCTTTCTTGTTCGTGCCAATGCAAGTGCTTCTTCACCATCTACATTTTGTTCACCTGGATAGAGATGAATGGAATCTCGTTTATCCATTGAGTTGGATTCTTTAAATTCATATGGCACATCAACTGTAATTCCGTTTAATGCATCGACAACATCCACAAATGCATGGAAGTTTAATTTTACATAGTAATCAATTGGAATATCTAAGAGAGTTTCCACTGTTTCAATCGCTGCTTCCGTACCGCCAAAGTAGTGCGCATGATTAATCTTATCTTCATATCCGACTTCAGGGATATAAACTAGTGAATCCCTTGGAATACTTACAAGATTAATACTCTTGCTATCTTTATTAAACGTTGCGACCATAAGTGTGTCTGTTCTAGCACTCTCGGCATTACCGCGGTGGAGGTTAGAATCCACACCCATGATAAGTACAGATACATTATCAATGCTCGGATCAATTTCCGCATCTCTCAATGGAGATTTATCCCTTTTAACTTCTTCATAGGAATCAGATAAAACAGTATCTGCTTTAATATATAAATAGGTGCCATAGCTAAGCAAAACCAGAAAAACAACCAAGATAGGGACTAATATAAATAAAATTCTTTTACGTACTCTCTTCTTCTTTTTCTTCACTCTAACTAACCGGACATTTTTATTGTTATGAGACATGTTCATTTAACTCCTTATTATGAATGTAGCCTAAAGACATGATTTTCTTTATTTTACTATAAAACTAACATTTTTTATATTAAATTCGCATGACAAAGCAGAGAAAAATCCCCTGATATTATTATAGACGAATTACAATCCGAAAAAGTTGCATATTTCTTGAAAAAAACTTGAAATATGCTATTTTATCGTACACTTAATCTATCATAACACAGAATAAGAGGATTGGTATCGTTTTTTGACGGATAGTAAGGATACTTTTCTATATATAGGAAACCATAAGTATAACCTTACCAATATGCTGTTTTATAGTATATGAATAATCGTGTGTAATTAGTTTATTTTATTCATTTTAAACGAACAAATTGAAAAATTCCAATCATTAATTGCACTGCACTTTAACCGAGACATATATATATATTCTGTGGTATTATTTATAAATCCACATCATCCTTAAAAAAATGGAAGAATATCCTATAACATCATAAGGTTTGAAAACAAGAGTCGGATATGAATTTTATTCCATTATCCCTCATGAATTATAAGTGAAGAAAATATAGACGAGTCCGATCTTTTTTTCAAAGACGGACAATCTCCCATGTCCATATTTCACTGCCCCAGTGTAAAGGAGGAAATTATGTCAAAATCAAATAAAAATAGTGAATTACTTTCCGTAAAGGATCAAAAGGCCCGAAGAAGATCACTTATGGGTGCTGCATTCTTAATGGCAACATCTGCAGTAGGTCCAGGGTTTTTAACACAAACTGCAGTATTTACGGAAACACTTTTAGCAAGTTTTGGGTTTGTAATTCTAGCTTCTATCATTATTGATATCGGAGCGCAGCTTAATGTTTGGAGAATTATTACAGTATCAGGATTGCGCGGCCAGGAGATTGCGAATAAGGTATTCCCTGGATTAGGATATGTTGTCGCGATATTTATAGTAATTGGCGGTCTGGCATTTAATATCGGAAACATTGGTGGTACTGGTCTGGGAATAAACGCATCACTAGGACTTGATCCGAAGATTGGTGCTATCATCTCTGCAGCAATAGCAATATTTATTTTCTTATCTAAAGAGGCCGGTGCAGCGATGGACCGGATTGTGAATATTTTAGGTGCAGTGCTGGTTATTCTAATTGCTTACGTGATGTTTGTCAGCCAGCCCCCAGTAGGAGATGCGATTTATCGTTCATTTGCTCCGCTGGAGATTGATATGTATGCGATTATTACTATTGTTGGTGGTACAGTAGGAGGATATATTACCTTTTCTGGTGGTCACCGTTTACTTGATGCAGGAATTAGCGGGAAAGCTTCGATTCCAGAAGTAAACAAAACTTCGCTGATTGGAATAGGGGTTGCTTCACTTGTACGTATTTTACTGTTCCTGGCTGTATTAGGTGTCGTAATGCAAGGTGTGTCACTTGATCCAGCAAACCCTGCTGCAACAGTGTTCCAGCATGCTGCAGGTGATATTGGCTTCCGTATATTTGGGATCGTACTCTGGATTGCAGGAATCTCATCTGTAATTGGAGCAGCTTATACATCTGTGTCATTCTTGCGCTCTTTCCATGCTATTTTTGATAAGTATTATAAATACTGGATTATTGGGTTTATTTTATTCTCAACATTTGTTTATATCGTTATCGGACAAGCTGCAACATTACTTGTAATTGCAGGTGCAGTCAACGGCTTAATTCTGCCACTGACACTTGGCTCTATGCTGCTAGCTGTTCATAACAAGAAAATTATGGGTGATTATAAACATCCAATCTGGTTAACTGTGTTTGGCGCAATAGTTGTTGTTCTAACTGCAATACTAGGAATCAGAACGTTAATCCAAATGATTCCTCAGCTTTTTTAATATAATAAATGAATATGTTATAATAAAGGGATGAACAAGTAAGATAGAAGTGGTGGAATAAAATGTTTAAAATAGAGGTTTATGGCGATAGAGGCATGAGGGTTCAATTGGGCGATTCCATTTCTAAGGAAACGAACGAACAAATCCGCAGCCTCTCTGCGCTTTTAGAAAAAGAAAATATTAATGGGATTATCGAATGGATTCCGACTTATACGTCGGTAACAATCTATTATGATCCTGCTCAGATTTCATACGAAACTTTAGAGGGACGTATGAATTCTTTATATGGAAGTCTTTCTCAGATAGACATACCGCCGGCAGAAGTGATTACAATTCCGGTATGTTATGGCGGGGAATCCGGACCTGATTTACAGCATGTTGCTGAAGTGAATCAGCTTACAGAGGAAGAAGTAATACAGATTCATACAGGAAGTGACTATCTCATTTATATGATGGGCTTTTCACCTGGTTTTCCTTATTTAGGAGGCATGTCAGAGAAGATTGCAACACCAAGGCTTGCATCTCCACGGGCAAAAATTCCTGCTGGTTCTGTAGGTATTGCTGGCTCTCAAACAGGTGTATATCCTTCAGAGTCTCCGGGTGGCTGGCAGATTATCGGCAGAACACCTTTGGATTTATACAATCCGAATAGCGATAGACCAATTTTACTTCAAACAGGGAACTATGTCCGTTTTAAGCAAGTTTCGGAAAAGGAGTATGAAAAAATTGTTCAAGCGATTTCAGAGGGAACGTATCTAGTTGAGAGGAATTCATATAAGGAGGATGAGAAATGATAAAGAATTTTGTTGATTTGAATAGTGACTTAGGCGAAAGCTTTGGTGCTTATCAGATTGGGCAAGATGAATTAGTGATGCAATACATCACCTCCGCAAATATTGCTGCTGGTTATCATGCCGGCGATCATAATGTCCTTCGCAAATCTGTGCAAAGAGCTGTTGAAAATAATGTTGGTATTGGTGTACATCCAGGGTTTCAGGATCTGCAAGGATTTGGCAGACGCCTGCTTTCACTTAATCCGGAAGAAATTTATAATTTGGTTGTTTACCAGATTGGTGCAGTTCAGGGATTTGCTACTCTATTTGGTAAAGAACTCAATCATGTTAAACCACATGGTGCCTTATATAATATGGCAGCAAAAGATAAGGAACGTGCACAGGCGATTGCAGAAGCAATTAGAGACATGAATGCAAATCTGATTCTTTTCGGACTTGCTGGGAGTGAGCTTGTTAAGGCTGGAGAAAAGGCTGGTCTTCAAGTGGCGCAAGAGGTTTTTGCGGACCGCACGTATCAGCCGGATGGATCACTGACCCCGAGAACGGAATCAAATGCAATAATCTCTGAGGCAGATGAGGCTGTGTCCCGAGTTATTCGCATGGTAAAAGAGGGAAAAGTTGAAGCAGTGGATGGTTCAGACATTGTCATTCAGGCGGATACAATTTGTGTGCATGGTGACACACCACAAGCCCTTGAGTTTGTACAGCTTCTTAAAGAAGGACTTGAAGCAAATGATATTCTGATAAAAAGAGTGGGGAGTTAAATGAAAAATGCAGTAATTGAAGTAATAAAGCCCGGTCTGTCCACATCAATTCAAGATTTGGGACGTGTGGGCTACCAGCAATTTGGTATGGTTGTAGCTGGAGCGATGGATCCCTTTGCTCTGCAAGTGGCCAATATTCTAGTAGGAAACTCCCGAGGAACTGCCGGTATTGAAGTAGTAGTAATGGGACCAAAACTTAAATTCCTGCGGGATACAGTAATCGCAATTTGTGGTGCAAACCTGTCTCCGGCGCTTGATGGCAAACCAATTCCAATGTGGCACTCTGAGCGTGTGGAAAAAGGACAAGAGCTCACATTCGGGAAACCGATGGATGGTTCTTACGCTTATATTGCGGTGAGTGGCGGAATCACTACCAAGGAAATAATGGGCAGCCGGTCTACTTACGTAAAAGCAAGAATCGGTGGACTTACTGGAGATTTCTTGACTAAAGGCGAATTTCTGCCAGCTGGAGAGCCTGAGCTTGATAAAGCCGGACGCTGGCTGAATGGAAATCTCATACCGGATTATAATAAGCCAAGAAAAATTCGTGTCATCCTTGGCCCAGACAAACATGCATTCACGGAAACAGGTCTTAATACCTTTTTAACGAACACATATGAAATTACAACAAAGACGGATAGGATGGGTGCACGTCTAAATGGAGAGTCCATTGAGCATGCAGCCGAAGCGGATATTATTTCGGATGCAATTTTACCTGGAACAGTTCAAGTGCCAGCTAATGGCAAACCAATCATCCTTCTGGCCGACCGACAGCCGACTGGTGGATACACAAGAATTGCAACGGTAATCTCTGAAGATATACCCCGCATCGCACAAAGCCTTCCAGGAAAAGAAATTGCCTTTGAAGCAGTAAGTCTAACCCTCGCCCAAAACCTCTACAAAAGAAGAGAACGTGTCCTGAAAATGTTAAGCAAGATGGAGTAGTAAAAGAATGGCTTGGCGAGATTAACGCTCTCTGCCAAAGCCTTTTAAAAACCAATTATTTACTTTAGTATAAGGAGATGATTAGATGACAGAAGCATTGGAACAAATAAGGCAAAAAATCAGAACCGGTGCATGGGCTAAGCCGACGACAGGACAGGCTCCTGGATATACACAGGCCAATCTCGTTATCTTACCAAAGAAATATGCATATGACTTCCTGCTGTTCTGTATGCGCAACCCAAAAAGCTGTCCATTAATAGAAGTAACAGATGCAGGATCTCCAGTGCCGAAAAAGACAGCACCAACATCAGACTTGCGTACAGATCTTCCTAAGTATCGCATTTATAAAAATGGAGAATTAACCGAAGAAGTAACAGATATCGCCGATTATTGGCAGGATGATTTCGTATCCTTTTTAATTGGCTGCAGTTTTACTTTTGAAAAGCCATTGCTGGAAAACGATATTCCGATTCGCTATATCGAAGAGGGGCGCAATGTTTCGATGTACAAAACGAATATCCCGTGTGATTCTGCGGGAGTATTCCAAGGTCCAATGGTTGTCAGCATGCGTCCAATGAAACCAGAAGATGCAATTCGAGCAGTACAAATTACTTCACGTTTTCCTTCTGTGCATGGTGCACCAGTTCATATAGGTGACCCTGTGCAAATTGGAATTGAAGATATCGACAAACCTGATTTTGGTGATCCAGTTACCATTTACGACGGAGAAGTTCCCGTATTTTGGGGCTGCGGGGTTACCCCTCAGGCAGCTGTCATGGCAAGTAAACCTGAAATGGTAATTACACACGCACCTGGACATATGTTAATCACAGATGTTAAGGAAGAAGAACATGCTGTAATTTAGAAAAGAGGAAGCAGCTGCTTCCTCTATTTGCTGATCTGCTGTTCAATAAAATAGACTTGAGGCCACCTTGTTTTGAAGGGTGACCTCAAGTCTATTTAGATAACATTACTTCCTTCTGCTTATAAACTCCAATACTGGAATCCTTTTTCTTCACATTCTTTTCTATCTAAAATGCTCTTAATATCGATTAGAACCTTTTTATCACTTCTATATAATGAAGCAAGTTCATCAAGGTTGAGATTATCTAGAATTTCTTTATGCGGAACAGCTAATATAATACAGTCTACATCCTTAATGCCTTCTTTTTCAGACAGGCGAATATTAAAGACTTCATATACTTCTTCTGGATCTGCTTCTGGATCATAAATAATTGGGTCAATGTCGTATTCTTTGAGTTCCTCTATCACATCAATTACTTTTGTATTCCGGACATCGGAAACATTTTCTTTAAATGTAAGTCCCAGAACAGCTACACGTGCACCATCAATATTTTGCTTCGCTTTTATCATTTGCTTAATTACACTGTTGCCGACATATTGCCCCATATCGTCATTCACTTTTCTTCCGGAAAGAATAATTTGAGAATGATAGCCAAGCTGTTCGGCTTTATACGTGAAGTAGTATGGGTCAACACCAATGCAATGCCCGCCAACTAGTCCTGGTGTAAAGTTAAGGAAGTTCCACTTTGTTCCAGCTGCTTCGAGCACAGCTTTCGAGTCAATCTCCATTTTATCAAACACCATGGAAAGTTCGTTCATAAAGGCGATATTAATATCTCTTTGTGAGTTCTCAATTACCTTGGAAGCTTCGGCAACTTTGATCGATTCTGCTTCAAAGACTCCAGCTTCAATGATAGCATCATATACAGCAGAGATTTCTTTAAGTGCAGCTTCATCTGAACCAGAAACAACCTTGATAATTTTTGTTAGGGTGTTTACTTTATCACCCGGATTAATCCGTTCTGGTGAGTATCCCACTTTAAAGTCTGTGCCGTATTTCAGACCAGAAACTTCTTCTAATACAGGGATGCAGATTTCTTCTGTAGTACCTGGATAAACCGTTGACTCATAAACGACAATAGAACCTTTCGTCAAGTTTCTTCCGACTGTTTCACTAGCACTGATAACTGGATTTAAATTTGGTGTTTTGTCAACGTTAATTGGTGTCGGTACAGCTACGACATGGAATTTACATTCTTTTAAATCTTGCTCCACATGTGTGAATTTCATCGTCGTCTGCTGAACAGCCTCGTCTCCAACTTCATCAGTTACATCAATTCCCCTTCTGTACTTATCTAACTTAGCTTCGTTTAAGTCATAACCTACAACATCAAATTTCTTAGCAAATTCAACAGCTAATGGCAGGCCTACATAGCCTAGACCGATCACTGCAATCTTTTCTTCTTGTACTTGCAATTTTTTATATAAATTCATGGTAATACTACCTTTCTATATTGAATTCGTTTCTGCTGATAAAAGCAATAATAGAGTAATTATATTATATAGTTTTCATGGATTAAATACAATTGAATGTGATTTTGTAATGAAGTTGTAAAGGCAGAGCTTATAATATTCCCCATTACTTTTAAAAGTTTTCACCCCCTTTTCGTTTCTTCCTTCGATTATAGAAGTGAAAGGGAGGTGATACACATGGCAGTAGCAGACTTAACACAATCCACATTGCAGCTTGTGCTTCATGAAGGCACAGACCCTGATACGGGAAACCCAGTGTTCAAAACGAAGAACTTCAACAACGTGAAGCCCACAGCAACAGCGGATCAGTTATATGCTGTCGCAATCGTCCTTGAAGGACTGCAGCAACGCCCGCTTTATACAATTAACCGCAGAGATAACTCTGAAATTCGTGAGGCATAAGTATTTCTTTAAAGCCTCGTGAATAGAAAGCGGAAAGGAAGGAGGGAAAGCATGAAGAAGCTTGAGCTGAAATTTAAAAACCAGGAAGACAAAATCGTCACATACAGCCTGGATCATCCAATTGAGCCAGTCGACCCGGCTGCAATCAATGAAGCAATGGATGAAATCATTGCACAAAATGTCTTCTCATCAACAGGCGGCGAATTAGTTGCAAAAGCAAGTGCACGCGTTGTTGAGCAAAACATTGAAGATATTGAAATGAATTAATTAATAATCAGAGACCAGTGGCGCCGGCTGCTGGTCTTTATTGATATTGGAGACGGACGCTGTCTTGATTCAACCACAATCTTTCAAAAGGAGGTAAAGTCATGGATGCATGGTATTCTCTTGTTGCGGAAGTTGGATTTCCGGTTGTAGTAACTTTTTATTTATTGCACCGGATTGAAGGAAAATTGAATCTGCTCATTGATTCCATCCAGCAGCTGCCTGACAAGATGAAATGAAAGCGTGAGAATCATGAGGAAAAGAAAATAATCTAGTTATATTCCCTTCCCTTCTCAGATATATAGGGAAGGGAATTGCTTTTTCCTGTCGAAATCAATTCGAGTTGAAACTTTTTTACTATATATAAAGAGCAAATCCTTTTTAAATCGTATCAATGAGGGGTACAATATATAAGTAGAGACTCTAAACAACATTGAATAATAATACATCGGAGGTATGAACATGAGTAAAGTTGCAATTATTACAGGTGGCGGAAGTGGTTTAGGACAAGCTACCGCAGTTCGATTAGCGGAAGAAGGAGTTAACGTTGCTGTAGTTGACGTTAGCGAAAAAGGCGGAAATGAAACAGTAGAAATGGTGAAGCAAGCTGGAGCAGACGCTATTTTCATTAAAGCTGATGTATCCAAGGTTGAAGAAGTGAAAAATTATGTTGATAAAACAGTAGAAAAGTTCGGTTCAATAGATTATTTCTTTAATAATGCAGGAATTTCTGGCAGTGGCCAATTCTTCTTAGATACAAAAGTGGAGGAAATTGAACAAATCGTTGGGATTAATTTACTGGGAGCTTTATACGGCGTACGCTATGTAGCTGAAGTGATGCTGAAAAATGGCGGCGGTTCAATTGTAAACACAGCTTCAAGTGCTGGGGTAATCGGACAAGATTCAGTAGTGACTTACTCTGCGACAAAACACGGTATCGTTGGTTTAACAAAGAGTATGGTTGCTGAATATGCAAAAGACGGATTACGTGTAAATGCAATTGCACCTGGTCCAACGGAAACTCCAATGGTTAAAAAATTCTATGAAGCAAATCCAGAAATGAAAGCAAATGCAACAGGCGGCATTCCACAAAAACGTTTAGGTACTCCAGAAGAAGTAGCTGAACTTGTAACCTTCTTATTAACTTCTAAAGCGGAATATATTAATGGAGAAGTTATTCGTATTGATGGCGGGTTCACAAATACAAAATAAGTGATAAAATCAAACGTTGAAAACGCGGGAACGAATCTTATTAGATTCGTTCCTTTTTGGGTTCTGTTCCTCCGTCTCAAACATGGAAATCCTATTTAAATAAGGAATGATAGGTTAAAGTTTGGTATAATTATTTCAGCTTTTACCATATCAAACTATTTCACCATTGAAATTTATTTGTAAAACAATTTAATTTAAAAAGTATAGTCAGATGGAAAAGAATGGTGTAAACTAAAAAAGTCGTTTTTTGAGAAAGTTACATATATATAAGTTGATTGATTAAAACTAATATAACAGCGTAAATTCAGTGTTTAACCAAGATTATTGGAACGATAAATGATTAGGAAGATTTAACTCTTAGGAGGAATGGAAATGGAATTTATCAAAGTGAAGAATTATGATGAAATGAGTGAAAAGGCTTGTGAGATTTTAGTTGATCGCATGAGCAAACTGCAGCAGCCAGTTATTGGACTGGCAACAGGGTCTACTCCAGAAGGCTTATACAAGCTCTTGATCGACAAGTATAAAAAAGGCGAGTTGGATTTCTCGAATACGGTAACTTTCAATCTTGATGAATATGTTGGACTCGATGATGACGATCCAAACAGCTACCATTATTTTATGAATGATAAATTATTCAACCACATTAACATTCCTGCTGAGAATATTCATGTACCAAGCGGTGTTGCTGAAAACATTCAGCAAGAATGCCTGGATTATGAATCGGCAATGAAAGTCGCCGGTCAAATAGATGTACAATTACTTGGCATTGGCCAAAATGGTCATATCGGTTTCAATGAGCCAGGAACTGCGTTTGACAGCAGAACACATCTTGTTGATTTGGATGAATCCACAATTCAAACAAACGCTCGTTTTTTTGATTCAATAGAAGATGTTCCTACAAAAGCAGTTTCAATGGGAATCGGTACAATACTTGAGAGCAAGGAAGTCCTGATGGTTATTTCCGGTGCAAGTAAGCAGGAAGCTGTAAAGCACTTGCTCAGCGGAGAAATCACAGAGGACGTCCCTGCCTCTGCACTTCATAAGCATCCAAATGTAACAGTAATTGTAGATGAAGCAGCTTGGGGAGATAACTAAAATAAATTTTAAAATCCATCTAACAGAGAGGAAGCATATTCTCTGTTAGATGGATTTTTTATGTCTGAAAATGGTTTACTTCGATGTTAAATCCAGCAGGTTTATTCTAATGATGGTTATTGAAGTTGAAACGGGGTAAAAAAACGACCAATTAAATTGAGCTTTATGCAAGCACTGGATACGCCTGCAGAAGAAAGTCTGTAAATTGTCTTTCAATTTATGAATTCGAAGCTTTACACACTCGCAGCTGCAGGGTATTCTCCATCTTGCTGCTTTTGATTTTCTGAAGTGTTTAAATGGTTATCCCAGGAAATTGATACATTGCCAGCTTGAAGACGCTGTTTGAAGTTATGAATATATACTTTCACTGTTTTGTTAACTTCTTTTGTCAGAGAAGTTACAACTGAAGCAATTGCCTTGTACCACGTACCTTCAACCTTTATGGAAACCGGGTGGTAACCTGCTTCTGGCAGTTGAATGTCTGAATGGAGCGTTACTTCTGCAATTTGATAATCCAAAAACTTGGAACGAATATTTTTGTGTGTAATTTTACCTTGTGTCTGGTACATGCATGTAACTGTAGTAGAAAAGTCGTCCAACTGTATACCTCCTTTATTTATATATTGTGAAGAACATCACTTATCTTATTATACAGGAATGTATAAAAATGTAAAGGTTTTCATTTAGGGAATCTAATAAAATTTGTCAGAATTGTGAAGTTAACGATAAACTTTTTGTTCTTATAAATAAGGTTATAAGAGATCTTATTCCCTTAAAAGCAATAGGTACTTGGCCCCGTTGTTATTAGAAAAGTCAAACGGTATTATAATGATATTGAATTGTATTATTTTAGGGGGAATTATGATGGTGAAATACAGTCGTTTATTGCTGGGAGCAGTTGCACTCATACTTTTATTATTAACGGCATGCAGCAACGATGAAAATGAAGAGTCAAAGGAAACGGAAAACCAAGATCGCGCGAATACCGAAGAAGAAGCAGAAGAAGCGGAAAATGAAGAGGATGAAGAAACAGAGGAAGTTTCCTTTGAAGTGAATCAGAATCAGCCTCCAGAGGATCAAGGGGATACAGAGGTAAGGCTGGAAGGGGAAGTTCAAGTTACAAACGAAACTGTTTCGGTTCTAGGAGAGACAAACCTGTTGCCGGAAGCACAGCTGATGCTTTTGATTAGTTCGGAAGAAGGTGTCCTTATTGGAACGAATGACCGAGCGCAAGTGAATGAAGATGGAACATTCGAATTAGAATCAGGATTACCAGAAGAGGTAGAGGGATTCGTGCATATTGAAATAAAGTTTGAGCCTACAAACCAAAGTGAAGAAATAAAAAGTCATTATGTAAATGACCTTGATGGCAGCTTTGCAAGGACGTATACAGAGTCAGATGAAACCTATCAGAAAGCATCCTTTCAACAAACAGTCTCTTTAAGTGAAGGCGACCAAATCATTAAAATTACAGAACCAAGCTGGGATACACCGGATGATTATGGGGAGGAAGCAATTTGGATAGAACCTGCTGTTGAGCGACAAGAAGACTATATCGTAGTAAAAATAGACAGTAATCTTATAGAAGAAACGTTTATTCAAGCCAGGGCGGATATTCCAAATTATATTACAACAGGTTTTCAAGGATTTAGCTATATAAATCCAGATGGAACAGCAGTTTTATATATTAAAGACCCAGAAAAAGACAGCAGAATTAAAGAGTTAACGGAATACGAAATTGTTATCACAATGGACCCATCCCATGGCAATAATGGTCCGCACATATCAGAATTGTATGGAGAGAATGGGGAGAATTTAGCAGGGGACTTGGTTCTTGCTGAAAATGATACGAATATGATTAGGCAGACAATCACGATTACTGCGGATGAATCAAAGTGATTTCATTCTTCAGCAGAGGAGAGGAGTTGTTGGGTTAGATGCCTGAAATAAAATTAGTGCATGGTCCTGTTGAGGACTCAATTGAGAGTTTGAGCCAAGCAATACAAGCTCTCGACTCTACTATTAAAAACGATGTAAAAGGCGATAATGTTTTAAATGTGGCAGATAAATTGGAAGAATTAAATCATTTATTACAAGACGTTTTGAAGATTTATCAGGAGCTGTCAATTGAAAACGTGGATGCTGTTAGAAAATCAGTTGACGCATTGAAAGAAACAGAAAAGCAAGTTGCTCATGCTATCCAACTGCTAATGTAATGAAAGACCTTTAATAAAAGGGGGGATTCCAATCAAGGTACTAGATGCAAACAGTCTTCACCAGGGTATTTCTGAAACAAAGAAGACGTTACTTTCTTTGCAGAAACAAATCCAACAGATACAAAAAGAAGTTGATAGCTTCTTAAGTTTAGAGGATTCCTTTAAAGGGAAAGGAGCGGAAGCGATTCGCTCTTTTTATCAGGAGTCTCATGTACCCTTCCTGCTGTTAATGGAAGGGTTTATCAGAGATTACGAAGATACGCTTGGTCACATTCAGAAGTCACTTCAAAGTCTGGACTCGGATAAACGGGCATTTATTCAGCAAAGTTTTTTACAAAACGAATTGCAAAGCGGCATTCGCAACGCTAAAAATGTGACGATGGGTATAACAAATGATGCCAATTCATCCATTCGATCGGTCAGGGATATTGTTCATCTGCCAGCAATTGATGATGATGCATTTTTGCATCAGGTCGACCAAGCGAATAAAAAAACCAACCAGACAATTGAGAATCTGCACATGTTTGATAAGCAAAGCACATCCAGACTCGGCACAGCAGAAAATGACCTCCAGTTTATGAAGGATTATATTCATAAGATTAGGAGAATGATTAAAGGCGGAAAGTTAAACATCGCCACCTATTCACCAAGAGAATTAAAGGATCTTGATGTTCATCAAGACATGATTCGCAGACTCAGTAAAAAGGCAGCAACCAATGCCTTCTCACTGGATACACTGCTTGCAATTGGCGGACATTCCCTGTTATCACGCTATGTCCCGCTTTCTGATGTTATCGTCACTTATCTTCAGAAGAAATTCAAGATGAGAACAATGGATTATAGTATGCGTGCAGTCCAGGGAATCATTGATGCAAACAGCATTACGATTAGCCAAGAGGAATTTTCCATTCTTCAGGGGCAGATAGTAGAAGAGGTAACTATTTCTGATTACCAAAAGGTATGGCATGGAAGCTACCTTACACTAAAGGATGGCAGGAAAGTCCGAGAATACAAGGACGAAAACGGGAATACGCGTTATCGATTCGTTACAGAAATCCCGGAAGACCGTTTGAAACCTGAAGAAAAGAATGCCTTCCAGAAAACAGGGGAAAGTCTGCAGGAAATAGGAGCAGATATTTGGAATGGTTTAGTCACAAGAAAAGAAAAAGCAGGGAATTCATGGTATGATTTTGGTAACTACATTACCCTTGGTTCATTTGATATAGGGAAGAATATGTCCAGCAGTCTGCGGTACAATGCGGAAAATATGCTGAACACCCCGTCAGACTTTTTCAATTGGCTCACGATTGGCGGTGTTGATCTCGTTAAGGGAGTGGTAACTCCGGAAGAGCAATTTTCCAAAGAACACTTGCTGGCGAGTTTTGGGCTTGCGACTGTCTTTATTGGGGGAGTGAGGACTCCAAATAGCCTAGCAGGAGCGGTTAATAAGTTGCCAAACTCTTCTCCGCCTAAAGTAAAACGCACTGCTTTATCTACTCGAATAAAATCATCACAAAAGCTGGCAATACTAACTAATATCCGAGAGTGGTACAGGGTGAATGTACCGGAAATTGGTCTGGTGTATGATAGTATTGGAGGCTATCATCTTATTGTGAAGAAGGCGGAAGGTGGAAGTGGTGGAGGAAGTAGGGGGAGTGGTAAGGGTTCGGGTAATAAGATAGATTTTGATACAATAAAAGAGTATATTAGAGATATAGAAGGCCGAACCGGCAGAGAGTTACCTAAAAACCAAATAGAGAAGTTGAAGGAAGCCTTAAGAAATAAAGAATATAAAAAAATGTCACCAATAGAAACAGCTAAGCATAGGGCAGAATTTGATAAAGTAAAAAATAAAGTAATCAAGGAGTGGGAGGAAAATACTGGGCAGAATTGGCCTGTATATAATGAAAATGTTATTTCGGAAAAAACCGGTAAAATAATTAGGAAACAGGGAGATAAATATGATGCACATCATATAATCGAAAATACTTTTGGAGGAGAACATGAATGGTGGAATATGCATCCTGCAAAATTCCCAAATGAGCATCAAGCAGGTATTCATGGAGCAGGTTCACCAGCAAATAGATTATTTAAAGGAGGTAAAAAATAATGGGCTATGAACTTATTAAGGCAAACAAAGAAAATAGTTTTTATCCGGTAACTGAGAACGAAATAAAAGAGGTCGAGAAGAAACTCAATCTAAAATTTCCCAGGGAGTTAGTTAATTTTTATATAGAGGTTGGCTATGGGTTTATTAAAGGTTCAGAGTTTAATATTAATCGTATTATGGATCCTTATTCCGTAAGGGACTTTCGTTTAAGAATTAATGATTTTGAGTTTTATCCCGATATAGAAATCTATGATGAATTTGAAAATAAAAAACTAATATTTTTTGAAGGCAGTGAATCAGCTTTAATGTCAATCGATTTGAATGATAAGAATAGTAGTCCTATTTACTATTATGATATACAAATTGCGACTTCTCTTGAAGAGTTTTTAAGAAAGATAGAAAAAAATGATAAATATTATTTGGAGTTATTAGTTGATTAAAAAATAACACACACCTTGAATGGTTTTACGCCTTTCAAGGTTTTTTCTTTAAATTATATTAAATTACCAACATCCGTGAAGGGTATAAGGTGAATAGACCGGAAATTGGTCTGGTGTATGACAGTAATGGTGGCTATTATTTTGTGGTGAATAAGGCTGAAGGTGATAGGGGAAGTGGGGATAGAACAACGGATTATCAATATACCGAAAAATATTAAAGAAGGATATACATTTACGTATGGGGCAGGATCTTACGCGGAAGTTTACTCATTAAATCAAGCGTTACTTGCAAACCCGCAAGCGAGTACTTCAAATTTTATCACCCATGTAGTACGGTCTGGTAAAAAATTAAAACCGGCAGGTATGATGATGCCAACCTGTCCACATTGTAATTTTATTACTGAAGGATTTGAATTTAGTTCAGAGGTGAAAAGGTTGGAAAATAAGGTGGATGTATTAAGTAAAGAATATATATTAGAACATGGTATAGATTTTGATGAGGAACTATGGTTTAGCTCTTACAGTGATGAAGTGCTAGATAAACCAGAAGAAGAGAATGGAAACCCTTTTACCGGGTTAGCTTATGAGTTATATGACAATGGGAATCTAGCGTATTACTGTTATTATAAGAATGGTTTTAAAGAAGGTAACTATGTTAAATTTCACCATAATGGGAAAGTTAAATCTACAGATTACATGATAAAAGGACAAACAAGAGGCATCAGAAAAATTTGGTATGAAAGCGAAGAACTCAAATATGAAGGAGAATTTAAGTTTGGCGTTTGTTTAAAGTATACTGAATGGGATAAACAAGGGAATATAATCAGGCAAAAAGTTGCTCCAACAAAAGAGGAGTTAGAACTAATTACCCGATTATCTGATTGTGATGATAATGAATAATTTCGATGAAAAGAAATTAATACAAGAGTTTTCAAAAATCCAAGGTGAATTATTACCTAGAATTAAATTAGAAAATAATTTCCAAATAGAAGAGATACAATTTATCGCGGGGGTAGATTTGGCTTATTGGGATGTAAATAACACGACGTATGGTACATGCTGTATTGTTATGATTGATTATTATACAAAGGAAGTTGTCGAAAAAGTATATAGTTATGGAGAAATAAATGTTCCCTATATTTCAGGCTTCCTCGCTTTTCGTGAGTTGCCTTTAGTACTTGAAGCTGCGAAGAAATTATCTAATGCACCTGATTTATATATGTTTGATGGAAATGGGTATTTACATTATCGTCATATGGGAATTGCTACTCATGCTTCCTTTCTTCTAAATAAACCAACTATTGGTGTAGCAAAAAGTTATCTTAAAATTCAAGGTGTAGATTTTATTATGCCAGAGAATCTAATAGGCTCTTACACTGATATTGTAATAAATAATGAAGTCTATGGTCGAACCTTAAGAACGACAAAAAATGTTAAACCTATTTTTGTTTCTTGTGGGAACTGGATTGATTTAGATACAAGTACTGAAGTTGTTATGAACTGTATTAATAATGAGAGCCTATTCCTGTAAGACTAGCAGATATAGAAACACATAAAATGAGGAAGGAGTTAATAGGAGAATAAAATAGTATATTCTATATTTATTAAGTAATAACTATAAGTAGATAATAATGCATTTATATAAACTTGTAAGTCTTAATCTAGTATTTGTCACGACATATAAAGGCTGTCGAACTGTTACTAAAAACTTACAAATTTAATACTACTTAAAAACATATGAGTTTAAAGCACTTGATTGTCTGCGATAGGCAACAAGTGCTTTTTATTATTCCAACATAGGAAACGGAAAACCTAAAACCTAGGCCATTTGTGTTTTGCAAAGCAGAATCTTAGAACATAGCAATCAACAGATTATACCATTGCAATACTCTCAACTTATATTTTGCAAAACACACACCCAAGTAAAATCATCACAAAAGCTTGGAACACTTACCAATATCTATGAATGATACAGGGTGAATGTACCGGAAATTGGTTTTGTGTATGATGGTATTGGAGGCTATCATCTTTTATTTATGAAGGCTGAAGGTAGGAGTGGTGGAGGAAGTAGGGGGAGTGGTAAGGGTTCGGGTCTTGAATCCAGAAAATTATCTTCTGAACAAATTAAATTAGATTGGCTGGCTGACAAGTACACTGCTGTAGAAGTAAAAGGAACAGTTAAAGTTGGTGGAAAAGAAGTTGATGTATCCAGAAGAGTCTACCAAATTGAGATTGACAAAAATTATGTACCTAATAATCCGAAGGCACTAGGAAAGTCGAATGAAGAATTAATGAAAAAGGGCAAATCACCATATGTTGTAAAGGACGGGGTGGAAAGTAAAGTTGAATTACACCATTTAATTCAAAAAGAACCTGGTGGAATGGTGGAAATTGCAGAGTTAATTCATGATAAATATGATTCTGCGCTACATGGTTTGGTTGAAAGTGGAAAGAGTTTTAGAAATAATCCGGAACTTGAAAAAATGTATAATAACTTTAGAAGTAACTATTGGAAAATGCGAGCTATTGAATAATAGGAGTGGTTTAATCTATGGATGGAAGAATTATTAAGATGATAGAAAATTATGGTGAAGAAGATGACTTTTTTGGAGAAGTATCGGAAGAATATATTAATAAGGCTGAAGAAATACTTAGTGTTAAATTCCCTCAAGGTTATCGAAAATTTATAAAAAAATATGGCTCGGGAGGTATATGTGGAGTCGAGCTTGAAGGTGTTCAGGGCAATTTGGGAGCATCTGTAGTTGATGCAACAGAAAGATGGAGAAAATTAGGGTTGGGTATGAATTTAATTGTTATAGAGGACTCGGGGGAATTTGCTAGATGTATGTATTGTGCAGATATTGATGATGACAGAGTATTTAGTTGGGAAAGAGGAGGGGCAGATTTACACCCAAGATATAATACATTTGATGACTATGTAATAGATATATTTCAAGAAGGAATTGATAACTGGTAAAAAACAATGAGGTTAATTCAGGGGGGACTTATGAATCAATTAACAGACCCGTTCAAACTCATAAGTTTAATGCAGTAGTAGTCCTGACCGTTTATCGCACATGAAAAGTGAGCCATATGACAACTTAAAACTGAGCCACTTATACTTTGTGAAATTTAAATATGCACCACACTTTAACGGCATTACATGGAGAGGTGGGCATGATACCCTAATCGAGGTGCGAAATCTCTTGATACTGCACGTTTTCGCTAAGTAGTCATGCACACAGAGGCTCCATGTCAAGCCAACTCAGGTTAAGAATGCCACTGCTAAGTTTGTGAATTGTATCAAATTTTAGTGGAACAAATTTAATTGCGATATACAAAAATACGATGAGAAAAGGTTTAGGGGGAAATATGAGTATTTTGCCTGAGGGGCTAGATGAAGTTCTGGAGAAGAAATATATAAACGTGAAGATAACAATTTAGTACATGAAGCTTTAATAAGGTTGGGTGTAAATGTATCAGATACTTTTCAAGAGTTTTATATCCAGTATGCAGGACCCTTTTGGGAAGAGAATGTCCCCTTTGAATTACTAGATATAGCAGATGAAGAAAATAATATTGAATCATACACACTAATTTCTAGAAAAGAACATGGTTTTCCGAAGCAATATCTTGTTTTAAGTGAAATGTCAGCAAATGCTGTATTAGTGCTGGATACTGTAATGGATAAGGTTTATATAGTCAATTTTGAAGGTGAAGATGAACTGCTTTTAAAAGGAAAGTTAAAAGAAACTTGGTCATCGTTTTTTGACTTCTTGAATTTTAATTGTTAATTATTGTTTAATAAAAGATAATTCATAAATACTTAAAACCTTGATTGGTCATATACCTTTCAAGGTTCTTTGCCTAAGAACTTTTATATGTTGAGCATTGTTGGCGATATAGGAATTTCGACATAAAGAAAGTAAGAGATGGAGATAGCTTAGGATACTAATGGATGACAGGGAAGTCCGAGAGTATAAGGGCAAAAAGAGGGAAATAGTCTGCAGGAAATAGGAGCAGATATTTGGAATGGATTAGTCACAAGAAAAGAAAAAAGCAGGGAATTCATGGTATGATTTTGGTAACTACATTACCCTCGGTTCATTTGATATAGGGAAGAATATGTCCAGCAGTCTGCGGTACAATGCGGAAAATATGCTGAACACCCCGTCAGACTTTTTCAATTGGCTCACGATTGGCGGCGTTGATCTGGTTAAGGGAGTGGTAACTCCGGAAGAGCAATTTTCCAAAGAACACTTGCTGGCGAGTTTTGGGCTGGCGACTGTCTTTATTGGGGGAGTGAGAATCCCGAATGGTACAGCAGGAACGGTTAGTACAGTATCTAAAGCAACCCCAACCAAAGTAAAAAACACTGTCCCTTCCAGCCATGTAAAATCATCACAAAAACTTGGAACACTTACCAATATCTATGAATGGTACAGGGTGAATGTACCGGAAATTGGTCTGGTGTATGATAGTATTGGAGGCTATCATCTTATTGTGAAGAAGGCTGAAGGTGGAAGTGGTGGAGGAAGCAGGGGGAGTGGTAAGGGTTCGGGTTCGGGTAAGGATATACAGATTCCTTCAGTTAGAAATAATGAATTTAATAAGTGGTTTGATAATTTATCAGTAGATAAATTTGAGGAAATGTGGAGTGTTCCACATTTGAGAAGTAAGATTGAAGATAGGATAAGACGTCCAGGGGGATACCATGAATGGCACCTTGTAGCAAGAACACCTAAATTTAAGCAGTGGGGTGTAAGCATGGATGATATAAAAGACATGAGGACCCTAACTAAAGATGTTGAATTTGTAAATCCTCCTGGACGTCATGGGAGACGTGGCTCTACAAAAGCACATAATGAGATTTTAAAAATTATTGATTCTGCACCTAATTATGAAAGCTTTGTTAGAGAGTTAAATGAATGGGTTAGTAAAAGAATGAAAAATGGAGTTCTAGATTTACCAGAAGGTCTAAGGAGGTAAAAACATTGAAAAGTAATGTTTCTTTGTGGTTGGGAAACTTCAGCAATTTTGATGAGGTCGAAAAATACACTGAAATAATTTATGATGAAGATGGAGATGGTATTCCTTCTGTTTTTGAGAGAGAATTTAAATTGGGATATTATGACAGAGACTTAATTGAAAAGGATTGGGTACCGGATACTGAAGATGATATAAAAGAGCTTCTAGTGGATTTTTCATATGATGATCAGTTAATAAAGCAGTTTAACGATGTTAAGTTAAACTCTAAATATAATACTATAATTTTAATTTATAATTATAATTATGATAAAGATGGAAGGTCTATATCTTCAGTAAATAAAAATGCATACAAATTAGATTTTATAGGTACAGCAGAGTATATAGACTAAATTGTTAAAGTGTAGATTAGGGCACTTGATTGTCAAAAAGACAACAGGTGCTTTTGTTTTTTTGTTATAAAGTTAAACTTTGGATGACATTGATATTGCTTAATGGAAATTCATAACTCATGAAGGTTGCACCATCAAGGGATTATGTTTTAATACTTGGTTTGTGAAAAGAATACGAAAATTAATAAACAAGATGTAAGGTTAAAGGGCGTTCTTTTATTGCCTTTGGCATATAAATTTTGTGTTGTATTTTTCCTAGAGACGGTCGTATAATACTCGCTATTCGCTAAAAAGCGTTACATAAATTGCAATTTTCGTAACGGAAGGGGAAAAGAACCTCATTGGGTTGCTGATAGTGATAAATATGGAAATTACATTCTGGATAAACATAAAAGTTCAACTAGAACTGTAATCAAAATAAAATAACGTCAGGTAATTATATAGGTCTTTATCAAGAACTTAAGCTGAAAAACTATTTAAGTTAGGTTTGAAAAGACCTGTATACGCTGTTGAGCTGTATCTACCAGAGGAGGAATAAAATTGGCTGCGTATGTTTTATTATTAAAGGAATATGAAGATGATGATACTGTAGTTTACAAATTTGGGCCTAATGAAGAGATTATGGGTAAAATGGAGTTAAATAAAATAACCGGGAAGTTTTCAGAGTTAGAAAGTTTACCAGAACAAAATATACCCACTAAGTTTTATTTTGATCGAGCCGCTCAAAGGTTGACAGTTTGCCTTGTAAGAGAAGGTGGCATATTCCCACAAAAAACAGCTTTTGAATCATAGTAGCAACAAATAAAACCTTAATGGGTAGGAGTCTTTCATGGTTTTTTATTAACTTGAGTTTTAAAAAGTATCATATGTGAATTAATAACTCATGATGGAGTAATTTAGGTAAAGCTTTTGAGGTTTTAGAAGAAGAAATACCAGAGAATTTCATTTCAATTGGTAATGATCCAGCTGAAAATGAGATTTTATTAGGAGTTAGTGGAGAGTATCAGGGAAAAGTATATTTTTGGATTCATGATATAGAACCCGAAAACGTAATGGACAATATGTTTATCCTTGCAGATAGTTTTACTGAATTTTTTAATTACCTATATGAAACTGAATAATATACAGAGGCTAAATCAAAATATAATTGGGAGGATAGGAAAGTAATATGAAAAAGGAAGAATTAAAGCAGTGCTTAATTAATGCTAATATCCCAGCGAATTTATATAATTTGGATGGTGGATTACCAAATGAGGCTATTTGTTTGAATAAAGAAGGAGATTTTTGGGAAGTTTACTATAGTGAACGTGGTGTAAAATCTCAGATAGAAAAGTTCAATACTGAAAATGATGCTTGTAATTATTTGTATAAAATGCTCTTAGAACTATTGGGCAATTGAAATTCTATACTAGACCTTGCTTGGCATAGACATTCAATTTCTTTGACTTTAATTAATGTTAAGCAGCTGATATTTGAGTGAAATGGCATTGCTTAACTCACAAAAGTGACAAAGCATGGAGCGAGAACAATGATAAATTTACAAAGTTGTTCATATATTATAAAACTCAATTAAAAAAGAGGCTGACCTTTCATAAGGCAACCTCTTAAATTAACTATTTTAGTAGAATCGTTTGAAACTATCAAAGTGTTTCTTCCAGTAAGAATTATCCAGACTAGTGATTGTTACGCCAGTAGATGATCCTGCATGGATGAATTGATTGTTTCCGATATAAATCCCCATATGAGAGATTCCAGATTTGTATGTTCCTGAGAAGAACACCAAGTCCCCAACCTGTGGTTTGTCTACATAGAAGGAGCGATCAAAGTATCCTCCTGTCGACAAGCGGCTAACACTCTTTCCAGCATTTTTATATGCATAATAAATGAATCCGCTGCAGTCAAAACCACTTGTAGTTGAACCGCCCCATACGTAAGGCACACCCATTTGGCTTTTAGCAAGACTGATTAGCTTGTCTACATTGTAGCCAACATTTGTTGCTGGTTTCTCAGCAGGTTTACTTACCACAGGCTTACTTGAAGCAGCGTTAATGGATAACTTTTGACCAATTAGAATAAGGTCAGAATTTAAGCTGTTCCATTTCTTTAGGTTCGCAACAGATACACCGTTCTGGGATGCAATACGTGAAAGTGTATCTCCGGACTTAACCGTGTAAACAGAAGCAGTGCTTGTTACTGGTTTACTCGGAGTATTGTTTGAACTGGAACCAGTACTAGAATTATTGGTGCCTGAATTGCTGACTACAAAAACATTCCCTGGGAAGATTAGCGTTGTATCAAGGTTATTCCATTTCATTAGATTTTGTAATGAAATATTGTGTTTTGACGCAATGCCGCTCAAAGTATCCCCAGCTTTTACAGTATATGTATTACCTGTTTTAGCGGGTGCTGAAGAACTTCCAGAATTAGTTTTGTTTGAGTTATTAGATGTATTGTTTGCTGGTTTAGAACTAGCTTTAGAAGTTTCAATTACTTGATTAGGAAAAATAATATCGGAATTTAAATTATTAAGTGATTTTAGTACAGAAACGCTTGTACCATATTGTTGTGAAATCTTCCAAAGTGAATCACCTGGTTGTACCTTATGTGTTGCTGCTTCTGCTTCCTCCGCTGCGAAAATTGCTGAGGCGATCGCTGCACTTGCTGTTACAGACATAATTATCTTCTTGTTCGCCAAAGTAAAAATCCTCCCTTTTAATAAATAAAATTAGATGGCCATTTTACTAGATTGATAGATTCGTATTAGGTCATAGTAATTATTAGTTAATTAATGGCAAAGTCAAAATATAGTGAAAAAGGTCCGAAAACCTAAAATAATGAATATAATTGCTAGGTACTATTATAGCAAGTATTTCCAATTAAAGAGTGGAAATTAACAATTTGTAATATGTTTGTAATATTAGGTGGGTATTAGTTACAGAACATTTCGTCTCGTTTTGCGTGTTACCCAAAAGTTTTCTAAAAAATATACTACTTTTTCCCTGTTTCTGTGTTATAATCACATATTGTAATGTGTAAATTGCAAACAATAGACTCAATATTATAGTGAAAAATATCGTAAAACACAGATTATTAAAGGAATGTGGAGGTTACATCATGGAAGAGTCAATTTCCTTGAAGGAAATATTCGGCGTAATTAAAAAGCGTCTGTTATTAATCATGGCAATCACACTTGGTGCTGCAGTAGTTGCAGCTGTTATAAGTTACTTTGTTCTAACACCTACCTATGAATCAAGTTCACAATTCATCGTAAACCAAAGTCAGCAACAAGACCCAAATGTACAATATAACGTAAACGATATTCGTGCGAACGTAGAAATCATAAATACTTATAATGTTATTATAAAGAGCCCGGCAATACTTGAAGAAGTAATTGAGGAATTAGGTCTTTCTTATTCCGCAGGGAAACTCAGCGAAAATATTAATGTGTCTAATGCAGAAAACTCTCAAGTAGTAACTGTTACAGCGACAGATGAAAATCCAGTAGCAGCGGTTGATATTGCAAATACTACAGTCGCAGTATTCCAGGATCGAATTCAAGAATTCATGAACGTAGATAATGTAAGCATATTAACGGAAGCACAATTAAGCCCAAATCCTTCACCAGTTGCTCCGAACCCAGTGTTAAATATCGCGATTGCAATTGTGCTTGGTGTAATGATTGGTGTAGGCATTGCATTTCTGCTTGAATATCTTGATAACTCAATTACAACAGAAGATGATATTGATAAGCATTTAGGTCTTCCAGTGCTAGGAGTTATTTCAATTATTTCAGAAGAAGATGTACGGGGTAACCATATGGCTTTTCAAGCAAATCGGACGAAAAGAGGTGGATTTAATGCGGCGCAAAAGAAATCTGTCTAAAATTGCCAGCAATGTAAGGCATTTAATTACGCAAATTAATCCGAAATCACCAATCTCTGAGCAATATCGAACAGTGCGAACGAATATGCAATTTGCTTCTGTAGATAAAGAATTAAAGACCTTGATTGTTACTTCTTCTGGTCCTGCAGAAGGAAAATCTTCGACAACAGCGAATCTTGCAGTTGTGTATGCACAGCAAGGAAAGAAAGTACTTCTGGTTGATGCTGATTTACGGAAACCAACAATGCACTATACATTCCGACTTGATAATTTAAGAGGACTAAGTAATGTCCTAGTAGGGGAAAATACAATTGACGAAGCAACTAATCACACAGATGTTGAATTATTGGATGTGATGACATGCGGTCCAATCCCGCCGAACCCTTCAGAATTACTAGCTTCTAAGAAAATGGAAACATTTCTGAAAGAAGCGCTATTTAACTATGACATGGTAATCTTTGACACGCCTCCAGTACTTGCGGTAACGGATGCGCAAATACTTGCTGACATTGTAGATGGAAGTATTCTTGTTGTACGCAGTGGGGGTACAGAAATTGAGCTAGCTCAGCGAGCGAAAGAAGCACTCGCGCCAGCAAAGGCTAAACTTCTTGGAGTTGTACTTAATGGTCGAGAGAAAAAAGCATCAAATTACTATTATTACTACGGCACAAATTAATAATGGGCTTCTTACAACGGGTCTTTCTAGTTGTAAGAGGCTCTTTTACTAATGAATGATGTAAAAATATGTTTACATATTATCTATATTGACGTCTACTAAAGAATTCAATAATATGATATAATTCCTATAAAAATAGTATTTTCCTAAAATGAGAAATTTTTGAAAATGGAAGGAGCGTAGTTTATCTATGATTGATATTCATTCGCATATTTTACCTGGTGTCGACGATGGCGCACAATCCGAAGAGGATAGTTTGCAAATGGCGAGAGCTGCTGTTCAAGAAGGAATTACTTCAATCGTTGCAACTCCACATCACAGAAATGGCAAGTATGACAATGGGAGAGAGAATATCCTCAAATGGGTAGAAACATTAAGTGATTTGTTTGAAAAGGAAGGAATTCCACTCACAGTATTGCCGGGACAGGAGACCAGACTTAATGGTGATATGATTACAGAGTTAGAAGAACAAATCATTCTTCCAATTAACAATACGAAATATGTTTTCGTTGAATTCCCATCCGCAAATGTGCCACGTTATGCGAGCCAAATGCTTTTTGATATACAAGTAGCTGGCTATATTCCAATTATTGTACATCCAGAACGTAATCAGGAACTGATCGAGCATCCATCAAGACTCTATGAACTTGTTAAAAAAGGCTGTCTTACTCAAGTAACTGCTGCAAGTATTGTAGGGGAATTCGGGAAAAACATTCAGAAATTCAGCCATCAGCTAATAGAATCTAACTTAACGCATTTCATTGCATCAGATGCACATAATACAACATCAAGAGGCTTTGTGATGAACGAAGCATTTGAGACCATTAAGAAGCAATATGGCAGTGATTATCTTTATCTATTTCTAGAAAATAGTGAGCTTTTAATTGGCAATCAAAACGTTAATCGGATGGAACCATCGCAAATTAAAAAAAAGAAGTTCTTGGGACTATTTTAGAATCGAAAAATCGCATATATTGTTAACCGGTACAAATAAATGTATAGATTATGTTGTATTATTTACTTCAGCAGTACGAACGAATAAATTGAACTACTCTATCCTACTACTATTATCCACTTACAGAGGTGGTTTCGCTTAGCAACTGTACTGTTAATACGGGGAATGAGGTATTAGCATGATTAAAGCGATGATCATTGATGAACAAACTTTATTTCGTGATGGAATGAAGGCAATTCTAGAACAGACAAATGAATATCAGGTGATCGCATCACTGGAGAATGCTGAACAAGCTTTAGAGTTTCTAGCATCTGGAAACAATCTCCCTGATATTATTCTAGTCGAACTTGAATTGCCAGATATGCAAGCAATTTGTCTGACGAGACAAATTAAACAAAACTACGCTGAGATTAAAGTATTAACTTTAGTTGAAGTACTGAATGAAGATAAAATAATCAGCGCAATTAATGTTGGAACAGACGGCTTTTTTCTGAAGAAACAGTATTCGAAAAAATTGCTTCACGCAATGCGAGATGTGTATGAAGGGGAAACAGTAATGTCTGGGCCAATTGTGAAAATGCTAGCAAATCATATCAGAATATTAACGATGGATCATAAAGAAATATTTTCTCTTCGCCTTGAAAGAAGCGGCTATAAATTCACAAAACGTGAGCTTGATGTGGCCTACCTGCTTAAGCAAAATTACTCCAATCAAGAAATAGCTAAAGAACTGCGTTTAGGGGTAGGCACGGTTAAAAACTATATAAGTGAAGTTTATAATAAACTTAATCTGCGTATCCGGAAAGAAGTTATTCATTCCCTCCGTAATTTAACGGACTAAACACCAGATAAAGACATGACATTTATTGCTGAAAGTCACTTTTAATATGACTATGGCTCTAGTAATATAGAAATGTGTGTTATCTATATAGGAATTTCACATTAAAATACCATTAAACATAAAAACAGCATGAAGTATTCTGTACCTCATGAGAAAGGAGTGACTAGATGTCCTATACGAAAAGATTATCGCTGCTTATGCTTCTCGACTCAATTATCGTCGCTACTGCAATCTTTGTCGCAGCGTGGATTGTATATCCCGCATATTCAGATGTATTAACTTCAAGTGCAATCATAATTAGTGCAATCGCATTATTAATCTCTCATCATATCTTTGCCGCAGTATTTAAACTCTATAATAAAGTATGGGCTTATGCCAGTGTCGGGGAATTGGTGGCTATTGTCAAAGCAATAACATTATCGGTTCTTTGCGCGGGCGCCGTTCAATTGATTTTAAACGACTTCAATATCCTTCGCCGGGCCTTAGTAGTTACATGGCTTTTACATATTATATTTATTGGTGGTTCTCGTTTCATATGGCGAATGTATCGTGATCGCTATATTAACAATACTTCCCCTACACAAAAGCGTACACTCGTTGTTGGTGCAGGCGCCGCCGGAGCAATGATTGTCCGTCAATTACGAAATGAACATAATTTAGATCTTTATCCCGTTGCATTTGTCGATGATGATTTAAGTAAACTTAAAATGGAATTATACAGTCTGCCGGTAGTAGGAACAGTAGCAGATATTCCAGCAGTCGTCGAAAAATATAAGATAGATCATATTGTAATCGCAATTCCGTCACTCAGAAACGGAGAGTTGAAAAAGATTGTCGAGTCTTGCAGCAGTACTTCTGCTCAAGTGAAAATGATTCCCAAAATTGAAGATTTAATGACAGGAAAAGTCACAGTGAGCAGTCTGAAAAATGTTGAAGTTGAGGATTTACTCGGTCGTGAACCAGTAAAACTGGATATCGGAGCAATCTCAGAATATGTGACAGGCAGTACGGTTATGGTAACGGGTGCAGGCGGATCAATAGGATCTGAAATCTGTCGTCAGCTTATGCAATTCACTCCCAAGAAGATTTTGCTTGTAGGCCATGGAGAATTTAGCATTTATTCGATTGATATGGAACTAAAGAAAACATTTGGTGAAGCAGATACAGAAATCGTTCCAATTATAGGTGACGTAAAAGATCGAAAACGTATCTTTGAAATTGTAGAAGAACATATGCCAGCAATTATTTATCATGCTGCAGCACATAAGCATGTGCCATTAATGGAGTATAACCCGCACGAAGCGGTAAAGAATAACATAATTGGTACAAGAAATGTTGCAGAAGCAGCAGATAGATTTTTTGTGCGTACATTCGTATTAGTCTCGACAGATAAAGCAGTTAACCCAACTAATGTGATGGGAGCTTCCAAACGTGTGGCTGAGATGGTTGTGCAAAATATGGCGAAGAATAGCGATACAAAATTCGTCGCTGTACGTTTTGGAAATGTACTAGGAAGCCGTGGAAGTGTTATCCCGTTGTTTAAAAAACAAATTGAAAGTGGCGGGCCGATTACGATCACTCATCCTGATATTACAAGGTATTTCATGACAATTCCGGAAGCCTCGAGACTGGTGATACAGGCGGGAACACTGGCGCAAGGTGGAGAAATATTCGTACTTGATATGGGTGAATCTGTGAAAATTGTGGACCTAGCTAAGAATTTAATTAAATTATCGGGATATAACGAAGATGAAATTCGTATTGAATACACTGGCTTACGACCAGGAGAGAAGATGTATGAAGAATTACTTGGTGAAGATGAAGTTCTCCCTGGTGAGGTTTATGAGAAGATTTATGTTGGAAGAACGGTTGAAGTGCATCCGAGTCTGATTGAGAACCTAATTGAAAATTTCCGAGAGTATAATCGCGTGGAATTAAAGGATTCGTTAATGAAAATTGTTTATTTGGAACGGGAGCAGTTGGCTGTTCAGGCTTAATTTGAAATTATAATTGTTATACATTAAACAGAGTGATACGTTATTATATAATAATTGTGCGGAGGTATAGTAATGAAAAAAATCAAGAAAGCCATTATCCCAGCAGCTGGAATGGGTACAAGGTTTTTACCAGCAACTAAAGCAATGCCAAAGGAAATGTTGCCAATTGTAGATCGTCCAACAATTGATTACATAGTTGAAGAAGCGATTAAATCTGGTATAGAAGATATAATCATTGTTACAGGAAAAGGCAAACGTGCGATTGAAGATCACTTTGATCACAACTTTGAATTGGAAGAGAGTTTAAAAAACAAAGAGAAATTCGATTTATTAGAAAAGGTAAATGCAACTTCTGATGTTGAAATTCATTATATTCGGCAAAAAGAAGCAAAGGGCCTAGGACATGCAGTTTGGGTTGCACGTAAATTTATTGGGGATGATCCATTTGCGGTATTACTTGGCGATGATATTGTACGTGCTGAAACACCGGGATTAAAACAATTAATTGAGCAATACGAAGAAACAGGCAGTTCAATTGTAGGAGTTCAACAGGTTTCCGAAGATGAAACAGATCGTTATGGAATTGTTGACCCTGGTGAAAAAGAAGGAAGAAGATATCAAGTTAATAAGTTTGTGGAGAAACCAGCAAAAGGAACTGCACCATCGAACTTGGCTATCATGGGCCGTTATGTCTTCACTCCTGAGATATTTGACTATCTAGGAAAACATGAGATTGGAGCTGGCGGAGAAATTCAATTAACTGACGCGATTCAAAAGCTAAATGAAATTCAAAATGTGTTTGCTTATGATTTTGCAGGTAAACGTTTTGATGTTGGTGAGAAAATGGGATTTGTTAAAACAACGATTGATTTTGCATTAGAGAATCCGGAAATGAAAGATGAATTATATGAATACCTTATCCAAAAGGTAGATGAGTTAAAACTTGAAACAAAATAGGTTGTTTTCGCCTCTTGAACAATTCAAGGGGCGAATGACTGTATTTGAAATGCTTAATATTATTATATTAGTGGATTAGCAGTTTATTGGAATAGATAGGAAACCGATTTTAATTAAATGCTAATTTACTAATTAAAGGCTTAAGGGAGTTAATAAAATGTATCAGATTATTAAGAGATTGCTAGATATTATTTTGTCTTTTGCAGGGATGATTATATTATCCCCTATAATCCTATTTTTTATTGTGGCAATAAGAATAGATTCAAGGGGGCCCGTGTTATTTAAACAAAAACGTGTAGGTATCCATAAGAAACATTTTAATATTTTGAAATTCCGGACCATGAAAATTGATACGCCAAAAGATACCCCAACTCATTTACTTGGAAATGCGGATCAATATATAACCCGAGTTGGAAAAGTTTTGAGAAAAACTTCACTCGATGAACTACCTCAAATATGGAATATCTTTGTTGGGGATATGAGTATCATTGGCCCGAGACCAGCACTGTGGAATCAATATGATTTGATTGAAGAACGAGATAAATACTGTGCAAATGATGTATTACCAGGTTTAACGGGTTGGGCACAGATTAATGGAAGAGATGAACTTCCGATTGATGTTAAAGCAAAGTTAGACGGAGAGTATATCAAAAAGCTTAGTTTCAGGATGGACGCTAAATGTTTTATAGGAACAATCATTAGTGTTGTAAAAAGTGATGGTGTTGTTGAGGGTGGAACTGGTAAAAGTTCTAAAAGAGAAATTGCTAGTGATAAGGAGTCAGTTGGAAAATGAAAAAAATACTAATCACTGGTAAAAATAGCTATGTAGGTAATTCGTTTGAAAAATGGTTGGCAAACTTTCCGGGTGAGTATGCTATTGAAAAGATAAGCTTAAAAGAAGAGTCATGGAGAGATTATGATTTTTCTATTAATGATACTGTTTTACATGTCGCAGGAATTGCCCATGTATCTACAGACCCTAATATGGAAGAACTCTATTATAAAGTTAACAGGGATTTAACGATTGAAGTTGCGAAAAAAGCAAAATCTCAGGGTGTAAAACAGTTTGTCTTTATGAGCAGTATTATTGTTTATGGTGATGGAAGTAAAGAAAGCAAAGTAATTGATAAAGATACAATTCCTACTCCAAGTAATTTTTACGGTAAAAGTAAATTGGAAGCAGAGGAAGGGATCAAATCACTAGAGTCTGAGAACTTTAAGGTAGCAATTGTTCGACCACCTATGATTTATGGTAAAGGGTCTAAAGGCAATTATCCTAAATTATCAATGGCTGCTCAGAAATTACCTATATTCCCTAATATAGATAATGAGCGAAGTATGTTACATATTGATAATTTGTCTGAGTTTCTTAGATTAATGGTGGAAAATGAAGAAAGTGGTTTGTTTTTCCCTCAGAATAAGGAGTTTGTCAAAACCAGTGAAATGGTGAAGTACATTGCGGAATTTCATGGGAATGGTATCAAGTTGGTTGAGGTGTTTAATCCTGTGTTGAATTATCTAAGTGGTAGAATAGGTATAATTAATAAAATGTTTGGGAATTTGGTATATGATCACTACTTAAGCAGGTATAAATCCGATTATCATGTTAGGAGTTTAGAAGAATCTATTATCCATACCGAATCAAATAAAAGTGATGAAGAAAAAATTGATATCCTATTAATGTCCGATAATGGGTTGGAAACAGTTGGTGGTGAGCAAGAATCAACTAAAATTATTATAGATGGGCTGAAAAACAAGTTCAAAGTTGGAGTTGCTCAACCAGGTCTAGTAAAAAAGAAGTTACCAGAAGTGAATTATTATCACCTCACTACTGAAACAAGGATTAAACATGTAATTAAAAATCCCATTTCATTTTTTAAATATATTTTAAAATCAAGAAAAATAATAGTTACTAAAAAACCAAGAATTATTCATACACAAGCACAAGTGAGTTTTTTTATAGTTTCTTTATTTAAAAAGTTAAGATTGATACCTAGAGAGATAAAGTTAGTTCATACTGAAAGGGGATTATATACAAAATATAGTGGTTTCTTTAAGAAGTTATTTTTGTTTTTTATGAAAGAGCTGAATACTCTAGTAACAACAACTGAATTTAATATGAATCACTGGATGGAAGCTATTTTTGAAAAACGCATCTCTGTAGATTATAAAGTAATTGAAAATACTGCTGGACAATTATTTGAAACTTATGAAGAAGAATTAGAAAAGGAGAAATTGGACACTATAACTATTGGATTTGCAGGTAGGTATACTGATTGGAAAAACTGGCCTTTAGCAGTCGATATTTCTAAAAGGTTAAATGAGCAATTGGGTAATAAGTTACATGTAAAGATGGCAGTGGGCTGCTTAGATGATAAAGCTAAGATAGACACAAAAGAAATGTTTAATGATTTGTATAGGGTATTAGGTGGACGTTTTAACGGGAAGATTAATATAAGTTTAGAGGAAATGAACCAACTTTATTATGACATTGACGTGTTTATCCTTACATCTAATTACAATACGGAATCGTTTGGAAGAACACTAATAGAAGCTATGAGTAGAAAAACCGCTGTGCTCTCTACAAATGCGGGTGGATCGGTGGAGGTTGTAGGTAACATCAATAATATATGTGAATCCTCGGATGGTTTTGTCACTCAAGTAATGAAGTTCTATAATAATAATGAATTACTAAAAAAAGAAAAAGAAAAAAATTATGTTAGGGTAAAAGAAATTTACTCACTTAATAATAATATTAGCAAACATAAGTTTTTATATGAAAATTTATTAAATACACAAGAATAAAGGTTGATTATTATTGATAATAATATATTGGGTACTAACAATTATAAGTGTAATATATATTTTATTTAAGAATAGAAGATTTGATTTATTTACAATAGCAGTAGTTTTTCATATATATTATACATTTCCTGCGTTAATTGGTGTTGTGGTAGTTGGAGACGGTTTGTACTATTCAGAAGTACATTTTCACGCATATATCATAATAAGTATCATCATGCTCACACTTCTAACAACAATGTTTCTATATGATAGAAAGCAATATAAGAACCAACAAAAAGATTCTTTAGGAGTACCTGGAACTAAATATATACTATATTTATTAACGTTTTTGGCATTTTCTTTGTTGATTGCCAATATTGGGATTATTGGCATTGAGCCATTCTTCAACACAGACAAATCTGTATTAAGTCAGCACTTTAGAGGTTTTTATGATATAGCAATATGGGTTGCTCTATCTGCTATAATTTTAAGTTTACAGAATAAAAACTTAAAAATTATGAACTTAAATTTTTTTATAATAATTTTTTCTTTATTCGTTGGGTCGAGAGCATATATTACCTTAGCGATAATAAGTATTGGACTTTTATTATTAAGAGACAAAAGACTAAAATTGATAAAATATAAAAGAATTCTTTTCTTTACTGGGGTTTTAGCTCTATTTCTAACTTTTTATAAGGAAATATATAAAATAATAAAGACTTTTGACTTATCGCAAATTATTGCTAGTATAACGAACTTTGAAACTTTTAAAGACGCTTCATTTTTTATAGAAAGCAATTCAATCTTTGCTAGCTTAAACATAGCTGTAGAACAAAATTTTAGACAAGATCCGAGTGTTGTTTATGATATTCTAGTCAGTACAGTACCACTGTTAAAAGATATATTAAATTTTTTTAGTAATGAGCAAATTTTTATTTCACCTCGTTTTGCTCCAGTAGTTTCAAAGGAGTTTTTCCCTTATATACATTGGGGGATGGGTTCGAATATTTGGGCTGAAATGTATAGTATTGGAGGAATATTAACCATATTAATGTTCTTAGGTCTTTGGATCCTAATAATATGGTATGGTAATAAACTTTTAATATCTCAAAGTTTTATGGCCCCTTTCTTGTTACCGGCGATTGTTTATTCGACCTTTTACATTCATAGATTAGATTTAACTTTAGTGATGGGTGCTTTTAAAATCGGTCTTGGGTTATCTATAATGTTCTTTATAATATATAAGATTTCAATCAAACCATATTTAAGTTTTAGTTATTCAATGAGAAAACAAAATGTTAATAAGAATATCAATTATAATTAATTGTTCAAAAGGAAGGTTATTTTTATGCCGAAAGTGAGTATTATCTGCACTGTAAAGAATGGTGGTGAGTTATTTAAAGATACTTTAGAAAGTGTAGTTCATCAGTCTTATGAGGATTGGGAACTTATAATTGTAGATGATGGATCAAATGATAATACATTAGACACTGTTAAAGAGTTCGCCAAAAAAAATAATAAAATACAATTGTTTCCTACAGAGGGAATCGGAAGAGGAAAGGCTCTAAATTTGGCAGTTAAACAATCAAAAGGTTTGTACATAGCAATTGTTGATGCAGATGACCCAGTGCACCCAAGTAAATTAGAGTATCAAGTAATAGCTATTGAGAAACATCCTGAATTCTCCGTTATTGCAACAGAATCTGAACTTATTACAGGGCAATCACTTCCAAATTGGAGCAAACTAAGTTCTAATGAAAAATCAGAAGTAAAAGACGTAACCACAAGAATATTAATAAAGAATCCAATAATTCATAGTTCTGTATTGATGAATAGAAAAGATTTAATTGAAGTTGGCTGTTATGATGAAAATCGAAAATCACAATTTGATTATGAATTATGGATTAGATTTGTTCAAAGTTCTTTTAGAATTGGTAAAATGCCACACGCATTAACAGCAAAAAGGATTCATACAAATCAATCATTTGAGAATAAAAAGAGAATTAACTTTTTAATGAATTCCTTACTACTTCAAAAAGAAGCAATAAAAAAAATGAAATTACCTAGGTATTATATTTTTTTTGCAATTGCAAAAGCCTTGTATGGATTAATCCCACGAAAAATAAGAATGTTTTTGAGAAAGTCATTTTCCTAATAACCTTTATTAGAAAAAGCCGAGGGTATATAAATAACTTGGAATGTAGATTTAAAAAAGTCCTGAAAATGCAAATATAAGAAAAGGAAATAAAATATGGATAGAATCAGAGATGTTTGCGAAAAGTTATGGCACATAGAAAAAGATTTTGATTTATTTAGTATAGAAATAAGGGATATAAAAGTATGGGAAATCATAAGGTTTTCTGTCTTTAATGAGATAACAAATAAATTAGGTTTTTATGGAAAGGCCCACTCTGAATCTAGCAAATCAATCACTAGTCAGATTAAAAGAAGTTTAATGATTTTAGGTAATTCTATTAAAAAGAATCCATTTAGGAGCATTTATAAAGGCTCTACGTTAGTGTTGGACCATCCAAGGAAGGTCAAAAACAATGGAAAATTTATTGATATATATACTGAAGCATTTATAACCGATATGAATCTAAATGACTTTTTTGTTTTAGAGTATCCTTACCTTGGCAAACATTATAGTGACTTGAGTGATGCTAATCGGAGCTATATGGACTTTTTCTATATATACACATTGTATATGATACCATTGAAATTGTTTAAATTTACACAGGAAGATTTGCAAATTATATTTAAAATTGAAGAAATATTAAAAGATGCATTCGGTGTTAAAATACAATTACGAAAACTGATTTATAAAAGAATATTGACGTTCGAATTAAAATATAGTTTTTTTAATATGCTTATCAAAAGAAAAAAACTAAAGAAAGTCTTCCTTGTAGTATCTTATACTAATTTTCCTTTAGTAGCAGCTGCAAAAGATAATAATATTGTGGTGAGTGAAATACAACATGGAGTTATTACCGATTATCACTTTGCTTATAACTTTGGAAATCCATCAATAAAATTAAAATACTTTCCAGATAAATTATTAACTTTTGGTGAATATTGGGGAAAAACAGAGAAGTTTCCTCAGCAAGCCAAAGTCGTAGTTAATGGTTTTCCATATCTTAATAAACAATTAGAGAAATATAAAGATATTCCGAAAAAAAAGAATCAGATACTCTTTATTTCTCAAGGCACAATTGGTAGAGAACTATCTAGAAAAGCTAATGAAATTGCGGAGATAATGTATGACTACAAAATTATTTATAAATTGCATCCCGGCGAATACGATAGGTGGAGGAAGGATTATCCCGAATTAGTAGCAGCATCAAAACTTAATAATGTCGAAATCATTGATAGTAATGAAAAGAATCTTTACAGTCTATTTGCTGAATCAGAATATCAGATTGGAGTATATTCAACCGCTATATTTGAAGGGTTGACATTAGGTTGTAAGACTTTACTTTTTAATTTACCAGGAATTGAATATATGGAAGATCTAATTAAACAGAATATCGTTAAATTAGTCCATAATAATGAGGAAATGGTAAAGATGATAGATACTTACGACGCTAATCAGTTTCCTAGGGATTACTTTTTTAAAGAATGAATTAAGAAATATTAATTAATGTGTTTAATATCATTGAATAAACACTTAACATACTAATTTGACTGTTCATTTAAAAAGTGCTTTGCGAGAACAGTGTCAAGTTGCACACTATTCCAGCCTAAATCGGATATAATACGCATAATCGTACCATTTGTTTTACAATTATGTGTTCATGGCTGGCTTGACATGGAGCCTCTGTGGACATGGGGTGTTATGAAATCGGTAAAAAATTGATTTTACAGAGCTGATAGCCTACTATGCACCTCTCTATGCGCCACGGACCTTTGGTAGTACTTCTCAAACTGGAATAACGTGGATATTTATAAGGATGCATTTAAAATATAGAGAAATAAATAACAGAAGTGAGTGGCTGCTTTGTATAAAAACACAATAATATATACGGTAGGGAATATTCTACCTAAAGCAATTGTATTTATAATGTTACCTATATATATGAATTATTTAAGTCCCGAAGAGTATGGCTTAATTCAAACTATCAATGCTCTTGTATCTGTTATTTCTATTTTCTATTTAACCTCATTAAGAACTAGTATTACTCGTTCATTTATCGATTATGAAACTGAAAATGATAAACAGGGTTTTGTTTTATCGGTTTTTTTATTTTTAGTTATGTTTGCTACGGTAATAACAATAATACTTTTAAACTTGGATAGTATAATTACTCCATTTTTATTTAATAACATCCCAAAAGATCCTTATTATAAGTATTTAATTATCCTTTCCTTTTTAAGTATTTTTCCTGTTATACCTCTAACGTTAATGAGAATTAGAGAACAAGCGGTAAAGTTTGTTACTTTCAACATCATAGAAACAATCTTGATAGTAATATTAACGATTTATTTGTTAATCGTAAAAGATATGGGGGCGCAAGGAAGTTTACTAGCATTAATTTATGCAAAAATTATAATGGGGATTATATTTACTTTATATATTGCTATATTTACAAAGTTGAAAATTAGGAATTGTAAGGCTATATATATATATAGTTCCTTAGCATTAGCTATTCCACTTATCCCTCATCATTTAGCAGGTTGGGTGAATAGCGCTGCTGATCGAGTTTTAATTGAACAAAACCTCAGTCTTTACGAATTAGGTATCTATAGCTTAGGTGCTCAATTTAATTCTGGAATGATGTTGTTAGTCACCTCATTTAATTTGGCATATGCACCAAAGTTTTATAAAATGATGAAGAAAAACGAGGTGAATCAAAAGTTTTTCACAAGAATTTTTAGTAGTGTTGCTTTAATTTTAACTTTACTTATTCTTCTTGGGTTGATATTAATACCTTTATTTGTAAAATACTTTGGTCAGAATTCATATGAATCAAACTATTTATTTGTTGGTTTTCTTTTTGGAGGAACCCTTTGGCATTTAGGTTACATTATGTCCGTATCTTCCATTATTTATTATAAAAAAATGAGTCGTGTTGCTTTATTAACTGTAGCAACTGCTATATTTAATATTCTATTAAATATCTTATTAATCTCTGTTCTTGGTATTACAGGTGCATCATTAGCTACATATTTAGCCTATTTTCTAGAGTTTTATTTTGTTAAGCGATTGTCAAATAAATATACCGAGGGTATTTTCAAAATACGACCTAAGGTGCTATACGTTAGTCAGTTGTTATTGCTAACTAGTATAATTTTCACATGGATATTAAAAAGTTCTCTTATCCTAGTGGTCCCGTTTATTATTTTATTAGTTTTCATATTGAAAAATAGAAAAGAACTATTGCCGACATAACTAATTAGTCATGTTGGATAAAAAGTGGAATTGGAGTGTGTATTCATCATGAATAAGAATAACAAAAAATATTTTATCGCACTTACTGGTGCAAAAAAAAATGTCGGTGATTTCTTAATAACTGGAAGAGCAATTGAATTGTTGGAGCATATAGCTCCTGAATATGAGTATGTATTACATCCGCACTGGGAAAAGATTGAGGATATTGAATTTATTAATAACAGTGAAGGTATTATCATTTTGGGCGGTCCGGGCTTTCAAATGAATATGTATCCTGGAGTGTATAAATTAACTGATAGTCTTAGAGATATTAAAGTACCTATACATACTCTTGGTACAGGATGGAAAGGAGTCCCAGGAGATAAGACAACAGAGAGATTATATCATTTTACCAATTCAGCTCAGCAAATGTTAGATACGATGAATGATACGACTGCTGGTATGAGTTGTAGAGATTACCAAACGAAAAGGGCCCTAATTAATAATGGTTATAATAATGTTACTATGACAGGATGTCCGGTATGGTATGATATTGAATCTCTTGGTAAAAAGTTTACTGCTCCCAAAGAGATAAAAAGAGTAGTTTATACACCTGCACAGGATGAAACTTTTTCTGAACAGAGTATCGAGGTATTAGGTTTCTTAATAAATAAATATAAAAATGCAGAAATTATAGTATCATTTCATAGAGGTATTGGTGTGGTGGATGAATTCACGCCAAAAAGTGACGCAGAAAACACAAAAAAATTGGCAGACAAAGCAGAAAAAATGGGAGCAAAAGTAGTTGACGTATCGTATAATAGAGCAAAATTAGATTTTTATGATGACTGTGATCTTCATGTTGGCTATCGGGTTCATGCACACATCTATTTCTTGAGTAAGAGAATGCCTAGTATCTTGCTACATGAAGATGGACGAGGAAACGGTGTATCAGAAGCATTGGAATCTCCCGGTGTAAATGCTTACAAACTATCCAGATTATACTCCAATATTTTTAGGATATTTAATAAAAACAAGGGAGTCTTATCAATATATAGAAAGTTTGCATTTAAAGTAAATGGAAATATAAACAATGATATGGAGAGAATTATAAATAATATTGAAAATACCAATTATCAAGTTTTTGATAAAGTTTCTCGTCATATCGACAAACAATATCATGTAATGGAAGACTTTATTAAAAAAATAACTAAAAAGAATGTGGGGTGGTAATTTGAATATCTTAGTTATTATCCCCGCGCGTGGTGGCTCAAAAGGCATTCCACGAAAGAATATAAGGTTATTATGTAAGAAACCTTTAATAAGCTATAGTATAGAAAATGCTTTAAACAGTACTTTTAACATGGATGTGTTAGTCTCTACAGATGATGAAGAAATAGAAAAAATCGCTGTTCAATACGGTGCCGAGGTATTAAATAGACCAAAAGAATTAGCTGTCGATAATATTACTTTAGATCCAGTAATTTATCACGCTTTAATAAAAACGGAAAAAGAAAAAAAACTAATATATGACTATGTTATAACTATGCAGCCAACTTCTCCGTTACTAAAGACAAGAACTCTAGATGCAGCAATAGATTATTTTATAAGTAATGAATATGATACATTAATAAGTGGCATAAATAATCCGCATTTGTCTTGGACTGAAAGTGATGGGGAGGTTATACCTCTTTATCGGAAACGACTTAATCGACAATACCTGCCCAAACATTTAGAGGAAACGGGTGCATTTGTAATTACAAAAAGAGAGTTTGTGTCAGAAAATAATAGATTGGGTTCTAATATATCAATATATGAATTACCTGCTAATGAATCTATTGACATCGACACACCTCAGGACTGGTGGGTAGCAGAAACAGAACTTTCGAAAAAAAGTATTTTAATAAGAACGGATGGTTATTCTAAAATAGGATTAGGCCACATTTATAGATGTCTACTTTTGGCAGATAATCTGATTGACCATGAAGTTAGATTTGTTATTTCAAGTCATTCTGACCTTGGTATTAAAAAAATTAAAGAAAGCCATTTTAAATATAACGTAATAGATGATAATTATGAAATAAAAAAATTAATAAATACTTATAAATGTGATATTTTAATAAATGACATTTTAGATACAGATGCAGATTATATAAGGCATTGTAAAAATTTGGGCGTGAGAGTGGTGAATTTCGAAGACCTTGGTAAAGGTGCACCGTATGCTGATGTAGTTATTAATGATTTGTACGAAAAAAGTAACAACTTAGATAATCACTACTGGGGCAGTAGTTATTATTGTATTAGAGATGAATTTCTACTTGCAAACCCTATTACTTTTAAGGAAAATGTTAATGATGTTTTAATTATATTTGGCGGAACTGATCCCTGCAACCTGACTAAAAGAACTTTTGATGTTATTAATACAATCGATAATAAGGATATACATTATACTTTTATCGTAGGTTTGGGTTATAGGCATACTGAGGAGCTAATCAATGAAGCCAATAAATCAGATTTAAATATTGATATTATACAAGATGTTAAGCATATGACGGAATATATGGGCAAAGCTGACATAGCAATTTCTTCACAAGGTAGGACAATGCTTGAATTAGCTTCAATGGCTGTGCCTACAATTTTATTAGCTCAAAATGTGCGAGAGCAAGCACATGAATTCGGCTATATGAAAAACGGATTTATAAATTTGGGTTTAGGAAGTAAGGTAGAGAACCGAACCATTAGAGAAACATTGCTTTGGTTGATAAATAGCCCACAAATAAGAAAACAAATGAATCAACAAATGTTAAGGAAAGATCTAAAAACTGGTATTAAAAGAGTATTAAAATTGATTGTAAATAACGATTAGAAGTGGGGAGATAAGATGAAAAGTAGGATTATAGAAAGAGCAAAAGAAGGCAAGTTTGTACTGATAGCGGAAATAGGAGTTAATTATTATGACATAGCTGATAAATTAAATATTACACCTATGGAAGCAGCTAAATTAATGGTTAGAGAAGCAAAGGAAGCAGGTATCCATGCTGTTAAATTTCAGACTTATAAAGCGGAAACTTTAGCAGCGAAAGATTCCCCATCTTATTGGGATACATCAGAAGAGGCAACTACATCCCAATATGAACTATTTAAAAAGTTTGATAGTTTCTCTTACGATGAATACGCAGAGTTATTTAGATATTGTAATGACCTAGATATAGAATTTTTGTCAACAGCGTTCGATATTGAATCAGCAGATTACCTTTTTGACTTGATGAATGTGTATAAGATTTCATCTTCTGACCTAAACAACCTTCCTTTTGTAGAATATCAAGCAAAAAAGGGAAAGCCAATTTTAATTTCAGCAGGTGCGTCAAATGAAGAAGAAATTGAGACAACTATCGAACTAATAAAGAAATATAATGACCAACCGATTGTTCTATTACATTGTGTTTTGGAGTATCCCACGCCATTTGAACATGCTAATTTGAATAGAATAGTAACATTAAAAAATAAATACACTGATGTTATTGTTGGTTATTCAGATCATACGAAGCCAGATGAACATGCGGATGTAATTAAAACTGCTTATAATTTGGGAGCATTAGTGGTAGAGAAACATTTTACTTTGGATAAAACATTACCGGGAAATGATCACTATCATGCTATGGATCCTAAAGATGCAAGTAATATAATAACAGGAGTAGACTTCATTAAAAGTCTGAGAGGCTCTTATGATATCGACTATTCTGAATCTGAAATGGCAGCAAGGCAAAATGCTAGAAGGTCTTTAGTGGCTAGTTGTAATATTATGAGTGGCTCCGTTATTACAAGTGAAATGTTAACATTTAAGAGACCTGGTACAGGTATTTCGCCATCTGATATTAATAAGGTAATAGGGAAAGTTGCTAGACAAGATATTGTAGAAGATACTATATTACAGTATGTAATGATTGATAAATAATACGCTAAAATAAATATAAAAAGGGTAGAATTTGTGGCTGATAAAATAATAGTTTGGTGGTTGTTTACAGTAAGATTTTTTGGGGGTGTTGTGAAAATATGAATATATTAGTATCAGGAGGAGCCGGATATATAGGATCACACACGTGTGTTTCACTGTTGGAAGAAGGGCATCAAGTGATTGTGGTAGATAACCTTTCAAATAGTAAATATGAAGTCATAGACAGGATAAATAAGATAACAAACAGAAACGTTATATTTTATAAAGCTGATTTGACTGAGAAGGATTTGATTGATGTCATTTTTTCTAAACATGCAATAGATGCAGTTATTCATTTTGCTGGGCTGAAATCAGTCGGTGAGTCAGTAGAAAAACCGTTAAAGTATTATCATAATAATATTGTTAGCACTTTGAATTTGGTAAGAGTTTGTCAAAATTATGGCGTAAATAAGTTTGTCTTTAGCTCTTCTGCAACTGTATATGGCAATAATCAAGTTCCATCAGTTGAAACACTGAATTTGCTACCGACTACTAATCCATATGGTGAAACTAAAGCAATGAGTGAACGTATTTTAAAAGATATATCCAGCGCGAACCCAGAACTTTCTGTATCAATTCTAAGGTATTTTAATCCAGTAGGAGCCCATACAAGTGGATTAATTGGAGAAGTCCCCAATGGAATTCCAAATAATCTAATGCCTTATATGACCCAAGTAGCAAAGGGGAAAATAGAGAAATTAAAAGTGTTTGGAAACGATTATTTAACATCTGATGGTACTGGAGTTCGTGATTACATACATGTTATGGATCTTGCAGAGGGGCATGTTGCTGCATTAAATAGCTTAACAAAAGGTGTACATATATATAATTTAGGTACAGGTAGAGGAACGAGTGTGTTGGAATTAATAGAAGCATTTGAGAAAGCAAATAGTATTAAATTATCTTATGAAATTGTTGAACGGAGAGCTGGAGATCTCGCTGAAAGTTATGCTGAAACATCAAAAGCATTTGAGGAACTTGGTTGGGTTGCGAAAAGAGATATAGTTGATATGTGTAAGGATGCATGGAGATTTGAAAAAAACAATTTAGAATGAACAGTGTATGCTAATATTTACAAAGATTATCTCCCCTGCTTGCTTGTATTAATTATTTCGAACGCTACTGCCTATAAAATATTTATCTAAAATATATTTTCGCTGCGAATGCTAATTAGTTCTTTTCTTTTGGAATACCTTAGCTTTATAATACGGTCCCATTTATTTTTATTTTTTACTTATATCGGTATAAGGTTAACTTTTGAATTATTAAATCCGAGATAATTTGTATTTGCTACTGCCACTCTTTTAGAATTTTAGGATCTAAAATATATATTGGGGTAAAGAAAGAATTCAGACAATAAAAAACACGCGATCTCCAATTTTTGTTAGAATTTGTTTAGACCAATAAACAAGAAACAAAAAGGAGATGCGTGCAATTGAATTCTAACATAATTTTACCTGGGTTTGAAGATGTGATTATAAAAAAACTGAGGAGCGTGAAGGTGTGTATGCCATCTGGATTGAGATGGAGCGCCAACCTCACACCTGTCCTAGATGTGAGGAAATGACAGATAAGATTCATGATTATCGTTTACAGAAAGTCCGTCATCAACCCATTTTTGGAAGACAAACGATTTTATTTTATCGTAAACGACGTTATAGTTGTAAGCATCGTGGGAAGAAGTTTTATGAATCCAATTCTATCACCCATCGTTATCAAAGAGAGTCGGCTGATTTTAAAAAAGCGATATCCATCAAACTCATTCACGGAAAAAGCTTTAAAGACACAGCTTCACGCTTTCAAACATCTCCTACGACAGTGATCCGTCGATTTGATGAAATCACTTCATTCATGGTGAACGAAGTAAAAGAACTCCCAAAAGTAATTGCCATTGACGAGTATAAGGGTGATGCAGGTAATGAAAAGTATCATTTGATTATAGCTGATCCCATCAAACGAGAACCACTTGATATTCTTCCAAATCGAAGGAAAGATACACTCGTAGATTATTTAAATAAGCATGGAGGTAAAGTCGAAGTGATTGTCATGGACATGAGCCATTCTTTTAAAGCTGCGGTAAATGATGCGCTTGGCAGACCTATTATCGTGGCAGATCGTTTTCACTTTAGTCGTTATATTTATTGGGCGTTGGAGCGCGTTCGCATTCGTGTGCAGCGAGAATTTCATGAATATGACCGCAAGAAGTGCAAGCGCATGCGTCATGTTTTCTATAAAGGAAAAGAGAAATTAACCGAAAAACAACGGTGGTATTTGGAGCGTTATTTAGGGATGTCAGCGGACTTGAAAAGGGCTTATGAGCTGAAAGAAGCTTATCGAAAGTGGTTTGAGCTGGCTAAGGCTAATGGACCAGGTCATCTCACAGATACAAAAGAGCGCCTCTATCAGTATTATGATCTTGTGAAAACTTCAGGCCTAAGAGAATATGAAAAAGCTATCGGAACATTTGAGAATTGGCAAAAGGAAATTATGAACAGCTTTGCCTTTGACTTAAACAACGGTTACGTGGAAGGAATCAATAACCAAACGAAATGCCTTTGGCTTTAGGCGATTTGACCGCTTTCGGGCTAAAATATTATTACATCATCAATATAAACAAATTCAATTAAGATTTGCATAACAAAAGTGGAGTGAGCAAACGCTCACCCCAATATTTGACTTTGAACCGAGTTTTATTGAACTAATTTCTCCAATAAGCAATTTTAGGATATTCAGTATAGCAATAGGGTGGCATTTTTAAAAAAATTAGAATGTGGAAAGATAAATCATAATTGCTTAACATATATATACTTAAATTACTTTTCAGGCCCCCATATATCCTCTTATTTTAAAATCAGTAAATTAAGTATGTAATATTATAGAAAAAAGAGTATTAACGAATTTCATAAAAAAACAATATTGTCTTAGTTAAGGAGAGGAAATCCTCATGAAAATAACCGTCGCAGGTACAGGCTATGTTGGTCTATCCAACGCAGTCCTGCTAGCACAACACAATGAAGTAATCGCCTTGGATATTATCCAAGAAAAAGTAGATATGATTAACCATAAAAAGTCTCCGATAGCTGATGAAGAAATTGAGACATTCTTAGAAACAAAGGAACTGAATTTAAAGGCTACAACAGATTCAACTGAAGCTTTAAAAGATGCAGAATTCGTTATTATCTCGACACCAACAAACTATGACCCAGAGAAAAACTACTTTGATACAAGTTCTGTAGAATCAGTTATCGAAAACGTAATCGAAGTTAACCCAGATGCTGTTATGATTATTAAATCAACAGTGCCAGTAGGATATACAAAATCAATACGTGAGAAATTTAATAGTGATAATATTATTTTCTCTCCGGAATTTTTAAGAGAAGGCCAAGCATTGTATGACAATCTTTATCCTTCCCGAATTGTTGTAGGTGAGCAGTCAGAGCGTGCCAAAAGATTTGCAGACCTGTTAGCAGAAGGTGCAATTAAAGAAGATATTGCTGTATTATTTACAGATTCTACTGAAGCAGAAGCAATTAAATTGTTTGCTAATACATATTTAGCAATGCGTGTGTCGTTTTTTAATGAGTTAGACTCATATGCAGAGGTAAAAGGATTAGACAGCAAGCAAATCATTGAAGGGATTGGACTTGATCCTCGAATTGGGGCTCATTACAATAATCCGTCCTTTGGTTATGGTGGTTACTGCTTGCCGAAAGATACGAAGCAGCTGCTTGCTAACTTTGAAGACGTGCCAAATGAAATCATTCGAGCAATTGTAAATTCGAACGATACGAGGAAACATCATATTGCTGATATGATTACGAAGCGTAATCCCAAAGTAGTCGGTGTGTACAGATTAACAATGAAAACCGGTTCAGATAACTTCAGACAGTCCGCGATTCAAGATATAATTAATTTAATCAAGAATCAAGGCGTCGAAGTAGTCATTTATGAGCCTGTATTAGATTCCGATGAATTTGATAACTCACGTGTGATTAAGAAACTGGCGGCATTTAAAGAAGAAGCAGACGTTATTATTGCTAACCGTTTGTCTGATGAACTGAAAGATGTGAAAGAGAAAGTTTATACACGTGACGTATTCAGCAGAGATTAAACATTTCAGGTGAAAGTTATATAAGTAGAGTAGCTCCAATTTATATTGGGGCTATTTATTTATAAGGAGGAACTTGATTATGGTTTGGCAGGAAAATTATAAGAAATGGGAAGCATTCACTGAATTAGACGCAGAATTAGAATCACAATTAGAAAAAATAGCGAGCGATGAAAAACAGTTGGAGGACAGTTTTTATAAACATCTTGAGTTTGGAACGGGCGGCATGCGCGGTGAACTTGGACCTGGTACAAACCGAATGAATATGTATACAATCCGTAAGACTGCTGAAGGCTTGGCTCGTTACATAGAACAACATGGAGAGGAAGCAAAAACGCGCGGAGTTGTGATAGCTTATGATCCGAGATTTAAATCTCCAGAGTTTGCAATGGAGACAGCAAAGACACTTGGTGCACATGGCATTCAGACATACGTTTTTGAATCATTGCGAGCAACTCCTGAGTTATCTTTTGCAGTCAGGTATTTGTATGCCTTTAGTGGTGTTGTGATTACCGCAAGCCACAATCCGAAAGAATATAATGGTTTTAAAGTATATGGACCAGATGGCGGCCAGCTTTCATCGGTAGCAGCAGATGAGATTATTGGAAAAGTAAATGAAGTAACGGATGAACTAGGGGTAGTTGTCGCAGATGAAGAACAGCTCAAAAAAGATGGTCTGCTTGTTATGATTGGAGAAAAGGTAGACAACGCCTATCAGCAGCAATTACAATCCATTACTGTAAATCCAGAAGTAATTCAACAAGTTGCCGATGACTTCCGAATTGTTTATACCCCGCTTCATGGAACAGGGAATATTCCTGTACGAAAAGGACTTGAAGCAATTGGATTTAAACATGTGGAAGTGGTGAAGGAGCAGGAGCTGCCAGATGCTAACTTTTCAACAGTCTACTCGCCTAACCCAGAAGAACATGCAGCATTTGAATTAGCAATCCAATATGGTGAAAAGCATGATGCAGACATTTTATTAGGAACAGATCCAGATGCAGACCGTGTCGGAGTTGCTGTTCGAAATAATAAAGGCGAGTATGAAGTGTTAACCGGAAACCAGGTTGGTGCATTGCTGCTGCATTATTTAATCCAGGAAAAGAAAAAGCAAGGCACATTGCAAGCGAATGCGACAGTATTAAAAACAATTGTAACCTCAGAAATGGGCCGGGACATTGCAGCAGCACATGGACTAGAGACAATCGATACACTTACTGGCTTCAAGTACATCAGTGCATGGATTAAACAGTTTGAGGAAACGGGAGATAGAAGCTTCTTATTTGGTTATGAAGAGAGCTATGGCTATCTAATCGGTGAATTCGTGCGTGACAAGGATGCCATCCAAGCATGTCTCCTAATCGCAGAAGCAGCAGCTTATTACAAATCGAAAGACATGACATTGTATGAAGGATTAATCGGGCTTTATGAAACATACGGTTACTACCGTGAAGGATTAGAATCCTTAACATTGAAAGGGAAAGACGGTGTGGAACAGATTGCCGCGATTCTAAGTGATTTTCGTAATAACCCAGCAGATGAAATAGCTGGTAGACGCGTGCTTGAAATTGAGGATTACGAAAGCAGTGTCAGAATGCTCGTTGAGTCTGGTGAAGAAGAGGATATTACACTTCCAAAATCAAATGTGATTAAATACAAGCTGGAAAATGGTGCATGGGTTTGTTTGAGACCTTCTGGGACGGAGCCGAAGATTAAGTTTTATTTTGGGGTGAAGGAAGGTACTTTAAGTGAGAGTGTTAGGGTGCTGGATGAGTTGAAGAGGGAACTGATGGGGAGAGTTGAGTCAAGTTTAGATAATGTTAGATAATGAGATATTCCTGCTTATGGTGTGTCTTTTTTACCTTACACTTATTCTTCCTGATGTTGGGCAAAATATAATAAAATACTCAAGATTTATAATGATAGACTAATACACTTTATCACCGAATAATATCAAAAGTTGAAGACATCTAGATTAACGGGGATTTAATTAATAATTGAATGGCGCATTGAGCCTATAGATGCAGGGAAAAGTGAATAGTATAGTTCTTAAATTGAGATGTAAAATTATTCTATAAAAATCGTATAACCCCAAGCAGAAATTAGTAGTAACAAAAATAAAGTGGATGCTAGTACGAAAAAATGATTGTTTTTTGAGTGACCTTGCTATAGAGATATTGAAGTGTGTAACCCTAATATCATATCTGCAAGTTTCATCCAAGCTATTTTGAGTGCGTGTGTATAATAAAAAGAGGAGAAAGGATATAACGCCGTTATGGATCTTACTAAAATTACAACCGACAATTTAATTGCTATTATTGGAACCGTTCTGACTGTAATGACAATAGGTTTCTCTGTTTTTCAGTTCTCTAGAAGTATTAACCATTCAATTATGAAAGCAAAACGACAAATGGCAATAGAACAAACAAGTCAACTGCCTCTATACGTTGCGCAGTTCTGTACATCCTCAAGTAATGTTGCGGTCGGAATCATTCTGGGAGAGAATACTCTTAATGCTGCATCAAGAACAGATTTCAACCATTCAAAGATCAAGCAGGATGAGCTTCAAGTAAAAATAAAGGGACAAAATCATTGCTTATGGCTCAAATGATGCAATAAAAATTTTTGATAGGTTTGAATACTTTATAAGAAATCCAATTAACGATCGAATCAATATTAATGTATATTACCTACTTCCTCTTCTGATGACACAGGTGAAGGCAGATGTCACGGGAGAAATGATAAATCCAATTATATTATTACATTTGTTAATGCCACAGTTTAAAAACCATGACGAAAAGGCAATAAAATATATCAATGATACGATTGCTGATTTGGGGCTAGATAACAAGCTAGCCGCTTTTAAAGCAGATTGATGTGTGAATGTACAGAAGGTTATCCTAATCCCTTATTTGTATAGGTTTATCCTAATCTTTGTAGTTAAACCAATTGAAAAGTAGCCATGAGACTTATTAATATTGGGTTCACGGTTTTATTTACTGGTCAGATAGTTGCAGAGTAATTAATCAATTTTTATTGAAGCTAAAATATCTTTCATTTCTATTAGGTACAAAAATTTTAATTCTACAATAGAATTTACCACCCTTGCCCTTGTTTATGTCCATGGTAGTGGGCATTGATAGCGGATGGCGAAAAACCAGACTTTAGAGTCCCATCCGTATCAGCAGAGTACCACGGACAATCACTTCTAAGTTCTGCTGGCGGGCCCCGCCTCCTTCCAGTGTCTGCAAAGAATCGGGCGTAAAAGTCAATGGCAAGCAGCTACCTGTGGCTCCGGGGCTATTCCATAAAGGGTATGTTCCGTGTGTAGAAAGACTGGTAAAATAACTGTCATTCACTGGTAAATAGTATGTCATAGATGGTAATTTTCAGTGGCTTTAACCATACCTCTGTTGTATTCCTAAATTTGCGGTGATCTAAGAAATCGTGAAATGCAAACTTAAACAAAAAAAGACTTCTCCTTTAAATAGGAAATAGTCTTCTAATTACAATACACTGCCTCACAAAACGGTTGAAAATGAGGCAGAAAAATATATTTAACTCCTTTTTGAACATAAAGCTTAAAGTCTTACATCATGCCACCTATTCCACCTATGCTGTCCATATCTGGCATGGCAGGTGCGACTTCTTCCGTTTTATCAGCTAGCTACTATTGCTTCAGTCGAACGGAACCACTCTGTCACATTTTTGATTGATTATAATATCTACTCCCTGGAAAATGGTAAACTCCGTTCACACTTCTCTTAATATCACAATTTGCGGGGAATTATTGGAACTTGAAGTTTTTCCTGGTTCAGTTGTTGAATTGCTAGAATTGCTTGTTCCTTGTTCTAACAGTAAAGGAACTAAAATTCATTGTGCTCATTAATTATAAAAGCAAAAGGGTCCTAAAGTTTATTTAGAAGTAATCTTTAGAAAATGAGTATTGCGGACAGTTTGAGCCAACAGTGCGGAGTTTTGAGCCACTGTATGCGGACGTTTGAGCCAGTAATTGCGGAATGGAGATCCATCGCTAACGCTTTGCCATAATTAGCGTAGGTACTGTAGTCCGCCACCATTGACTTAACTTTTGTCCGTGTTGAGGAACCATTGCAGGTCTGTCATAAATAATGCCAAAGAGGCACACCTGCTAAAGTATGATAACACGGACAAACCGATTCTAAGCATTCGCTGGCGAGGCCCCGACCCCTTCCAGCAAAAGCAAAGAATCGGGCGTTACAGTCAATGGCAAGCAGCTCCGCTGTGGCTCTGACTATATACTTTAAGATCAGTTATACTATTAGTGGCTCTCCGCTCCGCAAATGGTGGATCTATTTTCCGCAATCGGTGGCTCAAAACTACGCATAAGCGGCTCAATTCATCCGCAATAATCAGAAAAGTAGAGTGAAAGGACAATTACAATCTACTCCTCCTCTTTATCATCTACAATACGGAGCAGTTCGTTCATATCATTAATATCAAGTGCATCTGCAATTTTACTTAAATGTTCCAATTGGATTCGTTGGCGCTTTCCATTCGCTAATTCACTTAATGTTGCACGGCGAATTCCCGTTTTAAAATGTAACTGCGTAACGGATAATTTATGATTGTGTAATAATTGATTGAGTTGTAACTTTACCTTTTTCAAATATATCACTCCTTCAGTTGACTGTACCTTTAAGAGTACAGTATAATGGGATTAATGTTGTACGCATATAGGTACGTATTTATGCAAGAATTTAGAAGGAGTGAAAAAATGTCACAGGGGAAAGCTAAGAAAGATTATCTCGTCAAGAAGTTATATCGGAAACTAGCCCTGGTAGAAATTGAAAGTCAACTGATTCAGATATCCTGCAATTTAATGGATGATGAAGTATACACCGTTGATGAGGCGGTACACGAGCTAATAGAAATAATAAATTTAATAGAAATGGAACGGCAGGTAATTATGAGTGATATTAAATTCTCTTAATAATCAAGATGTAAAAAAGCCACAATACGTAGTAATCCTGAAAAAGTATTCGTATTTCCACTTCTTAAATGATATCCAATATGAATATTAAATTGGCAGAAGAAAATGTAGCGATTGAAGAGAAAGTATCGCTTGTTTTCTTTTATTCAAAAATCGGGTATAATATATATAGAAGGTAATATAATAATAAAAACCGTCTGGTGCTCGACACACCAAACGGTTGGTGCAATAGCCCTTCAAGGGGGCAGCTCACAATTTAATAGAGCGAAAAAATAACCACTCACAATTGCTTGCTAGGCTGTGGGGTGGTTATTTCTTACGATTAGTCAAGCCTTTTCATTTGGTTTATTACGGGGTTTTTACCTCAAATTTAAGCATTCCAAATAAGACCAACGATTTTCATTTTTTTTAGCTGGTCCTTGATATGATATACTATATTTACCAACTAGGATTGTTGCGTTGCAATCTCGTAGTTGTAGATTTGATTGTGTGTAATTAGATGAAAAATGACCTTTAATAATTTATTTACACAAGCGATGGATGCGACCTTATGACATTTGTTATAAGGTTGCTTTTTTAATCTGTCATAGTAATCAACGAGATGATTACCGCCAAAGCGGCATAGTTTTATCATGTTTTGGATTGTATAATAAAGAATTTTGCGAAGTTCTTTATTACCTCTTTTATTTATTTTATCTTTATAAAAGAGCGTGCCTGATTCGAACCGTCGAATATCGATGCCTGCGTATGCATTTAGTTGTTTATTATTATCAAAACGACTTACATCACCCATTTCGGCAATAAGACGAACGGCGGTATTATCACCAATGCCTGGAACAGATTTTAAGATTTCGAACTCCTTTTTATCATTTGAGAGCCCTATCATTTCTTTAATGATTTCTTCCTTTCGATCCATCGTTTCTAACATCCGTTCCGCGTGCTCTTGTAATTGAAGACAACGGACATCATTATGTTCAATCGCCGGATAAGAACATTGCGCAGCTTCTATTAAAGCAGTCGACTTTTCTTGTGCATTTTTGAAAGAAATATTTTTATCCGTGTTGGATTTAATTCGATTACGAATCACTGTTTTTGACAACGAAATGACATAATCCGGATGCGGAAATAGTTTTACTACTTTCGCAAATAATCTAGAATTAGGGGAAAATAATGATTCTAATTCTGGAAAACTCAGTTGAATTAGTGAGTGTAAACGACTGCGAATCGTCTTTATTTCCTTCTCCGTTTCGGTATAATAACGAGAAAGAGCACGCATTTGATCAAAATAAATCCCTTGAGGGTGATGATTACGTCGTTTATGTGAGATATGGGTCTGTGCAAGGCGGTGCGCATCACTTTTATCCGTTTTATGCATACGCATCGCAGCCGTCTGTAATTTAGCCTCTAATGGATTGAGTTTTGTATAAGGGAGATTATTATCTCTGAATAAACGTTCTAATTGTCCTGAATAAACACCAGTTGCTTCAAAGACAATACCTGGTACCTCACGAGTTCTTTCAGTAATCATGACTATCTGTTCTAGCAACTTCTTAAAATGTAGTTGGTTGTGTTGAATGACGCCTTCAAATTCACACCTCTGTTCGGCGTTGTAGATCACCATGTAATTTTTCCCCATACTTACATCAAAGGCAATGACATGGTTCATTTTGATTCCTCCGCATATGTCTTTAGTAGAAGCATTCACAATACCTTATCGATTCCCTTTTCTTATACACGATCTCTTGGATCCAACATACTAATCTGATTCAAATAAGGGTAGTGAAGCAATCTGTTTTTTTATACGAACTCTTGGGTTCAGTAACCACCTCGATTTGTCTTCACTTCTACTATATAAAAATAGTAGCACAAACCATGCGCCTGGTCTGTACTACTAATCTTAGTATGTTTTTTCTGATGAAAAGACAGTATCGCAACAACTAGTGATGCAAACGATATACAAAGAATTAGACTTTGAAATACTGTCATACCACTCACCCCCTTCCCTGAAGGATGAAGAGGCGAGCTACCACCCACGAAAAGCCTTATGCACTTATCGCTTATTATACCACTATTCCTCTCTACTTTCTTATTTACCTTACTATAACCTGTCCTTTCCCCGGCATCCTATATCCCAGCAATATTAGCATACTGAACCATACACATCGTAGCTCGCCGCATTTGTTTGTCTAGAATGTGATAAGAGACATTCAAAGGCAATTGCCGACCATTTTTAAATGTAATCATTGATTGTGCATAGATATTTTTTCTTGTTGAGATCCGCTTGATGGATTGAACTTGGTTGGAGAAAATCCAGGTACATTCGATATCAGTTGGGGAATGGGTAGGAAAGGTACAGATATTGTGTCTCATGCTAATAGGGATTGGAACTTTTCTTTTGAAATTCGTATGATGCATCACAGCCTTTCTTCTTCCTTCGTAGGTGGAGAAATAGTCCAAACAGGCTTCTTTAATTAATTGATCGGCTGGTTTGCTGACAGCAATCTGTCTATCCTGTTCGAAGACAATGGTTTCATAATCGATTTGTTTAGCTGGCAGCAGGGCAGCTGTTTGCGGATTAATGGAGTAATCTTTCAGGATATTATTCATCTTAATTTCGTGCTCCTTTGTTCGGGGGATTGGTTGTATAAAACTGTGAATTTTGAGGGGGAAATTCTATTTGGCATTGTATGTCTCAATAAAATGGAAGTTAAGTCGACATGCAACTTTGAAAGCATAGGCTTGAAATGGATTATTTGTGGTCATTATTTAAGGAGATGAGGCAAGGGGATATATCGCTTGCCTCATAAGAAAACTGTCTTGACTGGTTCTTCGCCAGGGGTTATACATGGTGCAATCTGTGGTGTTAAAAGCTGCTTTATTGATGTCATAAAAACTTCTATTTCGGTGCTCGATAGCCAGCTGCCTCAGCTTCAGCCGTTGAACAGAACCATTGCACTACGTTTTTCGTTTGATTATAGTATCTGCTGCCCGGAACATGGTAAATTCCGTTCACGCTTCCCTTAATATCGCAGGATGCGGCATCTGTTGAATTGGAATCATCACTTGTGCTAGTGGAATCATTGAGAGTTTTTCCTGATTCACTACTTGATTTGCTTGTATTAGAAGATTCTCCATCTGCATTACTTGCATTACTGGATTCCGAAGTTTTGCTGCTTGCTGTATGTACTTCACTCTTAACGCTTGCTATTTCCTTCGCTTTCTCTGCTTCCTTTTTAAATACTGTATTTTCATCTGTTAATTCCTTGTTTTCTTTTTCAAGGGATTCGAACTTCTTTTGCAATGTATCTTTTTCCTTGGTAACGGATGTTAATTCATCTTCAAGATCTGTCACGGAAATATGTAATGCTTCTAATTGTGACTCCAAATCATCCTGACTGCTTTCCAAAGCGCTTACATTTTCAGTTAGTTGTTCATTTTTACCCTGCTCGTTTTGCAGATTAATTTGCACGTCTGAGTTGATATCAGCAAAAATAAACGCAATCAGAAATACGAAGAATGACGCGAAGGAATAGCCAACTTTCTTCCGGGTGCCCATATCCTTTACACGAAACCAGACATGGATTAAAACACCACCTAACAGTAAAACGAGTATAGCTGCAATCATCATAATCACTCCTATTGGACTAGTTGATAAGAACAATGAAACATACAAAAAAATATAATGGAATTTCTCATTATATTTTTGCAGTGCTATTCTATGATGTTTTTCATGTTGAAAGGTAATAAATATTACGTGTAACATAAAGAAGAGGGGCGGAAAGTGAAAACATATGTAGTCGTTCTGTTGTGTTAGAGAAGCGATCAGGCAGGATAGAAAAAAGAAACGTTTAATCAGCCTTCATTCGGTGGTTCAATTTCGACGAAGTGCTCAAGATTCGCCGCTAAGTCATCAATAGAGACATTTAGAACAGAAGCTATTTTATATAGGGTGATAAAGTAAGGCTCTTGAATTCCTCTTTCAATTTTTCCTAGATTTTTTTCATCAATTTTTGCATGGCCAGCAAGTTTTTCTTGTGTCCATCCCTTTTGGTCTCTGTAATAGCGGATATTATCTCCAATTATTTTGATTGCTTTCGTTTTTTTATCGTGATTTCTCACCGTCATACTCCCTTTTTCTTTGATTATCCAATCAATTGAGGACAATCAACACAGCGAGATACACCCCTAATGGAATGAATATTCAGTTAATTTTAGTTACAGAAAGAAAGTGGGACGAAGCTGTATTAGTGAGTAGAAGTGCGGGAAATGAGAAGCTTGGTTCCTTAGAAGGGAATTGGGCTTTTTTTGGGTGATTTTGTTGCTTTGAGACACGGGGAATCGTATGCTGTTTTTTTCGCTGGCAGCGGGGTTCTTGTTTGGGGTTCTAATCAATTATTCTGTAATAGTTTTATTGCTCTTTTATAAATAGTTTGGTTGCCAATAATGCCGGTGACTGAAGCCTTGGTTGCACCTCGCTTTCTGTATTTTTTGGCGGGGGGTAAATTTGCCTCAATTATAGCCTAACTTGAAAAACCCCATCTAAAATTGCATTTTTAGATGGGGTTTGCTGTCGATTATTGTAATTTTGCTTGGGAAAGGGCGCTTTTGGCATGGAAAATAGAAAGTTAGGGTGGAGGAGATCTGATACTTTTTCCTTTATGCTGAGTGTGTCGCTTAGCATAACCAAAAGATTATATGTTAAGCCAATATATGCAGAAGGGAGACATGTTCATTGAACAAAGGAAAAAGGGAAGAGAAGCAATTAAGCGGAATGCGTTTCGAGGAAGTATTCGAACAAAACGAGAAGCGGATTCATTACCATATCCATCGTTTAGGCATTCGTGACCCAAATCAGGAATTTTATTCGGAAGGCCTTTATACCATGTGGCTGGCCTATCAAAAGTACAACCCAAATAAAGGCCCACTTGGCACCTACTTCAATTACACTATCCGCAACCGGTTCATTGATATGCTTCGTAAAGAAACACGGGAACAAGAGAGGAAAGCGTATGTTGTGGAAGGGGAAAAACAGCGAATGGATGGTGCTGCTGAAGAGCAAGAAGATGCGGCAGGAAGTGAAGGCACAGCTTACAGCCAAACAGTGGGATTGGGTGTATTACTATATTATGCTGGAGCTGCCGCTTAAAGAAATTGCCGAAATGAAGGGAGTTTCTGTGGAAGCCGTGAAGAGCTGGGGAAAAGAGGCCAGGAAGAAGCTGCGAATGGGGAATACCTGGCACAATCCGGAGTAAGAAGTATGTGAACATAAAAAGTCCCAGCTGAAAAGAAGATTCGGCTGGGATGAGTCATGGATTGATTATGAGAAAATCGGAAAGGAACGATAAAGATGAATTACATAAAAGAAATTAATGCTTTCTATGATCGTCAGGAACAAGTGCCACTTTCAGGAGCGGCGGTTGCTTTGTGGTATGCGCTGATGCATATCAACAATAAAACAAGATGGAAAATTACATTCACCTCTCCTGGATCGGTACTTCGTAATAAGGCTGGTCTCACAGAAAGCAGTTTTAAACGAGCACGGAAGGAACTAGCAAGTTTAGGATACATCGAGGTGGAGTCACAAGGTCATGGGAAAGCGCCGGTTTACAAGATACATAGTTTGGTGGTGGAAATAGAGCAAGATGAGGTAACGATGGCAACGCGTGAAGCAGTTGATGAAGGGGAGGGAAAGCTGCACAGTGACCGAGAGCTGAATGATCTTGCGAATCAAGTTTTGAGAATTCAGCTGGCCGAGCAGACGGACGAACAGTTGACCCAGGTTCCGACCCAACCTGCGGAGCCTGTTCCGAACCAAGGTCTGGCCCCATTAATTAAACAATACAATACGAAAACGAAAACGAATACAAAACAAAACAAAAGAAATACAGCTGCTGCAGATGCTGGCGCGGTGCAGGTTATGGATAAAAGTACGGACCAAGAAAAAGGGACACGGGACGCACTGCAGTTTTATCAAGAAAACTTTGGCGTAGTGAGTCCGTTTGTTACAGAATCCTTGCTGGACTGGATTGATAGCCTCGGAGAAGACTTGGTGATTGCGGCAATGAAGCGTGCTTTGGAGCAGAATAAAACATCGTGGGCTTATGTGAAGAGCATTTTGAATGCGTGGCATAAAAAAGGAATTCGTACACTCGACCAAGCAAAGGCGGAGCATGCTGCTTTTGAAAAAGAGCGTGGGCAAAAAGGCAGAGGGAATGGCGGATTTTTCACGGCAAAAGAAGATATTGTTCCGGATTGGTATCATGAGGAAAGGCAGAAACTGTGGAAGCGTGATCAGGAGCGGGAAGAGAAAGCCAGGAAGAATGGGAAAGTGGCGGAAGTGGAGCTGGAGCGGTTGATGAAGGAGTATTGGGATGGGGTTGGGGGTGAGTGAGGTGGCAAGAATCAACGATGCTAACTGATAGAGAAAGAGGTGAGACCGTTAATTTATGCCCAAAACAGATCATTAAATTTCGTCAAATTCTATCAACAATATTGACAATGCTTTCAACGAACTATATGCTAAAATCAACAATAACTTAATACATTGGTTAAATAAAGTTAAAAGCTAATTACCGACTGAAGAAGCGCCGAATTTGCCGGTGGCTTGTGTTATTTGGAAACCTTATCCGAGCTTTAATGTAGGCGTTGCAAAGTGGATTCAATCCGGTGGAGGATACCATATTGTTGTTTCCCTTGCTCTTTCCGTGCGGCAAATAATAGAGTGGGCGGAAATGGTGGATTTAGAGTATGTTGTCATCGGGTAGAACAAAAAACAATTATTCATCTTGAGGGATTTGAACCTATTTATGGAACTCCTATTTTTTAAAAAAATATCTTTGATTTATCTTTTACAATAATGCAATTTAAATCCAATCGACTATTTCGTTTATTTCGTTGTCAATTGGGGAGGTGCGCTTAGGTATAGGGATTGGATCTATCTCTTTTTAGGACTAATCGTTTGCGGGTAAGTATAACCGCAGTCCCTCGAATGCTTATGCGTGTTACCATGACGGACAAATAGTCTGCGGATATTTTTTAAGCTAGTTTATTTTCGAAGGAGGAGAAGATTATGTCTAAAGTAAGATGGGGCATTATGAGTGCAGCAAATATTGCATTTGAGCAAATGGTACCAGCGATTAGACGTTCTGAGAATGCGGTTGTGCAAGCGATAGCATCACGAACGAAGAAAAAGGCTGAAAAATTTGAAATTCCAATCATCTATGAATCGTATGAAGAGCTTATCCAAGATCCGGATATCGATGCAGTTTATATTCCACTTCCAAATGGATTACATAAAGAATGGGCCATCAAAGCAATGGATGCCGGCAAACATGTCTTGTTAGAAAAACCAGCTGTGTTGGTGGCAAAAGATATGTTAGAAATTAAAGAGGCGCAAGAAAGAAATAATGTTGTATTTATGGAGGCATTTATGTATCAATTCCATGAACAGCACCAAAAAGTGAAGGAATTATTAGATTCTGGAATCATTGGGGAATATAAACATATTAAAACACACTTCTCCTATCAATTAGATAATCCGAATGATATTCGTCTTGTTAAAGAATTAGGTGGTGGAGCGATGTGGGATGTAGGGTGCTACGGTATGCATGTGGTTACCCAACTCATTGGAATGAAACCGGTTAAGTTATCCTTATCTGGCCATATCCACCCGGAACATGACGTTGATATAACTTCAACCTGTGTGTTAATTGATGAAAACAATCGTACTGCAGAAATTTCATCTTCAATGGAACTACCTTCTATCGATTACTATGAAATCTTTGGTCCAAAAGGCACTATACGTGTAGATGGGGCATTCCGCCCGGATGTGTCCCATTTAGATCAACGCGGGAAAGTAACAGTGAAGGACAAACAAAATAATATTGTTTATATAGAAGCCTTCTATACGGATCAATACTTAGTACAAGTGGAACATTTCCAAACTAGCATTCAAGAAGGGAAAGCACCACAATATAATGCAAATCACTCTCTTGAAATGATTCACTATATTCAGAGAAGCTATGACTCCCTTTATAATAATTCAATGTTAACGGAGATATCCGAAAAAGGGAAAAGATATCTTTAAGAGGTTGGATGTTTGCTGTTTACTTAGCACATTATTGCAGGCATTGGGTGGATCAATATTATGTCTTAACTCGGTCAATAGGATGGCACAGGTGAAGCTTGATTACACGACTGGAATCTATCACCTTGCCACCTTATCTTCCATCATATGAAAAGAATATTACCGCCCTTGCCATATTATTTACCATCCACTGTCATGAAACTTACCATTGATTGCCAGCGTGTTTACCAAAGTCTTGCAGGGGTGTAACTTTTTATACACCGGAGAATATATCCCTTTTGCTGCCTTCGGGTATTTATTCCTCTAATTCCTCTCGGGCTGCTACCGGAATCTCCTCCCAAGAAACTTCATCATAGGATGTCACTTCATTTCCTTTTTTAATATACAATTTCAGATATGCATCTTGTCTTAATTCTTTTTGTGCAGAGAACTCCACATCCACCACGCCGCCATTATCATCATATGCGGGTGATTCATACCAATATGTTGTAATAATTTGTCCCGAATCAGTCTTATATTCGTCCGTATAAGAAGGATCACCGACCTGCACATAAACATTATCTTTTCCAAAGCGATTAATATCAACTGTGGCCAGTGTTACTACAGCAGCCACCACTAGAATAGAAACGATACCAATCGTTATACCAATGATCTTTTTCATTTAATTTCCCTCCTGAATCGTATTAAAAATTGTCTTATAAAACCCTCGTATCGTGATAAAGTAATACATCATATAAATGAACACATAGGCCAGCATCCAAATAGTGATGGGCACCCATAGTTCCATTTGAAATAGGCTGGAAAATGCAATCAAAGCAACGGTGCCATGCAGTAAACCAAGGAGAAGCGGTGCTATAAATAGGAACCCTGCTTGATAACGAATGGTGCGCTTCATCTCTTTTTTCGGCACGCCAATCTTATATAATATGAAATACTTATCCTTATCATCTTCAGCCTCTGTCATCAATTTAAAGAAGATAATACTTCCAGTGGCAACAAGAAAGACGAGCCCTAAGAAAGTACCAACAAATAACATGATTCCTGTTCCTTCTAAAGAATCTTGATAGTCTTGAACGGCACTGGAAAAGTTTACTGTTGATGCCTTCGCTTCCAACTCCTGAGACAGGTCTAAGTGCTCTTTATAATTGTTTACTTGCACGGCTTGATACGTCGTTTCCACTGCATCCAAATCATTGTAAACTTCATCATGCGCAACAATGACCGTACCAGGCACCGTAGAAATATTGAAGATCGATTCTCCATAAACGTGTCCAACTTCATAATCTGCATGATTAAAAGAAATTTCCTTTACATCTTCCGAGCCTTGTTCCTCATAAAACGGTTCGATTAGGCCAACTTCGTCCTTGGCAAGGTTTAAGGTATCCATATCCCATTCAAGCGCTTCCGCGAGCTTCTCAAATGCAGCATGGTCAATAACGGTATACTCTTTCTCGATTTGTTCACTGTTGATACGAATATGCTTCGTATCTACACGAATCGATTCTTTTACAATGGAATCATCGATAGCTTCTTTTTGCCCTTCCCACATAAAGGAGAATGGTGTGTATTGTTGTACGTTTTTCTCCGTGTCATAATACAATCCAAACACTGCACCGCCTGCTGTAATTGTTGTTGCACTTAATGCGGCTATAATTGTTAATGTCTTTGCATTTCCACGAATCCGATATAACAATTGCGATGCGGTCATTAGGTTAAGACCTTTCCATGCCCAAGTATTCCTTTTTTTCAATATATGAAGTACATAAACGAGCACACTGTTAAATATGAAATAGGTACCTAATACGGTTAAGGCAATAATGACGATTGGCATGGATAAACTTAAGATTCTCCATGCTTCTGAAGTTACATCTTGTAATGCGAACCAATAAGCGCCCGCCAAAGCAGCCAGTCCAAGAATTACTGAAATAATCCTGGCTTTTGGCAATTCTTCTCCTTTTTTCGATGCATGAAATAACTCAATCAGTTTAAATCGATAAATGACTCTGTACCCTTGCAGTGATGTGAAGAGGAATATGATTAAGAATACGATCATTGTTTCGACAACAGCATTTGGTGAGAATGCCAGACCAATCTCGATATCGAGTCCCATTAACTTTAAAAGAAGAGACAGCAGGAATTGAGATAGGAAGAAACCCAGCCCTACTCCAATGATTAATGAAACCAACCCGATTACCATATTTTCAAAGAACAATAGAAAACCAATTTTTTGTTTTCGTACACCCATTAAGGAGTATAATGCTACTTCCTTTTTTCTTTTCCTCATAAAAAAGGAATTGGAATACAGAATAAAAATAGCAACAAAAATGATAAGCACAAACGAGGAAGCACTCATTATACCGCTGATTTGTTTCGACTTTTCCGCCAATCCGCTTATGTCACCACTATGTTTTAACGTTGCAAACGTAAAAAATATAATGATGGAAAAAATCGTTGAGCCAATATAAAGGCCATAACTTTTCATATTTCGGCGAATATTCTTCAGTGCTAAATTAAACAATGTCATGTCTGTCACCACCCAGTTGTGCCAGCTCATCTAAAATCAGTTGGTAAAACGCGTGTCGGGAGTGTGTGCCACGAATTATTTCTTTGGATAAACGTCCATCACTGATAAATAGTATTCTTCTGCAAAAGCTTGCTGCAAATGCATCATGGGTCACCATCATGATGGTTGCTTCCTGATCCTCATTTAATGCGCTCAAGGCTTTTAATAAATCCGTTGCTGACTTGGAATCAAGTGCCCCAGTAGGCTCATCTGCAAAAATCAATTTTGGGTTGGAAACAAGAGCCCGGCAAGATGCAGTGCGCTGCTTCTGGCCGCCAGAAATTTGATAGGGATATTTATCGAGTATTGCTTCAATCCCGAATGCTTTTGCCATGGCTGTTACTTTTACATCAATTTCTTTTGCTGGAAGCTTTGCAACTGCAAGCGGTAATACGATGTTTTCACGTACCGTTAAAGAATCCAGCAAGTTGTAATCCTGAAAGATAAATCCGAGATGGTCCCTGCGAAAATCAGCAAGCTGATCTCCTTTCATTTTTGCTATATTAGCCTTTTCTATATAAATATCACCTTTAGAAGGGTTGTCAATTGTCGCTAATACATGAAGCAATGTTGACTTTCCAGCACCGGATGGTCCCATAATTCCTACAAATTCACCATGATCGATGGTAAAGGAAATGTCCTCCAGTGCTTTAAATGTGTTCACACCTTTTCCAAAGACCTTCTCAACATTTTTTACTTGTAATAAAGATTCCATTATTCCTTCACCTCTTTCGTATGTTGTCTCTACTATATCCCTGCATCCTTAAACCACAATCACATCAACCTTACAAAATCCTTAAATACGTTTTCTTTTCCAAAATTACTGTTAAGATAGAATCAATCAGATGAAAATAATGCGTATGAAAAGGTGATAAACATGGAGAGGCCACGTATTCTCATTGTTGACGATGAACACGACTTACGCCAATTAATGAAAACTAGTTTAACAAAGGAAGGGTTTTCTGAAATTGAAATGGCAGGCACCATAGAAGAAGGATGGAGAAGATTTCAAGATTGCGAACCAAACCTAGTAATATTGGATGTGATGCTTCCTGATGGGGAAGGGTATGATTTGTGTAAAAGAATAAGAGAAGTTTCACGTATTCCTATCCTCTTCTTGTCCGCTAAATCCGATGAAGTAGATAAAATATTAGGACTGGCAATCGGCGGGGACGACTATATTACAAAGCCTTTTAGTCCAAAAGAGATGGCTTACCGGGTGAAGGCACAGCTTAGGCGCGCTGGTGTATATACGATTGAAGCAACTGCAAAGACAACAGAAGCAAAGGCGACAAGCATCGGACCTTTTGAAATCAATTCAGATGAAACAGAAGTAAAAAAGGATGGTCAAAAACTAGCGTTAACCGCTAAAGAAGTTGGATTAATGGCATCCTTTATGCGGAATCCAAACCAAATCCTCAGCAAAAGAACGTTATATTTACATGTATGGGGGGAAGATTTTTATGGTGCGGATAATACATTAATGGTGCACATTCGCAGGCTTCGGGAAAAGATTGAAGACAATCCGTCTGATCCTACCTATATTTTAACGGTGAAGGGACTAGGGTATCGATTCATGCCAAGTAACTAGTATAAATAACTCCTTACTGCTTAAGCCTGGGCTTTTGGGCATACACCTAAAGGGATGGCGTATGCCTTAGTTTTCTAAGAATAGGTGATAGAAAATGAAATGGAACCTAACCGCTCGTTATTTACTATCCATTTTAAGCATCGTATTTATTGTAATCATTGTAAACACGATTATCTTATTTGGACTGCTTATTTATCAATCCATCCAGAATACAGATGATACAGAAAATAGCTCTGGTGAAAATTTCACGCGCTCATTCAGCCAATACCTGGCATTAGAGGATAATCAACTATATGTGACAGAAGAAGGGGAGACTGCCTTAGATGGATTTGGTGCCTGGCTGCAGATCTTAGATGACAATGGAAATGAGATTTCGTCCTATCAAACGCCGGATCATGTCGCGACGAATTACACCCCCATAGAGCTTATACACAAATATAAGTATATGGATGATGAATTGCATACATATTTTATAGGCGAGTATGAAGGCTATAGCTACTTAATTGGTGTGCCAGATTCCGACGAAAAACGTGAAGTATTTATGCTTAACCCTGATACACTTATCACATATGCTTCTCGGTTTTTTGGAGTCATTATCATTGTCGATTTAATTATTGCGGCAGTTATTGGCTTTTTGTTCAGTACTATTTTGGTAAACCCCGTGAATCGCATGATTGAGCGGATTAATGAACTAAAGGAAAGGCAATTCCACACAGAAAAACCAAAACGCCCAGGCATATACAATCGTGTATTTGCAAATCTGAATAATGTTTCCGCGACGCTGCAGGAACATGAAAAGGAACGCATGAAATTGGAAAAAATGCGAAACGATTGGATCAGTAATGTCTCACATGACATCAAAACGCCACTCGCTTCCATTCGTGGTTATGCAGAACTCTTACGCAGCGAGGATGTCTCATCAAATGAACGTTTAGAGTATGCAGAGGTAATCGAACGACAATCCCTCTATATGAAGGAGTTAGTAGATGACTTCAATTTAACAATGCGCCTTCGAAACCAGGAAATGCCGCTTCAACGACAGGACACGAATATGGAAGACTTTGTTCGGGAAATAGTCATTGATTTACTAAACGATCCTCAAATTGGCTCGTCGCAAATTCATTTCCATAGTGAAAATAGCAAACAAAGCTGGAAAATAGACCAGCATTTAATGAAACGCGCTTTGCTCAACTTTATGTATAATGCATTCATTCATAGTGATGAAAATGTAGAAGTTTTTGTAGATGTTAGAGAAGACGCTATTACCATACACGACAATGGGAAAGGGATTTCACCTGAGGACGGGAGCCAAGTTTTTGACCGCTATTATCGTGGTACAAATACTGGCCAGCGACGAGGAACGGGCCTTGGAATGGCAATTGCCCGGGATATTATCGTAGCTCATGGAGGGGAAGTTAAGCTTGCGAGCCAAGTTGGAAAAGGGACTACTGTCAAGATATTGTTTAATGTCTTTTAATGGTGTCATTCCAAAGTCTTTGGATACAATGTTAACTCAGCAGATGAAACCGCTGGAAGACGTGTGCTGGGGATTGAGGATTAACAAAGTGGTGTGAGAACGTTTGGGGCATCTGATGGGTTGAGGCCTCTTATAAAATGAGTTGGTGGCATACGTAAAGCAGTGTTGTATTTTCCCGTTTTACAGTGGATTTATAAGGGTAAAGTCAGATAAATACTTCACTTGAAAGGAGTACATTATGGCTGAGAAATCATTGTATGAACGTTTAGGTGGAATCTATAATATTGCAGCTGTTGTTGACCATTTTGCTGATGCACTAGCTAAGGACCCGATTGCTGGCGAGAATTCCACCAATCCTTTTCTGAAGGACTGGTATGCAAATTACAGCTGGCGCGGAGCAGGTTTCAAGGTTTTAACGACCTTATGGGTCAGTGAAAAAGCCGGCGGGCCTTATGAGTATATTAGTACAATACCCAATCAGGATTCTCTGGATTTGGAACCGACGCATTACGAAATGAGACTTACAGAGGAAGAATTTGATGCGGCAGGTAAAGTCTTAGCTGAAACACTTGACCATTTCGAAGTGCCCGAGCAAGAAAAAGGTGAAGTGCTTGATGCTTTCACTGCGCATAAAAAAGAGGTTATTAGTGGGACGACAAAATAGGTTGGTGGTTGTGCGTGGCATTTAGAAAAAAGTCCAAATTTCTCATTTAATAGAGGGATTTGGACTTTTTGTTTTTTGTCAAAGTGCTTACCAGTTGAACTCTTCTACTTGACTTCTAATTTTCTCGTACGCTGTTTCTTCACTTGAAGTGTCTCTTTATGTTCTGTAAAAAAGACTATAAAGAATATGTGTAATCTTATTTATGGCAAATTAAACGAGCCACTTGCCAACTCCTATCAGTACCAACGGTTCCAGATATAACTAGGAGGATTAAATCCAGGGCAACTTTGACTGCTAAACTAAAAGAGACAGTTATTGCTCGGTAAAAAAACACTTATTTTTCCAGAAGCAATTTTAAATACAGTTCTACCAATATACAATGTTTATAATACATAAACGTTGATGGTGGAGGACTGATAAAGGTAGTGTATAGTGCAAAATACACCTGTACCATTTGTCACTACGATTAATGATATTATCGGTAATAATTTACTTTTCAATAGATACGACATTTATAAAGTATTTATAGAACGGATAAATCGAAAGCAATCGATTGCATGACTGCAACCCGGTAAATGACTGAAAAAAGTGGCACTTAACTATTGTTAAGTGCCACTCGTTAGTTATCGGAAACTTTTTTCATCTACTATGTCATGTTCCATGTTTAAAATTTGAACCGTGCTCGGTCTATTTTTTTTAGCCAATTTTTCTGCCGCTTCAATTGCTTCTTCCTCTGAGTCATATTGATTTTCTGGTGCTACATCTTCCAGTTTTACCAACCATCCTGTTGCTTTCGGATTCGGAACAACACTGTACATATTCATGCTACCAACTCCTTTTATCGTCTTTATTGGCTTTTCCCCAGAGTGGAAATATTGAAACGTGCCGGCCAATAGAGAGGCAAAGTGCAAGGATTGGAAGCTTTTTGCTTTTGAAATAAGGACAAGTTCTAGAAATGATTCATTCAGGTGGTATAATGATGACGGTAAGTTGGTAGACATCTGTTTGTATTCCTAATGGTAAGGAGTTTTAAAGTTGGCAGAAAATAGAGCAGAGTTTCATCATTCAAAAGGGAAGCTTTTTCTCGGAAGCATTTTTTCATTCATACTTGTCGCTTTTGGCGCTCTCATGTTGTATATCGCGTATATGGAAGAATCAATCCTTATTATCGCTTTGGCATTGTTTACTATTGTGTTATTTAGTTTCTTTGGCATCGCGAATCTATTGAAAATGATCCGAGGTTATCCTTATATCACGATAACGGATGAATATCTTCAATTAGATTCGTTTACGAAAAGTGAGGTAACTATTTATTTTGCGGATATTGACTACATCAGGGTATCTGAAGTTTCCTTTCAAAGAATCTTCGAGATTGTTTTATATGATGAGCATGATTATTTTGAAAGACTTTCATTCCATAATAAAATGCGATTATTTATGAATCGAGTAACTGGATTTTCCCTATTTACGCTTAGCGCAAAAGCCGTCCGAAAACGTGAGCGCGCTGCATTACTAGAGATGTTAGATCTTATTATGCAACAAAAGCTAAACAACGAAGCTCCGATCTTTGAAACGGTACATAGACAAAAGAACGAAATGGAATTCATGGAAAAATATAATCCAACCCCGCCGATCAATCGGTCCATCGATCGTGCTTACTTTTTAAAAGCATACAAGTACGGGCTTATCCTGTTTGCGGTCTCGTTTATACTCTTCTATTTACTGATTAGCAGAAATGCTGATTATTTATTTTATATAATTGTAAGCTTGATTTTATATCCTTTTGCGAAGGTGTTAATCGATTGGTTGTTCGGGTTTAAGTTAAGACATAAATTAGATAAACAAAAAGGATTTACTTATTATTTTGATTCGTTAATGTATATGTTTGATCTATTCTTATTCCATGTTAGTTTCTTTGTTGCGCCGGTTGGGATGTTATTTTTGTTGGTGCGGTTTATTGTTATTCGGGTAAGAGGGTTGGGGGATTGAAGATGTACGCATACCCATACTTTCTAAGTGGATAACATAAGAAAAAGAGAGCATTTTATAAAAAAGCACATTTCTTTTCAGTAAAACTTTCGTAGAACGAAAGAAAACCACCCAAGACCGTCAGAAGCAGGGTGGTTCTCAAAAAAATAAAATTTGACAACCACCACCCTGACGGTAGAGGCTGCAGGGAGAAGTGTTCGCGCACTTCTCTCTTTATCTGTTTCCACTGTACAATATTTTAATCTTTAAATCCAGTTATAGTCAAATAACTAAAAGTGGGCATGAATCATCTTCGTATTTAAGCATTTTTTGTTACAAGGTTTTATTTTATCTTTCACGCATTTTTAAGCAATTATAAGTAGCTTATGGGGAAGTGTATAAAAAACCTGTAGTTCTACTTTTTTAAACAAACAACTTTGATTAAAAGGACTTTTTTTGCTTGCAGCGCTAGCTTCAATGGAGCTTGCATCATTTCGTTTTAATAGACTTACTGAATTCAGTTAATCAGCATTTAGCATTACTTAGAAAAGGTATCATTTCCCTCCCTGAGAATATAATCTTTGGGAGGAGGTGCATCAATGAAAAAGAAAGTTACGGCAGTCTTAATTGGAGTTGCAGTGATATTTGCTGTAAGCCCTTTTGTAAGTGCAGATACTCAAGAAGTTGCAATGAACAAAGCGGAATTCGTGTCAGCGTAAAAAAGATTGTAAACAAATTGAGATGAAGAGCATTCCAACTGCGGGATGCTCCTAGCTTCGTTTTGCTTTTATTTCCTTTAATGACTTCTTCACAGTAATATCGTGATAAATCGTTAACAAAATAATAATTAAACTAAGTATACTTGATAGGTTTCTTAACACTTTTTATCACCTCTGGTGTTAGTATGGATTTTTATTTGGAATTCCATGCAGATTACTTTAGGTTTGAACAGGGTGATTTAGAAAAACAAAAAATGCCAGTTCAAATGGTATACAGTAAACTGTAAATTCATTTGAACTGGCTTTTGTCTGTTAGAACATTCCTAGTAGGGATTATGAACAGAATAGGCAGTTTATTGCTTTTCCCAATGAAATCATCTTCAGATCTTTTAAGACCATGCTATATGTAAAAGACAGAACGGATGAATTGACTAATGGTTCTATCTTCACAAAAATTGTTGAGACAGATACACTGGCTTTCCCAACCAAATTTAGCTCAGTTTCACACGTGATTTAATTATGACTTCATCCGAAAACACAATCAACCCCCAGAAGCTCTTTTGAATAAGTGCTGTCTGTTTATTTCTAACAGAAATAAAACCATACCTACATTTTCCGATACTGCTCAACAACAAACGCAAGATCTTCAATAAACAGCCGACGCATATTTGGACGACGCCTAACTGCTAGCGGGTGATAAGCCACTGCTGTTTTAAACCCGTGTACATCATGCATGGAACTTCGCAGCGTTTTTACATTCGCATCGGGGTCTTGGAAAAAAGATTGCACGGCCACGTTTCCCAAACACAGGATAAAATCAGGTTGTTTGTGCTGCAGCTGCTGAGTCAGGTGCATCATACAGACTTGACGAACCCGTTCTTTCTCATAAGCACGCACAGGTCTTCTTTTCAAAATAAATGTAACATAGAGTTCGTCCATTCCTAATCCGACCTCGTTAACAGCCTGCTGAAGTGTCTGTCTTGTACCGCATACAAATGAATTTCCTTCCCGGTCTTCGCGTGCACCGGGGTTATCCAGAATAACCATTATAGGAGCCTTAGGATTTCCTTCCCCCCAAATCATCCGTGATCCTTGTTTATATAACCCGCATTCTTTACACTCTCTTACGTCTTTAGGGACTGGGTCTTCGGGCAACGGCACGGGGCAAAAACCTGACATGAGTACGCCTCCTTTTCTTGCAGATTGTATATTACTTAATATGCCCGTATTCTAAAATATTATTATTGGAGGCCTGTGGTTCGCTCTCCAGACAGTAACTTTAACCTAGCTAATTTTATGCGTGTGCACCTATTTACTGCACTAGGTGCAATGAAAATTGGGATGGATATTTTATTTAAGGAGGAAAATGCAAAATTAGATAAAATACTAGGGTATGGCGGTTTCTTTACGACAGAAAGTGTTGGACAAAGTGTTATGGCTGCAGCACTAGCACCTGTATCAGTTATGGAAACAGCTGGTGAAGGGGGAGCATGGGGGATTGCTTTGCTTGCATCCTATATGATTAATAAAACCGATGATGAAACTGTAGAAGAGTATTTGAGTAAAGCAATATTTGCAGATAACGATGGTACTATCGTTTTACCAAATTCTCAGGATGTAGAAGGGTTTGATCAATTTATGGAGAAGGACTTCTAATCGAAAGAGCCGCCGTAGATTATTTTAAATAGGTAGGTGGTAGCCTTTTACTTTATTAATTTTCCACTCACGCAAAACGGGAGATGCCATTCACAGCACCTCCCATTTAAAGTCCTCCTACAAATTATCCTCACGTCTGTTTTTAGTGGTTGCAGGTTCATGATACATAACTCTATTTTCCGTATCATGAGACAGGAATGTTTCGTATACACTATTCTCTCGTTCTTCATCCGCTTCAACCAATACAATGATTTTCCCTTGTTTAAGAAAACCTTCATATTGCTTTGCTTGTTCCTCGGGTATACCTAGTCCAGCAAGGGCACCGACGATACCGCCGCCACCTGCGCCAATTCCCGCACCAGTCAGTGCTGCTGCGAGAGGACCTGCCGCTGCGATTTGGCCAATGCCAGGGATGGTCAACAGGCCTAGTCCTAAAACTAATCCACTGAGTCCGCCAAGTAAACCACCGGTTGCAGCCCCAATGCCAGCACCTTTACCAGCATTTTTCCCGCGTCCTTCATCATTTGTGATAACTCCAGTTTTTGTTTCGTCTTCCAGTACGTTGGCTTTACTTTTGTCATGGACAAATACAGAGATATCCTTGGAAGTGTAGCCGCGGCTTTTGAGGTCTGTTATTACCTTTTCTGTAGCAGCTACATTTGAAAATACTCCGCCGATAATTTTTTTATCCATAGAAGCCCTCCTTTGTTGTATTCATTCGTCTATACCCGATGTCATGAGTTTTAAGCGTGCAGGGGGAAGACGCTTGGTTCTTGATAATGGTCGTTTGGGTGATATGCCCTAAAGAAAATCTTGTGAAAAGGCTGAGTTGAATGTAAGGAAGTAAGAATAGGGGGGCATGTTGAGTCGGATGGTGTTTCATTTAGATTGCAGTTGGCTAAAATAGTAAGTAATGCGGATTTAATTACATCTTCATTGGGTGCGCTCAATAATCCGATGGAAAATAAATATAGAAAAGAGGGAGGGTTTATCATGGGAGCATTTTCAGTACTCGGTGCAATCGTCGTACTCACCGGTTGGTTTGCCCTCGTTGAATATGATCAATATTCCGAGCCAGAAAAGAAAAAAATAGTAGATCGCATTAAAAAGAGCCCAGCAGCAATCATCATTATTACTTTAATGCCTGCCGGACTGCTCGTAAATATGTTGGGAAGCTTTATTGGTTCTTTCATCATGATCATTAGTGGGGCAACGCTAATTTTTATACAGGGTATCATTGTATCTCTGTTGTTTTGGAAGAAAAAGCGCTGGAAAAGCATCCTGTTGTTAGTAACAATGGTCATCTTAGGGGTTCTCCTCTATCTCCCATTGTTTATCCGCTTTTAGAAGGGTCTAGAAAATGTTAAAGAATAGATTACACGCTACATTTAGTGTTTAAATTATGAGAAAAAGGAAAATAGAACGATAAGGAAACTTTATCCCTGCAGGGGAGTTAACCTATAAAACGTGGAGGTGAAGCATGATGGCAGACAACAAATTTAAAACAGGTGAAAAAGCACCTGAAAGCGGTGAATTTAAGGTTGATAGTCTAGTAAATAGTGGATCAGGAAATAACGATAACACAACCATCAGTATCGAAAAAGGGGAACAATTCCCGCCATCCCCTTCCAGCAATGAAGCTGCTTATTGGGTAAAAGCATAGTCATAAGAACAAAGCCAAACCCTCTTGTATATCCAAGAGGGTTTAATTATAGTGGAATTTTTTTAAAAACAAAATATGAAATACTGAGGAGGGGAATGATGTCACTTCTCCCTAAAGTAAAAACAAGGAATAATGGAGAACGAGATGATCTCGAGGTAACTCTTGGCAGGTTCAGGCTTTATATTATAAAAAAGTATGACAGCATCCAATTAATAGGGGATATATTAACTGGCATGTCTTTTGTAACGGGAAGTATTTTAAATTTAGCAGGAGCATCTGCTATTTATGGTAATATTCTTTACTTAATTGGAAGTTTTGCACTTACAATCCGTCCCACGATTAAAATTATCCGCAGAACTAAAATAAATTGATAATGAGTTGTGATATTCAAATCTCACATTCTTTGGAAAAGTCATCAAAAATTTGCTGAATGATTAAAGTGTGAGTGCTAACCTTTAAAAGAGGTTCTGAATTCAGTAAAACTGGCATATTGAAACATACAGATAGTGGCCCGCTGCATTAGTTTGTCTAGTATGTGATGAGAAACATTCAAAGGCAATTGCTGGCCATTTTTAAATGTAATGACAGATTGAAAATGAGGAGTTTTTACTGAAGAGACTTGCTTGATGGATTGAATGTGGTTGGGGAAAATCCAGATGCATTCGATATCAGTTGTCGAATGGGTAGGGAAGGCATAGATATTACGGCTCAAGCTGATAGGGATGGGGACTTTCTTTTTGAAATTGGTATGATGCATTACGGCTGTTCTTCTTCCTTCGTAGGTGGAGTAGTAATCCAAACAGGCTTCCTTAATTAATTGGTATGGTGTTTTGCTGACAAAGAATTGTTTATCCTGTTCAATGACGGTCGTTTCATAATCAATCTGTTTTGCAGGCAGCAGGGCAAAAGTTTGAGGATTAATTGTGTAATCCTTCAAGATTTCATTCATAGTGATTATGGGCTCCTTTTTTCGTGGGTTTGGTTATGAAAAATGCATGGACTTTATGGCGGATTGTATGTGGCATTAATTTTATAAGGAAGGATTGTTAAGGCAATCAGGCAAGCGGATGAAGCTTGCCTGGCCATAAGAATAAGAAGGTCTCCTTGGCTAATCTTTTATGTAAAGTTCAGTAATGATGCATACGCTTAATTGGCATAGACTTCGACTATGCGATAACTCTCTATTTTGGCGCTCGATAGCCGGCCGCTTCAGCTTCGGCAGTTGAACAGAACCATTGCACCACATTTTTTGTCTGGTTATAGTATCTGCTTCCCGGCACATGATAAATTCCGTTCACACTCCCTTTAATATCACAGGATGCCGTTTCTGTTGAACTGGAATTATTATTGGAGCTGGCAGATTCGTCTTTTGACTCACTTGCCTTTTCTGACTTTGTCGTACTGGCAGCATTAGTTGAGCTGCTGGAAATGGATGACTTCCCAGATGTACTAGAAGATTTGCTTGTACTAGCAGATTTTCCCTTTGAATTACTTGATTCAGAAGTTTTGCTGCTTGCAGTACTTACTTCCTTCTTCTCGCTGGCTGTTTCCTTCGCTTTTTCTGCTTCCTTTTTGAATGCTGTATTTTCTTCTGCTAATTCCTTATTTTCCTTTTCAAGGGAATCGAAATTCTTTTGCAGTGTGTCCTTTTCTTTGGTAACAGATGTTAATTCATCTTCCAGATCTGCTATAGAAATATTTAATTCTTCTAATTGTGACTCTAAGTCTTCCTGATTACTTTCTAACTCACCTACGTTTTCTGTTAATCGTGCATTCCTATCTTGTTCGCTTTGCAAATTTGCTTGGACATCCGGATTGATATCAGTAAAGACAAAGGCAATCAGAAATACGAAGAACGAGGCAACCGAATAGCCAACTTTCTTCTTGGCTCCCATATCCTTTACACGAAACCAGACATGGATTAGAACACCACATAACAGTAAAATTAGTATAGCTTCAATCATAAAAACCCTCCCATTGTATTGGTTAATAAGAACTATTGAATAGCTAATTTTATTACGATATTCTGTGATGGGTTTTCATGCTGAAAGGTAATAAATTTTGTGTTTAACTTAGAGGTAAATGCAGATAGCTAAAACATATGTAGTAGTCTTGTTGTTTGAGAGAAGCAGGTCAAGCAGGACAGAATTTAAATAAACGTTTGATTTACTCTCCATTTGATCGTTCTATGTCTATGAAGTGTTCCAGATTCGCAGACAGGGAATCGAGAGAGACATCTAGTACGGAAGCAATTTTATATAGGGTAAGAAAGTATGGTTCTTGTACTCCTCTTTCTATTTTCCCCAGATTTTTCTCGTCAATTTTTGCATGGTCGGCAAGCTTTTCTTGTGTCCATCCTTTTTGGTCTCTGTAATATCTAATATTGTCACCAATTATTTTGATTGCTTTTGCTTTTTGATCGTGGTTTCTCACCGCAATACTTCCTTTTTCTTTGATTATCCAATCAATCAAGAACAAGCAACACGGCGATATACACCCCCAACAAATTGAAAATTCAGTTAATTTTAAATAGGGAATAACAAGATGGCTTGGACCTTATTCAGCAGCTGTGAAATTAAATGAACAATGATCCAGCAATGTTATTTTGAGCCTTTGGTTTTGGCGAGGAAAACAGGGGGGGTTATCTAGGAGCCGTTGATGTATGGATAAGAAACGTTCCAACTAGAAGGGGAAGGGGACTTTAGGTTACATAGAACATTCACAGCCTTTTCGATTGTTTTCACTTATTAAAAATCAGGGTATTCTATTTATAGAAAGTCAGATAATATAAAAAACCGCTTGGTGTGCGAACACCAAACGGTTTGTGCAATAGTCCTTCAAGGGGGCGGCTCACAAGATTTGAGCAAAAAATAATCACTCTTCATTGCTTACCAGGCTATGGGTGGTTATTTTTTGATTAAATGACAAGATCGCTGCAATAAGCGAGGCAAATGAAAAGCAAACGATTAAACTTTCATATACCGTCCTGTTCTCATTTCCTTTCTGATCAACAGAGGGAGTGAGCCACCACCCGCGAAAAACCTTATGCAATAAAGGTATTACAGTCATTTTCTTTCATATTAATAGATTCTGAGTAATTTAATGAATAAGAACAAGCCTCTGCCCAATCATCCCTGTTTAATACAGCAAGTATCCTTTCCTTACCTTCTCAAATTTCTTCAATTCCGGTTTCCATCTTTTCTCCATCTCTTTAACCGATGTGCCATTCTCAATTGCTTCTCGAATCCATCCATTGCCAATCAGGTTATCGAAGAAGGATATACCTGCACTATTTTCAGAACGAAATTCAAAATCATTTGGATACATATCATGCAAGGTTTTCACGATATGCAGTCCTGATTCTATTGGCTTGAAGGCCTTCTCATTCTGGATGTGAATCTGTATCCCATGACTTAACGTTCCGCTATGTTTTGAAATGGTCGGGGTAAAGGATGCTGCACGAAACGTAACGCCAGGTAAATGCAAATCATTCAGTGCCGCTGCAAATTCCTTACTATTTACAAATGGAGCGCCGATCAATTCGAATGGTTTTGTAGTGCCACGGCCTTCCGAAACATTCGTTCCTTCTATTAATGCTGCTCCAGGATAAACGATGGCAGTCTCGAGTACAGGCATGTTTGGCGATGGTAAAACCCAATCCAGACTTGTGTCATCATAGTACATATTACGTTTCCATCCATTCATTTCAACTACGGTCAAGTCAGAATGAATATCAAACTCTTCATTAAATAATTCTGCTAATTCACCAACTGTCATTCCGTGACGTAATGGAATCGGATAGTTGCCGACAAAAGATGCGTAGTGTGGATCCAATACGGGACCCTCTACTTTATGACCGCCTAATGGGTTCGGCCGGTCGAGGACTATAAATTCAATTTCATTTTCCGCTGCTGCTTCCATCGCATAGGCCATCGTATAAATGTACGTATAGAAACGTGTACCGACATCCTGAATATCAAAAAGCAGGACATCTACATTTTCCAACATTTCTGGTGTAGGTTTTCGCGTTTTCCCGTATAAACTATAGACTGGTAATCCGGTTGACTCATCAATATAAAATTCAACATATTCACCTGCCTGGGCATCCCCGCGAACACCATGCTCCGGGCCATAAAGGGCGGTGAGTTCAATATCAGGGTCTTCATACAAGCGGTCAACAATGCTATTCAAGTCTTGGTCGACTCCGGTAGGGTTTGTGATTAAACCGACACGTTTTCCTTCAATGAGATGTTTTTGTTCATCTAATAGAACTTCTACACCTAACTGGAATCTCTTTTTATTCCCCTTGCCTTTTCCGTTGTTTTCTCCCTTGTCTGCAAAAACAATTGTAAGAGAGGTAAGAACAAGTAAAAGTGTTCCGAACGTGGCCAGTATTTTCTTCATTTTTATTCCCTCCGTTGCTATTTTATAGGGGTGAGGGGGCTTAGCTCCTCATTTAGTAGGAAAGTCCAGCACCGTATTCGAATAGGACATCACCGTTTAAATCGGGAACCGTAACTGGTAATTTTCCTGTTGGGTTGTTTTCACCAAAGATAGTTGCAGCAGTTGCACTAAAGCTTGTATCCCTAAATCCGTATTGTGCCAAATAGGCATCGATTTCAGGGAACGCCATGATATCATATGGATTTCGGATGGCTGTACCAATCACCGGTGCATCGATTTCCTGTATTAGCTGGTTGACCAGCAGCATCTGTGGATTCGTCGGTGCACGCCCACTGACATTAAACGTATAGGAACCAAAAATCACCGCACTTGCATCTGAGAGTTGATTCAGTTGTTCGTTTGTTAATGGACTTGAGGCAACGATAAGTTCTGTGTTCTCGTGATAGTCGCTGATGGCCTCATACAAGTTGCTGATGTACGTGTTCCCTATAACAACAATCTTTTCCGTTTCTTGTACTTGTAATGGCAGAACCTGTTCATTTTTTAGTAGTGTAATTGATTGGTTCGCAGCAGCAGACTCCGTTTGTTTGTGAGCGTCTTGGCCAACAATTTCTTCAGCCTGTTGAACCAACTCTGCTACTGGGACCGGGTTTTCTGACTTTATGACACCGCGGTTCAGTTTTAAGGTTAAAATTCGTTTCACCGACTGTTCGATTCGCTCTTCGGCAATTTCCCCGTTTTCTACCGCTTCGAGTAAACCATCAACAACTTCCTCTAACCCTACAGGCATTAAAATAATATCTGTTCCCGCATTTACGGAGCGGATCACTGCATCTACCGAACCAAAATGGTCAGCAATTGCGAGCATATTTAATGCATCTGTAATAATAACGCCGTCATAGCCCATTTCCTCACGCATGAGACCGGTTAAAACTTTATGGGATAATGTGGCAGGCAGCAAGATTTCCGTACCATCCTTTTTAGAAATTACTGTTGTATCATCAATTTTGGGAAAAGTGACATGCGCCGTCATGATTGCATCCACATCTGCTTCCATTACTTGCTGGAATGGATATAGCTCTACTTGCAGCAAACGTTCTTTGTCATGTGGGACTTCGGGTAAGCCAAGATGAGAATCGACCGATGTGTCACCATGCCCTGGGAAGTGTTTTGCTGTAGTTGCAACGCCATTGCTCTGAATTCCTTTAATATAACCGATACCAAGGTCTGCCACGAGCTCAGGTGACTCGCCGAAAGAGCGGACGCCGATAACAGGGTTGTCGGGATTATTATTCACATCGAGTACAGGAGCCAGGTTCATATTAATGCCTAATGCCTGTAATTCAGCTCCAATTACGTTACCAACGTTCTCTGCCATCTCAGCAGATCTTGTTGCACCAAGTGCCATATTTCCAGGCATATGTGTTCCAGACTGCAGCCTGGTGACAATCCCGCCTTCCTGATCGATGGTCATCAGTAATCCGTATTTTTCACTGGCCATTTGGTACGCATGGACTAATCTTGTTGTTTGTTCCGTTGTCACGACATTTTCCGCAAATAGGATTACACCGCCAAGATGATAGTCTTTTACGATTTGTTCAATCTCTGGGAGCATTTCTATCACGTTTTCCCCATTCCAGTTTCTAAAGTCAGGCATAAGCATTTGTCCAATTTTTTCATTAATCGTCATGCCGTGAATGGCGTTGTCAATGATGTTATATTTTTTGCCTTTCTTTTTGATAATTTGTGGTTCACCGTGCTTAAAGTGAATTGCAATTTCGTCTGTAAAATGACCGTCTGTTACTGTAATCCAGGAACGGCCATTTTGACCAGTGACTGTAACCACACCATCCTGACTTACTGTGGCGACATTTTTATTTTTCGAATGCCATGTAAGTGAATCTGATGTTGCTTTAAAATGGCCATCTCCATAAACGTGCAATGCCTGTAATTGTATTTCACCGTTTTCTATTTCTGCTTTTACCTCTGGAGTATTCTCAAGGATGACTAACTGCTTGATTGTTTCCTGTTCTTGGGAGCTCGCTTTCAATGTGCCTGAACTGAAGGCTATGGCAAAAATCAATATCAAGAAAGCTTTCGTCCATTGTTTCATTTTGAACCTCCTATTTGGGGCAGGCCCCAGGGTTAATCATTTCCTTTTTTCCGATTCAAACAATAGGGTCTGAAAGATAGAGGTTTGTCCCCTGCCATACTATCTATGCCCAATGGTTGATATGTCTGTTTAGTAGTGAAAGCGGATAATGTACCCCACCTGAAATCGTTAAGCTATTCTCTTGAAAATCGATGCCGCTTCCAGTGAATTCTTACGGCAGGCTGTTGAAGTCGTTTCACCAGTCGGGTGCACACGGTTCGTGTAAAGCATAGCAATCGTATTATTGTTTAAGTTGATAGGATGAATGTACATGTATCTTTAGTATGCCCAAGGAGGGGCGATTCTGATAACACATCCATATACCAAGCCTGTGAGCGCTCTTAGCCTAAATAATGGTCATTACCATGGAATTCTCGAATGTGATTCCCTGCTAAAAGCTATTGTTTCCAGTTTCAATATGTGCTTTTCATTGTATCTTCCGTCATTGATAAACATATAGGCAAGTTACACGAATCATTGGGAGTGGGGAATCTGAAATGCCCGACGACGGGACTTAAGGACCATGCGTTTTCATCATACATGTCTGCCCAAACAAGGACGATTGTTTGTCCAGGGCTGATACTCTATTGCTAGAATCCGGTATTTTGTGATTTTGGCGAGTTATCGATCTTGTCATTGATTTTAGAGGTTTTGTGATTTTTTCATAAACATATTCATCAAGCCTTTGTCTAGAAAGACGTTCAATTCAAGCTCCCAATGTAATCATGTTCAAATCACTGCAGGTATAAACAAATAGTGCATGTGTTAGTGTATGTTGGAGTATATGTTGCAGACGTTCCACTCGATTTTACCGTAGCTCAAGCGGTAAAAGCTGAAGTATGTGTCCTGAGCTGTTTTAATCTTTCGCCCGCTTTGGCAAAATCAGGGATGCACCTTGGTCTGCATTTATCTAGTTCAACGTCCTATCTTCATAGAGGGTCATTGCGGCGGCTGTTGTGAGAACATTGTTGATAGAAGCAAGGTCATAGATCATGTCTTTATCCATTTCAAATGTGCACCCTTTATGTCACAATAGCAACTGCATCAGGCGTAGCGTTTTCCTTAATCAAAGATTCAATCGTTTGATGGGTTGCCTGTATTATTTCTTCAACCATTTCATCTCCTTTTACAGAACTGGGGTGCAAGACTGGTGATTGGCCAGGGTTATTCCAAAAGAAACAAAGATGGGGGAATTTTAATTTCAAGGGTTTTATCCACATTCCTCACTAAATGAAAGTGCTTACATGTTAATTTACATTGAATAGGGATAGTTGTCTATGAAACTTTATAACTGAATAAGAGATGGGTATTAGGGAGGGCTTTTTGGAGATGTCACGAGGAATGGTCATTTTATTCAGATGAATACGGCTCAATCACTGGAAGCGTGGACAAAGGAATTTAATGGATTGAAGCTATCAAAATGCATGGTAAGTATTTTCTTTTAATCTGCTGCGCTCCTGCAATTAGCTGGCAGGAGTTTATTGATTAGCAGTTGCTTTGGAGATGATTCATTCTTTCCACGTGTTCCAGATAAGTGGCAAATTTATTTTAAATATAGGCTAACTTCAAAAAGCCCATCTAAAAGTTAATTTTAGATGGGCTTTTCTATCGGTTATTTAATTTTGCCTGAGTAAAATCCACTTTTACCATGGGAAAAAGAAAGTTAGGCTTGGGATATCTTTTCCAGTTTCTATTATGATGAATTTGTCGCTTAGCTTATCCCAAGAAAGAGGATATTAAGCAACCTATACAGAAGGGAGATGAGGACATTAACAAAGAGAAAAAGGAGGTAAAGCCGTTTAGTGAAATGAGTTTTGAGGAAATCTTCCAGCAAAATGAAAGGAGAATTCATTACCATATCCATCGCTTAGGAATTCGTGATCCCTTTCAGGAATTTTATACGGAGGGTCTCTATGCCATGTGGATGGCTTATAAAAAGTATAATCCCAATCAAGGTCCCCTTGGAACCTATTTCAATTATGCGATTCGGAATCGACTTGTCGATATGCTCCGCAAAGAAGTTCGAGAACGAGAGAAAAGAGATATCTTTGTGGAAAAGGAAAAACAGCGCATGGACGATGCTGCCGCGGAATTAAAAAATATGATGGGGGAAATACCAGGGAGCAATATGGAAGTAAGTGAAATGCTGGAGGAAGTGAGATCCAGGCTTACTGAAAAGCAATGGGATTGGGTGTATTACTATATTCTTCTGGACATGCCACTGAAGGAAATTGCCGACTTGAAGAGGGTTTCCGTAGAGGCGGTGAAGAGCTGGGGAAAAGAAGCAAGAAGGAAGCTGCGGGAAGGAGATACCGGGAATCATTTGGAGTGAAGATAGGTAAGCTAATTTGAAAAATCCCAGCTGATACGGAATTCAGCTGGGATGATTCGTATGTTTTTTTAATTAACTTGAGGAAATTTAGAAAGGAATGGTTAAAGATGAATTACATAAAGGAAATTAATGCTTTTTATGATCGCCAGGAACAAGTCCCCCTTACAGGGTCAGCGGTTGCTTTATGGTATGCGCTGATGCATATCAATAATAAAACAAGATGGAAAAATACGTTCACCTCTCCTGGGTCGGTCCTGCGAAATAAAGCGGGTCTCACAGAAACCAGTTTTAAGCGGGCGCGTACGGAACTCGCAAATGGAGGATATATCAAGGTAGAATCCCGAGGCAGAGGGAAAGCACCAGTTTATAAGATACATAGTTTGGTACTGGAGATGGGGCAGCATGAAACGCATTTGCTGGAGAGGAAGACAGCTTTTACTGAAGAGAGAATGGAACAGAGCGACGAACAACTGAACGAACTTCCGGACCAAGTCAAGAACCACCCGCCAGCCCAGCAAGCGGACTTCGAGGTGACCCACGTTCCGGTCCAACTTGCGGACAACCTTCCGAACCAATCCCCGGCCCCATTAATTAAACAATACAATAATAAAACAAATATAAAACAAAACAATACGAATACAACTGCAGAAGATGCGGGCAGGAAGGGAATTGAAAATGCGGACCAAGCAAAAAGCGAACCGGATGCGCTGAAGTTTTATCAAGAAAACTTTGGCATGGTTAGTCCGTTTGTCATAGAATCTTTGCTGGACTGGATCAACAGTTTGGGAGAAGAACTCGTGATTGAGGCAATGAAACGTGCTCTGGAACAGAATAAAACGTCTTGGGCTTATGTGAAGAGTATTTTGAATGCCTGGCATAAAAAGGGGATTCGGACACTGGGTCAAGCAGAGGCGGAGTATGCTGCTTTTGAAAACGAGCGCAAGCGTAAGGGCGGAGGAAATGGCGGATTTCCTGCCGGGAAAAAGGATATTGTGCCAGATTGGTATTACGAGGAAAAGCGGAAACAAGAAGAACGTGAAAAAGAGCGGAAGCAGAGAGCCAGGACGAATGGGGAGGAGGAGGAATTGAGATTGGAGGGGTTGATGCGGGAGTATTGGGGATGAAGGAAGGCATTAAAATCCATCATAAAAAAGTTGAAAGTAATATAATCTATTTGCTTGAGAGAGCGAATCGGATAAACCTGTCACTCTGTCTTTAAGATAGTAAAAGCAGCTCTGGTCATTAAATGGGATGACCAGAGCTGTTTAATATAGGATTAAAATTAGAGAGTTTTAGGTACTAAGTTAAAGCAGCGCTTGTAAATCCACTGATAATCTTTTTCCGTCAAGTCGCGTGGATTCCCTACGGTTTGAGGATCTTTCATCGCTTCCTTTGAAAGTCTGTCAATCATGTCAGGGGATACGCCTTGTTCTTCTAAATTCGGAATATCCAAGTCTTCTGCGAGTTTATAAACTTCATTAACTGCTGCCTTTGCTGCTTCATCTGTTGTCATATTGAATGTATTCACACCGAGCGCTTGTGCAATTCTAGCAAATTTAGCTGGATGCCCTTTCCAGTTATATTCCATCACAGGCCCCATCATTGTTGCAACACACTGACCATGTGCAACCGGAATAATACCACCGAGTGTTTGAGACATCGCATGTGCCGCTCCGGCTGATTCACTTCCGTAAGCTAATCCCGCAAGCATAGCTGCTTGAGCCATTCCGTATCTAGCTTCAATGTCACCGCCATCCGAGTAAGCGCGGCGAATGTATTTACCGACGTATTCCATTGCGAGTAATGCAACTGCATCTGTAATTGGTTGTGCATAGTGCATTGTATAGCATTCGATTGCATGTGCGAGTGCATCAATACCTGTCATCGCTGTTACATGCGGGGGCATGGAAACATGTAATTCTGGATCAATAATTGTTAAGTGGGCTGCGATGAGCGGTCCACCTGTATTAAATTTGAATTCACGTTCTTCATCTGTAATTACTGCCCATTGTGTTACTTCTGAACCGGTTCCAGCTGTAGTAGGTACAGTTGTAAGTGGTGGAATTCGGTTCTCGAGAGGCTTTTTGCCTTCTGCCGCTTCATACTCTAAAACCGGTGCGCTATGAGCTGCTTCAACACCAATCGCTTTCGCTGTATCCATGGAACTTCCTCCACCTACAGCAACAAGACCATCACAGTTATCTTCTTTATATTGTTTGGTTCCTTCTGCAATGAGACGAACGGGTGGGTTTGGTTCTACTTTATTGAATAAAGATATTTCAATCCCTGCTTGTTTTAAGAGGTTTTCAATTGGCTTCGTTACACCAGCTTTATAGATTCCCGGGTCCGTTACCAATAGTACTTTTGTGACACCAAGGTTTTTAATTTCTTCTCCAATATGCTTAATGGAACCAATGCCGTGTTTAACCACTGTTGGCAGTTCGAATTGGTGAAAATTATACATTTGTTCTACTTTCATATTTAAACTCATTATTAAATGCCTCCTATGTACTTTTTGATTAAAGATAATTAGAAAAAATTGTGGCTGTAGATTATTTATCAACTGGAACAGCCACGTCCAGCTCCAGTGCCCAACGACTAGCAAACTTCATTCTCCTCCAATCGATAAGTCAACATCGACTCCTTTCGTCGTCGTGTTTCCTTTATCTCATTGCGAAGAACTCCAGTTTGTACGTCGCTAAACGGGCACTTACGCTTTTGATTAGAACCAGTTCACTGTTTCTGGTTTTAAATTTTGGAATATATGTTTTGTTTCTTGATATTCTTCCAGTCCCATGACTCCTAGTTCACGGCCATTTCCAGATTGCTTATAGCCACCCCAGGGTGCGTGCGGGAAGTAGATATTAAAATCATTAATCCACACCGTACCCATCCGCATTTTTGCAACACAACGTTCTGCTTTTGTGATATCTTTTGTCCACACACCGCCGGATAGTCCGTAAATCGAATCATTTGCTAGTTTGATAGCTTCTTCTTCGTTCGCGAATTTTTCCACTGTAATTACAGGGCCAAAAGCTTCGTCTTGAACCACATGCATCTCGGTCGTACAATTCGTCAAAATGGTAGGTAAATAGAAAAATCCATTCTGGAGTTCCATATCATCTGGACGTCTGCCTCCAACTGCAACAGTTGCTCCTTCTTTGATCCCTTTTTCAACATATTGCTCGACTTTATTCAAATGTTCTTCTGAAATAAGCGGTCCCATCTGTGTTGTTTCATCAAAGCCATTTCCAAGTTTAATCTTTTTCACACGCTCAATGAGTGCTTCAACAAACTTATCGTGGATGCTTTCTTCGACGATGATTCTTGTTCCGGCTGAACAGATTTGTCCAGCATGGAAATAAACAGCATTTAATGCTTGATCGATTGCTACTTCTAAATCCGCATCAGCAAAAATAATATTCGGGTTTTTGCCGCCGAGTTCCAGTGCAATTTTTTTCATGTTATGACTTGCAGCTTGCATAATCGCTTTTCCTGTTTTGATCCCGCCGGTAAATGAGATCAAATCTACATCTTCATGATTGGATAGCTCTGCACCAACTGTGTTTCCAGGGCCAAGTACAAGGTTAGCAACCCCTGCAGGTACACCGGCTTCTTCGATTAATTCAAAGATTTTAATATGTGTAAGTGGTGTAATTTCACTCGGCTTGATGATGAGTGTATTTCCAGTAACGAGTGCTGGAGCTAATTTCCATGATGCTTGAAGCAGCGGGTAATTCCAAGGAGTAATTTGCCCGCAAACCCCAACAGGTTCTTTGACTACTTTACTAATTGAATTCGGAATGGGAGAATTTATTATTTCTCCACCGTCTTTATCGGCAAGCTCAGCATAGTAACGGAAGACACCAGCAATATCTTCCATATCCCATCGGCTTTCTTCTAGTGTTTTTCCGGTATCTAATGATTCAAGCTTCGCGAGTTCTTCTTGATCGCGTTCAATGAGTTCTGCGATTCTGTGAACGATTTTTGCTCGTTCTGTGGCCGGCCTATTTGGCCACTCTCCATGGTCAAATGCTTCCCTTGCTGCAGCGATTGCTTTTTCGGAATCCTGTGCGTTTCCTTCAGCAACAACGGCAATGACCTCTTGATTATATGGATTAATAATATCTCTTGTATTTCCAGAGATTGCTTCAACCCATTGACCATTTATATATTGTTTTCTAATATCCAATACCGAAACCTCCTCTTGTCACTTTATAAACGGTTACTAAGTTTGTTAAGAAAAAATTTAACGTTTTGAACAAATTTAATTTAGCATATTAAAAAACATGTGTCAAAGAAATTTAAATTTTAATTATTAAATATACTGCAAATTAAATTGACTTTATAAAAAAATAATCATTTCATAACTCTATGAAAGACTAGGGGCAGCGCGTATTTACTATATTATTTAACTTGACATTTGTTTTAAAAGGAGTAACATTAATTTTGTTAAGAAAAGATTTAACAAACTGAACAATGTACAAGGAGAGTAAGCCAGTGGATAGCTTAAACAATAAAGAAGCGAGAGAAAAGTTGGAATTTGCCAAGGACCAAGTCATTGGTGCTATCGCAGAAACGATGGATTTATATGGTGTGACACCAGCCGCCGGTAGGTTGTATGCCACCATGTATTTTGAAGATAGAATGAACTTAGATGAAATGCACGAAGAGGTCGGAATGACAAAAGCAAGTATGAGTACAAGTGTACGTAAATTGCAAGATATTGGTTATGTAAAACGTATTTATACGAAAGGCATAAGAAAACATACGTATGCAGCAGAAAAGAATTTCTTCAATACCTTTATGTCCTTTTATTGTCAACAATGGGAACGCGAAGTGAGAATGAATTTAGATGCGGTTCATGAAGCGGAAAAGAAAATTGAGGAAATGTTAGGCGATGCGTCAGTAGATGATGAAATAAAGCAGGAAGCAAAAAAGTATTATGAAATGTTAAATGAATCCAAAATATATTACGATTGGTTAAAAAGATTAACAACAAGTATCCGTTCAGGAGAAATATTTGAATTTTTACCAAAGGAAAATAAAGATACTTAATATTTACAGGAGGCAATTTAATTCATGGGTTTTAGAAGGGGAATATTGTTTGTTCTTATATTATTGATGATAGGTGTTCTTGCAGCATGTGGGAATGGTGATGCAAAGGATGCGTCGTCAGAAGATACTGCAGGAAGTTCGGATGAAACAGTTGATATTGGACAAATTAGTTGGGCAGAGAACATTGCTGTTACAAATATGTGGAAAGTGATTCTTGAAGAAAAAGGGTATAATGTCGAGTTTCACCTATTAGATATGGGAACACAAATGGCAGCATTGGCAAATGATGAATTGGATGTCAACTTGGAATTTTGGCTGCCAGTTCAAGATAAGAACTATCTCGAGCAATATAAAGATGAAGTCGATTTCTCGGAAGAAGTTTGGTATGACAACGCTAAAGTTGGTTTAGTTGTACCAGCTTATATGGAAGATATCAATAGTATTGAAGATTTAAACGGGAAAGAAGATCTGTTCGAAAGTGAAATCACCGGTTTTGAACCTGGAGCAGGAACGATGGATGTTACTGAAGAAATGATTGTTGAGTATGGTTTGGATTATGAACTGGTCCCTAGTTCTGAGCCAGCAATGATTACGGAGATACAAGAAGCAATTAAAGCAGAGGAACCAATCGTTTCACCACTTTGGAACCCGCATCGTGTCTTTGCAGAACTGGATCTAAAGTACTTAGAGGATCCTAAGAAAGTATACGGTGAAACGGAAAAAATTCATCACGCGACAAGGTTAGGTTTTTCTGAGGATTTCCCTGAAATTGATCAGTGGCTGAAGAACTGGAAGATGGATGATGATTCAATTGGTGCATTAATGAGCTATATAGCTGAAGCAGAAGAGGCCGGAGAAGAACCGATTGTTGGTGCAGAAAAATGGGTGGAAGAAAATCAAGATTTAGTTAATGAATGGTTAAATGAATAAAAAGAAAAAACGGAACGTAACCCATTCTCTTCATGAGAATGGGTTCGTTCCTTTTTATTGAAATAACTTTTTGCTGAATAAGGGCTTGTCGAATAAAGTGTGTAAGCTCCCATTTACTCAAGGTACTTTAACACCCTGACTTTTAGTTCATCATGGAGAAGAAGTTAGTTCATAACCATTGCCCAGTTTTGAAAGTGTCCACTTTCCCATTTGGTTACTACTTTCCGCTTTCCGGCTGGGTGAGTTGTTTTTCAATTAATTAACTCCAGTAACTCAATGACCTTTCTCCTTATTTCTGGTTTAACTGACTTAAAACTTTCATAGAAACGTATAAATTCATCAGGAGTATCTAAGTCACCATAAGAGAAGAAAGTGTATATATCACTGTCCAGTGCCTCCAATAGGTTACTTAGCATTTCCAGGTTAGGACTAGCTTTGCCATTTTCAATTTTACTAATATAGGCTTGCGAAACATTAACCTTTTCAGCAAGCTCCATAGCTGTGTAATTATTTGATTTTCGTATTGCTTTCAATTTGCTTCCTATTTCTATATTTTTCAAGAAAGACACCCCATCGTCTCAAAAGTGTTTGGTTATCATCAATAGTTATAATTCCGTTTACAAATATAATTATTAGTTATAATATATACTTAACACAAAAGGATAAAATGAAACTATGTAAATTTACCTGATTTTATATATACAAATGGTTTAAATAAGTGAATTGCTAATTTATGAAGTGGTTATGAGTCTATACTACCATAAAATGCAATGTGGAGTCGTAAATACAATTATTATATAGAACTTATGAATCATTAATTAATTAGATATAAATAACTATACTTTATATAGACAAATAATTGTACATAACAGAAAAAAGACTTACAGTCAGTATTTTAACTTATAGAAGTATGGGATAATTGGAGGATGGAGTTAGATTGGGCAATATAATATTCATTCAAGAGAACGGTTTATATATGAAGGGCATAGTTAGTATTCTAAATGATGAAATACCAGAGCATACATTTCATTTATATAGCTACAGCGAGGTACTTTCCGGTGAGAAAGAAATCAATTATTCTGCTGACCTATTAATTTTTGAACTTACCCCAAATACCAATTTGGATAAAATATATGAAAAGTATAAAAACAGCAATTTTAAAATGGCAATATGGACTTTCACAGAAGTTTATAAAAAACAAATACTGGAGTTTATGAAAATAGGAATGAATGGTTACTTTTATGGGGATATGGAGCTAAGTCAAATTAAATTAGCTATTAATGAAATTTTGGATGGGCATAGTTTTATCCATCCACGTTTTTCATCTCTTATACTTAATGAATATTCGAGAATAACAAATAAAAAAGTAAGCCGGCCACTTGATTTATTAACAAAAAGAGAATGGGACATTTTAGAAAGGATGTCCAACGGCTACCAAAATGAAGAAATCGCAAATCAACTTTTTATTTCGGATAAGACAGTGAAAAATCATGTTTCTTCTATCTTAAAAAAATTAAAGGTTAAAGATCGGACGAATGCGGTAGTTACTGCTATTAAGAATAATTGGGTAAGTGAGTGAGCGTGGTTTGACTTGCTTTTGATGCGAATTTAAGTTTGAAACGCAGTTATTTAATATAGAGATAGAAGACACCAGCTGACCGGTTTGCAGCTGGTTTTACAATTCCGTCTGGGGAAATCGTTTGAAAGATACATTTTAATTTAAGAGTTTGGTCTGGATTCCATGTTTATTCAAGGGCTTTATCCTTAGTTAGTATTGTTCGTATTACCTCTTATAAGAATTCCTTTCTGGAAAAACAAGAGAAAACCACCCCGAGCCGTCAGAAGCAAAGGGGCGGTTCCCGATAATAACATGAAAAGTTGCTTATAAAATGAACTGTAGATCGGTAACTTTTATCTAACTCTTCTTTAACGTGATCGTCCAAGCCGCGTCACCGGTTTGTTCAAAGTTTGTAATTGCAAGTCCAGTCTCCGCTGCCCAGCGCGGGATACTGTCTGTAGCTTGGGTACAGTCGAAATTAATGACCAGCTCATCCCCCGAATCAATTTCATTAACAGCTACCTTTGCTTCCTCTAATGGAAATGGACAAACTTGGCCCATCACATCTAATACTTTCGCCATCATGATCTCCTCCTTTCAATTAAGACGCTTGAATTGCTTGATTTCCTAAAACTGCTTTCTTTTGGCGCGGGCGAATAAATACAAAATAAGAAGCAGTCCACGTACCTAAAAGAATGAATAATAATGAGGTCCACCCTTGCCAGGTCATCATTGCTGTCATTACCAAACCGTTTCCAATGGAACATCCGCCAGCAAGACTGGCACCAAAGCCCATTAAATTTCCGCCTAGGAAACTGGTAATTCCAGTTTTTGCATCAGGCATTCGAAAACGAAATTCGCGGCTTGCTTTTGCAGCGATTAACGAACCTAGGAATATTCCAAGTACTAAAAACACACCCCAATTAATGAAAGATGCATCACCTAAAACCAGGTATTGCAGGATGTTCGCAGAAGGTGTCGTAATGCCAAGTCCGAATACTCTGCCTGTTGCTGCACTTAATGGCCAGGCCAGAATTGCAATGAGACCGATTAATGTCGCTGTAAAGAATGGATGCCAGCGCTTTTCGAATAATAAGTGGGCAAGACCTGAACGTTTTGCTTTCATTGCAGGTATTGCGACTTTTGGTTTCTTTAATTCTTTTATAACGAGGAAAAGTACGATAGCAAGAAAGATTGGAATAAGCAGCCAAATAGAAATCCCAGTCGTTTCTGCAATCGAGTTATTTGCTGGTCGAACGGCTTTCATCGATTGATCGAGTGGTGCTAAAAATCCAGTTCTCATTACTGCACTCATGAACATATAGCCGAAAAGGGCAATCCAGCTGCCAAGCAGGCCTTCACCGGCGCGATACCACGTCCCAGTTGCACATCCCCCGGCAAATATAATTCCTACTCCAAATAAAAAGGAGCCGACAATTGTAGCGACAAGAGAAAACTCTCCTGCTGAAAACTCAATCACACCAAATTGAATCAATGTATAAACACCAATGCTCTGCACAGCGATAGCTACTAGTAATGCATAAAACATCCGATTATCTTTCGCAATATACATATCGCGAAATCCTCCAGTTAAACAGAAACGCCCTCTTTGCATGACAAATCCAAGCAGCGCACCACATAATAACCCAGTAACTATCATATAACCCATTTCTTTCTAACACCTCACTTAGTGATTTAATTCATACTAATCTGATTGGTTTTATTATATTCATGGATTAGGATTATGTCAAATGAATTTCAAAATGAGGAAATCGCAAATGAGCTCATTATTTCGGATAAGACAGTGGAAAAACATGCATCTTCTGTTGGATTGCTTTACGGAAATAGGATTAATAAAGAGTAGAAGAGGGGGACATAAGAAAAAGAATAAATTAAAATCCGAATGATAGCTCAACTTGTTCGGATTTTATAGATAGTGCAGATTAATTTAGTTCAGGATAAATAAAAGCCAGCCGGAGCAAGAAAAGTGAAAGAACAGTCTAAGAGAACCTTTCTATAAGACAGTACCAGCAAGATAAGCGGGGAAACAGTCCATGAAAACCATTCTATAAGACAGTACCATCAAGATAAGCGGGGAAACAGTCCATGAAAACCATTCTATAAGACAGTACCATCAAGATAAGCGGGGAAACAGTCCATGAAAACCTTTCTATAAGACAGTACCATCAAGATGAGCGGAGAAACAGTCTATAAGAACGTTTCTATAAGACAGTACCATCAAGATAAGCGATGAAACTGTCTATAAGAACGTTTCTATCAGACAGTAACAGAAAGAAAATCGGTGAAACAGTCGATGAGAACGCCATCTGTCCAGAAAAACAGGGTTACTCTGAATTAAAGTTATCAGCAGTTTTTATCAACTATGTGAAAGGTAACATTAAATGCTTTCTCTTTTATAATATTCGGCTTTTATATCGTTGGTATTAGTTATGTCTCAATAATCTCTTTTATAGTTTGTCATGGATTGAAGTAAGTGCCTTATTTAAAGCTGGCTTATCCAGCAGTTTTATACAATGCATTTCGAACCGTAATAAATATAAAATTGACTGCCAGCGCTCGCACACTGAAAAATAGAATCTTTCCTGTTCTAATCTGCGTCATAATACCCGCCCGCAAGTCCTCTTAATTTATCTCCCAAGGAATTAAAAAGTGAAATTCGGGCGAAAATGGAAGATAATAAATAAATTACCAGAGGGCTTTTCTTTTACTTGATTGTTATAATAAAGTTAATATATAGAGAGATTGGATGTATATAACATCCAAAAAGTAGAGTGGAGGAAGTATCATTGTGAAACGGTTTATTCTATTATTACTGGTTGTATTTATCGGCTATGTTTCAAAGCCGTTATGGGAAGATCACGTTCAGCAAATTGTTCCTGCCTCTATAAAGGATTCTATTCATTCGACAATCGATTCGATAAAAGAAAATCCAGAACTTCATTCTGCAATCGATAAATTAAACCATGGGCTGAATTCTTTATTTACCGTGATTGATAATTCACTGTCGGAATCAAACGAAAAGAATGTTAAAATACCGGAATTATCCGTTCCTGAGAATCAGATGTTTTCCATTCATAATATTGAAATAGGCGATACTAGAGCCGAGGTTGAGCAGGAAGCTGGAGAGTCACAGAGGACTTCAGAAAATGAATATGGTGTCAGCTGGGAAACCTATCATGAAAACTATCAAAATTTTATTATGGTTGCTTATGACGAAGATAATATCGTTCGTGGTCTGTATACGAATCAAAATTTGATCAGCTCCTCAACAGGAATAGAGTTGGGAAGCTCGCAACAGTCTGTTACAGAAAACTTAGGTACTCCTGAATCGAAAATAAGAAAAGGTTTAATTAACTACATGATTAATAGCAATGGAGAATATGATGTATTTCATATCGACAACAGCTATATCACGGTTTTTTATGATATACATGAAAACAATAGCGTTACAGCTATCCAAGTTATCGATAATGGCCTGGAACAAAATAAAAATGCTTTTTATGCTGAAGCCAGCCAGCAGCTGCAGGAAGGCTTTGAGTATCAATTGTTTGATTTAACAAATGCTTCAAGAATAAATAATGATTTGCCTGTCCTATCATGGGATAATCATGTACGGGAAACAGCCCGGAAACATAGTTTGGATATGGCAGAAAATCAATACTTTGACCATGTAAATCTGCAAGGCCAATCTCCATTTGATCGTATGGAGGTTGATGATATTCGCTTTATTTTAGCTGGTGAAAACTTGGCATATGGCCAGTTCAGCAGTATTTTTGCCCATGAAGGGCTGATGAATTCCCTAGGACACAGAGAAAATATCCTTCAGGGAAACTATGAATACTTGGGAGTCGGCGTGGCCTTTAATGATGAGTCACACCCTTACTTCACAGAGAACTTTTATAGTTATTAGTGCGGGCGAAGCTCTTTTCAAGGGAAGCGGGCCACCAGGTCGTAAGTGCGATAATTGTATAGATTCTACGCTTCGAATACGAATAAAGCCATCTAATCATGATTGCGATTAGGTGGCTTTATGCATGAGGGCTATTGGTGGATTGGAAATCCATATTGTTCACCCGTTGATTTCAGTTTGTTTTGTACGAGTGAGGTGTTTTAAAAGAGAGTTTCTCCCTAATTTCAATTTAATTGTCCAAAAAGTGCAGTATAACGGGCAAGTATCTGAAGCAACACCTTGGCAGAAAATAAAGTAGCCCGAATGGTGCCACCCTCTTTTCGGAGCTAAACGAGTATGCAAATTATAAACAATCTATTGTTATTAATAAATAGGGAACGTAAAGCAGGAAAATAGCCCGCAATCCGCAAATTGCGGGCTATTTTTAAAAGCTTTATCGCGGGCTAAGTGGTAGTAAAATCCCCACTGATTGAAGTTTCATTTTATGAATTACTGGGATTAAACTCTTTCTCCACGGCAACGAGTGCTGCCCCAATAACTTGGTGCATATCATAATATTGGTATCTGGCGAGTCGTCCGCCAAAGATAACATCTTTCTCCTGTTCGGCTAGTTCTTTATATTTTTTATAGGTTTGTGTATTATGTTCGTCATTGATTGGATAGTATGGTTCATCACCTGTTTTCCATTCTGCAGGATATTCTTTGGTGATGATGGTTTTTTCCTGATTGCCGAATTCAAAATGCTTATGCTCGATGATTCGTGTGAAAGGTGTTTCACGGTCTGTATAGTTGACGACTGCATTCCCTTGATAATTGGATGTATCCTCCAATACTTTCGTTTCAAATTTTAAGCTGCGATATTCTAATGGGCCAAATTTATAATAGTAATACTGATCAATCATCCCTGTAAATACGATCTTTTTAGCAAGCCCTTCCAGTCTGTCCCGATTTTGGAAGAAGTCACAATTTAATTCCACATCTATGCCTGCCAGCATTTTATCAATGATTTCCGTATATCCGTTAATAGGTATCCCTTGGTACCTGTCATTAAAATAGTTATTATCGAAAGTGAAGCGAACCGGAAGCCGTTTAATAATAAACGCAGGCAGGTCTTTAGCTGATCTTCCCCATTGTTTTTCTGTATAGCCTTTAATTAACTTTTCATAGATGTCCGTTCCAACTAAAGAAATTGCTTGCTCTTCTAAGTTTTTTGGATGCCTAATGCCGGAAGCTTTTCTTTGTTCTTCAATTTTACGCTTTGCTTCATCGGGTGTCACAACTCCCCATAGTTTATGAAATGTATTCATATTGAAAGGCAGGTTATACAGTTTCCCTTTATAGTTGGCTACCGGAGAATTTGTGTATCTATTAAACTCTGTAAACTGATTAACATAATCCCAGATTTTTTTGTTATTTGTATGGAAGATATGTGCGCCATATTGATGAACGTTAATTCCTTCTATATTTTCAGTGTAGATGTTCCCGGCGATGTGATTGCGTTTATCAATTACTAAACACTTTTTTCCCCTTTTTTTTGCTTCGTAAGCAAATACGGAACCGAATAAACCGGCACCAACAATTAAATAATCATACATGCTGGATACTCCTTTTATGTAAATATTCTTAGAATACTAGTAGTTCTACTCATCATATCAAATTAAAATATCATCTGTACAATATATCTGAAGCTAATTATAATTCGAAGCAAGCTATATTAAAAATTTGTTATACTGTAATTGCCGAAAAATATAGGTATGAAGTATAGTGCGTTTTTTATTATTATGCTAGTATATTTCATACATTGTGCCCAGACAGTATTTATCTTTAAAATGAAATATACTAAATTACTTTTTTTATAAAGCTTTCGTGCGAAGGAATGTAATGGTTTACAATAGTTATATTATTACCTAGAGGAGTGAAATAATGATTCACTTTGCAATTGTTGAGGATGAGGATAAATATAAAGAACAATTAATAGATTATTTGCGTAGGTTCGAAGAGGAATTCGGTGAAAGGATAGCAATAAAAACATATACAGATGGAGATGAAATTTTAGAAGATTATCAGGCACAATTTGATATTATCCTAATGGACGTGCATATGCGCTTTGTAGATGGAATGTCAGCAGCAGAAGAAATTAGAAAGATGGATACGGAAGTTGTGATTATTTTTATCACGAATTTAGCACAGTATGCGATTAAAGGATATGAAGTGGATGCGTTGGATTATATATTAAAGCCGATATCCTATTTTCAATTCTCTCAGCGCTTGCACCGAGCGGTTGAAAGAATGAAGAAAAGAGAAGCAGATTATATAACTGTTGCATTGAAAAATGGCATCAAGCGGTTCGAGACCTCTGATATTTACTATATAGAGAGTCAAGGTCATAATCTTGTTTATGTTACGAAAGAGGGAGAATTCATTGCTGCGGGAACGATGAAAGAGCTAGAAAAAGAATTGTCTAAATTTTGCTTCTTCCGTGGACATCGTGGATATTTAATAAATTTAGAGCATGTCGAGGGAATGGCGGATAGCTATGCAGTCGTTAATGATGAAAATCTGCCAATCAGCCGGACTCAAAGAAAAGCATTCATGACGGCATTAACCGATTATTGGGGAGAAGTAATAAAATGAATGATGTGCTAATTGATATACCTCGTATATATACTGGGCTTGCCGAGTGGCTCGCTTGTATTGTTTACATTTCAATATTAAAGAAGCAGCTCAAGGGCTGGAAGCTTTTTTCCTTTGCTGGAGCAGCACTTTTTATACAGGCCGCCTTTTTAGTCCTGACGAAAGACTTACCGATTGCTTTTTGGATTCCAGCAATGATGATAGCAATTGGCATGATGTTTTTCTTGATTTATATAAGCTGTGATATAACTGCATTAGATGCAGGTTATTATAGTGTACGGGCGTTTGTTGCTGCGGAATTAGTCGCATCCTTGCAGTGGCAAATCCATTACTTCTTTGCAGCCAATGGGGAAGTGGATATGCTGCTTGAATTCGTTCTATTGGTCGTTATCTATGGATTCCTGTTTATTATCATTTGGTTGATTGAAAAACGATATGTGCCTAAAACCGGGAAATTAAATATTAGGCATCGGGAGTTATGGTCAACGGTTGTGATTGGTGCTGCGGTTTTTGCAATCAGTAATCTCAGTTTTATTAGTGCGGGGACACCATTTAGTGGACAATATGCAACTGAAATCCTAAATATCAGAACCTTGGTTGATATAGGCGGGCTTGCGATTTTATTTGCATACCATATCCAATTATATGATTTAAGGGTAAGACACGAATTAAAAGCTGTGCAGAATATCCTGCAGAATCAATATGAACAATACCAGCAATCGAAAGAAAGCATTGAACTTGTTAACTATAAATACCATGATTTAAAGAATCAAATTATTGCACTTAAGGCAGAAGTCGATCCAGAGAAACGCAAAAGCTTTCTGACGGTGATGGAAGATGAAATTAAGTCATTTGAAGCCCAAAATAAAACAGGAAACCATGTACTTGATACATTACTTACGAGTAAAAACTTAATCTGTATGAAGCATGGCATCACATTAACTACTGTGGCGGATGGAACGCTGCTGAATGATATGGATGTCATCGATATCTCTACAATCTTTGGGAACGCACTGGATAATGCAATTGAATATGAAATGAAGATTGACGATGAAGAGAAAAGACTGATCCATGTCTCCGTGTTTGAGCAAAAGAATTTTTTAATGATTCGCATTGAAAATTACTTTGAAGGAAGGCTCGAGCTTGAAGAGGGACTGCCGGTAACCACGAAAAAAGATACATTTAATCATGGTTACGGATTAAAAAGTATCCGGTATACTGTGCAAAAAAACGATGGTGTAGTCAGTGTGAATCAAAAGAATAATTGGTTTGAATTAAAGATTCTAATACCGAAATTAAATAAGAAAATTATTTTGTAAGGATCTGGACAATGTGCAAGTTGACATGTACAGGTCCTCTTCATATTTGTTTCACATTTTAAAAAGTGCATAAGAAATTTTATTAATATATGCCATTTATGAAGAAAAACATACAGCTCGTGAAAAAAATGAAACGAATGCAGAATGCTATGATACGATTTTTCGTACAGAAATATAAGTTAGTGACAAAGGAAAAATTAAAAAGTAAGCGTTTTATATTTTGGATAAACGTGATACGTTATTTAATTTTAAGGAAGAAGGGAGTTAAAGTGTTTATGATAAACTCCTTTGTCAATACTTTATTCAAACTGGAAATGGAGGGAATAATAGATGCTCGAAATAAACTGGGATGACGTCAAAAATATTATCAATCTTGTACTTCCTTATCTTATTTTCTTCGGAGTTGTTCTTTTATTAGCAATTGTTCTTATTATAATTGCCAAGAGATTTTCTATTCCAAGGAAGTTTATGGTTCGCAGGCAATCAATAATGGCTATTTTTATCGCTTTAATGATTGCAATCAATTTAATTGCATTCTATCCAATGAATACAATACTTACACTTGCCTCCGGTAGAGGAACAATCACGGATGCAACCTCTGAAAAGGCTGAGCAACTAGGTGAAGATATCGCGAGAGAAGGTATTGTCTTATTGGAGAATGATGAAAACCTCCTTCCTTTAGAGAACGACTCACGAGTAAATGTATTCGGATGGGCTTCTACAAATCCAATTTATGGTGGAACAGGCTCGGGTTCCTTATCGGATTCTCACCACACGGTTAGTTTAATTGAGGGATTGGAGAATGCAGGATTTGAAGTAAATAGTGAACTTTTTGACTTATACACATCCTACGCTGATGAACGTCCGGTTGTTGGTATGTTTGAACAAGATTGGAGTTTACCAGAACCATCTGTCAATGAGTATTCCGATAAATTAATGGAAAAAGCAGAAGGGTTCTCTGACACAGCGGTAATTGTAATTGGCCGCGGAGGTGGGGAAGGTGCAGACCTCCCAACTGACTTATCTGAAGTTACATATAATGACAACACAGAGGATTATAAAGATTTCGGCGAAGATGATCATTATCTTGAATTGCATGAAACAGAAGAACAGATGATTGATATGGTTACTTCTAAATTCGACAATGTGGTGCTAGTTTATAATGGTTCCAATGCTTTTGAATTGGAGTTTATAGAAGAATACGATCAAATTAAGAGCGTTCTCTGGGTACCAGCAGCGGGACAAACTGGATTTAATGCACTTGGTGAAATATTAAATGGTGAAATTAACCCCTCGGGGAAAACAGCTGATATTTTTGCCCGTGATTTAACTGCAACGCCGGATCACAATAACTTTGGAAACTTTGAATACACAAACATGAATGAATACAGTGTAGAAAATGACTTTCCCGGTGCAGGTGGAGTCCCTACCTTTGTAAACTATGTGGAGAGTATTTATGTAGGCTATCATTTCTATGAAACCGCTGCAGCAGAAGGCTTATTAGATTATGACGAACATGTATTATATCCGTTTGGATACGGTCTATCTTATACCTCATTCAATCAAGAAATCAGCAATTGGAAAATAGGTGCTGATGAGACGATCACTGTGGACATTACTGTGACCAATACTGGTGAAGCTAAAGGTAAAGACGTTATTGAATTATACTATACCCCTCCTTATATGGATGGCGGTATTGAAAAATCAGAAGTCAATTTGATAGCTTTTGAGAAAACCGAAGTATTGGAACCTGGAGATTCTCAAACACTTACACTTACCTTCAACAAAGAAGACATGACATCCTATGATTATAAAAATGAAGAAGCCTATGTTTTAGAAAAGGGAGACTATACGTTATCTATTCGATCAGACTCCCATACCGTTTTAGACGAAGTTAACTTCACGCAAGATGAAACCATTGTTTATGAACAACGTTCAACGGATGAAGTTCCAGCAACAAATCAATTTGACTTTGCTGAAGGAAATCTAACCTATCTTTCTCGTGAAAATGGTTTTGAAAATTATGAAGAGGCAACTGCAGCTCCTCATAATTATGAAATGCCGGAAGAAAGTTTAAATATGTTCCGAAACGAAACAAACTTTAATCTAACCGAACTTTATGATGAATCTGATGAAATGCCCACAACAGATGCTGATAATGACATAGATCTGGTAGAAATGCGTGGACTTGATTACGATGACCCTGCATGGGATCCGTTATTAGATCAGCTATCTACAGATGATATGGTTAATCTCATTGCTTACGGCGGTTACCAGACTACAGCAATAAAATCTGTTGGAAAGGCAGCAACTATTGATTTAGATGGACCTGCATCTATCAATAATAACTTTACCGGTGTAGGGTCAGTCGGATTTCCTAGCGCTGTTATGATGGCTAACAGCTGGAACGTAGATTTGGCTCATGCATTTGGTAACAGTATTGGTGAAATGGCAGTTGAAATGGGTGTTTCAGGATGGTATGCTCCGGCAATGAATATTCACCGTTCTGCATTTTCAGGTCGTAACTTTGAATACTATTCCGAAGACAGCGTATTATCTGGTAAAATGGCCGCTCAGGCAGTCTTAGGTGCCGCAGAGCATGGTGTATACGCATATTTAAAACACTTCGCATTGAACGACCAAGAAACGAACAGACTGAAAATGTTGGCTACATGGTCAAATGAACAAGCTATCCGTGAGATTTATTTAAAACCGTTTGAAATTGCTGTTAAAGAAGGTGGAACAAGCGCTATTATGTCATCCTTCAACTATATCGGACCAGTATGGGCAGGAGCTTCTTCCTCTCTCTTAAACAATGTATTACGTGATGAATGGGGTTTCCGTGGAATGGTTTTAACTGACTATTTCTCAGGTTATGGATACATGGATGCAAATATAATGGTTCCAAATGGCGGAGATATTGCGTTAGCTACTTACGATGTTGGGGCTAATATGATGAAAAATACTGATAATCCATCTGTCGTAAAGAATATGCGTACATCTACTAAAAACATTCTTTATACAACTGTAAACAGTTATGCATACAGTGATGAAGCTTTGAGTGTCGGAATGCCTATTTGGCAAGTTATAGCCATTGTTATTAACGCTGCAGCTATGGCATTAGCAATATGGCTTGAGATACTTATTTTTAGAAAATACAAGAGACTAAAAAGCGAAAAAGCTTTGAGTGAAGTAAGCGGCCTGTAAGATTGGTGCATAATTATATCATTATAAACTTAAATATCAAATGAACAATTGATCCGTGTATACATCTAATTCGAATGTAGCAAGTAATCAAATTAAAATAAGCGGCGAAGCTTCAGTTCAAGTCTCGCCGCTTATATAAAATGAGGTAATAAGCATGAAATATAAAGACTTAATAGAAAGTATGACCTTAGAAGAAAAAGCCTCCTTAATGTCAGGAAAAGACTTCTGGCAAACCCAAGATATAAAGCGCTTAGGTATTCCGAATATGTACCTTGCAGACGGACCACATGGAATGCGGAAGCAAGCTGCAGCGGCAGATCATTTAGGACTGAATCCCAGTCTTCCAGCTACAAGTTTTCCAACAGCTGCAACTGTTGCGAATAGCTGGAATGTAACACTTGGAGAAATAATGGGAACGTATCTCGGTAAAGAAGCGGTAGCGCAAAATGTCAATGTGCTTCTTGGACCAGGAATTAATATGAAAAGAAACCCTTTAGCAGGGAGAAATTTTGAATATTATAGTGAGGATCCATATCTTGCGGGTAAAATGGCTGCAAGTTTCATTCGCGGGATTCAATCAAATGGCATTGCAGCTAGTGTTAAGCACTTTGCCGTAAATAGCCAAGAAGAAAGACGAATGGTAATTGATACAATTGTTGATGAACGCACGCTTCGTGAAATCTATTTAACTGCCTTCGAGATTGCGGTGAAAGAAGGCAAAACGAAAACGGTGATGTCATCCTATAATAAATTAAACGGAACTTACACCAATGAACATCCGCATTTAATGCAGGATATTTTGCGTGATGAATGGGGGTTTGACGGTGTAGTTGTGACAGACTGGGGCGGGAATAACGACCGTGTCGCCGCATTGGTCACTGGCAATGAGCTGGAGATGCCGACAACGAACGGGGAAACAGACCGGGATATTATTCAAGCAATTAAAGCTGAAGAAATAGAAGAAAAAGTGCTGGATGAAAATGTTGACCGGTTGCTTGATCTTATTTTTACAACTGCAGGAGATAAACAAGATGCAGAGAAAGAAATTGACTTTGAAGCACATCATGACATGGCGCAGAAAATTGCTGAGGAATCCATTGTTCTTTTGAAAAATACAGAGAAGATACTCCCGCTGGATAAAAATAAGAAGGTTGCTGTTATTGGTGATTTTGCAAAACAACCTAGGTACCAAGGTGCAGGCTCTTCCGTCGTAAATCCTACAAAATTGGATAGTACACTTGATTTATTAAAGGAAGCTGGACTGAATAGTATTGGATTTGAACCCGGCTATAATCGCTACGGAAAGAAAAACAAGGATGTAGCAAAAAAAGCGCTTAAACTCGCTAAAAAGGCAGACCTCGTTCTTCTTTATATTGGCTTGGATGAAGTGACAGAAGCAGAAGGACTTGACCGCTCTGATATGAAGATACCCGATAATCAGGTTCAATTATTGCATGCACTTCATAAAGTAAATCCCAATATTGTTGCCGTGCTTTCCTCTGGTGCCGTTGTCGAAATGCCGTGGATTAGCAAGGTAAAAGGTTTGGTGCACGGTTATTTAAGTGGACAAGCTGGTGCGAAAGCTATTCTTCGTGTGTTGACTGGGGAGGTCAATCCATCCGGTAAATTAGCGGAAACATATCCCCTCCACTATAAAGATACTCCTTCTTATCACCACTTTCCGGGTAAGGAGGTTAGTGTAGAACACCGTGAAGGATTGTTTATTGGTTATCGCTACTATGATACAGCGGGTGTCAATGTCCGTTTTCCATTTGGATATGGTCTCAGCTATACGACATTTGAATACACGGATATTCATGTGGATACAGAGGGTGTAACATTTACAATTACAAACACTGGTGACGTTCCTGGAATGGAAGTTGCACAATTGTACATAGGCAGTAAATCAAAGGAAATCTTCAGGCCAAAGAAAGAACTGAAAGGTTTTACAAAGGTTTTCTTGAATCCGCGAGAGTCAAAAACCGTAACGATTTCATTTGATGATAAAGCATTTCGCTATTTTAATGTAAAGACAAACAAATGGGAAATTGAGGAAGCAGACTATGACATAATGATTGGCGCATCCAGTACAGATATTCGATTGACAGGTGTTTTATTTATCGAAGGTACAGGAGCAGCCCCTCCATATGAGAAAGAAAGGTTACCAAGCTACTATTCTGGTAAAGCAAATCATGTCAGCATAGAAGAGTTTGAAACCTTATTGGGAGCAAGAGTGCCTGAATCCAAATGGAATCGAACAAAACAGCTTGGTTACAATGATACGATTGCACAATGTCAATATGCTAAAGGCAGATTTGCGAGATTTGCTTTTAGACTAATTACGTTTTCCCATTGGTTCTTAAGAAAAATCGGGAAACGGGATACGGCTAATTTAATCATGATGTCTGTGCACCATATGCCATTTAGAGGCATGGCCAGAATGACTGGTGGCATCATGAATATGCCGATGCTTGATGGAATTTTAATGATTGTAAATGGCCAATTCTTTAAAGGTGTCAGACATGTGCTGAGAGAGAGAAGACAGATGCTAAAGAGTCGCTAAAGGGGATCATCGACACTATCTTTATGCGGCAAAGGAGAGGTAATATGAGTAGTGGAACACCGAAAGATGATAACTTAGTATATAGCCGACCTAACTTTTGGAATAGATACAAAGAAAAACATCCTAATATTGCACAGTTTTTAGTTTTCTTTTTATTAAGTAATGGGGTAACGGCTTTACAATTAATACTAATGCCTGTCTTAAAAAGTGTATTCGGACAAACAGCATTAGTCCATACAAGCTTTCAGTTATTCCAATTTGGTCAAAACTTTGATGGTAGCCCTTATTTTATTTTTGATTATGCCGCAGGTCCCTTATCTTCAGGAGGAGGCGGCGGGCTTGCCTATTTCCTGGCTGTACAAATTGCAATTGGGATAGCACAAATTATTAACTTCTTTGCACAAAGAAGTATCACATTTAAATCAAACAGTAATATCTGGAAAGCGGCCTTTTGGTATGTCATCGCTTATATTATAATAACGATAGGCGCAGCGGCTGCCCAAGGATTCTATAAAGCACCTATTTATAATCTATTAATGAACACATGGGGAATGGGTTCATTAGGTGAAACAACAGCCGACATTATTACAATGATTATTAACAGTGCGATTTCCTTCTGGGTATTTTTCCCGATATTTAAATTGATTTTCAAACAAGAGCCACAACAACAAGATTAAATGGAGTGAATGTTTGTATGAAAGTTTTATCAATCGCTATACCTTGTTATAATTCCGAAGAGTATATGAAATATGCTATCGAATCCCTGTTGCCTGGCGGGGAAGAAGTAGAGATATTAATCGTGAATGATGGATCGGTTGATTGTACAGCTGAAATTGCAGATGCGTACGCAAACAAATATCCTTCCATTGTAAAAGCAATACACCAAGAAAATGGCGGACACGGACAAGCAGTAAATACAGGTATTCAAAATGCAACAGGTCAATATTTTAAAGTAGTAGACAGTGATGACTGGGTCGATATCAGAGCCTATCTGAAAGTGCTCGATGCTTTAAGAGATTTGAACCGGTACGGTAAACAAGTAGACATGTTTATCAGTAATTTTGTATATGAAAAAGAAGGTACAAAATATAATAAAATAATGAAATATGATACCGTGCTTCCTCAAAATGTAATTTTTACTTGGGATGACATTAAAGAATTTCCGAGGGGACAGTATCTCTTAATGCACTCTGTTATTTACAGAACACAGCTGTTGCTGGATTGTAAATTAGAGCTTCCGAAACACACGTTTTATGTTGACAATCTATATGTTTATAAACCGCTGCAGCATGTGGAGAAAATTTACTATATGGATATTGACCTGTATCGCTACAATATCGGAAGAGAAGATCAATCTGTTCAAGAGGACATTATGATTAAGCGAATTGACCAGCAGATTAAAGTGAATAAACTAATGATTGAGCATGTGGAACTGCAATCAATTCAAAATAAAAAGCTCCGTCACTATATGCTCAGACATTTGGAGATTGTGACTATCGTATCTTCTATCTTATTAATCCGTTCAGGAATTGAAGAGAACTTAAAAAAGAAAGAAGAGCTTTGGAAATATATTAAAAATAAAGATAGCAACTTATATAGAAGAATGAGGTATGGTGTTATGGGCGGATTAATTAGTTTGCCAGGGCGTACTGGCCGGAGTATATCGGTTGGGGCTTATAAGTTGTCTCAGAAGTTGGTAGGGTTTAATTGATTGAAAGTTTAATAAGCTAATTTAAATGAGGAACAGCCATTGGGAAGGATATCCAATGGCTGTTTTTTAATTTCATTAATAGTATTAGGCTTTGTGTTAACTTACTTTTTCGGTATAAGAAATAAAAATTGTAGTTGTATATTGTTGAATATGTGGAGCTTTCTTTAGTACTACAACAATTAAAAGCGGGCCACCCTAAACCTCCGCATAAAACTTCTCCACCAAACTATAAAAAGACAATAGCTCATATAACAAAATCAATTCTGGTGGAAACTTTGTTGGGTGCCTTTGGGTATTTTTCGTAATACTGGCATTGTCCTCCCAAAAGATTTTTGTGATATTGAGCTGGTTTTCATGATGTTTCTGTATGTCGAAATTGTCTTCAAGCTTTAAGCTTTCCGCAAGTTCATCTACAGCTGCTCGTATAATTTCTTTTTCTTCTTCACTCCAATCCAACTTATTAATCGGGGTAAGAAGTAAATTATCCAAATCATCATGCATTCTTTGTAATAGCTTTGCTTTCTTTTCTATCTTTTGAAATACAGCTTTTTCATTTGCTACTAATGGATGAAGCTTTGATTCATCTTTTTGGAAATTGATTAGTGTATTGTTGGCTATTACTTCCCTTTCAAGCTTTGTGAGCAAATCAAATAACTCAAATTTATTTGTTTTTCCATCTAAAATGTCTGTATATATCTTTTTCATCCCTTCTGCCGTATGTTTGGCAATCTTTTCTACATTATGTGCGATATCGTCCCGGTAATCTGGTGGCAGCACAAACATGTTTACAACTGTTGAAACAACCAGTCCAACTGTTGTCGTGCCTAACCGGATTAAGAAGGAAGTGAAAAAGTCTTCATGTATGACTTCCACCATTGCAACAGAGGTCAATGTTGCGACAAGCAGCCCTGCGTGAAGGTTTAATTTAAAACAAGTAGCTATTGTCAAAACAGCTGCTAATGTATAGGTAATTGGGGAGTTACCGAATAAAGATATAAATAGGACAGCATAGGCAGAGCCGATTGCTGAAGCAGGAAAACGTACGATACCTTTTTTTATGGATGCAGAAACGGTGGGTTCCACGGTTACTATTGCGGTAATTACTGCAAATACAGGCGGCCATCCAAGCAGCTCACAAATCCAAGCGGTTAGGAATATTGCTACTCCTGTTTTGATAATTCGACTTCCACCTAACATTTTTTTCAATAAAATGACCCTTTCTCAACGAACGGTTACTATACATCTATTCTCTAACAGCAGCCGCATAATTTCAAGGTTACTGAGAGAAGGAGGGGAAAGGGTTGAAGCTTTTAAACAAAAATAAACCGGGCGGAGAGCTGCATTCTCTGCCCGGTTTATTTTAATGAATGTTAAGCCCGCTGCACAACTGCAATAATCCCTTCCTCATCATGCAGCTCCAGTTTAATTCCGGCGAAAGGATCTCTGTTCAAAAATTCTTCCAGCCATAACCGCAGTGCTTCGATTATATTCAAGGTAATAAGCACTTGCTTTCTGCCGTGTACAAATGATTCTGCAGAAAAACCAGTATCATCATCGTACATTAATTCTACTTCGACTTCTTCTGGCTTTACTTGTTTTTTACGGGAAATATAAACACAAATTGCATTAATGATATCTTGTTCAGAAATAACTAATTTCTCCATGCGTTTGCTTCTTCTTTCTTTTTCTTCTTAAAGAATTGATAGATTCTCATTGCCACAGATACTAAGAAAATAATTGCCAGTCCATTAACGAGTAAGCCCAGCATCGATCCGAGAATACCCATGTTTCCAAGGAGTCCTCCAAATAATAATCCGGCAAGTCCGCCCAGCATAAGGCCCTTCATGAGACCGCCAGACATGAATCCGCCTTTATTATTTGTATTTTGCTTTGCAGCGGATTTATTGTAACTGGAAGAGTCTTTTTTATTTTTTTGGAACAATGAATTATTGTTGTTGTTTGAATTGATGCCGCCGCTGGGACTGAATGACCTTTTCCCAGATTTATAAGATTTTGCCTCAACTGTGGTTGTCCCTTGATCCTGAAAAACATAGTCTCCAATTGGTGAAAACACAAGTGCGATTGTAAATAGTGCTGCTATAATCTTTTTCATTATTTTTTCCTCTCTATTTCTATCTTTAGATGGTTCCTCCTTTATTATAATATAGATGCTTTCTATTTGTCTGTTTGGAGGTCATTCGAAGAGATTTCTAAAAAATGTAGTAAATTGTTCATATAATTATTTGTAAAGTTTTGGGATTATTCACTGTGGATATAGTATAATAGACTCATAAAGAAAGGTGAGTACATATGAGAAGAACTTTGACATGGAGATTAGGTCTCCTTATTGTTGGTGTTATTTTTGCTACGATGATTATTAATGCGTTCACTACTTATAAAACAGCATATGAAAATTTATATATGGCTGCAGGAGTAGAAGCCTATGGCTGTGCGAATATCACAACAGGCCTGTTGGATGAAGAAGATATCATGAATTTAACAAATGGAACAAATGGAGAAGAAATCGGTGAAAAATTAAATTGGACAGTTGAGCATAAAGATATATTTGAGAATCAATATATTGTTAATTTAGATGGAGAAATCTTGGCCCTTGACGATAACTTGGAGAATCAAGGTTATAAGATTGGTGATGATTTTTACATAGATGAACAAGCGATTCAGGAATTAGTCGATATGAAGCATTCAACTTATTCAGAGATTTATGAGTTTGGTGGAATGGAACGTATTTCTGGTTATGCTCCTATTTTTGCTGAACATGATGCAGGGAATGAAGTTATTGCTATTAGTGTAATAGACTTTAATGCAGATATTGTTTCGGAACGGACATGGACTGTTGTGAAAGATGGTGTATTGCTCGGGCTGATTCCGTTAATTCTTGCTGCAGTTGTGACATTGTTTATTATCAGAAGAAGTACAAAACCAATTTCCGCACTAATTGAACAAACGAGTCAGGTTGCAGGCGGGGATATAAGGGAACATGAGCCAGTTGCTGCTGGTGAAAATGAAGTTGGCGATTTAGCAAGCCATCTTAACCAAATGACGGAAAACTTAAGAGAAATGATTATAACAATCAAAAAGACGGCACAGGAATTAGCTCAGAATACGAACTATACTTCCACATCGATGAATGAAATGAAGATTGCACTTAGTCAAATTTCTGGAAGTATGGAAGAGGTAGCTTCAGGTACATCAGATGGTGCGATGATGACGAAAGAAGCATCAGAGGTTTTAGATGATTTAGCTGGTCTGATCCGTTCATCAAGTGAAAAGGCAGAGAAAATGGTAAAGAGTGCAACATATACAATGGAAACTGCCGAAAAAGGCTTGGAGAAGGTAAATGAAGTGGCTCAACAAATGGATGGAATTAAGGAGTCTTCCTCCATTACAAAAGAAATGATGCGTAATCTAAATGAATATACAACAGAGGTTCATAAAATAACGGAATCGATCACAAGTATTGCGGACCAAACGAATCTTTTGGCACTGAATGCTGCAATTGAAGCTGCAAGAGCAGGAGAACATGGCAAAGGCTTTGCTGTGGTGGCAGACGAGGTAAGGAAATTAGCAGAACAGTCGAGTCAGGAAGCATCTGAAGTAGGGAAGATTATTTCAAAAATCACGGAAAATGTGCAGAAAACGCTGGTTAGCACGGAAGAAAGTTATCAGCGCGTAGAAACAGGGGAACAGTCTGTACAGGAGACAGGAGCAGTATTGGAAGGTATTCGGGCTGCGGTAAATAATATTGTTAATGAAATCAATCAGCTTTCCATGATGACAGACGAAGAAGCGGAAATTTCCAATCAGATTGTTGATAAGGTGTATCATTTGCAGCATTCCAATGAAAATATGGCATCCACTGCACAAGAAGTGTCTGCAGCGACAGAAGAATCGTCAGCTTCGATTGAGAATGTTGCAGATCGCGCTTCCAACCTGGAGGACATGTCAACGGAACTGAATGATATTGTTAATCAGTTCAAATTAAATTAGGGAATGATTGTTTAGGAATCAAGGAAGGACAGAGCGTCAGGATAACTGGCACACTCTGTTCTTTTTTCTTAGATACTATTGTTTGACAAAGAGAGAGCAGCAAGAGAATAATGTAAGATGTTGATATTGGTCAAGAGAACCTCCACTAAAAAAGTATCAAGTTGAAAAGGATGTTTGAAATGGCACGTGAAAGGAAATTTACAAAAGAAGAATTATTTCAGGCTACAAAAGATACACTTGTAGAAAGCGGTTATATTGGTTTTACTTTTAGTGTTTTGGCAAAGCGCTTAAACGCTGCCAGACCAACAATTTATAAATACTATGAAAATAAAGATGAACTCATCACGGATTATATGGTAGATGAAATGAATTTATTTCTGGTTCGTTTACAGAAAATCAATGGATATGAACGTTTTGAAGAACAGTTCGATTATTTAATTTACGTCATTTTTGAAGATACGAAAATTCATGAAATCATTCGATTAGCAATCCAAATGCCGAAAGAAGGTACAGAGAAGGTAACAGCAAATCGTATACAGTTAGAGAAGCTGCATCAGGATATGTATATGTATTTGCAAAAATTCGTCCAGACCGGAAAGGCGGAGGGCTATCTGAAGGCATCGATTCCAGATGGATTGGTACTTGGATTTATTTTTCAAACGGTAGAAATTCCTAATCATCTCCAGGTTCCCCACAGTGATTGGGTTGCGTCAATAAAAGAAATAATTAGACATGGAATGTTCAATAAATAGATGTTGACACTTGTGTCACATTGAATAATAATAAATGATGGACGTAATATTGACTAAAGTGACGTATGTGTCACTTTGTTAAATGAAAGGAAAGTTTGGATGAAAAAAGTCTTATCTGCTATTACAGACCGTGTGGCAACAAAAAAAGGGACAGCTGTTACGTTAAGTATTTGGATTTTAGCTGTTGTCCTTTTAAGCATTTTTGCACCAAGTGTTCGTGACTATCAAATGTCGAGTATTGAAACATTGCCAGAGGATGCACAATCCCTCCTTGCCCGTGAAAAGATAGAAACTTATTTTGGGAATAGTGATCTGATTCCAGCAATCCTTGTCTTTCAGCATAATGAAGGCGATGAAGTAGATCCTGCACAGCTTGGAGAAATTACGGCTCAAATGGAAGAAAATGATATTCATGGTGTAGAGGAAGTTATCCCATTTGAGAAATTGCCTCCGCAGGCTGCAGAAAGTTTCCTGTCAGAGGACGGCTCAACTGCTTTTATTCCATTAAATTTTTCTAATTTACTGGATACACCGGATATAAAAGAATCATTACATGAGATTCATGCATTGGTTGAAGAGAATTCAGATTTAACCCTTCATGTGACAGGTCCTGCGGGAATTGCGACAGATACATCTGAGTTATTTTCACGTGCAGACCTTGTTTTAATTATGGCTACAGTAGGAATTATTCTTGTACTGCTTGTGGTAATTTACCGTTCCCCGCTCTTAGCATTTATTCCTTTACTGGCAGCAGGTATTGTTCTGCAAGCTGTCATGCAGATTTTAGGAATACTCGGAGATTCAGGGCTGGTGATGAGCACCCAATCCGTATCCATCATGACGATTTTATTATTTGCAGCTGTTATTGATTATTCTCTATTTATATTCTCCCGTTTTAGAGAAGAACTGAAAAGTCATGATGATAAATATGCAGCAATGAAAGCTGCGATGAGAGGAATGGGCTTGCCTGTCTTCTATTCAGGGGCAACTATTTTTGCGGCGATGATTATTTTAATCTTTGCATCACTGGAAGATTATCGTAACTTTGCGCCAATCTTTGGAACGACATTCATTGTTATTATGCTCGCTTCTGTCACGCTTGTTCCAGCATTATTCACGCTGTTTGGCAGAAAATCATTTTGGCCTGTTATCCCTCGTGTAGGGGATAAACATATTAAAAATAACTCTGCATGGAGTAAAATTGGGCGTGCAGTTACAAAGAGACCAGCTGCAGCAGTCACAATTATTATATTGTTTATCTTTATCACTGCAAGTAATATTTTTAATATGGAATATGAATTTGATATGTTAAAGTCTTTCCCGGATGATATGCAATCACGTGTTGGCTATGAGATTCTGGAGGAAAACTTTGCTGCAGGCGATTTAGCGCCTACAACTGTTTTATTTGAAGCAAGTGATGCAGTCGGTGAAGCGGAGCAGAGTGAATTATTAAATACGCTTCTGGACCAGCCGCTTGTAAATCAAGTTCGTGTTGACGGAGTGACAGACGATAATAAAGTCATCTCCTATAGCATGACATTTGACGAAAATCCAAATGCACAGGAAACAATGGATGCATTGGAGACAATAAGAGATGATTCAGATGAAATTCTATCGAGCAGCAAGCTTGAAGGGGAACTTTATTTTGCAGGTGATACAGCTTCGTCTGTGGATGATCGTTCACTAAATAATCGGGATTTGATTCTGATTGTCTCCCTTGAAACAATATTGATTTTCGTCATGTTAATCTTTTTAACAAAATCAATCCGAATGCCTGTTTATATGATGGGAACAATTTTATTATCATTCTTTGCAGCACTCGGCTTAGGAACATTTTTAATTGATTTATTCTTTGCTATTGATACGATGAGTAATCGCGTTCCTGTGTATGCCTTTATTTTCCTGGTAGCACTTGGAATCGACTACAACATCATGCTTGTCTCCCGATTTTTAGAAGAGAGAAAGCAGCATCCTGTTAAAGAGGCAGTAGAAATTGCTGTGGCAAATACTGGCGGCGTTATTTCTTCAGCAGGGTTGATCCTTGCTGCAACATTCGCTGTTCTGATGACACAGCCAATTCAATTATTATTTGTCTTTGGCTTCATCGTAGCAGTAGGCATTTTAATCGATACCTTCTTGGTCAGAGGCGTTTTGCTTCCTGGGTTGATTATGCTGTTTGAAAAAGATAAAAAGGGCGAAAAACAAAGTGACCGTTTTTCTTCCTAATGCGATCTATTTCTTACTATGCACGTTGAAAAGGTTCTTCAGTCATTTGACTAGAGGGCCTTTTTTATGTTTTCATATTCATTAAAGCAATTTTTTTCTATTATTTAATCTGCCGAATGAATCGCGCTCAATCTAAAACGGTCGTTAAGGCAGTGCTCATCGCAAAAAGAAACTGTTAAAAGTTACATAAAACAAATAAGATAAGATTTAATTTATCTAAAACTGTATAGATTTGATGCAAATAAAGGATATTAAAGTTAGGATATGGGTATTGATGATTATATATAGAAAAAGCGGAAGGGTTTAACTAAAAGACGAAGAGGATGAAGCTTCATTATGAGTGAAAAAAGAAAACATTTTTCCAGTGTGTTCACATATGCCTCCATCATAGTCGGTATATTGGTGCTTCTGGGCGCTGTATTTCCTGAGGGATTTGGGGAAGTAACAGGCGCGATTGGTGACTGGATTACAAAGAATTTCGGTTGGTATTATATGACGGTCTTTACTTTAATTTTATTCTTTTGTATATTCCTGGGGCTTAGTCCGATTGGAAAGCTCAAGCTGGGTAAACCACATGACAAACCTGATTTCAAAACAATTTCCTGGTTGGCGATGTTATTTAGTGCTGGCATGGGGATTGGTTTAGTGTTTTATGGAGCAGCTGAACCAATCTCACATTTTCTGGCTCCTCCTACTGCAACGCCGGAAACAACGGCCGCGATGGCTGAAGCAATGCGGTCAACTTTCTTGCATTATGGATTCCATCCATGGGCGATTTATGGTATTGTGGCACTTTCGCTGGCATATTCCCAGTTTAGAAAAGGAGAGGTTGGCTTATTATCTAAAACATTGCGGCCTATTTTAGGGGATAGAGTCGATGGACCGATTGGTACGATTGTTGATGTGCTCTCCGTATTTGCAACGATTATTGGTGTGGCTGTTTCTTTAGGAATCGGGGCAATGCAAATCAATGGGGGATTAAGTTACCTCTTTGGTATACCTTATAATGAATTGGTCCAGGGCATTATTATCGCTGTTGTTACGGTGTTATTCATCTACAGTGCCTGGAGTGGATTAAGTAAAGGGATTCAGTATTTAAGTAATTTAAATATGATTTTAGCTGGTCTTTTGTTTCTGGCTGTCTTAGTCCTTGGACCAACTTTGCTCATTTTAAATATGATGACAAGTGCGACTGGCGATTATCTGAATACATTGGTATTCCATAGTTTGGATGTCGCACCATTAAATCCGCAGAAACAGGAATGGATGTATTCCTGGACGATTTATTATTGGGGCTGGTGGATGAGCTGGAGTCCGTTTGTTGGTATATTTATTGCGAGAATTTCCCGAGGCAGATCAATCCGCGAGTTTGTCATAGCAATCCTGCTTGTGCCAACCTTTGTAAGTATCTTTTGGTTTAGTGCATTTGGTTTAACAGGGGTTGAAGTGGCGCAAAATGCTCCACATATATTTGGGATGCCGCCTGAAACGCAGTTATTTGGCGTGTTCAATGAACTGCCCTTCAGCACCATTATCTCGATTCTTACTGTGATACTTGTCTCATCCTTTTTTATTACCTCGGCCGATTCTGCCATCTTTGTTTTAGGGATGCAGACATCTTTTGGCAGGTTAAACCCTGCAAGCTTTATAAAAGTAATCTGGGGTGTAGCGCTATCTGCAATTGCTTATGTATTGCTGTTAGCTGGCGGACAAACTGGGTTAGATGCATTACAATCTGCGGCAATTATATCCGCGTTGCCGTTTAGTATTGTCGTTTTATTAATGGCGGCTGCCTTGTATAAAGATGCCAACCAGGAAAGAAAAAACCTTGGTTTAACAATGACCCCTGATAAAAAGCGTATGAAAGAATATATGGATAGAGTGAAAAAGGAACAGGAAAATAAAACGAATAAACCATAATACAGATTGGACGATAGAAAGGGAAGAATTGTCTTTTTAATTCCTGCCTGTCTGGAAAAGCTAAGATCACCGAGAGAAAGAGGTGACCTTATGAAAAATGGCAAAACAGCAGCAGGTACAGATATCGCAGCTGTAAAACGGGCAAATGCACAATCTGGCATGTCTTATAATGAGGCAAAGGAATATATTGCAAGGACGACCGGAGGCCATGGAACGGAGATTTATAGTAATACAGATCCGGAACAGATTCGGAAAAAGAATCAATCCAAATAAAAAAATATGTCCCTGCTGGCTCAACGATGTAAACGGGAGTCAGCAGGGATTTTTGTTATTTCTTTGTTATCTGTTCCTTCGCCATTTGAATCATTTCTTTTACCATATTGCCGCCAATAGGCCCGCCAACTTTTCCTGCTTGCCTTGAGGTAAGTTCCCCATTATCTCCTTTTTCCAATGGAATGCCTTGTTCCTCAGCAACTTCATACTTTACATTATCTGGATTATTACGATCCACTTTATACCCATTTGCTTTCATGACCTGTCCCTTAAACGATTTAAGGTTTTTGTCAGTCATCTCAAACACCTCCTTAGAAATAGAATTTCCGAAAGTTTCGCGTTTACTCGGATGAGTTGATTTCAGCGTAATTCCGCTTTCGTTTAAAGACCTGTTTAGGAAGGGATGTGGCCGGGAAAGAGTCAACTATGTGTAAAAAATAGTTGTGCCAAAGGATGTGTATAAACATGGAAAATGAAAAGAATGAGAAATACGAACAGAAACCAGCAGACAAGAAGGATGCACAGCTCAATCAGGAACGTAAAGAAAATACTGGCGAGGACAAAAAACTGACGGATGATAATGGTGTGAACGTATCGAATACCGAAACGACTTTAAGAGCAGGAAAACGCGGTCCTTTGCTCTATGATGATTTCCATTTTTATAGAAAACAGACGCATTTCAACCGGGAGCGTATTCCTGAAAAGGTAGTCCATGCTCGTGGTTTTGGTGTACATGGTGAGTTTGAAACGTATAAATCACTTAAACATTTGACGAAGGCTCATTTCTTGCAGGAAGCGGGACGAAAAACGCCTGTATTTACTCGTTTTTCTACCTTCCAGGGAAGCAAGGGTTCGAAGGATACAGCAGTAGATATTCGCGGCTTTGCTGTAAAATTTTATACTGAAGAAGGAAACTATGATTCATTATCCCTTCAATTCCCAGTGTTTATTGTGTCAGATGCAATGAAATTCATGGATGTTGTTCATGCAGCGAAACCAAATCCTGCTACAGATATTCCGCAAGCAACAACAGCTCATGATAACTTCTGGGATTATGTTGCAAATAACCAGGAATCCGCACATATGGTAACGTGGCTGATGTCCATGCGCGGACGCCCAAGAAGCTGGCGTACGATGGCGGGCTGGCCAATTAATACATTCCGTTTTGTTAATGAACAAGGAAAATCCACTTTTGTCCGCTTTAAATGGCAGCCGAAGCTCGGGGTTCATTCACTGCTCTTAGATGAAGCGAATATTATTGGCGGAATTGACCCAGACTTCCACCGCAACGATATGATTGAAGCAGTGAAAAAAGGAGCCTTTCCTGAGTATGAGCTCGGTGTTCAGCTGATTGAAGAAAAAGATGAATTTAAGTATGACTTTGATATATTGGACGATACGAAGTTTTGGCCTGAAGAAGTTGTTCCCGTTGAACTAATTGGAAAAATGACCTTAAACCGGCTCGTTGATAACTTCTTTGCGGAGGAAGAGCAAGCTGCATTTGATCCGAGCAGCCTTGTACCTGGAATTGATGTCACGAATGATCCAGTTCTTCAGGGAAGAGCTTTTGCTTACCGTGATACGGAACTTTACCGCCAAGGTTCGGCCAATATCAATGATATTCCAATAAACCGGCCGATTAATCAAACAAATACGAACCTTAGAAACAGCTATCAGAAGCATCCAGTTGATACAGACGCTGTTCATTATCACAATAACTCCCTTGCAGGAAACACACCGGGAGAAGCGAGTGAAGAAGAGGGCGGCTATGTTAACTATCCTGAAAATGTGGAAGGGCATAATACAAGGGAGGTTCCGAGTGATTCCTTCGAAGATTACTTTTCCCAACCACGTATGTTCTGGAACAGTTTATCAGCTGTAGAGAAGAAGGATCTGCTGGAAACACTGACATTCCACTTGCAAAAGGTGAAGTCACAGTCTGTACGTGAGCAGAATGTTAATATGTGGGTGAATGTCGATAAAGAAATGGCGACAGCACTTGCTGATAAACTTGGTGTCGAGCATCCAGCAGGATCCCATGTTGCTGTAAATGAAAGCTCTGAAGCAATCAGTCTGGAAAATATGCCGCATTCGGCTTCAACAAGAAAAGTTGCTGTCTTGATTGGGGATGGCTTTAATGAGGAAGAAGTAGAAAAAACTTTAAGCGAATTTCAAAAACAAGGTGTATTCGTCCATGTCGTCAGTAATCAGCTTGGCGAAGTGAAAGGGGCGAAAGGAATGCCGCTCCAAGTGACAGATACTTTTCTGACTGCACATCCGACGCTCTTTGACAGTCTGTATGTTGTTGGCGGAGAAAGCAAAGAACAGCAGGTATTTGATAACCATGTGAAAGAGTTTGTAAATAACCAGTATAAATACTTTAAGCCGATCGGAATCGCAACTACAGGAGAAAAGTATTTCACAGCTCCAAGTAAAGATGCTGCATCTGGAATTGTATTTGCTGGAGATAACAAGAACTTTGCAGAGGAATTTGTCGCTGCAATCGCGAAAGCCCGTTTCTGGAATAGAAAATAAGCAACAGGAAATAGTATGTAAAAGAAGATGCCTTGATACGGAATCCCTCTTGCAGGGAGAATACGTATACAAGGCAGCTTTTTTATAAGTAGGTATTTGGATATAGAATTGAACTTATATATGCCCTCCTTAAGAACCGGATAATGGAAGGATGGTATTTTATTCCTAAAAAAATTTATACTATTTTAACTAGCTCTTAATCTCTCTTCAATATCTATTCGTTATTCTTAGATTGAAGTAAAATATTGAGAGGAGAGGTTAGATGTTTGATAAGGGTAAAAAACTTGTTGCTGTACTGCTTATTACTGGGATCGTATTAGCTGGGTTAAGTTTAGGAGCGGTAAATGCTGCGAAGCCGGATCATGCGGAAAGGAACAATAAAAAGGTGGAAAACATCATCTTTATGATACCAGATGGTTTCAGTGCAAACTATGCAAGCAACTATCGGATCTATAAAGGGGAAGAAGCTGTATGGGATGAGCATCTGAAAGGCATGTTCACTACATATTCCGCTGATTCTGCTATTACCGATTCTGCTGCTGCCGGAACAGCGATGGCAACAGGTGTAAAAACCAATAATGGTGTCATTGGTCTGGATACGGATGGAAATGAGCTTCAAACCATTTTAGAGACATCCAAAGAAAATGGGAAATCATCTGGCCTTGTAGCAACTTCTACAATTACACATGCAACACCAGCTTCATTTGCTTCTCATGTGGAAAGCCGTAATAATGAGACAGAGATTGCTGGGCAATTGCTTGCTAACGAAGTAGATGTCATCCTCGGCGGCGGAAAGAACAATTTCTTGCCTGCCTCTCAAGGTGGAAATCAAGAAGAGGTTAACTTAATCGAGCATGCGAAGGACAATGGATATCAATTTGTTGAAACGCAAAGTGATTTACTAAATAATAAAGATATTGCACTTCAAAAAGGAGAAAAGCTTCTCGGATTATTTGCAGATGATGCACTTGCTCCGGAACTCCATCGCGCGGAAACAGAAGAGCCGAGCCTCGCTGAGATGACAGGTGCTGCAATAGATATCCTGAATGAAAATAAGAAAGGATTCTTCCTTGTAGTTGAAGGCAGTCAAATCGACTGGGCAGGCCATGCGAATGATGCGGGCTACGCGATGACAGAAATACAGGCATTTGAAAAGGCAGTAGAAGAGGCAATTAACTTTGCTGAAGAAGATGGCCAAACACTTGTCGTTGTAGCTGGTGATCATGATACAGGCGGAATGACAACAGGTTCCAATGATTCAATGGATTTAAATGCTGGTACATTAAGTGACATTACTGCTACAGGTGACTTCATGGCGGCTTCATTAGATACAGACCGCTCAAACGTGAGTGATGTAGTAGAAACATATACAGGATTTGAATTAACAAACGAAGAGATTCAAGCAATTCAAGATGCAGACAATGCTGCACTGGCTATTAATACGGTAATAAGTGACCGTGCAAATATTGGCTGGACGAGCACGAATCATACAGGAGCAGATATTCCTGTCTATGCTTACGGCCCACAAGCGGATAAATTTTCTGGATTCCTTGATAATACAGACCTGCCGAAAAAGATGGCTGAAGCGATGAAACTGAAATTGAAGTAGACATGGAATGGAGTAAAAGGGTTGAGTTTAAATAAGGAAGCTGGGACATAAGATAAAGAATAGATTAAAATCCGAACGATATTTTAAATCGTTCGGATTTTTTATAGAGTGCTGATTAATTTAGTTCAGAATATATAAAAGTCAGTGAGAGCAAGAAAAGCGTTGAACTGTCTATAGAACGTTTCTATCAGACAGTACCAGCAAGAAAAGCGATGAAACCGTCGATGAGCAGCTTTCTATCAGACAGTGCCAGCAAGAAAAGCGTTGAACTGTCTATTAGAACGTTTCTATTAGACAGTCCCAGCAAGAAAAGCGTTGAACTGTCTATTAGAACGTTTCTATCAGACAGTGCCAGCAAGAAAAACGTTTAACTGTCTATTAGAACGCTTCTATCAGACAGTCCCAGCAAGGAAAGCGTTGAAACCGTCGATGAGCAGCTCTCTATCAGACAGTGCCAGCAAGAAAAGCGTTGAACTGTCTATTAGAGCCTCTCTATCAGACAGAATTAGCAAGGTAAGTGTTGAAACCGTCGATGAGCGCCTCTCTATCAGACAGTACCAGCAAGAAAAGCGATGAAACCGTCGATGAGCAGCTTTCTATCAGACAGTACCAGCAAGAAAAGCGTTGAAACCGTCGATGAGCAGCTCTCTATCAGACAGTGCCAGCAAGAAAAACGTTTAACTGTCTATTAGAACGTTTCTATCAGACAGTCCCAGCAAGAAAAACGTTTAACTGTCTATTAGAACGTTTCTATCAGACAGTACCAGCAAGAAAAGCGATGAAACCGTCGATGAGCAGCTTTCTATCAGATTAAGCCCTTATAATTGTGTAAATTGATAAAGACTCAAGACATAAAAAATGAGCCATATTAATTCCTTTGATACAATGTTTTTAACCACAAAAACAATTCAAGGAGGAATTAATAATGACTCACATTCAGTTTACCCTAAATTTTGATGATTTAAAAGAGAAAATCCTAGAATCTAGTCTTGATGATATTCTAAAATCAACGATGGTTCTGATTCTAAATGAATACATGAAACAGGAACAGTCGGACTATTTGAATGCCCAATCTTATGAACGTTCCGCTGAGCGTCGTGACTACCGAAATGGCTATTACGAACGGGAATTTCTTATGAACATAGGTAACGTTCCTTTACGGGTTCCTCGCACGCGAAGTGGAGAGTTTCATACAACTGCCTTTGAAAAGTACGAACGCAGCGACCAAAGTTTTCTATTGGCTTTGGTTGAAATGGTTGTGAATGGTGTATCCACACGAAAAGTGACGAACGTGGTCCAACAACTGTGCGGTGAAAGTGTTTCTAAATCTTTTGTCTCTTCTCTAACGGATAAGCTTGATCCTGTCGTGGAAGAATGGGCCGATCGTTCTCTTGGTGACATCTATTACCCTTATGTATTTGTAGATGCCATGTATATCAAGGTTAGAGAACATGAAAGAGTGGTCTCCAAAGCTGTCTATATCGCAACGGCTATTGGGGAAGACGGAAAGAGGCATGTGCTTGGTTTTAACGTAGATCATGAAGAGAACTACGAAGCCTGGAAAGATTTCCTGTCCCGATTAACTAAACGTGGTCTACAGGCACCAAAAATGGTTATTTCGGATGCCCATGAAGGTCTTAGAAAAGCCATTCAAAGGGTATTTGTTGGCACGTCTTGGCAACGTTGTACAGTTCATTTTAAACGGAATGTGCTGGATGCAATGCCAAAAAAAGGTATGCAGGAGGCGAAGAGTGATTTCAAACGAATCTATGATGCTGCCAGTCAATCAGAAGCACGTAACCTAAAGGATGCATTCATCAAGAAATATGAAGACAATCCTAAATTAGAAAAAGCTATTAAGACCTTAGAGAATGGCTTTGAAGATACCATCCAATATCTAGCTGAGCCTCATATACGGCATAAATTTATAAGGTCCACCAACTCTCTAGAACGTTTAAATCAGGAAGTACGAAGAAGGGAACGGGTCATTCGTATTTTTCCGAATAATCAATCTGCATTCAGGCTAATTGGTTCCATTTTGATGGACTATGATGTGGCCGAACAAAAGAAAAAAGTGCTTTACAAGTAAATCGCCCCCACCAAAACGCGCGCGAAAATTTTATTTGTTTGGAAAGGGTACCCTTTCCAAACAAATAAAATTTAATATATAACCTGGTTAAAGACTATCAAAGAGGAATAGTGAATTTACACAGGAATATGGACTTGACTTTCTATCAGACAGTACCAGCAAGAAAAGCGATGAAGCTGTCTATGAGAACGCCATCTGTCCAGAAAAACAGAGTTACTTCTGAATTAAAAGTATCAGCATTTTTTATCAACTACTGAAAGGTAACGTTAATTGGTTTCTCTTTGATGGCGTTGGTATTAGTTATGTCCCTATCTTCTTATTTTGGCTTATCCTTACTTGTGAATCTAATAAAAAATGCTGCACGAATTACCGTGCTTATTTAATATTTTCTTTTGTGAGTATTTGTGGATCGAGCAAGATAGCTGGGATATCTTCTTGGCCATTATTTACGGTTGTATCTGTCTGAATATCTTCACCGTTTGCCAATTTCATTGCCATTTCAGCGGCTTGTACTGCAATAACTTCCATTGGTTTTTCAACAGTCATTGTTTGTGTTCCGGCTTTTATCCGGTCAAGTGCATCTTTTTCAGCATCCTGGCCAGATACTGGAATTTCTCCAGCTAATTGTGCTGCTTCCAGTGCGCGGATTGCTCCTCCTGCTGTTCCATCATTTGCTGCGATAACCGCATCGACCTGACCACTGTTTTCACTTAAAATCTCTTTCATGTTTTGCTCGGCTATAGCTGGCTCCCAATTGTCTGTATACTGATCAAAGATAATATTTATATCTCCAGAATCAACAAGTGGCTGCAGAATGTTCATTGCTCCATCCCTTAATAAAACAGCATTATTATCAGACTCAGCACCACCTATATACACATAATTTCCCTCAGGAGCATGTTTTAGAATTTCTTCTGCCTGAAGTTCTCCTACCCTTGTGTTATCAAAAGAAATATAGTAATCAACAGCTGCATTTCTGATTAAACGATCATACGAGATAATTTTGATTCCTGCTTCGTGTGCTAATTCAACAATTGGTGCAGCAGCTTCTCCATCGAAAGGTACCACAACTAGAACATCCACACCTTCTTCAATCAAGAGCTCTGCTTGTTTAATTTGTACTTCCGTATGGCCATTTGCTGCAAGTGTCTTTACATTTCCGCCTAAGTTAATGATTTCATTTTCAAAGGCTTCCTTATCTCCATACCAGCGTTCATCACGAAGGGTATCAAGAATAAAACCTACATATACCTTTTCTTCGTCATCAACAAGTTTTATTTTTTCATTTTCTGACGGTTTTTTAGATGAAGCACTGTCAGAATCTGAACATCCTGCCATAACGAGACATAGCAATAAGCTAAAAACAATCCATTTGAATCCTCTATGTTTGGCGAATAAATTCACTTTATTTTGCTCCTTTACAAGAAAAATTAGAGTTTAAATCTTTGAATCAATCCATTCATTCTCTCAACCATGCCGGCCAATTCTTTTGCACTTGAAGAAATCGTATCCACCGACTTCGCTTGCTCCTGTACGGATGCTGATATTTCTTCTGATCCTGCAGCAGATTCCTCAGAAATTGCGGCAATCTGTTCGACAGATTCGTTGATCGTGTTGCTGGAGGTTTCAATGGTTTGGAAAATGTTTGATATTGTTTCTATTTTACCTGTCATCTCTTCTACTTTTACATTAATTTCAGAAAAGCTTTCCCCAGTTAACCCCATTTGTTCAGCGCCTTTATCCACTTCCGTATAGCCATGGTTTAGCTCCTCGGATATTTGGGCTGTTTCTTCTATTATCGAAAACACGATATCACTGATTTTGGTGACGGATTGAGCAACTCCATCGGACAGATTTCTGACTTCTGTTGCTACAACAGTAAACCCGAGACCTGCTTCGCCTGCTCTTGCTGCTTCAATTGAAGCATTCAATGCCAGCAAGCTCGTTTGATCTGCGATAGACTGTATCACATCGACGAGTTCTGTAATTGATCGTGTTTTGTTCTCAAGACTTGTAATCTTTTCTAATGATTCTTTCATTATTTCATGAATAACGACCATTTGCTGAATCGTTTCCTTCATGAGCTTATCGCCGCTTGTCGATGCGGTGAGCACCTCATTGGAAAATGTATTTAGTTCATTGCTATGCTCACCAGCGCGAATGACTTCTAGGCTGAATTGCTGTGTGCTCTCAGAAATCTCTACAGAATTATCTGCTTGGCTGGCTGCACCTTTCGCCATTTCTTCAATCGTAGTAGCAACTTGTTCACTGCCAGCATTTACTTCCACAGAAGATTCCAGTAATGCCGCGCTCTGCTGATCCACTTCTTTTGAAAGATCCTGAATCTCAGAAATCATTTCACGTAAACTGCTTCCCATATGATTCATTGCGGTTGACAGTTGTGCGAGTTCATCTTCCCCCTTGACAGGCAATGGTTTAATATTCAGATTTCCACTCGCAATTTCGCCGCTATGCTGAACAATATTGCGTAAACCGCCACTGATATTTCGGCTGATAAAGAATAATAATATAATCGAAATAATAATTGAAACTGCTGCAGAGAGGATTAAAATAAACATAACTTTCTTCAAATCACTTTGCGCCGTGCTTAATGATTTTTCACTTTCTTCGTTTGCAGTGTCCATGAGCTGCTGACCTAATTCTGCAGTCTCATTTTTAAGTGCATTTGCAACCTCCTGCAGTTCAGCAAATTCATCTGTATTGATTTGCTGTACATTAGGAACAATCATGCTGAAGAAGTATTGATCCAATTCATGATTGTTTGCAATCATTTGGTCAAAGCTTGATAACTGCTGTTTATTTAAGAGAGGTTTAATGTTTTTAGCCACTTCCACAAATTCTATACTTTTATCCATATACTGTGAAAGCATCTCATCATCGGATAACAAGATATATTCCGGGATAAATAAATACTTCTCTTGGTAAATTGAAACAAGTTCCCCTGCATCGCTCGAAATCTCATTTTTCGCAGTCGTATCCTGCATTCTGTTATCCGTTGTCTGTAAAAAGGAAAACGTGATAAAGATGGATGCAATGAATGCTAATGCCATAAAGGAAAATACAACAGTGTATTTACCGCCAATCTTAATATTATGCCAAGCAAATTTTCTTAACAATAGAATCCCTCCAACCAAGCCTATGTTTACTATTAACTCATGCTTTATATCGGCTTGATTTGGCTTTAATGTAATCAGCTTTTTACAATCGTTCACTTTTCCGAATGCATTGATTCCTTATTTGTTTCATGTTTTAATATAAATTAATCATTAATCGGCAGTGTGAACAGGGCAATGTATCCCAGAAATTGGCATTTAAAAGGCAGATAGGAGGGTAGATTCCCTTGGAGAAAACAATGACAAAAAATAAACCGCACTTTTTATTAAACATATTGCCTGGGCTTTTGCTATGTATTGCAGTCATGCTCGGTGGGATATACGGGGCAGAGCTGATTGGGGAAGGTTTAAAGTCTGCCGGTCTGTTATCTGAAAGCAGTCAGACACCGATTTCGGGAATCTTTGTTGCAATTATACTTGGTATTATGATTCGAAATCTGATTGGGCTTTCCGATGTTTTCGTAAAAGGAATCTCTTTTTCTATGAAATATGTATTACGGGCAGGGATTATTCTGCTCGGCCTTCGATTAAGCTTAATGGAGGCACTGAAACTGGGAGCATTCGGGGTACCTCTCATTATAGCCTGTATATCTGCCGGTTTGTTTGTGACACTTTTTTTAGCTAAGAAGATGAATCAGTCCATGCGGCTTGCAACTTTAATTGCCAGTGGCACGAGTATTTGCGGCGTGACTGCGATTATGGCGACCTCACCTGTAATCAGGGCGAAGGAGAATGAGATATCTTATGCAGTAGCTAATATTACATTATTTGGATTAACAGGAATGTTGGTGTATCCATTCTTGGCAAATTTTCTGTTTGCAAATGACGCGGTCAAAGCAGGGTTGTTTTTAGGCACAGCCATTCATGATACGGCACAGGTTACAGGTGCAGCATTGATTTATGATCAACTTTTCCAGACGCATCAAGTGGTAGAGACGGCAACTGTTACGAAGCTGACCAGAAATTTATTTATTATTGCGATTATCCCTTTCTTATCTTATTTATTTTTTAGTAAGTCAAAAGCGCATGCCAGCCAAACGGAAGGCAAAGACCACAGCCTGCCAAAATGGTACACCTTTATTCCGCTATTCGTTATTGGCTTTCTGATTCTCTCTATTTTGCGTACGGCTGGGGACGCAACCTTGGACAGTACAGGAAGCGCATTCGGATTAGTCGCTCCGGACAGCTGGAGCAGTCTTTATACAAATCTTAGCTCGTTCGGAACGACATACCTTCTCGGAATTGCGATGGCAGGGGTAGGACTGTCAACGAATTTTAAGATGTTTAAAGGGCTCGGCTTAAAACCATTTTATATTGGTTTTGTTGCTGCAATTGCTGTTGGCCTTGTTAGCGGCAGTTTGGTATGGCTGTTTGGCGGGTTGGTGCAGTTGTAATCAATTCATGTATTTCAGTTTAAGGAAGCAGTGCTGAGATTTTCCATAAGATCGGTCCATTTGTACCCGCTTATACGAGAATCCGCTCATCCTAACAATAACCGAGATAGCTTCCTCTTTAATGAAAGCTGCCTCGGTTATTTAATGGGAGGAGTTATCTCATCCCGTTCCCCTCAAGAAATTCCTGTGCGACCTCAGCTGCACTTCTGCCCTCTACAGCTACTTGATAGTTCATTTCCCGCATTTCGTCGTCGGTTATTTTTCCAGCCAGCTGATTTAAAACACCTTCCAGCTCAGGGTATTCTTCGAGTGTTTCCTTTCTCATTAATGGCGCGCCTTGATAAGGAGGGAATAGTTCTAAATCGTCCTCCAGTACGGTGAGATTGTAGCGGCGCAATTCGCTATCTGTCGAATAGGCATCCAGTAAATTAATATCATTTTGTTCAATTGCTGTGTAACGGAGCTTCGGTTCCATCGTTACAAGGTTGGGAAATTCGAGATGATACAGCTCTTGGATTCCGATATAACCATCTTCGCGGTCGGTAAATTCTAAGGTGAATCCAGCAGCTATTTCATTTTCCAAACCTCGTAAATCAGAAATTGTTTCTGCTTTATGCTCTTCAGCAAATGTTTCGGATACAGCTAATGCATACGTATTATTAAATTGCATTGGTTCTAATAAAACAAGATTGTGATCTTCGGATAAGCCAGACCGTGCTTGTTCGTATACTTCCTGCTTATCATTGCTTAACGCTGTATCATTTAAAAATTGCGTAATGATCGTACCAGTAAATTCAGGATAAATATCAATATCACCTGAAACGAGAGCATTGAATAAAAAGCTCGTTTTTCCAAGACCAGGCTCTAATTCCACGATTAAATCTGTTTCGTCTTCAATTAGAATTTTGTACATATGAATTAAAATCTCCGGTTCCGAGCCTAATTTACCTGCAATGACAAGGCTGTCTTCGTCTCCTTTAATCAGATGGGGGACGACAGAGATGCCAATCGTTAAGACGGCAATGATTCCAATTGTTGCAAGTGACTTTTTATAAGAAAGCTTCTGGATTCCCCGTAATACAATGTCAAAGAGAATTGCAAGTAAGGCCGCCGGGATTGCTCCAAGCACAATAAGGGCAGAGTTATTACGATCGATTCCGAGCAGGATAAGATCCCCTAAACCTCCTGCGCCAATCAATGCAGCAAGGGTCGCAGTTCCGATAATTAACACCATCGCAGTCCGAATACCTGCCATCATAACTGGCATGGCGAGTGGCAATTCCACTTTCAGCAATCTTTTCCTTGTGTTCATCCCCATTGCCATAGCTGCCTCGATTAAAGAGGCATCGACTTCTTTTATCCCTGTGTACGTGTTTCGGAGAATGGGGAGCAGGGCATAGATGACTAAGGCAATAATAGCAGGGATTTTGCCAATTCCAAGCAATGGAATGAACAGGCCCAATAAAGCCAAGGAAGGAATCGTCTGCAGCATCGCAGCAATCCCAATGATGCTCTCTGCCATGCGCGCTTTCTTCGTTAAATAAATGCCGAGTGGAACAGCAATTAACACTGCAAAAAACAGGGCAATAAAAGAAATCTGAATATGTTCAAGGAGTGCTTGAAACAGTTCATCCTGGCGATTTTGAAATACTTCTATAAAATTAGTCATTGTTATTTCCCCCTTCAATCATATGTTGAGAGAAATAATGGATCATCATTTGTCTGTCCACAACGCCAATTGGCATTCCAGCTTTTTCAACGGAAAGATAATCATGCTCCGCTAATTGTTCCAACACTTCAGCTAATGGTGCTGAAGCGGAGATAGCTGGGATATGCTGTTCCGTCAGCAAAGGCAGGGGGCGGATGAACTTCTCCAGGTCAAAATGTGTTTCTGGATGATGGACCCCTCCAACAAAATCGCTGACAAAGTCATTTGCCGGCTCGTTAATCAGTTCATCTGGTGTTCCCAGCTGAATGACCTTGCCATCCTGCATTAAACAAATCCGATCTGCCAGCTTAATCGCTTCTTTTATATCATGAGTGACAAACACGATCGTCTTCTTAATCGAACGCTGCAGATGGATAATATCTTCTTGCAGCCTTTCCCGGCTGATTGGATCTAATGCGCTGAAAGGCTCGTCCATTAAGATGATTTCCGGATCGGCCGCTAAAGCCCGGACAACGCCAACACGCTGCTGTTCGCCGCCAGAAAGTTCATGGGGCATCCGGTTTCGGTACGTAGCCGGGTCAAGACCTACCATATCCAATAATTCAGTTACACGGTTCTGGATTTTTTCTTTATTCCACTGTTTTAACTCTGGCACGATGGCAATATTTTCTTCAATTGTCATATGGGGAAATAACGCAATCTGCTGTAAAACATATCCAATATTCCAGCGAAGTTCGTCGATTTTATAGTCGCTGATTCTCTTTCCATCAATATAAATTGTCCCTTTTGTTAAGGGGATGAGGCGGTTAATCATTTTTAGTGTAGTCGTCTTTCCACTGCCACTTGGACCAATTAAAACAAAAAATTCGCCCTGTTGTACTGTAAAGCTGAGTGCATCGACTGCAGCTGTATCACTATTGTATTTTTTAGTAACATTTTCAAATGAAATCATTCGGCTGAATACCCTTTCTGTATAAAAGTTGGTACATTTCTTTTAGCCTAACAGGACTTGGATGAAACCTCAAAGAAAAAAGAAGATAGATTTAAGATGATATGTAAGCTGGAAACAGTTAGCTGCAGAGAAAGAAGCAAGCATTTGATATTCTCTATTTATAAAGACAGAGACATAACGAATGCCAACAATACAAAAGCCGAACAGTATAAAATAGAAAGCATTTCATGTTAACTTTTAATAGTTGATAAAAAGTGCTGATAATTTTAATTGAGAGTAACTCTGTTTTTTTGGACAGATGGCGTTCTCATAGACAGTTTCCCCGTTTTTTTGCTGGTATTGTCTTATAGAGAGGCTCTCATGGACAGTTTTACCGCTTATCTTGCTGGTATTGTCTAATAGAGAGGTGCTCATAGACAGTTTCCCCGTTTTTTTGCTGGTACTGTCTTATAGAGAGGCTCTCATGGACAGTTTCCCCGTTTTTTTGCTGGTACTGTCTTATAGAGAGGCTCTCATGGACAGTTTCCCCGTTTTTTTGCTGGTATTGTCTTATAGAGATGTTTTCATGGACAGTTTCATCGCTTTTCTTGCTCCCACTGGCTTTTATATCTTCTAAACTAAATTAATCAGCACTCTATATAAAAACCGAACGAAGGTGTCGTTCGGTTTTTAATATATTAAATTTCTTTTGTCTCAGGCTCTTAAGGAAAACATATTATTTTGGAATATAAGCTAAATCTAATTCTTTCGGAGAATTAATAATATGTGTTTCTACATAGGATAGCAATCCTTCTTTACCATATTCCCGTCCTACCCCGGATTGTTTGACACCGCCAAATGGGAAGCGAACGTCCAAGCCTTGAACTGCTGCTGTATTAATCATCGTTGTGCCGGCTTGGATGCGCTGTGCAACTTTTATTGCATGTTCTTCCTCTCCCCAAACAGAGCTTGTTAAGCCGTAAATGCTGTCATTTGCCAAGTTGATTGCATGCTCATCATCATCAAATGGCAAAATCGGGACGGTTGGTCCAAATTGTTCTTCCGTAACAATAGGGTCTTTATAATCCGCACCAAGCACAACAGTTGGCTGCATGAAATAGCCTTCATCATAAATAGAGGAATCCAATACTTCGCCTAATTTAATCACTTCAGCGCCTTTACCTTTGGCATCATCGATTAGATTCTGAACAAATTCCACCTGTTTTTTATTATTTACCGCTCCAATGGTGACATCATTGTTAAATGGATCACCAACGCGAATCCACTTATTGGCGGCTTCAATATATTTTTCAATGAAGGAATCATATATTTTTTTATCCACATAAATTCGCTTGGCAATCATACAAATTTGTCCGGCTGTTAGAAAATTGGAGATGACCAGGCGACGCATTGCTTCCTCATCATTGACATTAAAGTCATCCAAGATAATCGCAGCATCATTCCCGCCTAATTCTAATGTCATGTGCTTGATCGTATCGGCTGCTGCCTTCATAATATGTTTTGCTGTTTCTGTTCCGCCGGTAAACGCAATTTTGTCTACTTTCGGATTTGATGTCAGCTCTACACCAACATCTGCATCCCCATGTACCATGTTCAGGACACCAGGCGGAAATTCATTTGCAATAATTTCAAGTACCTTGCTCACTGCTAAAGGAGCAAGCGGACTTGGTTTTAATACCATGGTATTCCCAGCTAACAAGGCAGGCGCAATCTTTATTGTGGATAATGAAATGGGATAATTCCACGGTGTAATTGCTGAGACAACCCCGATGGCATCCTTGGCAATGATTGTCTTCCCGCCATCCTCATGCTTCTCGACTTCGTTCTTTAGCACCTCTTCTGCATTGTCACAGGCAAATTCCATCCAAGCTAAGGAAACACCCATTTCACCCTCTGAATCATAAAGCGGTTTTCCATGTTCTTTAGAAAGTAATGTGGTGATCTCAGGCGTAGCATCTTTCATTTTCTGTATTGCTTTCCTCATTCGTTCTACACGGTCTGTGATGGGGGACTGTCGCCAATTTGTAAATGCATCATGTGCTGCATCGATTGCTTGAATCGTTTCCTCTTTCGTATTAAGCGGGGCATAGCCAACAATTTCTTCTGGATGTGCTGGATTTTCTCTTGGGGAATGCGCTTCACTTTTATGTTTCTGGCCATTAATAATTGCATCGATAACGATAGGTTGTTCTGACATGGATATCCTTCCTTTATATAAATATTTGTTTGAGTTATTGTACCCAATTCTTTTTCCCTTATTACCCTCGTATAAAACAAATGCTCTTAAATTTGAAAAATATAGATAGCTATATAGGATACAACCATATTATAATAAGAGTATGCCGCACGAAGAGGAGACACGATATGTCAGAGGAAAAAAAGCTTACTACGAGAGAAATCGTACAACAGCAGCTGGAAAGAAAAAAACAAGCACAAGCTAATAATAAGAGCACCATAAAAGGCAAAGGCTCAGCAAAGCATATGAAAAGCCAACTAGCGAAGAAGCCGAGCATGACCCGGCGTAAAATGGGAAGTTAGTGATTGACGAATAAAAGGTATCGTCCATCTATGAACGATACTTTTTATTTTTTAAAAGCTTACAGATTCATATTTATTTAAGTTCCATTCTGGTTTTCATCATAAAAAGTGGCCTGCCTATTGTGGTGTGTCAAATTCCCGATAGGCATCCTGATATTTCCCGCCTGAAGCAACCTCTGCATGGTACAAAGCTTTAAGTGCAAAACCTTTTTCAAGATCATGTTCTTTCATTATATTTTTTAGCTTTTCCTGCAATTCCTTATTATTTTTTACTAGCTTCTTCATGTGAGATGTATAATATTTCATTTGCTTGTCTAACTCCTTTTGTATTCAATTATGCAGTAATCATACACTGGAATTTTAAAAAAGCAATAACCTGTCTTCTTATGAGCAGGTTATTGCTTTTGTTAAATTAACTGATTTTTACAATTGGCTTAATTGCTCCGCCATTTTTCGAGTCTTCAAATGCCTCATTGATTTGATTAAACTCGTAGAACTTAACTAATTTATCGAATGGGAATAATCCTTGCTTGTAGTATTCAACAAGCTCTGGGATAAATAGCTGTGGTATGGCATCTCCTTCGATGACACCTACCATTGTTTTACCCTCTGCCATCAGGTCTTCATGGACATTTAATTCCATTTTAGGTGTAAAGCCAACAATAGCTAATTCACCAAGCGGGCGAAGTGCTTGTAATGCTTGACGTACAACAACAGGCACTCCAGTTGTATCAATACCATAATGTGCCCCGCCGTTTGTGATTTCTTTAACTTTTTCGACAACATCCTCATGTTTACTGTTAATGGTATGTGTTGCGCCAAGTTCTTTCGCAAGTTCTAAGCGGCTATCATGAATATCTACCGCGATAATATGTTTACATTCTGTTATATTTGCTGCCATTACTGCACTCAAGCCAACTGCTCCAGTACCGTAAATAACAATTGTACTTCCAAATTTCGGTTTCAACTTATTTAATACAGTACCGCTTCCCGTTTGGATTCCGCATCCAAGTGGTCCAAGTAATGCAATATCAACATCTTTATCCACTTTTACGACGTTTCTTTCATTTGCTACAGCATACGTACCGAAAGAGGATTGTCCGAAAAATGTAGATAGTTCTTGCTCACCTTGATAGAGACGGTGTGTTCCATCTGCCATAATTCCGCCAAAGTTTAATGCAGTAGTATGTTCGCAAACCGTTGGATGTCCAGTTAGACAGTTCTCACAGTGTCCGCAAGAAGAAAATGATAGAACAACATGATCTCCAGGTTCCACTGTTTGCACACCCTCACCAACTTTTTCAACGATACCTGAACCTTCATGCCCCAGCACGAGAGGGTATGGTGTAGTCGCTTCATCACGTGCAACTGCATCTGTATGGCATACACCAGAAGCAACGATTTTTATTAGTACCTCGTTTGCTTTCGGCTCCTGTAATTCCACCTCTTCGATTTGAAAATCTTCTTTCTGGCCATGCGTTACGGCTGCTTTAATCTTCATCTGATGTCATCTCCTAAGATTTGAATTCGTACAATATAATTATAAGACTAGCATAAACTTAATGCAAAATACCTGCTTCTTTCGTTGTGTGTTTATCGTTTGTATTAAAATGCTTACCCTACTAATTATCCCAAGATGGGGGAGGTATATTCCTGTAAATGTGTTTTTGTGATGTTTGAAGTAATATACAGTTATGAGATGGTTTGGCCTTACTTATCACGTGCTCTGTTTTGTGTAAAAGAGGAACGTGCAGTAGTTTAAAAGGTGGTCAATCGCCTGCCGCCTTATGGGGAATGATACGAAAATTTTATCCTTATATTATGGCATAACAATACGGATATTGCGTTAGGGGCTGGAACATAATTAATACCAGCCAATTAAAAGATGAACATTAGAGAATAGAAAGCTCTTCATGTTAATTTTTTATAAAGGGGATAATAATTCATAATTGATACGACGTGCTGATAATCTCAATCAAGAATTACACTGTTTTTTTCTGGACAGATGGCGTTCATATAGACAGTTTCCCCATTTATCTTGCTGTTATTGTCTTATAGAGAATTTCTCATAGACAGTTTCCTCGCTTTACTCACTCCCACAGGCTTAGAGAAGTGTTCTCATCCACCGTAAAAGAACAATCCTGAATTCTTCGGGCAGGGAGAATACTTGTCAAAGACAGTTTTTCGAAATCCAATTTTATATTGTCTAAGTGCAATCTTATTCATATTGAAAGATAGGAAATAAATATAAAAAGAAAATCTGTTTCAAGAAGTACTTGAGTTAAAGGTGCTGGATATGAATAAGTTTCAGGGAAAATAGACCTTCATATATGTGCTAATTTATTTATGTGCAGTATGTTGTAGGTCTTTTGCTGCGCCAGAAATATAATGCTATTCTATATACTAAAGCTATTTTAACAGCCCTAAAGTTAATTTTTAAAAACATTTCAATATACATTGTGAAATAGTGAACAATGTGATATATTATATTTACAACATGAATATGTGAAATTCTGAACAAACAATTGGAGGATGATGAATGATGAAAGTAGCTGTTATTGGATGTACACACGCTGGAACTGCAGCGATTAATAATATAGTGAACCTTTACCCTGAAGCACAGATTGATGTTTTTGAAAAAAATGATAATGTTTCGTTCTTATCTTGTGGGATTGCCCTTTATGTAGGTGGTGTCGTGAAGGATCCGAATGGGCTATTTTACGCTTCTGTGAAGCAATTCGAGCGGCTCGGTGTAAACATGCATATGAATCATGAAGTGACAGCATGCAATCTAAGTGAGAAGCAGCTTCAAGCAAGAGATATGAAGACAGATGAAATAAAAAATTATAGCTATGATAAGCTGATTATTACTTCCGGTTCTTGGCCTGTAACACCGCCAATTCCAGGTGCTGATTTAGAAAATGTCGTTTTATGCAAAAACTTTGACCATGCAAAGGAAATTATTAAGCGCTCTGAATCTGTTCGCAATGTTGTCGTTGTTGGGGCAGGCTACATTGGGGTAGAGCTCGTTGAAGCATTTGAAGAAAACGGTAAAAACGTCACATTGATTGATAGTGAAGAGAGAATTTTAAGTCGTTATTTAGATGACACATTTACGACTCCTGTTGAAGCAACACTTAAACAGCGGGGAATTGAACTTGCGCTTGGTCAAACCGTTTCCCTATTTGAAGGAAGCGGGACTGTTGAAAAAGTAATTACAGATAAAGGAGAATATAACGCAGATCTAGTCGTAATGTGTGTTGGATTTAGACCAAATACAGGGCTGGTTAACGGGCAAGTGGAAATGCTGGACAATGGAGCAATTATCGTTGACGGGTATATGCGAACAAGTGTGAAAGATGTGTATGCTGCAGGTGATTGCTGTGCTGTACCTCATAATGCAACGAAACAGCCTGCTTATATTCCATTGGCAACGAATGCGGTAAGAATGGGTACACTTGTTGCTCATAATCTTGTGAAACCTGTCTTGGAACATCCTGGAACACAAGGAACCTCTGGTTTGAAAATTTACAATCACAACATTGCTTCAACAGGGTTAACTGAAAGTGCTGCGAAATTAGCGGGACTGTCAGCAGCAAGTGCCTCGATTGAAGATAATTATCGCCCAGAATTCATGCCGGAAAACGAAGTGATCCAATTAAAGCTTGTTTATGAAACGGAAACACATCGCATTGTTGGCGCACAAGTCATTTCGGATGCCGACTTTACGCAGGCAATCAACACGATAAGCGTTAGTATTTCCAACCAAATGACGATTGAACAATTGGCACTAACCGATTTCTTTTTCCAGCCACATTTCAATAAACCAGTAAATTACCTGAATCAGGTAGCATTGAAAGCAATGGCAGACGAAACTGAAAAGGCGAGAAAACAAGAACAAGTACGAGTATAAATGATAAAACAAAGCCTGAACATGTGAAAATACTTCGCATGTTCAGGCTTTTTATTTTGGAGCTATAAACTGCTATGAGGAAGGCGTGAAGATATTAGCTGCAGGTGACATCCATATGAAGATATCAAATGATTACGATGAGAGCAGATGTTTAATATATTGCAGCAAGGGAATTTAAAAGGTAACTAATAAATATGGAAGGAAGATGTTCAGTGGCAATGACAATGGAAAAACAAAAAAAGGCAAAAACAGGATTAATTGTAGCTGGAGTAATTGCAGGAGCTTCTTCACTCATTCTTTTGAATAGCAATGCACGCGAGAAAGTGAAAGATACTTCTAAGAACATGAAGGATTCCGTAAACAAATATGCAACAACAATTAAAGAAGATCCAAATGGTATAAAGAATGCCATTATCACTCGTGTTCAAAATGCTACAGATATCTCCAAAGAGGCACTGAATAAAATACAGGAAGTTTTGGATACACAAGTTAAAGATATTAAAGATACAACTAAAAATGTAGTTGATGAATCAAAAGAGGTAATGTCTTCCGTGAAAGACGCAAAGGGTGATTTAGCCGATGTGAAAGATAGAGCAGTAGAGGCAAAGGATCAGTTGCTATCTGCGAAAGATGACGTACAGTCAAAAGCTGAGTCCAATAGCTAGGTGACGGCAAAAGGCTAAAATAAAGTAAGAAAAGATTTAGTTTTTGCTGCTACCTAAATAATAGAATAAAAGACTGAAAACCCCTTTAATGTTTATCCCCCTTTCTCTTGGAGAAAGGGGGATTTTATGTGCAGGAGAAAATACACAATACTTTTTAAGATTTTAAACCATTTTTTCCTACTCCGTTAACCTATTCTTTGCAGGTCAAAAATAACATAGCCGATAACACTGTGTAAAAATTTTATCTTTGTTCATTAAATTTCTTATTTAATTATCGAGTATTTTAATTGTATAGGTGATTTTTTAGCTGATTCCTTTGTAAAAACAGCTTTTTTTACTTTAAAAAAGTTAGCAGTGTTATGATTTCTTTACTATTTTAAGCATCTACATTATAGTTTTGGACCAGGAACAGCTCAACAAAAGAGGATTGATATCAATTAGTAATTGATTGCTGCTTTATATCAGAAGCTGTCATGCCAACAGCTTTTTATTTCAATAGGGTAGGCAAGGTTGTGAAGAAGTGTACTTAAACAAACGGTGCAGGTTAGTTTAACAGTGTTTACAATACGCTTGGTCCATTTACAGGTACTGGGATGTTGCAAATACCGATAAACCAACTTGATGCTTTTCAAAAAATGAAACCCAAGAATAAGCAGTTTCCTGAAATCTTAAAGGAAATGCCTAAATCACTGTTCATTCTTTTTGTATTGAAATGTATGATTCTAATGCTAATGTGCAAGCTCGACACTTTTCTTCACCATTTTCGGGAACAATTGAAGATGCAGTAACTGGTACAGCTTCTGGGGTAATGGGAGCTTATTATGCAAAATACATAAAACATATTTTTTACACTTAAAGTAACCAGCTAATCGTTTGACAATATCATATTGAGTTAGTTTTTGGGACACATTCACAGACAAATGATGATATTTAGCAATAAAAATATCTGAGCGTATTAGAAACGATCCTAGAAAGTTACTCGGTCTATAAAATAAGAAAAACTGTATCTTTTAATAAAGAATACAGTTTTTTAAAATTAAAAGGAAATTTAAAATAATGCCCATAAAATTATGTTGTAGTAGTCCCTATCTAAATTCAGTTTTCAAAGTTCTTCGAGTTAACTCTATAAAAGATTGTAAAGGAATTGTCATTTCCTTATCTTTATGCCAAGCAATTTGAGTGAAAAAAGGGGGAGTAGATTGCTCCCATTTGATCTCTTTCATGCGACCTTCCTCAATATCACGTCCTACTACCATTGCTGGTAATATTGCTATTCCTAATTCAGCAATGACACATTGTTTAATTGCCTCAATACTAACAAATTCAAATTTATTAGCAGGGAAAACATTTGCTTCCCGCAAAGTATCTTCTAAAATCGTACGATAAGAGCATCCTTTTTCGGTTAAAAGGAAGGTTTCCTCTTCCAAGTCTTTTGTAAAAACTTCTGCTTTATTTGCTAAGGGATGCCCGGGAGAAGCTACGAGCTTCATTTCATCCTGAATAAGGGCTTCCATGTTTAGTGAATCTCCTGGTTTAACTACATCCATTATGAAAGCTATATCAAGATTACCTTTCAATAATTGTTCTTTAGCCAACTCATCGGAATGAGCAGGTTTAAAAACCAGCTTAACGTTAGGAAACTGTATTTTAAATTCCTTAAGTATTGGAGGAAGACGGTATGTACATTGGCTTTCTTGTGCCCCAATTATAAGGGTGCCCGAGGGCTCTTTTACCCCGCTAGTTACTAATCTTGCTTCCTCCGAGAGAGCAATCATTTTTTCAGCATAATTTTTAAACTGTCTTCCAGCTTCTGTTAAATATAATCTCTTTCCCAGTCGCTCAAATAACTTTGTATCTAGCTCTTTTTCAAGGGATTTAATTTGTGCTGTCACACTGGATTGGGCAAATTTTAGTATCTTCGCAGTTTGTGTGAAGTTTAAATTCTCTGAGGCAGTTTTAAAAGTAATTAATTGTTTTATCTCCAACTTAGTCACCTCTTTAAATCGGAATTTACGATTGATTATATCGAAATAATTATCTTTATTGATTTGTAATCCCATTATAAGATAAAAGTAATCAAACAGCAAATTAATATAAAGGAGCAATCAGCGATGACAATCGGAATTATTTATGGAGGAACTCGGCCAAACGGAAATACAGAAGCTCTAACGGAACGGGCAGTTCAAGATTTACCTGTAGAAAAGATATATTTAAAGGATTATAAAATTAAACCAATCGAAGATCAGCGACACAATCAAAGGGGGTTTAATGAAATAAATGACGATTATGACAATATCCTTGATCGTATACTTCCTCATGACATTTTGATATTTTCAACACCTATTTACTGGTTCAGTATGTCTGGAACAATAAAACTCTTTATTGATCGCTGGTCACAAACGTTAAAAGATCCAAATTATCCTGATTTTAAAAATGCAATGTCATCCAAAAAAGCGTATGTGATTGCTGTAGGAGGCGATAATCCGTTATTGAAAGGATTACCAATGATTGAACAATTTCAGTATATTTTTGATTTTATAGGAATTTCCTTTGAAGGATATGTACTTGGTACAGGAAATAAACCAGGGGAAATTTTTAAAGATAAACAAGGATTGGCTGTTGCTGGTCAAATCCAAAAAACTTTAAAAGCTAACAGATAAATAAGTGAACTACATACGAAACAGGGGGTAAAATTAGTGACTTTTAAGATGTTAAAAATAGGGAACTTTCGTAATTTCTTTATTTCTGAAATCATCTATGCTTTTGGAGTAGGGATGAGTACAGTAGGAGCAAATTGGTATTTAATGGACCAAACAAGCTCTACTGCAGCAGTTGGATTGATGCTTGCTTTAAATGTTATAGCAGGGTTTCTCATTTCACCAGTTATAGGAATATTAACAGATCGATTTAATCGAAAAACAATTATTATTTGTACTTATTTAATTCAGGCTTTTTCAATACTTGGTATTGCAGGCTTATTTTTATTAGATGAGTTTAAGGCTGGGTATCTTTATCTATTTTCCATTATAAATGGAATGGGTTGGACGACATACATGTCAACATCAAGAAGTTTATTACAAGAATTATTAACGGATAGAGAATTAATAAATGGTAATTCCTTAGTGGAAATCTGTTTGCAGGTTGGAATGTTTACAGCAGGCGGGGTTTCAGGCATATTTTATCATTACGCCGGATTTGAATTCATATTGTTTTCTAATTCAGTTGCGTTTATTCTTAGCAGTATTTTTATATATAGGGTCAAACATGATTCTATCATAAGAGAAGATAATGATGATTCTATGTATACGAGTTTTAAGGAAGGAATTAATTATTTTATAGAAAAGCCTAACGTGTTATTTTTAGGGATTGCTGCAATCGTCCCTTTGGTTGGCACGATGATGTATAATGTTGTCCTTCCAGAATATGTAAGCAATACTGTGAATGGTAATTCCATTGCCTTTGGACTATCAGATATGTTTTATGGAGCGGGTGGATTTTTGTCGGGTCTGCTCGCAGCCCCACTTGCTAAAAAGATATCTAGTAATGCAACGATAATGTTATTTTTCCTTGTTTCAATCAGTATTTTATTTGCTTTGGCATTTAATAACTATATCATTATTTTATTTTTAGCCAGTCTGTTATTTGGACTATGCAATTCTTCGCTTAGAATTTTAATGAATACAGCTATTATGGAAATGGTTCCTAAGTCTTTAATGGGAAGAGCAATGTCCGTTTGGATGGCTATGTCTCTTGTTCTACAGGCAGTAATTTCTCCTGGACTAGGAGTCTTAATAGATCGCTTCTCGCCCAAGTTAGGTTTTATCTGTTTAAGTGGTTTAATGCTTGTTGGGTATGTAATTTATCGGTCAGTAATAAGGAGAAGAGCGACTATCTTTTAAGATAATATAGAAAAGGAAAAGGGGATGCTGAAAAATAAATAGTAAAAAAGGTCCTACGAAGGGACAACTTCAGCGGCTCAGGACATTGGGTATCTATTTGAAACAGGTAATCCTGGGGTTAAAAAGAAAATGTAAGAAATAAGAGGGACAGACGCGAAATGAATCCATAAAAGAATTAATTATCCTGTAAAGGGTATTTGGAATATACGGTAAAATAGGTTGTAGGCATTGTGAATAAATATACTTAAACGCCCTCAGATAGATTCAATTTACTCGTAAATGCTCGCTTATTCGCAGGATTTCAAACCACTTTTCAGAACAATAACGGATGAATGGGATGGGTATTGGTAATAAAGGCTATATGAAGGCATGCTGGAATAAAGGAGTTATAAACTCCAAATATTCTAAAGTATATACTGCACGCATTCCCATGCCACCCCTGGAGGCTATCCCTCCCATGTCTCAATGGGTCTAACAGGGCAGAATTGTCTAATAGTGAAACGTTAACTCTTCTAGTTATATAAAGTCACAGTTTATTAGAACATTCAATTTGGAAGAAGATGTATTTTTGAGGAATGTTATTTTATTTATATTGTTCTTGATTAATGTTTTCTATATTGAGAGTTTCTTTATTGGTAGTGGTTCTATTGCATTAAACAGTCTATGGCTTGTCTTCATTATCATCAGTTTGTGCATTTCTATTTTTTATCTATTTCGTTCAAGAAAGAGCCTTTATTTATTAATTGCAGTTCTGCTAATAAGCGTCTGTTCTTTAGAGATCCATGGATTTTTATATTTTATTACTAATTTTATGGGATAAGGATATTAAGCAAACGGGTGCGTTTCTGCAACAGTAGTAGGAACGCTTTTTCACTAAAATAGCAGGATAGTTTAATAAGAGATATTAATTGATATGTCGTATTGAAAATAATAATAGCCTCTCAGAGATTTTGATGATTGAGAGGCTTTTGAATTTGTAAGTTATTTCTTTACAGCGTGAATAAAATGAATTGTCTCGAATGCAGATAGATAATCCGTCCTGTTTGTAAAGAGAAGCTCATTTATCTTAGTTGGTGATAAATGTTCATAAATTAGTAAACCTGCTTTTTCTAATATATTCTCAATTTCATTATAAGTGAAACTTGATTTCATTGGTTCTCCACTTGCTGAAGCCAGTTTTACCATATTTTCAACTCTATTAGACATTCCTTTTTCTTCAAAGAGTTTTTCATCTGCATAATCAAAAACAATAGAGCTACCTGTTGGGACTTTAGCAAATAATTGATTGATCATGGCCTTATTTTCTTCTTTAGTTAAATAATATGAAACACCCAAAAGGCTAAAGAATGTTTTTTTGGTATCAAACCCTTCATCTGCTAGGTCTTGATGAGAAAACTCAGTAGTAAAGTCCATAGAAACAAAATGAAGGTTATTCGGGATAGTAAGTTTAGCATTCTCTAATTTTTTCTTTTTAAATTCTTGTGTAGATGGATGATCAATTTCAAATATCTTTAAGCTGTTTTTCAATTCTGGATATCGAAAAGCGAAAGTATCTAAACCAGCTCCAAGTATGACATATTGTTTTGCTCCTAGCTTAACTTCATGAAGCAATACTTTTTCACAATAGGCAGAGCGTGCTAACGGAGTTGGGGAAAGTTGGACTTGTGTAATCCATTTTAAAATTTCCTCTGGATTATCTTTAAATCTTTGCCCAATATCTTTGTTGAAAAACTGTATACCGTTAATCATATTCGCACTGATAGCAGAAAACTCTTCTTCGGAAATTAAATTGTCTGCAATGAAATCATCAAAAATTTTTGGTGTGTCATATTTACTGTGATATGCTCGACCGAAAGCTGATACTAAGGAAGTTAAACTGGACTCATTTTGTTTCATACCATTTTCCTCCCAAATAAAAAATAAGATTCCCCTGGCCAGGAGAACCTTATTATATACAATAAACCGAAAATTGTAAATTATAGCATAAATTATTTTTTTTGTCAATTAATTAAGTGGCGTTTTATAGAGAAAAGATGTTATTTAACCAAAATCTAATTCAACAAAACGGGTGCATTAGCTTAACAAGTCAAATCAAAAAATCGGTTCCTATCTTGTTAGGTACCAATTGTCTATGTTGTAATCTGCTTATCGTTGTAAAAACCAGCATTTTCCTGACGCTACCCTATGGTGATTTGAACCATAATCTACCCCCTAAACAATTTATTTTGATTTCAAGTTATTAGATGCTAGGATATATCGTGTATCAAATAGATACATGGAAGTGGGAATATTATGTTAGATTTTTATCAAGCTTTGGAGAGAAGGAATGACTTCTTAGGAAGAAACTGCTACTAAAGCTTGCAAATATATTTTGTAAAAGGGAGTGTTATTCATGCGTGCAGTTGTCATCAATGAATATGGTAGTAAAAATGTGTTGGTGGGGCAGGAGCTACCGAAACCAGAGATAAAAGCAAACCAAGTACTTGTTGAGGTCTATGCAACTTCCATTAATCCGATTGATTGGAAGCTTCGTGCGGGATACTTAAAGCAGATGTTTGATTGGACATTCCCAATTATCCTTGGCTGGGATGTTGCTGGTAAGATCGTTGAAGTTGGAAGTGAAGTGACGTATTTTCAGGTCGGGGATGAAGTTTTTGCACGACCGGATACTACCGCTGAAGGTACTTATGCGGAATTTACGACTGTGGATGAGGAATTGCTTGCGAAAAAGCCTAGCAACCTGACATTTGAAGAAGCTGCTTCTATTCCATTAGCAGGTTTAACCGCTTGGCAGTCTTTAGTGGATAATACAAAAGTTAAGCAAGGAGATAAAGTACTCATCCATGCTGGTGCTGGTGGAGTAGGAAGTTTGGCCATTCAAATGGCCAAACATTTCGGCGCCTTTGTGGCTACAACAGCAAGTGAAAAAAATGAAGCATATGTAAAAGAGCTAGGTGCAGATGAATTCATTAATTACCGCATACAAAAATTTGAAGAAGAATTAAGTGATTATGATGTGGTCATTGATACAATGGGCGGCGACATTTTAAATAAAAGCTTCCAAATATTAAAGCCTGGTGGCAGACTAGTAACTATTGCCGGACAACCCGATCTAGCATTAACAGAAAAGCATCAAGTAACAGCAAGCTCCCATTGGTTAAAGCCAAATGGTAAACAGCTAGGTGAAATAGGCGAATTACTTGAGAAAAGAATACTAAAGCCTCAAGTGGGTAGTGTATTTGATTTTTCAGCAGAAGCGTTACAAAAAGCACATGAATTAAGTGAGACACATCATGCCAAAGGGAAAATTGTAATAAAAGTTAAATAGTCGATGTAAAGTCCAAAAAATACCCAATAATGACTAACAATCATTATCGGGTATTTTTTATGGTGAGAAAACACCAAGCAGGTAGAGAATGGACAGAAATGTCATTGTATAAACCAGATAAATTTGATGAATACGTTTCTATGCCAAGTAGTGGAAAATTGTTCAAAATCGTTTCGATTATTATTCATATATCGAACTTCCAACATTTGATATTAGAGAAGCCATTGCAAGAATTAGGGTTCCTGCAATAGTTTTTGTGGAAGGTACGACTCACAATGCCCTATTGTATATTCAGAAGAAATTCATCAACTTGATCCAATCTCAAAATTCTATGTTTTTGAAGAAAGCAATCATACCCCTAACTTAGAAGGAAATGAAAAATTCAATGAGATGGTTAAGGATTATATTAATTTAGTCTGTGTTCTTATTCCACTATAGGGTGCATTACTTCAAGAAGGAAAATAGCCTTTTCTTATTGAAGTAGTGGGCCAGGATTGTGAAAGAGACGAGTCTAATATCGGTCTTCAATAAGCACTTTTTTTGTTGTATTTATTAACAACCTTCTCCTTGAAAAAGGTTCTGATAGCAGGAGAAATAGCTTTTCAGTTATCTCCATGCAAAACAAACTCAAACTTAATGCTTGAATTTGGCCCGATTATATGTAGAATAGAAATAGCATGAAAGTCATATTTTGATGAATCTGTTATTAGAACGTACTCCACCTATTATATTACTTAAATAACATGCTCTAAGTTTCCTCATTTATTGCCATGTTATGTCCGCTTATTTCTTAACAGATTTTATCGCAGTGAATAGAATGATTTTTATAGCAGACTCATACTCCTTTTGCATCGGTTAATCTACCAGATGTTAAAGTAGCCCACTCCATATTATTGTCATTCAGGAGAACCACCATCTCTCTTAGTAACTTAACCTAAGAATGAATGACACAATTGATTAAAAAACTTAAAAATTTTATAAGGATTTACAGTGTTATAGTATGCAAACATGAGATTTACACGCTCGAAACTATTTTGTGAATTCCTTCACAAAATAGTTTCGATTAAGAGACTTGATGTCAAGCAAGTTTTCATATGCCTTTTTATTGCCATTTTATTTAGAAAGTCTAACCAATTTGTAATTTTTTAAGAAACGTTTCTTTTTGATAAAAAAAGGCAATGCTAGGATTATTGTTTAAATTATCGTATTTAGGAGGTCATAATGTGCAATTATTACCGCGCGAAATTGATAAACTTTTAATTGTTGTTGCTGCAGATATTGCTAGACGGCGGAAAGATAGAGGACTGAAACTAAACCATCCAGAATCAATGGCACTGATTACATACGAGATTATGGAAGGTGCGAGGGACGGTAAAACAGTAGCTGAATTAATGGAATATGGTGCAACTATTTTGACACGAGATGATGTGATGGATGGTATTCCGGAAATGATAGATGATATTCAAGTAGAAGCAACATTTCCGGACGGTACAAAGTTAGTTACCGTGCATGACCCGATCCGGTAGAGGATGAATCAGCTGTTTTCAAGGAGGCAGCTCCAATTTGGTTCGTTCAAGAAGATGGAGTACGAAGTAAAAAAATGAAAGGGGCAAAGAGATGATTCCAGGTGAATTCATTTTAAAAGAAGAAGAGATTAATTGTAATGCAAATACAGTAAATTCGCATGTTACAGTGATCAATACTGGTGACAGACCTATCCAAATTGGTTCACATTATCATTTTTATGAGGTGAACCATGCTCTTAAATTTAATCGCGATGAAACGTATGGCAAGAGATTGAATGTGCCTGCTGGCGCAGCTGTTCGTTTTGAGCCAGGAGATGAAAAAGAAGTAGAATTGATTGATATTGCTGGTAAGCGGGAAATTTATGGTTTTCATAATAAAGTAGATGGTCCATTAGAAAGCAGGGATAATAAATGAGTTTTAGAATGTCTCGACAACAGTATGCTCAAATGTACGGTCCCACAACAGGTGATGCCGTTCGTTTGGCGGATACAGACTTATTTATTGAAATCGAAAAAGACTATACAACATACGGAGAAGAGGTTGTATTTGGTGGAGGAAAAGTCATTCGTGATGGAATGGGTCAACACCCTCTAATCACAAGGGATGAAGATGAGCGGGTTCCAGACACAATTATTACCAATGCGATTGTACTGGATTATACAGGCATTTATAAAGCAGATATTGCTATTCGTGATGGACTTATTTCAGGTATTGGAAAAGCCGGAAATCCATTAATACAGGATAATGTAGATATTATTATTGGTGCCTCAACAGAGGTGATTTCTGGAGAAGGAAAGATTATTACCGCCGGTGCAGTCGATACCCACGTACACTTTATTAATCCAGCGCAGGTAGATGTTGCACTTACCGGAGGAATAACAACGCTGATAGGTGGAGGAGCTGGACCTGGTGCAGGCTCAAGAGCAACAACGGCAACTCCTGGTAAATGGCATATTCACACCATGTTAAAAGCATTAGAGGGGCTTCCAATCAACATTGGTCTTACAGGAAAAGGCCATGCTGCTGCGGAAAAGCCTTTAGCTGATCAGATTATTGCGGGTGCGATTGGTTTAAAAGTCCATGAAGATTGGGGAGCAACACCATCTGCATTGGATTACGCATTACGTGTTGCCGATAAATACGATGTTCAGATTGCACTTCATGCAGATACTTTAAACGAAGCTGGATTTTTTGAGGATACGATGAAAGCAATCAATGGCCGCGGCATTCATATGTATCATACGGAAGGTGCTGGTGGTGGACATGCACCGGATTTAATTAAATCTGCAGGCATGGCGAATGTATTGCCAGCTTCCACGAACCCTACCTTGCCATACACCGTAAATACAATCGATGAGCATCTTGACATGGTGATGGTTGCGCATAACTTAAACCCATCTGTACCGGAAGATATTGCATTTGCCGACTCGCGGATTCGCAGTGAAACGATTGCTGCTGAAGATATATTACAGGATATGGGAGTATTCAGTATGACGAGTTCAGATGCACAAGCAATGGGACGCATTGGGGAGGTTGTTTTAAGAACTTGGCAAACAGCTGATAAAATGAAAAAACAACGAGGAGCAATGGAAGGAGACCGACAATATTCGGATAATAATCGGGTAAAGCGTTATATTGCGAAATATACAATCAACCCGGCTATCACACACGGTATATCGGATTATGTTGGATCGATTGAAGTTGGCAAAATGGCAGATCTTGTTCTGTGGGATCCGAAATTCTTCGGTGCAAAGCCGGAACAGATTCTTAAAAATGGTTTAGCAGTCCAAAGTTTGATGGGAGATGCGAATGCAACCATCCCAACGCCGCAGCCATTGATATATCGGCCAATGTATGCAGCATACGGAAAAGCCTTATACCAGAGTTCTATTACATTTGTCTCAAAGGCTGCTTATGATTTGAACATTAAAGAGCAGCTTGGTCTTGAGAAAGTAGTGCTGCCAGTCCACAATATCCGGAGTCTGACCAAGAAGGATATGAAGTTAAATTCGGAAACACCGGAAATTGATGTAGATCCACAAACCTATGAAGTAAAAATAAATGGAGAAGTTATTACATGTGATCCCGTTGATACAGTTCCAATGGGACAACGTTATTTCTTATTTTGAGGTGAATCGGAATGATTATTGAGAAAGTAGTTGCAAATATAAAGGATTTGAAACCTGAAGAATTGAATAATCGACATAAAGAAAAAGTTTTCTTGGAGAGTGCTCATTTAGTAAAACGTATCCAGCGTGTAGAAACAGATCATGGACGTGAATTGGGCATCCGGCTGAAAGATCCGCGTGATTTAGAAGCTGGTGATATTCTTTATATGGATGATAAAAATATGATTATCATTGATGTGCTTTCTGATGATTTATTAATTATTCAACCACGCAGCATATTTGAGATGGGAACGATAGCCCATCAATTAGGCAACCGTCATCTTCCAGCACAGTTTGAAGCAGATGAAATGCTCGTGCAATATGATTATCTAGTTGTCGAGTTGTTGGAGGAATTGGGGATTCCGTTTAAACGGGAAGAACGCAAAGTGAAAAAAGCATTTCGTCATATCGGGCATAGTCATGGATAAAGCTCTATTCCTGTTCCAGTTATGTGATTCCAACTTTCCAACAGGGGGATTCAGTCACTCGTTTGGTTTGGAAAGCTACATTCAAGCGAATCAAGTCCATGATTATGTTTCCTTTTCCGAGTGGCTGGAAATTTATTTAGATGAACAACTTGTTTATTCGGATGGATTAGCTGCAAAGCTTGTCTATGATGCACTTGATAAAGATGATTTTGAAACGATATGGAAGTTAGATCGCATGTTAACCGTACAAAATTTAGCTCGGGAAACTAGGGACGGTACGAAGCGTATGGGTGAAACAATGGTAAAGATTTCGGAAAGTCTCTATGGAGCACCGATACTAACAATATATCGGAAACGTATAAAAGAAAAACAATCATTTGGGCATCCGGCAATTGTTTTTGCGATGGTCGGACATTATTTAGAAGTTAAGAGGGACACAACTATTTTATATTATTTATATTCATCAATTACTACTCTGGTTCAGAATGCGGTCCGAGCAATTCCGCTGGGACAAACCATTGGCCAGAAAATAATTTATGCTTTTCATGTGAAGTTAAATAGGGCAGTCCAACGAATAGAAAATCTGGATGAAAATGACTTTGGGGTTGTTTCTCCAGGGCTTGAACTAGCACAAATGCAACATGAAAGAGCAGGTATTCGAATCTTTATGTCATAAAGTTGTCTTTAGTAAAAAATTAGTAAAGGAAGTGTTACTATGGAACCAATTAAAATAGGTATTGGAGGCCCTGTTGGAGCGGGTAAGACAATGTTAATCGAAAAATTAGCACGAGAGCTAAGTGATGAAATCAGCATGGCTGTTATTACGAACGATATTTATACGAAAGAAGATGCGAAGATTTTAGTAAGAACAGGCGTATTGCCTGAGAATCGGATTGTCGGTGTTGAAACGGGTGGCTGTCCACATACAGCTATTCGTGAAGATGCGTCGATGAATTTCGCTGCAATCGAGGATTTAGAAGAACAGCATCCAGATGTAGAGCTTATATTTATTGAAAGTGGCGGAGACAATTTAGCTGCAACCTTCAGTCCAGAACTTGTTGATTTCTCCATTTACATTATTGATGTTGCCCAAGGAGAAAAGATTCCGCGTAAGGGTGGACAAGGAATGATAAAATCTGACTTGTTTATCATTAATAAAACAGACCTGGCTCCATATGTAGGTGCGAGTCTTGAGGTAATGGAATCTGATACGAAAGTATTTCGCGGAAATAAACCATTTGTATTTACGAATTTAAAAGATAATACAGGGCTTGATAAAGTGATTGATTGGTTAAAACAGCATGTACTGCTAAAAGGGCTGGAGCAAGATGTCTGATTGGACGGGAGTTCTTGACTTGGCTGCGGAGGAACGGCAAGGTAAAACAGTAACAAAGAAGCTGTATTTTCGCGGTGCTTTTAAAATCCAGCGTCCTATCTATCATCATCCCATGTATCCCAGTTACTATATTTTAAACCCGGGCGGCGGCTACTTGGATGGGGACACCTATCGGATGCGTGTGTCACTTGAGAAAGATGCAAGAATGCTGCTCACGACCCAATCAGCAACAAAAGTATATAAAACCCCGAATAAACACGCCTATCAGGAATCGGAAATTCATCTAAAGGAAGGAAGCTTCCTGGAGTATTTACCTGATCCGCTTATTGCTTATAAGGATGCACGTTATTTCCAAAAAAATATATTTCGAATGGAAAAAGGAGCTGCATTACTTTATTCCGATATTCTAACGCCAGGGTGGTCACCAGAGGGAAAACATTTTAGCTATGATTCCCTTCGTTTAATTAATGAAATCTATTATGATGAAGAATTACTGGTATTTGACCATATCAAATTAGATCCTAAGGAAAAGCATATGAATGGACTTGGTTTTATGGAAGGTTTTACTCATTTAGGATCATTTATCGTTGTCGGGGACCAAGTGAATACTGAATTGATTGATCAGTTATATGAAACAATTTCTCAGCAATCTGGTGATTTTAAATTTGGAATTTCTTCACTTATGGTTCCTGGATTTTCCATCAGAGTGATGGCCAATGCAACACAAGTTATTGAACGCATTTTCGCAGCAAGTCATTATTTAATTAGTCAGGAATGGTTCGCGACAAAACCAAGCTTTCTAAGAAAATACTAATAGAAAATCCATTGTATTTTGAAGCCAAGGCGAAAAGGCATAAGTTCTCTCATTTAAATAGAACAGCTCGGCTATGTAAACATGTAACCTTAGAAATAAAATCTGGTGAGGCGTGTTCCGTATTTTTTAGAAAATCTGGGGCAAACTACCATTACAAGATTTTTATTGGAGATTTTAACTCGCTTAGATGAAAAGTATCAGTAATAGGCCTGCATGCTATAAAGGGAAGCTGACCAACAGAATTATTGGCATGATTACAGGAATGAATCCTTGTTAAAAAGACGGTGACCGTTTTAATAATTCCAATGAAATACTTTTCATGTTAACTACTTTCTTTCAGCACAGTGTTTTTATTGACATTTTAGTTTGAGGGGTTTAAGCTACAGGTGAAAAAAATTAGCTGTACAGCTAATTTGTTACTTTATAAGACCTGGGAGGTGTTTCCGATAGTTGATGATTTCGAGGTAAAACATGTTTATCAGGAAAGAACTTATGAACGTCATCAATTTTCCTTTTCTATCGATGGTAAAAAGTATAAAGGAGATTTTCATGAAGACCAAATTCATTGGCTTCATCCTCATCCAAAGCAAGACTTGGACAAAGAACAGCTCAATTGGATAGAGCAGGAAGTTCAACGTCTGCTTGGGGAACATGGAGTTAAAGAAATAGATGACGAAAATATTGATATTACCCCAATGTTTGAAAAACAGATACATGAAGCGCATCAGTTTAAATTAACTATTTTAGGTGATGAATTTAGGGGAATTATCCGTGATGGAAAATTAGAATGGTTCCATCCAAAGCCACGACGTAAATTTAAAGATTCACATGTGGAAAAAATTGAGGAAAAGGTTCATGAAAAAGTAGAAGAACAAAAAAATGATTATAATTAATGAAAAATCTTTCTATCTCTATTGCTGGACAATATGGAAATAAAGAAACGTCATTTTGAAATGATTTTCCCCTTTGGATTTAATCGACCATAGGGGTATTTTTATTTGCTTGAAATTGCAGCTTAATTGAATGCGGTCTTTTTCACTTATGGGGCAGTTTAGTAAAAGAAGGAAATGTAGTTTTTTCATAGAAATATACAAGTATGTGATTTAAAAATTAACTTCAAAAAGAAAATAACAGGGGTGAGGGTGTGAGTAATAAACTAATAAAACAAATTCCTTTCATAAGAGATTGTAAAGAAACTATTGAAATTAAAAAGGGGTTTTCTTCAGATGATAAATATCTAATACACATGCAAGAGGGCAATAATAAGCTGCTGCTCCGAATGTTTAATATAGAAGAGATGGAATTGAAAAAGGCAGAGTACTCTATTTTGAAAAGAATGCAGGATTACAACATTTCTTGTTCACAACCAATTTCAATTGGGGAGGCAGGAAACCGAGGGTATATGATCACATCATACATAGAGGGTAAGGATGCTGAAGAAGAAATCTCAACATACTCGGACCCGGAACAATTTAATATTGGAATGGAGGCGGGAAAGGAGTTAAGAAAAATGCATCAATTATCCGCTCCAGATCATATCCCTTCGTGGTATTCAAGGAAAGTTGAAAAGCATAGGAACTATATTGATGCTTACTTAGCATGTGAGGTAAAGGTTAAAAATGACCAAGAAATAATGCATTTTATTGATGAGAATATCCATCTCATGAAACAACGTCCGAACTTATTTCAGCATGATGATTTTCACCTTGGAAACATCGTTGTGAATAATAAAAAGTTCGCTGGAGTTATAGACTTTAACAGGTATGATTGGGGAGATCCTATTCACGAATTTCTGAAGATAGGAATTTTTAGTAGAGAAGTTAGCATCCCTTTTTCAATAGGACAAATTAGAGGCTATTTTAATAATAAAGAACCTGATGAAGAATTCTGGAGATTGTATTCTCTTTACCTTGCAATGTGTGTTTTCTCTACCGTTATATGGACCTTAAAGACTATTCCAGACAACATCAATGAGATGTTAGATAAGGTATACTTGTTCTTAGAAGATCATGATTACTTTAGCAGATTAAAACCGAAGTGGTATCGATAGAATGTAGTTTTGTGAAAGATTGTATTTAAAGTAACGCTTGCTGGAATTAATTAGCTTTGATATCTTTATTGTTTTTGGGATTAAGAAAACTTTATGTTTGGGATGATGTGTCATTTATAGAATACATACAGTTTTCATCCAACTTTGTTCCATTTCAGAAAATAAGTATATATTTTAATGCCTTATTCGATGGAAGTATGAATATTGATATACCAATAAAAAACCTTTTTGGTAATCTGTTGATGTTTTTGCCAATGGGGATTTACCTGCCTTATTTCCTGAGAAAGTTAAACAAATTAGGCACATTTACTATTTCCATTATCATATTGTTACTCTCGATTGAAGTAATACAGCTGGTTACAAGATTAGGGAGTTTTGATATTGACGACCTCATTTTAAATATGGTTGGTGCTTTGATAGGTTTCGGCATTTGAAAAACAAAAATTGTCCAGCAATTATTGACATAGTGCAGGTAGCTATTCAATAAAAGGGTGCGTTAATCAAAGGAAGATTTAGGCGGTTTCTTGGTGAGGTTATTAAAATACAGGTGCAATTTAGTGTAATAATCAACGGTAAATTCAATAAATCAGAACGGAGTAATATATGGTTATTTTAATAAGTGCTGTAAGCAGTACAGGAAAAACGTTGATGGCTCAAAAGTTACTAGAAAAATACCATATTTCTTATCTCTCTGTAGACCATATAAAAATGGGCTTGTACAGAGGAGATAAGAATTGTGGATTTACGCCATTGGATAGTACTGAAGTTATTGGAGATAAACTCTGGCCAATATTAAAAGGGATTATTATGACAAATATCGAGAATGAACAACATATCATTATCGAAGGATGCTACATATTGCCTCATAATATGAAGGATTTTAGCATTAATTATTCAGAGAAAATTATTCCAGTATTCTTCGGTTTTTCGGCGAATTATATTCAAGAAAACTTCAAAACAGGAATAGTGAAATATAGGAATGCTATTGAATTCCGGAATGGGCCGGAAGAAAGAACGATAAAGGAAGTAATCAAGGAACATAAAGAATTTAAAGCACAATGTTTACAAGCGGGTGTTAGATATTTTGAAATCGATAGAGACTATGACAAAGAAATATTGCATGTATATAACTATATAGAGGCTGAAAAGCAGAGAATCAATCCAATATAAAATAGGGATCTCAATTAAAGTTATTAAAGTAATGAATGCAAGCAGCAATTCTTTATTGTCCCGGCGAAATAGTCTGAACGATTCTTTGAGCATTTTACGTGCCTACTTACTTATCAAGCTATGGCTTCTTTCCAAGGTTTTCGAAGCCTTAAAATATACATCGTGGATATCGCTATAATTAGAAGTTACCCCAGCTGCTATCTCGGTTGGACTATCATAAGGGACTCCGAAGAAATGGTTAGAAATATCATATAATATGCGATGAGCATCCACTATTTTTAGAATATCTCTTTGCTTCACCCCTTCTTCACAATGTTCAATGACCATATTTAAGTCATCAAGCAAGGGCTGATGATTGGATGTCAGATGAGTTATACTTTCTAACTTTTCACGCGCATAATAACAATTGCTTACTTCCAAAGCATCCCATTTTGGATTGTTCTTGTTAATTAGATTCTTATATAAGTCATCCGCAACGGTACCCGTCAACAATAGCGATAATTCTGTGATTGTGCCAGTTAAACTGCCAAAATCCTCTTCGGGTATGCTCTGATATAATTCATTTCTTAACTTGTACCTTTCCTCCACTGTCATGGAGGGTTCCAATTCATAAGGGTCAATGGATTCGACTAAATTAACAATGTCATCTTCCGACAATTGAGATGGCGTTTCTTTCGGAGAATCCTGCTGTGAGTCCAGGTTATTATCCGTATTCGTTACGGCATTCGTTTCTTCGGTTCCGGACTCGGCATCTTGATTTTTTTGAGCATCTTCCTCACAAGCTATTACACCAAATGATAGGACCATAAAAACCAAAAGAAGAAATAACCTGCCACTTTTATTGCTTTTTTCAAATCTATCAACTCCTAAATTACGAAGGGAAATCATATTATAGGCTTGGATTTTTATACGTCTCTTGAAACAGACAATAACAATATGATGGTTAGGATTTTTACTTCAAAAAGTTCCCGCCCTCGTATTTGGAAATAATCTTATTAATTAAAATGATGGTTGTAATAACAAACATGATACAATATGGTGATGAAAACTACAATAATTGCTAATTTTATGTTTCCTGTTGTTTGCGAGCGTTACGTTATAGGGGAATATTCGTGTTCATGTGAAGAAAATTTCTAGAACAACTAAGTAAGTCGGCACCTCTTCCTTACAAGGAAATTCCAGATCCAACAAGTAATTCTCAGGAATGGGTGCATTAGTTTAATAAAACAAAAAAGAGGGTGAATCGCTTGAGTTTAACATACCAGGAATATGGAGATAAGAACAGTCCGCTAATGTTATTTTTACATGGAGGCGGAGTAAGTAGTTGGATGTGGGATAAACAAATACAGTATTTCAATAATTATCATTGCATGACGATAGATTTACCAGAACAAGGATCAAGTAAAAATACAGAGAAGTTCTCTATTTATCTAAGTGCAAAAAAGGTAATCGAGATAATAGAAAAAAATGCTAAGGGTAAAGAAGTCATTGTTGTAGGCTTCTCATTAGGTGCACAAGTCGCTATTAAAATGCTGAGTCTTCGTTCCAATTTAGTAGATTATACGATTATTAACAGTGCATTAGTAAGACCCAGCGCCATTATCAGGAAAATGATTCGACCGTCGATAAAGTTGTCTTTTCCTTTGGTTAAAAATAAGTCCTTTTCAAAGATTCAATCCAAACAACTCTATATCAGTGAGGAATACTTTGATAAATATTACAAGGAAAGTTCCCAAATGAAATCAGATACACTTATTAGAATATTAGAAGAAAACATGTCATTTGAAATACCGAAAAGTTTTAGTAAAGCAGAAGGCAAGATACTGGTTACCGTTGGAGAAAAGGAAAAAGCGGTAATGAAAAAGTCAGCGAAAGATTTAGTTTTAAACAATTCAAATTGCACTGGGATAATTATACCTAAAGCAGGTCATGGAATTTCTTTATTGTTTCCAGATTTCTTTAACCAATTGATAGTAAATTGGATACAGGAAGGTACGTTACCTCAAGAAGTAACTGTAATAAAGTAAAAATGGTTTTATAACGAAACGAGTTAATAGAAGCGCGTTTCCTAGTATGCAACGGATTATGCCCAACTTTTCGTCTAAGTAATAAATGGAAAAGAATATAAAAGGTTGAATCTTACGTTACGTAATCCTGTAGTATGATAAATAAAACAGGTAATTGGGGGTTCAGTACATGTACTCAATTGGAAAACTAGCAAAGTTAAACAATATTACCGTTCGAACATTAAGATATTATGATGAAGTTGACCTATTGAAACCAACAAAGATTGAAGAAAGTGGTCATCGCTATTATGATTCTCAGGCTGCCCTAAAGCTGCATAATATCATCATGTTAAAAGAAATAGGCTTTGAATTAGAGACCATCCACGAAATACTTGTCAACCAAGTTAAATCCACCAAAGAGTTACTTCATATGCGTTTATAAATCATTAAAATTGAAAAAGAACAACTAAATGAATCAGAAGGAAGAATACGAAAAATAATGCAGTTGATGGGAGTAGAAGGAACAAACGATTGGGAGCCAATCTTTAATACATTTCTGCTGCCCAAAAATAAAGAAAGGTTGTTTAAAGAAGTACGGAAAAATTATTTTACCGAAGAGGAATTAAAAATCATTGAACGATTACCTAGAATGGGAAGCGACGATAAGTTAACAGCAAAATGGATAGAGCTTATTAAAGATATAAAGTGTAATTTAGATAAAGACCCAGCATCAAAGAAGGCCCAAGCGCTTGCTTTTTAATGGCTGAATCTAGTAGACACTATGTTTAAGGGAAACTGGGTGCTTGCTCAAAAAGTGTGGAATATCAATTCAAATAAAGAGGAAGAATTAGGTTTTTACGATTTCGATCCTGAAATTATTCATTTTATGGAAAATGCCATAACGTTTTACTTTGAGCAAAAGCAGGCAGGTGATCTTGATGAATAAAAAGCTGGTTCTCCTTGATCTGATTTTCTATGCTGCAATTCCCTATATTATATGGACCTACGGAAAAGATCCTCTAGGGGACTATTGGGCAATCCTCCTGTCAACTTTACCAGGATTTATTTATACTGTTTATCGTTTTATGGTAGAAAAACAATTTAATACCTCCGGGTTATTCATTATAAGCTCACTTTTTATTAATACCGCAGTGAATTTAATATCTTCCTCAGCAGAAAGCATGCTCTGGAATCAAGTCTATTTAGGATTGGCTTACGCTTTAGTTTTTCTGTTATCAATGCTTTTTAAAAATCCTTTGGGACTTTACTTTGCTGTAGATTGGGCTTATTTACAAGGGTATGAGCGAAAGAGCAGTAAAGCTTTATTTAGGACAAAAGGAATTTTCAAGGGCTTTCAATTGCTTACATTATTATTTGTTGTCCGAAGCGCTTTTCAAAGCACTTTAAAAATGTGGCTATTAATTCAGTACGGTGCAGAGTCTTACGGACAAATGATTATTTATCTGAATATTAGTGGTTGGATATTTAGTGGTTTGATTATGTTCGGTTTCCTCCATATCTCTGTAAAGGTAAATAATTACAAGCAGAATCAAACGGAAACAATTGGTACGTAGCAAACTTTAAAGAGAATTCGAATCTATTCAATATTATTTTGGACCTTTCTTTCTGCATCAATTGTTGTTATTCCCGACTAACACCAATCGCATCAAGTAATTATTATCTCAATGGGTGTTTTTCTCAAAGAGAAGATTGCACCCTTTTATTAAATGAAATGCAGTTAAAAAGACTTGGTAGTTGAATAAGCGAGGACTAAATTAAATTAAAGGTAACCTTCTTTATGTATTTAAGTGATTAAAATCAATTCTAGATAATAAATTCAATAATAGAGAAGGAATTAAAAGAGAAAGTAGGAACCAAAAATTTCTAAGGAAGGTTGTGATGAACATCAAGGTTAGGAATTTATATTATCTGATAGCAGGAGTCCTTGCAATTCTGTTTGCTTTTACGCACGCATGGAACGGGCATTCCGCTGTGCTGCCGGAACTCGACGTTGAAATAATATCCATTGGTACCCAGACAATATTCACGTATGTCTGGCACATTATCACGGTAGAGAATCTGATTTTTGGCATCGCTTTTATTTTTATGTCATTCCAAACTGATCAATCAAAAACCCGATTTTGCGCATGGTTAATTGTCGCAATCCTAAGCGTTCGATTGATGGTTATTCTAGGTGTAACAGCTATAGTTGATGTGTCGGGTCTTAAGGATACGCTTATAGATTCGATTGCCATCCTAATCTATATTACTCTCATCATACTAGGCACTAGAATGAAGAAAAAGCAGCTAAAATAAAATTATACCGTTTTAACCTCCTACGAGTTTTTTATCTAATGGGATGTTTCGTTGTAGAATTAAGCTAAATTATTGTGCGATTGGGGCAGGTGAGTGGAATAAGGTAAAAGAAGGATAAACATCCATTCTTGTTGAATTTATTAAATAGACAGGTATGTTGAAGAAAAGGTCTTAATAAAGTGAACAGGAAAAAGGAGATAATCGTATGTTTGGTTATTATAATAAACTGTCTTCAGAAGTATATGATATGGACAAAAATGTTGGTCTTTCATTTGGAGATGTGGAATTTTATAGCGAAAGATTAGCGTCTTGTAAGGGGAACATTCTTGAACCAGGAGTCGGAACTGGACGCATACTCATTCCACTTTTAGAAAGCGGGTTGAAAGTGGATGGCTTTGATGTTTCAGAAGAAATGTTACATATTTGCCGTAATAATTGTGAAATAAGAGGATTGAATCCAAAACTAGTTCAAGGAAAAATGGAGTCCTTTTCATTAGATACAGAATACGAAGCTATTATCGTACCAACTGGTACATTCTTGTTACTGCATAGAAGAGAAGATTCTATTAAGGCATTAAAGAATTTTTATGACCATCTTTCTAATGGAGGCAGACTAATTATAGATACTTTTTTACAAACCGACTTATCGATTGATAAAGTTTCAACAAGAACTTGGAAGTCAAGAATTGGTGATATTATCACGTTAGAAAGTAAAGTAGTCGAAGTTGATTATATTAACCAGTACACAATATCTCATAATCGTTACGAAAAATGGAGTAATGGCGAACTAATACAAACAGAATTAGAACAATTTCCGCTTCGTTGGTATGGAATCGAAGAGTTCAAAATGATTCTTGAGCAAACGGGGTTTGAAGATATAATAATTTCAGCAGATTACAAGTATGGTGAATATCCAACAGAACCAAGCCAAACAATTACATTTGAAGCTACTGTTAATAAGGACTAACATTTTCTCTTGTCGCGCTATCGGGTGTGATAATTCAAGAAGGATTAACGCACCTTCGTGTTGAAGTCCTTTACAAATAGTACAGAATTGTTTAACAAGAAAGGAAGATATTAATGGGGAGCTGGGGAAGAAGTTTCCTTAAAACATCAATTCTGAACATTCCGGTTTTGACGGACCGCAGGAACTGATTGTAACCTTAAATCGTTCGGATTTGTCATTAGAAGAGAAAAATGAACTAAAAGCTGCAAGAACAAAGCTATCTTTATTTGAACCCGATAAATATGATGAGTTTTTTTCCCTGAACATTTGTAAGGGTATGTCTGCAATTCGTTTGAACCTTTTCAACCGAGAAGTGAAATATATGCTAAAAATGGATCTGCTTTTATAAAAGTTATTGTATTATAAAGGCCTGATTGAATTCCTTATATCCTAAATTCCATATTGTATGAGGTATTATATTTGGCTTTGTGTTTAAGGAAAGTAAGTCTCTTTGGACTGTAATCATCATTCATTGTATAATTTGCAAGTGTCAATTTTATGCTAAAGGGAGCGTTAATCCAAGCAGAAATTGATTAAAAGTTATAAAAGTAAAATTTAAAATTAGCATACAAATAACAGGGAGATGGGATTATGATTCATGCTAAAACGGTGTTGTTAGACCAGTTGTTAGCCAATGCGAACGATCGCAGCTGGTATGCTTCCTTTCAAGAATCTGTTGAGGGAGTCTCGGATAAGGAGGCTAATTGGAAGCCAGATGGAGCAAGTCACAGTATCGCAGAAGTTGTTCAACATCTGATCTATTGGAATGAAGTGTGGCAATTAAGGTATGAAAAATCTAACGTTCATGTCGTTCAATCTATAGAAGATAATGCAGACAGTTTTCTTATTTCAAAGGATAGAAGCTTCATAGAGCTAAAAAGGCAATTACTGCAGGTGCTGTTACGCTGGCAAGAATTGATTACAGAAGAGAAGCTGGAATCAGCTGTAAATGGTTTCCCAGTAGAAGCCGAGTGGTGGGCCTTAATAGGAAATGCTGCAACACACAATGCTTACCATATCGGCCAAATAGCGTATATACGCAAAATGAAAAAGGATTTTTCCTAATATCAAGTCTGCTGAGTCATCATTCATATAATTTGCACTATACACACCTGACTTATTCATAGTATTTTTTCCGAAGTTTACCAGGTAATCTTCATATTCTTCATCTGACTTGGATGGATTTAAAGTATATAGCTTCGTCTACACTTAGTTTAACGATTTTCCGCCAGTATTATACCATAAATAAATTTATTCTTGCTCAACTCTTTGCCCGTAAGTGAAAAAAAGACCGCTAAAAGAAACGTGTCTTTATAATTGCGCGAAAAAATAAGCAAAACATGTTCCTTATTATTGCCATATTGCTTACTGAACTTTTAAAATGAAGGGCGCTTTTCTTGAGTAAGAAGGCGCCCATTCTCTGTTTTGATAAGCGTTTGTTTATGGAAAGTACCCTTATTCTACCGTTTCGAGTGGAGTTGCAAACTCCTCTCCACCAATCATTATATTTCCTCTAGTTGTATTTTCATTTTATTAAAGACTTACTTACCATCAGTTCTTGGCAGTGGATATAAACCTTTATTAAATTGTTCCCATAAATTTGGTGGTAAATCGTGTTTATCTTCCCTATCAGGGTCGAATTCTGATATGATTTCGTCCGCTTTACCATTCTGTATTTTATTAATGAAATTATGGTCTAATAACATTTCTCTGCCCAATGCTATTAGATCAACATCTCTTGATTCTACAGCCTCTAAAGCATCTTCGGCAGTAAATATGGAGCCAATACCAATTAATGGCATACGACCATCAATCCATTGATGAAGTAACTTAATTCTTTCTTCGCCTTGATATTTACCTTCACGGGTTTTAGAGTGTATGTCCATTAATGAAACATGTAAGAAATCTAACGGTTTTTCAATTAAGTTTTTCACCAATTCTTCTGTGATTTCCATCGTTATACCTGGTGTTTCTGCTTCTTCTGGTGAAAATCTATAACCAACGATGAAATCTTCATCTGCATGAGCTTTAACTGTATTGACAACCTCATCGACAACTTTCATTGGGAATTTTAATCTGTTTTCGCCCCACTCATCATCACGACGATTAAAATATGGTGAAACAAATTGGTGAATGAGATAATGGTTTGCCCCGTGTATTTCTACGCCATCAAACCCTGCTTCAATCACTCTGCGTGTTGCCTCGCCAAATGCTTTAATCGTGTGTTCAATTTCTTCTTGAGTAATTTCCCTGGCATGATGTTCCTCTTTTTCAAAGGATGGTGTATGTTGCTTATCACCTTGTAAGGTTATAGGGCTTGGAGCAACTACATCTCCATTTGGTGTTAAATATGGCATTGCCTTCGCCCCACCATGATGTATCTGTACAATCGCTGTTGCTCCATTTTTCTTCATCGCTTCAGCCAATCGTTTTAAACCATCCAGGTTTGAATCATGTGCAACGGAAGGCTGACCAGGAAATGCTTTTCCTAAATCAGTCACATTACTAGCTGCAGAAATAGCTAGCCCTACATCTTTAGAACGTTGTTCGATATAATCAATTTCCACATCAGAAATTGTGCCATCATCATTGGAAGATACATGGGTGAGTGGTGCTAAGACAAATTTATTTCTTAATTCTACTTTGTTGGGTAATATTACTTTTTCAAATAAAGGTTCAAATTTCTTATCCATTACTATCATGCCTCCTAATAAATTTATATATTTATATATCTAGAACTATAGATATATAAATTAAAAAATAACGAAAATCTTATTTAGATCTCCGTTCCAAAATATTCAGCTAACATACGAATTGTTTCCTCATTTCTTCTATAATAAGTCCACTTTCCAAAACGAACAGATTCGAGCAAACCAGCTTGCTGCATCATAGTTAAGTAGTGAGATACCGTTGATTGAGATGTTTTAGCTTTTTCTTGAATGTCCCCAACACATACCCCGCCTTTATAACTAACCTCCTTTGGCAGGTGGGCGCCTTGTTTAGGGAAGTGCTTCTCTGGTTCTTTTAACCACTGTAAGATGTTAAGCCGAGTTTCGTTAGATAGAGCTTTAAATATATCGATAGGTTTCATAAAACAAATTATATCTATTTTTCTCGATATGTCAAATTGTAAAGTAAATAAAATTATCATACTTAAATGCTAGTATGATTTTCAAGTGATTTTGTGAAGGTATATTCTTTAAGTTACGGGTGCATTAGTAAAACAAGACAATCACCAATTGGTCGTCTTGTTGTATGTAAAAAATTAAAAGTTTCGGAGACTTCGTTGACATAAAATGGGGGAGATATTGAACTAACGAGGCGGCTTAGTAAACCAAGCCAACTTTGAAATGCAGCATTCCAAATTGTTAACTCTTGTATTAGACAGACAAGAAGGGAAATATATGTTAAAAATGGATCTGCTTAAAACAAACTCGCCTTTTATCTAGTGCTCAAAAATATCCAACTCAGATAACGTGTTTTACGTTTATAGCATCCCACGGTAAATACCCAGGAAGCCCCTGGGCTACCGAATTGAATGCAGCGGGATGTTTATACATATTCGTGGTATTCGTTGGGGTCCTGCCCTTCTACACGGCCAGCTTCCCCTTTATCCAATGAATCAATTGTTTTAATATCCTCGGGAGCTAATTCAAAGTTGGTACTATTGATATTATCTTTTTGATGCATTGGATTACTCGATTTTGGAATAGCAAGTACGCCGGCCTGATAGTTCCAGTTTAAAATAATTTGAGCCGGTGTTTTATCGTATTTATCTGCAATTTCTTTAATTGTGGTATTTTTCAGCACGTCATTCAGATAACCCCGGCCAAAGGGACTCCAGGCTTCGGTAAGAATACCCCGCTTTTTATTTTCTTCAACCATACGGTTATTATTAAAATAAGGCTGACGCTCAACCTGATTTGTAGCAGGAGTCACACCTGTTTCAGAGATAATGTTGTCCAGATGTTCGGGTTCAAAGTTTGAAACACCGATGGTTCGGATTAATCCTTGTTTTTGTGCATCCACTAAAGCTTTCCAAGCTTCTACATATTTGCCGTCTTTCGGATTCGGCCAATGGATTAAATACTTGTCAAAATAGTTTAATCCGGTGCGACGTAAAGATTCTTGAATAAAGATAAATGCTTTGTCGTATTCATGGTGTGATCCGGGCAATTTCGTACTGATTAAAATTTCCTCTCTGGGCAGTCCGGACCTGCGCACAGCCTCACCGACAATTCCTTCATTATTATAGTTTGTTGACGTATCGATTAAGCGGTATCCTGTGTTTAAGGCATTTAAAATTTCAAAAGTACCCTGGTCCCCATCAATGCCTATCGTGCCTAATCCCACAAGGGGCAGCGCTGATCCATCGTTTAGAATAAAACTGTTATTATCAGTCAACGTCTCATCTCCTTTAAAATCTTTGCAGTGTAAGTTGATAATGATAGAAAAAGATATTTCCTTTACGTCTGCTACTGTGAAACCAACAGGCTGCCTTCACAGTGCAGTCTGGCTGGTTCAAAAGCCCGCGGTCAATCATCAAACTCTATCATCTTACTAGTATTTCATGGTTTCATCTCCCAATAAGATGTCCATAATTAATATACCCAACTTAAGAAAATCCTACACAATCATCGCTATCCAAGTGTACAACTTGATATTGAATGATTTTGCAGCTTCTATTAGCCTGTAGAAAACTATTTTCCTAGTTCCTGTCTATCATCGTGTGCTTTAACAATAAAAAGATCGTCAAAATAGGCGGTCTTTTTTCATGAAGTGCTCGGGTGCTGTAATGAGTTTTTGGAATTTTCATGGTAAGATAAAGAAAATGAAATGTGGAGGTAAGATTTGGAGTTTTTAACCGAAAAGCTGCTATTTATTGCTTTATTTATTTTTATCATTCATTCTATTGAAACCCTTGCTTATGCTGTAAGGCTGTCTGGTGCAAGGGTAAAGATGATTGCATCTGCTTTGTCCCTGTTTAATGTAATGGTGATCGTTTCACGGATGGCGAATATGATGCATCAACCTGTTACCGGCAGCTTAATTGATACCGCACCTGAAAGTAATCCTTTAGAGTTTGTAGAAGCACAATACCGTTTTCTTATAGGGGCATCCACAGTTGGAACGGTTTTTGGAATACTTCTTCTGCCTACTTTTGTCGCCCTATTTTCAAGAGCAATTATTCATTTATCTGAAGAAAGGGGTTCTGTTCCATCTTTATTTAAGAGGATATTTTCTATGCATTACATAAAGCGGGGTATTACACATTTTAACCTGCCTAAATTCTCATATCTGAGAAACACAAAAGTAAAGGACCTTCCAATCAGGTTATTTTTTGTGAATATGTTCATTACCGCAATCTATACAATAGGTGTATTGTCCGCATTATACGCAGCATTATTAGCACCTGAAAGAGCATCTACTGCGATAATGGCATCGGGGCTAATTAATGGTGCAGCAACCATCCTGTTAGTTATTTTTGTTGACCCAAAGGTCTCGGTAATCGCTGATGACGTTGTTAATGGAAGAGGCAATTATCAATCGTTAAAAAACATATCAATCATGATGGTTATATCGAGATTATTCGGGACCATGCTTGCACAATTATTGTTTATACCAGGAGCTAAATATATCGCTTGGTTTACTGCGTTCATTGTTTGATTGTTATTCTGTCAACTGGGCAGTTTTGTTGAACAAGGCAGATAAATAGTAATAAAAAAGTGATATTGATAGAAACGGTGATCCGTATGAATATCCATTTTTTAGTGAACCATCCCGATAAAATAAATGAAGTTTCTTTCTTGATTTTTAAGGAATTTGTAGTGAAATCAGGCAGTCGAATGCAGTTTGAAGATGTTGTTAAACACTTTTCGAATACAAAGGTTAATACGTTTCCGGTAACTCTCGTTAGCTTAGAGGACGGCGAATGTTTAGGGACTGTATCAATCGTTGAAAACGATTTAAGGATAAGAGATATGTATAAACCTTGGCTTTCATCTCTTTATACTAAACCAGCGTATCGCGGCAGAGGAGTGGGAGAAAAGTTAATAGCCGCAACCAGGGATGCAGTCAACGATTTGGGATTTAATGAACTGTATTTAAGAACAGAAGACGCGTCTGACTATTATAGAAAAAGAGGTTGGACGTATCTTGAAACTGTGTCTGATGAAAAATACGAAAAGATTGATGTGTTTAAATTAAAGTGTATGTGATTTAGTGAATCAAATATTATTTAATTAGGAAGGATGGATTTTAAAGTAACGCGTGCGATAATCCAAGAAGGATTATCGCTTTTTTTGTAGAAGTTATTGTCTAGGGAAGCAAATGAATATTACTAGACAAGTGCAGCATATACAGTATTATCAGAATCAGTAGTATATGAACATAGGATCGGTTAATGGAACGAGACAAGGCTTGAGATTGTATGAAAAGGGGTTTCTTTGTTATGCGGGATAGAGGTTCGGCTGTAATAATTGAAGGATGTAAGGTTGCGCTGATTCAGAGGATTGTAGATGGATCTGTTTATTATGTATTTCCTGGTGGTGGAATAGAGAATGGGGAAACACCTGAAGAAGCAACAAGAAGAGAGGCATTTGAGGAGTTAGGAGTAGAAGTGAAAGTTAAAGAGCGTATTGCAACAGTATATTTTAATGGAACGCAGTACTATTTCTTATCTGAAATCATTAATGGCACGTTCGGAACTGGGAATGGCGAAGAATACACAGACAAAGAGAGGTATGACGGAACTCATTTACCTATTTGGGCAGATATAAATAGTTTATCGTCCATGGATATTATACCAAAAGAAGTAGCTTTCGAAGTTCAGTCACGATTCAAGTAACGAGTGCATTGCTTCAAGAAGAAAAACCATATCAAGGCTTGGAAAAAAGAGAGAAGGTGTATACTATGATGAAATTACAGATAACCACATTTATTCTAATAGGAGCAATTATTGGATTCTTAACGGATGGTATAATGATAGGTGCCGGGGTGGCAGCAGTTGTTTTTATAGCTTACAGGCTAGAGAAGCTTTTAGACAGTTAATACCACAGGAGATTAAGCTTAGGCGCGGAAGAGGTTAAATAAGCCATTTTATATAGATAAAAAGCTTAGCGGACATCCTGAATACTGAAAAATATTGATGCTAATTTTGCAATATTATGTTTTTGTGGAATATGAAATTGTTAATCGTTCCATTGACTGGGCTTTACTTTTGGAAAGAAGCACTAGTCATTCAACAATCGGGTCATATGGAGAGTATTTCATTGGTGATAAGAAAACGGAATGAGCAATGCTAGAAATAAGTGTTATTTACACTTTACTGCGGGGGTACTTATGAAAACTCATTATTATTTAGGCTGGTTCAACAATTCTTTTCCGGAAAAGCTGGGGAAGGTATTACAAGAGGATATAACGGATAGAAAGTCGCTTGCTATGATTAGCTCGAATCCATCAATTGATGAAGAGGATGGTGCTGCTGAACGCTCGTGGCTTGAGCAGGCAAGCATTGTGTTTGATGAATATCATGTAATTAATTATCGCGTTCGGAAGGAAGAAGCCCAAACAATTATTCAAAATGCTTCCGTCATTTTTTTGCTGGGGGGAAATACTGTTAAGCAAAATGATTTTTTGAAGGAATATGAATTATCGGATTCAATCAAAAAAAGCGCTGTTGTGATGGGAGCAAGCGCTGGCGCAATCAACATGTCGGCTAAATGGCTATGCTCAGAAAGCTTTGGATATAAAGTTGAAAAGAGCACTGTTTACGATGGAATTGGTCTTGATAATTTTTCCGTCTTGTCCCATTTTGATCTTGAAAATAACATTGAAATGGTCCAAAGCGAACTATCCCTCCTATCGGAAAAAGTGAATATCTATGCGTCGAATAAAGATTGCGCTGTACGTGTAAAGGAAGACAAAATTGACATTTTAGGTAATGTTTTTTTAATTACCCATTCAAAGATTCAGAAATTGAATGAGACAATCTAGTTGAATTACGGTTTCTATTTTATATTTATCGTAATAGACATATCATTTATCATACATAAAACACAGAATAGGAGATTAAAATGGAATGTATAGCTAAGAACGCTAAAGTTATTTATATTTTTGTGGTTTTACTTATGTTAATCAAGACATTCATGCCAATTGAACAACAGTATAATATTATATTTAGTATCCTTTTTGTTTTGATTGTCCTTCCTGTCATTATCATTGAATTTTATGTCAACAAAAAGAAGAAAAGGATGTCTAAGCGTTTCTATTTAAAACGATATAAAGAGAGAGTGATAGTATGAGGAAAATAGCAATTGGCATTCTAATCGTCTTATTATACTGTTTTCCCTTTGTTTACTTTTCAATGTATCTAGACTTTGCTAGCGGTTCAATGCTTGGCTATTTATTTATGATTGCAATCACTTCACTACTTGCCTTCTTCGGCAAAATCTTTAGCAATTCAACCTCACTTATTATTGGAAATATATTATCTGTAATTATTTCTTTTTATTTCATAGGTGAAATGATGGGAAATGAAAGATGGGGTTTCTATTTCAAGCCGCTAACGCCATACCAATTACTAACTTGGGTAAGTTTTTTGAATCTGATACCTCAGTTTTTTGCTTTGAGATTAGCTGTTAGACATAAAAAGAGGAACAAGTAAATTAGTCATACCTGGAGCTATTTAGTTAAAAACAATTCAAAACCTGCTTTGCATTGGAAAGCCCACGCGAATGAGCAATAGGTATTCACCTATGTCCGCCTCTAAGAATAGCTTAATGGTAAAGCGATTTATGGGGGGAACAGTGTGGGCTATTTTGTTGCTGTAGAATCTGGCGTTAAATTGTATGTAGAGGACCTGAATCCTGAAAGCTCCAAGACAATCGTGTTTTTACATGGTTGGCCGTTAAGTCATAAACAGTTTGAATATCAATTCGATTTTCTTCCCTTTATGGGCTATCGCTGTATCGGAATTGACTGGAGAGGATTTGGAGAGTCGGATAAACCAAAAGATGGATATGATTTTGAACAGTTGGCGGATGATATAAGAAAAGTAGTTGATGCACTTCAGTTGGACAATTTCACCCTTGTTGGTCACTCTACTGGCGGGGCAATCGCGATTCGGTATATGTCCCGGCATGGTTTCGGAGTATCCAAACTTGTCCTGGTAGACGCTGCAGCACCTGTAGGTTTTACTGAAGAAACAGCGGCCGATTTTCTTACTCAAACGTTAAATGACCGTCCGAAGATGATGCGGGAAGTGACAGAGAATTTTTTCTTTCAATATATCACAGGCCCATTTTCTGATTGGTTTTTTCAAATGGGGTTACAGGCAGCAGGCTGGTCAACGGCAGCGATTATAATCACACTGAGAGATGAAACTCTTTATGCAGATTTGCCAAAGATACATGTTCCTGCTTTAATCGTTCATGGTGTTCACGATAAAGTTATTCCCTTTGCCCAAGCCCATGAACTAAATCAACTAATTAAGAATTCACAGCTTGTTCCTTTTCATTACAGCGGACACGGCCCATTCTGGGAAGAACGTGAGAAATTTAACGAGTTATTAAGGCAATTTATTGGTTAAGTCTTCTTCAGCTAACCAGTTAATTTCTCATAAGCATTAAACGATGCATATCAAATTACTTTCTAATATTTGATGCAAGAGCCGAGACAAGACAATCATTCCATTGATTGTCTTTTATTTTGATTATTTTTTTAAATAGTATGATAATATTGTGTTGGAAGATTATTAAGAATAAGAAATTAATTAAGAGAGATAGGTATTATTCATTTTCCGTTCTAAAATAGTACATGTAAAAAAATAATTGGTCCTTGGGAGAACAGGCGTAATGTACATATAAAGATGCAGTGTTCTGAACGGGCAGGATTGTTGGAGAGGAACAACAGAGACTTGTTGCATTAATAATTATAAAATTTGATACTAAACAGTCGAAATCCTCTTAAAAACACATAATAAAGATTCCTATCAACGCAGAATATTAAGTTCCATAATAAGTGTTGTAACATATCATATTTATAACATATCATTCATTTCAAAGGACGTGATTTTTTGAATTCAAAAAGAACAGTATTTTTGATAAGTGGTCCCCCTGGGGCTGGAAAAAGTACATTGGCTGATAAGATATGTAAAAGCATGGACGGATTATGTGTACATATCGAGGGGGATTTGTTATACAATTTGGTGAAGAAAGGATGGGTACATCCTTGTGATGATCATGATAATTTTTTTCTGAATGTCTTATGGGACAATATAGCTGCTCTAGTTGAGAACTTTACAAAAAATAATATGAATGTAGTTACGGATTATGTTTTTTCTAAAGAGCAGATATTTACTGTTATAGATAGAATGCAACATTTAGATATTAATATTAAGATAATAGTCATTAAAAGCGATATAAATATCCTGATTAATAGGGATAGGCTACGAAGTGGAGTTGCGTATGTAGGAGAAGAAAGGATTAGACAAATTGTTAAAGATTTTAATTCGAATTACTTTCCAGATGAGTTTATGCTTGATAATAATGATGCTGATATAGAAGAACTTGTAAATATTGTTTTGAACGAAGACAGGTTTACCGTTAATTAATAAAACCATCTAAATCAACTAACTGGCGCACTCAATCAATGTTTTTTGATAAATGCTGATATATAAACCATTCTTTTTATAATCTCAACTTTTACCCTTTGTTATCATATTTTTATGTTATTCTACCTTTGGACAGATATTCCCGAACGTATTGCAGTACATTTCACTAATGAAACTCCAGATAACTGGGGTCCAAAATACATCCTGCATATAATGCCTATTTTGGGTATTTTCATTTGGTTCCTTATTGATTTATTAGTTGAAAAGCTAGAAAAATATGAACTATATCAATTTAACTGAAGCAAATAAAGAAATTCAGTTTTCAAGAACTAGAATAGTAATGATACTGATTCAAAATTTAAGTTTTATGTCCATTGTACTAGCTAACGAAGCGGATTTGTTGAAGAATGAATAACTAAATATAAGAGTTGGGGAGATTATATGAAGCAAATCAAAATTATTCTATCAAACGAAAGACTATCATTAAGGGAATTTACTAAAGATGATTGGATAGATGTCCATAAATACGCATCTCAAAGTTTAGTATGTCAATTTCAACCATGGGGACCTAATACAGTAGAGGACTCAAAAGATTATGTGTATCAGGTAATTAAGGGGGCCCGTCAAAAACCGAGGAGCAGGTTTGTTTGGGCAATTGTTTATGAGGCGAATATGATTGGAGCTGGGGAGTTAAACATTAGGGATTTTAATAATAATGTAGGAGAAGTTGCTTATATTGTTAATCCAGATTATTGGGGATTAGGTATTGCAACTGATGTTGCCAAATTATTAATAGATTTTGGATTTAAAGAACTTAAACTTCATCGTATATACGCAACTTGTGACCCGAGAAACATTGGCTCATTAAAAGTATTAGAAAAAATCGGAATGATTAGGGAAGGTATTATACGTGAAAATTTATTAATAAAAGATGGATGGCGGGATTCTTTACTATACAGTGCCTTAAAACAAGAATGGAAAAAGTAATACAACTGATATACGAACGTATTTTCTTTTAGTGGGGGAGAATAATGAAAAAAGCACTATTGATTATAGATGTCCAAAATGGAATGTTTCAAAAAGGAAATGTTGTATATAAAGGTGAGCGGTTACTAAAAAAGCTGAAAAATTTAATCGTAAAAGCACGCTCTGCTGATACGCCAATTTTTTATATACAGCATAATGCACCTAATGGTAAATCTTTAGAGTATGGCACGCAGGGTTGGGAGATTCATCCTGAAATTATTCCAAATGATCAGGATATAATCGTTCAAAAAACTACTCCCGATTCGTTCTTTAATACTACTTTAGCTGATGAACTAAAGAAACATGGGATAGAACATTTAGTAATAGCCGGGATTCAAACAGAAGTATGCGTTGATACAACTTGCAGAAGAGCCTTTAGTATGAAATATAAGGTCACTTTGGGTTCAGATACTCATAGTACATGGAACTCACAAGACATTTTTGCACAACAAATCATTAGCCATCATAACGCAGTATTACGGTGGTTTGCCGATGTTCGCCCTAGTAAAGATATTACATTTGATAGCTGATTGTGAAACTATGTATTTAAATAAAAGGTACGTTTCTAATTATACAAAAACAAATGTCTGAACTTACAAGAAAAAATAATACATATTTTAGAACTATGGCATAAGAAAATGTACACCTGAAAACATTAGAAATAAGAAAGCGCCTTCAACTAAAGGAGCAATAGCCAAACAAGGCAATCCAAGTGGGATTACGTTTTTTCAGGGATTCCTATTTTAATCTGGTTAAAATAACGGTCCAGATTATGGAACAAATGGAGGAGTTTTATGAAAAGAGTTATTTTAGTTATTTTTCTATTAGGTATTACGGGATTCGCAACATTTTTGGGTTGGTATGCACAAAATATAGCTTATTATTTTGAAGAACATCTAGATCCTTTTAAAACACTTGTTATAGTTACAATCACAAGTGTCAGCTTATTTATAATAGCTTTCGTAACAAATACTATTTTATTGTCTATTAAAAAATTAAAACCGAGAATATACATATTACTATTAATAGTCAACGTTTTCGTTGGTTTATTGGTATCATCATATTCTTTGTTTGTATTGTTAATGTGGTGGCATTAATTCAAATGAACCGGTGTATTAGCATAAAAAAGAACGACAAATATGGCCTTATTTTTAACAAGAAAGGGAGAGGATTTGTAAATGGGATAGGATTGGAGAACGTGTCCCCCTGAAATAAAAGAATTTATCTTCACTTTCCAAAAAGGCATTATTGAAATCATCGGTGATGACTATATAGGTTTATATTTACACGGTTCTTTAGCGATGGGAGGTTTCAACCCCAAAAAGAGTGACATAGATATTTTGGTTGTTACTAACAAATCAATCGAAACCGAGAAAAAAAGAAACCTAGCACAATTTATTCTGGATTATTCAAACTCTCCATATCCAATAGAAATAAGTTTCCTAAACAGGGAACAATTAATGGATTGGCAGCACCCTTGTCCATTTGAATTTCATTATAGTGAGCTTTGGAGGAAACGGTATGAAGATGATTTGTTAGGGGAGATATATAAATTTATCAATGAAGATATTAAAACGGATAAAGATTTAGCGGCCCATATAACAATAACAAATCACAGAGGTATAAGTGTAGAAGGAAAACCAATTGATGAAGTATTCCCTTTAGTTCCCCGGTCAGATTATATATCATCCATATTAGATGACTTTCAGGATTGTTTCGAAAATATTGAAGCAGCACCGGTTTATTGTTCGTTAAATATGATGAGAGTGTTTTGGTATTTAAAACAAGGGGTTATTTCGTCCAAGCAGGAAGCTGGTAATTGGGCTTTAGAAACTTTACCAAATGAATTAAGAGCTGCTATGGATAAAGTAGTCGATAGTTATTCGAATGAAAGCGATAATAATATGTTTGAAAAAGATGAACTCTTATTGTTAAAAAATTATATCTCAGATCATGTTCAAAAGTTATTACGCTAACTGGTCTTTTCTTGAATAAGAAACTGCAACTCGTTCCATTAAGAAAGCAGGAAATCTTGTGCGATAAATAGAAATACTTACTTAACAAACGATGTAAGGGGATAATTTCTTGAATATATTATCTTTAATTCTAAGTTATTTAATTGGATCCATCTCATTTGCTTTGGTAATCGGTAAAGTATTTTATAAGAAAGATATTCGTAATTACGGCAGCGGGAATCTTGGTGCAACGAACGCTTATAGAGTTTTAGGTGTAAAAGCAGGAGTAATTGTTGCAATTGCTGATATATTAAAAGGTACTTTTGCTTGTTTACTTCCCCTAATTCTTAGTTCTGCAGTTAACCCTATTATATGTGGTTTATTAGCCATATTGGGGCACATATTTTCTGTTTTTGCCAGTTTTAAAGGTGGAAAGGCTGTTGCTACAGCAACTGGCGTTTTCTTATTCTTGACTCCTTTAGGTGTTTTAGCTGGTTTTGTTGTGTTTGTGATAACTGTACTATTAACTAAATATGTATCACTAAGTTCAATGTTGGCTAGCATAGCATTATTCATTTACAGTCTTATATTTGAAGATAAAGTTATCATAGCATTATCTTTATTAATAAGCATATCAATAATCATTCTGCATCGACAAAATATAAAGCGAATTATAAAGGGAACAGAGAGCAGAATAGTTGGAAATTAGTGCTTTCTTTAAGCTAATGGAGCAGGTTGATAAAAGAGCGGATCGTGAAAAGACGCGTCTAAAATAGCACATTATTCCCTAAAGGATAGTGTTCAATCCGAATTTTTTTGTTGGAGGGAGATGCATGGGGAAATACTTCGTTATTCGTCGCTTCGTAGAGAATTTAATAGGGGCAAGTTTTTCAATATCAATCTTTTTTATAATCATGATCAGCAGCAGTGGGTTTAATCTGTTTGAATTCCACAACTTGATTACAACACCAGCGATTTGGGCTATATTTTTCGGTTACGGATTTATTAGCTCCATGATCATAGACTTTATTGGAAAATTCATACCTGATTTTTCTACTGGTAAAAAAATATTGCTTTATATTTTATTCGGATATCTCATCTTTTTGATCTTGATGCCAATCGAATACCTATTGATTGCTGGAACAGTTGGTGCATTTTTCTCTCTCCTTTTTTTACTTGGTAAAGAAAAAATAAAACCATCTAAATGGTTTAGCTGGATGGTATTCGTTGTACCACTTGTTTGTATTGTTATGATTCCATTGGATCATACAAGTAAAGTCGGGTGGAATGAAGTGACAGGAGATAAATTTGTAGAGGTTGAATACGAATATTTTAATGGCGAGCATTTGATACCTGTTCATGGACAACAAGGTGAGCAAATTTACTTCAACATAAAACATCATTTTAACAATGGAAATAGTTATGGCACATCTCTTTATGATGAACATGGCAATCATGTAGGGATGAATGAAGAAAGAAATGGTGTATTAAGCATGGAATTTAAGAGGGAAACGACAAAATATATTGTTGTTAGAGCTATTAATGGAAACCAAGGAAACTTTCAAGTGACGTGGTGGAAGAAAGGCGAGACGGAGCCTGATTGGAACTAAGTGAATCCCGAACGAAAGGGTGCTTTACCTCCAAAACAGCCATGCTAAATTAAAAATATAATTGAGGTGAAGAGATTGTCTTTTAAAATTATTATCCAACTTGGATTGGCTGCAATATTTTTAATACTTTCTACTGGGGCTGCCTGGTATGAAGGCAGCGCTATATTAGAAAATCATTGGGAATGGGAACATACTGCAATATTTTCTCAGATAACGAATGGACAAGTGGGAAGCCAACATGATATTTTATCAATTGACCACTTTCTATATGCAGCAAAATTTGCACCTGCGTTTCCTTTACTTATGTTATTCAGTGCAACGCATCTCATAATCCTTGTAGGTTATATTCTACTCAAACGAAGGGATAGGGCATTTTCATATTACCTGTCTGGTGTTGGGGCAGTATTTTTAATATCAAGTGGTTTTGTATCAAAATCGCCAACTACTGGTTTGAAGATCTTTTTCGTTACCTTTTTGCTCATAGGAATAGTAGCGTTAGCTATTGCACTATATAGATTTTTAAATAACAAGACAGGACTTACTTCTACCTAAACTAAGGTGCTTTACTTCAAGAAGGAGCAATGTACACTATCTTCATCTACAAGTGCAGTTTTATTGAATAAGATTGTTTGAGTTTTATATCACATTAGAACAATAAAACAAAACATTTGTACTAAGAAATGCACATCTTTATCAACGAATCAAAAGCCATCTCATTTCAATTTTAAATGAGATGGCTGCTGTTTATACTTGATTATTGCATTCTATAGAATTATAGTGACTGAATAATATGGTCATTAACAAATGCTTTAATGAAAAATAATTCATTGTCATTGGGATTCCTTTTATTCTCTGCCTTAAAGAACTTTATCGCATTTTCTAGTGAAGTGGACTTTACAACTTGACTTGCTGTTGTTAACTCTTCCCAATATATATTCATTTCGTTTAAATCACATATAGATTCATGACCAAGCAGGAACATTTCCGCATCATATTTTTGAATGTCTTTAATCATAGGCAATAATAGTGATTGCTTGTAATGAAATAAAGAATTTGTAGTTGTACCATATGCACAATCACCTAAAAAAACAACTTTTTCATCAGGAATATAGATGATAGTAGAGTCATCTGTGTGAGTGCTTTTGACACTTTCTATAATGCAAATTTTATTACCTAAATCAACAGTTAATGTATCTTCAAAGATTACATCTGGAGATTTCAACTTAAAACGACCCCTGTTTGGCATATCAGTTTGTATAATCTTCATACACATAGCACTCATCTGATTAGTAGTCACATACTTCTGTAGTGAACTGTCGTCATAGGAAAAACTTTGCCATTCTTTTATTATTTCGTTTGTTTGCCTATTAACTATAACAGTTGCATCAAATTCATTTATTCCTAGGAAATGATCCCAATGTCCATGGGTAATAACAACATATTTAACTGGCGGTATATTCAGTTTCTCAATTTCTAGTAAAAAGTCATGAGCATGCTGTGGAGAATTACCAGAGTCTATTATTAAGCTGTATTGGTCACCACAAATCAGCCCTAATGTTGGTCGCTCTCTATCATCTTGATTGGATAAATAATAAATAGTATCACTTAATTTATTTAACATGTTATTTTTCCTCTCGTCTATATATTCATTTCTTTTATATGGATGAGAAAATCTACATGTTTATTCTAAATTTATTAAAATAATTTAAGACTTCCTCTTATTATTTTTTACCATTGGACTTGTACCTCCTTGTTTCACTATAGAAAAGAATAACATATTCCAAACTACACATTAAGAAATTTCTGAATATTATTTTGCCATCTATGGATTGCAAATTGAAAATTATCGTAACTACCCTCTGTGGTACGCATGTGCGCGTTTGAAGGAAAAAGAAAGTTGGCGATTATATCTATTATTCTATTAACAAGCGTATAAAGCAAAAATAGGCAGGCGGGAAGTCCGGTTCAACACCGAATCCACACCAGCCAATTAGCTGCTTCATTTAAAACTCTAACCTTTTCGCCTCCCAATGAATGATAGGGGAATTATTTTTAAGTTTATTGAGCTGTAAATCCACCATCTACAACAAATTCCGATCCAGTTGAGAATGTTGATTCATCTGAAATCAAATATAGGATTAAATTTGAAACTTCTTCAGGTTCTGCAATACGTCCCAAAGGCGTAGCTTTTTAATCGCATCAAATACCTCTATATTTGTTTTTATTCCACCAGGGTGTACAGAATTAACCCGTATATTATAATCCGCAAACTCAAGTGCAGCGGCTTTAGTTATTCCAGTTACAGCAAATTTTGTTGTAACATAGGACGTAACATTTACAGACCCAACTAAACCTGCAGTAGAAGAAACATTTACAATAGATCCTTCATTAGTTTTTTTCATTGACTTTACTACAGCTTGCATACCCTTAAAAACACTATATAGATTGATATCAATAACTTTATAGAAATCTTCATCTTTTAATTCTTCCAATGGGATATCGTTTGGTCCAACTATTCCAGCATTATTTATAAGTCCAGTTATTGGGATATTATATTTCCAGCAATCGATAAAAGGGTAATAAAAGAGTATGGAGGAAAAGAGGATTTAAGTTTTGGGTGGAAGAAACAAAGGGTAGTTAATATCGTTTATAACAATAATCATTCTTATGATATTTCTATAAGGGTTCAAGTTCCTGACAATAAAAATAATCGATTTGAATATGCAGAAGACTTGGTTAAGGTAAGGGTATCTCCATCCTGTGATAGTCCTAAAATTAGTTGTAGTCACGGGTTTGATGTAGAAGTATTAGAATACAAACACTTAGAACAATAACAAAATAGATAAGGTGTTACCTATAATTGGTAGCGCCTTTTTAGATTATACGTTGCTCAACTAAAGGGTGCTTATTTGAAAAAATGGGAGGTGTTTCATGAGGACTTGGGGGAAGTACATTACAATATTCATGTGGATGTTTCTTTTTAGTTATCTTGTAGAAGTTTTTGAAGTTCCGAAAAATATTTATTATATAATTATTGGATTTCCCCTACTTTTAGGAGGGGGGCTGCTTATAAAATATTTCTTCGAGAAAGGAATTAAAAACAAGGCGTAAGTTCTTAAACTAACTGGTGCTTTAATACAATAAGGAGAACGTTAATACGAGGGGGATTTTAAGTTTTGGATAATAGAAAAGTAGGAAACATTTTAGGTATTTCATCTATATTAACTGTGATAATAAGCATCATATTTTTCCTTATCGAAAGAGGTCCGAATTCTGATATTTACCTTATTATTATCGTCTTTAGCATTTTATCAATTCTTGGCATTTTATTTGCAATATTCTCCTGGAAAATGTCTAGGTACCTTACTTTTTTAATTATCGGCCTGATAGGAAATGGATTAGTTTTAGTTGTAGCTTTTTTCTTACGGTTAGCAATGGGAATTAGCGAACCATAATATTTCTTCAACAAACAGGTGCTAGAGTTTAAGAAATGAGCTGTCATTGAGGCAGCATTTTTATTGAGCTAACGGGGCAGGTTTGTTGTATAAGAAAAAATAGATTTTTAATAACTTTATATGGCAAATATATTTAAATTTGGAACTTTACTTCGTTTCAAACGTATTAAAGTAGTGATAGTTTGTTGAATCCTGATATTCTACTTATGGTCAAATATCGGGGCGATTTAATTTAAGAAAGAAGGTGAGTACAATCTTTTTTTCATCAAAAAAGGATAGTTTATATTCTTTAGCTATTTGGGGGACAATCGCAATTCTCTTTTTTAGTATCATACTTAACTTTTCATTATCTATATTTAATATCATTTGGATATTAATTGGAGTAATAACTATTGGATTCTTAATTTGGGTATGGTTTGGCACAGGTTATCGAATTGAAAATGAGGTCATTAAAATTCAAAATGGTCCATTCAAATGGAAGGTCAGTATACAAGATATCAATAGTATTAGTAAAAGAAAAAGTATATTGGCAACACCCGCTCTATCAGTGGAAAGATTAGTATTGCATTATGGTAGATATGGTGAGATGCAATTGTCGCCTAAAGCTAAATCGGAATTTATTGAATTATTGTTAACTAAAAACCCTCAAATAAAATTGGATGATACACTGTCTAATCCTTGAGATAACCGTGCACTTTAGTCGAAAAAGACATTACAAAAAGTAAGACCTCGAGTATTTAGAAGTTTTATTTTATTTTTTATTTTATTTCAACATTAAACTTTAACAGAGTCTTTTTAAAAGGAAATTCCGTACAATTAAGTAAAGGTTAACCAGTAAAATCTGGTTAACCTTATATTACTATCGGGTGCTTTAGTAGAACAACGAGTTGTTGGTACTGTAGCTCATATTGTAAAAAGGGGATGGAAAGAATAGATTTATAAAACATCTTTACTTGAAACTAAAAGGAGTTATGTTAATTGTGATGAAAAATTATCTATTTCTATTCCTCGTGCTATTAGTAAGTTTAATTGGCTGTCAAAGTAATAATCTTAATTTACCCCAAAATGTATCCAGTATAGAAGTATACGAGTGGGATGAGAATACTTTATTTACAACCATTGAGGACAGTGAATTAATAGATGATCTTGTCGAAGAATTAAATCGTGCTAAGACAGCTTCAACGGCTGATATGGATTATCCATTACCTGAATATGAGCTAATCTTCAAAAATGGTGAGAATGAGGAAGTATTTAGAGTTGGCTTCTACAATGAAGTGGTTAATTTAGGGGTGAAAGGACGCTATCTGGATGTTAATGAAGATATTATGTATCAAGTAGACCTTAAATTACCATTTTATTAGAACTCTATATTTCACTAACGGGTGCGTTAATTCGAGAAGGGTCAACGCAATTTTCACCGAATATATTGTGTCGGAATAGTTGACGGATAATTCGTAATAAATAGATTCAATTAATTTATAAATGAAGGAATTTACTGATAGGATGTGATTTAATGCAAGATATTTTGCGAGATTTTTTAAAAGTGGAGATTACTGATCAAGAATATTATGACGGACTTATTCGATTTATTTATTCTGGAAATATCAGATGCGGAGAATATGAGTGTAATGAATTTGTTGTAAAAAAAATGGATTTCTTAAACTATATTGTTTTTGCAGAATATGTAATTGATGAAAAAAGAGAAATTCACAATTCATTTTCTCTCTCTAAAAGTGAGCTGCTTAAAGCAATTAATAACTATGCAAAGAAACAAGGATTTATAATAAGAAGTTTTGATTGGGCTAATGAGTGAGGTACTAATTTTATTGTTCAATTAACGGGTGCTTTAGTTAATGAACTCCATATTACGAATCAGAACTTCCATTTTTGTCCCTCTTATCAATATTAAAATTTAACAGAGCCTAGAATTTAAGGGATTAGCATAATCCAATTACTAAGTAATAATTTTATTGGAATATAATGTTATGATGATTGTAGAACTATTCTAATAAAGGAGGTTGATGAAAGTGACAAAAAACTTTGTTTTAACAAAACAAAGTGATATTGATGGTTTCTCATCTTTTAAATGTTCATTATGTGGAGAGGAATTCAAGCTACTTTCTAATGAATCTCAAGAAGATGATGTATATGAACTTTTCTGTCCCCATTGTGGAATACCTAGTCCACCATCATCGTATATAACTGATGATTTTGTTGAAAACGCAAAAGTACTTGTAGATAATGAAGTAGCTAAAATGTTAAATGATTTTACAAAAGATCTTGAGAAAACGTTTCGGGACAATAAATCTATCAAATTTAAAGGTAGTAAAAAAATGCCTATAAAACCATTACTTCCTATGTATGAACAAGACAACCTTGACCAAATAGAGTTTACTTGTTGTGAAAGAAAAGCCAAGCTGAATACGATACTTATTAGTTCTAAAAATCCTTATTGTCCTTATTGTGGGGTGAATTAAGTATGGAAGAAATTATAAACAAAAGAGATTTTAAAAACTTATCTCGACAATTTAGAAGAATTTCTGGTCAACTTCTTAACTGTGGAGATTCAACTGAAGCTATTAGATTCACTAAGAGATTTATAGAATTTATTGACAACGAACCTCTCTTATCAGACTTTATAAAGAAAAATCATACCGAACAATTTGATATGGATAGAATAATTAAATCCACAAATGTAAACGAGAAATATGAGATACCAATAGAAATAAATCGAGAAATCACATTTATCTATCAACTTCTCAAATATACAGCAGAAAACTTTGATCAATATATAGCGATATGTAGAGGATATGCATTTTATAAAGGAGCAACATATAGAGATTGCATTAATAAGTTTAATCATCAAGTTGTTAATCTTTTAGTAAATCATATAACTGATTACTTAGAAGGGATTTCGATAGAAATGGGATTAGATGAAAAAGAAAATGCGAAAATTCTTGTTCAAGGTTCAGTAGGGCAATTAAACTTTTCAGAACAAAATTTAGAAGCACATCAAACTAATAACCAACAATCTGATGCTGAATTAGTTTCATTAATAAGTGAACTAATAAAAGAGCTAAAGAATGAGCAAATATCAGATAGTGAAACACAAGAGGATGCAATTGATTTTTTAGAAGACGCAAAAAGAGAATTGCAGAATGGAACTCCCAAAAAATCAGTATTTAGAAGAGTGACTGACAGTTTAAGCCAAATAAGAAAAAGTGTAGATGACTCCGTACATATTGCCCAACTCATTGATAAGGCAATTGTTGGTTTTAGCCAGTTACCATTTTAAATATGGCTTTGTTAAAGTTAGTTATTGATAATGATAACTTACGACTTTGGATTAGTATATTGGAATACGAGAAAGAGACCACGTCTGCAGAACCTGATCAGTTAAGAATTGAGACTCTCGCTAATTATGGAGCGGTCGTATAGAAATAACGTTTAATCGAGGTTTGGGAGGTTAATATCCAACTAAACCAGCTAATAGAAGCATTCCCTTCTTTCACTATAAGGTGCGATTGTTCAATTAGGACAGTCGCTACCTCACTAACAGGGCATGTTAGTTGAAAAACGTTGTTTAACTTTTTGAAAAAAACAGAACCAGATTGTGGTATAATTAGTTTATAAGTAATGAAAGGAGATGCTGTGTTTATGGATAACAAGCAAAATGTTGAGATTGTAATAAATGGGGAGGTATGTGCAAAATAAATTCATGCATAAAACTGCATAGAACCTCCCAAAAGTTATAATCTAAACTTTAGGAGGAAATGAAATTGAATAATATTGATATGAAAAATTTAGGACTTACTGAAGAATTTATACAGGAGTCTAAACTATATAAAGACCTTTTTATTGGTCGAGTTTCTTCACAATTTAAAAACTTATATAAGGTAATCACAGAAAAAGGTGACATTGTTGCTGAGATATCTGGTAAGTATCACTATAGTGTAAAAGGGATTTCTGAATATCCTGCTGTTGGAGATTTTGTTATGGTCGATAGAACAAATGATTCACAGGGATACGGAGTTATTCACCGCATACTTGGACGAAAAAGCGTATTTGCACGTGAAATGGCAGGGACTAAAGAAGATATTCAGATTATCGCTACAAATATTGATACGGTTTTTATTTGTATGTCACTGAACGATGATTATAATTTACGCAGACTAGAGCGTTACCTTTCTATCGCTTGGGATAGTGGCGCAGTACCAGTTATTGTTCTTACAAAATCCGATTTATGCAAGGACATAGAGGTAAGGATTAACGAAATTTCTTCTATTGCAATTGGTGTAGAGGTGCTTGTTACAACAAGTACTTCTGATGAAGGGCATCAATCTTTAAAAAAATTTCTCTCTAGCGGTAAGACAGTAGCGTTCATAGGTTCATCAGGAGTTGGGAAATCAACCCTAATCAACTGTTTGCTCGGTCAAAATATATTAGACACAAATGGGATAAGAGATGATGATAAAGGCAGACATACTACTACAAGACGAGAATTGATTATGTTGCCAAATTTCGGTGTTGTTATAGACACTCCAGGCATGAGGGAACTTGGGATTGTAAATGCAGATTTAACAAAATCCTTTTCTGATATTGAGGAACTTGCTTTTGATTGTAAGTTTAATGATTGTACACACCTGCATGAGCCAAACTGTGCAGTACAAAAAGCGATTATAGATGGCTTTTTGTCAGTTGAAAGGCTAGAAAGCTATTGGAAACTAAAAAAAGAGACTAAATATCAAGGTTTGAATTCTAAAATGATTGAAAAAGAGAAGATAAATGAAATGCTTAGCAGTATGGGCGGCATGAAAAACTTTAGGGATTTCAGGAAATCCATCAAAAAGAAAAACAGAAAAACAGGAAGATAAATTCTTAGAAATGATTGAAATGAAGATTAGGGTAACGGCTCCATGTTGAGCTGTTACCCTATTTTTGGGAATAGGTTATATGAAGCAGTGTACATAAACTAACAGGGCAGAATAGTTGAATAAAAAGGGTTTGCAAATATGATAAATACTCGTTATCATTTATCTGCAGGGTTTAAACCTATCTATGTAAAAAGGAGTTAGTTCCATGATTATTCAATTCATTCGCTATAGATAAAAAAGGGTATAGACTGCATTCAAATCCAACTCATATTTTTAAAGAATATGCTGAGGGTTTATTTGTCTATGCCTTTTTCATTTATCAAAAAACGAATGAATGAGGTGACTTCTTTGTTACAAGAGAATAAAAGAATAAAGAGTGCAAAATATGTGAGCAATTTTGAAAGCCTTTTTGCTTGTCCACTATGTAAAACGTCTATGAAGGTTATAGATTTTAAAAGTTTAATCTGTTTAAATCACCATACGTTTGATTTTGCCAAGCAAGGATATATGAACTTGATGACTCACTCAGTAAACACCAAGTATAGCAAAGGTCTTTTTGAAGCACGAAGAAAACTTATTACCGAAAGTGTATTTTACAAACCATTAAGCCATGCAATTGCAAAGATTATAAATGAACATCAAGTTAATACAGAAGAAATAATTTCTATACTTGATGCGGGCTGTGGCGAGGGTTCGCATCTTTCAAATATTTGCGATATTGTCAGGTCTGACTCTGTCGAAAGTGCAGTAGGAGTAGGAATAGATATTTCTAAAGAAGGCATCATGATAGCTTCTAAGAACTACTCTAATAAGATTTGGGCTGTGGCTGATCTTGCTAATACGCCATTTAAGAATAAACAGTTTGATGTTATTCTTAATATCTTATCTCCTTCAAATTATGCCGAATTTAATAGATTGTTGAAATCAGATGGTATAGTAATCAAAATTGTGCCACAAAGTGGTTACTTAAAAGAGTTAAGGGAACATCTTTTTTATAAACCTGAAAAACAAAATTACTCTAATTCGGAGAAGGTGATGAGGTTTAAGGAGAGTTTTCAATTTGTAGAAAGTTCAAGGTTAAGCTATACCATGAACCTTAATAAATCTTCAATTGAATGGTTGATTCAAATGACTCCATTAACTTGGTCAACAACAGAGGAACGAATAAGATCTTTTTTAAATAAGAATTCGGCACAAATATCCGTTGATTTGGATATATTAATTGGTAAAAACATAATTTAGAAAATAGGCTATTAGAGTGGTTTTGTGATGAACCTACCCTAATAGCCTTTTCTTCCATTATCAGGTGCGATTGTTCAATTAGAGCAGTCGCTTTTTAACTGCCAGGGCAGGATAATTCAATAACGGTAGAGAACTTTAGAATATAAGCTATTTATATTCAGGAGGGAATAATGGAGTTTTATAAATTTAGTAAAGACAACGGTAAAAAGGTTTCAAAATTCAATTCGGATTTTATTATGTCTCATATTATTCAAACAAACAAACCAACTAATATTGGATGTATGCACTTAGATGAAAATGGTATTGTTGGTTATCATCAAGCAGTCGTACCCCAGCTTCTTTTAATTTTGAAGGGAGAGGGCTATGTTCGTAATGAACAAGATGAATATTTTAAAGTAGAGTCTGGAGAGGCTGTTTTTTGGGGTAAAGATGAGTGGCACGAAACTAAAACCGAAGTAGGATTGACTGCTATTGTGGTTGAAAGTGAGGAATTGACCCCTGCATTATTTATGTCACTAAAGAAATAAATGTTGTTCAACTAAAGGTGCGATTGTTCAATCAGGACAGTCGCTACCTCACTAACAGGGCAGTTTAGTGCAAGAAGAATAAGCATCCTTTTCTGTTGGATTATAGCTGGTACACAAAGTAAATAATGGGAGTGAATGGAATGCTTTTAGAGTCAGTTGAAAAGCCGATGAAAAAGGGGAAAGGTTCCATAATAAAGGAATACTTGCAAGTTAACGGAACGAAACAAGGAATAATTATTGAATCATTAAATAATGAAAATCCAGTATTATTATTTCTGCATGGTGGACCTGGCTTTCCTGCCTACCCTATTGTTAAAGGTCATGGGATTCGTTTTGAACAGTTTTTTACCGTCTGTTACTGGGATCAAAGAGGAGCAGGCATGTCTTACAATAAAAATGAAGTCAGTACCCCTCTTACTGTTGAACAATTGGCTGCAGATACGGTTCAAGTCACGAATTATTTAAGGGATAAATTTGCACAAGATAAAGTATTTCTCCTTGGCCATTCTTGGGGTACTTACCTTGGGAGTCTTGCAGCAAGTATACATCCTGAACTTTTTCATGCTTATATTGGGATTGGTCAAATCGGTTCATTTAAAGAATCCGAGAGGGAAATTTATAACTTTATCTTAAAGACCGCAAAGGAACAGAATGATAAGCGTGCATTGAAGGACTTAGAAAAGATTGCATTTGATGATGACTTTTATAAAAATCATCAATACGGCACACTCAAGAGAACATATACAGATAAGTATGGCGGTGGCTTTAAGCGTGGTGGATATTCCTTCCTTGAAACTCTAAAGCATATCTATAAATGTCCACATTACTCTGTTAAAGAGAGAGTAAATATTCTCCGTAGCAGTTTGTATAGTTATCAGTCCCTTAGTAAAGTACTTGCAACAACCGATTTAGTTGAACTGGTACCTAAACTCAACCTGCCCGTTTTTATCTTCCATGGATTACATGACTATCAAACTACGTATAATCAGGCTAAACGGTTTTATGAGCTGCTTGATGCTCCTTATAAGAAAATGTACACGTTTCAAAATTCTTCACATGTCCCTTTTATTGAGGAGGAAGAGAGTTTTAATAAAATAATTAAGAATGAGGTGATGGGAGTTATTTTAATGAAGTGAAGGCTGCTAAGGGACAGCCAAATCAAGAATTTATCCGAAGCGAGGGAGAAAATTGGGACGTAAAGAAAAAACAATTCTTCTCATGTTTTCGTATGTGCAGTTTCATATCTCTGGCATTTGTTCTATGATTGTTAAATAGACTTTCTAACATAAACACTTGAAACAGGCAAGCCCCGGTTCTTATGGAACGATTGGATAAGAATGTTAGAGAACGTTTGTTAAATATATTGTGAAGCATAGAAAGAACGATTTTTAGTAAAAAAAGAATGCCTTCTATGAGGAGGCAAAAGACGAAACAAGACGATCATTTAATTGATTGTCTTTTATTTCTTTTAGTTGTTTTTGGAAAAAATATGATAATATTGTATTGGAAGAACGTTAGCTAAAGAAGCCGGTCAGTATAAGGGGAAATGGTGAGATATACATATAATTTTATGGGGTAAGCATTTTTAGGGGGATTGTATGGCAGCGATAGTATTCATAACTGTAACTTACTTATTACCAATTTTAAGCATCGTTTTTTGTGCTAACCTGGTATCTATTATAAAAAAGGTGAAAAACAATGAAAATACTTATAAAAATACATTTTGGTTAATCGTTTCTTTTACCATCATTGTATGGAGTATAGGGATGGCTGCCATTATATAGTATTTCTTAAACTGAAGAGAGGGCATGCAGCTTTTAAAAATAGGGGCAGGGGGGATAGCGGTGTTAATCATAGGTTTTATCATAGTAATCTTTAGCATTTTATCAATAGACGGCCAGCTGAGAAAAGGAAACAAGCAGCAGCAAGAAATAATTGAATTGCTAAAGCAAATAAATGAAAAACATTAATTTATTTCGATGTTATTGAAAAAGGATAACATTCGGGGTATTTTGCAAAACCGGGAGATATTCAAAAATGGTGCTTATCTAAAAGAAGGATAAGCGCCTTTTTTATGGAATTTATTATATGCAGGGGTTAACGGAATAAAGTTGTTGCCAAGAGTGGACTTAGTAGATTTCTTTAGTTAAAGAATGTTTTTAAAAGCAGGAGAAACTCTTTATTTATTGAACTTATTAAACAAAGGGGGGATATAATAATGCAAAGTAATCCCTTATCTGAAGCTTTTAGGAACTTTGCAAATATAGAATGCAAAGGGTCGAGCCGATTATATGAATTTCTTTCTTTAAAGATTGCTGCCGATAAGGAAATCTTAGCATTGGCGGCATATGCAAAGGAAGGCCAGCCTGTACCGAATTTGTTATTTGGTGCAGTACATTTTCTCTTATTAAAAGGAAAAACACATAGCCTTAAAGCGTATTATCCAAGTATAGTTGATAAGCCAAGGAATGATATAGAAGAATCATACGTTGAATTTAGAGATTTCTGTGAACGATACAAGGATGAAATCATCCCGCTTTTACAAAGTAAGTTAGTACAGACAAATGAAGTGCGCCGTTGCGCTTATCTGTATCCAACCTTTCGTTATATTTCCGATATTGTAAAAAAGCCGTTAGCACTAATTGAAATAGGAACAAGTGCAGGTTTACAGCTGCTATGGGATAAATATAGCTACTCATATGACTCCTATGCAAAAAATGAAATTTATGGAGATAGGAATGCAGAGGTTCATATAACTTCTGAAATAAAAGGTGAAAATTCGCCGCCTTTACAAGGGGATCTTCCACGAGTAGCCTCAAGGATAGGGATAGATCTCCATCGATGAGGAATATCTTTGGTTGAATGCGTTAATCTGGACGGAACATACCCAAAGAAGAGAGCTATTTGAAAAAGCAGCAGGCTGCGTTAATAGTAATCCTGTACTACTTATTAAAGGGGATGGAGTGGCGTTACTCCCAGAGATAGCGAAGCGTATTTCAAACGACCATTGTATAGGTGTATTCCACACCCATGTAGCTAACCAAATGCCTTTAGAAGTGAAAATGAAATTACTTGAGCAAGTAAAGTTAATAGGTAAAAACAGAGATATATTCCATGTTTATAACAATATTCAAGACAGGGATTTACACCTTGATTATTATATAAATGGACAAGAAACCGTTCATACAATTGGAAAGACGGATGGACATGGCAGCTGGTTTACTTGGGAGTTATAAGTGTTGGTTTATGGAACAGTGCATAAGATAACCGGTGCAAACTCAACGAACTGGTTATCTAAAGGAAATTACTTTTTCATCTAATTATTGAATTTTACAATATATTGAAGACACACTTGACGTATAAGGGGGGAGAGGTTGTGTCAAAAGGTTTAAAGTTAATGTTATTCTGGGTGCTTGTATTTCCGGCTGCAGTTACCATTACCCGTATTATTATAGATTTTTTTATAGGAAACCACATTGAATTAATATCCTATTCTGCTGTATTTTTAGGCAGCGCTGCTGCTGGATTGATTATTGCTGGTCCGTTGCATTACCCTGTATTAAAGTCTAAAGAGAAGTAAGAAGGTGAAGGAATAGAGAAGAAACAAGCAGTTATCTTCAAGCTATTGAATATCTTCCTGAAACAAGGAGGTGCTGTTTAAAATGCCTGTTTGGGCTTTTAATAATTGAATTAAATCTCTCTATTCCTTTTAATTCCGCGCACCAGACAGAGCGGCAGCTCGCTCAATAAAGATAATTGTTTTGAAAAAGCTATTGATAGGAATCCAATATTTCATCGAAGATTTCATCTATCCTTAAAATCATATTAATAAATTGGTCTTTTGATGGGTTTTGATAATCTTCCTTTAACCATTTGCTTAGGAGAGTCAGACAACCTTGTATATGATAACTGGTTAAGTATTCCCACTCGATTGGGTGAGCAGTTAATGATGATTCATGTTTACTGATTTTTAAATACTGTTCTTCTAATAGATGACAAACTTTATTCTGAAAACGTCTATTTCCTGTATCGCCTAACAACATTTGAAATAATAGTTTATTGTCTAAAACGTAATCAAGAAGAAGCGTGAAGAGAGATTTGTAATTATACTTTGGACTATTTTCTATTATCAAAACGATTTCATTTAAAACAGCTTCTTCCGTTTTCTCGTATAATTCAAATATATCTTGATAATGTGTATAAAAAGTTGCACGGTGGATATCAGCGAGTTCCGTTAATTCACGTACAGTTATCTGATGCAGTTCTTTTTCCATCAGCAATTGTGCAAGTGATTCTCTCAGAGATTTTTTTGTTTTTCTTACCCGTCTGTCATTCGAATTAATTTTCATAAAAACCTCCCAAATTATAATAACTAGACAAAAAAATAGCAATATGTCGTTTTCGCAACAGATTCCCATCGTATTGATTATAGTAAAAGCGATATAGTCTCATTATAATGAAATAGAGAGATAATACAATGAATGTCGTTTAAACAACTCGGGTAAACTCTGTCGGCAGATTGGAGGAAATATGGATATTAAAATTAGACAAATTGAGAAGAAAGACTTTAATAAAGCCAGGAAATTTGCAATTGATGGAATGAACTTATCTTGGTATACAAGCAATGATATAGAACTTTATATTTATAGCAACTATTTTTTGAATTTAGAAATGGCAAGAGCCACAAGGGCAATTGGAGCATATTCAGATAATGAGTTAGTCGGTGTATTATTAGTTGACATGAAGGGTAAACCAAAATTATTTACATCCCTGTGGAAAAAGTTCATGATGAATGTCACTCGTATATTAATTAATTTAGGATATAGAAATGCTTCAAGCACTTATGATAATGCAAACAGGGAAATGTTACGTGAATTTGAAAAGGAAAATCAGCCGGATGGCGAACTGAACTTTTTCGCGGTAGATCCGAATATAACAGGAAAAGGAATAGGTACATTATTATTAAATGAATTAGAACGATTGGAAAAAGGGAAACTCATTTATCTCTACTCAGATACAGGATCAACCTATCAGTTCTATTTACATAGAGACTTTGCTGAATCAGGCAGAAGAGAAACAAATCTTAAAATCCATAAAAAAGATTTGCCATTAACATGTTTTCTGTTTAGTAAAAGATTATAGTAATTAAAAGGGATAAAAAAATGATGAATTAAGGCCGGGTGCTTATCTTAAAGGAGGATAAGCACCCTTTCTTGTTGAATTTATTAAAGAGGCAAGAAGTTAAGTAGATGAACAGAGCTTCTATATTTTCATTTTGGAGGGAGCATAGTGTGGTGGGGGGACGCCTATTTTGATTGCCATTTGTTCAATCATAATGAGCATTTATGTTTTCAAGGTGACTAAGAAAAAATATTTACGGTCTTCTCTTACATTATCAGGCAAAAGCCTTTTAGGAGGTTGGCTGCTTGCGATAAACATTAATTTTATAATGGGTTTAATTTTATTCACTATCTCATTACTCATTTTAATATATGAATTCTATAACGATAAGAAAGCCAATTAAACAAATGTGTGAGAATATATTTAAAGTAATCGGCGCTCCAGTGCAAGCGTATTGTTTAACTGGTATAAATGGAAAGGGGAAGACATCATGGGACAGGGGAAAAGGAAAAAGGAATTGCTTTTTAATAATTTACCTTCTTTATTGAAGGATATGGAAGAGAAAGAATGGGTTATTGATTCTTTTCCGTTTAATTATAAAGGAGAAAAATATATCGTAATTTTGACTTTATACAATGAAAGGGAGAGAAAGCCGAGTGCATACGCTAAGGCGAAAGTAGAATTTATATCATGGAATAATATAAAAAAGTCAATTAAGGGTTACATCGACTTCTACAATGTTCATTTTAACAGTGCCGGGGAGTTTTGTGCTTTTTTTGATGTTGAAAGAGGACATGCAAATAGAGATTTATTTAGAGATTTCTCACAAATTTTTTCTGGATTTATCCCTAAAGCAAAAGTGATAGAGAAAAGCCTTGAAATTGAAAGGCTTTTAATTGGAAGCCGGGCAGAGCGAAATAACTCCAATGCCATATACTGCTATGATGTGCGGCGCAATGGAAGAAAAGAAGATGGTTCACCTAATAACCGCAGCATTGAGAATAGCAATAAGGCACAAACATTACGTCCCGAACTGTATGCAAGATATTCCAATGACAAAAATTTGAGCTTCTTCTTTTCTGAGGCAAAAGAGGATGCAAAAAGTGATGATGAAATTATAAAGGAATTTTCAAAACGTTAATCCTTACTATCTAATCAAAAATAGCCCCCCTTGATTCCAGGCTAAAGGGCAGGTTAACTGAAAATGGCCTTAATAAAAACGGGTACAAATTCATATGCGAATTCGTACCCGTCTTGTTTTATTTTACTAGTGTTTAGAGATTTGAAGAGACAATCCAGATTTAGCATTTTTTTTTCAAAAACTTAACTGTTTACCAGGCGCTTCTTTCTGTAATTGACGAATAGCCATAAACCAATCCCGGCTATTATAAGGGCAAGCCCTATTAACAGTGCATTAAACATATTGGTTGCAGTGCCAGGTAATTTGTTTTGGTTAATGTCACGCTGACTTGTCGTACGTTCAATGACTTTATCATTGTTTTGATTGTTATTTAGATTTGTTGGCGTCAATTGTTTTTGACTGTTTTTCTGATTCGCTATTCCAGGTTGCTGCCTGCCATCGTCGTTATCCTGGATTTTGTCTATTGTATTGTCGGTATCATTAGTTGGAGGATTTGGATTCTGGTCTGTGCCATTATCCGCTTCTTCCTGTTCTTCGTCGTCATCTGGAATGACAACTTCAGCCTCCGTTGTAGCGAAATTCCAAATATCCGAACGTGTGGAACCGCCATAGCTGTCTTCGGCAACAACATACCAGAAATACTCCTTCTCCGGGTTTAGGCCATCCCAAGTAACTGTGGCTGTTTCTCCACTTGGAACATTGTTGACAAGCCCAATCTCATGATTAGCGTACACATTAACCTCTACATAATCGGTTGCGACCCTTTTCAGTTGCGGCTCAAGGTCCCAATCGATTGTAAATTCATCTTTTCCAGGAAAATCTTCTGGATCATAGAAATTATAATTATCCAGATAAGGTGAATAGGTTTGGACATCAACTGTATTGTCTTCCATATTAAAGTTCAGAATACGGAGATAGCCTTGTCCTCCCTCTGGTCCGGCTTGATAATCAGCAAGCATCTGGTATACCGTGCGATCTGGTGCCCCATCTCCATTATCATCAATTTCGTCGATATATGTTTGTGCATTATGGTAGTGACCAGAAAGTACTGCTTTCACATTTTCATTTGGGACAACTACTTCCTCGAAGAGCTCTTCACCAATCGGGCTTCTCATTCCAGTAGCAAGCAGATACTCATGGAAATTTAGAATTGCTGTATGATTCGGATGTGCAGCAAGAACCTCATTTACCCAATCAATGCCTGCCTGATCAACACCCCAGCCCATGTAGACCATAATGAAATCAATGCCATTTACGGAAATAAGGTCATAGTGTCCGCGGTTATTTTCATACGAACCGCCGTAATGCGACTGATCCTGATAGCGATTCGCTCCAAAATAGTTGTAATAATTTTCATAGTCAGCGGCTTTATCATTTACATCATGATTGCCGGCAAGCACCCCATTTGGAATGCCGGCGTCATCGAGCAGTCTCATATTTTTATCTGCGATTTCCCATTGTTCGAGATCATCATAAACATTGACTAGGTCTCCTGTATGGAAGACATATTCGATATTTAATTCTTCTTGATTTTCGACAATCCAGTTTACTTGATTTTCATAAATCCAAGGAAAGCTCTCAGAGTAATACTGGGTATCGGTGAACCAGACAAAGCTGAAATCCTCTCCAGGAGCTGCGATTTGGTCTTGAACGATGGCACTCACTTTTCCATCTTGAACATAATCTGCTCCTTGAACGGTGCCAATTAATTGAAAGCTGTCTGTACCAGCAATGATGGATGTCAATGCTTCCCAGTCTTGAATCGCATAGTTCCAAGCGTACATGGTTACTTTTCTGCCCTCCAGCGAAGAACCATTCCAAACAATTTCGATTTCATCTTCCAGGTTAACGTCCGCATCAAGTGTAATATCAAAGCGGTGATACGGGAATTCTGTTGTTGATTCGGTTAAAACTTCTTCTCCATCAACATGTGTGAGCTGCTCCAGCTCTGCATTTGTTAATGCAGTTTCTCCTTCAGGCTCAAAACTTTGAGGAGGTTCTGTTTCTGTGGCATGCTGTGAAATACGCACGTTTTCTGTATCCTCAGCTGTATACTGATATGCCTCATAAAAACCAACATCCATCACATCTCCCGTTGGATCGTTCACACGGACGGAGAGATTTGCACTGCTGCTGTCAGGGTCATTTGTTAGCCAATCTGGCCACAAAGGATGCTCCTCAACTGTAGTAAAGGTCAGGGCTTGAGTTGCCAGATTTCCCGCTTGGTCTGTTGCAGTAAATACTAGCTCATGCTCTCCAGGCTCCAGCAAAGCGGAAGAAGTCTCATGTGGCAGAGAAATAAAGCTGCCATCTAAAGTTGCTGTTGTTTCTGCAATCCCGTTTGTATCCTGAAATGCTGCATCAATCGTAAATGCACCCTTGTATTCTTCCTTGTCCTTTATGGATGGTTTGATTGTTGGAATCGTATTATCCGCAATCACATTTTCCGTCACTTCATTTTCACCTGATACTGCCTTTATTTCATGTACTCCGTCAGTAACTGTTGTCGTATCAAATAAGTAGGCAAGGGAGGCAAAATTTTCCTGTGCTAATGTAAATGTAAAATCAAAAACGGATTGTTTGCCGGCACTATCTCCAACAGCATAATTTGTGTTTGGATTGTCGTATGCTGGGTCATAAATAATCGTTCCATCTAATAATACAAGCCGCACATTCTTAATTGTAAAGTCATCACGGTTTTCAGTTGATGTCTCATCAAATGGACTTGCTTTATTTCCAGCACGAATGGAAATCACATTTTCGCCAGCCTGGAGTTTATCGGCCGAAATTGGCACTGTTAAGGTAACGAAGTTTGTGTAGGTATCATCAAAAACAGTTAGAATTTCATCGCCCATCGTGACTGCATTTTGGAAATAAATATTTGTTTCTGTAACGTCAAAGGCAAAGTATGCTTCATTCTCCATTGCCATAAAAGTATTTTCATTTTTTACAGCTTCGTTATCAATGAATAACTGCATGTCTTCCGTGTAAGTTTCTTCTGTTGCCTTTATTACTTTTTCTCCGGAAATTAATTCATTTTCTTTTACATTTAATCGAAAACCTGTTTCTTGGTTGGGATGTTCGATGGGAATAATTTGTGTTTCTGTCGTCGTTTGATTTCTCCCATCACTTGCAGCAAAATAATACTCCAGATTTTCTTGACCGATTAATTCCGGTTCATAGACGGTGTGCTGATAGGTGTCATTCGTCTTTTTTTCCAGGCTTATTTTATTGAAGTCCGCACTTTCGACGGTACGATAGTAAAGATAAACCGATTTGACTTCGATATTGTCTGTAATCGATGCTGAAATTTGGAATGGCGCTTCAGATGTAAGGGCATCCTTGTTCGTTGTATCCTCAATTACAGGAGCAGTCGCATCAGCTGCAAGGTTTACTTTTTCCGCTGGTACTTGTTCTTGCATTACACTGCCTGGTGTTGCATTCATTTCTCCGGCACTTATTTTTTCAGATGTTGTGCCGCCATCGGTTGGGAAACGATAGAAAATTCCCTTATCCGGATTTGTATCATCGACACCATTGACTTCATTATAGTAGGCATGAGAAAGTTCCCTGCCTGTTTTCGTTGCAATAACTAATCCGCGTTCTGCGCTATTTGCCATTCCATTATTAAAAATTTTAATCAAGTTTACATTTTCTGTCAGGTTTGTTCCAAAGTGGTTGTTAAAATCGGTATCTGTTAAGTTTGCGTTACTGCCATTAATCACCCAAAGCACAATTGTTTCTCCAGATGGAATGATGATATCCTCCTGGTCGAGTGGCGGACCCCATAACAAATCGTTTTCGGCACTCGTATTTGGGTAGCGATAACGAAGTGTATAATCGTTAAAATCGATGGCTTCTGTCGTGTTATTATAAATTTCAATGAATTCGTAGGCATCTGCTCCGTCGACATTTGCTGTATCTGGCACAACCTCTGTAATCAAAAGAGGAGGGACGTTTTGATATTCAATGTCTGCTTGCGGGATTTCAAATGTTTGTGTTTCAGATGTTGTCTGGCCTGCCTGATTGGAAGCAATAAAGTGATACTGTATTTGGCTGCTCCATATGTCATCAAGCGGAATGCTTGCAGTGTAAAACGTGCTGTCTTCACTTGATAATGTCACTGTCTCATATCCGAGGGCTTCACTTTGGCTGTAATATAAGTTAACACCGATAAGCGGCTGCTCGGATTCTACTTCAACTTGTATTTGAATGGCATCATCTGCAATTTCAGCTTTTGCTTGTTTCATTTCAGGAGCATCAGCGGTATCTGCCTCAACCTGAACAGGTTTATGAGGCACTTGCTCTGGATAAACCGTAAGTGGTGAAATGCTTTTTGCTGTGCCGACCTTCTGCATGGCCTTCCCTTCTGTCGGGAATTTGTACATAATCCCTCTGTCTACGTGTACATCGCTCGCACCATCATTATAAGTGGCTTCCGTAATTTCATTGTTAAAATCATCTGCGAGGATGAGTGTTCTTTCGCTGCCGTTCGCCATGCCATCATTTTCAATAATGGTTACGCGGTCTTCTGACAGGGTTAAGCCATACGCTTGATTAAAGTCTTCCAGTACAGCATCCCTATTTCCGCTGTTGTGAATCCAAACGATAAAACTTTCCTGTGGCTTAATTACTTTGTCTTCCGTTAAATCCCAGTTTTGATCAGGTGTGCTTGTTGGATAGCGATAGATTAACTTATAGTCTTTTATATTAATTGGCTGTGTACTATTATTATAGAGTTCGATAAATTCATAGGCATCTGCGCCATTCCTGTTTACTGTGTCAGGTGTAATCTCAGTAATGAGTATTCGTGGCACTGTTTGTGTATCATAATCAGGTGAAGGAATGCTTATTTCCATTGTGTCTGTTTTGGCTTCACCTGCAGCATTCTCTGCAGTGAAATAATAGTCAATCTGGTTGCTCCAAATAGATTGCAGTGGCAAGGTTAACGTATACCTGTTTTCTCCGCTTGCTTCCATTGGGATTGACTCAAATCCGATTGCATCACTCTGGCTGTAGAAAAGCTGTACACTTTGCATTTCATTCTCTGATTCTACAGCAATCTCTACCGTAATTGCTTCATCGGTAATAGAAATGTCAGGCTCACCTATCGTTGGGCTGGCGCTATCTTCTTCGACTATAACCGTTTCAGCCGGCACTTGACCAGGGATGATCTCTGCTGGAGTGCTTGTTTCGCTGATTCCAACTTTTTTCATTGCATTTCCTTCAGCAGGGTATTGATAGACAATCCCTTGATTTGGATTCACATCTTTTTCGGATTCGTTATAGGTTACTTTGGAAATCTCATTATGGTAATTATCACTAAGGACGATACTTCTTTCAGAGCTATTCGCCATGCCATCATTCTCAATAATTGTCACTTGGTTTTCCGTTACTGTTGTTCCATAATGGCTGTTAAAGTCATCAATGGTTAAATGGCTGTTACTCTTATTTTGAATCCAAACGATGAAGCTCTCTTGTGGAGCAACTTCTTTATCCTCTTTTAAATCCCAAGTTTGATCAGCTGTACTTGTTGGATATTGATAGATCAATTGATAATCTTCCATATTAATAGGCTGACTGCTATTGTTATAGATTTCGATAAATTCATAGGCATCAAGCCCGTCAATATCGTCTGTATCTGGTGCTAATTCTGTTATTAGCACCTGTGGCATTGTTTGTGCGTCCGGTGTATTTGAGAAGTTCACACTTGCTTTTATGTAGTCTGTTTCTTGGTGTGTTCCATTTTCAGCTTCCGCATGAATGGAATAGTAAAAATGTGGTGACCAAAAGTTCGTACTTGGAATTTCTGCGGTAAAGCTGTCTGTTCCTTCTTCCTTCGTGAAAGAAAGCTCCTGGATTTCCATTTTTTCTGCTGAACGGTAATATAATGTAACCACAGATGCATCAGGTACAGTTGCTTCAAGTGTTACATCCTGATTGCCGTTCATCTCTGTAATTGGGCTATGTTCAATAGTAAAGAAGTCTTGTATTTCTTCTGATTGCACCTTGTCAGGTGTTGTGCTATTTTTCTCTTCTGGGGATGTCTGGCCATTAGGATTATCTTCTTCATTTGCAGGCTGGGCAGCATCAGATGTTTCTTCTCGTTGTTGAGTTTCTGGGGGATTTGCTTTCACAACTTCTACTAGATAAGGTAAAGAAGTGAGCGTTTCGTCTTCTGTTTCCTCTTCGAACCAATACTCTAGCATTTCTGGTTGAATATCAGCTCCAGCTATCGTCGCAGTGAACAAGTTATCTGCTGACCGCTCCATTGGAACTTTTTCTGCAGTTTTTCCTTTTTTATAAACCAATGTAAGATTTGTGGCATTTTTAGCTGTTGCTTGTACGATGAAATCTTTGTTCTCTATTCGTTGTGAAGGACGCTCATGCTGCAGGTTCAGTGGATTGGATTGCTCTGTTTCTTTCTGTTTTTCTTCGATTTCTACTGTGTTTTTCTTTTGTACGTCATCTGCTGCATATACAGTTACCGGCTGGGCAGGAAAAATCGCTGTGCCTAGCATGATAATTGCCATGAAAGCAGACAGACAGGAACTGCTTCGTTTACTTCTTCTCTTCAACTTCATCCCTCCATATAATAGCTTTTACACATTTAGTATACGGTTCAGATATTAATTAGGGATGAAGGTTGTATGAAGAGAATGTAAAAGAAGGGGGGGAGAATCGAGGTTACTAAAGAAAAGGGGAGCAGCTTATGCTTCATGCTCCTTTGAAAACTCGCGCATCTGCAGTCTTCTTTCTTTTCTTGCTTGGGCATTCTGAAAGAGATTTTTTTCTTCGTTTGTTTCAGGGGTAACATCAGGTACTTCAGTTGGAATACCATCACGATCAACAGCAACCATTGTCAGAATAGCTGTAGTCGTCGTAGTTCTTTCCCCTGTTTCCAGATGCTGGCATTCCACTTTGACATAGACCTCCATCGAGGTTCTGCCTGTTGAAATGACGACCCCTTCTAAAATTAATATGTCGCCTACTTTAGCGGACGATAAGAAGTTCACCGTATCAATGGAAGCTGTGACGACGATTGTATTACTATGTTTCATTGCAGTAATCGCTGCAATTTCATCAATATGGGATAAAACAGTTCCGCCAAAAACAGTGCCCATATGATTTGTATCTGGTGGCAGTACCAGTTTGGTTTGGATTGTTTTGGATATACTTGCAGGTAGTTTTTCTTTCATCATGACTCTCCTTGTTAGTAAATTAGACTGCATGCCTTCAGGGACAGGGAGCGTTTTGAGGAAGCCAATTTTGACAACAAAAAAACCCAGCACTGTGGGCAAAGAAATAACGTGGTATGAACTGGAAGACAGCATGAATACACTGTTGCCAGTCGGAAAACCCTCGTTATATCCTCTCACATCCCGAAGAAGATAATACGCGATAACAATGGCAGGTCTCCTGACTTATGCTTCCTCCTACTTTAAATCCTTCCCATCCAGAGACAGTGGATCTGCTTATTTCGTCGGCATATACAGTTGCGGGAACAGTTCTGGACTTTCACCAGATTCCCTATTAAGTCTTGTTCAGACACCATGGTTATTGGTTGTTATCTGTATGCAGTTTTTTGAAAATATCCAGTCAATTTTTAAATAAAGCTGCCTGGATATTTTTCATCTGAATCTATTATACATGAGACAGGTCTTCTTTAAAACATACACTTGTTAGATAGTGCGTTAGAAGATAATTCTATTATTTAAATTAAAGTTATTAGAGAAATGAAACTTATTGTCAGATGGCTTTCGAGGAGTTAAACAGCCTGCCAATTATGCTACAATAAATCTATCAAACGTATTCTTTACAAAATGAAAAAACAATATCATACAGGAGGTGAAAACCTTGAGAAAGGTATTAGTAGTTGGAAGTTATGTAGTAGATTTAATGAGTCGCACACCACATATGCCAAGTCCAGGTGAAACGGTTTTAGGCGGTCCATTCCAAATGGGACCTGGCGGAAAAGGTGGAAATCAGGCAGTGGCGGCAGCGCGCTTGGGATATCAAGTGACCATGCTTACGAAGGTTGGGCATGATACATTTGGAGATGAAGCGTTCACTAATTTTAAAAATGAAAAAATAGATGCGAGCTATGTAAGCCGTCATCCAGAAGAAGCTACAGGAACGGCACTGATAGCAGTAGACGAGCAAAGTGAGAATATGATTATTGTTGCGCCGGGAGCTTGCGGAAAAATAACAAAAGAGGATGTGCTGCAAGCTCGCAAGGCTTTCGAAGAAGCGGATATTATCCTGACACAATTGGAAACATCACAGGAAGCTGTGGAAACAACGATTGAGCTTGCTCATGAACTGGGAAAACCACTTGTGTTAAACCCAGCTCCATTTCAGCCTGTCAGTACAGATCTGCTGAAAAAAGTTACATATATTACACCAAATGAAACAGAAGCTCGTTTATTAACTGGGATTCATGTTGTTGATGAAGACACAGCTCGGCAAGCAGCAAAGGTACTGATTGAAATGGGTGTGGACCATGTTGTAATTACATTAGGAAAAGCAGGCTGCTTCCTATTTGACGGGACAGATGAAGGAGTGCTTATTCCTTCCATTAAGGTTGATGTAGCAGATACCACAGGAGCAGGGGATGCGTTTAATGGCGCACTTGCCTCCTTTGTTGCGGATGGATATCGCTTAAAAGAAGCTGCAATCCGTGCAAATGCGGCAGCAGCATTAGCAGTCACAAAATGGGGTACTGCCCCAGCAATGCCATATAACCATGAATTAAAAGCGTTCTTGGGAGAAGGGTGAAAGAGGTTTCTTCGCCTGTGACTTTATCGTGATTCAGGTGCTACAAATAAATGTATAAATAGATCTCTGCAGGAGTGTATCCTAGCAGAGATTTTTTAATAGATTATTCAAATAGCTGTTTAGGGTGGGGGGCGGTTGAATAGGAATGTTGTCATCGCTTGTTTGAGATGATTTCTCGTAAAATCTGTCTAATAGAGAGGCAGTCATCGCCTGTTTGAGATGATTTCTCGTAAAATCTGTCTAATAGAGAGTTCGTCATCGCCTGTTTGAGATGATTTTTCGTTAAATCTGTCTAATAGAGAGGCAGTCATCGCCTGTTTGCAGTGACTTCACCTAATTTCTGTCTAATAGAAAGTTTGTCATCATCCATTTAAGATAACCTCCTCGGATTTCTGTCTAATAGAATCGTTATCACCATCCACCTAAGACAAACTCGACTTAGTATGAGCAGAAAGCTCCCTTTCAATATTTGTGCTTCAAACATAATTGAAACTCCAATTTAATTTTGTCAATATAAATTATAAAAATTCACAAATCAGAAACAAATGTTTGACAAACATGTGAACGCGGTAAATAATATAATGTAAGGGAGGTCGTTTCAGATGAAAACACATGCAACTATATTACGGGCAGTAAAGTATATTTGCGGTACACTGGTTTTACTTGGGATAGCCATTTTTGCATTCGGAGTTTATGTGGGTGATTACCAGGGGATTGTTGGTATTGGCATAGGTTCCGTGATGAGTGCGGCGTTTATTTGGATTATGGGTGTATTCCTTGTAGCGACAGAAGAAATGATCAGCAAGGGGAAGAAAAGTATATCATAATACATTATAAAAAAAGCGAGTGGCATATGCCGCTCGCTTTTGTGTTATTACATCATATCCCATACCATTGCGAGCAATGATCCGAAAATCGTTACTAACGCAATGAGGGCACTGTAGTATAAGGTTGTATAGATTGTTCGTTTATCTTCACTCTCACCTGCATGCATGAACAAGACGAATTGTACAATTGCTTGAATAAAAGCAGTTATTAGCAAAATGGTCATGCCTACTTTAAATGACATATCCATGAAGTAAACGCTAAGCGCTACAACAGTAAGCAGCAAAGAGAAAATGAAGCCATTGACCTGCTTTATCGGAAATAATTCCTTCATGTTACATCATTCCTTTCAAGTAGATGAAGCTGAAAATGAAAATCCACATAACATCAAGGAAATGCCAGTATAGAGAATAAATAAATGTCTTATTGGCAGTTTCTAATGTTAAGCCGCGCTTTTTAATTTGCAGGAAGATTGCAATCCCCCAGAACAAACCAAAGGTAACGTGCGCACCGTGTGTTCCAAGTGTTGTTAATAGAATTCCAGTGAAGCCGCTTGTTTGCAGTGTTGCTCCAACATGGTAATAATGAATAAATTCATAGATTTCAACACCAAGGAATGTTGCTCCAAGTACTAATGTTATAGCTAAGAACCATAGGGTTGCTTTTGTGCGTTTTAAACGCATCGCATTGATTGCAAGCCCGATGGTGAAGCTGCTTGTTAATAGTACAAATGTCTCAATCAAGACAGGTGTTATTTCGAATATCTCTGCACCGCTTGGTCCGTTTCCAATTCCATTTTCATAAATGAAATAAGAAGTGAAAAGTGTTGCAAAAAGCATGATTTCGGCACCCAGGAAAATCCAGAAGCCTAGTATATTCATTTCATTTTTGTGTGTTCCATATTCAAGAGGTTTCGTTTGGTCGATTTTCACTTCGAGTCACCTCCAAATTTCTCTTCCGTCTCTCTAACTTCTTTCTCAGAAATATAGCGTCCTTGGTCGTTTTCAAACGAGCTGTACATCATGCATGCGAAGAAAGCAATCGCTGAAACGATAACAGCCGGCCAAATGCTGAATACAAATGAGAAGCCGAATACGAACAGGATACCAGCCATTATAATTGGTATTCCACTATTATTTGGCATATGGATTTTTCCGATATTGCCTTTAAATAGCTGATGTTTCTTCTTCTTATGATCCCAGAATGCTTGGCTTGAATTAACCTCAGGGGCAATAGCAAAGTTGTATTCCGGTACTGGGTTATGTGTAGCCCATTCCAGTGAACGGCCATTCCATGGATCGTCTCCAACATTTCTTGGTGAATTCTTAAAGCTGTAGAAGATGTTGTACGCGATCAGGATAAAGGCGATTGCCATTATTCCAGCTCCGACGAACGAAAGCATGTTCATTAGACCGAATCCAGTTGATTCTGAGTATGTGTACATACGACGAGCTTGCCCGTCTAATCCAGTGATGTACATTGGGAAGAAAGCTAAAACGAAACCGACAACGTTAAACCAGAACGCCCATTTACCAATTCTTTCGTTAAGCTTAAAGCCAAACATTTTTGGCCACCAATACGTAAGTCCAGCCAGCATTGCATAGACAACACCAGGAATAATCGTATTGTGGAAGTGAGCGACTAAGAACATTGTATTATGGTACTGATAGTCAGCACTTGCCATTGCCAGCATGACACCAGTTACTCCTCCAACTGTGAATAGCGGGATAAATGCTACAGAATAAAGCATTGGCACGGTAAAGGTGATTTTCCCTTTCCACATGGTCAGGAGCCAGTTAAATATTTTAATCCCGGTTGGTATGGCAATTGCCATCGTTGTAATGGAGAAGATACTATTTGTTAATGCACCCTGTCCCATTGTAAAGAAGTGGTGTACCCATACAAAGAAGGAAAGCAGGGAAATAAGCACCATGGAACCAACCATTGATTTATAACCATATAAGTTACGTTGTGAGAACGTTGAAATAATCTCACTGTAAATACCGAATGCCGGCAGGATTAAAATATAAACCTCCGGATGTCCCCAAACCCAGAACAGGTTGGCCCAATACATATCCATTCCGCCATTACCTGTGGCAAAGAATGTTGTACCGAATTGACGGTCGAGTGTACCCATTAAAAGAGCGACTGTCAATACAGGGAAAGCAAACACGATAATTACGTTTGTGATAAGAGCTGACCATGTAAACATAGGCATTTTCATTAGTTTCATGCCGGGAGCTCTCATCTTGAAAATTGTTACGATAAAGTTAATACCTGTCATCAATGTACCTAGTCCAGAAATCTGCAGTGCCCACATATAATAGTTAACACCGACAGAAGGGCTGAACTCATTCCCGGCTAGCGGGAAGTAATTTGTCCATCCAGCATCTGGAGAACCTCCAATGACGAAAGAAATGTTAAACAGCATTGCCCCTGCGAAGAACATCCAGAAGCTAAGTGCGTTCAGTCTTGGGAATGCAACGTCACGCGCACCGATTTGCAGTGGGATGACATAGTTCATTAATCCGATAACAAACGGCATTGCCATAAACATAATCATAACAACCCCGTGAGTTGTAAAAACTTCATTATAATGCTGTGCGTTCAAAAACTCCATTTCAGGACTGGAAAGCTGTAAACGCATCATGACAGCATCGGCGCCACCACGGAACAGCATTAACAAAGCTGAAATTAAATACATAATTCCGATTCGTTTATGGTCCGTTGTTGTTAACCATTCATTCCATAAATAGCCCCATTTTTTAAAGTAAGTCAGACCAGCAACGATTGCGATAGACACAAGAACAATTGCTACCATGGATGCATAGATCATTGGATCTGGGTTGGGCAGGGCGAATCTCTCAAAAAATTCCATGTTTGATTACTCCTTTCGAGTAGTTTTCGTGCATCAATAAGTTATTTAGCGATTTGACGATTGTGTACATATTAATGATGGTCATGTTCAGAAGCTTCTTCATCACCATGATCATCGTGCTGTTCGTGTTCATCTGTTTCATCTTGACTATGCTCATCATGTTCATGTGCTTCATGTTCAGCATCATCAGAAGAACCATGATTATGACCAGAATGTTCACCCTCAGGTGCTGGCGCGAATTCTAAATGTGTACCATTAAAAGTTAATTGACCAAGATGGCCAGGTTCTAATAACTCGTTGAATTTCTCCTCTGTCAATGGTTCTGCTTTTGCTTTAATGTCTTCAACCCATGAGTCGAATTCACTTTGCGGCATTGCCATTGCATTAAATGTATTCTCTGCAAAGCCTTCACCACTGAAGTTTGCATTTCTTCCCATAAATTCGCCAGGTGCATCAGCAGCCAGATTGATAGTTGTTACCATGTCTGCCATTGCATATTTTTGTCCGGCAAGCTGTGGAATCCAAAAGCTTGTAATTGGTCCATAGGAGTACAGCCTAAATTCAATTGGACGATCAGCAGGGAAGAACACATAGTTGACCGTTTCAATGTCTTGCTCTGGGTAGCTGAAATGCCACTTCCAGTTTGATGAAGAAGCATAGATTACAAGCGGCTCTTCATCTTCGTATCCTTCTGGGACAGTTTCAACTTGATATGTCGAAACAACTGATACGACTGATAAAAAGATAACGATTAAAATAGGTATACCAATAATGATGCCTTCAACGACAGGATGTCCCTCAATATGAGGTGGCTCATAATCATCCGGCTGTTTGGATGCACGATATTTTGCAAGCATAATGACAAGCAAAACAAGTACAACAATTACAACAAACGACATTGTAATAATGGAAATCCATATAACATTAGAGGTTGTTTCTGCCTGAGGTCCTTTTGGATCCAGAACAAGTAAAGGCTCACAACCTGTTAGCACTGTGAGAATAGTGAAAATTAATGTCAAAAAGGTCCACTTTAATTTCATTGCAAATACCCCTTTCTATAAAAATATCTATTTTTTTGCGTCAGTAAAAAAAGGTAACACAAACATCTTTATATAATAGTCCTGTCAAGGCAATAAAACATTAGTTTGAGAAACTTTTCACAAAGTGTTCACTAATTTTTGTCCATTTGGTGTATATAGTCGTAATTTTTGAACCGTTATTGATTATACGAAATATTTATCTTTTTGGGCTATCTGTCCTGGAGTTGGAAGGAGGCCTGATTTAATAAGGGAAATTGGCTTTAAACCGGGAATCGTGGATTGGAAATAGAAGGGAATCTTTCAGCATTTTTAATGGAAGCGTGATGTTTAATTCAGAAGAATCGATATGTAATATGTTTCTTGGACATCTTCATTTTAAGTAAATTAATTTAATTAAATTAGATATGTTATAATATAACTATGAATAAATAGATGGAGGACCTGGGATGAAACGTGGTACTTTTCAGTTGATGAAGTCAGTAAATAAATCAATTATTTTAAATAAAATTAGAACGAGTGAACCGATCTCCCGTGCTCAAATTGCCAAGGAAACGGAACTGACACCACCCACCGTCAGCAGTATTGTAAAAGAACTCATTGAACAGGATATTGTTGCAGAAAGTGATCTTGGGAAGTCACAGGGCGGACGGAAGCCAACAATGCTGTCCATTAATAAAAATGGTTTTTATGTTATTGGGGTAGATGCTGGGCCTAAATCAGTTGAATGCATCCTTAGCAATTTATCCGGTCAGATTAAAAACCGTGTATCTATTACAATCGAATCATCATTAACGAATGAATCTTTTCTGACATTATTAAAGGAAAGCATTGGGGATATCCTGAAGAGAGTAGATGATTTAGAGAAAGTGGCAGGCATTGGTGTGGCGATGCATGGGGTGGTTGATGTCGAGTCAGGAACTTCCCTGTTTGCACCGATTTTGCAGTTGAGAAATATCCCGATAAAGGAAGAGCTTGAGCGTGCATTTGATTTAGTTGTCAAAGTGGAAAACGATGCGAGAGCGATGGCATTGGGGGAATCATGGTTTGGAAATCATGGAAACCCGCCAAGTATGGTTGCGGTTAATCTTGGATCGGGTGTTGGAGCCGGAGTGGTCCTTGATGGAAAACTCTATCATGGTTCGAAGGATTTGGCTGGTGAAGTAGGTCATATGACGATTGATATGAATGGTGAGCGCTGTGAATGTGGAAGCCGCGGCTGTTTACAAACATTTGTTTCGGCCCCGTCGATTGTGCGGCATGCGAATAAAAAAATGCCAGAGAAAAATATCCATTCCAGCAGGCAATTATATCAGCTCGCCCTTCAAGGGGATAAAGATTGCATCCAAATGCTCGAGGAAACAGGTTCAATCATTGGGATTGGTTTAACAAATTTAGTTCATGTCATTAACCCAGAAATTATCATAGTGGGCGGCGGTGTATCGAAAGCGGAGAAATTCATTATGCCACCTATCGAAAAAATGATTCAGGAAAGTGGTTTGACACAGGAAGCACGAGAAACAAAAGTAGTCACGACAAGTCTTGGAGATGATGCGACCTCTCTTGGGGCTGTTTCTCTCTTGCTTGTCGAGCTGTTTAATCCGGTCTAAGATCCTGCATGTTCCGGGTTCAAGCGTCCGCAGCCTCCTGAAAGACAGAAAAGGAAGTCATCCTCTAGACAGGCGGATGACTTCCTTTTTTCCTATTTGCTATGAAATGTAAAACAAGTTTGTTTTTTATAAGTATCATTGGCTCCCAATATAATAGAAGGGAGCTGATGATATTTTAATGAAGCAGGGGATGCTTGGGTTTCAAAACATACACCTGCATGTTTACGGGAATTTCCATCAGATAATTGTAAAGCTTTATCTAGACTATTTGATGTATACATGACGACACCTGGCTGATTCGTGGTAATATCGAGCATTCTGCCGCTGGTCGGTTCGCTGATCGAAATATGTGGCACCTCGTTCTCGTTAAAGAGAAAGTAATGGTCATATCCGCCGCCAGCAATTGTATTCTGTTGATGAGAGGAGTGCATCCCCGCTGCTAGTCTATTTCCCTCACGAAAATCAAACGGTGTGCCGGCAACATCCAAGCAATTCCCAGTAGGGATTAATGCTTCATCTAATTCTAGAAACTGCTCACTATTCATGGATACCTGATGATTTTCAATCGTATCCTTTAAATTGCCTGTCAGGTTAAAGTACGTATGATTGGTTAATGTAAGGATTGTTTTCTCTGTCGTTGTTGCTTCATAATCCAGGAGCAGTTCATTTTTATTATTTAATGTATAGGTTACAGTGACATCTGCTCTCCCAGGATATCCCCCTGCATCATCCGAACCTGTATGGGAAAGTTTCACACCAGCTTCATCGTCATTTTGAAAAGACATGGCATCCCAAATGACCTGATGAAAAGCCGATTCGCCTCCATGGAGATGATGGTTTCCTTCATTTGTTTTCAGCTGATACGTCTTTCCATCTAACTCAAAGGATGCATTTTCAATACGGCCAGCAACCCGGCCGATAATTGCCCCGAAATAATTGGAATCCTGCTCATAGTCTTCAAAATTTTGGTAGCCAAGCACAATGTTTTCAAGCTTGCCCTCACGATCTGGGACAACTAGCTTGGTAAGGATGCCGCCATAATTAAGCAGACTGACCTGGATGCCATTATCGTTTGTGAGTGTATATTCTATCCATTTATTTAAGACTTCTTTTTCTGTTATCTCCATATTATCTCCTAATTAAGCGTTTAGTGTAGTGATGAATCGTTGAAATGCCAGATTGCCAGCATCTGTTTGTTTGAAAACACCTGCGTCTTCCAGAACGCGGGCAAATTTATCGCCAACTTCTTTTTGAATAATTTTTTCAGCTTCTTCCAAGCTTCCTATCACACCATATTTTTCTTTTAGCTGATTGGTCCACTCGACATGAGGTTCAGCTACTGCTTGATTTGCATCTGTTAAGAATGCTTTCACATCCTGCAGTTCGGACTTTAAGCGGGCAGGCAATACGGCTAATCCCATTACCTCAATTAAGCCAATATTTTCTTTTTTAATATGATGCACGTCCTCATGCGGGTGAAAAATTCCCATTGGAAATTCAGCTGTTGTGCGATTATTGCGGAGAACGATATCCAGTTCAAACGCATCATTACGCATCCGGGCAATTGGTGTTACGGTGTTATGCGGTGTCTCCCCGGTAAAAGGTATAATATTTGCTTCGTTGTCCTGATAATGTTTCCATGCAGAAAAAATATGATCAGCAGCTTGAATCAATTCATTCTTATCCTTGCCGCGTAAACGGATTACCGACATAGGCCAATTCAAAACAGCCGCAGCAACAGATGGATAACGATTCAAGGAGAAAGCTGATTTTTCTTCCGCTTCCGTCATCGCAAAATCATAACGGCCAGCCTGATAGTGATCATGACTTAAAATAGAACCGCCTACGATAGGCAGGTCTGCATTTGAACCAATAAAATAGTGTGGATACTTTTCAACAAAAGTAAGCAGTCGCTCAAATGCAAGTTTATTAATTTTCATATCACGATGTTCAGCGGAAAGCAGAATACTATGTTCGTTATAATAAACATATGGTGAGTATTGCAGGTACCAGGTTTCATCTAAAAGCGGAATCTCAATGATTCGATGATTCGCCCGTGCAGGATAGCCGACTCTGCCGGCATAGCCTTCGTTTTCTGGACATAGCACACATTTCGGATAGTCTAAACTCCGTTTTTGTTCCCGTTCCCGTTTAATTTGTTCTGGATCTTTTTCTGGCTTAGACAGATTAATTGTAATATCCAGTTCCCCATATTTTGTATCTGATTTAAAGCTCACGTTTTTTGCAATCCGATTCATTTGAATGTAATTGCTATGTTTGCTCAAGTGATAAAAGTAATCTGTTGCCGCGACAGGTGATGTTTGATACTTCTGATGAAAGGTTTCGTTAATAACTGAAGGGCGAGCGATAAAACAATTCATTATATTGGCCATGAGCATCTCTTTATCATCGAAAACATCTTCAATTACTTGTGATTCAATCGCATAATCTACAATCTTTTCCAGCAAGTTAGGTATTGTGTCTTCGGCAGGATGGATTGCACGGTTGGGAAAGTCCTCCATCTGCAAAAGGTGCATGACTTGATTCCTTGCATAGATTTCATCTTGTGTTTCAATCAGGTCTGTTTCTTTTGCTTTTTGAATGAGGCCTGCCAGATTTTCATAGATAGTCATCAATTACTCACTCCTCATAACCATTCGGATTCTTTATATGCCAGTTCCAAGCATCTTGGATAATTCTTTCAATTGAAGTGCGTGCTGGCTTCCAGCCTAAAATATTTTTTGCTTTTTCAGAGCTCGCGATAAGTGTTGCTGGATCTCCTGGCCGTCTGTCACCGACTTTAGCTGGAATCGCTTTTCCTGTTACCTCTTTTACAGCATCAATAATTTCTTTCACTGAAAACCCTTGACTGCTTCCAAGGTTGAAAATGTCACTCTCGCCACCATTTTTCAAATAATCCAGGGCGAGCAGATGGGCATGGATAAGATCCTCTACATGGATGTAATCACGGATACATGTTCCATCTGGAGTAGGATAGTCATCACCAAAAATGGAAATAAAGGGCCGCTTGTTCAGCGCGACTTGTAAAATGATTGGGATAAGATGAGTTTCCGGGTTATGATCTTCTCCAATTTCGGCAGATTCCCGAGCCCCAGCTACATTGAAATATCGTAAGGAAACATACTTTATTCCATGTGCCTGTTCCGCCCATTTCATCATTTTCTCCATAGTGAGCTTTGTTTCCCCATAGGCATTTGCAGGATTCGGTACAGCATCCTCTGTAATTGGAACACTTTTTGGCTCACCATAGGTTGCTGCAGTGGAAGAGAAAACAATGAAGCTGACATGAAACTCCGTCATCACCTGCAGCAGGACTTGTGTGCCGTAAACATTATTATCAAAGTACTTCAGCGGTTTTTCCATTGACTCTCCAACAAGTGAATTTGCTGCAAAGTGAATCACTGCATCGATCTTTTCTTTTTTAAATACACCTCGCAGAAAATCAATATTTCTGATGTCCCCTTCATAAAATGCGGCATCAGGATGCACTGCTTTCTTATGGCCTGTTTCTAAATTATCAACGACAACAACATCTTTCCCATGATCAATAAGCTGATAAACGGCATGTGAACCGATATAGCCAGCTCCACCCAATACAAGTACACTCATCTTAAATCACCTCTTTTGTTATTTCTTTCGCACCGTCACCAATTTGTGCTGTGTAAAATAAAGCTTCATAACCTATCTTTTTTGCGTATGCTTGATTGACATGCTTTTTAAATGTTTCAATATGTTCATTCCGAACGATGGCGATAGCACAGCCGCCAAATCCGGCACCAGTCATCCTCGCTCCTAAAACCCCTTCTTGATTCCATGCCGCTTCAACAAGCGTATCCAGTTCCAAACCGGTTACTTCATAATCCTCCTGTAAAGAGCGATGGGATTCATTCATTAACTTTCCGAAATGAACCAAATCTCCTTTATTCAGCATTTCCAACGCCTTAATTGTGCGAGCGTTTTCATAAACGGCATGCTTTGCTCTCTTTCTATTTGTCTCATCTTGTATGAGCTGTTTATGTGTTTCAAATTCATCTGGCGTCAGTTCGCCTAAACTGGTAATATTTAGCTCTGTCTGTAAGTCGGTCAAAGCAGCCTCGCATTGTGCCCGCCGTTCATTATATTTTGAATCTGCAAGGGCACGGCTTTTATTGGTATGAATAATCATAATCGAATGATCAGCCAATTTCAGCGGGGCATAGGTAAAAGATAGGGTTTCCGTATTTAGATGAATGGCATGATCTTGTTTCCCCATGCCTATTGCAAATTGATCCATTATTCCGCTATTCACATGAATATAATCATTCTCTACTTTTTGCCCTAATTTAATTAATTCAATTCTGTCTAACTCTAAATGGAACAGCCTTTCTAATAGAATTCCAGTTACAATTTCGATTGAGGCAGAGGAAGAAAGGCCTGCACTATTTGGAATATCCCCATAGTAAAGAATATCAATACCAGCATGTAGTTCATAGCCGCTATCCTGTATAAACTGAATCATTCCTTTTGGATAATTGGCCCAGTTATGTGCTGGGTCATAGTCTAAATGCTCAAGATCACATTCAATAATCCCAGCTTCAGGAAAATTCATTGAATAAAAACGCAGCTTATTATCTGTACGCTTCGCAGCAGCGGCATACGTTCCAAAGGAAATGGAAGCAGGGAAAACATGCCCGCCGTTGTAATCAGTGTGTTCGCCAATTAGATTGATTCGGCCAGGGGCGAAGAAAAGGCGGATATCATTGGCATGATTAAAAACATCTGTAAAATTTTTGTGTAAAGTATCCATATAATTCATGATGACCTCCTTTAGAGAGTATGTACTTTAGTTAATTAATTAATTTAATTAACCACATTGTATTATAGATTATTCCAAAGTACAAGAGGGTATTTATATCTATGGGTGGAACAGGATAATGAGGGAGACTGCTGCTTGTTCATTTTATTAAAGCATATTTATATTGGGATGGATTGTTATTGCGTCAGCCATAGGTTCGTTTTAAACTTATCTGAAAACCGATTTATCTGCTTTGGGCGGTTTGAAAAAATAGATGTTTGCTCTAACAAGATAGACTTGACAATTAAAATAGTTGCGATTAATATAATAATTAATTAATTTAATTAATATACAACTTAGAGTATGTCGATCTGTTAATCTAGGAAACTATTATTTGGCGAAGAGGTGATAAGTGATTTTCCAATATTTATATTGAAAGCGTAAACAAGCATGAATTTTTAGGATTCTGTTATTAAAAAACATATTATTTGGAGGGATTTAAATGAAAAAGTTCTTATCATTAATTTTAATAACTGTTGGTATACTGGCGCTTGCTGCTTGTTCTGATGGAGGGAATGATGAAGATGGTTCTTCAGATTCCAGTGATGGAGATAAAATCACTGCCTGGGCCTGGGATCCGCAGTTTAATATAAAAGCACTTGAAATTGCTAAAGAAGCATATGATGGCGATGAAGATGTAGATTTAAATATTATTGAGAATGCTCAAGATGATATCATTCAAAAGTTAAATACTGGACTTGGTTCGGGAGCGAACACGGGATTGCCTAATATTGTGTTAATTGAAGATTACCGTGCACAGAGTTTCCTGGACTCCTATCCAGATGCGTTTTATCCAATGGATGATTACATAAACACAGATGATTTCGCTGACTACAAAATGGCGACGACCCAATATGATGGAAAGCAATACGGGGTACCATTTGATTCCGGTGCAACAGGTCTCTATATACGTACCGACTATCTGGAAGAGGCTGGCTACACTGTTGATGACCTGGCAGATATTACTTGGAACGAGTATATTGAAATCGGAAAAGATATAAAGGAAACAGTTGGTGCTGATTTACTTACATTGGATCCAAATGATTTAGGACAAATACGAGTGATGATCCAGTCTGCAGGTGCTTGGTATGTGGATGAAGACGGTGCAACCCCAACTATCGCTGAAAATGAAGCGCTTGTGAAAGCATTTGAAACATATAAAGAATTAATGGATGCAGGCATCGTGAAAATCGTTTCTGACTGGAGCCAATTTGTAGGAGCTTTCAATAGTGGTGATGTTGCTTCTGTACCGACTGGAAACTGGATTACACCAAGTATCAAGGCAGAAGAGTCACAAAGTGGAAACTGGACAGTTGTTCCGACACCTACTTTAGATTTAGAGGAATCAGTAGCAGCATCTAACCTTGGCGGAAGTTCTTGGTATGTGCTGAATGTTGATGGCAAAGAAAAGGCTGCAGCGTTTCTTGCGAATACATTTGGTTCTGATGTGGACATGTATCAAGAGCTTGTAACAGAAATCGGAGCAATTGGTGCTTACACACCAGCTATGGATGGAGAAGCGTTTACAGCAGAAGATGAGTTCTTTGCAGGTCAGTCCATTATTGAAAACTTTTCGAACTGGACAGATGAAATTCCTGGTGTCAACTATGGAATGCACACATATGCAATCGAGGACATCATCATTGAAGGGATGCAACAGTATTTAAATGGAACAGACCTTTCAGAAGTATTGAATAATGCTCAACAGCAAGCTGAAACTCAACTTAAGTAAATGAGCACAAAAATAGGCCTTGAGTTTCAATCTAATAGTTGAATGCAACAGCGACAATTAGACTGGGCTCTTGGTCTATTTTTCACGGAAGGAGTGAGGAAAATGAAACGAATGATGAGACGAAACAATATCGGCTGGCTCTTTATTATTATTGCAGTTCTAGCAATCTCACTATTTTATTTTTATCCTATGATACAAGCATTACTGCTGTCATTTCAATCTGGCAGGGGAACAAATATGGAATATGTTGGCTTGGACAACTACATCAGGCTATTTAGTGACCCTACATTCAGGTCTGCTTTATTCAATACATTTCTTTATTTGATTATTCAAGTTCCAATCATGATTGTATTGGCTCTTGTATTTTCAGTATTGCTAAATGATCCAACATTAAAATTCAGGGGGTTCTTTAGAACGGCTATCTTTTTGCCGGCTGTAACCTCACTTGTTGCTTATTCTGTTATTTTTAAGTATATGTTTGCAGGAGATGGCATTGTTAATAAGTTTCTAGTAGACTTATCCATCATTTCAGAACCAATTAATTGGCTGTCAGACCCATTCTGGTCCAAGGTAATTATTATCATTGCAATTACGTGGAGATGGACAGGATATAATATGATCTTTTATTTATCTTCTTTACAGAATGTTGATCATTCAATCTATGAAGCTGCAAAGATTGACGGTGCGAATGCTTTTCAGCGATTTACAAAAATAACAATACCAATGTTAAAACCAATTATTTTATTTACATCAATCATGTCAACCATCGGGACATTGCAGATTTTCGATGAGGTAATGAATATTACTAGTGGAGGACCTGGAAATGCTACATTATCAATTTCACAGTATATTTATAATCTTTCGTTTGAATACACACCAGACTTCGGATACGCTTCAACCGTTTCGTATGTCATTGTGTTACTGGTAGTTGTATTATCTATAATTCAATTTAGAGTGGCAGGTGATAAGAAGTGAAAAAACTGATGCGAAGCTTTGTATACTTATTCCTTGGGGGTGCATCCCTTATAAGCATTTATCCATTTTTATGGATGATTGTAAGTATGACAAATAAATCTGTAGACGTAACGCAAGGAAGATTATTGCCTGGTACTCACTTATTTGAAAATATAAAAGTATTGTTTGAAACCGTCGACATTGCTACGGCTTTACTTAATTCTACCATCATTGCAGTGATAACGACTATATTGACTTTACTTATTTCATCACTTGCTGGATATGGCTTCGAAATATATCGAAGTAAAGGGAAGGACTGGGTGTTTAATATACTCTTAGTTTCCTTGATGATTCCTTTTGCAGCTATTATGATTCCGCTATACAGGTTCTTTGGTGGAATCGCTCATACAATGCCAGCAATCGGAATTGATACATTATCAGCAGTCATTCTGCCGACGATGACAACCGCATTCTTTGTCTTTCTATTCCGGCAAAACACGAAAATGTTTCCAAGAGATTTAATTGAGGCAGGCAGAATTGATGGTCTGAGTGAGCTTGGAATCTTCTTTCGGATTTACATGCCAACGATGAAAACAACGTATGCAGCCGCAGCAATCATTGCATTTATGAACAGCTGGAACAATTACTTATGGCCACTAGTCATTTTGCAGTCACCCGAAAAACAAACAATACCATTGCTTATATCCAATCTGGGTGCGGGATATGCACCAGACTATGGAGTGATTATGACAGCGATTGTTATTGCAACATTGCCGACAGCAATTGTATTTTTCTTAATGCAAAAACATTTTGTTGCTGGAATGACGGGATCTGTAAAGGGTTAATTCTATTGCAATTGAGAATGCAGTGCAGGGTGTTCTGGATATGCACCTTCACTGCTTGAAAAGATCGGGAATGGAGAATCTCAAACACAATCTTTAAGGCGTTATTTATAAGTAAAGATAGATTACTGGAATTTAAACAATAGATTAGGAGTGTTTAGAATATGACAAAGCCTAGCCTGAAGTGGCTAACGGATGTTGATACATTTAAGGTGAATCGTATAAATGCACATTCAGATCATCGTTACTACGAAACAATGCAGGAAGCTAGAAATAGAGGGTTGATGAATTTTCGGCATGATTTAAATGGAACGTGGAAGTTCAGTTATGCTGTTAACCCGACAAGCCGTATTGAATCGTTTTATGAGCTTGATTATGATTGCTCAGGATGGGGGATGATACAGGTTCCAGGGCATATCCAGTTACAAGGCCATGGCAATCCTCATTATGTAAATACAATGTATCCGTGGGACGGTCATGAGGAGCTGCGTCCGCCCGAAATCTCGACGAAACAGAACACGGTTGGAAGCTATGTAAAGTATTTCGATATACCTGAACAAATGGAAGAGAAGCCTTTATTTATTTCTTTTCAAGGAGTAGAAACCGCATTTTATGTATGGCTGAATGGCGAATTTGTCGGCTATAGCGAAGACAGCTTCACACCAGCAGACTTTGAATTGACACCATATCTGCACAGTGGAAAAAATAAGTTAGCTGTTGAAGTGTATCAGCGCAGCACAGGAAGCTGGCTGGAGGATCAGGACTTTTGGAGATTTTCGGGTATTTTCCGAGATGTTTATCTGTACAGCAAACCAGAAATCCATGTGGATGATCTGCATGTGAAAGCAGAGCTGGATGATACGTATAAAAATGGTGAGCTGCATGTGGAGCTTCAATTGTCGAAAGTCCCCAAAGGAGCGAAAGCACAGCTGATACTAGAGGATGCAGAACAGAATGTGATTGGAAAAGCAGAACAAGAACTGTCAGACAAAAATACCACATTGAATATAGCTGTAACAAATCCGGAGCTGTGGAGCGCTGAAAGCCCTTATTTATATCAGGCATTCATCCAGCTGTATAATGAGTCAGGTCAGTTAGTTGAGGTTATCCCGCAGGATATTGGTTTCCGCTGTTTTGAGATGAAAAATAATATCATGCATATCAATGGTAAACGCATTGTTTTCAAAGGGGTTAACCGCCATGAATTTAATCCTTACCATGGACGTGCGATAACGAAGGAAGACATGATTGCCGATATTAAAATAATGAAACGACACAACATCAATGCGGTGCGCACTGCACACTATCCAAATCAAACGTATTGGTACGAGCTCTGTGATCAATACGGTCTATATGTGATAGATGAAGTGAATTTAGAAACACACGGTTCGTGGCAAAAATTAGATATTGTAGAACCATCATGGGTAATTCCTGGTGATAAGGATGAATGGAAAGATATTGTTTTGGACAGGGCAATTTCCATGTTTGAACGCGATAAAAACCATCCATCGATATTAATCTGGTCATGTGGGAATGAATCATATGGCGGAAAAGTGCTTTATGAGATGTCTAACTACTTTAGGGAAGTGGATCCAAGCCGCCTGGTTCACTATGAAGGTGTATTTCACAATCGTGAATACAATGATACGAGTGATATGGAAAGCAGAATGTATGCTAAGCCTGCAGAAATAGAAGCCTATTTAAAAAATGACCCAGAAAAACCGTTTATTACATGTGAGTACATGCATGCAATGGGGAACTCGGTTGGCGGCATGAAGAAGTATACAGATCTTGAAGATAAATACCCAATGTATCAAGGTGGATTTATCTGGGATTACATTGATCAAGGGATTATCAAAAAGGATCGGTATGGAAATGACTTTGTTGCCTATGGCGGCGATTTCGGCGACCAGCCGACAGATTATAATTTCTGCGGAAATGGGCTTGTATTTGCAGACCGTAAACTTACACCTCAAATTCAAGAAGTGCGTTTTCTATACCAAAATATAGAACTGTATCCTGACCGTGAAGGTGTAAAGATAACAAATAAACAACTATTTAACGATACAAGTGATTTGATTTTAAAATATACACTTAGCAATGAAGGTGAGGAAGTATTTACAAACCAGCTGGAAGTGGATGTTGCGCCAGGCAGTGAAGAATATTACGAATTAAACATTCCAGGTGAGTTAATAAAACAAGGTGAATATGTCATCCATACTTCATTATTGCTGAAGGCAGATACACTCTGGGCTGAGGAAGGTTATGAAATCGCATTCGGAGAGTATATTTTCCAAAATGGAGAGCAAACTTTTGCAGTTCCAGATGGGAAAGTAAGTATTGCGGATGGTGACGTAAATATTGGAGTGCATGGTGAAGATTTTCATGCGATATTTTCACGCAAGGCAGGTTCGTTAGTATCTCTTCAATATGCTGGCAAAGAAATGATTACAAAAGCACCGATGCCACTATTTTGGAGAGCTTTAACTGATAATGACCGCGGGAATCAATTTGGTTTTGACAGCGGCGGCTGGTATGCTGCAAGCTTCATGCCGAGGTGCATGAATGTTTCCTTTGAAAACAAGGATACGCACGCAGTAGTGAACTTCGACTATGCTCTTTCCATTCATCAAGATGCTAAGGTAACAATTAGCTACACTGTATATTCTGATGGCAGTTTGAATGTTCAATCTTCCTATCATGGAGTAAAAGGATTGCCGGATCTGCCAATCCATGCAGTGTCGTTTACAATCTCTGCTGATTATGATCAACTTGATTGGTTTGCAAATGGACCAGAAGAGAATTATATCGACCGGGATAATGGTGCCAGGTTATGCCGCTTTAAAAATACAGTAAAGGAAAATATGGCAGCATATATTAATCCTCAAGAGTCCGGGAATAGGACGGGAGTTCGCAAAGTCAGCATTACAAACGATAAAGGTCAGGGCATTCGAATCGTGGCGAATCATCAGCCATTAGAATGTAATGTATCCCCATATACTGCATTTGAATTGGAAAATGCCAGTCATCCATATGAATTGCCTAACATTCATCATACTGTGGTGACAGTTGCAGGAAAACAAAGAGGTGTTGGAGGAGACGACAGCTGGGGAGCGCCAGTTCATGAGGAATTCCGAATTAGTGCGGAAGAAGATTTTCAATTTGAATTTAGGATTGAGCCAATTTCATAAACAGCAGAATGACTAGGTCTGCAATTTGAACATGCGGAAGGGTCCATTACCTTCCGCATCCTTTATACTGTTTCAAATGAAAAATATTATAATAATTAAGGGGGCAATGATAATGCCGATTTTCTACAATAGTGAAACAAAAGAATTTCATTTACAAGCAAAAGATGTCAGCTATATCTTTAAAATACTGAAAAATAATCAGTTAGGTCATCTGTATTATGGTAAAAAACTCAGACATAGAGATTCATTTCATCACTTATACAGGGAAGAGTTCAGGGATAATAGCACACATGTATTTGAAGGGGACCAGACCTTTTCACTTGATCAATTAAAGCAAGAATATCCTGCATATGGTACAACGGACTTTCGGGAACCAGCCTATCAGATTTTACAGGAAAATGGCAGCCGCATTACGAACTTTGAATACAAGGAACATAAAATATATAGCGGAAAACCGCGGTTAGAAGGATTGCCTGCTGTCTATGCAGAAGAAAAGGATGAAGTTACAACATTAGAAATCACTTTATATGATTCACTCATCCAGGCAGAAATTAAATTGCTATACACTGTTTATGAAAGCTTTAATGTGATTACCCGCTCTGCAAAATTTAGTAATAATGGGAGTGAGCAATTAAATCTGACTCGGGCATTAAGTGCAAGTGTAGACTTTTTTGACAGTGATTTTGAAATGATTCACTTATCTGGTTCATGGGCAAGAGAAAGACATGTGAAAGTGAGAAAACTGGAACAAGGTGTTCAGCGTATTGCTAGTGCAAGAGGGACAAGCAGTGCGCATCAGAATCCATTCCTTGCAATGAAACGGCCAGATACGAATGAACAACAAGGGGAAGTATATGGTTTCAGTTTTGTATATAGTGGAAACTTTTTAGCGCAGATCGAGGTAGACCATTTTGATGTAACACGTGTTCAAATGGGTATTAATCCTTTTGATTTTAACTGGTTATTGGACACTGGTGAAGCATTCCAGACACCGGAAGTTGTTATGGTTTATTCAGATGCAGGGTTAAATGGAATGAGCCAAACATATCACGAACTATATCGCACAAGATTAGCGCGGGGAAGCTGGCGGGATAAACAGCGGCCGATTTTAATAAACAATTGGGAAGGCACTTATTTTAACTTTGATGAAGAGAAGATACTTTCTATTGCTGAAGAATCTAAAAAACTGGGTGTCGAATTATTTGTATTAGATGATGGCTGGTTTGGTAAACGTGACGATGACACCACATCTCTTGGTGATTGGTTTGTAGACGAACGTAAATTGCCAAACGGAATAACTGGACTGGCAAATAAAATTACAGATTTAGGCTTAAATTTTGGGCTTTGGTTTGAACCGGAAATGATTTCCAAGGTCAGTAAATTATATGAAGCACACCCGGACTGGCTGCTTCAGGTTCCTGACCGCCGCCTATCAAGTGGCAGAAGTCAATATGTACTTGACTTCTCCAGAAAAGAAGTTGTTGATTATATTTTTGAAGTAATGGCCGAAACGTTGCGGGAAGCACCAATTACTTATGTGAAATGGGATATGAACCGTTATATGACAGAAATTGGTTCAAATGAATTGCCTGCTGATCGTCAAAGAGAAGTGGCACACCGTTATATTTTAGGAGTATATGATCTGTATGAAAGATTGACAACAGCATTCCCAGAAATCTTATTTGAGTCATGTGCAAGCGGGGGAAGCCGTTTTGATCCTGGCATGCTTTACTATGCACCCCAAGCATGGACAAGTGATGATACAGACGCTGTCGAACGATTGAAAATCCAATATGGCACATCTTTTGTTTACCCTTTAAGTTCAATTGGTGCACATGTTTCCGCTGTACCGAACCATCAGGTAGGCCGAACAACAAGCCTGGAAACGAGAGGTAATGTTGCATACTTTGGCGACTTTGGCTATGAATTAGATATCACTCAATTGACTGAAGCGGAAAGAGAAATAATAAAAGAGCAAATTATATTTTATAAAGCAAACCGTGAACTTATTCAAAAAGGTACTTTCCATCGTATGCAAAGTCCATTCGAAGGAAACGTAACAAGCTGGATGGTTGTTTCAGATGATCAAACAGAAGCAATTGTTGGCAGATACCAAGTATTGAATCAGCCGCATCCAGGATATGACCGTTTATTATTAACAGGTTTGAATGCAGACTTTGAATACCAAATTGAAGGCAAGGAAGGCACCTATTATGGCGATGAGCTGATGCATGCTGGTATTCATTTAGATAAAACAAATAGTGATTACAGTTCGCAAATTTTTAAACTGCGTAAAAGGTAGGGCTTTAAAAAGGGGCACTTTATTACTGATTGGAAAGCAGTAATAAAGCATGTAAGACAGGGAAGAGCAACGGTTTTGTTCGATGTATGTTCATTATAAAATTAAATGACGTTGGGACAAAAGAAATATAATTTAATAAAACCCGAACGATACTTTAAATTCGTTCGGATTTTAAGTGGAATCCTGACTGCCTTAATTCAGAATAATGTTTGTTTTGCTCTTTCCCTTATTCCTTTTGGAAGTCCACAGTCCAAATACTCCTCGCTTTTGGTGTGACCCCCAAAAGTTGGAGTTTTTAAGCTGCAAGTTGGCTGGTATGAATTCGGTATTGAACGGGACTCATACCATCCAGCTTTTTCTTAATACGTTTATTATTATATAGAGAAATATATTCCTCAATCTTAATCTTTAATTCATCATAGGTACAGAGAGGCTCTCCGTGATACATTTCTTGCTTTAATATACCGAAAAAGCTTTCAATTGGTGCGTTATCTATACAATTCCCTTTACGTGACATACTTTGAAATACCTTATTTCCCTTGAGGGTTTTCACCCATTTATCATGTTGATAATGCCATCCTTGATCAGAATGGATGGTTGTCCTATATTTTGAGTTTTTGACAGTGTCTAGCGCTTCTTCAAGTGGATTCAATACGAATTCAAGTGTTGGAGATGTGCTGATGCCGTAAGATAATATTTCCCCGTTAAACATGTCCAGGATTGGACTTAAATAGAGTTTCTTTCCTCCTGAACACTTAAATTCTGTGATATCTGTGGTCAATTTCTGATAAGGTATTTTCGTGTGAAACCGACGATTCATACGGTTCTTCGCCACCTTACCTACCGTTCCCTTGTAAGCATTATATTTTCTTGATTTTCTTCCAAACTTCACACATTGGAGTCCCATTTCTTTCATCAGACGTTGAACTTTCTTATGATTTACGATATAGCCATAGTCTTCTTCCAAAGCTTTTTTGATTCTACGGTAACCATAAATTCCTTTATATTCTTTAAATATTTCTCCAATACATTCTTTCAATACTTGGTCTGAGTCCTCTTCTTCTTTCTTTCCGTTCATATGGTAGTGGTAGGATGATTCAGGGATTCCAACAATGTTTAAGACATCTTTTAATTTGAATTGTTTTTTGAGTTCGGCTGATAACGCTGTTTGTGCTTTTCGAGAAAGGCTTCCGGATCTTCCTGAAAAGCTCGCAACTTTTTTAAATAGGCCACCTCTAAACGTAAAAGCTCATTTTCTCTTTCTAATTGCTTTAAAGTCACTGTTTCTTTATTATTTATCGGTTTCTTCTTTTGCTTCTTCGATTTATCAGGCATAGGAAGCAGCTCCCTCTGGTTATTCTGAGCTTCAGATTTGCCTTCCTGGAATGATTTTCTCCATCTAGATAACATGGAGGGATTCTTGATTCCAAATTGAAGAGCTGTGTCGGACGCTGAAGCACCAGTACTCTTCATAAAGCTTAATACATCTCGCTTAAATTGAACAGAGTAAATTTCCTGATCCTTATTTTTCACCACTAATTGTTTTTCTCCAAAATGTTTATAAATTCTTACCCAACCTCGAAGCGTGGTCGTAGGAATTTCATATTTCTCCGCTAGACTGCGATAACTTAGTTTTCCTTCCAGATATTCTTTTGCGATTTTTGATTTGAATTTGCCCGTATACTTCGCCAACAAAAAACACCCCAATCGTTAAATTTTTACTCTAACTTTTGGGGGTCAGGTCATTTCCGTGGGCGGCTGGTAAGCTCCGACGCACAGGACGTGCTAATGCAGATGTTGCCACAGGACGTGGCGTACTTAATCTGCCTTCGTGCTACGCACTACGCGGTCTTACCTATGCCTTGGCTCCCACTGGAGTCTCGGAGTATTTGGACTGTTCCGGCTAAAAACGGACGGTTATTTCATTGAATGAAGTCAGAAGATATGCACGTTAATTATTGTAATATTGTTTTTAGACTACACACTGTCATAATTTCAGAGGTGATCTCAACAAGTTCTTTTATTTTTATTTTGTTACTTCGATAAGAACACTAAATAATATTTTCAGCACGAAGCAGCCCGAATACACGGAAAGAGAAGTGTATTCGGGCTGCAATTTTCCAGGGGGGATGCAATATACTGAATTAAATTAATCAGCACTTTGTATCGATTATGAATCATTTTCCAGTTATAAAAGGTTAACATTAAAAGCTTTTTATTCAATAATGTTCGTCTCTTATTTGGCTGGTGTTAGTTAAGTCCCGGTCTCTTAGCCCCATCCTGTTTTTATCGAAAAGCTGCTATATTCTTCTCAAACTGCGGAACCGACTTCTCCTCCTCAGATTGTTTCACAAGGCGCACAACAATATCATTATATGGCGTTGCAACACCGAGTTCTTTTCCTTTTTCAGCAATGACACCATTAATATAGTCTATTTCTGTTTTTCTTTCTTTTTCAAGGTCTTGAAGCATGCTGGCTCTTAAGGATGCTTGTGGAGTAAATACTTTTTTAGCAATTTCAATCACCATTGGCAAGTTGCTTTTATCTTCCTTAATTGAAAAAATGCCAACATGAACCCCTGCTAACTCAGCAAATTCAATACCTGCTGCTGCTCCTGTTTTTAACGTTTCATCTGCAAGCATGACAGCACTTTTTACAGCTGTTTCATCATTTAAAATATCACCATATGTACATCCTAATGCTGCCGACATACCACTCATCGCGACGTTCACAAGTAATTTAGACCATTTGGTGCCTACAAGGTTAGCTGATATTTCTGTGTGCCCCACATGGTTTAATAACTCCTGAATTTGTTGAATGCGTTCTGTGTTTCTTCCATCAAGTTCTCCAATTGCGAAAGCGTTTTGTTTAAATGAATCAGCTGCAGTCGTCAGTTCAGAAACGCCTGGCTCAATCCAAGTTGCACCAAATTCTACTGATCCGCCAACAACTCTATTTTTTCCTACTATACGAGCTAATGATTCCTCAGGAACTCCATTTTGCAGAGATAGAAGTGTACTGTCGTCCCGCAAGTAAGGTTCTAGATTATGTAACACTTGTTCATTAAATAATTGTTTCGTCAAAAGTAATACTAAATCATACGTTCCAGTCATTTCTTCTGGTGTAATCGCCTTTACAGGAATATTTTCATTCACTGTTCCAACAAGTGTTGCCCCTTTTTCATTTAATGCATCAACATGCTCCTTATTTACATCAATTAATTCCACATCTTCATTCGTTTGTGAAAGATATGCACCGATAATTGTGCCTAAGGAACCTGCTCCCATTACAGCTATTCTCATAATAACAATCCCTTCCTTTTGTATATTCGTGATAATCTTTTCTAAAAAATGGATTATCTGCTTTCTTTATCATTATATGTAACTAGGCGAAAAGATTCAATTATATTGGAAATTATAGGTAGAATAAACTATAATCAATATAGCGTGTACAATTTTGAAAGGGGAATGGGAGATGAAACAACTAGATACATATGATACACAGCGGGTACATAAAGTGAATCTAGTATTACTAATTATATTAATTCTTTTACTTGTAATTCCTATCGTATTTGAAAGAGGATTCTCTGATGCAATTGGGATTGTTATTGCTGGTTCGCTCGTTTTCCTGCTGACAATCATTAATTACTTTCTGCCCATTAATGCATATTTGAAAGGATTCTTTTTTGCGCTGCTGCCGAATTTGGTAGTTTCTGCTTTATTTTTACTTGATGGTTTTGCTTTAAACAAGCATTATCTTATCTTCTTAAGTATTGCGATGGCTGCACTCTATTTTAAAAAGGAATTAGTGATGATATTCAGTATATTAATTAATATTGAATACATCGGTATTTACTTCTTAAATTCAGCAGCACTGTTGAATACAGACAATAGCCCGAAAGGAATTATTACAGTTATCGTCGCAATAAACGGTGTGTTGGCTGTACTTTATTACCTGACGCGCTGGGGAAGAGAAATGATTGCCGAATCTCAGGAAAAGGAAGTACAAACAAAGCAATTGCTTGAAAGATTACAAGGTACTTTCCAGGCAATAGAAGATGGAACAAATACATTAGAAAATGGCATCCATCATTTTAGTACAGATGTGAAAACAATCCATGAGTCCAGCCAGCATATTCTAGAGGCTGTCCAGCAAATGTCTGCAGGAATTCAAGAAGAATCAACGAGCTTGACTCTGGTCAATGAATCAATGAGTGATTCATTGGCTCATGCAAATGAAACAGTTGCCATCACACAAGGAATTGTGGAGGGAACCGGTGAAATGGATGGAAGAGTTCAAGATGGTTCGGAGAAGATTGACCGTGTGACAAATCATATGGGTACGGTTAATAGTGCGATTGGCATTGCCTCCACCACGGTATCGGAATTAAGAGACAGTCTTGTGAATGTAAACTCGTTACTAGATGGAATTAAAGAAATTGCGGAACAAACGAATCTATTGGCACTGAACGCTGCGATTGAATCTGCACGGGCAGGGGAACACGGAAAAGGATTTGCTGTTGTTGCGGATGAAGTCCGTAAACTGGCAGAGGAAAGTGCAGCAATCACGGTTTCAATTACAGATGTTACATCTGTCCTTTTTGAAAAAACAAATCAAGCATATGAAAGATCGATGGAAGGTAAAGCTGCGGTAGATGAAGGCCAGCTCATTCTAAAGGAAGTTGCAGATTTCTTCACGGAATTAAAAGATACTTTCCAGCAAAATAATGAAGGACTTTCTAAAGGAATGGATGTAATTAAAGCAGCTACAAGCAACTTCTCATCTATTCAGTCACAAATTGAGAATATGGCAAATATTTCAGAAGAAAATACAGCTGCAACAGAAGAGATTGTTGCGACGATTGAAAATGAACATGACTTGATTGGTTCTATCAATAAAGCAGTGAAAGAGATTGAAGCGTTAAATGCTGATTTAAAACAGATGGTACGTGGTGAAGAGAAATAAAAGAACCTGATACGTTTACAGCTATTCATATCGAATAGCTGTTTTTTTTATGCTGCATTTCCCTGCTATCGAATGCAGAAAGGAATTGATAAATATTTTTTTCATAAATTATAATTTTGGTGAAAATTATTTACAATACGAAAATGGTGTGCTATATTCGATATAATATAATTTAAGATTCATTTCTGAATTGGAGGATGAAAGGAATGACTGAACAGGATTTTAAAGGGATTTTTCCCGCGTTTTATGCTTGTTATGATGAAGCAGGCGAAGTGTCTGAAGAGCGAACAAAAAAACTGGCAAACTACTTTTATGAAAAGGGCGTCCAAGGTCTGTATGTAGGTGGAAGCTCAGGGGAGTGTATTTATCAGAGTTTGGAAGAACGGAAGGAAATTCTCAAGTTTGTTGCTGAGGAAGTAAAAGGAAAGTTGACATTAATTGCTCATGTTGGTGCACCCTCAACAAAAGATAGTGTCCTATTGGCGAGGTATGCTGAAGAGCTTGGTTATCATGCTTTATCTGCTATTCCGCCAATTTATTTTAAACTGCATGAAAGCGCTATCTTTAATTACTGGACGGATATTATCGAAGCAGCAGATTTACCGTTCTTTATTTATAATATCCCGCAAACAACAGGATACAGCCTGTCGATGGATTTATTTCATAAATTAAGAGCAAATGAAAAAGTAATCGGAATCAAGAATTCTTCCATGCCAGTAATGGATATTGAAAGATTTAAAGCAGCAGGCGGAGAGGACTTTATTGTTTTTAACGGAGCGGATGAACAATATATTGCTGGACGGCTAATCGGTGCAGATAGTGGAATTGGCGGTACATATGGTGTCATGCCTGAACTGTTTCTGAAAGCAGAAGAATACGTTGCGGCTGGCCGTTTCCGGGAAGCCCAGGCAATCCAGAAAGAGATAAATGATATTATCACCGGTTTAACTTCCTTAGATGGCTCGATGTATGCTGTGATTAAAGAAATATTCAAGCTAAATGGCCTTTCAATAGGCGGAGTAAGGGAGCCGCTGGAACAAGTATCGCTAGAAGATAAAGTGAAAATCGAGCATCTAAAACAGATGATTGATCAGTCCATTTCCAACTATTTGTAGAGGGTCTTCAAATAGTCCGATAAAAATGACACGTCGATGTTTTGAGCTGGTTCGCTTTTCTGCTTCTCCTGTACATCATGACGTACATTTCAGTGCGGGGAGCTCTCGCCGCCTCAAACTTTGACGCGCAGAGCGCTGCGAGATTAGCCAGCCTTGGTCATTTTAATCTACCTTTTTTAACATACATGCAATTGTAAGCGGTTTACAGAGGAGTTAGCAGAGGGGGGATTTCATGGTTAAAAGAATTGTGTGTTTTGGTGATTCGAATACTTGGGGAAGCAATGCAGAAAACGGGACGCGTTTCTCTGAGGAAGTAAGATGGCCATGCCTGCTCCAGAAATTTGCAGGAAATGACTATCAAATAATCGAGGAAGGGCTCCCGGGCAGAACAAGTGTCATAGATGATCCACTGTTTGACGGGTTGAACGGTCTTAATTATTTATTGCCTTGTTTAAAAAGTCACGCCCCAATAGAAACATTGATTATTATGCTTGGTACAAATGATACAAAAGAAAGGCTTCATTTAACACCGTACAACATAGCGCAAGGAATTACGAGACTTGCTTTGAGAGCGGAAGAAATATTAAAAGAAATCAATGGCGAATCTTTCAATCTATTCATTGTTGCCCCGCCACCTATCGGAAAAGAGTATGCCAATACGATGGTCAGCTGGTCGATGGGAAAGGATTGTGATGTGAAATCGGAGCAATTCCCTGGTTATCTGAAAGAGATGCTGGCAGAACATGCAATTGATTTTATAGATACAAAAGGAATTGTCTCCATGAATACCATTGATTACATGCACTTAGATGCAGAAGGACATGAGCTTTTAGCGAAGCTTATCTTCAATAAAATAAAGAAAACAATAAGGGAGGAAAAAATGAAATGAGAAAGAAAACGTTGCTGTTGTTATTGGGAATTGTGGCAATTATTCTAGCGGCTTGCAGTGAAGGAGACTCGTCATCTGATGGAACTTCAAGTGGTGATGGCACAGTTGAATTATCAGTCTGGCTGACACCGCAATGGCAAGGGGTATTTGACACATCTGAGGAAAAAGCAGACTATGACAGCTTCATGAACTATGCAGCTGAGAAGTTTGTGGAACAATACGACAAAGAAGATGTAAAAATTAATGTAGAAGTGATTGCTGGTGATCAGCGGGATGAGATGCTTAATGTTAATTTAAATGGCGGAACACCGCCAGATATCTTTTTCGAGAGCACTTTCGCAATGGGTGACTATGTCCACCGTGGTGCCTTAGTGCCTATCACTGACATTATTGATGATGAGGCAAAAGCAGATATCGATCAAAGTCTTTGGGATGAAGTAACCTTTGGAGATGATGTTTATTTCTACCCATTTACGAATAACCCGGGGACATTGGTATACAACGCAGATATGCTTCGGGACGCGGGCTTGGAAGAATATATTGGTGAAGCAGATCAACTAAAGACTTGGACAATGGATGAGTTGGAAACCATTCTTGAAGAATTGAAAGAAAACACACCAACAGATAAATATTCTAATGCTTATCCAATGGGATTATTTGCATTGAATAATCAAGGGGATACATGGAATCTTGCTTATTTGAGAATGTTCGGCAATGCATTTTTTAACGATGAAGGCAATCTGATCATCGATGATGAAAACGGGGCAAAGGCAGCTGCCTGGATGAAGAAAATTTATGACAATGAGTGGGTAAACCCAGGTGCTGAGTCTGTTTCTTCCAATGACGTCAATGCAATGTTCCAGAATCAGCAGTTAGGTGTCAGCTTCACAAATTCAATCCTATACAATAATCTTCAAGCAGATATGGAAAGTGGAAATATTGAAGAATTTGATGCAAGGCTTGCTAATATACCATCAGAAAGCGGGGATCCATTGTCATTCACTTATGTTACAGGATCGGCAATTTTTGATACAGGAGATGAAAAGCGGATGGAAGTGAGCAAAGACTTTGTGAAATTCCTATCCTCCGATTCAGAGCTTGTGAAGGCATCACAAAATGGAGTGCCAGTAAGAGCTTCAGTTGCTGAGGAGCTGTCCGACGAAAACCCGCTATTTACAGCTTATGAAGAAAACGCAGCGTATATCTTCAGCTTCACTGGGAATGTTCCTGGTTATAATGAGCTTCGTCAAGTGCTGTATCCTGAGCTCCAAGCAATGTATACAGGAGGAAAGTCACCAGAAGAAGCAATTCAATCGTATCAGGAAAAAGGGAATAGTGTCATTGACAGTGCGAAACAAGACTCCGTAATTTATAATAACTAATTTGCTGAGAGGGTGTATGCCCTCTTTGCAGTTTAAGTAACTTCATAAATAGAAAGGTAAATGGTACGTATGAAGAAAAACATACATGCTTTAAAACGGAATTTGACTGGATATCTTTTTATTGCACCCCAGCTATTTTTCTTTGTTATATTCCTTGTCTATCCAATTTTTGAAGGAATTCGTTTGAGTTTATTTAAAGTAAGCTTTAATACGATGTCATTTGTTGGATTTGAAAATTATAAAGCATTGCTGGCTGACCCAGTGTTTATTCAAGCCGCAATAAATACAGTAATCTTTGTCGTGTGTATTGTTGCACTCACCATTATTTTTGCGTTATTTATAGCGACAGCAGTTTTTGATAAAAATGCCAAGTATGTTTCTTTTATTCGTGGAGCGTACTATGTTCCTGTGATGGTTTCCATGGTTGTAATGAGTATGATCTGGAGCTTTTTATTAAATCCGTCAATTGGTCTTATCCCGTATGCAGCAAGGCAGTTAGAACTGCCGGCAATTAATTTCCTTGGTGACGCAAATTGGGTTTTACCAGTAATTATATTTGTCACGTTTGCTACGAACGTTGGGCAGGCAGTTATCCTGTATATTGCAGCAATGATTGGCGTGCCGAAAGAATTGCTGGAAGCGGCCGAGGTAGATGGGGCGAGCAGGATTAAAGTAATCTTTAAGATTCTGATACCTCTCGTAAAGCCGACAACAATTTACATTGCAATTATTAATATCATCAATGTACTGAAGATATTCGTTGTTATCCAGCTCTTAACGGGCGGCGGTCCGAACAATGCATCTACAACACTGATGTACTTCCTTTATAATAATGCGTTTAAGTATAATCAGCTGGGTATTGCTTCAGCAGTAGGTGTGATTATGTTTGCTATTGCACTTATGCTTTCACTGCCGCAACTGCGGACAATTTTGAAGAACAATTAAAGGTGGGTAAACCATGTTAAAAAGAAAAGGCAAATTAAAAGGTGATAAATTCGATGTTTTTTCTAATATTATTGTAATCATATTTGCAATAATGAGCTTATTTCCTTTGTATTGGCTTATCACAAGCTCACTTAAAACGAGTGCAGCAGTTGTAAAGATGCCGCCAGACTGGTTTCCAAAAACGTTCAATCTATCCAATTATGCAGACGTTTTTGAACATAACCCTGCATTTAAATGGGCATTAAATAGTATTACTGTGTCTCTCGTTGCAACGATTGCTTTAATCATTGTTGGCTCGTTAGCGGCCTACGCGTTTTCAAAGCTTGAATTCAAAGGCAAGAATATTATTTTTATTATCTTTATATCCAGTCTCATGATACCTAAAGAGGTAATGATTGTACCTTTGTATCGGATTGTGGATGATATGGGAATGATTAATTCACTCCATGGGATGATATGGCCCAATGTAGCCACAGCATTTGGTGTGTTTTTATTAAAGGGTTTCTTTGACAGTATCCCAGACTCTTTACGAGAATCTGCGAAGATGGATGGGGCGAGTGAATTACGTATCTTTGTCCGAATTATGCTTCCGATTGTTAAGCCGGGAATTGCTGCATTATTTATTTTATTCTTTGTGGATGTATGGAATGACTATTTATGGCAGTTAGTGGTTGGACAGGAGGAGAGCGCAAAAACACTTATGGTTGGTACAGCAACATTGATGCAAGACTTGAATCCGAACTTTGCCTATAAGATGGCTGGAGCAACAATAGCTGCTATCCCTATGCTAGTCGTCTTTCTCGTTTTCCAGCGTTCCTTTACTAGTGGAATAACAGCAGGTGCAGAAAAAGGATAAACTGAATATGGAGATGTGGAGCAATGAATAAAAAAGAGAAAATAATGCAAGCAATTAAAAACAACCTTGTCGTTTCCTGCCAGGCACTTCCAGATGAAGCCTTGCACAGTTCATTTATTATGGGAAGGATGGCAAAGGCTGCCTCACTTGGAGGAGCTAAAGGCATTCGAGCGAATAGTGTGGAGGACATTCAAGAAATAAAACGCGTTGTTGACCTGCCGATTATTGGTATTATCAAACAGGTTTATGATGGATCGGATGTGTTTATTACCCCGACAATGAAAGAAGTGGAACAGCTCTGTGATGAAGGGGTTGATATTGTAGCAATCGATGCGACAAACAGGATACGGCCGGACGGGAGAACGATTCATGAAGTTTTCCCGGCAATAAAAGAAAAATACCCTGACCAATTATTTATGGCAGACTGCTCGTGTTTCGAGGATGCGAAAACAGCTCATGAATTGGGATTTGATTTGATAGGTACAACACTGAGTGGGTATACGGAAGAGACGAAAGGCAGAAGTCTGCCAGATTTTGAACTAGTTGAGCAATTAGTAAAAAATATACCAGCTCCGATTATTTCAGAAGGTGGAATCTGGACACCGGAACAGTTAGCGGAAATGTTTGAGCTAGGCGTTCACACAGCAGTTGTCGGAACTGCGATAACGAGACCTTATGAAATTACAAAGCAATTTGTGCATGCAATTCGTGACTGAGTTATCGCTAGGCTAATTATAAAAAGGAATTGTACGGAGATGAAAAAAGATGGGGATTTTAGGTATAGATATTGGCGGCACTTCAATTAAAGCGGGAAAAACAGATAATGAGGGCAATATAGAGATTTTCCGGGAATTTGAATCGGACGGCAGGCAAGGAGCAGATCGACTTATGAAACGGCTCTTCCGTATCATCGCTGAATTTGATGATTTTGAAAAAATAGGCATCAGCACTGCAGGCCAAGTGAATCATACAGACGGTTCTATTCTATTTGCAAATAACAATATACCTGGCTATACAGGTGTAGAATTAAAGTCGATTATAGAAAACCAATTTCAGCGGTCGGTTAAAGTTGAAAATGATGTCAATGCCGCAGCACTGGGGGAGAAGTTTTTTGGTGCAGGGAAATTATATCGTGATTATTTATGTTTAACTTATGGTACAGGTATTGGCGGTTCTATTATAATGAATTCGAAGGTGTACAGAGGCAACAATGGCAGTGCAGGGGAGTTTGGCCATATACTTACCCACCCATCCGGCCTTTTATGTAATTGCGGAGGGCGCGGCTGTTATGAAGTGTATGCCTCCACATCTGCATTAATTAGGAAAGCAATGGAAATAGATAATAGCTTGGACAATGGCAGAATGATCCTTGCAAGTTATAATGAAGGAAACAGCAGATTAAAAAAAGCCATCAAGGATTGGACAGATGAAATAGCTAATGGCATTGTTTCATTGATTCATATTTTTAATCCTCCCTTGATTATCCTTGGTGGTGGAATTATGGAACAGGATTTGGTAGTTAAACTGGTTTCAGAGAAGGTTCAGCAGATGATTATGGATAGTTATAAAGACGTTAAAATCGTAAAAGCTTCCTTAGGCAATAAAGCTGGAGTACTGGGAGCAGTTTCACTTTTCCTGGAACAAGTGGAAGGAAGGGTAGCGGATGGCAAGAATTGATATATTTTCGTTGATTCAGTCAAGGCATCGATCACTTACAAATGCGGAAAAGAAAGTAGCAGACTATATTTTAAAGCATTCGAAGGAAATCATTTATATGTCGATTACGGATCTGGCAGACGCCTGTCATGTCGGCGAATCGAGTGTGTTTCGTTTTTGTAAATCTCTAAGTTTTAAGGGGTATCAGGAGTTCCGAATTGCTTTGGCACATAGCATTTCCATGGAGGATGAAACACCGCAGCTATCCAGTGAAATAACAATGCAGGATTCAACTGGTGAAGTTGCCTCTAAGGTATTATCAGCAACAACAGATGCACTGGCACAAACACATAGTTTAATAAATGAGCAAGATGTTTTACAAGCAATTGAATGGATGATAGAAGCGGAACGGGTTCACTTTTTCGGTGTTGGGGCATCCTTAATGACGGCGATGGAAGGGAAAAACAAATTCATGCGGATTACCAATAAAACGGAGTGCTCCATCGATTCCCATCTCCAAGCGATGTCAGCAGCTTTACTTACAGAAAAAGACGTCGGAATCATTATTTCCTACTCTGGCTCAACAAAAGATACGATTGAAGTAGCGAAAATTTTAAAAGAGCGAGGCACAAAAGTAGTTTCAATTACACGTTTTGCAAAATCACCATTGACCAGTTATTCGGATATTACCCTGCTTTGTGGAGCAAATGAAGGCCCGCTCCAAGGTGGAAGTTTATCAGCGAAAATCTCTCAGCTCTATTTATTGGATGTCTTATATGCAGAGTATTTTAAGCGGACAAATCAGGAGTCAATCAGGAATAAAGAAAAAACAGCAGATGCAGTTATTGAAAAGTTACTATAGCTGACATCTATGGATTGGAAGATGAATGATGCAGAATAACACAGCGATTCTCATAAAAAATGCAACAGTTTATTTAGAGGATAATAAGCTGTCCCAAGGTAATATTTATCTTGAAAACGGAAAAATAAAATCGATTGGGAAGGGAGAAATCCCTTTTGATAAAGCGTCTCATGTAATTGATGCAACAGGATTGAATGCAATCCCAGGGTTTATTGATGGGCATATACATGGTGCAAATGGGGCAGACACAATGGATGCAACAGCTGAGGCACTGGAGAAAATCGCATCGACTCTGCCAATGGAAGGCACAACTAGCTTTCTAGCGACGACGATTACCCAATCAACGGCCAATATAACGCGTGCATTAGAAAATGCTGCATGCTATCAAAATAAACCAGGGCATGCTGAAATGGTTGGCATTCATTTAGAAGGACCTTTCGTGGAAAAAACAAAAGCAGGTGCACAGCCGAAGCAATATATTATTCAGCCGGATTTAGAGCGGTTTTTAGAGTGGCAGAAGCAGGCCAATGGAAAAATAAAAACAATTACAATAGCTCCAGAGCATGATGAGGATGGCCGTTTTATTCGGAGTCTGGCAAAATCCGGAGTGAATGTATCGGCAGGACACACAAATGCTGGTTTTGCTGGTATTAAAAAGGCAGTGTCCCAGGGTGTTAGCCAGTTAACACATCTATGCAATGCAATGAACGGCATTCATCATCGTGATATAGGGGCGGTCGGAGCAGCATTTCAATTGGAGTCATTACGAGCAGAGCTGATTGCAGATGGAATCCATGTTTCTCCGGAAATGCTGCAGTTAATTTATAATAATATAGGCAGTGAGCGAATTATTTTAATTACAGATGCCATGCGTGCCAAAGGACTGCCAGATGGGAAATATGAACTTGGCGGTCAGCCGGTCAAAGTGGAAAACGAGATGGCAGTTTTAGCTGATGGAACACTGGCAGGAAGCATACTGAAGATGGATGAGGCTGCGAAGCAGATGCTGAAGCTTGAGGGTGTCACCCTCAAGAGTATTGTGGAGATGGCTTCCGTTAATCCAGCAAAACAAATTGGCATTTATAACGAGAAGGGCAGTATCTCACCTGGCAAAGATGCGGATATCCTGCTGGTCGATGATGCGCTTAACATTCGTTATACCATTTGCCGGGGACATGTTTCTTTCCAGTAAAACAATTCAAATGACATAGCTTTGGAGATGGGAGAGATTAGACAGTGCATGTTATCAACGTAAAAAATTACGAGGAGATGAGTGAAAAAGCGACTGACATTCTGGTTCATCGCATCCATTCGCTGGAAAAACCAGTTCTCGGCTTAGCAACTGGTTCGACACCAGAAGGACTTTATCAGCGTTTGATCGAAGAATACGAGCAAGGTGCGATATCGTTTAAGCATGTTACCACATTTAATTTAGATGAATATGTTGGCTTGGAACAAAACGACTCTAATAGCTATTATCAGTTCATGAATGAAAAGTTATTTCGACATGTGGATATTGCAATGGAGCGCATTCATATTCCAAATGGAGCTGCTCTGGATTTGGGTAAGGAATGTGATGCATATGAACATGCGATTAAACAGGCAGGTGGAATTGATATTCAACTATTAGGAATTGGTGCGAACGGGCATATTGGTTTCAATGAACCAGGGACACCCTTTTCCAGTAAGACCGATATCGTCGATTTGGAAAAAACCACAATTCAAGCAAACGCCAGATTCTTCCATTCAATCGAAGAGGTGCCGACACAAGCAGTTTCCATGGGAATCGAAACAATTATGAATAGCAAAGAAATCCTCTTACTCGTTTCTGGCGAAGCAAAAGCAGATGCAATGGCAAAGTTGTTAGCTGGAGGAGTGTCCGAAGACTTTCCAGCGTCTATCCTGAATAACCATGCGAATGTCACTGTCATTGTGGATGAAGCAGCATTAGCTGATCCGAAGCAGAAATAATTACTTGAAGGACGTTGGGACAAAAGAAATATAATTTAATAAAATCCGAACGATACTTTAAATTCGTTCGGATTTTAAGTGGAATCCTGATGCCCTTAATTCAGTACTTAGCATACTCCTCTGGAAAATTGCAGCCCGAATACACTTCGCTTTCCAGGGGCGGCTGGTGAGCCACGACGCACAGGACGTGCTAATGCAGATGTTGCCACAGGACGTGGCGTATGTAATCTGCCTCGTGCTAATGCACTCGCAGTCTCACCCATGCCTCTCATCCCACAGTCAAACCATGTATCGCAAAAAGCGCTATACACCACAGGGGATGAAAATGGGTATGGTTTGGCTATACTGATGCTACTGCTGGATGAGGAAGGTCGAAACACCTTGGTGCGTGAGAGCCCTACCCACAATCTGTCTCCTTCGACCTCGGTGCATCACTGATTGTTGCTCCCTTTATGGGAAGTACTCATGGTAGATTAACCCTATTCTGGTTGTTGCGCCAGCCTTTAATTATATGCCGTATAATACTTAAGGAGGTTCGTGGAAGAAGGGAATGGGGTTATGACACACCAACACATACGGTGCCGCACCGTATGGTAAACAGAGACTGGAACTATGTCATTAAAACACCCACACACAGAGTACCTAAATTCTATCAAGGTCGTCCAATTTCGTGCAAGGTGCGGCGCGATGGACCCCTAAACGACAACTTTCTTACTTTTCAACATAAAAATCTCCGTTTAAATTTTGTGCGCTTGGCAGCACTCCGAGCTAATGGATGGAAGTCCCTAACACGCCATTGAGGCGGGAAATGTCTAGTTAATATGCATTTCGGATAATACTGCAAAAGAAGAGGATGTGCTAAGCACTTCGTAATCCCCTTTGCAATCAATAAACTCAAAGAAAGTGAGGACATCTATTTGGCTTTTCCATTTTTTCATAGATTTTTATTATTATTTTCTGCTCTAAATCGGATCATTCTTGATAGGGTGTGTTTCGTAAACCTTTTTTAATTGATGGACGAAAGTAGGAAATGACCTTCGATAGATTACCCTCTTCTAGTGCTATTAACAAACCAATGTTATCCAAAATTTATCACCTCGATAAATTATCTTTTTTAATGCAGTACTATGGTTATATGAAACTGTTTGTTCTGATTTATTTAATACCTCAGCAACTTCCTTATTATTTAATCCATGGTCATAAATTAACTCCAAAAATGAACAGCATAAGGGAACTGTTAGACAATCAGTTATCTAATTATGTAACAATCTCTTTTCTATTAAAATTGTTCGTTTATTAGACTTTTTTGCTAAAAAGCCTTGAAGTTTTGACTTTTTTAAAATAAATCCTCTTATACAGTTAGGATCATTTAGAAAATCTAAGTGATATATAAAGCTAAAGGAGGAAATATTTATGGCTGAGGATTATGGTATTTATAGCTATAACATCCAAGAATTAGACGAGGGCCTGATAGAATTGTTAGATAATGATTCTATTCGTTACGTAAAGAAAGCATTGAAGTACATGGATCTTAATAGTTCATTGATTGATCACAATGCGCAAGAAAGAAAAGGGTATATTTTAACGTTGTTACCTGTTGAAGAAAGCGAATCTGATTCTAAAGGGGTCAAAGTGTTAATCACTTTCTTGAAACTTCAGGAGACTTCTTACGTAATGGTTTCAAAAGCACTTTTTGAAAATATAGAAGGAGAAATTGAAAATAGGTACTCAATAGAGTTAAATAAGATTTCTACTTCTGAAATAGGCAAAGTAAAAACAGCGGTCACTTTCGATGACGGCGTTAGGATTGGTGAATATCAATCGCAAACAGACGATGATACTATTTCACTCCCTGATCTGTTGAAAGAAGAAATTGCGGTCAATGGTGGCATCCGCATACAGGCACTCCCTTGTATCCAAAGCGGTTGTTGTACATTTAGTGGTGTTAAATATAAGTGGTGCGGTGCGGGATGTGGAAGTGGAACTCCAGTAAATTCATTGGATACTTGCTGCCGAACACATGACTATTGCTATGGATCATTCAAAAGTTATCCAGATCGATGCTCTTGTGACCGAAATCTAAGAAGCTGTGCAGCTAACACCAGTGACCCAGGAAAAACCTCTATTCGTGCAGCATTCTGGGCAAAAATGTTAGCTCAAGGATGCTAGGATAATTATTTAAACCAAAAAGTCTCTTTCCTGTTAAAGTAATAGGAGGGAGATTTTTTTGTTTTTTTATAAAAAGTGAAACGATATTGCGAATCATTTCGTTTATGAGGTAAGGGGAGTAGGAAGCATATGAATTCAATTGAGGAGATTTTCAGATTATACTCCAATGACATTTACCGATATATTTTGTCAATGGAAAAAGACAAGTATGCTGCTGAAGATATACTTCAAGATACTTTTTTAAAAGCATATATCGGTATGGACACTTATCAGCCAGATAACGTAAAAGCTTGGTTATTTACTATTGCCAAAAATTGCTTCATTGATCACTTTAGAAAAAAAAAGAAAGTGATTTTGACAACCGATTTTTTTCAAGAAGTTGATATATGTCAAATCAAAATAGAAGACATCATCATAACTAATGCAATCATTGATGACGTTATAAAAATTATAAACACACTCCCTATTAAACAAAAAAAAGCAATCATTCTTAAAGACTTTAAAAGCCTTACTTATGAGGAAGGAGCTTTCATTATGAATGAAAAAGTATCAACCTTTAAAACGTTAGTCCATAGGGCACGAAAACATATCAAACAAAATTATAAGGAGTAAATAAAATGAAAACGGAAAACAATTCTCATATCAGCAATGAAAAACAAAGCAAAATTATAATGTCGGCGAAACGCAAAGCAAGATGGAATACAATTCTTCTCGTGCTGTCAATTATATTTTTGATACTACCGTTCGGTTACTTGTCAACACTCATTTATTACAAGGTAAATGACAGGGCAAATAATGAAATACTTGTTTTAGAAACCATTTATTCATTAACGGAACCGAACCTCCAAGTGAGCGATACCAAAGTTGAATTAAAATTCGCCCCATTTTTCGGACTCCATTTATCAGCACCATTATATAAAGAAATTGGATCAGAAACCTTAAAAGCCGGGGAATATGATTCCGATTTAGCGCTCGGTTTCAATCGAAATGAATCCGTAAATTTAACGGTTAAAGAAAATACGATGAATCTTAGAGATAGAGAATTTTCTTTTGTATATCCAAGTCAAGATATCCCTAGCCGGTTAATGAATGGCTGGGATAAGCTAAATGAAATTCCAGAGGGTACAGTGACCGAAGCATTCTTATCTTTGGATAAGTCTTACCATCCGAAAGAATTAGAGAGCTTATTGTTAGACTACGATATAAAAGTTGTATGGAATGCCGTAGATACAGGGCTTGAAGATGAAATGTTAGATAAAGATGGTTCTGTAGTTACACCTATAGGATATCCAGAGGAAAATACAACCCCCAGCAATTCTTCTTTCACAGAAGAAGATAACAAAGATCTCTTTCTTGAACAATTAAATTATTTGGATGAACAGGAAAAAATTGCAACTAGTATTATGGGAGAGGCGTCTATCGCTACGAAGGAAAGATTGAATTATATTAGTCAGAATGGAATTAAACTTTATGGGGTAGTCATTACAGGACCGACAAAAGAAATACACAAGCTAAGGGCGCAAAAGGAGATAAGAGGCATTCATATAGGTGAAGTAGAATTTTGGAATTGGAGCAAGTCGGAATAGATGGGAGATTAATAAAATGAAATTGACTTATAAATATTTTTATTCAGCAAGTTATTCATCTATCATTGTTGGGCTAATTAGCTTGTTGATACTAAACATAAACCTTTTGTTTCAAACGGAGTTTAGTGAAAACTTTTTATTACAAGGACTAGGAATATTTCTAGGAGTTATCGGATTATTTAACAATCACAGCAAAATATCCGGAGTATTGGGGATCTTGTTAAATACCTTTTCGATTATATTCATTATTGTTGTTTCTCTCATAAGTTTAACGATTAATTATCAACCTTAAACAAAATGCGGTTAATCAATATATAATATAAGGAGTGATTTAATTGAGTAAGAGGGCTTTTCATATATTTAACATTATAATTTTACTTTTATTACTTTCGTTTAATTTCTTGGCCATATCCGGTGCTGGAATAGGTGAAGGAGGAATAAGTTCTGGTATGTGGTTTATTACTGGATCCTCATTGGGATTTTGGCTCATCTTTTACATTATTCAATTTGTGAGTTCTAACAAAACATGGAGAATTTCCTGGTTTCTTATTATGGTAGTATTTCTATTGTTTTGGGAAACAGGACTTGGCTCCGCTGTCGGGGGAATGTGGTTTGATATGAATTAAAAGTAATTTTATATCTATTTAGGTTTTAAGCTAACATAAAGGAAAAAGTGCAAGTTATTTTTATTTTAAATTTTAAATTTTAAATTCCTCTTTAAGATAATAAACAAAGATTAAAGGAGGAATAAAAAATGAAAGAGAAAAAGAGAGAGAAGCATGACCATGTAGCTCCTCAAGCTGAAATGGGATGTTATAAGCACACAGATTGTTGTTATGAAAAAGGCTGCCCTGGCCTCTGGAAAGTTATTAATAACGAATTAATATACACTGGTAAATGCTGCTAGAATTATAAAAGAAACACTTCTATGTTTATTAGGAGTGTTTCTTTTATATTTACAAAACGCAATGAACATGGCTAAACGTACTTCCTAGGGGCTGTATGATTCAAAATAAAAGTGCAGAGTATTGCAAAGGGATTTGACGTTGCAATTTTACTTTGAGAAGCGGACGTGATAGCCTTCATTGGTAAAGCCAGCCTTGCTACGACTGGCTTCATGGCTTTGTAATCATGCCCGCAGAGACTCAAATTCAAGTTGCAACATTATGTAATTGCAGTTGCAATCTTATGTATTTTTGTTTTGCAAAATACACTAGGGGCCAACCAGCAATAATACTTGTTGATAAAATGTACTACTATTGGCTACGTATTTCGTATAAAAGATTATCATACTTACAGGAATATTTATATACATGCTTACACTTATCTGTAAAACTGTATTGATGTAAAGGAATGTCCTCGTTGCCAGGTTATTTTATCCACTATGTTAATAATTGTAATGCCTTTGTATAAAGCTTTTTGCCCGTTACGGGAAATAATTAGAACCGGCTTTCATACCCCATCTTTATTAAATTATCACGGGAGATTCGAAGAGATTCATAGACATCACTACCATAGCGGCCATCTTGTTCAATCAGCAAATAATCGCTTCCACTCTCCATACCTGTTTGGATTATTAGAAGTATATCTAAACTCCCCTTGCCAATTGTAAAATTTTATATTATGCGCGATGTAGTATAATTCAATATCATATAAGCAAGTCTTGTAATTGCTGATGCTTGCTGTCAAAAATAAATAAGTTTTAAAAAACTAATAATACGTTTACTTTTTAGTGTGTTTCACCTCTTTACATATTGATGCGCATCTACCATATAAAAACAGAAGGATGAATTTTAAGGCTCTTAAAGCAAAAACAATGACATCTTCAGATTAAGATTGTAATTCTTTGTATGTTTTAAATCCGATTAAATCTATATGTATTGTTGTAACGTAAAAGTTAGGAGGGGGAAAGATGGATATTGTCTTTATCATTTTAAATATTGTCGTCTTATTCATTGTAATTGGTTTGCTTTATTCCATGCAGAAAAAGCACATTTCATTTGGTAAGCGAGTTTTGACGGCAATGGGAGTTGGGCTCGTATTAGGTGCTATTTTACAGGGCATCTATGGTGCTGGAACTGATATACTGACAGGAACTCTAGATTGGTACAGTATAGTCGGAAGTGGATATGTACGACTCTTAATGCTGATTGTCGTACCACTCGTAATGGTTTCTATCATCCGGGCGATTATCAACTTGGAAAAAACGAAACAACTCGGTAAGATGGCAGGTTGGGTGATTGGGATTCTCATTGGTACTACAATGATTGCAGCTGTTATCGGAATTGGAGCAGCACTTCTATTCGGCCTAAGTGCCGACCAGATTGAAGCCGGTCAATCCGAAAATGAGCGAGCTGCTTCGATGGAAGAACGTTATGCAAGTATTGGAGACCAGACGACACCACAACGAATTTTAGCGTTTATCCCAAATAATATTTTCCTTGATATGACGGGAGAGCGTCCAACATCTGTCATTGGAGTGGTTATCTTCTCACTTATTGCAGGAGTGGCGGTACTCGGAATCAGAAGAAAACAACCAAAACAGGCAGAACTGTTTGTAAAAGGGGTCAATGCGATTTATGTCATCGTTATGCGGATTGTAACCTTGATTCTTCGTTTGACACCATATGGGGTACTCGCACTCATGACGAATATGGTTGCAAATACAAATTATGCTGGGGTGTTGGAACTTGGTAAATTCGTGATATCTTCTTATGCAGCATTAATTACGATGTTGCTCATCCACTTAGTTCTCGTAGCAGGGTTTGGATTGAATCCAATGACATATTTGAAAAAAGCATTCCCAGCACTTGCATTTGCTTTTACTTCACGCTCAAGCGCAGCGACACTTCCAATCAATATTCAAGTACAAAGAAATGAACTTGGAGTTGATGAGGGAACAGCGAACATTTCTGCATCATTCGGCGCAACGATGGGTCAAAATGGCTGTGCCGGTATTTATCCAGTAATGCTTGCTGTCATGATTGCGCCAATGGTTGGAATCAATCCATTAGCGTGGGATTTCTTAATTCCATTAATCCTTATTACTGCAATCAGTTCATTTGGTGTAGCTGGTGTTGGTGGCGGTGCAACATTTGCAGCGATTATCGTTCTATCTTCTATGGGGCTTCCAGTAGGTCTAGCAGGACTGTTGATCTCTGTTGAAGCACTTATTGATATGGGCCGTACAGCACTTAACGTAAATGGATCTATGGTTGCTGGAACACTGACATCCAAAATTATTGGCGGCCACGATGCAGAGAAATTCAATGACAAAAACTCAGTGGCTGACAACCGGTTGTATAGTTCAAAAAACGTAAAGATATTAAAATGAACTGCCCCCTGTCAAGTAGGTAGAGGCCGCACCGAATCCCGGTGCGGTTTTTTTAAAAAATGTATACTTTCACATACCTTTTGTATATAATAGTATACAAATGAGGTGAATCCATTGAAGAAAGGGTATTTAAAAAATAATGTCCGGCAATTTAGAAGAATGAACGATATGACACAAGAAGAACTTGCCGATAAGGTTGGAGTGCATCGTCAAACGATTGTTTCCATTGAGAAGCAGAAATATGAACCATCTGTCAGTATTGTTTTAATGCTCTCCAGGATTTTAGACCTGCCAGTTGAGAAATTATTTTTTTTAGAGGAAGAACAGCGATAATTTTTAGGAGGGGTTACGTATGCGTGTGAAAAAATGGTTACTTTTGCTTTTCTATGTGTGTATGTTTGGACTTGGAATATATCTAGGATTGTCGAACTTTGAAAAAGGAAACATCTCTTGGGTGATTTGGGTCGTATTTATCATTGGGATGGGTTATCAGATTTATAGATTTCTCACCAATCGAAAGAACGGTGAATTGGATAATGACGTGATCGTTGCAGATGAACGAATCATGCGTAAAATAATAAACTCACTTGCTATCGCATATATTTGCATGTTGACCGTTTTAATAATAGCAACAGCTGGTCTCTATTATGGGTTTATTGCTGGCGAACCGCTGAATTTTATGGTCGGAGCAATACTAATAAGTCTGTTGGGATTTATGGTATCTCAAATCGTCCAACGTTTTATGGGATAAAAATGGTGAAGTAATTTTGTCAAAAAGTCTCACTCATCCTCTTTATATATCGAAAGCCAAAATTTAAAGGAGGATATCTAATGACACTTATGAATGTACTTTCATTGGATGCACAGGAAAGACAAGATTTTGAGGCAAAAATCAAAGAAAAGATAACGTCTCGTTTTAACCTTGCAGCAGACTTCACTAGACTGCAATCAAATGAGGTGGACTTCTCGGTTCTTGCCAATCCCGACGAAGTGCAATCAAAGGCAAACACGCTCGGGAAGCGATTTGTAGTCCCAGTAAAAACAGATGAAGGGCTCGACGGTGAAGTAACGTATACGGAACTTCAAGAAGTAGAACTGATCAACATTGCCACCAAAACAAAAAAGAGCGACCTTTTAGAAGGACTACAAAAAGTTGCTAGTTCTAGTGCAGAATTCAAGCAACTCACTGAACACCTTATTGCTGAAGGATATACTGTCAAAGACGAAGAGAAATATGTCCTTCAAACCAAAAATTATCTTCTAGACAAAGCTGGAGAAACGCAATCTCAAGAGCAAACGATTTTAGTTCTTCCTGTCTACCAAAACGAAGAATTGATCGGTGAGTTTGCAATTGACGGGAGCAACCAAAAACCAATCGTTGTGATGGGGAATCTAAGAACCTTTGTCCATGAAGAAGAAGGAATTGTAACGATTCAAGCGGAGGGTTGTAGTTTGAGATGGACCCGATGTATGGCTGACCGATTAAATTGTGGTACCTGGAACAGCTGTCTTATCACATTCGGATCCTGTATCGCTGCATGTTGCGGTTGTGCCAACCCATATCTATGTATCGGATGTATCGCATGTGCCATCGCAGTTGTTGGTGCTGCTTGGTCCTGCCGAATGTGTGTCGTTGGTGCTTCCAGACCGAATGAATGTCCAGTAAGCTAAATTAACCAGAAAATGAAGAAAACCCATACCGTATGATTCAGTATGGGTTTTCTTTTTGTGACAGCATAACGATAATCTGCTGTATGCGATATTTTAAATGATTGTAAGGTGTGTGATACCAAATCAGTATATGGTATGAAAAGAGTGAGAATTCAAGGTGTGTTACACAACGTGCCTATCTTGGATATATAATGTGTGGAAACATCGGCACTCATCATACACCTCGTAGCGACGAATATATCCTGATATATATTATATATGATTCGTATGAGGTATTGTATGTCGTTCGAGGTACTTTTTTCGGCTTCGAGTTGCATATTTTATATCACACGGTGTACGTATATTACAGGAAATGATTAAAGATGAGCTGAAACTCGCAGGGCTTAGGAAGCTCTCCGAGATCTCGCCACTCCTAATGCAGATAAAATAGCCGTTACCGTATACTTTCCTCGAAATTTATCCACCAGCCGTAATACTATTTCTTTCTCAACTCCTTTTTCACTTCTAAATACTTTTTTAAAATTTCATTCTCCATCTGTAAATGCTCTATTTTTGCATGTTTCTTTTCCTCTTCACTTTTCCATTCAGGACCGTGGCCATAAGAATACTGTTTACCTATTGGTTGATCAAAACGGTGGATTTGATTCTCTCTATACCACTTCATCCACGTTTTAATTTGTGAGACATTCTTAATTTCATACTTATCCATTATTTCTTTGTTCGTTAATTCACCACTCATTTTATCTTTTACAACCGCCCATTTAACTTCACTAGAATAAAAATTTTTGCCCACGCAAAACACCTCCGAATAGTATTTGTTTGATTATACCATGTCGAAAGTGTTTTTTATTGTCCCATTTTATTGTGTTAGTCTATTTATTGGAGTGGGTTTTATTTATCAAAGGGCACTTTACATTCGTAATAGTCATACTGTCTATTACAAAGCCTCCGTATCTTCGCGGACGCGTTCATACTATCTAAAAGAAGATCATAAATCAACCCTTTCTCTACCTCACCAATTCCTTCACTTTGCAAAAGATTCGAATAATAATGTGTCATTTCCCTAGATTTACAGTAGCAATTCAGCAATACACTGATATCCATGTTGGCTCCCCCCCTTATTTTTTGAGGTTTCTAATGACGGACGATAGTTCTAAGATGACTTTTTCCAAATCATCCAACTTACGTTCAAACCGAACAAAAAGGTATACGGTTATCGCAATCGGAAAACCGAAATTACCTACTAAACTAATCCAAATAGGAATGCTTTCCAGTGTCATAATATCCCCTCTCTCTTTTGGTTTCATCAAGCGAAAGAATCTATCCGGAAATGAAGAAGTCTTACCACGATAGATAGACTGAGAGGCTGATTACACAGAATGTTAAAGGCGGTGCCCGGGATTGAACCGAGGATCAAGAATTTGCAGTCCTTTGCCTTACCGCTTGGCTACACCGCCATTTCTATGATCAAGGGAAGGGAAGGTGAAGGTGCGTGTTTTCTAAACCTTCCCTTCTTGGATTGTTTATTGCATGGCGCCCATTAGTTGTTCGCGGTTGAAACCGGTAATCTGTACCGTATTTGTTCCTTTTTTCTTGACGTCAAAGAATGGAATACCTTGCGCCTTCAAATCCGTTAAGTAATCTTGATTTTCCAGTTCATCCACGTTCTTGAATTCATAAGCAATATTATTCTCGTCTAACCAACTTTTGACGTTCCTACAATGAATGCACCAATCCGCCCGATAAAGCGTCACTTTTGTATCCGGCATATGTTTCCCTCCTTCTCATCATCTCACTCATTAAAGAGACAAATAGAAGGGCGCAGTCAAAAAAAATAGGATTAAATATAACTTAACGATAGAATGGAACATACAATCTTTCAGTTGTATCCTTTTTTGACCTTTCATGTAATTTATTCTCTTTAGATGTAAAAAGGGGGAATGAAATTGAGTCAAAGTTATTCGTTTACCATTCAAGAGAAAGAGAAACTAAAAGAACCCATTGTATCCAATTTTCTAAAGGAGGAAGCAAACCACCAAAAGCTTAAAGCCTTTATTGAATCACCCAATCAGGAAACCAAACATGCTCTGGATTCCGCGTTTAGAATCTACTACAAGCGAGTTAAAGTTATTGCTTATATTGACAAGCTCATCCACTACTACTCGATGGACTTGGATAAAAGGAATAACAAACACTATGCGAACCACCAGCTCATTTTAGACAAACCGATAGGAGAAGACGGCAACACGACGTTGATAGACATCATAGCCTCCGAGCAGCATCCTGCACTGCACCCCTACCGGTTCTCTTTGGAGGAATTACTGGAAGACTTGAATCTATATAAGGCTTGGAACACCCTCTCCGATAAACAGAAGGAGGTGCTGACACTCAAGTACCAGTACAATCTAAAGGATGTGGATATAGCAGAAGTGCTATCCGAATCCAAACAGGTCATTTCGTACAACCACAATAAGGCCATTATTATTTTAAGACGTTCCGTAAAGGATAATTAGGAGGGATTCCTATTTGTAGAATCGAAGATGTTACGTGTGAGGAAATTATCAACAATTTTGAGCCAAAGATCATGAAGGTGGTCAGTAAAGTATCGTACAACGACCGGGAAGACATGAAGCAAGATATCCAAATGAAAATATTGGAGAAGATGACAATGCTGGAAGACTTAGAAGTACCAGGATTTTTAGAGTTTATCAACGACAACGAATAAATCCTTCCCTCCTTAATTCTATCTCTGCTATTACACCACAGATGAGAACAACACAAATACTTTTTTTCGCTAAGGGAGGTTTTTTATCGTTAAGGAAAAGGGTGATGTGCGTGACGAACTCACACCATAAGTTTGCAATGCGATTACTGTCACCAAACACGAACACTTCTTGAAATCTATTATCGTGTGTATATTACGGCTGTTTAATTTGCAATCTTAAAAATGTTTGTATTATATACTCCTTAACTTTCGTCCACACTGCTATCAAGGAACGGATGATAATGGCATTAAAAATGACAAAAGAGGAATCTAAGATTCTAGCCAAGAAAGCAATTGAACACAGTAAAAAATATAGAATTCCATTAAAAAAGAGGAAAACAAGAAAATAAACCGGCTATTAAAGTCGGTTTATAATTAACGTGCATATCTTCTGACATCATTCAATGAGATAAATCTCTATTTCTTCTGGGAGCATTCCAAATACACCGAGACTAATATGAACGAAACTGTCAAGTTACCCTCTAAAACTTTTTTTGTTTGGTAATTTGGGCAGCTCTAAATTAAGAGTCTTTCATGGCTCTTTTTTTAAATCACCTTTTACAGCTGGTTTATATCTATAAGCCCAGGAAGATTCAATTAATAATCTGCGTATGTGCTGGTTACCCGTCTTGGTAATCTCACCCTGCTTCCGTGTTGCTCCGCTTGAACTTTCACTTGGTACAAGCCCATTGTATGCCATGAAATGCTCTGCTGTTGGAAATCTTTCAAATGAGCCGATTTCAGCTGCCAAACTTGTGGCTGTAATGAGTGCAACTCCTGGAAGTGTCATTAACGCTTGAATCGTTGGTGCATGTATGCTGTCTATTGATTGCTTTTCAATTTCCTCTTCTAGTATTTTCACCTGTTGTTGATGTTCTTTTAGCTGTTGCACATATTCTCGAAATGCAACCTCCACTGCGGCATATTCAAAGTGATAACTATCTAACCATTTCCAATATTTTGCTGACCACTTAGTGGTCCCTAGCGGTTCACTTACTTCATTTCTTAACAAAAGTTTAGTTACTCTTTGTTTTGCTCTTTTCCCATCTTCTTTTATTGCTTCACGTGCACGTATGAGGTCACGTAATGCTTCTCCTTCCTTTGTTGGCACATAAATGGAAGTCAGCTCACCAGCCCGGTGAAGACTAGCTAATTTTAATGCATCGCGTTTATCGGTTTTTATGCGGTTTCCTGGTTTATTTGGAATAAGTGAAGGGGCAACCACCTCGCATTCAATATCCATGCTATTTAAAAGCCTGTACAAGCCATAGCCAGTTGGACCGGCTTCATAGCACACGTGTAATTGTTCCGGCTTGCCTAACTTATTCATTAATTTTCTTATGGACTGTACAGAATAGCTTATCATCCCAATATATCTAGGCTTTGAACGACCCTCGTCAGCGACTGCCACCGCAATATTCTCCTTAGAAACGTCTAACCCAACATATTTTGTGGTATTATTCATTATAACTAGCTCCTTTCGTATAATAGCTCTGATTTGGTTTAGTATGTTCTTACTTATTCTATACCCAAATTAACCTACGAGATTACGAATAGGGGCTAGTTTCGTTCATAATAACTCCTGCAGGAAGAGAGGCCTAGATGAGACCATGGAGTGCATCAGCACGGGGCAGATTAAGTACGCCACGTCCTGTGGCAACATCTGCACTAGCACGTCCTGTGCGTCGGGGCTCATCAGCCGCCTGCGGAAAGCGAAGGGGCATTTGGAATGCGGACCTTCAGCAGGATAATCAAACAGCAAAACGAACATTACTCTGAATTAAGGTGATCAGCATTTTCTATCGACTATGAATCATTTTCCTGTTATAAAAAGTTAACATTAAAAGCTCTTTATTCGATAATGTTCGTCTTTTATTTGGTTGGTATTAGTTAAAAGTCCCGGCCTCTTTCTGTTTTTTTCTTGGTTTTCAGCAGAGATGATAGAAAAAAGTGCCTTATCGCCCGAAAGAAGCGGTAATCGTGTGAAACGGTCGATGAGAGCAGCTCTAAACGCCCGGAAGAATTGGAATCAGGTTCGCCCGGTCGAATAGAGGAGCTCTAAACGACCGGCAGAATGAGAATCAGGTTCGCCCGGTCGATGAGAGGAGCTCTAAATGCCCGAAATAATTGGAATTAGTTTCGCCCGGTCGAATAGATCGGCTCTAAACGCCCGAAAGAATGAGAATCAGGTTCACCCGGTCGAATAGACGATCTTTCATCAGCCGAATCATGTTGGATTACTTAATAAAACGGACAAATCGCTTTTTGCCAATTTGTAAAACCTCCTGATTCATTATCACGCGTTCTAAATCATCCTCAAGCAATTTTTCTTTATTAAGTCGAACACCGCTTTGCTTAATTAAACGTAAAAATTCACTTTTACTTTTTACTAGTCCAATATCAATAAGCTGTGGAATGAGATCAGCAAGCGTTTCTGCTCCAATCTCTATTAAAATTTCAGGGATGTCATCTGGAATTTCTTTTTGGCTAAAAGCAGTTTCAAAATATGTTTGTGCTCGGAGTGTTTCCATTGCTCCCCAGTATAAATTTGTAATTATATTAGCTAATTGAAGTTTTATATCTCTTGGATTTGCTCCTTTTTCCAGAAGTTGTTTTATATTTTCTATTTCATCTGGATGTTCATCTGTTGCTAATTCAAAGTATTTCATAATCAGATGATCCGGCACTTCCATCACTTTTTTAAACATGACTTCTGCAGGCTCATTTACCCCGATATAGTTTCCGAGACTTTTGCTCATTTTTTCTATGCCGTCCAGTCCTTCAAGCAAAGGCATGAAAATTGCGATTTGCTTTTCCAGTCCCCAATGCTTTTGAAGTGTGCGCCCCATTAAAACATTAAAAGTCTGGTCTGTACCGCCCAATTCAATATCCGATTTTATTTCCACTGAATCGTATGCCTGCATGAGTGGGTAGAAAAATTCGTGAATTCCAATTGGCGCATGATTTTCATATCTGTTTTGAAAATCATCACGTTCCAATATCCTGGCGACCGAAGTAGTTGCTGCTAATTGAATGACCTCTTCGAATGTAAGTTTCGATAACCACTCACTGTTATAACGGACAGTTGTTTTTTCTGAATCTAACACTTTAAAGATTTGTTCAAAGTATGTTTTAGCATTTACCCTTACCTGTTCGTCACTTAAAGCTGCCCGGCCTTTTGCTTTCCCTGTAGGATCGCCAATTCGGCCAGTAAAGTCACCGATAATAATGACAACTTTATGCCCTAAATCTTGCATCTGTTTCATTTTCCTCAGAACAACTGCATGACCTAAGTGAATATCCGGGGCAGAAGGATCTAGCCCTAACTTAATCGTAAGCGGAGTCTGTGACTGGTATGATTTTTCCAATTTAGCCAGCAGCTCTTTTTCGTTTACGATTTCCTCCGCACCTTTTGAAATGATTTTTAATTGCTCTTCAGCTTTTAGTAACATCCTAACATCTCCCTTGAAATATTATTTCTAATATTGCAGGTTCTATAAGAAACACAGAAGACAAAAAAGCGCCCTTCTGGTTAAAAACCAAAAGGACGATTCATCTCGTGTTACCACCTTTAATTCATAAGCAACTCACATTGCCTATCTTAGTAAGTACGGTCGTTTGACGATACTTCAGCACAGGATTACGGGTGCTAAACCGGCGCAGCCTACTAAGGAATTCCTTTTCGGTACACAGCTCCAAGATGTATTCACAATCGTTCAACATGCACCTCTCATCAACCGGTAACTTTCTGTCTGTCTACATGATTGCTACTCTTTCTTATCATAGCCTTTGTTCTTATACTCCGAAATGCTTCAAACAAATCTTCGTTATGCAGATATTAATTGCAGTTTATTCTATATACATTCCGAACAGTTGTCAAGACATGAATTTTTTATTAATGAAAAGAGCAGACTTTTACACATCACTGTCTCGCATTTGTCAGCAGATTAGAAGATATTTATGCCTGTCTATTATTTACTCCACGCTGCAAAGAAACCATCTCTTCCGCAAGCTGCTGAATCCTCTCTGAAACACGTTCATCGATAATTTCATCACTGTCTATCTCAAACGCGCTATTATGGACAAATACATTGTTCGTAGGTACGAAGCCTTTAAAATAAGACAAAATCGATCGCAAATGGTATTCCATAACGAGAAAATGTTTGTCAGACCAGCCGGTTGCAATCATGCCTGTTACTTTATGTTTAAATGCATATTCAGGAAAATGGTCGAACAGATTTTTTAAAGCACCTGAAATAGATGCTTGATAAATCGGTGTTCCGAAAATAAGAAAATCTGCAGATGAAATCTTTTGAACAACATTCCAAGTATCTTCATTATAATCAGCTAGCGGAGCGCCATTAAAAAAGTCAATCTCATAGTCCCTTAAGTCGATTAATTCTGTTTTTATATTTGAGTCGAATCGGCGGGCATAGACTAAAACATCATTCACAACAGCAGATGTTTTGTCACCGGCAAGAGCTCCTGATACTCCGACAAGTTTCATTATTTATACCTCTTTTCAAGATTGTTTTATTATGTTGATTGATAGTATGAGTTTATCATTTCGCGGGGGAAGACTCTAATCTTGAGATTGGTTTAGAGGTGTTATCCTACTAATATATGTTGGGCATGGGGAATTCTGCATGAAAAAGGGACTAGAATGGTTATCTAATCCCTCAAGGAAGATTGTTTACAGCAGTTAAACAATCGCCACTTTTTCCTGTTTCTGTTTTTTATAAAACAGCATTTTTTTGAGAAATGGCAATGCCCATCTGTCCGCACCATATCTGCCTGCATTGCTTCCAGCTATCGCGATAAATACAGTGAGTACAGCCATTTGCGCATCCATCATCCCGGCGCCGCTAAATAGGAATGATAAATTCATCACAATCCCCATTAAAGCAGCAAAGTTGGAGAAAATCCCCAATATCAAGGCAATACCAACTAATAACTCGCCCCATTGCACCATGAAGGAGAATAGTCCAGCATTTGGCAATGCAACTGTTTCCAGAAAAGACTGCCACCATGCCGGAGCAGCTGTGTTTTCGGACGCCATTTTGATAAAGCCGCTTGCATCAAATCCTCCACTAGTCAGTTTGCCAATTCCTGCCGTCAACCAGCGGTATCCAATATATATTCTCAATAAAGTTAAAAATCCAGCAACAACTTTATTATTTCTAAGAAAGTTCATAACCATATGTATCCTGCTCCTTTTATATTTTTTGTTCACTAATTCACAATGAGTTATATACATAATAGCACTCCGATTTACGTGAGTGTGTGACGAGCATCACATTTTAATTTGTATTAACAAAGTTGTAATAGAAAATGGATATTTACTAGATAATTATAGTGGAAACGTGTGGCAAGATAATTTATGATGAATTGTAAAGAAATTTCCTGCAATTAGGAAACCAATAATAGGAGGGGAAAGCATGAATAATTTAATTAAAAATCAGGTAAATACTATTTTCGTCCATGTAAGTGATTTAGAGGAATCAGTAAAATGGTACAGTCAATTACTCGATCAGGAAGCTGATTTATCTAAAGTTTCAAGACCTGTCTATAATTTCACTATGAATCACTATACTGGGCTCACATTGGATGCAGGACCAATGGGTACCACGAAGAAAGTCATCCCTGCTATGCAACCATTATTTAACTTTCATACGGATGAGATTAAGGAAGCCTATGAGTATATTAAAAAGCTGGGTTATCAACTAGAATCAGAGATTGTTGAATTTGATGATTTTGCTTATTTTAACATCAGTGATCCGGATGGGAATGTTATTATGATTTGCAATGGGTAAGTTAATTTTTTGTATACCAGGTTAATGAAACAGATTTCAATTTAGGGATTTATTCGCTTTTAATGATTCCAATTCTGCCTCCGGTCTGTAAAGCTTATATAAATCGTCAGCAAAATACAAAGCAAAAGTGTCACATGGAATATGAAATGAAGCGTGTTCGGAACAATTCCATGCATGACAGGCAGGAAAGAATGCGTATCTCCAAACATTATCTGGTATCTTTCCACCTTTTCCTCCGCGCCAATACCGAAGAAATAGGGTATCCACCAAGAAAATAATACGCCTGTAAAAATACAGGAAGGATGAATAATTAGCCATAGCTTTGCCCAAATAGGATATCTTTTTCCAATAAAAATAAAGATAAGCACCATTAATATTACAATCTGGACTACACCAATTAATGTGATGAATAGCAATTGACTTGCTGTGTTCTCTTGAGCAATTGCATCTATATCATTTAATGAGCCTAAAGGAACCCAATCTTGGACGAGCATAAAAAGCAAAATGAAGCCATAACAGGCAATCAAAAACTTTTCGGAAATGCGCACTTCTCTCTTCAAGTGGATAACTTCCCTCCCATATCAGTATGCTTTCATATTATTCTAGCATGGACATAATTATGTTGGTACCAATACTTTATATATTTAGATAAGATAATTTTCACTGATTATGAAGCACAATTACCCGCGAACAATGGAATAACATGACCCATCTTGATTCTCATGGTAAAATGTCCTTTAAAGACAAAGAGAATGTGAGGTGCAAGCAATGAAAGCATATATATTAATAGTTGAACTGACAGATTCAAATCCACTGATATGGAGAAAAGTCATCATGCCAGCAGGGGCAACATTTAACAGGCTGCATGACACAATCCAAAATATAACGAACTTCCAAGGCGGCTATCCTTCCGAGGGCTATCATCTTTATGAATTTCAGCTAAAAGAAGAAAATAGAATTGTGACGAATAATGAAGAAGCATATCACGAGCACCAACACTATAAAAAGAACAAGGCTGTTTTTAAAAAACGACTAGAGACAATGCCTGAAGATATGAAGAAATTCGAGGAAAAACGTCAAAATAGATTAAAAGTTGAAGTCAGGAACCCCAGTGGCTTAAAAATTGATGATTATCTGGAAAAGTATAAGGAAATCAACTATATATATGATTATGGAGATGATTGGAATTTCTCAATTCAACTTGAACAGATTGTCGATGATTACTATTTCGGCTATCCAACCCTTCTTGATGGGGCAGAAACAGCGCCGCCTGAAGATGTAGGAGGGATAAGTGGGTTTTATGAATTTCTTGAAGTTTACCGGGATCCAAATCATCCAGATTATCAGGATGCAAAAGAATGGGCGGATTCATCATACTTCAGAGAGTATGATTTTGAATGGGTTAATAGCAGTCTTAAATCGCTAAATTATAAGAAAACAGAATGGGACAAGTTGAACCATAAGAATTATAAAGTAATTGATGATAAGTATCGGAAATAATAAATGGAAACTCTAGCAGTTAACAAGGGAATCACATTTATTAAACTATATTAACTAACAACAGGTGGGGTAAGAGAAAATGAGCAGTTATTCAGCACAGAAAATACAAACATATCAACAAGAAAATGAGAATCGGGCACGTCTATTGATTCGCTGTCCAGATCAGCCAGGTATTGTCTCAGCGGTGTCAAAATTTCTTCATGAACATGGTGCAAATATCGTAACATCTGATCAATATACACTTGATCCCGAGGGCGGTCAGTTTTTCATGCGTATCGAATTTGATTGTCCTGCATTAATGAAGCGAAAAGAAGAGCTGGAGGAGGCGTTTCTGCCAATAGCTGAAACATTTGCGATGCATTGGGAAATCAGATATGTACAGGAAATTAAGAAGATGGCAATTTTCGTATCAAATGAACCACATTGTTTATTAGAACTCCTTTGGGAATGGCAGAGCGGGGACTTGATGGCTGATATTTCACTTGTAATCAGTAATCATGAGACATCACGGGAGATTGTAGAATCACATGGCATTCCGTTTTATTATATTCCTGCGAACAAGGATATCCGGGCGCAGGTGGAGCAGCAGCAAAAAGAATTGCTTAAACAATATGATGTTGATTTAGTAGTGCTTGCACGTTATATGCAAATTTTAACACCAGATTTTGTGGAAGATTACAAGGATCGCTTAATCAATATCCATCATTCATTCCTTCCAGCTTTTATTGGAGCAAAACCATATGAACGTGCTTTCCAGCGCGGTGTAAAAATGATTGGTGCAACGTCGCATTATGTGACAAATGAACTGGATGAAGGACCAATTATTGAACAGGATATTGGCAGAGTGGACCATCGTGATAATGCAGCAGCAATGAAGAAAATCGGCCAGTCTATTGAACGCAGTGTACTGTCACGTGCGGTTAAATGGCATTTAGACGATCGGATTATTGTGAATGGGAATAAGACAATTGTTTTTTAACAGATAAACAGAATGAGAGAGTTTTTACAAAAAGGGACGCACATTACTTGGTGTGTCCCTTTTTATGTGTAAATTTTTATTCCCAATTATGAATGAAATTTTACATAAGCAGGAGAAATTCTATCCGATTGCTAAAGACAGCAGTTTTTAAAATGCACTTTTAATCAATTTGCTGGTATATGGATGATTTGCTATTATTTTTTAGTTATTTATAGGCATTCACCGGTTAGGATAAGTTAATCGAGTCAAATCATGTTTAATCATAGAATATACAGTTTAATCCGTTTTGACGTAATTTTCTATTAACGTTAAGCTTTAAAAGTACTAAAAATTTTTTAGGTGGTGGGAGCATTAAGACTTTAGAAACTGGTGAGAAACCAATAGTAAAAAGAGAATTTCATTTTAGAAAACCAGACAAAGAAGACGGGGCTGCAGTTTGGGAGTTAATTAAACATACTGGAAACCTTGATTTGAATTCCTCCTACAGTTACATCATGTGGTGTGAGATTTTTTCCGAAACATCGATTGTAGCATTTGAGGAAGAGGGGCATTATCAAAAGCCTGTTGCATTTGTTTCTGGATTTATTCATCCAGAGGATCCCGACACATTATTTATTTGGCAGGTGGCTGTTCATGAATCACAGCGAGGGCAAGGGCTGGCAACAAAAATGCTGAATCAGCTTTTAGAACGTAAATCCTGCGAAGATATTCAATATATTGAGACGACTGTATCGCCGTCAAACACAGCTTCGAATAATTTATTCTTAGGCATTGCAAGAAAGTTTCAGGCCAATTATAGGATTGATAAATACTTTGAACCGGAGAACTTTCCGGAAGCTGAGGATGAGACACACGAAGCGGAATGGCTTTACAGAATTGGACCATTTAACAAATAAAAAATGATAAGGGATGAGAAATTTGACAACAGCAGTAATAAATAATGATAAGATGAAAACTTTTGAAGAATTGGAATCAGCGGTAAGAAGTTACAGCCGAGGCTGGCCAACTGTTTTTGAAAAGGCTAAAGGCTATCGTTTATGGGATAGTGATGGAAAAGAATATATTGACTTTTTTGCAGGGGCAGGCGCATTGAATTATGGGCATAACAATGATGTAATGCAAAATAAAATTATCGAGTACATACAGGATGATGGGATACTTCATAGCCTCGATATGGGAACTACTCCAAGGAAAGCATTTCTTGAAAAGTTTCAGGAAACCATTCTAAAACCCCGAAACCTCGATTATAAAATTATGTTTCCAGGACCAACAGGTACAAATACAGTAGAAAGTGCATTGAAAATTGCCAGAAAAGTAACTGGTCGTGAAACGGTGATCAGTTTTACAAATGCCTTTCACGGGATGACGATTGGTTCCCTTTCAGTAACTGGCAATTCTGCTAAGCGAAAGGGTGCAGGAATTCCATTAAATTATTCTGTCTCGATGCCATTTGATAATTTTGTGGATGACCAAGACACGATTGTCTATTTAGAAAGCTATTTAGAAGGCAGCAGCTCGGGTGTTGATTTGCCGGCAGCAATTATTCTAGAAACAGTACAGGGCGAAGGCGGCATAAATGCTGCGAGAATGGAATGGCTGCAGAAAGTAGAAGAGATTTGCAAGCGTTTCAATATCCTGTTAATTATTGATGACGTACAAGCAGGGTGCGGAAGAACAGGAACCTTCTTCAGTTTTGAGCCTGCAGGAATTAATCCAGATATAGTCTGCCTGTCAAAGTCAATTGGCGGCATCGGTTTACCAATGGCAATTACATTAATTAAGCCGGAGTATGATCAGTGGGGACCAGGTGAACATAACGGAACATTCCGTGGAAATAACCTGGCATTCCTTGCAGCAACGGAAGCATTGACTTATTGGGAGACAGAAGCGTTTTCCGTCAGCATTCGGGAACGTGCAAGCTTTCTTAAAGAATCAATCGAAACAATGATTGAGAAATACCCAGCTTTAAACGGTGAAGCCCGTGGCAGAGGACTTATGCAGGGAATCGCTGTCCATGTAGACGATTTGGCTGGAAAAATTTGCGCGGAAGCATTTCAGCGCGGGTTAATCGTCGAAACATCTGGACCAAAAGATGAGGTTGTTAAATTCCTACCTCCATTAATTATTGATGAGGCAGGTTTAAACAAAGGATTGCAGATTTTAGAGGACAGCATCAAGCATGTACTCGCCTAATTTGAAATAAATAATATAGAACAGACAAAAAAGGAGAGGTAGAATGATTGTAAAATCACTGGAAGATCTTATAGGTACAAAAGATGATGTAGCAGATGGAAATTGGAGAAGCCGCAGATTTGTTTCCGCGCATGATAAACTCGGATTTAGCGTGAACGATACAGTAATTAAAGGCGGTACAAAAAATTACTTCTGGTATAAAAATCATATTGAAGCAGTTTATGTTATTGAAGGGGAAGGCGAAATCGAAAAGATAGAAACCGGCGAAGTATGGCAGCTTAAGCCAGGAACAATCTATGTGCTAAATGAAAATGATAAGCATGAAGTACGAACGAAAACAGATATGCGTATGGTTTGTGTATTTAATCCGCCGCTTGTCGGTACAGAAACACATGATGAAGAAGGGATTTATCCAGTACTGACATTAGAGGATGTTCAAAAATAATCATCATAAAAAAGGCAGGAGTATCAAGAAATACTCCTGTCTTTTTTACGTTATTTTACATAGTGGGCTGTTGAACAGCTATCGTAAAGACGCAAACATGGCAAGTCAAGGCTTTATAAAATAGAGTAAAAGACAGGATTAATTTAAGTATCAGGACTTAATGCCCGTTAAAATCGCCGTTTTCCCTGCCAACTTAGGAAGTAATTCACTTAAATAATATCAATAACTAACGTAAAATTAATATATTATTGCTTATACTTTTAAAATGGGTTCACTTTGAGGTGAAAAAAATGGGAGTAATTTCAACAATTGGCCAGCAGATTTACCATCTTCAAAGCTCAGTTCAGACGATGCACTCACTGCTGGGACAAAAAGAAGCGGATTTAAGACGGCTAAAATCAGCTAGAAGTAAATTATTAAGTGATCAGGAAGAATTACATCGGCGTGCAAATACGATTCAGAAACCTGAGCTGCCTTCGAATCCTTGGAGGGGAGAACTGGCTAAAGTATTTCAATCGTTTCGGCAAGGGGAATTATTATCAAGTTATAAAGAAATTGGGGCGATTCAATTAAACAATGTTCTTGACAGATTAGAACAAGAAATCATCACCATCGAACAATCAATCACGAATATAGAACGCCAAATTGCTTCAACCAATTCAAGTATCTCGGCTTTAAAAGAAAGAAGGAGAGAGGAGCTTCGCAATCAATGAGTACAGAAATTAAGCTGGACTATGCAGAAGTAAAATCGGCATTGTCTGAATTGAAATCTGTTGCAGCTCAGTTTGAATCCTCTTTGGCCAGTATGAAAGACGGAGAAAACAAGCTCGACATGGTAAATGAGTTGAATGAAGTAAAGCAGTATTTTGACGAACTTGTCTCATCCTACCAACAGCTGCTGCTTAAAAGTACGGAAGTTACACTGCAAACAATCGAAACAATGAAAGAAACAGATAAGGCAATTGCATCTAGCATGAAGTAGCTAAAACGGGATGAGACAGGGGGGATAGAATGAAAGTGCTGGATGTAAAACGTTTGATGGATGATACCGCAAAGAGCCGCAAGCATATTGATGCGCTTCAAAATCAGATTACAGCAACTCAGAAGGCGGTCCGCCAAGTTACTTCCCTTGAAGATGTGCTAAAAGGGAAAACCGGTGATGCCATCCGTTTGTTCTATCAGGAAGCACATCAGAAGTTTTTGATTCACTTGTATGAATTTCTAATTGATTTTGAAAATGTATTGAAGCGAATGGAGCGAGCTGTCCAGTCGCTTGAACAAAGCCCAAAAGGAAGAATCGAACGAAGTTTTATAGAAAATGATATCGACTACGGTTTGCGGAATGTCAAGAATACAACATTGAATCTGACAGATGATGCAAACCATACGATACGAAGTGTCCGCGATATTGTTGCTTTGCCGCAGCTCAATCCAGAAGAACTAATCCATCGGGTTCGGCAAGGTGAAAAGAAAACCCAGCAAGTCATTGAACAGCTCTATAATTTTGACCAAGCGCAAGCAAAAGCACTGCAGCCATTGAAACAGGATATTGAAACGATGAAAAGGTATATTTCTGATATGGACAAGATGGTTCAGAACGGAAGTTTTTCCATGAAAAACGTTACAAAAAGGATGTTCTTTGAGAGTGATGCTTATATTGAAATGACTGGTGCTGACAGTATCATTCAATATGTGTTGAAGAGCTTCAACCTGGAAGGAAGACTCCAGAATATAAGTAATCCCGTCCATCAGAAGAATCTTGAAATAGTTTATGAGACACCACCAGAACTAAAGCCACTATTGGATAAACTAAAGAATATGTTTTCCTATGCAGCACCACTCGCAGTATTGCTTTATCCAAAATCAATATTCCCGATTACATATCGGAACCATGAACCTAGCAACAAACCGGTGAATTTTGATAAACTAAAAGAAACAGAAACATATCAGGATCTAGTAATGGAAAATGCAATGTCTGAAGAGGAAATTGCTGCAATCAGAGCACATTTGAACGACGTTATAGAAAATGGTTCATCAAGCGCCTATTCTCCTGAAAGTTATTCAGGACCTGACCGTGAAGAAATGACTTTTTGGGATAAACGTAAAGTACTCGGCGGAAATTCATCCTTAGCGGGAACACCCGATGGCCTGGCAGGTCCAGCCATTGCAGTCGCTGATTTCTTCACAGAAGACTTTGGCACACTGATCAGCGAAGATGCGACAGCAGGTGAAAGAGGACTTGCATTAGCGTTGCTCATACCAATTGTCAAACCGTTGAGGTTATTGAAGCCGCTAGATGATGTGATGAGTGGTGGGAAGACGGTTGGTAAGGGTACGGGTGAAGTTGGTTGGAATATGTCAAAAGGCGGAAGAGAAATAAATGGAAGAAAGTATTCTCAGCATGCTTTGGAAAGAATGGCACCTGATATTCCTGAAATAAAAGCTACTTTAACAAGTAGAGCAATTAAAAAAGCTGAAGAATTAGGATTTAAACCACAAACAAAAGAATTTAATGATTTCGTCAAAAAATATGTTGATCCAAGAAATATTCCACCTTCAGTTATTGAAGACGCTATAATGAATACGAAAAAGATACCTGGTAATAGAAGCGGAACGTTTGTTCATGAAACACTGGATGTCAAAGTAATTATAAATGAAGCAGGCGATGTTATCACAGTTATACCGAAATAATTAATAAAAGGATGAATACGAATGTTTATAAAGTATGATGAATATGATCTATTAGAACTTTTTCAAAGTGAGCCGGTGAGTATAACAGGCAATATAGATGATGGAGAATTAATTTATACTTACAAAGATGACCAAAATTTCAAGGTGATTTTAACTTTAGATGTATATAAGCAAACGAGTAGTCTAAGTATTACATTTAATGATTCTATAGTATTTACAGGTGATTTTAATAATGTAACAAGTATAAAAAAAGATGACAAAGCTATGGTAATGAGTGTGGGCGAAGAAGAGAGGCTAAAAGTTAAATTTTATAAACAAGTTGGAGTGGAGTTACTTTAAAATAGCCTTATTGTATTAGAAAGAAATATAAAACAATTATGATATTCTTTCAGATAAATTAGTAGGTGAAGTAGTTGATACTTCTAAATATAATGTTATTGTTATCATACCTTGACTGGCTATATGCCTTTCAAGGTTTTTTAGAGTTTATAAGAGTAGGACAAAAATAAAGTGATTTGCTTGAGAATCGAAAGCTCATGATGGTTGTACCATCATGAGGTAGCTTTTTAATACTTGGACGAACGAAAAAAGAGAGAGAAATGAGTGAGATGACATTTTATATGCCAGGGGTAGTTTATGACATTACACACAAACTAACGAGAATGACAAAGCTCGTGGCGATAACAATGGGTAACGTGTAAGACTGTTTCTTATACTGCTTTGGCTTATAAATTTGGGGTTGTATTTTTACTAGAAACGGTGTGTTTTGCAAGCAAAAAGTTTAGAAGAATGCAACGAAAAGTTTAGAACTTTGCCAGCCCGTTTTTTCCTTTGTAATTAACGATTCGATAAAGCGTATTTTACGCGGTAACTATCACCAGTGAAACTTAAGATATGGGCATGGTGAATAACTCGATCCACCAAGGCAGCGGTTAAACGCGCATCCACAAATATTTTATTCCACTGACTAAACTCTAGATTTGACGTGATGATAAGACTCTTTCGTTCATACCAGTCTGAGATTAATTGAAATAGTAATTCGGCTCCATCCTTGCTAAATGGGACGTATCCCATCTCATCGAGAATAATTAAATCTACTTTGTTAAATCGGTTCCTCAATAGCTGATAGCGTCCGTCAGTCCATGACTTTTCCAATAACTCTATTAAATCAGCGACCCGGTAGAAACGGACCTCATATCCGTTTCTACAAGCCTTGCGGCCTAATGCCGTGGCCAGATGTGATTTTCCCGTTCCTGGTGCACCTGTTAAAATAATGTTTTCCTGCCCCTTGATAAAAGAAAGTGATTCAAGACTTTCTCTATCAAGGTTTGGTGGGAAGTGAATGTGTTCGCCCCATTGATAATCTACTAACTCCTTTTCATTCATGAATTTAGCTTTTTTGATGAGACCTTCCCCTTTTGCCGTTTCTCTCAGTTCTATTTCTTTTTGGAGTAACGCAGCTAAATATTGTTCTGGATCCTCAAAAGGTATCTTCCCGTATAAGTCTGCTATGTAGGCGAGACGAAGTGTTCTACATCTTTCCCTTATCAATTCAGACATCACATACACTCTCCTTCGCGGTAGAAGTATTCGTAGGACGGAGAGAATCGTATATATTCCAATCTACATCATAAGGGTGATTCGTAGAATCACTATACTCTGAGTCCAATCGATTATCATCCGGCAATAATTCATAAAAGCGTTCATCTATTTCTTTCATATCGTGAGTATTGATTAGACTCAACAACCAATCAACACGTTCTTTTCTTAACTTCATAGATTCGATATTTAAGTAATGGACTATTCTGCCAGGTAGATAAGAAAAATATCTAGAATATACGATAGAACGTGGCTTTTTCCTCCAACTTTTCAGTATGGACTGCCATGGGATTTCTCTAGTTTGATTCATATATGGTCTAGGCCCTTTAGATAGAATTTCTCCCCATTGTTCTTCGTACATCATCCCTTTTTTTCAGCTATCTTTTCTTCAGGTAATTGATCTCCATCCGCATACTTTTTAACAGTTACCCAACTAAAACCAGTACGTTTTGAAATTTCATTGATTGATAACGATTTATCATTTCTTAATTTTTTGATATGATTGATTTCAGGCATTGCTAGCATCCTTTCACTCTCCCACCATTAATTGATTAAACACCAATAACGGTAGGGTATTTTGAAGGGGCTGGCAAGCCTTTTCTTTTTCTGCAACCTTCTAACATTTCGGTTGCAATACTCTTAACTTTTATTTTGCACTAAACAGCAGATGAAACTATACAAGTTAAGAACATTAAAGATGAAGTAGATATTATTGCTGAAAGAGCTAAAGGTTTGAACTTAACTCTAAGAGAAACTCCGTATAAAATCATGGGTAGTAAAAAAATGAAACAATTGAATGAAAATGTGAAAAATAGAACTATCACCAAAAAAGAATGGAAACAATTGATGTGGAACAAGAGATTTAAACGCAGAAGAGATAACGGTGTAGATAACTTCTGGGAACAAGAAAGAGAACGTTTGTTAAATGGAAAGGCTACGAGGGTATGGACGGAGAAACAAGCAAAAGACATAATAAATGGTAAGGCACCAAAATTTGAAGGTAAAACTATGATTGGTCATCATACCTATAGCGCATCTAAATATCCACAAATCGCCAATGAAGGTAAAATTATATATCCTGTAACATTTAGAGAACATTTGTATCGATGGCATGGTAGCTATAGGAAAGGCCTACCTGGTAAACCACTAAATGATTCGGTTGATAATGATTTTTAAGGAGGTTATAAATATGTCGGTAATACTTTTAGTGGTAGAGCAAGATGAAAGTCAAATGAAATATTTACCTGTAATAAGAAAAAATACAGATTTAGGATTTTCTGAGATGAAAAAAAGAATTGGAAATGGAAGTCCGATAATGGAATGCAATCTGTTTAAAGATGATGAGGACGATGCAAAACTTAAAAGATTAATAATTGAATTGGTAAATGTTGGTGCGAAGATAAGACTGTTTGATGGTGAATTAGTTAGAAGTAAAGAAATATCTGTTGAATACTTGATGAATAGATTTGATAGATATAAGGAAATACAAAAACAAAATGAAATGTTAGATGATTTAATGTATGGTGAAGATTAAATTGTGGCGATGTTATTTAGAGCCGAGAAAATTCAGCTATAATATTTAGGTGAGATGACATTTTAAACTTACGAGATTAAACAGGCTCGTTGGTTTAATGATAGGAATAGTAAAGAATTAATTTATATAGCTATATATAAAGCACTTGATTGTCCAATAGGCAACAGGCGCTTTTGGTTTTTTGTGAGAAATATGTGCTTTGCACGACATGAAAAATGCTAAACTAACTGATGTATAAAAGTATCTGGATGAAACTCTAAAAGGTTTTACTAAAAGTCATTAAAGAAAGTCGAAGGTTCCAGATATTATGATGGTAAAGGTAATTCATATCAAATTAATTATGGTTATAAAAATACGAATGATGGAGTACATGGGAGACCATATTTTAAAACTACTATAGGTAGTGAGATAATACGCATACCCCTAATAAAATAAAGAAGTTTATTTTATGAAGGAAAAGGATTTGGTTCAATTCAATTCAATTCAATTCAATTCTTAACATTTATTGCTGAGGAAGATGCCCAAATTATTACGATTGTTGTTTTTTTCACTAATCAATTAGGCTATGATGTAAATGTTATAAAACAAATAATTAACTATGTTGTGAAAATGAATATATTACGAGCAATAGACAATGACCAGGACCTAGATAATTGTACCGGTCTACAGGATGTGGTTTTGAACGAAATTGACTGGTCTACTTCAAATGTTAAAAACGAATTAGACTATAATGATTATTATAGAAAAAAGTTATTTGTTTCTAAGCCTGAAATATCACACGAATTTATGTGCTTTATTAAAGGATAACATTTATAGAAGTATTGTGATAACTAAGTTTATATAGTTATCGACATCCTAATCAGAATAAAGAGTGTCTATGTTATATCTGAACAAGAAGAAAGTGATGAAGATTTAAGACTTAATAACCTTGATTGGCGAAGTGCCTTCAAGGTTTCCTTTTTGTGTAGGATTATCCGTTGACGAATAGTTCATTTTTTATTCAGAGAATATAAGTAACCCCTGTTGTAACTTTTACGTACATAGAAAGATTACTATTGCAAAAGGACTACTCCACCTCAATTAACCCTTGAATGCCGATGTCTAATACTTTGAATATAGATAAACGCTGTCCATATTGTTTTAACAAATGCATGGAACCTAGCAACAAACCGGTGAATTTTGATAAACTAAAAGAAACAGAAACATATCAGGATCTAGCAATGGAAAATGCAATATATGAAGAGGGAAATGCTGCAATCGAAGCATTTTTAAAGGACGTTATAGAAAATGGTTCATCAAGAGCCTATTCTCCTAAAAGTTATTCCGGACCTGACCGCGAAGAAATGACTTTTTGGGATAAACGTAAAGTACTCGGCGGAAATTCATCCTTAGCAGGAACACCCGACGGCCTGGCAGGCCCAGCCATTGCAGTCGCTGATTTCTTCACAGAAGACTTTGGCACACTGATCAGCGAAGATGCGACAGCGGGTGAAAGAGGACTTGCATTAGCGTTGCTCATATCAATTGTCAAACCATTGAGGTTATTGAAGCCGCTAGATGATGTGATGAGTGGTGGGAAGACGGTTGGAAAGGGTGCGGGGAATGGTACTAGACAGGTATCTGATGATATTATTGAGGATGGTAGTCATTTGGTTAGAGGTGGTAAGTTAAAACCAAATGTTAAATATCGAACAGGTGAATATAATTATCAATATAAGACAGACGGTATAGGGAGACTTACTGATTTTAATGCGGATGACTTAAAATTAACAAAGCGTAATAATAGATTGCCTCATAAGTCCAATACACCTGGAAAAGAACCTGGAGACCACGCAGGACACCTAGCAGCTGATAGATTTGGAGGTTCTCCAGATTTGGATAATCTTGTGTCTCAATCAAGTAGTGTTAACTTGAGTAAATATAAAAAGCTAGAAAACCAATGGGCTAAAGCAATTGAAGAAGGAAAAGATGTTTCAGTTAATGTTAAAATTAATTACGAAGGAAATAGTTTAAGACCTAGCAGCTTTGATATAGATTATGAAATAGATGGTCGTATGAGATTCACAAGTTTAGAGAACTAGGGGGGGATTTTATGAAGTTATTTGAGGACTATTTTTCAGAATTACAAACAGACATGGTGGCCATTTGTTTAGAGTATGTTGATAATAAGGCTGAGGAAATTTTTATTTATTGTTCGTATGAACCAAAGATGTATGTTTTTGACTTTTTCTTTAAAGTTAATGGAAAAGTTGTTCATAAACAACAACTAAACGAGGTTTCAAAAGAATCTGATAGTCAACAAAGTCGAGTTTACGATGTTTCGAGAGAAAGACAGAAGGCTGCACTAAGAATAGGTAATCAAAATTTAAAGCTTATTCATAAAAAATGTGAAGAGTTCAATAAAGATATGCCAACAGAAATGAAATTGCATTATAATGTAAAGGAAAATAGCTTAAAAGGAAAATATAGATATGATTTAGTTTATTCTATTGATGACGAACTATTACCAGATGATATCTTTGATTTATGGTTCGAAAAAGTAAAGGGAAGTAATTTGTAAAACTAGACCTTGATTGGCTAAAGCGCCTTTCAAGGTTTCTTTTTGTGTGGTTACCAACTTATTGTCTAATGAACCACTAGTTATTAATAGAAAATAGATACTCCTTGTAAGCCGTATAGGTTATTTTAACGAATTCTTTAGTATGTACAGCGTCTTAGGGAGAATTGCCACAATAGCACATTTGAACGACATTATAGAAAATGGTGGTTCTTCAAGTCCTTATTCTTCTGAAAGTTATTCCGGACCTGACCGTGAAGAAATGACTTTTTGGGTTAAACGTAAAGTACTCGGCGGAAATTCATCCTTAGCAGGAACACCCGACGGCCTGGCAGGTCCAGCCATTGCAGTCGCTGATTTCTTTACAGAAGACTTTGTCACACTGATCAGCCAAGATGCGACAGCAGGTGAAAGAGGACTTGCATTAGCGCTGCTCATACCAATTGTCAAACCGTTGAGGTTATTGAAGCCGCTAGATGATGTGATGAGTGGTGGGAAGACGGTTGGTAAGGGTACGGGTGAAATTGATAAGGTACTAACAAAAAATGGAGCATTTAGGGATGTAAAGAGTAGGGCGGGAATACCTAACTCTACTCAGCACAAGAAACCTGTTGATGTTTATGATGGAACAACTGAAAATAGAAGAGTATATGAATTTGAAGTAGATGGTAAGAAAAAATATATCATAGAGCACCAAGAGGATAAATTCGGGAGAGGTCCTCACTTTCATGGTGCTGACGATTTGAAGGGAAACCCATTGGAAAAAGGAAAATATAATCAGTATCCTGGACATTCCCCGGAAAATTTTGTTGGTTATAAAAAGAAGGGTCGACCATAAGAAAGGTGGTTAATTTGAGTGACGAAAGAAAAATAAAAATGGAGCTGTTAAAAAGACAAAGTAGAAGAAAGAATTTGGTAAAAGAAATAAACTTCATGAATCTTACGGAGGAACCTTTTTTAGATATTGAAGATAATGATTTATTTTGTAAGAATGCGTTTTCGCTACTTAACACAAAGGAAAATAAGATGCAATTGCAAGGAGATAGCTATAAAGAACGTATTCAAAAATCAATACAATTGTTAAATGATACTATTGATAATATCGAAGTAATACCAAAACAAGGAAGATTATTGTTTTTTAGAGAAAACGAAATAGAAGCAGTGTTGGTTAATGTTAATGAAGTATTTAGTCACTTAAATGAAATTATTGAGTTAACAAAGTTTTCAGTTGGATATGGAGATTTTATTCTAGTTGCAGAAGATTTTAATTTTGGTATTTGTATTGAACGAACGGAATATTTTTATGAGTTAAGTGTTTGGGGACTATCATAAGGAAAAATATATATCTATCCGTTTATGTACGCAACTTATATGTTTATAGTCATTATATCTATTATGTACCTGGCAATTCTCTATTTAATTATTGGTGGTATTTTTATCGAGCCACTTGCCTTTATTGGTCTGATACCATTAATTCTAACTACATGTATATTTACTCTTATATACACAAAGATTTACAGTAAGACAAAGGAAAATTATTTAAAAACAATCATCCGTAACAAAGAAGATTAGTAACAATAAAATATAAAAAGACTCAGAGAATACATGTATTGTTTCATCTATTTCCACTTTTGGAGGACATGCCCCCGGTAAACTCAAAACAACCTCAAAGGCCTTCAATCATCAGTTTTCGATGGTCGAAATCATTTGAGGTTATATTTATCTAATTTGATTTTTCATATACTCACTACTCTCAAAATCCCCGGGAATAGCAAGTTTTTAATGCCATAAGGTCTGGCTCCTCAATCGACACGTACATTCTTCATTCCACTTTTAATCAAGAATACAGACCTCAGGCACTTTGTATTTACTTTTTACTGGACGGGCTATTTGCAGATAGACTGAATGTCATTGTCACATGAGATACTTCTTGTTGTACGAGATCAAATGATTCGTGCATTGCCCGAAAAATATCGTGCACATCCCCATCTAATCTTGTTGCATAATGGGCAGGGGTAACCTTTACATTACGATGTTTTGAAAGGTCGATTTGTTCATATATTTTGTCCATATAATCTTCTCTGCCCAAAGGATATAATGCGAATTTACAACCTGCCGCTTGCGTAAGTCCTTTTACATTTTGTTCATTCATTGGATGGTCTGTTTCAGCCATATAAACATCTGCTTCTGAATCACCAGGACAACCTATGGAAAACGTACCGTTCATTGCAATATGCTCCCCCGTTTTTGCAGCATGCAGGAAAAGGGCTTTAGCAACATCAAAGACGTGAACCATTCTTCCGCGAATGCAGGTGCTGACATCATCTGTTTCTTTCCATACCTTAGAGGTATCTGCTTTTTCTAATGTCGATAAAATAATTTCCACAAACTGATCACTCATTGGATGTAAACTAAACTGACAGCCTGTGATTCTGCTTGTTCCACAATGTTTATTCAGAACAATCTCCTCCTTCGTAAATAAAAAAACTGCATTCCTGGGGAATGCAGTTTAAATGTATAGTCTGATAAACGGATTTATACAGTAACTGCACTTCCCCACGCTGGTATTATCCAGTTCGGGTTCTAAGGGTCAGATTGCTCCTCTCAGCCGCATCGCGCAGCACCCCTAGTGCTAAAACTTCGGATATGCAATTTTATTAAACTTCTATCTACAATAAAACATAGTTTCATTGACTTGTAAAGAGCCGAATCGGGATAATCTCCATGTCAGGTTGATATAATATCAGGCATTAACAAGCGGGCTTCCCTTTTCAAGCTCCTTCTCCAGATATCTTGCCACTTCCAACATGCCGTATTTCCCGCTTGCAGCTTCGGCATCACTGTTGTAATTTGTATTTGTGTTTATATCATACGTATAAATGGTACCATCCTTATCTTCAATAAATTCAATGCCAGCAATTTGAATATCATTTGCTGCAAGGACTTGCTCATACTTTTCTAATACGGGATGAGTGAATCCTTCTCGAATTTGGAACTTTGCAGGCTGTGGACTTTCTTCGCCAACAGGACAAAACTGATCTTCAATCGTGCATGCGTCTGCCGGGCAGAGTTCAAATCCTTCTGATGTGTCGACACGAACAGCATAAACGAACTTGCCGCCAACGAATTCACAGCGGGTAATATACGATTCGGGTGATTCAATATAATCCTGAAGCAATGTTACTCCATCAACAGGAGCCTGGAAACTGTCCCCTTCAACATAGCTGCGTAATGCTTCTGCAGTACTAAATAATTGAACACCCAATCCCATTCCGGCACGATTATGCTTTGTAATAAACTTCCTGCCAGCAAAATTCTCCGCAGCTTTTAATATGTTTTCTTTACCTACTGCTGCAATTGTTCTTGGGGTTTTTATCCCGTATTTCTCCAGCTCTAAATATTGCTGGACCTTGCTAACCTCCAGCTGTAAGGCACGCGAGCCGTTAATCACTGTTCTTCCGTGATGTTCCAGCCATGCCAGCACGGCATTCGCCAATTCAAGAGAATAACGATTTCCGCGTGTATGGGCGGAGGCACTCATTCTGCTGTAAAAAATTCCTTCTGGCGGGGGGCTGTTTAAATCAATTGTTCCACTATCAAGTAACCAATCTTCATAAGGCAGATTCAATGCTTCCAATCTCTTGATGAGGTGATCTGTCCATTCACTATTCTCGTGGATGATATATATTTTACTCATGCTTTTTTACGCTCCTTTATTGATTGATTGCTTATAATCGTTTTCCGTAAACCTTCAACAATTGGCATGACTTGTTTTGAAAAACGTTCTAATTCCTCCAGCTGTGGAGAACTTTGTAATAACAGCAGACCAACACCAGCCTTTTCAAATTCTAAAATTTGCTTGGCAATTTGTTCTGGCGTGCCAACAAGATTTGGACGCAGCCCTCTATTTGAAACCGAATAATCCTGCAGTTTTATTTGCTGTTCAAGCTCTGACATCGACGTGAAGTCTTTGAAACCAGCATAGCCGCTCCTATCATTAATTGTCGTAATCCGTTTGACTTCGGCTAAAGCCTCTTCCTCTGTATCACGGCAAATAACATAAGCTGCCATACCAATCGTTTTTAGCGGCTCTCGGCCCGCAGCCTTTCTGCGTGCTTTCATATCCGCAATTTTTACTGCTGCTTCTTCGACTGTATGACCATGGATGACATATGCATCACAGAGTGAAGAGATAACTTGTTTCCCTTTCTCACTTTCACCGCCTGCATAAAGAATTGGATTTGGACGCTGAACAGGTTTTGGTGAGAGCTTTGCATTTTCAATCTGGTAGAATTTCCCGTTATAGGAGAAGGTCTCCTCCGTCCATAGACCTTTTAAAATCTCGATAAATTCCTCTGTTCGCGCGTAACGCTCATCATGTTCTGTAAAGTTACCGTCATATTGCTTCGCTTCTTCAGCCCACCAGCCGGATACGATATTTAATGTAAAACGGCCGTTGCTGATATGATCGATATTTGCTGTCATTTTCGCTGTTACAGCGGGATTATGGAATACGGGGCGGACCGCCGTCATAATCTCAATCTTTTCTGTTACTGCTGCAAGTGCTGCAGCGGTTGACCAAGCTTCTAAAGAGTCTGCATCGGTTCCTTTGATATCATTTAAATATAGTTCTGCAATCAATGTTGTATCATAGCCCCAATTTTCTGCGGACTGGATGACCTTTTTTGCATAATCAAAGGTTGGCGGCATTGTTTCATCTTTTACATTTCGCAGCCATCCGCCAAAAATTGGTAACCAAAAGCCGTACTTCATATGGACGACATCTCCTGTTCTATAAAATAGTAATTTGAAAATAAAAACACTCTTTCCGAAAGCTTCAGAAAGAGTGTAAACCTATTCCCTCTCCTTATCTTTCAAGTTGTTAACTTGATGGAATTAGCACAGTATTTCATAACAGAAACCTGTTGCTGAGGTATCAAAGGGCCATTTCCCTCCACCTCTCTCGATAAGATGCAAAATAGAAATTATTTAATTGTTGTTATGATATTAATACAAAAGTTCAAAAGTGTCAATGAATTAAATATAATAAAACATATTTGACTACTCAGGATTAATGTATTAGAATGTAAAAAACAATTATATATTTATTCTTATCAAGAGAAGTGGAGGGTTCTGGCCCAATGAAGCTTCAGCAACCTCTGATTTCATCAGTAAGGTGCTAATTCCAGCAAGAGTCATTCTTGAGAGATAAGAGCCGAAGCAATTAAAACAATCCTCTTTTCTCTCTATATGAAGAAAAGGGGATTTTTGTATTATAAGAGCAATCGCTTCAAGCTCATGTAACCAATGAATTAAAAATGGAAGGGAGAATGATTTCGTGAGTGACATTATTATTATTTCAGGAAGTCCAACTGAGCTATCACGTTCTGAGCAAGTACTAAAGTATCTTGGTAGTTTGCTTGAGAGCAATGCACTATCTGTTAGCCACTTTTCGGTGAAGGATGTATCTTCTCAAGACTTAGTTGCTGGAAATTATAATAGTCCAGCAATAAAACAGATTGCAGCAGCAATTGAGGAAGCCAAGGGGGTTATCATCGGCTCACCTGTTTACAAAGGAGCCTACTCGGGTGTGCTAAAAGCATTCATTGATATTTTGCCACAAGATATTCTAAAGCATAAACCTGTATTGCCATTAATGACAGGAGGAAGTCCATCTCACCTGCTGGCACTGGAATATTCACTGAAACCTCTGCTCGCAACATTGAAAGCACATAATCTAAAAGGCCTTTATCTTTTGGATGAGGAAATCGATAAACATAATGCAATTCCGATTATCGGAAAAGACATTCTAGAACGCTCGAGAAAACAACTTGATTATTTCACCCAACTTGTACGACATCCTGCATTAGCCTTGTCAGAAACATATTAATAAACAACTCTCGAAAGGAAAAACAATAATTTCCTTGATACTGTCTTGCAGAAGAGTTGTCAAAGACAGTTAAAAGCGATTTTGCTTTCGTTCAGTCTAATAGAAGCCTTGTCATCGCCCATACAAACTAGTTTCTCGGATAAAGAGAGGAATTCCCGTAAGGCTGGCGGTGTAAATAGTTGAGTTAGTTAATCATTATTAAATTGGAGGGATAGAGCAATGACGAAAAGAAGAATTTATTTAAATGCATTTGATATGAACACGCCTGGTCATCAGGCACCTGGACTTTGGCAGCATCCTGATGACCAGTCGCATCGTTATAAAGACAGTGAATATTGGGTAAACCTTGCAAAAACATTGGAAAAAGGAAGATTTGATGCAATTTTTATCGCTGATGTACTAGGAACCTATGATGTGTATGAGGGGTCAAGAGATGCGGCAGTGCGCCATGGTATTCAATCACCAGTTAATGATCCATTTTTAATCGTTCCACTGATGTCCGCAGTTACAAAACATTTAGGGTTTGGCGTAACTTCATCGGTGACCCATGAGCATCCTTATACATTCGCTCGGAAAATGAGTACATTAGATCATTTAACAAATGGGCGTGTTGGCTGGAACATTGTTACCTCCTATTTGAAAAGTGCTGCCATTAATATGGGCCTCGAGGGTCAAATTAAGCATGATGAACGTTATGAGATTGCGGATGAATATTTGGAAGTATGCTATAAACTCTGGGAAGCAAGCTGGGAAGATGATGCTGTAAGGGCGGATAAAAAACATGGAATCTATTCAGACCCAAATAAAGTTCATAATATTAACCATGAAGGAAAATACTTCAAAGTACCTGGCGCACATTTAAGTGAACCTTCACCACAACGTACACCAGTGCTTTATCAAGCCGGGGCATCACCAAAAGGACGTGTATTTGCTGCAAACAATGCGGAACTTGTATTCATTGGAGCACCAAATATTACTTTGGCAAAAAAGACCGTCACGAAGTTAAGAACAGAAGTTGAAAATGCTGGCAGAAAGAAAGAAGAAGTAAAAATCATTAGTATGTTAATTCCAATTGTCGGTAAAACGGAGGAAGAAGCAAAAGCGAAATTCGCGGATTACCAGCAATATATCAGTACGGAAGGGGCACTTGCATTATTTGGTGGCTGGACTGGCATCGATTTGTCCGGTTACACGAAAGATCAGGAAATCCAATTTATCGAAAATGATGCAATCCGGTCTGCATTGGAAAACTTCACAAAAATTCATGATGATCGTCCTTCAACTGTTGAGGATGTCATACAGGCAATTGGAATTGGCGGGATTGGCAGAGCAATTGTCGGCACGCCAGAACAAATAGCAGATGAAATGGAAAAGTGGGTAGATGTGGCCGGGGTTGATGGTTTTAATATTGCTTATGCAATTACCCCCGGAACATTTGAGGATTTTGTTGAGTATGTTGTTCCAGTGCTTCAAGAAAGAGGGCGTGTTCCTAAGGAATATACAGGCGTAACCCTTCGAGATAATCTCTATGCCAAAGGAGATTACCTGCCAGCGCATCACCCGGCAAAGAAAGTGAAAAGCGGGGAGGGTTCTCCTGTTTCTTAAAGCTGAGGGAGTTCATGTATCATAGATAATGAAAGTGGATTTTCAGCAGGGTGTCTGCTGGGAATTCACTTTTATTTTTGTATTCACATACAATAGAAACCTTCAGCTTGAATCTGTTGCTATAAAATAGTGTTCAATAGTTACAAGCTGCTAATGGAAAAAAGTTATTAAATGTAATTAAAAACTATTCATGTACGTTAATCCAAGAAGGGTTAACGTTCTTTTTGTTGAATATATTATTGTAACAGGACAGGTCGTTCAAGAAGGAAATGACGGAATGAATTGAATTTCAAAATATAGGGAGTGAAATAAAGGGAGAAATTATGAAAAGATTAATGCTGCTTTTCTTGATACTATGTGCAATTATTATTCTGGCTGATTTGGTTAATAAAATTGGAGCGGAAGAGGGTATGTCAGTAGAAGGACACATTTTAAATAAAGAAGGAGTATTATATTTGATTACGGATGAAGACTTTGATATTAAAACTGCTAAGGAGCAATCAAATCAAGAATTCATTCGGAACTATGAAGGAATTTATAGATTAGATAGCGTTCCATTTTCTTTATCTCCGTATAAAGACGGTCAAAAAGTGAAAATTTGGTTCGGTGAAGTTTTGGAATCACACCCTGCAAAAGTAAACGTACTTAAAGCAGAGAGAAAGTAAAAGCTATTAATTAGGAAAACGATAAAATATACAATAACTTCAGAAAAAAGTGAAACCTTTTGTGGGTATAATCGTTATACAGATAAGAAGCTTTCCGCCTTTAATTGAAGAATGAAAAGGGGTATGCATGATGAGGAAACGGTTCATTTCTCTACTTCTCCTATTTGGACTTTTACTCTCAGCTTGTAACGCTAATGACGAATTATCTGGGAGGACCTTTGAAATAGCGACTCATTCGCCTGAAATGCAAATAGAGGATTCTGACAGATTCTCTCCCATTGTGACATTGAATTTTTCAGAAGGAAATGTATTCAGTAACCCCATTTACGGAGAGGGTACATATGAGTTAAATGACAATGTACTTGTTCTTCATTATGAAAATGAAAATGAAAGTTTAAATCTACGTTTTGAACTTAGTGAAAGTGATAATGACTATAGCGAGTATGCAGTGGAAATTAGCGGGGTTGATTTTGAAATGAAAGATCTGGATAAAGTAAGTCATTATGAAGACCTTCCCTTTAAATTTGATAAAAATTCTCCAATGGAATTTATCGAAAGAAAAGTAGAGGACGGAGACAGCTAAACATTATAAGAAATATATACGTGACTTCTAAGAATAATTTATTTATATATATCTTAAATTTAAGGAGGTGAGTAAGCATGTTTTTGGAATTGCTGAATAATGCTTTTATTGATTCTACTTTGTTTTATTTATATTTTGGGATAATCTTGGTCTCATTTGGTATTATGTATTTCATTAATATCCATAATAATCATTCCGTCATAAGTGATTACTTTTATGGTCATAAACAGGAAAATACTAAGAGCAATCTTAGCCATATGAGAAAACCAATAATCATTAATGAATCCTTTGCAATTTGGCTTATCATAACATTTAAGAGAATAAACGAAAAAGATGATAAAGAAGACAATTCCCCCTCTTATTTTAAAAATGAGTTTAAAATAAGAGGAGGACAATTATGGAAGGAAACATCTTACTCACAACCTTTAAAAAATATCGTCTTTTAATTTTAGTACTATTATCTTTGTTTGTACTTGGAGGATGCGGGGATAATATCACACCTATTGATAGCTCATCGACAGGCTTTTTTGCTCACTATTTTGTATATCCTTTCTCTCTTTTAATTAAAAAAGTCGCCTTTGGGTTTCAGGGTAGTTATGGGGTTGCTATTGTTCTAATTACAATAAGCATTCGCTTTGTGTTACTGCCTTTTTTCATTCGACAATCAAAGAATAGTAAGGAATCGCAAGGTAAAATGGCAATAATTAAGCCGGAGATGGATTTAATCCAAGAGAAATATAATGGGAAGAAGAGCAGAGAAGATCAGTTAAGTATGCAAATAGAACTGAGTGATCTTTATAAAAAACACGATTTTAATCCTGTGAAAATGGCTGCGGGATGTTTGCCACTGATTATTCAGACGCCTATTCTCATCGGATTTTATTATGCTATTATGCGAACGCCAGAAATAGCGGAACAATCATTTCTTTGGTTTCATTTAGGTGAAACCGATATTTTATTAATTACCTTAACTGTAATTATGTACTATATCCAAGCAAGAGTGGGTTTAATTGGCTTGGAAAAGACACAACGTAAACAAATGGCCCTAATGAGTTTAATATCTCCGATTATGATTGGGATTATCTCCCTGAATGTACCAGCAGTACTTCCTATGTATTGGACTGTTGGTGGATTATTTCTGATTGTACAGACACTTATTATAAAAAAATACGTGCATAAAAGATAGTTTATAAATTGATAGAATCATAACGCAGTATAATCCCTAATCCTATTTAAAAAATGATTGGGGATTTGTTTCGAAATTGAATAATTTTTGATAAAGGGTTATTTTTCGATTATAGAGTGCTTTAGTCTAACAATTAGATAGTCAATATGGAGCTTAAATTTACTCACTGTAAAACAATCAAAAAGGAAATCTATGGTATGCAGACGAGATCTGTTAAGCAAGATTTAACTATTAAATTCTTGAAATCAACTTTTAATCAACTTTCCAATGCCTATAATGGTGATTGGGAGTTTAAGCAAGCAACTGTAAAATAAAATTGGATCTTTCACGATTTCATGAACCTATCTGTGGAAGTGTAGAGGCAGGAGAGTTGAGGAAGCGCTAATGCAGATTTTAAATTTGGAGGTTATATGGATGGATAAGTATATAGAAATTATTCCGTTTTACAGTGATGACTCTGACATTAAAGAAATTGGAGAATTATACTGCATTACGTTTTTAGGCAGGGACTATTCTCTTGAGGATAAAGAGGATGCTATAAAAAACATACATAAACACTCTGCTTATACAGGTTTTAAAGGTTTTAAAGCAATAGATGACAGAGGGAGTATTGTGGGTTTTTCATATGGATATACAAGTTTACCAGAACAATTTTATAGACGAAAAATTGCTAAACAATTATCTGAAATAGAAATTGAGACTTGGTTAAGTGACTGTTTTGAATTCGTTGAATTAGTGGTAAGCCCATCTAATAGAAGACTTGGAGTTGCAGGTAAATTACACGATGTTTTATTAAAGAAAAACAAACACAAAACTACTGTACTAACAACAGGTATTGAAAATAAGCCAGCAATTAATTTATATCGAAAAAAAGGTTGGCAAATGATTAAAAAAGATGTTCCAGTTATTGCAGACGATAATCTGCAAATAATAATGGGGAAAGAAATGATATAGGAGATATGATCTTATTTCGTTAACAGATGCAGGAGTTGAAAATATAATAAGAATCGCAGCTGTTTTTCTTATTGTACTACGGGCCAGGTTAGTGAAAGCAGCTGGATTCCGTCAAGGTGTTATTAGGGAAAAGATTTGAGGGGATAAGATAATGAACATTGAACAAAAACTTTATCAAGCAGCAATAGATTTGATAGAAAAAAGATATCCTTCTGGTTGGGGTGGTGCCGCAGCAATGTATACTGAAGACGGTCAAATCTTAACAAGTGTATCACCAGACGTTATCAATGCTTCAACTGAATTATGTATTGAAACAGGTGCGATTCTTGAAGCACATAAACTTAATACTGAGGTCACGCACACAGTTTGTGTTGTAAGGGAAGACGAAAATGCTGAATTTACAGTTTTGACCCCCTGCGGTATATGTCAAGAAAGGCTTTTTTACTGGGGAGAAAATGTAAAAGCGGCTGTAACTAATCCAAACGGTAAACTAAATTATAAAACTTTAAAAGAAATACAACCACATCATTGGTATAAAGCCTATGAAGGGTAAATTTAAATATTCTACTAACTTGTGCTTTAGCCGACTAACATTTATCGGGGGGATAAGATGAAAATTAGATCAAACAAGAATACAGAAATCAATAAATTAATAGAAATATGGTATGAAGGTTCATTAATAGCACACGACTTTATTGATGGGAACTATTGGAAATCAAAGAAGGCGGAGATGGCAGAAAAGTATATCCCAATGTCTGAAACCTATGTAGTAAGCAATGAAAAAGATGTTGTCGGCTTCGTATCGATGATGGATAATTATTTGGCCGCATTATTTATTGATGTTAAGCATCAAGGTGGGGGATATGGAAAGGAATTGTTGGATTTTATAAAAAGACAAAGGGAAAATATACAATTAAAAGTGTACAAAGGAAATCAAAAAGCCGTTGATTTCTATTTGAAAAATGGCTTTGCAATAAAAGAAGAAACATTAGATGAACAAACTTCAGAGGAAGAATTTTTAATGGAATGGGAAAAGTGTTAAGTGCCGTTAGAAGTGTTTGATTATTATATGAAAATATAATTAAGAGATTTTCAGCGGGCACTATTTTCCAAGTAAAACTCTAAATGATATGCTGAAATAACACACTTAAACAAACTAGTGCTTTAACATAATAAGGAGATCGTCAATACGGCGGTCTTTTTTTACTATAGGACAGTTTAGTTAGTAATTTAGTCGACTACATTAGATAAACAGTTAAAAAAAGGATGGGTAATAAACTTGTTTATAGAAGAAAATTTTATATTGTAAAGAACGACTTTGTTGATGTTTTCAATAATCACTTTAATGAAAGCAACCTACCTAACCAACTAAAACATGGTGCAAGATTGATTGGAAGATGGATGATTCCAAATAGTGAGGATACTACTGAAAGATTCGCTATTTGGGAATATGACAGTTATGAAGATTACGTTAAAATTGAAAGTAACGTAAGAAGTGACGAAGCGCACGTGAAAAGAGTTCAAGAATGGTATTTACAATATGGCGGTAGAGATCATGTAATAAATAACTACTTATTAAAAGTACGGAACGAAGAATTGAAGACAGCGGTGAATCAATAAGATGAATTTTATATCTTAAATTAATGGGTGAATCGTAAAGGGAGTGTAAAAATTTGAGTGAAAATTGGGTAGAAAGTATTGTTCAGGATGGAACCTTCTCATATAGTTACTACAAAAAGTTGGTTGATAATTATCTAGAAATTGATTGGAGAGAGATTACCATTCAAAATCGTGTTGTTACTCCACTTTTAGATAGGTTGTTTATTAATGAAAAAGACATATCTATTATTGACATTTCGACACAATATGATAACAAAAATAGTAAAATACATGATACTCGTAGTTATAGGAAAGAGAAGACTTCACCCCCGGACTTATTAGTAGCACGTCATTGGAACTATGCGAATATAAGCAATGATAAAATTGATTATCTTGCTGTCGTAGAAGTAAAATCACCTTGTATAGATCCTGTTTATAATAAAGATAAAAAAAGTTTGAAGGTCAAATAAAAACGCATCTAGAGGTAAACGACAAAGTAATACTAACTGATTGTATTAAATGGCTATTTTTCGAGAAAGAAAATGGTTTGGATCCAGTAAAAACTATTAACTTGTTTGATGAAAATAATAATTGGAAAAGGAAACAGACCAAGGCTCCTGAGTTTCTAATAGAAAAAGTTCAATACGAACCTACTTATAAAGACGAGCCTGAAGAATGGGACCAGTTATGTAAGTATATACGGGAATATTTAAATTGAAATTGACATACAGTGTTTGTGAAAAAACTGTACTTAAGCTAAATAAGGTCAACAGTAATTCCTGGTTAACCTTAAAATACGATTGGGCAGGTTAGTAAATATACATAAATACAAACTGGGTTAATGATATAATAAATCCAATACATAGAAGGGTGTGAAAAATATGAAAAACGCAAAAGTAACCAAGGTGATTGAAAAGTAGATTGGTTTAATCTTCTTTTCAATTTAGTGAATAAAAAAATATGAAAAGAGGATTTGTATGTATAAAGATAAAGAATTAGCAATTCGTCCGGTTGAGGAGAAAGACTTACCAAAACTATGGGAATTAATTTATAAAGAAGATACACCAGAATGGAAAAAATGGGATGCACCTTATTTCCCGCATAAATCTAAACCATTTGAAAAGTTTATGGAAAATTCATCAACTTTTGTTGGTCAGGAGGATTTTTGGGTTATTACAGTCAATGAAATAGTGTGTGGCATTGTCTCTTATTATTTTGAAGATGAACAATCCAATTGGTTAGAATTAGGAATTGTTATTCACGAAGGTCATAATTGGAATAAGGGAATTGGAACTCGTTCTCTGAAACTTTGGTTAAACCATATCTTTAATTCCTTACCACTTGTAAGAGTGGGATTAACCACTTGGTCTGGAAATGAAAGGATGATTCGAGTTGGGGGAAAGTTAGGTATGCAAATAGAGGCTCGTATTAGAAAAGTACGCTTTTACGAAAATAACTATTATGACTCAATCCGTATGGGGATTTTAAGAGAAGAATGGGAAGCATTAAAACCTATTACTTAAACTATTGTGTGCAAGAGCCAAAGAGGACGATCATAATTGATCGTCTTTTTCGTTCATAATATCCGATTCCACTTTTTGAATATTAGGTTAGTATTGAGATGACAGTTGCTGAAGTAATGGAGCAGTTTTGTTGAAAAATAAATAATAAAGGGTGATTACAATATCATGAAAGTTCGACTAACAGACTATACTGAGGATTGGCCTCGAATGTTTAGGGCAGAGGCGGATTTTCTCAAAACTATATTTGGAGACTTGATAATCAAATGTGAGCATTTTGGGAGTACATCAGTTAAGGGGATGAAGGCAAAACCTGTAATCGACATGATCTGTATCGTTAAAAACATAGATAAGATTGATTTATTCAATAACCAAATGGGGACTCTTGGGTATGATGTTGCTGGTGAATGGGGTATTTCAGGTAGAAGATTATTTCGAAAGGGTGGGGATAACAGAACTCATCATATTCATTTTTATCAATCTGATAACCCTGAAATTGAACGGCATTTAACTTTTCGAGATTATCTGAGGTCTCATCCCAAAGAAGTAGCTAAGTACAGTCGCTTCAAAGAGGAGTTGACTAAACGTTACGAAACTACAAGTGGATACAGTCCTGCAAAAAGGAAGTTCGTAGATGAGATGGAACAAAAAGCACTTCGCTGGTCCTCGGGAAATAGAAAATAGCATATTCTTGTGAAAATATGTATTTAAAGTAATACTCGTTAATCAAAGAAGGATTAACGCTATTTTACGTAAAAGTTATTGTATTAAAGGAATAGGATATTTAGATTTTCAGCCCTTAGTATGTTTGAGTTTCATCCCCTAGACTGAATGGTTATGTAGCTTGTAGTAATATAATTTAACCATTGGTGAAAAGGGGGGATTATTAAAATGAAGCAAGTAATAAAAAGTCCATTGATAAGTTTTATTGTCTTAACATATGCAATATTTTTTGTGATTTTTATGGTTATCGGTATAAGTATATTGTTAGGAGCACCAGAGAGCGTAACAAATATTTTACAAATCATTGCTGCGTGGTCTTCAACATTTGCATTTATTATCTTATTTAGAAGAATATATCCAGGATTAAGGTTAATGGATTTTATAAAGGAGCAGTTTGCTCCAAGACTTAGGTTTTCTGTTCTCTGCACCGTAGTGATTATTCAGGTTATAATCATCTCGGTGACTATATTATTGCTATCGATTACAACCGATACTCACGAACTGGCATTATCATTTACAAGTCTTGGAACATTGTTGTTTGCATTTTTAGATAATTTAGTAAGAGGACCTCTGGGCGAGGAGTTGGGTTGGAGAGGATATGCACTAAATGAGCTTCAAAAGAAATGCTCTCCTTTGAAATCAGCCGTATTAGTAGGTGTTTTATGGGGGTTTTGGCATACTCCGCTATGGTTAGCCTCGGGTTATACAGGTATGAATTTAATCAAGTATATTGTGCTCTTTATGATAGGAATATTAGCTTTTTCGATTATTGTAACGTTTTTCTACAATCTGAATAAGAACCTAGTGATACCGATTGTTATTCATCAATTATTTAATTTTTCTCTTATAATAGTTAAGGGAGATTTAATGGATATTTTAGTATATGTTATGCTATTTTATTTTGTTGTCGCAATAATATTAATTGTTCTAAATCCAAAGGAGATTCTATACAAAAGTTTCAATGAAAAATGATGATCATACGGCAACAGCCAAAAAGGATTTGCTAAACTTTAATATTCCCCTGATATAGGGGGGGATATGGGTAAATAATGATATATGAACAAGAAACAGGTTTAGATAAGCAGGATAGATTCTTGGTGAGCATGTTTCTTATTGTATGGTGGTTTTATAATCATTTTGGGTAATTGTTCGTTTCACCGCTTTATTCGTTCGGTTAAATTATTAAAACGCACTCCTCTCCCCAGACGAAGGCACAACTCCCTCGCCTGAGATGAAGAATCAGAAGAACCTGTCCGACTGTCCCGATTAAAATACTTTACGCTGATAAATTAGTTGACTGACTAACCAGGAAACGAGAAAAAGGCTTATTGAGATAACAGCACCGCTTAGATAAAGGACAGTTGTCGACAAGCTTGTAATGAATTCGGTAATAGCTGTGAGATGTTCTCCCAGGAATCGGATAACCGGTGGCAGCAAGGCTGCAGACACGATTAACCCAATCATTATAAATGCACCTATATTACCTGGTTTTAATATGTAAAATAACGGGAAGGTCAAAGCAGCAAAGAAGAAAAATAATCCTGCAGCAACCGCTATATCCCGAAATAGAAAGTCAAAATTAAATAGATACAGAATAATACCAGCTACAACGATTGATAGAATCATATAAACAACGGAACCGATATATTTTGCGGCCACAATCTCTTTTCTCGTATATGGCAAGGAATTCAGAAGGATATTGGATTCCACTTGTTCATCATATATATATCCATTCAAAGGTATATACAAACTGGCAATCAGGAAAATAAAAAAAGGACTCATATGATCACCAAAAATGGCGAAGAACATAACGAACGGAATAAAGAGTAATATTTGTGACTTTTGGATAACTAAATCTTTTCTTATCAAGTTAAACATTCTGCTTACGAGCTCCTTTCGCATAAAACATAATATCTTCCAATGTTGCTTTCTCGATAACCACTTGATCTCCTAAGGTTCTTCTTACTTCTTCTGCATTATCTGTTAATGCCTGGAACTCATTTGAAGCATGTTCCAGATTTATAAGACTGTTTTCTATTGTCTGATTGAGTATATTGGAATTTCCTTTAACTAACGCATAACGCTCTTGCACTTCTTTTATTGATTCATTAAAAAGAATTTTACCACCCTGAATGAAAGTAATATTGTCTGCAATCCGCTCTAAATCACTGGTAATATGGGTGGAGAAGAAAAGTGTTCGTGTCGCGTCAGACATCAGCTCCTTTAAGATATCCAGCAGCTCTCTCCGGAATACAGGATCTAAACCAGCTGTCGGTTCGTCCATCATAATGAATTCTGCATCATGAGATAGAGCCAATGCTAAAGATGTTTTCATCTGCATCCCTTTAGAAAAAGTTTTAACCGCCTTATTTAATGGCAGTTCAAACATCTTAATATAATTATAGAATTGTTTGTCACTCCAATTCTTATAGGCAGGTGCAATGATTTTACGAATATCTTTCAGATTTAAGTTCTCATAAAAGACGTTACTATCATAAACAAAGCCGATTCGCTCCTTAATTTCTTTCTCATTATTCGCATAATACTTTCCAAATACCTTTATTTCTCCCTCATCCGCTTGTAAAAGATTCATCATTAACTTCATTGTAGTGGATTTTCCCGCACCATTTGCCCCGACAAAACCTGTAACCAGACCTTGTTTAATTTGCAAATTCATATTTTTTAAGGAAAAATCTTTAAAATGTTTACTTATATTCTTAAATTCTACTACATTTTCTATTGTTCTCACTCCCCTATTATACTTTTTAAAAGTGTATATATAATCTATAAACAGTATATACTATATAAACGATGTATACAATGGGGAGTTTTATTTTTTATTTTAAAATAAAAAAAGACCTTAATTTCTCATTAAGATCTCGTTTCGTTTCTTTGCTGTCTATGGGCAGCTTTCATATGGAACATAATATCGTCTAGAGAAGCTCTTTCCGTTACAATATAATCGCCAAAAGTTTGATGTACTTGTTTTTTATCTATGGTTAAAGCTTGAAATCCGCCTTGTGTTCGTTCGATGTTAATGAAATGTGCTTCGGTATCCCGATCAAGCAAGTCGCTGTTTCCTTTCACAAGGGCATACTTTTCCTGCAACTCATCCATGCGTTTATGTAATAAAATTTCACCCTGATCAATTAATATAATATAATCGGCAAAACGTTCTAAATCACTTGTAGTATGTGTTGAAAAGAGAATACTTCTATTCTCATTGACCATTACATCTTGAAAGATATCTAATAAATCTCTTCGGAATGTCGGGTCTAATCCTGCTGTTGGCTCATCCATTATAATGAATTCAGCATGATGAGATAAAGCCATGGCGATGGAAGCTTTCATTTGCATTCCTTTAGAAAAATGTTTGATTGGTTTTTTTAATGGCAGTTCAAATTGGTCAACATAAGCTTTAAACTGCTTACTATCCCAATGTTTATAAGAAGGGGCTATAATTTTACTGATGTCTTTTAAATTCAGGGATTCATAAAATATGTTACTGTCGTATACAAAACCGATCCGGTCCTTTATTGCTTTTTCATGGGTGGCATAGTCCAGTCCGAATATGCTTATATCCCCTTTATCTGGCTGCAGAAGATTCATCATTAGCTTAATCAATGTTGTCTTACCAGATCCGTTTGCTCCAATAAGTCCAGTCGTGTAGCCTTGCTTTATCTGTAAATCTATCCTGTCAAAGGAGAATTCCTTAAACTCTTTAGAAATACCACGAATTTCAATCACATTTTCCAAATAATCACTCCTCGTACAGCAGCTTTAATAAATCTTGTAAATCATCATATGGTAATCCAATTTCCTTACTGTTGGAGATAACTGCACTTAATTGTTCTTCAATTACTCTGAGTTTTTTCTCTCGAATTACATCTAAATTTTGCTCGGCAACATATGAACCTTTGCCTACAATCAAGTAGATGAACCCTGCCTTCTCTAATTCTTCATATGCCCGTTTCGTTGTAATTACACTGATTCTTAAATCTTTGGCCAATTGCCTTATAGAAGGTAAAGCAGTACCTTCCGTCAGTTCCCCTGACAATATTTTAGATTGGATTTGTTTCGAAATCTGTTCATAGATGGGTTCCTTTGAACTATTTGATATCATGATTTGCATGCAGGAACCTCCTTTTCACTATATATATAATACATAATCACTATATACACTAGTTAATCATGATTGGATACATAATTCAAGCATGGTTAAACTGATATTCGAACTGTCATTGTACTGTACAGCCGCTGATGCGATTCCTAAAGAAAGCAGAAGCTTTTTTGATGACAATAGAATGTATTTAAACATAAATCCTTGGCACAAAAGGCAATTGAGTTTTTAATAATAAAATAAATTGTAACAATTGCTATACTTTGTTAATATATTAATACCAAGTAAATTCATAGGAATAGGGTGTTTAAGATGGGGGAACAGTTTAATGAGTTATTTGATGCTTGGGCAGCAAGCTATGATAACACGGTCCAAGGCGAGGATTTGGAATATCGGGAGGTCTTTAAAAGTTATGAGACAATTCTTCAAGAAATAAGTGATCGTGCGCATGGTTTTGTTCTTGAATTTGGCGTAGGGACAGGGAATTTAACGAAAAAGCTTATTGCGAATGGATTAGAAGTCGTTGGGATTGAGCCTTCTGAAAATATGCGAAGAATTGCCGGACAAAAACTTCCAAACACGAAAATTATGAAAGGCAGTTTTCTATCTTTTCCAAGTCAAGCTAAAAAAGCAGATACAATTGTCAGCAGCTATGCATTTCATCATTTAACTGACCGTGAAAAGGAGCAAGCAATAAAGTCCTACAAAGATATCCTTGCATCACAGGGAAAAATAATATTTGGGGATACGATTTTTGAGAATAAGAGAAAACAAGAAGAAGCATATCTTAAAGCCAAAAATAATGGTTATCATCGATTAGCAGAGGATTTGCAGACAGAGTTTTATACGACTATTCCTAAAATGAAGGAAATACTCCATTCACACGGCTTTACAGTGAATTTTGAACAAATCAATGATTTCGTATGGATTATGGACGCACAGAATAAAGGGAAATAAAGGCTGTTAATAGAAAGAGCGGGAAGTATGAATAGGCAGGTGGCAGGAAAAATGAATATCATACAGAATCTCAGTCAATTGGTTGGTAACACACCAATGTATGAAATTACTGCATATGATTTACCGGAGGATGTAAGGCTGTTTGCAAAGCTCGAATTTCAAAGCATTGGCGGGAGCATCAAGGACCGGTTAGGGTTTTATCTCATTCAAAAGGCAATCGAAAAAGGGAAACTGCAAAAAGGGGATACAGTGATTGAGCCGACAGCGGGGAATACGGGGATTGGATTAGCACTTGCTGCGATTCATTATGAATTAGATGCTGTATTTGTTACTCCTGAAAAATTCAGTCAAGAGAAACAAGCACTCATGCGTGCGTTAGGTGCTGAAGTAATCAATACTCCGACAGAACGTGGGATGAGCTATGCAATTCAAAAAGCAAAACAACTTGCCAGCGAAAGTCCGAAAGCTTATATCCCAAATCAATTTCATAATGAAGATAACCCCAATACCTACTATGACACACTTGGGCCTGAAATCATGGCTGACCTGGATGGCAAAGTCGATGTCTTTATTGCTGGTGCCGGGTCTGGCGGGACATTTACCGGAACAGCCCGTTATTTAAAAGAAAAGAACCCGCAGGTAAAGACAATCATCGCGGAACCGCAGGGATCTATTTTAAATGGCGGTGATCCTGGTCCACATAAGACGGAGGGGATAGGAATGGAATTTCTGCCAGACTTCATGGACCAGAGTCTGTTTGATGCGATTTATACGATTACAGATGAACGGGCATTTGCCAGATTAGCAGAAATAGCAAAATATGAAGGATTACTTGTTGGCAGTTCTTCTGGTGTTGCATTGGAGGCTGCTTTAAAAGAAGCAGAACTTGCAGAGCCAGGAACAAATATAGTAACTATTTTTCCTGATAGCAGTGAACGTTATCTGAGTACAGGAATTTATGGAGGGGCAGATTGAGATGAGGAAGAAAACACAATTAATTCACGGCGGTTCAGGTATTGATAAAAATGTTGGTGCCATGTCGCCGCCGATTTACCAGGCGAGCACATTTAAACAAAATGGGGTTGGCAATTTTACCTATGAATATGCACGGACAGGAAATCCTACACGGGAAGCTTTAGAAACGCTTATTGCAGATCTGGAAAAGGGAAAGCGCGGTTTTGCATTTGCCTCTGGAATGGCAGCGATTGCTGCAGTGATGGATTTATTTCAAAGCGGGGACCATATTTTAATTACCGATGATGTATATGGTGGAACGTATCGCTATATGACTAAGATTCTAAACAGCCGAAGCATTGATGTGACTTTTGTAGATTCAAGTAATTTGGATAAAGTGAAAGAAAACATTCGTCCAGAAACAAAAGCAATTTTTATAGAAACGCCGACAAACCCATTGCTTAAAATAACGGATATTGCAGCATTGGCGTCTATTTCCGATGCACATAACTTAAAACTAATTGTGGACAACACTTTTAATACGCCATACTGGCAATCACCAATTGCATTGGGAGCAAATATTGTCATCCATAGTGCAACAAAATATTTGGGAGGACATAGTGATCTTGTGGCAGGTTTAGTAGTAGTAGATGATGAACAGCTCGGCAAGGATGTCCATTTTATTCAAAATGCAACCGGCGGTGTGCTGGCTCCTCATGATAGCTGGCTGTTAATACGAGGGATCCGTACATTAGGAATCAGAATGGAAGAGATTGAGAGCAATACAAGTGAAATTGTTGCATTTCTTGTAAAACATCCGCAAGTAGGAAAGGTTTACTATCCAGGTTTATCAGATCATCCACATCATGACATTCACGCCAAGCAATCGGGTGGTTCTGGCGGCATGGTGTCCTTTACAGTAGAAAATGAAGAAAAAGCGATGGAAGTGCTGAATAAAGTAAGATACTTCACACTGGCAGAGAGCCTTGGAGCTGTAGAAAGCCTCATTTCACTTCCAGCAAAAATGACACATGCTTCTATCCCAAGAGAACGAAGAATCGAACTGGGAATTGAAGATGGTTTGATTCGCCTTTCCGTTGGATTAGAAGATGTACAGGATTTGATAGAAGACCTCAAACAAGCGCTCGGATAAATAATGATGTAAATCCCGCGATTCATATCAAAGCTGTTTTTCTTCCTTCATATTCTGAAAGAAAAACAGCTATTTTTTCACTTTTGATGGTCAACTTCTGCTTTTTTCTTTTCGAGGATTCGTCTGTCAGATGAAGCAAATAGAAGCATATTTTCAATCGGTATATATTGAAGTCCATGATGCTGACAGATTGAAAACAAGAGGAATTTAAACAAACATCGACGATACTCTCACTGAACTCTCTAAATCCCGGTAAATGCTAGATAATCACGTTATTAGCACTTTGCTATAACATTTCATCTAATTTAATATACTTCATAGCGGTTTTAATTTAATAAGAAAAAAATTATCAAAAAAGGGGTTTTCTGTGCTTATGAGTTCGATAGGGAAGAAAGGCATCATTTTTATTAGTATAGCTATTCTTATGGTCTTGGCTGCTTGTCAGGGGGAGTCTGGGGACAGCAAAGAGGAAGAAGAGAAAAATGCAGCAGCTGACATTAAAGAAATTGTAGGGATTGAACCAGGTTCTGGAACAATGAATATTGCAGAAGAGACGGTTGAAGCTTATGACTTGGATCTGGAACTATTGCCAAGCTCAGAGCCAGCGATGCTGACTGAATTGCAAGGTGCGCTTCAGGATGAAGAACCAATTGTCGTTACGCTTTGGCAGCCGCACTGGATGTTTAGTGAATATGATCTAAAGTTTCTAGAGGATCCGCAGGGAACATTGGGTGAATCAGAAAATATACATACAATGGTCAGGCATGGACTTGAAGAAGAACAGCCATCCGCTTACCAGCTTCTCGATAACTTTTATTGGGAAATCGATGATATGAATGAAGTAATGTCGAAATTTGGGCAAAGTGATGATGTTGAACCACGGGATGCAGCTGAAGAATGGATTGCAGATAACCGTGATAAAGTTGAAGTATGGACAGAAGGCATTGACCCAGTTGAAAATGAAACCATCGAGCTGGGGTATGTGAACTGGGATACAGAACTTTCATCAACAAATGTTGTTGCTTTAATGCTTGAAGAATTAGGATACACGGTGGAATTAACTCCACTTGATATGGGAATTGCATTTGAGAGTCTGTCAGTCGGCGAAATTGATGGCATGCTCATTGCATGGCTCCCTGTGGGTGCATCTTCTTATGCGGAGCAATATAAAGATGATATTGTTGATTTAGGTCCAAGTCTGGAAGGGGCACAACAGGGGTTTGTCGTACCGGCATATATGGATATTGACAGTATAGATGATTTGCCAAAAAAATAATGGATTAGGAGCTTTTTCCAAAGTATCAGCCTGCTTTCAAACGGCATTGACAGCATATGTCACATTTCATTTTGCAGTTTATGTCGAATGAGTGGAGGATTTTGACACTGCCGAAAAAATGGTGTATTCTTTATGTGTAATCATTCATTTGTTACGAATTAAGCTTAATTTCAAGCAAAACTTTTTTACACAATGAATAACTTTTAATAATGAAATGAATATCCTTTGAAGGAATGTAACCTAATTTGGGCATAACCTGAACTCGATTTGAACACGCTATTCTTGCGTGTTTGAATTGGTTTGGGTTTTTTTATTTTAGTTAGGGAATAAGGTCATTAGTGTAGAAAGAAGTATTGCTTTAAAGGGGGAACAATTGTAAATGAAAAAGGAACCTCTATTTGGCGGAATACGGACAACATAGTAGACTTCTCTTGAAGTTAGAATTTGTACGTGACTCTATATTTTAATTATTATAGAGAATAATATCATGTAGGTATGCATATCGGACACATATTTTAAACAAAAATAGGATATTGAAAATAAAGGAGCTCATAAAAATGGTAGAAAAAACATTTACAGTTATTGATGAAACAGGAATACACGCACGACCTGCAACTGCTTTAGTGCAAGCTGCAAGCAAGTTTAGTTCAGAAGTTAACATCGAATACAACGGAAAATCAGTGAATTTAAAATCTATCATGGGTGTAATGGCTTTAGGAATTGGAAAAGGCGCCCAAATAAAAATTACTTCAGAGGGCAATGATGAACAGGAAGCATTAACTGCTTTAGAGGAAACATTAAATAAAGAAGGGTTGGCAGAATAATGAGTCTTTTAAAAGGAATAGCAGCCTCAAATGGAATAGCAATTGCTAAAGCTTATCGTTTAGTTGAACCGGATTTTTCATTTGAAAAGAAGACAATCGAGGATATTGCAGCGGAAGTGGAGCGATTCAAAGCAGCGCTTGCTACAACTGAAACAGAACTTGCGAGCATTCGCGATAATGCAAAAGTGAAGCTTGGTGCAGATAAAGCAGCGATATTTGAGGCACATTTGCTTATTATAAGTGACCCGGAACTAATCAATCCGATTGAAGATAAAATTAAAATAGAACAAGTTAACGCAGAACAGGCATTGAAGGAAACAGCTGATATGTTTATTGCAATGTTTGAGCAGATGGATAATGACTATATGAAAGAACGAGCTGCTGATATTCGTGATGTAACAAAACGGATTCTCTCTCATTTACTTGGAGTTGAAATCGTAAATCCGAGCACGATTTCAGAAGAGGTAGTTATTGTTGCGGAGGATTTAACACCATCTGATACTGCGCAGCTGAATCGTCAATTTGTAAGAGGTTTCACTACAGATATAGGTGGAAGAACCTCTCACTCAGCAATTATGGCACGTTCATTGGAAATCCCTGCCGTAGTTGGTACAAAAGATGCTACTGCAGAAATTCAGAATGGAGATTTAATTATAATTGATGGATTGAAGGGTGAAGTGCATATTAACCCGACATCTGAGGTAATCGCACATTATGAAACAGAGCATCAGCGCTATGAAGCTCAAAAAGCAGAATGGGCTAAACTTGTGAATGAGAAAACAATCTCAGCGGATGGCCATCATGTCGAACTAGGTGCCAATATTGGAACACCAAAAGATCTTGAAGGTGTTATTGAAAATGGCGGAGAAGCAGTCGGGTTATACCGAACGGAATTCTTGTACATGGGCCGTGATGAGCTGCCAACAGAAGAAGAGCAGTTTGAGTCTTACAAAGCTATCCTTGAAGGAATGAAAGAGAAGGCTGTTGTCGTTCGGACATTGGATATTGGTGGAGATAAGGAACTGCCTTATTTGGATCTGCCTGAAGAAATGAATCCATTTCTAGGTTTCCGTGCTATTCGTTTATGTTTGGAAGAGAAGGATTTATTCCGTACACAGCTGCGTGCGCTATTGCGAGCGAGCGTGTTTGGCAACTTAAAAATTATGTTCCCGATGATTGCGACGTTAGATGAATTCAGGGAAGCGAAACAGGTACTCGAAGAAGAAAAGGAAAAACTTGTGAATGAAGGAATACCGGTTGCTGATCATATTGAAGTCGGCATCATGGTTGAAATACCTGCTACAGCTGTCATGGCAGAGCAATTTGCAAAAGAAGTTGACTTTTTCAGTATTGGAACAAATGACTTGATCCAATATACAATGGCTGCCGACCGTATGAATGAACGTGTTTCTTATCTGTACCAACCATACTCTCCAGCTATTTTGCGTCTTGTTAAAATGGTGATTGACGCAGCACATAAGGAAGGAAAATGGGCTGGTATGTGTGGAGAAATGGCAGGGGATGAAACTGCAATTCCGCTATTACTTGGACTAGGTCTTGATGAGTTCTCAATGAGTGCAACTTCGATTCTGAAAGCTCGTTCACAGATTGTTAATCTGTCTAAAAAGGATATGGAGAAATTAGCAGAGAAGGCATTGGGAATGAGTACGACACAAGAAGTCATTGATGCAGTAAATCATGCAGTAAAATAACTCTTCAGCACAGTGTCCAAGCGAAGTCGCCCTGCATCTGCTGATGAATAATATAAAAAACACGACGTTGAGGCAAAAGAAATATAATTTAATAAAACCCGAACGATGCCTTAATTCGTTCGGGTTTTAAGTGAACTTCTGACTATCTTAATTCAGTACTTAGCATACTCCTCTGGAAAATTGCAGCCCGAATACACTTCGCTTTCCGTGGGCGGCTGGTGAGCCATCGGTATGCTATCGCATACCGCCGTCTCACCGATGCCTCTCATCCCACAGGAGTCTCCGTGTATTCGGGCTGCTTCGTGCCGATAAGCTTATCTAGTCTTCTGTTTATTATTATAAAAGAGTAACAGTTTGTCTTAAGCTATCAGATGAAATGCCTTTGTGTGTATACTTTAAAATAGTCTAGTAAGATTAACATGCATATCTGCTGTCAAAATCCAATGAAATAACTATTTGTTTATCCGGGGAGCATTCCAAATGACCAGAGACTCCTGCAGGAAGAGAGGCCTAGATGAGACCATGGAGTGCATCAGCACGGGGCAGATTAAGTACGCCACGTCCTGTGGCAACATCTGCACCAGCACGTCCTGTGCGTCGGGGCTCATCAGCCGCCTGCGGAAAGCGAAGGGGCATTTGGAATGCGGACCTTCAGCAGGATAATCAAACAGCAAAACGAACATTACTCTGAATTTAGGTAATCAGCACTTTGTATCGACTATGAATCATTTTCCTGTTATAAAAAGTTAACATTAAAAGCTCTTTATTCGATAATGTTCGACTTTCATTTGATTGGTATTAGTTAAGTCCCAGCATCGTTTTTTTAGTTTGGCGGCAGGAAAATCTTAACGGGTATATATATTGCAAGTGAAACCGCAATCATATATAATGGATTCAAAAGGGTTGTTACTGTTCGGCAGGCAAAACCTGAATTAATCGAACTTGCAGGCAATTTTCTGCAATTTGGATTAATTTAGGTTTTTTTATTTCTCACCAGGTTTGGAAGAAAACCATTGTTTCCTAACCGAATGTCAACAATTCAATCCATCCATGTAATTACTTTCCTTGATATATTCTGTGATAATATGAAATCAAGGTTCAAGAAGTGAATATCCCGCTATCTATGACTGGAACGTTAATATCTATTACACAACAGTATTAGAATAATGGTTACCAATCATAGATATAGAGAAGCATTATATGTTTTAGGAGGAAGTATATTGGCAGCGATAACAATTATTAAAGTTCTAAATAATAATGTCGTCATGGCTGAACACCCTGTAGAAGGTGAGGCCATTGTAATTGGGAAGGGTATTGGCTTTAATCGAAAACCGGATGAATTACTTTCACTGGACCAGGCAGAAAAGCTATTTGTTGTGAAAAATGAAAAGGAACAAGAACAATATAAAAAATTGCTGCCTAAAATAAATGAAGCATGGCAAAGTGCGATTATCGAGGCAATTGGACATGTAAGTGATCGTGTTCAAGGCCAATTAAATGAACATATCCATATTGCGTTAACAGATCACCTGCTGCTTACAATGGATCGTGTTCAAAATGGACATATAATTAGTAATCCGTTCCTGACTGAAACGGTGACACTCTATCCGTTTGAACAAGAATTAGCAAAAGAAGCTGTTGAAATAATTGGAGAGAAGACAGGCATCTATCTGCCAAAAGATGAAGTTGGATTTATTACGCTGCATATTCACAGTGCGTTAATGAATAAGGATTTAGGAGAAGTGAACAGGCATTCACAGCTTGTTACAAAATTAATTCAAATTATTGAGAGAGAGCTAAAACTTGTTCTTGATAAAGAAGGCTTAGATTATATGCGGCTCGTTCGCCATTTACGCTTTACAATCGAACGTGTTGTCCAAGGTGAAAAAGTGGAAGAACCGGAAAAAATTGCAAAGCTATTGAAATATGAATATCCAGTGTGTTACAATTTAGCTTGGAAGCTAATAAAAATTATGCAAGAGTATTTAAAGAAAAACGTGTATGAAGCTGAAGCGGTTTATCTAACAATGCATCTTCAGCGCTTACAAAAAAATAAATAGCAATTATATCTTACGTGTTACTGATTAGATCAGGCATAAGTGGGGAAGTTAATTGAAAGGAATGCGGAATAAATCCGATATTCCTTTTGATATCTTTTAAACTTATGCCTGTTTTTATTTGACTTTTATTAGCTCTAAAAAGAACTCTGGGAGGTTTAGTAAGATGTGGAAAAAGTTTTTCGGTGTTTTACAAAAGCTTGGTAAAGCATTAATGCTTCCTGTTGCGATGCTGCCTGCGGCTGGTTTGCTGTTAGGTTTTGGAAACGCTGCACAACAAGATGCAATGTTACAACTCATGCCATTTCTTGACGCAGATTGGATACAATTAGTCGCTCGAGTGATGGAAGATGCGGGGAATATTGTCTTTAGTAACCTGGCACTTATATTTGCAGTTGGGGTTGCGATTGGACTAGCTGGTGATGGAGCAGCAGCACTTGCTGCGTTAGTTGGTTACTTGGTGATGAACCAGGTAATGGGATCATGGTTAGGACTTTCCGCAGAGACACTTGCATCAGAACCTGGATTTGCAAGTGTGCTGGGAATTCCAACATTGCAGACAGGTGTTTTTGGCGGGATAATCATTGGTTTAATAGCTGCTTATTCTTATAACCGCTTCCATGATATTGAAATGCCGTCATTTTTAGGATTCTTCGCAGGAAAACGTTTTGTTCCGATTGTAACTGCGGGCTTTGCGTTTATTGCAGGTTTACTGATGCTTATTGTATGGCCGCCAATTCAAGACGCAATGAACTCTGCTTCACTTTGGTTAATTGAAGAGGGAACATACATCGCAGTTTTTGCGTTTGGGTTTATTAAACGCTTATTGATTCCATTTGGTTTGCATCATATATTCCATGCACCATTCTGGTATGAATTTGGAAGTTATACAACGGCTGCTGGGGAAATTGTCCGTGGAGACATGACAATCTTCTTTGCACAGCTTCGAGATGGTGTAGAGATAACTGCTGGTAATTTCATGGCTGGTGAGTTCCCGATTATGATGTTTGGACTTCCGGCTGCAGCATTAGCAATGTATCATACAGCACGTCCAGAAAGGAAGAAACTGGTTGCTGGATTACTTGCATCAGGTGCGTTAACCTCTTTCCTTACAGGAATTACGGAACCACTTGAATTCTCGTTTATGTTCTTGTCACCAATTCTATTCTTAATCCATGCCGTACTTGATGGATTATCATTTGTACTCATGACATTCCTTAGCGTGAATATTGGTTACACCTTCTCTGGTGGGGGAATAGACTTCCTGTTATTTGGAATCTTGCCAGGTCAAGAGCCATGGTGGTTAGCTGTCATTGCAGGACTTGTATTTGCTGTCATTTACTATGTGATTTTCCGTTTTATGATTCAGAAGTTTAATCTTTTGACTCCTGGACGTGAAGCAGATAATGATGAAGAAGGAAATGAAGGTAATGCGATTGATCAAAACAGCCTGCCTGCTCAAGTCCTTGAGGCAATGGGCGGACAAGAGAATATTGCTCATTTAGACGCATGTATTACAAGACTTCGTGTATCTGTAAAAGATCAAGGCGAAGTGGATAAAAACCGATTGAAAAAACTTGGCGCTTCCGGTGTGCTGGAAGTAGGCGATAATATACAAGCTATCTTTGGCCCGCGTTCTGAAATTATTAAGGGTCAAATGCAAGATATTATGGCAGGGAAAACACCGCGAAAAGCTGAAGAAAAACAAAAGAATACGGTAAATAAGTCAACTGTTCCGGTTGAAGAAGATCTATTCGTTTCGCCAATGACTGGTGAAATAAAGCCGCTTAGTGAGGTTCCGGATCCTGTATTCTCAGGAAAAATGATGGGAGATGGATTTGCTGTTCTGCCAACTCATGGAACCATCGTTTCACCTGTAAAAGGAAAAATTGTTCATCTTTTCCCGACAAAACATGCTATTGGCATTGAATCAGATTCAGGCCGTGAAGTATTAATTCACGTTGGAATTGATACGGTAAATCTGGAAGGAAAAGGTTTTGAAGCACTTGTAGCACAAGACGATAAAGTCGAAATAGGTCAACCCTTATTAAATGTTGATCTAGAATATATAAGTGAACATGCTCCATCAATTATGACGCCTGTCATTTTCACAAACTTAAAAGAAGGCGAAATAGTGAGCATAGAGAAACAAGGCAGTGTAGAAATTGGCGATAAGAATATCATCGAAATTCAATAATACACTGAAAACCCCGTTATGCACTTTAATGCATAACGGGGTTTTTTCATCTGAGAAATCAGCTGGCACCGTAAAATAGTAAACAGATTCAAGTTTTTCCTCACACTGGCCAGCGAAGTTAGCTTCATGGCTTTAATTGAAAGTCTTCTGTAATTTGGATGCTGTCTTGAACAGATTGAATCATGGAACAGTTTTTTCGAGCAAGCTTGAGCGCTTTTTCAATTTTTTCTGAAGGGATATTCTTACCTTCAATAATATAAGTAAAGTGAATGTGTTCAATCCGATTTGTTTCATCTTTATTTCTTGTTACTTTTGCTTTTATGATAATATCTTCGAATGAAAGCCGCATCTTTTGTAATATATTTCTTAACACCCCACCACTGCAGCCTGCAATCGAAGAAATCATCAGCTGAAATGGTCGATAACCATATTCGGCCTGCCCCGATATTTTTAACTCGCCAAATTCAAAATTTGTTTGGAAACCATGTTCATTCAGCGTAAACTTCAACGATATCGCTCCCCTTTCTCTATCCATTTTTAACTATACGAAAGGAATGTGAAAATTAGATGAATGAAAAGGAATCTTTATTTTGACAATGCATCCACAAGGAAAAGAAAAGTGCATATAGAAAAGGCTGTCCCAAACAGAAGTGGACAACCTTTTCATGCATCGATTAAAATTCATGTTCAGCAAGTATTGTTGCAATTTCATTTTCAATGGCGTGCATCTCTTCAGTTGATCCTAAATAGTTATTAATGAGTATAGAAAATATCAGTTCTTCCCCATTTGCTGCTGTTACATAACCGGAAAGTGCAGATACTCCTGTGATTAATCCTGTCTTCGCTTTTACATTTCCTTTGACAGGTGCTTCCGTCATGCGATTGCGCAGGGTGCCGCCAAGATATCTATCTGCTTCACCAGCAACAGGCAGGGACTGTTTAAAAAGGTTAAACCAGCTTTTATCCTGGGCAGCAAATAGCAGCTGTGTTAGATTATTGGTTGAAATAAGGGTTTTATGCGACATGCCAGAGCCGTCCCGAAGCAGGATGGTATCCGGATTCATATCAAAGGTTTCCATTACATCTGGAATGACTTCGAGCCCTTTATCCCAGCTGCCTTCCCCATGCACGACTTTTCCCATTTCTTTTGTTAACATTTCTCCGTGTCCATTATTGCTTAACTTCATAAATGGAAGCAGCAACTCGGAGAGCGGTATGGATTCCTTAGTGGCTAATACGTGTGCATCTTGTGGTGTTGCTTTAAATTCCTTCTCCATATCACCGGTAAATTTGATTCCATGTTCCTTTAAAGCAGTATGAAACAGTGATAAGGCATATCCTGCAGGTTCCCACACAGATACGTAAGAACGTGATATTGTTCCATCTGCTGGCATTGTCCCTGTTAGAATAATTCGATTCGACCCGTGTTCCCGTTCAATCGTAATCTGTTTTGCTTCACCGGCAGGCACCATTTTTGTCTGGTTGCTGATTGTAACATAATCCGTTTCAGGGTTTATCCGAACCTGTGCTTTACCCTCCGCTTTTTTGTCAGGAATCACTTCGACAATCAGGGTGCCTGCATCATAATCCTGATCTGGGGACAGTGTTAAAGCAGAAACTTGGGCACCAGTATAAAATGGTTCATCCGACCAGTTTAAATCTTGTGACAAACGTACATTGTCATACCATGTATCATCGCCGATTATATTCCCTTTAATCAGGCGAATTCCTTGTGCTTTAAGCTCTTTTGCAAATCGATCTAAATCCGACTTTAATAATGTTGGATCACCTTTTCCTTTCAAATATAAATTACCTTGCAGCACCGTATCGACTTGCTTGCCATCTGTTAAAACTTCAGTATGGAATTGATAATCTGCACCAAGTGTTTCCAAAGCGGCCGCGGCAGTAAGCAATTTCATATTGGAAGCAGGATGGAGGCGCGTTTCCCCATTATAGGAATACAATATCTTGCTGTTTGCAGCATGTTTCACGGTTACCCCAGCAACAGCTCCATCAAGCTCTTCCTTTTCTAAAACTGCATTTATTTTCTCTGTTAACGTATCGTTTTCGGCAAGGGCCATGGTGCTTTCCTCATCGGCTGCTTCTAGTAATAATGGTTCTTCACTAAGAAAAGATGGAATGAAAGCTGCAACAGTAATAAGCAGAATAAGGAACGCTCCAATAATAAAGACTTTTGTTTTCATTTTTATCACATCCTTTTATAAGGGTATATGTAAAAAAACGTTGCGATTTCTATTGCGGATTTAGGATTAGTTGGTCTGCCTTAAAGTTTATCCATTATTGCATTATATCCAAGCATGACCATGTTTATGAGGGATGAATGAAGTGTTTATTGTTTATTTAAATAGGCTGATGAGGCGAGGCATGAATCAGCCTGCATGCTATTCTGAAAAATGGGCTTGACATGAATTAAAGTGCATGGTAAGATATTTAGTCTAGTAACAAATAGATTGTTCTGGCATTCTGCAATGTTTTTGAAGATGCTTATTCATACTGGAGCGACTAAGGGGTCGCAAGGACGTAAGAGCAGGTAGGGCTTGCGTTGCTTAAGTTAGAGAACATCCAGTAGAACATGTACCGCGGTAAAGTGAAATTAATGAACAGGATTGCTTCTCCGTTAAGCAATTTATCATTCAGCTAATAATAGAATTTCCCACCCGAAACAATCGGGATATTAAATAAAAATAAATTTATATGTTACTTAAAACCAAAGGGATACTTTTCTTATGAAGGGTGTCCCTTTACTAATTCATTCAGAAATGCTGCTCCTGTTTAAGGAGAATGGACAGCAGTATATTTTTGATAGAAGAATGAATACATAACAAGTTGATAAAAGGAGAAGTATTATGAACGGCACAGCACATGCAGCAGTTGGGGGAGCAATCGGCTTCATCACTGCCAACACATTTCAGGCAGATGTTCCAGTAACTTTTCTTCTGGTTGGATTAGGAACCGTATCTGCATTAGTTCCCGATCTGGATATTGATGGAAAGCTTCGCGGGAAAATTACATTATCCCATAAAGTGATTCGGTCAATCGCGCAGTTCATTGGGATTTTGATGATGATTTACAGTTTTTATGAAGGATCTGATTATAGACAATACCTTGGTATGGGGATTGGGCTTGCGATGCTGGCAGTTGCTTCACGCCTAAAACAAAAGCATATGCTCACTCTCACAAGTATTGGGGTTATTGCTGGTGGTGTTTCTCTACAGGAACCCTGGCTCATCCTTTTTGGAATTTATAACCTTATTGCTTCGTTTGTTCCCCATCGAAGCTATACACATTCCATTCTTGGAGTGATTTTCTTTGGATACATTGCTATGAAACTGGAGGCTTCTCTTGGCGTGCAAGGCGTTTATTATACATGTCTTGCTGGATATATTAGCCACTTGGTCACGGACAGTAAGCTTCTGCCGTTTAATAAACGGGGAATTAAGCTGTTTCTTCCGCTGTCGTCGAAGGAAGTGTAGTGGAAGATTGACTAAGCTAATTTTAATTCTTGTCTTTGTTTTCCGGACACTCATATAGAATAGTGGGGTATAAAAAACGAAACTTTAAAGAAACAAAAAAGCACTTTCTCAAGTCTTATAAATGGCAGCTCAGGGTAGAGCTACTAAAGACGGAGGAGGTGCTTTTTTGTTTTTGCTATCTGCCTAAGCAGATTTAGAACTTGTACAAATGTTCCTCGTTTCCAGGTGATGTTAGTTGGATTACGATAACTTAGCAAATTGAATGAATGTATTTTCATTTTCAACCAGACCACATGAAGCGCATTGAATTCTGTATTGTGGTCCATCATAGAGTTTGTGATAAACCTCTACACTTTCATTCGTATAATCCTGCAAAACCTCGCCCGAATTGGCGTCAAGTTTTACTGGCTTTGCTGCTTGCTCGATGATATTAAATCGTGAACGATTCGTTTTGCAATTTGGACACCGATATGGGTGACTCATTCGCAACACCTCCACCATTTATTATTCCTAAAGAATGCCTGTTTTATTAGTTTAATTGTATGCTTTGCAATGCAAATGCTGTTATAACAGTTCTCGATTCTTTTTGTAAGAACGTTTTAACGAAACAAAATTAATAAACCAAAAGATAGTCGCGGTGAATACAATCCCTATAATCTCAACCCATTCTGGTCTGCCAGAGGTAATGATATTCAGCAGGAGAAAAGCAGTAAAGAAAAAGTATGCTTGTATCCGAATATTCCTTTTCTCCTTTTTATAAGATTTATCTGTTGCTACTTCTGTATACTCCATTCCAGAAATGATATATCTCCCAAGCACATAGAATAGGAAGATTGCAATCGATAGCAGGATGACTGCTCCTGCACTGAAATTAGCATACTTATTGAAAATTGCCATGACGAGAATAGAAAGCAGAAGAATAATCGCACCTTCTGATAAAAAATACAGCATCTTTTTTTCCTTGTATTCGTCTTCTGGCAATAAAAACGATATCCATGATTTCATCATTATTCAACCTCCCAAAATAATTCGTCAAGTGTTTTATGAAGTGATTTTGCGATTGCGATACAAAGCTGAAGACTGGGATTATACTCCCCTTTTTCTATTAGGCCAATTGTTTGCCTGGTTGCACCAACTTCTCTTGCTAACTGTTCTTGCGTCATTGAACTTTTCAATCGCGTTATTTTTACGTTATTATTCATTCTCCCACCCTGCTTATCTAATGTAAGATATAGTTTGCATATGCAATTTATATCTTACATGTAAAACGGTGAAGTGTCAAATAGTCACTAAATTATGACTCTTGCCTTTTCTTATTTCGATGGCTATAATGATAATGAATAATTGAATATTTTAACGATCGACTAGGGGAGCATGTAAATGCTGAGAGATGAATATCGACCCTTTGAACCTGATCTAGTTCATACTAGCGTAGGGAAGTGGATGCAACATTTTTTTAACATATGTTAAACTTGCTGAACCCATTTCTAGTGTGCTAGTGATGGGTCTTTTTGTGTTCATCTGTCTCCTTGCGGGAAGAGGTGAGGGCATTCTAAATCAAGCTTATGGATATGGCAGCAATCAACATACTATTTAAGGGGGATTTATAATGAGCAATCTTTTTACTGATCAATTATGGGAACGGGTAGAACCAATTTGGAAGTCTTATTTGGAACATCCTTTTGTAAAAGGTCTTGGAGAAGGCTGGTTGGAACAAGAAAAATTTAAACATTGGATGAAGCAGGACTATGTCTATTTAATAGAGTATTCCCGCCTGTTTGCTTTAGGAGGTGCCAAAGCACATGATTTAAAAACAATGACAGTATTTGCAAAGCTGCTGCACGGAACACTCGATATGGAAATGGATTTGCACCGTCAATATGCCAGTAAGTTTGGGATTACGAATGAGGAACTTGAAGCAACTGAAGCTGCAGCTACAACTACTGCTTATACAAGCTATATGCTGAATGTTTCACAGCGGGGCGGGATTGAGAATGTCATTGCCTCTGTACTTGCGTGTGCCTGGAGTTATAATTTTATTGGCAAAGAACTTGCAAGCTGGGAAGGTGCATTGGATCATGAGTTCTATGGTCATTGGGTCGAGATGTATTCTTCTGACGCGTTTACGGAGCTTGCCGAGGACTGCAAACGTTTAATAAATGAAATTGCGGCAGGTAAACCAGAACGGGAATTAAAGGAATTAGAAGATATTGTATATAAGACAAGTTTGTTTGAGTATATGTTTTGGGAGATGGCTGAGAAGAGGGAAGAGTGGCCAGTTGGTGCAAAAACAGAGGTAATCTGATTCATGGTTAATTGTGGAATATGTGAAGCAGGGGAAGGCTGAGACAAAAGAAATATAATATATAAAATCCGAACGATACCTTCGTTCGGATTTTATATAGAATGCTGATTAATTTAGTTCAGGATATATATAAGCCAGTGGGAGGAAGAAAAGTGAAAGAACAGTCGAATAGAACCTCTCTATAAGCCACTGGGAGCAGGAACAGTGGTGAAACTGTCTATTAGAATTTCTCTATAAGCCACTGGGAGCAGGATCAGTGGTGAAATAGTCTATTAGAATCTTTCTATAAGACAGTAACAGCCGGAAAAGTAGTGAAACAGTCTATTAGAATCACTCTATAAGACAGTATCAACAAGGAAAATGGAGAAATAGGCTATTAGAATCACTCTATAAGACAGTAACAGCTAGATAAGCGGTGAAACTGTCTATTAGAACCTCTCTATAAGCCACTGGGAGAAGGAACAGTGGTGAAACAGTCTATTAGAATTTCTCTATAAGACACTGGGAGCAGGAACAGTGGTGAAACTGTCTATTAGAATTTCTCTATAAGCCACTGGGAGCAGGATCAGTGGTGAAATAGTCTATTAGAATCTTTCTATAAGACAGTACCAGCCGGAAAAGTAGTGAAGCAGTCTATTAGAATCACTCTATAAGACAGTATCAACAAGGAAAATGGAGAAACAGGCTAATAGAATCATTCTATAAAACAGTAACAGCTAGAAAAGCGGTCAAACTGTCTATGAGAAAGCCATCTGTCCAGAAAAACGGAGTTACTCTGAATTAAAATTATCAGCAGTTTTTATCAATTATTAAAAGTTAACATGAAATGCTTTCTATTTGATAATATTCGGCTTTTGTATAGTTGGCATTCGTTATGTCTCCGTCTCCTATTTATAATCTGTGCTGATTCCTTAATTACTTAAACCCTGCCTGTTAGACACCAAAAAAGGCTCGAACAGCATCGATTAAACTGTAAATACCAAGCCCTGTACAAACAAGTGCTACAAAGCTGCCGATGATATTTACTTTGAGGGAGTTTGTATATTTGCCTAGTCGCTTTTTATTATTCATGATAAACAGGAGCATAATTGCGATTACTGGTAATAAAATACCGTTTAAAGCTTGAGCAAACAGTAAAACATCAAGCGGATTAAAGTTAAGACCGGATGCGATAATTCCAACACCGATAATGACAAGGAAAACGGTCTTAAATCGCTTATCTTTCATATCATTGCCCCATTTTAATACACTGCTTACAGTCATAGCTGCTCCAAGAGGGGAAGCAAGAGCGGAAGAAAACCCAGCCGCAAATAAACCAACACTTAAGAAAACCTTTGCCCATTCTCCCATAATTGGTTCAAGCTGAAGAGATAAATCAGCGGCGCTTGTTACTTCTAATCCTTTAATTGTTGCTCCAGCTGTTATTAGAATTGCAGCTGTAATGAGACCGCCAATACAAATAGAGATGATAGTGTCCCAGCGCGAATCTTTTAAATCAGAGGGTTTGGTCCAGCGTTCTTGCACGGTTGATGAATGCAGAAAAAGATTATAAGGCACAACCGTTGTTCCAATCAGTGCAATAACCATGATGATGGAACCGGAGGGAATCGTTGGGATGAACGCACCTGTGAATAATTCCCCAATGTTTGGCTTAGCCACAAACATTGTCGTAATAAATGTAAGACTCATGACAGCAATGAGAACAATCATGACACGTTCAATGAGTTTATAGCTGCCAGAGAGACCAAGAGACAATATAATGATTCCTACAATAGGTCCAAGTATGTTTGTAGGAATGCCAGTCAATGTGGCAATTCCAAGTGAAGTACCAAGCAGATCGCCAGCGATGTAGGCTGCACAACCAACACTGATCGCAATCATGACAAGCCACATGGTAGCAAACTTGAATATAGGATTTGAAAACTGCTCACGAACTGCATCGCCGAGCCCTTTCTGGGTAATGATGCCAAGCCGGGCTGTCATCTCTTGCAAAACGATTGTAGCAATGATGGAAAAAATAATGGCCCACAATATTGCAAAACCAAAGGAGGCACCAGCCCGGGTTGCAGTTGTTACTGTGCCAGGGCCAATAAAAGAAGCAGTAATTATCGCTCCAGGTCCAATCACTTTCATCATGTCTTTGAAGGTTCTTTTTTCAGGTTCAGGTTTGTTGATGCTTTCAGGTATAGTCATTCTTTTTCACCCTCCATATTATTGGATTACTGCTCATCGCATAAAGAACGAATATAGAGATACCTATATGTGTAAACAGCCTGTCACTTCTTACAGGCTGTATTTGCTTTCAATAATTATAAATCGTTTGTTTCGATACACCGAGGACATTCGCGATATAGTCTGTTGCCCCCTGAATATATCTGGTTATCTATTTTAAATTCCCTTTTTGACTTGCGATTACACCTGCAAGCGCATATAAAATAACTGTAGAAACAAAGTGAGCAGAATTTTGGTTTGTGTCCTGCTGTGGGTAGACTTCGACAAAGTCCATACCGATAATGCCTTGTTTAGAGATTTCATGAACAAGTGTCAGCAGTTCATATGAGGTGAGACCATTTCCATCAACAGGCCCACCTGGATTAAATGCGAAATCCAAAACATCGCTGCAAATCGTCAAATACACGCAGTCAACGTCTTTGCCAGCCATCGCATAAAGCTCACGAGCAAGCTGCTTTAAATCGTTATGATTGCGAATATCATTGATTGTTACTGTTACAGCGCCTGCATCTTGAGCATTGCGTCCGGCTTCAGGTAAATTTCTTGGTCCATGAATACCTGTATGAATAATACTTTCATTGCGCACATTTTCCTGCTCATATAAGCGCGCAAAAGGACTGCAGCGTGCATACTGATCTCCATTATGGGAAGGCAGATTGTCATAATGCGCATCAAAATGGATAATCCCGACTTTTTTGCCTTCTTCCGATAACGCCCTTACAATCGGGAATGTGATTCCATGGTCGCCGCCAAGCCCGATTAAAAACTTTCCGCTTTTCCATAGTTTACTAGTGAAGTTTGTAATTCTCTTCATTGTTTCATCTACATCGGACGGGACAACATCCACATCACCAATATCACCAAGTTTCATATGTTCAAAGACATTGATATGGTCCAGTTCTGGCAGATAGCCGCTGTACCTCCCGGATGTTAACCGCATCACCTTTGGGCCAAGTTCACAGCCAGTGTAATCTCCCCAGGTCACAGCGCCTTCCCATGGAACCCCATATACAATCGCATCCACCTCATGAAATGACGGATCAGCAGTAATATTCTTTGCCCCAAGAAAGCACGGTGTATTCCCGTAAATATGATTATTCATCACAGCCTCATTCCTTTCTTAAGAATATATGTGAGCGTTTGAAAGAATAATACGTAAGCCTTTAAAATGAGTCAACTATTTAAAAATTAAAGGCAATTTTAACTCGTTTACCAGACCTCCTTGTCTAAAATACTTTTTATCTATTTCCTTTTTATCACGTTAGAAAACCTGTATAAATATGTCGCAGTATTACACAATGTAAAAGAATAACTGTCATGGCGTTATTCCAGGTTTACTCAAGTAATATATTAAATTCACTCCCTGTCTAAAAACAGGGAGTGAATTTATCAGGATGCTTATTCATTTACACCATAGCTGATTAAATTCGTGAAAATCCGGTAGCCTCCTGGTACCAGACCATCTATTTGGCGATAGAAGACTAAGCTGGAATACAGATATGTTCCTTCACCATAGTCTGCTAAGAGAATTCCACCGTCAAAGGCTTCTTCGTCAGGATCTGCCATTTCTACAAATGTTTCAAAACGGTCATCCCAGTTCATTGGGAAGTATAGGCCGCGTTCTTGCACCCAGTTGTCCCAATCGCTGTCTGTAATTTCATTCGGATAGTTGAATAATTTATGTTCAGGCTGTGTCATTGTAACTGCTGCATTTTCATCGGTAACTCGCCATTCAATCGAAGGTGAGCCAATTTCCAAGTGATAAGGTGCTGAAGTTTCTGCATCCCAGTTATCACCTGGTTTATGATATTGCACAACAAGGTGACCGCCTTCTTCTACATATTGATGCAGTCTGGCATTGTTTTCGACTAAGTCTGTCCGGGACAAGTTGGCTCTAATGCCAGTTACAATTGTGTCGAACTGGGATAAATCGCCAGAGGCGAGGTCTTCTTCTGTAAGTTTTGTGATATGAAAGCCTGCATTGATTAAGTCATTCGCTACATTATCAAAACCGCTTTCAATATAGCCGACGTTAAGATTTTCAGGAATGAGCAGTTCAAAAGCGACTCCGCTCGCTGCAGAAGAAGAGAGATTATATGCATCATTTATATGATCATATTGAATTTCCTGTACTGTTGTGTTAAACGTCTTTCCATTTGATTGTGCATATGCCTCAATCTCAAAGCTGCCATCCTCAATATCTGCAGGTGCATTGATTGTAAAGGTTACTTCCTTTTCCTCAAAGCGCTCTGTGAATGAGACTTCCATGGAGCTTGGCTCACTTGTCCATCCTTCTGGCAAATCCAAGGATACACTGGCATCTTGATTGTTTTCGTCATAGTTTTTGACTTTGACTTTAAGTGGTATATTTTCTTGTATGTCTGCTGTGTTTACCATTATATTTTCAGGGTCAATGCTGACTCCCATCTCTGGAAGTACTGCTACTGTATTATCCATTTCCAGCTGAATAGAAGTTTCCGTTCCTTTTTCTTTATATGAAACGATTGGCTGGATGACTGGTTCATCATAAGGATGGTAATATCTTTCATCATTTGGTACTTCCACATGAAATACTGCTGTTTTTGTTTCACCTGGTTTCAAATGTTTAAGTTGAATAGATTTATGATTCTTCCAGCCTTCTGGAAGCGATAGAGCAGCTTGGACATGCTTGATTTTCTGATCTCCTTCATTCGTCATTGTCATCGTTACTTCTGCTTCCTCACCTTGTGTTAATACAGACGAATCGATAGACGTCTCAACATGCAGGTTTGACGAAACGAAACTGACCTCGGTTAGCTGTTCCATTTTCAATTCTAGTTTATGAAGCAAATCATTCTTTATGTCTTGTGCCAGTTTCGCCTTATTTACTTTCTTAATTAAATTCTGTGTCTCTTTTAAAGCCTTTTGAGATTTCGGGAAAATATCTGTACGGTCAGGGTATAGGTGAACGATATCATCGAGACTTCCTTGCAGCTTTCTTAGCTGATTGCTTAGTCCCGGCTGTGAAACAACCTTAGCCCATTCCTCCAGATCATAAGGAATACCTTCAAATAAACTTGTCTCCTGAGCAGGCATTACACTGTGAACTAACTCTAAATGGGTTTGTCTTGGTTCAGCTGGAATATCATTGCCCATTCCTTGGCTCTTATGCAGGTATCTCGATTCTTCACCAAGCTGTGGATACGTTTTTTCATATACTGGATCATAGTTACCAATTTCAATTGAAAGTGTGGCAGACTCTTTTGATGCAGCAGGCAAGTACAGCTTTTTCACCTGCCAAGCGTCTAATCCTTCTTCAAGCTGTTCCGGGAATACATCAGGATTTGCAGCATCAGTAAAAGCTCTTTCACTCAAGATGGTCATTGTTCTATGGTGTCCATGCTGGCTATCAACATCTCTAAACGATGGCATGACAATATCTGGCTGATAAGTCCGGATAAAGCGAATTAGCCGTTCATAAGTCAGTTCTTCTCCCCACTTATCCAATGTTTCCTCAGGAGATTTAGAGAAGCCAAAGTCATAAATAGAATCAGATGTTGTCTCGCTTAAATGATAAGCTTTCACACCTGTGACTTTCGCAGCCTCTATCATTTCATTCGAGCGGATAATGCCAAGTGCATTACCAAGTTCAGTGCCAATTTCATTTTGACCACCTTCACCCCGGTTAGCAATCAGACTGGAGGTTTTTACACCAAGTCCTCTTGATAAGTAAGCAAGAAAATCACTTCGTTCATCATCAGGATGTGCCCCTGTATTTAAGAAGCTTACCGTAGTGCTCAACGGTTTAACTGCATTCCATAAATCCACATCATGTTCCGTTTTTTTCTGTGCGAATCCAGACAAAGATACGATTGGTAAAATGAGCAGGACAGACAGCAATAAAGCAACTATTTTCCTCAATTATGAAACCCCTTTCATATTGGTTTTTTGCGGAACCTGCACAAAGCCTCCTTTCAAAGAAGTAAGCTAAGTTAGTTAGCAAAACTAACTTAGCTAAACGCTAACACAAGCATACAGAGGTGTAAATATTCTAAAAGTTCTATATTCATCTAATTCATTCATACTAGAATAAGGATATCTTTATCTGATTCGTAGTTTTCCATATGGTTGCCTGCAGAGCAGCTTGATATGGAATAACTCTGAAGAGAGAAGCATAGTATAGATAAATAGGAATGTCGGACTATTGTGTCGATAAATTAATTAAATATAAAAAATACATTGACTTGTAAACGCTTGCATATTATACTGGGCATACTTTGATAGTTAGCTTTACTAACTAAGTTTTTGAACAGCTACATATCTATTAGTCGTAAAATGATGCTGTACAGAATGGAATGTGATGCGAAGTGAAAAAATCTACTCCTCAACTAGTAAAAATGATGAACAGGGAATTAATTATCAATGAGTTAAGACGCAATCCAAAACAGTCGCGGGCAGATTTATCGAAGAAAACAAAGCTCAGTAAACCGACTATATCAGAAATTGTCAGGGAACTGCTTGATGAAGAGTTAATTATGGAAACAGGTGTTGGCGAGTCAAGCGGCGGAAAGAAGCCGATCTATCTAAAATATAATTCCCGTTTTCATTTTGTTGTTGGTATTTTAATAGAAAATGATTCCATCTATTTTGCTTTAGGTGATATGAGTGGAGAAATCATTACATTATCCAAGAAGAAATTTACACCGCACAGTGAAGGAGCGGTTATCATTCATTCCATTGAAACGGAAGTGAAGAAGCTCCTAGATTCAGAGAAAATAGAAATGGATAAGGTACTCGGCATAGTCGTTGGAGTCTCAGGGATTAAAATGGATTCGGATGATATGATTCATTCTTCACCAACTATCCGCTGGGGAAATACGAATTTAAGGAAAGAATTATCTGCCCGCTTAAACGTTGATGTCATCATTGAGAATGATGTGAACTTGATGACAATTGGTGAGTTTCATAAAGGGCAAGGCCAAAACAACGCTAATTTTATTTATTTGTTTATAGGCAATGGCATTGGCAGCGGACTTTTTTTGAATGAAAAGTTCTATAAAGGGACACATGCTGCCTCTGGTGAAGCCGGGTTCATGATGATAGGAAATGAAAATAATACAAAGCAGGACTTAGGTGTGTTTGAAACGAATTATGGCTTATTTGGTGTTTCTGAGAGATTGAGAGAGCTGGATATAACTCTCGAAACAAGTGAAGCAGATTCATTACTTTATCTCTTGCAAAGTCAGCAAAACAATCCAAAGATAAGAGAGATTTTAGATGAGACGATTCATCATTGGGCAAAAGCCGCGATTAATCTGATTAGCATCATTGATCCGCAGGCTGTTATTTTATCAGGTGAGCTTGTTAATATGGATCAATCTTCACTGGCTGCTTTTAAGCAGACAATAGAGAAGTTTGTTCCGCAAATGCCTGAGATTAAAGTAACGACATTGGGTTCTAAAGCTGGTATATATGGAGCATTTCACCTCGGCTTAGCAGAATTTCATGTTGCCGGCTTTAAATATAAAAAATAACGATTCTATTTGGAGGGGTTAAGCTTGAAAAAGAAAGTCATATTCATGTTCATGGCCATCTTTGTCTTAGTATTACTTGCAGCATGCGGCGGGGATGATGCTTCAGATGGTGGCAGCAATGGAGACGCAGAAGGAGAATCAGGAAATCTGATTATTTATACTGCCCGTGATCAGACAGTCGTTGATAAGGTTCTTGAAATGTTTAATGAAAAATATCCCGATATCCAGGTTGATGTTCTGACGATGGGTGCACAGGAAATTATGGAGCGTGTCCGCGGGGAGAAATCGAATCCAGGCGGGGACTTCTGGTGGGGAGGCACACAGTCTGCTTTTATGCAGGCAGCTGATGAAGATTTGCTAGAGTCCTTTACCCCAAGCTTTGATGAGGCCATTGAGGCTGAGCACAAGGATCCGGAGGGACGATGGTATGGCGAAATGCTGCTTCCCGAAGTAATTATGATTAATAGTGATGTATTAGATAAGGAAACAGGTCCCCAAGATTGGGATGAGTTACTTGATGAAGAATGGAATGATGAAATTATTATTCGCGGTGTTCTGCCATCTGGAACGATGAGAACGATTTATTCAGCTATGATTTACCGTCAAGACTCCAATGACCCTGAAAAAGGATATGCCTGGCTGGAAGAGCTTGATGCGAATACAAAAGAATATGCACAAGATCCAACTAACTTATACTTGAAGCTCGCTCGTCAGGAAGGAACACTTTCTCTTTGGAACTTACAAGATATCTTGATTCAGGCACATGCGAATAATCAGCCGTTTGACTATATTTATCCAGAAAGTGGTGCACCAATTTTAGTTGATGCAGCAGGGATTATTAAAGACGCAAAGAATAAAGCGAATGCGGAGCTTTTCTATGAATTCTTATTTGATTCCGAAACCGTTGTAGAATTGTCGGAAGAGACGTTCCAAATTCCATCACGTAATGATATTGATCCTGATGCAATGCCAGATTGGTACAATGAGCTTGAACTTAAGGAACTTGATCTTGACTGGGAGGTCTTGTCTGAAAACGAGATGGACTGGATGGAACACTGGGATAATAATATTAAAGGTCAGAATTAAATTTAGCCTTAAACGAGTAGGGTGATGTATTCATATATCACCCTGCTTTTTATAAAAGAAAGGTGAAGTCTATGAGAAGTGTGAGATTAGAGCATATTACCAAGAAGTTTGGAAAAGCCAAAGGTGTAGAAGATGTGGATATCCATATTAAATCAGGTGAGTTTTTTACCTTTTTGGGGCCGAGTGGCTGTGGGAAAACAACAACATTAAGAATAATTGCTGGTTTCTACTTTCCAACTGCAGGCAAAGTCTATTTTGACAATGAGGATATAACAGGCTTAAAGCCAAATAAACGAAACATTGGCATGGTCTTTCAAAACTATGCCCTTTTTCCACATATGACTGTGTTTGAAAACATCGCTTTTGGACTGCAGGTAAGAAAGCTGTCAAAAAGTGAGATTAAAACGAAGGTAGAGAAAGCTCAAAAGCTTGTACATCTGGAGCAATATGGGAGCAGGAAAATAACAGAGCTGTCAGGTGGACAGCAGCAGCGTGTAGCTCTTGCTAGAGCATTAGTTATTGAGCCGGACATTCTATTGCTCGATGAACCATTATCCAATCTGGATGCAAAGCTGCGGGAAGAAACCCGTATTGAGATTAAACGATTACAAGTTGAACTTGGTATTACAACGATTTATGTAACTCATGATCAACATGAAGCAATGTCGATGTCAGATCGGATAATGGTGATGGACAGCGGTGAAATCCAGCAAATTGGCACACCACAGGAGATTTACAATAAACCAGTCAATCATTTTGTTGCTTCGTTTATTGGTGAATCCAATATTATAAAAGCAAATGTAAAAAATGTAAACGATACACAGGTCACTGTTGATATTGGCAGCGGTCTTACGTTGAAAGGATTGCGTGACAACAGCTCATCTGCACTTGACTATGCACGTGAAGATAAGGTGCTTTTATCGATTCGTCCGGAAATGATTCGTGCAGGCAAGGGAGCCAATACATTAACTGGCATCATTCAACTGAGTGAGTTTACTGGTGTGAGTATTAATTATCTTGTGAAAATCGGAGAGCATGAATTAAATGTCATGATTGTTAACGCAGGAACGAAGGTGTTGGAACGCGGGGATGCGATAACACTCCATATTCCTGAAAACGGGATTTATTTTATGAGTGAAAAGAGGTAATAACATGACGACTAATAGTGAAACCCATGCACCAAAACAAAGTATATGGAAGAAAGCAACACAGTCGAAATACTTTGTTTATGTCTTAATATCACCTTTGGTTCTCGTTTTATTAGCTTACGTCATTTTTCCGATGTACAAAACGTTTTCACAGAGTGTGGTCAATCAAGAAGGCTCTCTGTCATTGGGGAATTACCTTCATTTCTTTACATCAGAGGCTAACTTAGAATCTCTTTATAACAGTATTTTTATTTCAATTGTTAGTGTGATTACTTGTGCAATTGTTGGAGTTGGAATGGCATTTTTATTAAACCGGTATGAGTTCCCAGGGAGAAAGATATTATCTATTCTTGTTTTAGTTCCAATGGCACTGCCACCTTTAATCGGTGCAATATCTTTTTCCTTTCTATATGGAAGCAGTGGAATCTTTCCGCGCCTCTTCCAATCTATCTTTCAATTAGATAATGTGCCATTTGCACTGGAGGGTGTCTGGGGAATTATTATTGTGCATACATTTACAATGTATACATATTTTTATTTGAGTGCATCAGCCGCAATTAGAGGGCTGGATGTATCACTGGAGGAAGCTGCCACTAGTCTGGGTTCTGGAAGACTGAGAATTTGGCGGAAAATTATTTTGCCAATGTTAACACCTGCCATGGTTGCTTCGTCATTATTAGTATTTATGATATCAATGGCCTCGTATACTGCACCGCTTATGTTTGGAGTGGAGCGTGTGATGACGATGGCGATCACCCTTTCTCGAACAAACGGAAATCTGGATATGGCAGCAACACAATCTACTATTCTATCCTTTGTTTCCATTGCCTTCTTAATTTTAATGACATGGTATCAAAACCGCAGAAACTATCAAAGTCAGAGCAAAGGAGTAGGGGTGCATCGAACAGAAGTCAGATCACCTGTTGTAAAGTATACCGCCGCTGCCTTATCCATTATCGGGGTTATTATTTTAATGCTGCCAATTTTGGTGATTGCGCTTATTTCATTTGCAGTAGATGGGGAATGGACAACACAAATCATTCCAACATCTTATACACTTGACCACTATATTGAATTATTTACCGATTCAAGGACATGGGGACCAATTAAGAATAGTATACAGATGAGTATTGTGGCAGTTATTGGAAATATTATTTTCGGAGTCGCAGCTGCCTATGCCATGGTGCGTTTCGCCTTTAAAGGGAAAATGTTTATGGATATTTTAATTATGGTGCCATGGGCTTTACCTGGTACTGTGGTAGCCGTTAACTTAATCTCTGCTTTTAGTGAGGGAAATGTGTTTTCCTTTAATCAAGTGTTGGTTGGAACATTTTGGATTTTACCGCTCGCTTACTTTGTCAGACAGCTGCCGCTTGTATTTAGAAACTCACAGGCTAGTTTAATCCAGATGGATGATTCGATTGAGGAAGCGGCACAAAGTCTTGGAGCAACGTGGTGGCACTCGTTTCGGAGGGTTGTTTTGCCAATCATTATGCCAGGAGTTTTAGCAGGAACATTGTTAGCCTTTGTTCAAGGATTGACTGAGTTTGTTGCCTCTATCTTACTTTACTCGCCTTCCACAATGCCTTTATCAGTAGGCATCTGGAATAAAATGTACGCTTTCCAATTTGGAACTGCTTGTGCTTATGGTGTTCTGCAAACAATTTTGATTATTGTGGTCCTGCTGATCAATGAGAAATTAAAAGGCGATACGAATCAATCAGGAGCAGCAATGGGCTAAAAATACAGAGAGAATCAAGGGAAAGGATGTATAAAATGGTATCGATTCATCGAGAAGAAATCGTAGCAGCAGAAGGTAAAACATTTCCATCTAAAACATATAAGGAATTGGTGCTTGAGCCAGCCTATAATCAAGCCAAATTAAATGCGATTCATCCAATGATTCAAATTCATTTTGCACATTTAATTATGCTTGTAGAAGAAGGTATCGTTAAGAAAGCGGAAGCGTCTATAATAGTCGATTCGATTAAGAAAATCGATGTAAAAGAAGTTGGAGAGCGTCACTATGATGGTTCATATGAAGATCTATTTTTCGAAGTAGAGGATTTTCTGATTAAAGATGCTGGAGAACTTGCTGGAAATCTTCATATTGCCCGCAGCAGAAATGATATGGGAATTGCAATCTATCGAATGAATATCCGCAAAAGATTACTGTATTTAATTGAAGCTGCTTTATACTTGCGCCAGAGCCTCATCGAGCTGACGGAAGAACATATAGACACAGTGATGATTGGCTATACACATACACAGCAGGCACAGCCTACAACACTCGGTCATTATTTTAATGCGATGACCGATATGCTGACAAGAGATATTGAACGCATGCAGGCTGCTTTTGCAACGGTGAATAAAAGCAGTATGGGAGCAGCTGCACTTACAACATCTGGTTTTTCTATTAATCGCGAAACCGTTCAAAAACTGCTCGGTTTTGAAGAAATGATTGATAATGCTTGGGATGCGGTATCAGGAGCAGATTATATCGGCGAAACAGCTACTGCCGTCCAATTAGCTGCAATTAATTTAGGACGGTCCACCCAAGACTTATTATTATGGGGGACCCAAGAATATGGTGCATTTAAGCTGTTCCGTCCTTATGTGCAAATCAGTTCCATCATGCCGCAAAAACAAAATCCTGTGTCGATTGAACATACGCGCGCAATGCTTTCCAGTGTAAAAGGCGATGCGGAAACTGTTTTATCAATGATGCATAATACTCCGTTTGGGGATATTGTAGACACAGAAGATGATATGCAGCCATATATATGGAATGCGCTTGAAAAACTGGGCAATATTTATTATTTATTGTCAGGTGTGTTAATGACGATGAAAGTGAATAAAGCAACATTGCTGAAGCGGGCGAAAGAAAGTTTTGCGAATGTGACGGAGCTTGCTGATACACTCGTTCGAACGAATGATTTATCATTTAGAAAAGCACATGAAATTGTCAGTGCTTCTGTACAGGAGTTAGTAGAAAGTGAGAAGGAATCCCTGAATTACCTCTCATTAGCGCATCTGAATAAACACGCACAGCAAATCATTGGGCATCAGCTGAAGATGAGTGAAGCCGATTTAGCAGATGCTTTAGATCCAGAGCATTTTATCAGCATACGTTCACTTGAAGGTGGCCCAAGCAAAGGAAGAATGGAGAAAACCATTGAAGTAAGGCGTAATCAGCAGCAAGGGATACGTGCATGGCTGGAGCAAAAACAAAATGTATTGGAATCAGCGGATAACTCGATTCAGAGCAGGCTCAAAAGTTTGATGTTAGATGAACAGTAAAGAATATGTATTTCATGCAGGTGATGATTTGGGTAATATGTTTAATGAATCCATAGAAAAAAACCAGCCAGCTGAGCGAGAGGAATTTCCCCTTTTAGCGATTGATGGTGGCGCCACCAAGACGATTGCAGTCATCACAGATCAATCAGGAAATGTGTTAAGTACAGCAAAGTCTGGTACAGCCAACTACCATGTTGCTGGTAAAAGAGGTGCCATCCATACACTGAAAGAAGTGATAATCAAAGCAGTCAGCAGCTTGAAAGAAAACCTCTATGCAAACCGCTTGGTTGAAATAAGCTTTAATAAATGTGTGTGCGCGCTTGCAGGAATTGATACGAATAAGGATCAAGTAAATGTAAAAGAGATCGTTTCACAAGCTATCGCGGAGAGCGGTATCCAAATGAATAAGGTTATGATTGAGAATGATGCACTCTCTGTTTTACTTGGAGCAACCAATGAACAACCTGGTGCGATTCTCATTGCTGGTACTGGTTCCATTGTTTTTGCACATGATGGGAAGGGCCATTATGTACGGGCAGGCGGCCTAGGCCACAGGCTGGGAGATGAGGGCAGCGGGTATTGGATTGGCAAGCAAGCAATCGCTTCTATTTTAAAGATGCATGATGGTCGAGGGAAAAAAACCTTATTGCATGAGCTCGTATTAGAGCACTTTGATTTTACAGACCATGAAGCACTCTACAATTGGGTATACAGCCCCGATTTTTCTATTCATCAGGCAGGCGAGCTGGCGAAAATAGTTGAGAAAGCATATTATCAGGGAGATGCCGTTAGTAAAGCAATCTTAGAACATGCAGCTGCCGAATTGCATCAGCTCGTACGCGTTGCCGTTAATCGGGCTGGAATTGCAAATCATCCATTTAAACTGCTGCTTCTTGGCGGTGTGCTGCAAAATAGTGATTTTGTTAAGGGACAATTGCTGGATAAGCTAAAGTATGAGATGCCAGATGCTGATTTACTATCTACACATAAAAAGCCAATTGAACTTATCGTTCAAAGAGGATTAAATGGCTAAGTTGAAGCACTGCGAAAGATAAAGCATGGAAAAAGCAGTAATAGAAAGAAAAAGCGATATATTTACCCATCACTCCTCATTTGCTGATCAAAACAAATGAGGAGTTATTTTCGTGCTGTATCAATATTGGGAGGATAAGGAGTAAAGAATTGACTTACGGGTATAAATAAACAAACGAGGGAAATTTTAAAATGGCGAAGTGGAGTTTAAGATTGTATTATAATGAAGCAAAAATATCGATAGAGGTGATTTCATGCAACAGAAAAACATTGCACTTGCATATGTATTATGGTTTTTCCTTGGCCAGATCGGGATCCACCGATTTTACACAGGGAGAATAGCTACTGGCATCATGCAATTATTATTAGGTGTTTCAGGCTGGGCAACAACATGGATTCTGATTGGTTATGTCCCGCTGGGCATTTTGTGGCTATGGCTTTTGATTGATATCTTCCTAATTCCAGGAATGTGCAGGAATCCGAGGTAAGCAATATAGTGAGAAAAGCAATTTTGCCTTATCACGCAAAATAGCTTTACATGCCAGACATAACCCTGTACTTTTCTAAATCGACTCTCCCTAGATCATCTACTTCAATTCCTTCTGCTTCCAAAGACAGAAGCTGTTCATGGAATTTTTCATCGTCTTTTATAGAAATTTGTCCCTGTGCATTTATCACCCGATGCCACGGCAAGTTATATTTTCTGCTCATTGTATGCAGAATGCGAGCAACTTGTCGTGCTGCACGCGGGTTTTCTGCAAGCTTTGCTATTTGGCCATATGTCATAACACTTCCCTCAGGGATTTCTTGGATAACTTGAATGACTTTTTCTGTAAACTGCTGCATACGTTTCTCCCTCCACACATCCTCCACTGTTATTTTACAGTATATCATTCGTTTCGCTGCGATAAAATATCTTGAATGATTTCAGCGTGCACAACAGCCCATGCTTTTTCCTTGAAGTGAAGAATTAAGCTGATTGAAAGTAAAATTAAGTAAATCAGGGCAAAAATCATCCAATTGGAGCTGCCATTATGAAAAAGAAAATTTTCCAATGGATTGGCAAAGAGAAAAAGCAGCCAAGGGATTGTTGTTACAAAAATAGGAATAATTCCGCTGCCATTCTTTTCTTTAGCTATCTGGTAATAAATTAACTGCAATGCCTCACTGTCCAGAGATTGATAAAATTCTTTAATATCCCTCGCATCCTTCAGGTAATGACTCCTTTTGATATCTTCAATTGGTGTCTCCTTTAGCTGAAGGTAAAGTTTATGTGCGTCTCCTCGTATAGAAAACTTCAGAAAAAACACTCCTGTCGAATAAAATTCATGCTCTTACTTTTTGTAAAACGAATAAAATAATACATTGGTATGCTCTAATTTTAAGTTTTGGAATCGGAAGCAGCTCTTTTTATGGCTGCAAAAAAAGGGCGTGATACCTTCGAAATACAGGTATCACGCTATTTATTTAATGGAGTTTTGTCCCAGTCCCTGTTCCGGGACTGTAGAAAAGGGTTGTGGAAAGATGAATAAATTGTGTTCAATTGACAAGGACCGGCTGCTAGTCCTTTTAAGTCAACTGTTCACGAAGGCAAACAGCATTTATTTCTTCTGGGATAGGAGCTAAATGATATGCGTTTCTGCAGGTATTAAAGATTTATTGGTTCCTATTTACAATGAATTGTACCTGAAGGTCTATTAGGCAGACTGAAGTGTAAAATGGGGATGACATCATTTTTAACCTCCCAAAAGCTAAAAATTGCTTGTTTTTACCTTCCTCCATTTACTATATTACATGCAAAAATGAGTGGTTATGATGAAGACAATTGCTTATATATCGCAAAATGTATGTTTGTCCTTGAGTGAAGGCCCCATGGAATGAACTGGCATTAGGCGCCCTCGGGATCCGCCCAATTATAGACAGCAGCATAGTCAGCATTCATCCTGACATCATAGTCTAGAATAGACATGTAAAGGAAGTGGGTGAAGTGAAAATGAGTGATTCATCTAAACAGCCAGTACCAAATAAAGTTGTAGAAGTATTAGTCGATAGCATATTAAGGAAAAATGGTGTCCAATCCGACCACATTAAAAAGGAAATACCAGAGGAACAGAAAAAAATGATAAAAGAGATGGTCGAGGATTTAAAACTGCAGGTTGAAGAATTCAATAAAAATAATAAAGGAGAAACGAAAGAATAGTTAAAAAAGCACCTAATTATAGGTGCTTTCGCTATTTTTAACGGTTCTAGTGAATGTGTACAGTCTTCTAATACAAAAAACCATAAATTATCATATAACCCCAAGAAAGGAGTGTCAAGATGAAGGTTTATAAACATCCAGATTATGATTCGGAAGTTAAATCAGACGCAAGAAAAAAATATTTCCATGATAATAATCGATTGGAAGGTGCTCATGGAAAATGTGGTTGTGGCGGGAATTGCGGCTCACATTGCCAACAAGAATCTAATAATCGCCCATCAACTGAATTCGATTTTTCCAACGACGATGCTTATGTAATGCAAGATGGCGGTCAATACGATTTTATGGATCAAGAATCAGCAGAACTAATATGGGTGAAAGAATCTTGTAATATTACAGTTAATACAACTGATACGCAAGCTGCAATTTCACTTCAAGCTGGCATACAGCTTGCAATTGCGCTTGTTCTAAATATTTCAATCGCTGATGCTGGGCAAAGAGATGCAGTTTCTCAAGAATTGCTGCAACAATTTAACCAAACACAATCGAACAAACAGAAGATCTTTATTTACAACACGAAGGATGCTGTTGTAACTACCCAGGATACGGACTTGTCAATCAATATCCAAGCAATGCTTCAAGTACTTCTTGCATTGGTCCTGCTAATTGATATTTTATAAAATAAAATGAAAAGGGGTGTAAAGGAATGTCAAGAGCAACAGAATGGCGTGCATTAGATCATTGTGATGATAAAAAGTCGAATGATCATATCGTAGACCAGGAAGCAGTTCAAGCAAATATTACAAAGCAACACTCTGAAGAATGGATTATCATTAAAGATTCCGAAGATGTTAATGTAACAACAACGGATACACAAGCAGCGGCTTCGCTGCAGATTGGGATTGAAGCAGCACTTGCATTAGTGCTTCGCATATCAATCGCTGATGCCGATCAGGTTGAGGATGTATTGCAAGATTTTAAACAAGTAACTCGAATTAGACAAAGTAATCGTCAGAAGACAATCGTTGAAAAGTCAAAAGACGTTGATATCGTAACAGTGGATACGGATATAGCACTTAACCTCCAATTGTTGGTTCAACTTCTTCTTGCGGTTATTGCTACACTGGATATTCTTTAATAAGGCAGGAATAAATGTATGAGGAAAAAATTACCTGCTGGGTGCTGTAGGTAATTTCCTCACTCCTTTTTTATGCAAACACATGCGAACTGTTGATGAGAGGACAAATATATGAAAGAAAGGAATGTATCATATTGCCACAATTAACTGATAGGCAGAGAAATTTGCTGAACCTGATTAATCAAATGTCACAAAACACCAGCTCTGCACTAGCGGCAAATTCTGGTGTTGAAATTGATTTTCCATCAGTGGACCTTAATGTTGACTTGGGGGGAATATCTATTACACCGCCATCTACTATACCAACACCAACACCACCAACACCTGATCCAACTACTCCAGGAACATTAAGAGAATTATTATTAACTTTAGTAAATGAACAAGTGCAAGTTACGACCCCATTTGGTGAAGTATCAGGATTACTGCTTGCTGTAAGGGACGATTTTATCGCGCTTGTTGATGCTGGTTCCCAAGTGCTGATTCGGATTGACAAAATTGAACTAGTCAGTGAAATTTAAAGGAGGAATTTAGATGTTTGAAGCAACTTTTGCTGCTGAATTGGCTAGACGCATCGGCTCAACTGTTGAGGTTGCCACCGATAATAATTTAATCGAAGGGGTCTTATCGTCGGTTACTTCAAATTTGGTGCTCGTCATTGAAGTAAATACTGGTTACAATAATCTCAAACAGTATATCTCAGTTGATGCTATCAACTATGTTCGTTTTCCTGCAGCAGCTTAATAAATCTTGATGACACTCTTGGTATCAATAAGATGGAATGTGTATCATGAAAAAATCTCTAATCGAATAAGAAAAGTGAATCCTGTATAATCTTTTTCTGCAAGAGGAATGGATGCCAACTGCGGAAAAAGCCTCCCTTTACGGATAATTAAAAAGCCCTGCCTAAGAAAAGGCAGGGCACTTTTTATGCATTTAAAAAAGGAGAACGAACAAATAAATGAAGATGATTTGGCATATAGATAATAGGCAATAAGAATTTTTATGATTTGTAAATGGATTGACTAATTCGATTCGTTATTTCTAATGCTTGTTTTCCATGTTCTGCTGAAACGGCAGGTGCTTTATTAAATTTAATACAATGAAGGAATTCCATTAATTGGAAGTCTAAAGGCTGTGTTGCATTATCAATTTGAATTGTTTTTGTTATCGGAATGAGGCTTTCATTTGAATCCAATGCAATCGTTTTTGTTATTTTAATGGTGTTGTTCAATAAATTGGCTTCAAAAAAAGCTTCCTCTGTAAAAATTTGAATCAATCGCGTTTTTCTCTTTGATTTAAAACTCGCGATAAGCTCTGCTGTCACTCCTTGAGAAGACTCGATGATAACTGCAGCATGTTTTGTTGTGTTGTCAATAACGTTCCCGATGGCATGAAATGCTGTAACTTTATCCTGAAGAAGCTCGGATAAAATATAAAGATCATGTATCATCAAATCCTTTACAACATCCACGTCTTTAATTCTTTCATCATAAGGGTTTAATCTTAAAAGGGAAATGCCAATAATATCTTCATTTTCTAATTCCTGTTTCAGAATCTGAATGAGCGGATTAAATAATTCAATATGTCCTACTTGAAGTTTTATTCCTGCATTATTTGCTTTTTTGATTAAATCATCTGCCTGTTCAACTGTGCTTGTAATCGGTTTTTCTATTAACATATGTGTTTTGCTTTTGATGCACGCTAAAGCAATATCGTAATGAAATGCAGTCGGTACAGCAATACTTACGGCATCCACAGTCTGGAGAAGTTCATCAATAGTTGTAAATTGTTTTACGTTATATTTTTTGGCAATGTAGAGACTTCTGTTTTTATCATTGTCAAAGATACCGACAAGCTGGCAATGATCCTTAAGTGATAAATACGTGCGAACATGATTCTCTCCCATTTTTCCTGTTCCAATCACACCGACTTTCATATATAAAATCCCCTCACTATTGATATCATTCATTAATATATTCTATGCGGCAGGTTAGAAAAGAGATAGACTGTCATAATACAAATCCAAATTTGGCGATTGTCTACTAGATTACAAATCCCGTCGGCATGTCCTTTGCAATTTTAGCATTCTGCCTATTCCTAAGGAGACCAGCCGCTTGCGGAAAGCGAGAGGTATTTTGACTGCGAATCTCCAGCGAAGAATAAAAGGGGGGATTTAGTATGTTGCATGTGTTATTTATAGCTGATGATACGTCCAGTTTTATTAATAAAAATTATTATTATCTGGAGGAGGAGTTAGCTGGTTTGGTAAACCTCACCATATGGAGGAAGTCAGGTCATATTGCTTCCATCCTCAAAAAACTCCACAAAAAGCCTGATTTCATACTTTTGTTAAATGATATGGGGCAAAAGCTATTTCCAATGATTAAAGGACTCGCACATATCGATATTCCGACCGGACTATTTGTAAACGATGTTCATCGATTGGTGAAAATGAGAGCCAATTATATAGTCAAAAATAAAATTCAACATATTTTTACCGTAAGCCGTGACCAATTCATCCAAACATATCCAGAACACAAGCATAAAATAGAGTGGTTTCCCCATTTTGTCAATACGGATATATATAAAGATTATTCTTTGAAGAAGGACATTCAGCTGTTAATGATGGGTGCTGTCAATGATTACTATCCGCTGAGACAAGAGATTGTTAAGGCATATTCCGCTGATCCCCGCTTTATCTGTCATCATCACCCTGGATACCGTGACTTCAATGCAAAAGAAGAGAAAAAGAACATGATTGGAGAGCGATATGCAAAGGAGATAAATCGGGCGGAAATCTTCTTCACTTGTCCTTCTATCCTGCATTATCCCGTTATCAAATATTTTGAAGCATTGGCATGTAAGACGCTTCTATTGGCCCCCGCATTTAAAGAACTCGAAGATCTTGGATTTATAGCAGGAGAGCATTTCATAGCAATTGACGAAAGTAATTTCAAAGAGAAAGCAGAATATTATTTAGCCGATAACGAAAAGAGGCAGCATCTTGCAGAACAGGGATACCAGTTTATCCAGCAGCATCATACTGTAAAGATTCGTGCAATGCAGCTTGTAAAGAGAATCGAGAGTATTCTGCAGTATGAATGTCTTTAACCGGTTCGGCTTGAAATGAATAAAGGAGGAATTGAGTTGTCGAACATACCTGAAAGTACACAAATCGGAAATCATGCAGTTATTGAAGATGATGTTTCTATTGGTGAGCATGTTGTAATTGGTCACCAAACCGTGATATTACAAGGAACACGAATTGGTGATCATGTCACCATTGGCAATAATTGTGTTATTGGGATTCAGCCTGCTGCAAACCAAAGAATGCGTAAAAACTCTAACGTAAAAAATGAACTTATTATTGAAGCAGGAACAAAAATTGGGAATTTAGTTTCTATCTATTCTGGCAGTGAAATTGAAAAAAATGTCTTTATTGGTGATCATGCAAGTATCAGGGAGAATGTTTCTATTGCAGAGGCTTCTGTAATTGGAAGAGCGGCAATTATTGAGTTAAATACAAAGATTGGCCGAAATTGTACGGTTCAAACATTAGCATATGTAACCGGGGACACCATTTTGGAGGATGATGTTTTTATTGGTCCATGTGTATCCATGTCAAATGACAAGTACATGGGAGCACAATCTTATTCTTTAAAAGGACCATATATTAAAAGGGGAGCTAAGATTGGCAATAACGCATCATTATTACCAGGTATAACAATTGGTATGAATACGATTGTCGGAGCTGGTGCTGTCGTCACGAAGCATGCAGAAGATAATACAATTGTTGCAGGTGTGCCGGCGAAGAAAATCAATTCCTGACGATTGCATTAGACAGAAGGAGGTACTGAATCTTTGTTGCTGATAGATTAGGAAAACAGGTATTTCAGTGATTTTTATCAATCCTGTTTCTAACCATTCGGGAGAGGTTATACCTGCCAATAATTGAATCCGTGCCAAAATAATACGTTTAGCTCAAACGCCCAGAAACTGGCAGAATTTTTGCTGGGGCTGCCTTCTGCGCAGTGCTGAACCTCATACCAATGAAAGTATGGACCGCAAAATGGGCGCTTCCGGATTTGTCAGAGAAAGGATGGATAATGATGTCCAAAAAGGTATGTATGGTAGTTGCTTACCATCCGTTTTTGGATGCGAGAATTTTCAAGAAAGAAGCAAGGAGTTTACAGAAAAAAGGATATAAGGTTTCTATGATTGTGCCAAGAAGCAATGGAAATTTATTTGATATTGATGGGACTCCTTATAAAAACAGTTTTAGAAGTAAAGTCTTTACCCATGAAGGAATTAAAATAGTAACCTATCATTCCGAAAGTGTGCGAAATTCTTTGAATGCAGTATTAAGAGATGAAGAGGTCTGGGAAAAACAGGGTTTTAACAATTCCCTGATACAGCTTGCAATGAATGAGGATGCAGATATTTACCATACACATGAGTACCTGTCTTTATTCGCTGGAGTTGGCATCAAACGGCTGATGAAGAAAAAACATGGAAAGGATGTCAAATTAATTTATGACAGTCATGAGTTGACACCGGACCCGCTTGAACCCAGGTATTCAGTTGAAAGAAGGAAAGTTTTACAGGAAAAGCTATTTATCATGCTTAAAGAAGTTGACTATTTAATTACCGTATCGGATTATATCAAATCCTGGTATCTATCCCACATGCCGAAGCTTCCCGTAGAGGTGATTTATAATTCACCGCCGTTGACAAAAGCCTACCAGCCTAAAACCTATCAGTCGAATAGCTTAACCGTCGGCTATGAAGGAAGTATGGCTGGCAGAAAAGGGAGTCAGGAGAAAATCTTCGGGTTTTCAGATATCTGTTCAAAAAAATTAGACTTTCGATTTAAAATTATCGGCGGCAGCAGTTTTGGGGAATCTATCACTGTGCCGGGACACCTGACACCTGTAATTGAGCAAACAGGCTGGGTCGACTATTTGTCCATTCCAACGCATATGAAAGATATCGATATTGGCTGGATTGATTTTGACGATGTGCATCAATCCCTTAATAACGACTATGCTTTACCTAATAAATTTTTTAGTTATCTTAATAATGGAGTGCCTGTTGTAGTGAATAAATGTCATGCATTGGAGCATTTTATTCAGAAGTATAAATGTGGCTATGTCATCGATAAACAACAAGCTGCTGCTGAAGATTATGCCAATGCATTCCTTTATCTTCATAAGAATCAGGATCAATTACAGGAAATGAGCACGAACGCACGTAAAGCAATGGAAAATGAATATTCATGGGAAAAAGTGGCGAATAGACTTTTTCGTGTATATGAAGAACTTTTAAAAGAACAGGAATAGAACAACCGGAAAGTGAGGTGGAGTAATTGCGTGTATTGCATATTCCAGCGGGTGGATTGCCTATGATTACTTTATGTCGTGCTCTCCAATCTCAAGGATTGAAGGCAACTGCTTGCCATTTTTATGCGAATCGCTACAACTTTGAGTCTGACGTCTGCTTAAATTTAGAAAAGATTCCTAAACACAAACATAAGGAAGAAATCAGCAAGTATTTTGAAACTGCAATAAAGGAGTATGATATTTTCCATTTTCACTTTGGCGGAACGTTCTTCCCTGATAAAAGCGATTTGGAAATCCTGCATAAGGCAGGTAAGAAGATGGTTGTCCATCACCATGGGTCGGATGCGCGGATACTTTCGGTAGCCAGCAAGAACAATCCATATGTACGAGTTAAAACCGAATGGACAGAAGAAAAGATTAGAGATGATTTGTCAAAGCTATCCAAATATGTTGATCATGCAATAGCCATTGACCATGAACTTGAGACCTATATTAAAGATTATTATAAGGAAACACATATAATCCCTAATATTGTTGATATTCATAACCTGCAGCCGAACTACCCTGCAATTAAACCAATCCCCCTTGTCGTTCATGCACCTACCAGAAGGGATTTAAAAGGTACAGAGTTTGTTTTGAATGCGGTTAAGGAATTAGAAAATAAAGGTGTTCCCATCAATTTTAAATTAATCGAGGGAATGAATCACACAGAAACGATGAAGCTCCTATCAGAAGCAGATATAGTTATTGATCAATTAAGAATTGGTTCAGCGGGCTATCTGGCTACGGAAGCAATGGCATTAGGGAAACCAGTTATTTGTTTTATCAGAGAAGATCTTGCAGACAAGTATCCTGATGAATTTCCAGTTGTCAATGCGAACCCAGATAATATTTCCGAAGTGCTAACAAATGTAATTAACAATCCATCCGAGTGGAAAACCTTAGGTGTCGCAGGCAGAGCTTATGCAAAGAAATATCATAGTGCTGCGAATGTAGTGAATCAGTATATTGATTTGTATAAAAGTTTATAAATGTATATTCTGGGAAGCAAAATGCCAAGCCGTAACGTGGTGTGCTTGCAGTCCGGGCAGCTAAAAAGAGGTGCGCAGTTTTGCCACCTCTTGATTGCTATTTACTAAAGCTTTCAAACCGGTTGATTTAACCTTTTTTGAATTCTTTCACTAAGATATTAGCGATTTTATCTGCTGTACCTTCGCCAAACAGCAATGGATATGCTTGCGGAGTCTGGATATTTTTAACGGTATTTACGATTGTATTTGTATCTGCACCAGTTAAGTGATTCCAGCCAGCTTCCACTGTTTCCAGCCATTCTGTTTCATCTCTAAGTGTGATGCAAGGCGTTCGAAGCATATATGCTTCCTTCTGCAATCCCCCAGAGTCCGTCAGAATGATGTTTGCATTCGCAGCAAGGGCAATCATATCAAAGTAATTTAATGGATCTGCGAGCTTGATGTTTGGTGAGGAAACAAGGCTGCTTAAATTAAATTCCTTTATTTTATTTTTCGTTCTGGGGTGTAAGGGAATAACGATGTTTTTTTTCAATTGGCGAAACGCTGTAAAGATTGATTTTAGGCGAACTGGATCATCTGTATTCTCTGCCCGATGAATGGTTGCTAAGTAATAGTCTTGTTCTGCAAGCGCTAAATCCTTTAAAATAGTTGAATGCTGCAAGGCATGGGGTTTAAAAAATGTTACCGTGTCATACATAATATCTCCCGTCTGATGCACCCCTTTACGTATTCCTTCATTACTTAGATTAATGACAGCAGTATCTGTTGGGCAAAACAAATAATCAGACAGATGGTCTGTAATAATCCGATTGATTTCCTCAGGCATTTTTTTATTAAAGCTGCGTAAACCGGACTCGATATGGGCGATAGGGATATGCAGCTTTGCTGCTGCAAGACTTCCGGCAACTGTAGAATTTGTATCACCGTAAACAATAATCAAGTCTGGTTTTAGGGAGGACATCAGTTTTTCCAGCTCTGCCAACATTTTTGCTGTTTGTTCACCGTGCGTTCCAGAACCTGCACCTAAATTATAATCAGCTTCTGGAAGATTCAGTTGTTTAAAGAAAACGTCTGACATATTATAATCATAATGCTGTCCGGTATGAATGATTATTTCCTCCATTTGCGGATGTTTTTTAAAAGCCTTAGACAACATGCATGCCTTTATAAATTGTGGCCTGGCACCTACTATTGTTAGTAATTTCATCTCCTGTTTCCTTCCTCATAAGTCTTTCTATAGCTTATTCTTGATGAGAATTATTGTTCAGGCCTTTATACAGAAAAAACCAGGAAGTGTTCCTAAAGCGTTGAACAAAGGAAATGAAGTGAATGCCAATTTACCTGAATAAATAATAGGAGGTTAATGATGGGGAAAAGTGTGTGTTTTTTAGTATCAGAACATCCCTTTTTAGATGCGCGAATTTTTAAAAAGGAGGCTAAAAGTCTCGTAAAAGAGGGATATCAGGTGACAATGATTGTCCCCAGAAGAAATGGTTATTTATTTGACGTAGATGGAACGATATTCCGGGAAAAGTTTCGAAAAAAACAATTCACCCATGAAGGAATCAAAATTATAACGTATGAACAGCTTTTCCCTGAGAGAAAGATAAAGCATCTCTACACTAATCTCTTATCAGCTGGGTCCAAGCGTTTTAAAGATCGCCTGACACAATTAGGCATTGCGGAGAAAGCTGACATTTACCATGCACATGAATTTCTTTCATTATACTCTGGTATCGGGATAAAACGTACACTCTCAGCAATGGGGAAAAATGCAAAACTAATTTATGACAGTCATGAGCTGGATCCTGATCCTTATGAGAAGCAAGCAAGTCGAATAAAAAAAATAAAGCGCGAGAGCCTCCAGCTTATGTTGAAAGAAACAGACCACGTTATAACCGTTTCTAAATCAATTCAATCATCTTTCAAATCCATGAATCGAGAATTGCCAGCAACGGTTATTTTTAATTCCCCAAGATTGACTCCTGAATGCAAGCCTGGACAGGGAATAAACAAGGAACTTACTTTAGTGTACGAAGGTGTGATGAATGAGACAAGAGGAAGTTTCCATAAATTAATGCAAATCACAGAAAAATGCAATGAAACATTTCCGCTAAAAGTCATCATTATCGGTGGGAGTAAGAAGCCAGATAACCCCCTTAAAATACCTCCTCATTTGAAAGATAAGATCAAGCAGACCGGCTGGGTCGATTATGAATCGGTTTCCGAAGCGATGCAAGGTGCAGATCTTGGCTGGATTGATTTAGATGCTGGACATTTATTAAATCATCGATTCGCCATGCCTAATAAATTCTTTAGCTATTTAAATAACGGGATTCCAGTCCTTGTCAATCAATGTAAAGATATGGAGGAATTTATACGGAAATACAATTGCGGCTATATTGTTGAAGGATTTCAACCGACGGCAGAGGATTATGTTCAAGCACTTCTCTACCTCAATTCCAATCGGGGCAAGCTGCCCGAAATGAGCCGAAATGCCAGAAAAATCATGGAAACCGATTACAGCTGGGACCATATGGAAAAGAGGCTTTTATCTATTTATGATAGCCTATTAAACTAGACAGATTAAATATGTGGAACAACCATATTCTATCCTATCATTCATACGTACAATCAATTCATTCCAAATGACATAGAGTATCTCATAAAGTGAAACTGACAATCAGTAGAAAAGAATGCATTTCTTCGACTGATTATCAGTTGAACAAATCGGGCGTTTAGCAGCAGTTTATTCCCGCAACTTAAGTTCCCCTATGGGATATTTACTGCCGACTTAACCTGCGATAAATAGATGAAGAAAGAGGGTTTAATATGGCGCATAATCCAAGTTCATCAATAGAGTCAGTAGCTGTTGTCGGCCTGGGAAAAATCGGGCTGACTTTAGCTGCAGTCTTCGCAAATAATGGGTATAAGGTGTTTGGTGCAGATATCAGCAAATCTGTTGTGTCTTCTATCAATCAAGGAATATCCCATATTAAAAATGAGCCTGGACTAGAGGAATTAGTCTCGCAAGCTCATAAAAATAAAGCATTATCAGCAACATCTGTTACCTCCAAAGCTGTGGAACAATCCAAAGTAATTATTGTTATTGTGCCGGTCCTAGTTGATGCGCACAATAATATAGATTATCAATTTATTGATCTGGCTGTTTTGGATATAGCGAAAGGATTGAAAAAAGGATCATTAATTATTTTTGAAACAACACTTCCTCCTGGTGACACACGGAATAGATTCGGAAAAAAAATCGAAGAAGTATCAGGTCTGAAAATGGGCGAAGATTTCTCTCTCGCATACAGTCCGGAAAGGGTTTACTCGAATCGGATTATCGATGATTTACAAAGCTATCCCAAAATAGTTGGCGGACTGGATAAAAAAAGTCTTGAGCTGGCAAAAGACTTTTACACGGTAGCATTGGGCTGTGAGTTAATTGAAGTGCATTCACTGGAAACTGCTGAGTTTTCAAAGATTGCAGAATGTGTATACCGCGATGTGAACATTGCGCTCGCAAACGAGTTGGCCCGTTTTGCAGATGAAAAAAACGTCGATATAACAGAAGTAGTTCGTGCCAGCAATAGCCAGCCCTATTCTCATATTCATAACCCGGGAATCGGTGTCGGCGGACACTGTATTCCAATCTACCCTTACTTTTTTATTAATAAAGGATTAACAAAAGGGTTAACTGCTTTATCAAGGAAGATTAATGACAGTATGGCAGATTACAGCCTGAAAAAAATAGAAAAAGAGATAGGGAGTTTGCAAGATAAAAATATACTTATTCTTGGGCTGTCTTATCGGGAGAATGTGAAGGAACCAACAAAATCAACAACCTTGACGCTAATTGAACAATTAAAGAAAAAGAACGTAAATATCTTTGTCAACGACCCTCAATTTACGGATGAAGAAATAGAAAGCTATGGTGTTTCATCGCTCCAGTTAAAGGATCCGCTTCATGCTGAAATAGATGTAATTATTAACCAAGCATTTCACCAGGAGTATGAAAACTTAGATTTTACAGCATTCAAAAAGTGCAAGCTTGTTTTTGATGGCAGGAATAAGTTGGATAAGGAAGCGATAAACAAATTAGGCATCACTTATTTTGGTATAGGAAATGAGGAAAGACAATATGAATAACAACAAGTTAACACCAATACCAATGGTTGATTTAAAGGAAGAGTTAAAGCTGCTCAGAACCCCTATCCTTGAAATGATTATGGAAGTATTAGACAGTGGAAACTATGTGCTCGGGGAAAAGGGGGAGAAGCTGGAAGAATTAGTTGCAAATTATACAGGAGCAACATACGGACTCGGTGTAGCAAATGGAACAGATGCTTTAGTTTTAGCACTGAAAGCATTGAATATTGCATCTGGAGACGAAGTGATCACATCTCCATTCACCTTCTTTGCCACTGGTGAGGCGATTGCCGAAGTTGGTGCCCGGCCCGTTTTTGTTGATATAGAAGAGGAAAGCTATAATATTGATCCCTCGAAAATGGAAGCAGCAATTACTCCAAATACAAAAGCAATAATCGTTATCCATTTATATGGAAAGGCAGCAAATATGAAGGAGATTATGGCGATTGCTCAGAAGCACGAGTTGTTTGTTATTGAGGACGCGTGTCAGGCAATCGGGACAGAATATGAAGGAAAAAGAGTTGGGTCGATTGGAGACATCGGGTGCTTTTCCTTTTTTCCTTCAAAGAACCTCGGGGCACTGGGAGATGCTGGACTCATTACAACAAACCAAAAGGAGATTTACGAAAGAATTGCGAAACTCCGTAATCATGGCAGTGACAAGAAATACCATCATTCCTTGATAGGCATGAACAGCAGATTGGATGAATTCCAGGCAGCGATTTTGCTTGTTAAACTATATTATTTAGACATTTTCCTGCATAAGAGAAAAGAGGTCGCTAAAAGGTATACAGCGAATTTGCGTGATATTTTGCTGACTCCAGCAGTCCCGGACGACCGAGAGCATACCTTTCATCAATATTGTATTGAACTTGATTCCCGTGATGCACTTGCAGCAGAATTAAATAAAAAAGAAATTGCATCAGCGATTTATTATCCCATTCCATTACATTTACAGAAGGCTTTTCATTACTTGCAATATAAAGAGGGGGACTTTCCAATCGCTGAAAAAGCGGCAAAACGAATTTTGGCACTTCCAATTTATCCAATGCTGACTTTTCAGCAGCAAGATTTCATTATTTCTGCCATCCAGGCTTATATGAAGGACCAAGAGAATACTAATTCATAGTTGATAAAAACTGCTGATAATTTTAATTCAGAGTAACTCCGTTTTTCTGGACAGATGGCTTTCTCATAGACAGTTTGACCGCTTATCTAGCTGTTACTGTCTTATAGAAAAGTTCTTATAGACAGTTTCTCCGTTTATCTAGCTGTTACCGTCTTATAGAGAGATTCTAATAACCTGTTTCTCCATTTTCCTTGTTGATACTGTCTTATAGAGTGATTCTAATAGACTGTTTCACTATTTTTCCGGCTGTTATTGTCTTATAGAGAAGTTCTTATAGACAGTTTGACCGCTTTTCTAGCTGTTACTGTCTTATAGAGAAATTCTCATAGACAGTTTCACCACTGACCCTGCTCCCTCTGGCTTTTATATATCCTGAACTAAATTGGTCAGCATTCTATTTAAAATCCGAACGAATAAAATATCGTTCGGATTTTGATATATTATAATTTTTTGTCCTAGACTTTTCGCATTGCATTGAATTGATTAAAATACAACAGAATATATACTTAGAGGTTTTTAAAAAATGCATTCCAGTGTTCTAAGTTATTTTTCGTAATACTTTCCTTATGTTCTCTGACATTATAGACTGTAAAATTTGCATACTGGAAACGATAGTCCGTTATTAAACGGTTTAGCACACTCACATCTTCATATAGTCTGCCCTGCTGAAAGAAAATAACGGGAAAACCGCCGATTGCCTTTAATGAAGATGTCCGGTAGATTCTTGGACCAAGTGGAAATGAATAAGACAGTAAATCCTTTTTTCCGTTAACCTCGCGCCCCATCGCAATCTTTTTATATTGAACATCATCAGCCGTCTGCTTCCATTTTCGAAAGTTGCCATACAATACAGCAACATCTTCAGGTGCATTTGCGAGGTGTTTTTTTATTATGGAAACAGCATCCGGATCAAGCCAGTCATCTGCATCAAGCTCAAGAATAAAATCAGATGTTGCCTCTGCTAATAAATCGTTCAGTGCTCTTGCTTTACCTTCATTTTTTTTGTGAAATATCTGAACCCCTGGGTTTCGCTGCCAGTTTTGAATGCGTTCCTTCGAGTTATCTGTCGAACCATCATCCATAATGCAGATCTGATTGGCTTTTTCGTTTTGGAAAAGGCAAGAAGCTATTGCTGTTTCTACGTATTTTTCCATGTTGTAATTGGCAATGAGTATGGAAAGGCTTGGATGTTGTTTGTCTACCTTCTGCAGCTGGTACTTCTCTGCAAATCTTTGTTTTGCGACTCGATCCGGAGTTGATTTTTCTTTAGATTTCCTTACTAATCCCTCTTGAACGTGTTGTAAGGACGCGTCGATGCCGGAAATCCAAGCAGGGAAGAGGGACTCTTTAAAAGGTAGCTGCTGATCTGGTGGAAATGGATTTTCCTGAAGTAATGCTGTCCGAACGAGCAAGGGGAGGTGTATGGATATATTTTTAATGCGATAGTTTTGTACAATCATTGCTTGCGCAGGATTCATTTCAAATGAATTCGTACTCGCAGCTGCAACAAGGTAATCTGAGTCATGAAGAAAAAGGACATACTCACTTTTTATTTTAGAAATCGCCTTATTAAGTGCTTTTACCATCTGTTTGGTTTGGAAGGAATGAATCTCTGTTATTGTCGGAAACGGCCAATGATCTGGGAGCTTATGCAATGAGATATTCTGATTTTGCAGCACAATGACAGAGTTTAATGTGGATGAGATTGTTTGTAAAGAAGTCATGGCTTTATATAAGGTCGATTGCTCAGAATAATCTATTAGAATGACAGTTATTTCTTTCATGAGGAACCCTCCAGTCCCCTAGTTTTCTTAGGCAGGTTTTAGTAAGTATAAACAATACTGATGTATATGAAATAATAATTATTTTATAACAATTAAATACAACTGCTGTTATCACGCCCACCCCCGAGTAAGCGCCCACCCGCGCCGCCCTCGCGCCTGCTAATCCGAAATATCCGCACATTAACGCGCGCTTTCCGACCACATCAGAAAGCGCGCGCTTCATGAACATCCATCCGCCAATGAGCAACCTTTTATTAGTGTGACATATTCATCTCCATCTTCCCGCTATCATCCTTACGTTGCTTTTGAATGTACCAAATCCCTATTACTAATACGAAACCAAGTACACTGCTCCATATGTTTGGAATAATTAGGATGATGCCAGCCAGGAAAAGGATGAATCGCTCCCAGAAATAAGAATTACGAATAAAGAAGCCGATGACTGCGCTGCTTACAGCAATCATTCCCAATAATGCTGTTGCTAAAGCAATGACGAGCCGTACAGGTGTAACGTCAACGAGGACGAGAATAGAATCATAGACAAATATATATGGAATAATAAAGGCTGCTATTGCTAGCTTCACTGCGATGACCCCAGACTTAAAGGGATTCGCCCTTGCTATTCCTGCGCCAGCATATGCTGCAAGACATACAGGTGGTGTTATATCTGCAACAATTCCAAAGTAAAAGACAAACATATGTGCAGCGATTGGTGCTACACCGAATTCATTAATAAGCACAGGGGCAGCAATCGTTGCTGTTACAACGTAATTTGCCGTTGTAGGTAATCCCATTCCAAGGATAAGACAAGCAATCATGGTGAAGAAAAGTGCGAGAAATAAATGCCCGCTCGATAATGCGATAATACCGGAAGCAAATTTCGAGCCGAGACCAGTGATACTGACGACGCCGGCGATAATGCCTGCAGTAGCAACCGCAGCTATAACAGGTAAAGCGACACGTGCCCCTTGTTCAAATACATCAATGACTTTTCTAATATTTATCCTTGTCTCTTTTCTTACTAAGCTCACTAAAAAGGCGGATATAATCCCTAATAAAGCTGCCCGCTGCGGTGTAAATCCAACCATAACTGTTCCAACGATTATAAATAATGGCAAGAGCATATAACCGTACTTCATCATTAATTTTCGAAAGCTTGGGAGTTCTGACTTTGGCATACCGAGGATACCCAGCTTCTTTGCCTCAAAGTGTGTGCCGATAAATATTCCTGTGAAATATAAAAATGCTGGAACAATAGCTGCAAGCATAATTGCTGCATAAGACACACCTAGATATTCCATCATAATAAAAGCTGCCGCACCCATTATTGGTGGCATAATTTGTCCACCTGTTGATGCAGAAGCTTCTGTTGCTGCGGCGAATTCTGGTTTGAATCCTGACTTCTTCATCATCGGAATGGTAAAGGATCCAGAAGCAACGGTATTGCCAACTGAGCTGCCTGAAACCATGCCTTGCAGCGCACTTGCAGCTACAGCAGCCTTTGCAGTACCGCCAGTAAATCTTCCTGTCAGCGCGAAGGCGAGGTCATTGAAGAACTTACCGATTTTTGTGTGTACGAGGACAACACCAAAAAACAGAAACAGGAAAATAAACTTTGCTGATATTTGAATGGGTGTCCCAAAAACACCGCTTTCCTTATACCATAAATCTGTTGCAAGCCGTTCAACAGCGAATCCTGGATGAGACAAAATCTGCGTAGGTACCAGATTTCCGAATAATGCGTATAAAATTGTAACGCAAGCAACGATGACAATCGGTAATCCAACAGTGCGGCGGGTTGCCTCGAGCAACAGCAAAATGCCTAGGATGGAAATGATTGTATCAAGCAAACTATATCCGGAAATACGACTCTGCAAAATGGAATCAAAAAAGATAACTTTATGATATGTCACATAAATTGCTGTAAATGCGAGGAGCACATCATACCATGGAACTGTCTTCTGTATCTTTTGGAGACCGTTTTTTGCGGGAAAAAGTAAAAAGATAATGCCTAAAGCAGTTCCTAAGTGGATTGCACCTTGCTGCTGTGAAGGAAGCGTTCCAAAATAACCAGTGTATAAATGAAAAACAGTTAAAGCGACAGCAAGAAAAGTAACAACCCATGCCCATTTCCCGATATTCTCACGAAAATTACTTTCTTTATCATATTTCTCTAATATTTCTTTTACGCCCATTTCCCGGTTTTCTTTCATCTGTTCACATCCTTCAACAAAAGTTGAATGAATTACAAGTCATCAAGACTATCAATATCGGTGTTTTCACGCGTTATAATCTGAATAACCTCCGGATAAATATGACCGATAAATGCAGTGTTTTCTACTTTATTTCCTGCAAAATCTGCTTCCCCATTTATGGCAGCCAGTGCGGGAACATGCACGGTCATCCCAAGATCCAAATCTCCATTGCTAATGCTCACAAGGTTCTCAATCGATGCTCCAGTTTCTGTATTGGTTACATTGATGGCATCGATATTATTATTCCAAATATTTGCCATTTCGCCTCCAAGCGGATAATAGGTTCCACCCTGACTGCCAGTTCCTAGGATGAGTTCCGTTTTGGCGTCTGTTGCAGTTAATTCTGCTACAGGATTGTCTACAGTTAAGCCTTGTTCTTCGTAATATCGTTTTGCTCCTGGGTGTATCGGCAGTCCCTCTGCCCCTAAAAGTGCATTTTCTAATGTCATATGTTCTGACTGTGCATGTGTATTTTCATTTGCATTTTCAACCATGCTTTTTGCAAGCTGGTACCCAAGCTCTTCATCGATTGTATCGGTATTTGCCATAAGAATTGCATATGCTGTTACGGTTTCAATATCTGATTCTAAAAAATCGTACGTATCTTGTGGGATTGTATAACGGCGGTAGCCGCTGTTTTCTTCAATATATGCGATTGCTTCATCTGAAAGCCCAACCATCTTTACATCCCCAGCAGTCGCCTGTAAACTCTCAATGCTTCCTGCAGGCAAACCTAAAATACCAATTGAAATATCAATATTCCCATCCTGTACACCATCCGCCGCATCTCCAAATCCTTCTTGATAAGCATTATAATCCTCTTCACCTATTCCATATGCCTCAAGAATTAACGTTGATGCAGTATTCGTTTCACTTGCTGGTGGTCCAATTGCTATATTTTTACCACCGCCTCCACAAGCGGCAAGAACGAATAAAATGCTAACAAGCAACAACAGAATACGAACGAACTTCATCCTATTCATCAGATTAGAACCCCTTTACTCATTTATTTTGTCCACTTTTTTGACAGCCCTCTTTGTTACCCCTTTGAAAAGGCAAGCAGTTATTACACAAAATATGTTGGAAAACCTTGTAGTATTACAACTTTCTAAACCTCTTCATAATAGAGCACTGGTTCATTTAGATAAAAAAACTGGGTATTAAAACTTTCCTGCTGCTACTTTCCCTTCTAAAAGCGTGCTTCTTAAAATACGATAATATTAGATGAAAAGAAGAACAGGGCAGTCGTTTTTAGTGGAGAGCAGCTGTCCTGAATTGGGAGGTTAGAGATGATTGCTGTTTCTGATAGGCTAAAAAGTTTACCGCCGTATGTATTTTCGGAGTTCCAATATAAAAAGGCAGAGCTCGAACAAAAGGGAGTAGATGTGATTGATTTGGGGATAGGAGCGCCTGATTTATCTGCGCCTGATTTTATTTATGAGCGGCTTGCAGTGGAAGCAAAGAAACCTGCCAACCATCGTTATTCTCCGTACAGTGGCTGTGCTGAGTTTAAAGAAGCAGTCGCAGAATATTATAAGAAACAGTATGCTGTTGATTTGGATCCGGAAACGGAGGTATTGGCATTAATCGGTTCTAAAGAAGGTATCGCAAATTTGATGCAAGCATTTATTAATCCTGGTGATGCGGTATTGGTGCCTGATCCTGGTTATCCAGTGTATAGAAAAGCGGTTCTATTGGCTGGCGGTGAAAGTATCGTATTGCCGTTGGATCAGGAAAAGGGCTATGTTCCGCAATTTGGGAGAATCTCTAAAAGGAACAGACAACGGGCTAAACTGATGCTGTTAAATTATCCAAGCAATCCGACAGGTGCCACTGTTGAATTAAGTACGTTCAGAGAAGCAGCAGCATTTTCAAAGAATAATAATATCCTGCTTGTCAATGATGCGGCATATGATCTGATAACATTTGATGAATATAAAGCTCCAAGTGTGCTGGAGATTCCAAATGCGAAAGATATTGCAGTAGAATTTGGTTCATTATCGAAAAGCTTTAATATGACAGGCTGGCGAATTGGCTATATTGTTGGGAATAAACATGTTATTAAAGCATTGGCAACACTCAAAAGTAATATTGATTCCTCGCAGTTTCTGCCTATTCAGTTGGCTGCAGCTTCCGCTCTGCGAAGTGATTTAGCAGCGACAAGAGAAAACAGCCTTATTTTTAAAGAGAGAATGGAAATGTTATGTACCGCATTGAATGAGATAGGAGTATCTGTTCAAAAGACGAGAGGAACGATTTTCCTCTGGGCCAAGGTGCCAACTGGATTTTCGTCAAGCAGTTTTGCAACTAAACTGCTGGAGGAAGCAGGGGTTATCGTCACTCCTGGAACAATATTTGGTCTATCTGGTGAGGGGTATATTCGAATTGCTCTAACTGTAAGCAAAGAGCGATTGGATGAGGTGATTCACCGTTTGAAGAAACTCCAGATAAAGGGGGAGAAATGCTAGTGTCTGTGGCAAAAAATATAAAAATGTCTGCAGCCCGTGCAATCGTTGAGTGCATGAAAAGAGCAGCTGTAGAAAAGGTATTCTGTGTGCCTGGAGAGAGTTATTTACCTGTCCTTGATGCACTTTATGATGAGCGCACGATTGATGTGATTTCTGCCAGACATGAAGGTGGAGCAGCTTTTATGGCGGAAGGATATGCGAAAGCTGCAAATAAACCAGGTATTGTTTTAGCAACGAGAGCAGTAGGCGGGGCGAACCTTTCGATTGGTGTACATACTGCCTTCCAGGATTCTACACCAATGATTGTGCTGCTTGGCCAGGTTCATCGTAAATTCCGTGGAAGAGAGGGCTTCCAGGAAGTTGAACTGGCGGAGTTTTTTGGCTCAATTGCGAAGTGGGCTGTGGAGATAAGAGATCCAGAAAGAATACCAGAAATCGTTGAAAGAGCCTTCCGGGTTGCACAAACGGGCAGGCCTGGACCGGTCGTTATTTCCTTGCCGGAAGATATTTTACCAATGGAAGGGGAGATGCAATTTGGTCCCCTGCTGCAAATTCCAAGTCCGGCTCCTTCAAAGAAAGAAATACTTCTGGTTGAGGAGATGCTTTCAACCGCAAAGAAACCAGTAATCCTCGCAGGAGGAGGAGTGAAGCTTGCACAAGCAGAATCCGAGTTGCTGAAAGCTGCAGAAAAACTCGAGCTGCCAGTATTAACTGCATTTCGCAGGCATGATGTTTTTCCGAATGATCATCCATTATATGTCGGACATCTGGGACTCGGTTCCAATAAAGAAATACTGAAGACCGTAGCAGAGGCAGATGTTATTCTTGCGGTGGGAACAAGACTTTCAGAAGTGACTACACAGGATTACTCTATTTTTACACATGGAAAAAAGTTGATTCATATCGATATTGACCCTGACACGCTGGGCAAAGTCTATGCTCCAGATATAGGGATTGTTGCCGATGCAAAGGAAGCTTTAGAGGCAATGAAAGAGTTTGAAGTGCAAACGCCCTGGTCCGAGTGGGCGACAGAGAGAAGGCAGGCATATACGATTGTGAGCAGCTTAGCTATAAGAGAAGGAGATGTAATAAATAAGCAGATTATCGGAGTGCTTGAAAATACACTTCCAGATGATGCTGTGTTAACGAATGATGCAGGTAATTTTGCAGGCTGGCTCCATGCATTTTACCCATTCAAACAAAGTAATACGTATGTCGGACCGACCTCAGGAGCAATGGGATATGGAATGCCAGCAGCCCTGGGAGTGAAGCTTGCTTGTCCGAATCGGACGGTAGTGTCTTTATCAGGTGATGGCGGGTTCATGATGACTGCTCAAGAGCTTGAAACAGCTGTCAGGTATCAAATCCCTGTTATCTGTCTCGTCTTTAATAATAATATGTATGGTACGATTCGGATGCATCAGGAATTGCATTATCCAGAGCGGGTGATGGCGACTGATTTAGGGCAGGTTTCATTTAAGGACTTAGCGCATAGTGTCAAAGCAGATGGATATCAGGTTAACTCTGCGGAAGAATTTGAACATGCTTTAAAGGAAGCGTTAAACAGTAAAAATGTTACAGTAATCGAAATTATAACGGGTAAGGAAGAAATAGCCGTTTCCTCAACAATTACTGGGATACGCAAGGCGAAAAAAACATAAAAGCCAGGCCGGATGGAATCATTCATCCACCTTCGTAAGTTAAGCGGGTGGATGGATGAATTTCCGATCCTATTTCGAAATTTATATTATCTCGTTTGAAGATGTGCGTCAGATGTTGAAGCTGAGACAAAAGAAATATAATTTAACAAAATCCGAACAATGCCTTAATTCGTTCGGATTTTAAGTGGAATCCTGACTACCTTAATTCAGAATAATATTTGTTTTGCTCTTTCCCTTATTCCTTTTGGACTGTTCCGGCTAAAAACGGATGGTTATTTCATTGAATGAAGTCAGAAGATATGCACATTAATTATCCTAATATTGTTTTTAGACTACACACTGTCATAATTTCAGAGGTGATCCCAACAAGTTCTTTTATTTTTATTTTGTTACTTCAATAAGAACACTAAATAATATTTTCAGCACGAAGCAGCCCGAATACACGAAGACTCCTGTGGGATGAGAGGCATAGGTGAGACTGCGAGTGCTTTAGCACGAGGCAGATTACATACGCCACGTCCTGTGGCAACATCTGCACTAGCACGTCCTGTGCGTCGTGGCTCACCAGCGGCCCACGGAAAGCGAAGTGTATTCGGGCTGCAATTTTCCAGGGGAGTATGCAATATACTGAATTAAATTAATCAGCACTTTCTATCGACTATGAATTATTATCCCATTGTAAAAGGTTAACTTTAAAAGCTTTTTATTCGATAATGTTCGTTTTTTATTGGTTGGTATTAAATCTGTCTCAGTCTGAGCGTTCTGCCCTATAATTCGCAAAACCATGTCCTATTCATTTCTAACATTCAACCTCCTTAATCAAGAACACGAATCCATGGTATATTAATAATAGAAAATTCAATATTGAAAGGATTGAGAGAATTGAACACAGTCTTTATTGCGGGGCATTCGAGACTGCCATCCGGAATGGCGGCAAAGAACATCTATGACACACTTACCATTACAGCGGAAATAGATAAAAAATATGGCGTTATCGTAACAGCGGGTTGTACCCTGGCAACGGAACACGGGAGAGGCTTTGTTCAATACCTGTTAAAAGGACATAGTTTACAAGACGGAATTGATGTGCCAACGAAATTAATTAAGGAACATTATTTAGGTAAAGCTGGCAATGCACTCGTTTCAGCATTAAAGGACTTATACAAGCAATATGAACAGTGTAAAATGAAAGAAACATTAGAATAATTTATAGTACAGGCTGGTCAACTATTCTATCAGCAAAAATTTTGGTGAGTCTCTGATAGATGAAGAGACTCCACATCATAAAAAAGCCTAACTTCATAGGAAAGCAATTAAAGGCGAGCATGTTTTTTAGAAAAACGAAAAATAGAGGATTTGTTTTTTTTGAACGGATAAGAAGACCCCGCTGATCAAGTTAATTCAGTGTTTTGAGTAAGCTTGTGCGGTTTTAGTGGTCCTCTCAACACCCGCACAAGCTATATTTTCATTTGTTCGGAAGATGAAGATTGCTCTCGTCGACCGTACCAGCTCCAATTTCGTTCGGGCAATTAAAGTTAGACCATTCAGTTACTCTATTCCAATCGATATAAACTTCTTCTCAAGGAATTCGTGCATTCCATGGTGACCGCCTTCTTTTCCGATGCCGGATTGTTTTATTCCGCCAAATGGGGCTTCCGGAGTTGCGGGAAATACATCATTGATACCGACAATCCCATAATCCAGTTTTTCAGAAGTGCGGATGGCACAGTTCGTATTTTCAGTAAAGACATAAGCAGCCAAGCCATAATCTGAATTATTGGCAGCATGTATCACTTCATCTTCCTTTTTAAATGTTTGGATAGGAAGGAGCGGTCCAAATGTTTCTTCGCTCATTATAATCATTTCATCTGTTGCATTTGACAGAATGGTAGGCTCGTAGAAGTATCCATCTAAATCACCGTTCCAGGCAGTACCCCCGCAAATCACTTTTGCACCTTTTTCTACAGCATCTTCCAAGTGAACATGCACTTTATCCAATGCTTTTTTATTGATTAATGGACCAAGTTCAATTCCTTTCTCCAGACCAGAGCCGATTTTTAGCTGCTTTACTTTTTCAGTTAACACTGCAGTGAATTCCTCTGCAATGGATTCGTGTACATATAATCGATTCGTACAAATACAGGTTTGGCCATTGTTTCTAAATTTACTTCCTAACACGAGTGTCGCGGCTTTCTCCATATCAGCATCTTCAAAAACAATGCTTGGCGCATGGCCACCCAGCTCAAGTGACAGCTTTTTCACATGTGCAGCACTTTCCTGGATTAAGTATTTGCCTACTGCCGTTGATCCAGTAAATGTGATCAGTTTAACGTCTTTACTTTCAAGCAGGGCTTTACCTATTGCCTCTGCATCTCCAGTTACTAAATTCAGCACACCATCGGGAATACCCGCCTTTTGGAAAATCTTCATTATTTCAATCGCGGAAAGCGGCGTTTCTGGGGCTGGTTTTAAAACAATCGTACATCCTGCGGCAAGGGCGGGAGCAATTTTGCGGGTAATCATAGATGATGGGAAATTCCATGGTGTAATTGCTCCAACTACTCCGATTGGCTTTGGTATAACGAGTAATCGCTTCGATTGGCTGGAGGGAGGAATCCATTCGCCATATCCTCTGCTTGCTTCTTCTGCATACCATAATAAGAAGGAGGCGGCACCTTTTACCTCACCGATTGCTTCTGTTAGAGGCTTCCCTTGTTCAAGAGTTAAAATTTCACCAAGACGTTCGGCATTCTGCGTCATCAGCTCCGCAGCTTTGTATAAAATACGAGAGCGCTCACGTCCAGTCGTTTCACTCCAGGAAGAAAAGGCTTTACTGGCAGCTTGAATTGCTTCAGCTGTTTCAATTTCTCCACCATAGTCTACCTCTGTGATGGGCTCCAATGTAGCAGGGTTATAGATGGTTTCTGTTTTCCCTGTAAAATCCTTCCAAATGCCGTTAATCCATATACTTTTCGTTTTATTTTCTAAGTTCACGCAGACACGCTCCTCAAAATAAAATAGGACAGAGGGGAGGTGCTTCAAACACCTGTCCCTTTGTCTGTTTACTGTTTAATCGTTTCAGAATCCCATGCCGGCAGCATTTTATTTAACTGTTTATCCTGACGATAGCCCAGCACATACTCTGCCTGCATAATCGTATGCACTTCACGTGTTCCTTCATAAATGACCGGAGCTTTTGAATTACGTAAATAGCGTTCGACTGGATATTCATCGGAATAGCCGTAAGCCCCATGGATTTGGACAGCATCATCTGCAGCCTGATTGGCAAAATCACATGCTTGCCATTTCGCGAGTGAGGTTTCCCGGGTATTGCGTTTTCCTTGATTTTTTAATTCTCCAGCACGATAAACGAGGAGCCTGCTCATTTGTAAACCGGCTTCCATTTTGGCAATCATTTGTTGGACGAGCTGATGTCTGCCGATTTCTTTTCCAAAAGTTTCACGCTCATGGCAGTACTTAACACTTGCTTCGAGACAGGCGATGATTTGACCAACTGCACCGGCTGCAACAGTGAAGCGCCCATTATCTAAAGCCGACATGGCAATCTTAAAGCCTTCACCTTCCACGCCAAGCAGGTTTTCCTTTGGCACCTTCACATTATCGAAAAATAACTCGCCGGTATTCCCTGAGCGAATTCCATGTTTTCCTTTAATTGCTTTCGATGAAAATCCTTCCCATGCACGTTCAACAATGAAGGCAGAAATTCCTTTGTGTTTTTCTGATTTGTCACCCGTATAGGCGAAAACTAAAAAGTGATCTGCAAGATCGCAAAGCGAAATCCATGTTTTTTGACCGTTTAAAATATAGTAATTCCCGTTTTTAACTGCAGTTGTCTCTAACGCAGCGACGTCAGAGCCTGCACCTGGTTCAGTAAGACCGAATGCACCGATTTTTTCTCCCTTAGCCTGGGGGAAGAGGTATTTCTTTTTTTGGTCTTCGGTACCCCATTGCAGCAATGTCATGCTGTTTAAGCCGGTATGAACGGAGACAGCTGTACGGAACGCAGTATCGCCTCGTTCCAGTTCTTCACAAACGATAGCAAGTGCATTATAGTCCATTCCGCTGCCGCCATATTTTTCTGGGATACATACGCCCATAAAGCCAAGTTCAGCAAGTCTATTCATAATGCGCACATCGAATTTTCCTTCCCGGTCCCATTCTGCTATATAAGGCATAATTTCTTTATCAGTAAAGTCCCTCACCGTTTTACGCAGCATGTTTTGTTCCTCTGAGAATTCAAAGTTCATCTAATCATCTCCTCGAATTAGTTATCATTTTACTTTTTTATTATCTCTTCATTATGTTCACCTGCATCTGGTGGATGGTGTTTGTAGGTTACAGGTGTCCGTGATAATTTTATTGGGCTTCCAATCATATTAATTGGTCCGGCTGTTGGATGTTCGGCTTCGATAAACATGTTGCGGGCAATCAGCTGCGGATCCTTCGCTACTTCTTCTAAATTCTGGATTGGTCCGCACGGGATATGATTCTCATTACAGCGTTTTTGCCAATAGCTGGTGGTGTTTTTGAGAAAACACGCTTGCAGCTGAGGAACGAGTTGTTCTCGGTGCTTGACCCGATCCGGATTGGTTAAAAATCTATTGTCTGTACCAAGCTCAGGTTTTTCGAGAACTGCACATAATCTCTTATACTGCCTGTCATTTCCCACTGCAATAACAATTTGGCCATCTGCGGTCTTAAAGGTCTGGTACGGCACAATATTTGCATGATGATTCCCAAGTGCTTCAGGAATTTTACCTGACATAAGATAATTGCTTCCGATATTAACAAGTGAGCTGACGGCACTGTCATAAAGGGAAACATCGAGTTTTTGTCCTTTGCCCGATTTGCTTCTTTCGAGAAGTGCAGCCTGAATACCGATGCAAGCGTATAATCCAGTTAAAACATCGGTAATGGCAATTCCCAGCTTTTGTGGCCCTGATTTGTCATCACCAGTTATGCTCATCATGCCGCTCATCGCTTGAATGATAAAGTCGTAACCAGGCATATCTTTATTTGGCCCTGTTTCACCAAATCCTGTAATCGAGCAATATACAATTGCCGGATTTAATGCTTCTGCTGTTTCATAACTAAGTCCTAGCCGTTCCATCGTACCGTTTTTAAAATTATTGATAATGACATCACTTTCTGTGACGAGTTTTTTTATGAAGGTAATTCCTTCTTCTGTCTTTAAATCAACCGTAATACTCTTTTTATTTCGATTGGCACTAAGATAATACGCACTGACACCATGTTGAAACGGCGGACCCCATTTACGGGTTTCATCACTGCCTCCAGGCGCTTCGACTTTAATCACTTCCGCTCCAAGGTCTCCTAAAATCATTGTGCAATATGGGCCGGCAAGCACCCGGGATAAATCGAGAACCTTAATATGTGATAGACTTGATCCCATGTAAAAGCCTCCTTTCTTGTAAGTATGAAAAAAGCCAGCTCAAATGATATACAGCAGAACTGTAACTTCATTTGAACTGGCTTTTGACTGTTGAAACAATCCTGGAAATGGATTGGGAACAGTATAGGCAGTTTATATATTCTTTAAAAGCCGACCGCGGGAGATAAGCGTGCATGCCCTTGACCACGGTTCCTTGATGTTATTATAGTATATTCTTAATTATTTGTAAACGGAGCTTGTGAACAGGTGCAACAGTAAAATTATATTCTGTTCTGCTATTAATTATGCGATCCGATCGATTTCTTTCCTCATGTGTTCCTCGGCGTTTTCTTTCCCGTATTTATTCATGGAATAGTTATAGAAAACAGTTCCGATTAAGAACCAGACTCCGATAATAATCCACTCTGGAACACCTAAAGCGGACGGCATCCCTGGTAAATAGAGAGTGGCAATGCCAAATGCAGCTATTGTTGCAATCCAGCCAATTACCGTTCCGCCAGGCAGCTTAAATGGCCGTTCCATATCTGGTGCTTTTTTGCGCAGGATGACAAAGGATAGAGCTACCATCGACCACCCAATGACTAAACCGATCCCGCCAGCATCTACAAACCAAACAAGAGCTGGCCGTCCCAGTAATGGTGCTAAAGTAGACATGATTGCAATCAGAAGAATAGCTTTATGCGGTGTCCGGTATTTTGGATGTAATTCCCCTAGAAACTTTGGCAGCATTCCTGCCTTGGCCAGTGCGTAAATTGCCCTGCTGCCGCCAACATAAAAACCTAACCAGCTTGTTAAAATTCCGCCAATCCCGCCTAAAACAAGAATATTAGCCATGATATGACTTCCGCCAAAAGCTTTACCCATTGCATCTGCGGTCGCTAAATTAGTTGCCCCTAACTCAGAAGGTGTCATCACACGGGATACTCCAAATATGATCGCAACATACCATAGCACTGCCAAAACTACAGAAAAAATCAGCAACTGGCCAATTCGCTTTTTAGGCAAGTTTATTTCTTCTGCCGCTTGTGGAATAACATCAAAACCAACAAACATAAATGGGGTCATTACTACAACGGTTAACAACCCAGCCATCCCATTTTCAAAAAGAGGCTGCATATTTTCTGTTGTTCCAGAGATTCCGCTCCCTGTAATGAGCAAAATACCAGCAATAATAATTAATGATGTTAAAACAATGTTGATAAAAGAAGTTAGCTTAATCCCTCTATAATTCACCCATGCAATGAAAATAGAACCGATGATGCCTGTACCAGCCCAAGTAATCGTAACGTCCCAGCCTTGCATGGTATACAAATATCCTTGACTAAAGTTTGGCACTAAATATTCAAAAACCGTTGGCAAAGCAACCGCTTCAAAAGCTACCACGGATACATAGCCGAAAATAATTGCCCATGTCGTAATAAAGGATAAGACCCGTCCCATCGCTTTGTAGGTATAGACGAATTCTCCGCCAACAAGCGGCATTGCAGCAGCTAACTCCGCATAAGTCAGGCCTACAAATATCACCATGATTCCACCGATAACAAAAGCTAAAATCGCTCCTAATGAACCAGCTTCATTAATCCAAATGCCTGTAGTCACAACCCAGCCCCATCCAATCATAGCTCCAAAAGCCAGTGCCAATACATCTTTATTGCCTAACAGCTTAAGAAATTGTTGATCTGTATTCATGTAAGCCCCCCTTATCGGAATATTCATGGTTTGATTCAGTTAGCTTCCGAATCGCACCATGAATGATACTTCCATATGAATTTTAATCCGAATATGCCGCAGCGCATCTTTGAGCATTTATCTAAACTGTTTTCTTACATCTTTAATTGCATCGTGAAGTTTCTCGAGCATTGTTTCCATCTGTTGTCTATTGATAATTAATGGGGGAGAGAAGCAAACAATATCTGTTTCTTCATAGGTCACCGCACGGCAAATCACACCGCGTTGATGCAATGCTTCAATTATCTTTGGTGCTACCTGTAAGTCACTTGAAAAAGCCTTATTCGATGCCCGGTCATCGACAAACTCCATTGCTCCAAGTAAACCAGCAGCACGAACATCGCCAACAATATCCAGTTCTTTTTTTATCTTTTTAAATCCTTCGAGCATAACTGCTCCCATCACTCTTGAATTCTCCACAAGTCCTTCCTTTTCTATAATTTCAATATTTTTAAGTCCTACAGCAGCTGCAGTTGGGTGACCGCTATAGGTGTATCCATGAAATAATGTTCCAGAAGATTTTTCTTTCAGCACGTCATGTATATGATCAGAAACAATCACTCCGCCAAGCGGAATATAACCGCTTGAAACTCCCTTTGCAAAGGAAATAATATCGGGAGTAACGTCATAATTTTCAACCCCAAACCATTTTCCAGTTCTTCCGAATCCAGTAATTACCTCATCTGCGATAAATAAAATTCCATAATCATCACAAATAGTTCGCACTTCTTGTAGGTAATTATCGGGTGGAATAAGTACACCACCAGCTCCTTGAACTGGTTCCATTATGAACGCGGCAATTGTTTCAGCTCCTTCAGTCTGAATAACATGACGCAACGATGCGATTGCCTTTTCTGTACCGTTTCTATATGGATTGTCTGCGTGGAATATTTCGGTCATCATTTTACCAGCCATGTTCCAAAACTCAGGAATTCCTGTAACACTTGTTGATGCAGCGGCGACTCCATGGTAAGCCCGGTTAATCCCTATAATTTTTCGTTTCTCTGGTTTGTCTTGAATTCTCCAGTAATGTCTTACCAGTTTGATAGCTGAGTCATTCGATTCTGAGCCTCCAGAGGTGAAGAAGATTGCATTTAGTCCCTTGGGTGCAATCGAACTGATTTTTTCTGCAAGTAATATAGCAGGCTCATTCGTGAAAGTGGAAAATGCAGAACTAAATGCCAATTTTTTCATTTGTTCTGCTGCTGCATCAGCTAATTCATCTCTCCCATGACCAACATTCACATTCCAAAGCGATGACATCGCATCAATGTAAACATTCCCAATTTTGTCTGTTAAATAAATGCCGTCGCCTTTCTCAACAATCATTTTTGCTCCGTTTTCTTGTTGTTGCTGAATCGATGAGGTTGGGTGGATGAAATGCTTTTTGTCTAATTCAATTAATTCATTGGGGTTCATATGCATACCTCCTGAATAGTAGTGGGGAAAATATAAAAAAACCAGTCATACTGATAGAAGTATCGTAAAAATAATTACAATACATCTACACAATATAACTGGTTTTATCTAATGGTTTGCTCTATTTATGCAATAAAGTCATTTAGACTAAGCAGCCTTCTATATTTTATTATTTATAATTTAACGAATATTCTTTTGTTTGTCAAGATAAATTATGATAAAAGATTTGGGCAGAGTTTTCTTTTGTTCACTAGTAGGGAAATCCTATGTTTTTTCATCTGTGGACTGCTTGCAAATCTGCTGTTTTCCTTCATAATAAAAAGAAAGAATTTTGAATAATGAAATCAAGGAGGAGACCATGGCAAATTTTAAAACGGCAGACTTATGTGACATTGATGCTGAAAAAGTTCAGATTTGTAATTTAGAATTTCGTTCGTTCGGAAAAAGGAAGCGATTTTCAGGGAGAATCGAAACGGTTCATGTATATGAGGACAACGTTTTATTCGAAGCGGCACTTGAATCCGTTCCTTCAGGCTCGGTTATTATTGTAAATGGCGGTGGATCAAGAAACTGCGGATTAATGGGTGATCGCCTTGCGGGTATTGCAGCTTCACGGGGCCTTTCGGGTGTGATTATAAATGGCTGTGTGCGTGATTCAGCAGATCTGGCTGACCTGGATGTCGGTATTTTTGCACTAGGTACGAATCCAATGAAAAGTAAGAAGAATGGGATAGGAGAGCGTGATGTAAGCTTTTCTTTTGGAAATATACAGTGGGTTCCAGGGGAGTATGTGTATGCTGATGAGGACGGTGTTATTGTCTCAAAAGAGGAATTGCTTACAGAAGAAAAATAGGAGAGTTTGGATATAACAGTAGTTCGGTTCAGGGGCAGAAAAGTAAAAATAGCAAGTGTTTTGGCAAGCGAATTTGCATAAAAATTTGCTAATTTTTATTGTAATGACAAGGCCTATTGGGTTTTAATATTAAAAATAGCAACAGATTAGCATAGGTTTTAAGCCCAAAGGATAATAGCTGTTGGTCACGCTATGAAATGTGTGTTATAAGCATTGTAAAAAATGTGATGATTGTATAATCATTTATAAGATTTATCTAAGTAAATGATGGCGTTTGTTAAGCTATATTTGTAGCGTTTGTGAGAAGATGTACTTACAGTAACGGGCAAGTTAGTGCAAGAAGGATAAAGTTTTCTTATGTAAAATACAGGTAGAAAACTGTTTAGGTTTTGCTCGACAAACGGACCATTTTAAGGGAGTAAGGATTGTTTAACTAACGATTGAAACTGGAGAGAGCAGGTGGTTTATTTGTTTAAGGCAGCAGTATATTTGGTACACGGATTGATATTCATATTAGTAATTCTTATTGGTATAGGTCCAATGTTTAGCATTGCTACACCAGACCCAGATCAAACTTATGGGGTTTGGGTTTCAATGATTGTGATTTTTAATATTCTTGTGTTGGTATCTGCTTTTGTACAGATAAAGATAAAAAAGGTTTGGGTGTTTTTAATATCCACAATAGGCTTGATTGCTCTATTTATTCTGACCTTACAATATATATACCCCTACGTTTTCGATTTGTTTTAGAATGAAAAAGGTAACAAATGATTAATTAACTGGTGCGATAGCACAATAAGAACAATCGCTTTTTGTGCTAATGCGAAGGTTAGTGATAGAGAAGGAAGAAAGTGTACAAACATTGTTCTTTATTTGAAGAAACGATGAATTACTTATGTTAAATAGAGAATATAAACCAACATTAGGATTATGGAATGGTGTTGGTGGTAAGATTGAAGATAATGAAACACCTTTAGAGTGCGTAACTCGAGAGATAAAAGAAGAAACAAATATTGACATAAATGAGTATCCAATCATTGATAAAGGAATTATTACTTGAGAAGTAGATCACTCATCTACTGGCGGAATGTATGTTTTTATAGTAAATCTGGAGAAGATTTTAACTATAAAACGCCTAAAAAGTTGATGAAGGTATTCTTGAATAGAAGTAAATTTCTTGGTTGCTTGAGGAAAAAAACTTTGGTGTAGGAGAAATGATACGTCACTATTTACCTAACATTTTAAACGATGAAAGAAGACATAATCTTTATTGTGTAATTAAAAATGCTAAATTAATTTACTATAAGTTTGAAGAGCTGATTACCGAATCAATTCTTCTTCAATAACGGTTGCGATACTCCAAGTAGGACTATCGCTTTTTTGTAGAAATCATTGCATTATCGGGAGAAGAGTTGAAGAACCATGTTCAATTAAAAGGGGAGATTTAATTGATAATTACCAAGAATAATGGTTTTGAATTTCTTGATTTTCTTATTGTAAAAGAAACTGAAATATATAATTATCACCGGTTGGCTGGATCTTATGCAGTAATTAAATGTGATGACAAATATCTTTTATGCTATAACACTTTGAGAAAACAATGGGAATTACCAGCAGGACAGAGGGAAAAGAATGAAACACCAAAGGATTGTGCTATAAGAGAGCTCTACGAAGAAACTGGGCAAAGCATTTCGGATATAGAGTTTAAAGGCTTATTAAAAGTAAAAAATATAATCAGTAACGAAATTAAGTATAATCCTGTCTATTTTACTACTCTTGAAAAACTCCAGCCATTTCAGAAAAATAGCGAGACGTCAGAATTACAATTATGGGACTTAAAGAAACAGATTGGATATATGGATAAAGTAGATATTAAAGTATTCGATTATATAAATTAAAATAGCGTTTCTTTTTGTATCGACACGTGCATGAGGGATATGAGAAACCTAGTATTATGAATTTAATATTATTCAAAATAATCGTTTGGAATATCAAGTTAATATCAAGCTATAAAAAGCCTTGATACGGCGCAGTTAATTAGAAAAGTATAGTATAGAAGGGGAATAAAATGAAAAGTACATTTGAAAAAAATATAACTGAGTCATATAACAAAAAAGCAATTGAAAGAAATTTAAATATTGTACAGGACTGAAAGGTTAAGAAAGAGAAACTTTTTTGAATTACATACATAATGAAAATTATACCAGTTTATTGGAAATTGGAGCAGGAACAGGGAAAGAGAGTCTTTCTGCTCAATCACCAAGTTTTTTTAACCTTGGTATAGGAGTGTTTGTCACCAGATTAGGCACGGTTGGTATGACCTTCTCTGGTATTTCCAGTATTATAAACCACAGAGAAAATCGTACATAGCAGAAAGACATTGTGCATCTTCCAGCTCGAACAGTAAAGGGTGGTTAAGTCGCTAATCGAACCAATAAATAAAAAACATAGCAGGAAATGAACTGCTCCCTGCGATTTCGTTGTCTAAAATAATGCGATTTCCCTTGTTATTTCAATTATTATTTTGGTTTTTCTACCTCTGAACCGAACTACTTAGATATAACTGAGGCCTAGCTAAAATAGGCCTCTATTTGTTGTTTGCGATATGAAAAAGTGGCTTCCAGCATTTTACGAATATAGACGCGATGAACAATCCGCCCAAAAATAGAAAAAGGCATGACATAATGAATCGTATCTTGGATTTCTATTCCGTGCTTGCTTTCATTGAGGCAATGTTCGTGATGCCAGAATCGAAAAGGTCCAAATCGCTGCTCGTCGATAAATCTTTTCCCTTCTTCAATATGTGTTATCTCTGTTACCCATTGCATTCGAATGTTCAAGAATGGTTTAAGCTGGTAACGGATAATCATGCCTTCATACATAGAAAGGGGAAGAGGCGCAAGCGGTTGAAAGGATAAATTATCAGATGTAATATTTTCTAATTGTGCAGGACTGGAGAGGAAATTCCATGCTTCCTCACGGGAGATAGGGAGATGTTGCCGGTTAGTTAATGTGTATATTTTCATTTTCTTTTCCTTTCTACAGAAGCAAGATGCAATCGTCGGATAGATCGTTATTCCATTCATCATGCCTTTAGTATATTTTATGATAGTGGGTCCGTCAATCACAGCTGGAATGGGTGGATTGAAAGGAAGGAAATTGTGTTGGCTTGCGGAATTTTTGTCTAATCCAGTTGAAAATCATAGAATACTGTATATTAAAAATATTTGAATTTTTAATATGTACTGCTATAATAAAGCATAGAGGACAGTGCTTACATGATGGACATCCTGATTTTAAAAATGAAGGAGTGATTCATTTGTCAAACAAAGCAGTCGTGTACTCTAAGCCTGGAGAGGTAGAAATCAAGGATATTGGCTATCCGGACTTAGTTCTGCGCGATGGACCAGGTGTTAATCCACTGAATGTCGGAAGAAAATGTAACCACGGAGTTATTGTAAAGGTCATCGCAACGAATATCTGCGGCAGTGACCAGCATATGGTAAGGGGAAGAACAACTGCCCCAAGTGGATTGGTGCTGGGACATGAAATTACTGGAGAAGTTATTGAAGCTGGCAGCGATGTAGAGTTTATTCAAAAAGGTGATATTGTATCTGTCCCATTTAATATTGCCTGTGGGCGCTGTGAAAATTGCCGGACGCAAGATACGCATATTTGTTTAAATGTTAATCCAGATCGTCCAGGTTCCGCATATGGGTATGTTGATATGGGCGGCTGGGTTGGAGGGCAGTCCGAATATGTAATGGTGCCTTATGCAGATTTCCAACTATTGAAGTTTCCTGATAAAGAACGAGCATTAGATAAGATACTTGATTTAACAATGCTTTCAGATATTTTCCCAACAGGTTATCATGGCGCCTATAGTGCAGGTGTGAAGATGGGGTCGACCGTTTATGTAGCTGGTGCTGGTCCAGTTGGACTTGCCGCTGCACATTCTGCCCAGCTGCTTGGTGCATCGGTTGTGATTGTTGGAGATTTGAATGAAGAGCGCTTGGCACAGGCGAGAAGCTTTGGCTGTGAAACGGTCAATTTGAGAGAACATGATAATCTTGGAGAACAAATTGAGCAAATACTTGGTGTGCCTGAAGTCGATTGTGCAGTAGATGCGGTTGGCTTTGAAGCGAGCGGTCATGGAAGAGATGCTGGTGAAGCACCTGCAACTGTATTGAATTCAGTTATGGAGGTTACGAAAGCGGGTGGACGTCTAGGCATCCCTGGTTTATATGTCACAGGTGATCCTGGAGCAGCTGACCAGGATGCGAAGGAAGGAACGCTAAAAATCCGCTTTGGTCTTGGTTTTGCAAAAGCACATCATTTTGTAACTGGACAAACTCCTGTAATGAAATACAATCGCGATTTAATGAAAGCAATTCTGAGTGGACGTGCTCAGATTGCCAAAGCTGTAAATGCGACAATCATTTCAATGGATGAGGCACCAAAAGGGTATAAGTCCTTTGATGGCGGAGCATCAAGAAAGTATGTCATTGATCCGCATGGAATAATCCGCAACAGATTGCATTTGGATACAGCTGAAGTGATTCGATAATAGACATGAATTTTAGCGAGTTTATGTTTAATATGAAATGAATAAAACCCGCATTTCAACTTTCTGAATACAAGTTAGAATGCGGGTATTTTTATTATTAAAAATAAGGGAATTCCAGTAAAGTCACCGCTGATTACTCTTCGGGTCGAACGCATCCCGCAATCCATCTCCAATAAAGTTAATTGCAAGCACGGTAATTAGAATGCCCAATCCTGGTGGAATCCATGCTTCAGGGTGGTTTCGCAATATCCGGATGTTTTGAGCCTCGGAGATCATATTTCCCCATGTAGCGGTTGGTTGAGGAATGCCAAAACCGATAAAGCTTAAGCCAGACTCAATAATAATATAGGAGGCCATCATCAGTGTCGCGTTAACAACGATTGGCCCAATTGCATTCGGGATAAAATGCTTGAATATAATACGGAAGTCGCTTGCTCCAATAGACCTGGCGCTTAGAACAAATTCTTGCTCACGAAGGGATAAATACGTTCCGCGAATAATCCGGGTCAGACTTGGCCAGGAAGTCAAGGCAATAATGAAGACAAACAGGCCCACTGTTACTCTGTCTATAATTGCCATTAGCGTTAAGACGAGTACAAGAAATGGCAGCATGAGCATAATATCCGTTGCCCGCATAATGATGCTATCAACTTTTCCGCCGTAATATCCGGCAAGAGACCCGAGTGTGACTCCTATAATAAGTGTAAAGAACATCGCACTAAAACCAACAATCAAAGAAACACGTCCCCCGTATAATAATCTGGAAAAGTTATCTTGTCCTACTCCATTTGTTCCGAGTATATGCTCATCACTTGGACCTTTCTCGATTTTTAGCAGGTTTGTCTCTACAGGGTCGATATCCGTAAATACTGGTGCAAGTATACATAATAAGATAATTGTTAGTAAAACAAATAAACTGATGACTGCCATTTTGTTTTTCATAAATCGCTTCCGTGCCAATTGAAATGGGCTTTTACCTTTATCCTGAATTGGCTCAGGGAATTCCGGTTGGATGGATTGTGTTTCTTGCAGGTTTGGCTGCATGATTTTCACCTCAATCATAACGGATTCTTGGATCAATGATACTGTAAAATATATCAGCAAGCAGGTTGCCTACCAAGATGAGGATTCCGAGTATCATTGCAATTGCCATCACTACTGGATAGTCACGATTGGTCACAGAACTTAAAAATAATGTACCAAGGCCAGGATATTGAAAGACTTGTTCAGTAATAACAGCACCGCCGAGCAATATGCCGACTTCAAAGCCCATTAATGTAATGATGGGAATCAGTGCATTACGGAGTGTATGTTTATAAAGGACATTGCTATCACTCATTCCCTTTGCCCGAGCTGTTCGAATATAATCACTGCCAAGGACGTCAAGCACCTCCGAGCGCATGTACCGCATATAAGTTGCTGTTCCAGCTAAGCCAAGTGTTATACCGGGCAGCACCATGTGATGGATGCGATCTAGCAGAGCTTCAAAGCCAGTAAGACCAGGAGTGGAAAGTGTACCTTGTGCAGGGAACCAGCCTAATTTAATCGACAGAACATAAATTGCAATAAGACCGAAAAAGAAATTTGGTATAGCAAGTCCGAAAAAACCGAATCCTGTAGCTCCGTAATCCAGTAATGAATAAGGGTGTCTTGCAGAATATATCCCGATAGGAATAGCAACAATAATGGTAATCAATAACGAGAATAATCCGAGATAAAGTGTATTTGCCAATCTCGCTTCAATTAATTCAGCTACAGAGCGCCCGTTGAAGACGAGTGAATCGCCAAAGTCACCTTGTGCAACAGAGCTTATCCAACGAAAATACTGAACTGGTATTGGGTCATTTAAACCAAGAGCCTCTCGTTGTTTCTCATACACTTCCGGGTCAATGTTTGGATCAGATAGAGATTGTCCAGTTAATGCATCACCTGGTGCTAATAAGGCGAGTCCAAAAACAATAACTGTTAAGATAAAAAGCATCGGAATAAAAACGAGTACACGCCGAATGATATACTTATACATACTCTTCCCCCTTAAGTAAGTATGTAGTTTTTATCGCAGGTTAAGTGGCAGTAAAATTTCAGCTGATTGAAGTTTCACTTTATAATGCTGTATTGATTATTGTGTACAATTTTGAATAGAAATGCGGTTTATTGCAAAGTTGCCTGTGAGTGTATAGAAGGAAAGAGCATGCATTTTTGAAACACACGCTCTCTCAAGTTACTTACTCTGACACCCACCAAAGATGCGGATTGTTAATGAAACTGTATGGCATTGGTTCTACACCATTTAATCTTTCGTTAAATCCATATATTTTATTTTGTGCATAAAGCAGAACTGCAGGTAGATCATCAGAGAATACACTTTGCCACTCACTGTATTTCTCAGCACGATAGTCTTGTTCAAAAGCTTCCGGTGCTTGCATCGCTTCTAGCATTAAACGCTCCGAATCCGGATTATTCCAGCGGCCAAAGTTATATGCTGCATCTGTTTTCCACAGTCCTGAAGGATCTGGATCACCGCTGCCTAAGCTCCAGCCAATCAAGTAAAGATCCCAATCGGTGTTATCATTCGTTAAGTCTTCTACATATGCAGTCATTTCTTTTGGCTGTCTTAAATCAACTTTAACTCCGACGGCCTCAAGAAACTGTGTAATAATTGGTGCAGAATCTTCACGAAGCTTATTCCCGGTAGGATAGTTCAGATTAACAACCCATTCTTCACCATCAGGTGTTTCTCTGAATCCATCATCATTTGTATCAACAAATCCGGCTTCATCAAGCAATTCCCCGGCTTTCTCAGGATCATAAGCATAATCATTTGCGGCTTCTTCGTCATAGGCCCAAAATTGTTGGGCAATCGGCGCATTAATAACAGAGCCATGACCGTAAAGTAAATTATCAACAATCGCCTGTCTGTCGATTGCATAGGCAAAAGCTTGCCTTACAAGCTTTTCACTCATATCTTCATTTGGCACCCAATTATCGGGATTAATTGCTCCGCTTTCTACATCTTCATTTGTCCGATGGTTGGTTTTAAAGCCTAGAAGTTGATAGCCAAAATCAGTTTGTTCAATAATCTTCACATGCTCAAATCCGGAAACTGTTTCAAAGTCAGCTGCTGGAACACCGTTTGGGTCAGCGATAAAATCAATCTCTCCATTCTCTAACAGACCGAGCATGACGGACTGATCAACGATGCGCCAAACAATCTGATCTAAATATGGTTCACCTTGCCAATAATCTTCATTCTTTGTAAGCACGTATTGTTCCCGTTCAAGCATCTCAGAAAATTTAAATGGTCCCGTTCCAATTACTTCACCAGCGTTTAATGTTGCAGAATGGGAAGGGATATCTGCTATCGGAACATCTCCGAAGATATGTTCAGGGATAATTGGAAAAGCAATATCTTTCAAAATGGTCACGTTTGGTTCACTGAATTTGAAGGTAACAGTGTAGTCATCGTCTGCTACAACACCTTCAAATTCGTCTGTTTCGCCACTATTAAAATCTTCATAGCCGACCAGGCGAACAACGTAATCTGTCCGAACTCCTCCAGCTTCGACATAACCAGGACTGGCAATTGCTTTATACGTATAGACGACGTCCTCTGCGGTAAAGGGTTCGCCATCATGCCATGTAACATTTTCATTAAGGTTTAAGGTGATTTCTGTATTGTCATCATTGATGGTCCAATCCGTCGCTAAATTGGCTTCGAATTCCAGATTCTCATTTTGGCTAAGCAGACTTTCATGTGTAAAGTCTAAAATATTCGCTTCGTATGCTTCCTCATAGAAAATCGGATTAAATACACCAGCAGGAGCGGTATCCATTGCACCTGTCAGTGTTCCGCCCATTTGTGGCCCATCATTCGCGGGCTCTTCTTCTTCCTCACTCTCTTCTGTTTCCGTTGTTTCTGTTTGTTCCTTATTCGAATCATCTGCAGGTTCTTCATCTGCGGCATCATCCGAACAAGCTGCTAATACAATGCCGAATACGAGTAATAAAGCGAGTAGAATCAAACTGTACTTTTTGTTTTTTAACAACATAATTCCCCCTTCAAGCATTTTAATAACAACAAAATGGAAGCTGGATTTGCTAATGGCGGCTTATTCATCACCTCCTAAGGAAAATGGGACAATCAGTGAAGGAATAGAGAAACACATTAATCTTTATTTATATAAATGACAGGCAACAAAATGTCCATCATCTATTTCCTTTAATTCAGGTCTCTCGACTGTACACCGCTCATGAGCGAGAGGGCATCTTGTACGGAAGGTGCATCCAGATGGCGGATTTGCGGGACTTGGCAAATCCCCTTGCAGCTTCATTTTCTCTTTTTTATTTCTATTGTTTTCTTCTGTGTCGACTACTGGGATAGAGGAGAGTAATGCTTTTGTATATGGATGGAGTGGATGTTCGTAGATGGCGCTCTTTGGTGCTATTTCTGCAATTCTGCCCAAGTACATGACAGCTACCCGATCACTAATGTGTTTTACTACGCTTAAGTCATGTGCTATGAACAGATAGGTTAGTCCTAATTCATCTTGTAAGTCCTTCATTAGATTTAATACTTGAGCTTGAATAGAGACATCAAGTGCAGATACAGGTTCATCACAAATAATAAATTTAGGGTTTAATGCTAAGGCACGTGCAATACTGATTCGCTGGCGCTGTCCTCCGGAAAATTCATGGGGATACTTATCCCTGTCACTTGCACGCAAACCGACTTTTTCCAGAAGTTCAATTGCGATTTCTTTCCGTTCTGCTTTCGTAGCGGGGGTCTGGACAAGCAAAGGCTCCTCAACCAGCTCACCAACACTCATTTTTGAATTTAATGAAGCGAATGGATCTTGAAAGACTATTTGCATGTTCTTTCGGTAAGCTCTCATTTTCCGGCTGCCTAAATGAGAAATATCGTTCTTTTCGAAAAGAATTTTTCCTTCAGTTGGTTCAAGCAGTCGAAGAATAACACGTCCGAGTGTTGACTTGCCTGAACCCGATTCACCGACAATGCCGAGAGTTTCCCCCTTCATGACCGAGAGTGTAACATCATCAACCGCCTTTACATGTCCAACTGTACGTTTTAATATGCCTCCCTTTATCGGGAAGTACTTTTTAATATGCTGGATTTCAACGAGCGCTTCCTTCTTTTCCGTTTGCTCGTCCGCCTTAACAGCTAAACTATTTTCATTATCCATTACTCGGCCCCCCATCCTCGTGCAGGAAACAGCGGACAAAATGCTCTGACTCTATTTCCTTCAGTTCTGGATTTGCTTGTTTACATTTATCCATGACAAAGGGACAGCGTGTAGAAAAGCGGCAGCCCTTGGGAAAATCGAATGCAGGGGGGACAATGCCCTTGATTGTACCCAGTCTGTCCACGTCTTTATTGATATTGGGCAAGCTTTGTAATAAGCCTTGTGTGTATGGATGTTTTGTGTTTTTCAGCAGCTCTTTTGTTGATGCTTCCTCGACAATTTGACCGCCGTACATGACCATGACGTGATCAGCATACTCTGATACAACCCCAAGGTCATGTGTAATCAGCAATAAAGACATTTGATATTGTTCACGCATATCTGCCATGAGGTCGAGTATTTGAGCCTGAATCGTAACATCAAGCGCGGTCGTTGGTTCATCAGCAATTAACAGAATTGGTTCGCAGGAAATTGCTATCGCAATCATCACCCGCTGCCTCATTCCGCCAGATAATTGATGTGGATATTCATCTATGATTTCTTCTGCCCGTGGTATTCCTACCGTCATCAGGAGCTCAATTGCTTGTTTTCTGGCCTGCTTCTTATCTAGTTTTTTATGCTTTCTTATCATTTCGATTATCTGGTTCCCGATTGTAAATACAGGATTTAATGCTGTCATCGGCTCTTGAAAAATCATGCCAATTTCATTCCCGCGTACCTTTGTCATTTGTTTTGGTTTCAAATGGAGTAATTCTTTGTCCTTAAGAAGCACGGTTCCATCAATAATTCGCCCCGGTTTATTAATCAGCTGCATAATCGATAAGGCTGTAATGCTTTTGCCGCTGCCAGACTCTCCAACAAGTGCTACTGTCTCACCTGGATAAACAGAAAATGTAACATCATCGACAGCCTTTGCAACTTTACTTTCGTCTATATAAAAGTATGTTTTTAAGTGGTCAACAGACAGAACAGGCTGTTTTTTCATAGTGAACACCCCTTATAGAATAGTAAGAAAAATTAATTGATATTATTCTATTATGCTCTTTGTCCCATAGATATTCGAAATTCTAAGAAGAGGTAATGAAGAAAAGTTAAGCATTACAATCATATGCCATATTTAGTCAGTTAATGATATAAGAGTGATTGATATTTCATTTATGCTCCAGATTCAGACTCTTTAGCTGCGGTGAAAACTGTGTAAGACTTCTGCGATTAGATATGCAGCCAGTCGTGTTGTTTTTTCATTTTCATCAACAAGCGGATTTACTTCTGATATATCAAAGCTTAATGTATTTTTCTTGGAAACAATATATTTCAGCAGTTCACAGACTGTTTTTGAACTTAATCCAAATGGTCCAGGTGCACTCACACCAGGTGCCTCATTTGCAGTGATAGAGTCGGTGCATAATGTTAAAATAACGGCGTCATGCTTTTTACTGAAACGGTCAATTGCCTGGTATACTTCGTTATTCTTATTTTCAGTGACTTCTTCTTCCAATAAATATGTGCAGCCTAAGCGATCAGCATCCAGAAATAATCGCTTCGTATTGCCAAATGGCTGGATGCCTAGACATAAGTAGCCGGCATTTTTATCTGATTCAAGAATTTGCCTAAACATCGTTCCAGATGAAGGGATTTCTTCGTCTCGCATATCAAAATGTGCATCTATATTAATAATACCAAGTTTTGCCTTCGCCCCTAGATGCTCTCTGGCCCCTGAATAATGACCGTATAATGTTTCATGACCCCCGCCGAGAATAATTGGTGTCCCTCCTTTAGCAAGGATAGTATGAATATGAGCACCTAATTTTGTCTGTGCTTCTTCCAGTTTTTTACCCTCACATGCTATATTTCCCGTGTCAATTAATGCCTGATCACGAAGAATAGAGGAGGGGAGATTTGAAAGAAAGGAACGAATTTTATCTGGAGCTTTTGCTGCACCAATCCTTCCTTTATTTCTCCTGACTCCTTCATCGGATTCAAAGCCAATAATATAAAAAGCAGCTCCTTTTTTTAGTGATTTTATTTCTGTTTGACATTTCACCACCTGATGCAAGCGAAAGCTGGCATTGTCTGTATTGCTGTCTACTCTGCCAGACCAGCATTTCTTATCTGGATATGGATACATTTTATCTTCCTTTCTTTATATATATTGATTATTATTACTATACTATAGTTCATGTATAGTATAGTTACGAATACAGATAACACTATTTGACTGCTAAAGTTGAAGTGCAATGTAAAATAGTACAATCTCAAGAGGGGGGAGGCAACTATTCGAAATTTAGCTTCATATCTTATATTTATTGGTATTTTCATTATTGCCATTGTTGGTGATTGGGTTATATTAAATTATGATTATATGTTTGTCTACCCGAGAAATACATATATTTTATTAGGTATCGGCATCGTACTTGTTATATGCGGATACATAGTAAACGGCATCACTTCCTATGAGGAAGATGAAAGTGTGCATAAAAGGGATAATCGAGAATGGATTAATAAATTGTGGAATGCACGTTTGAAGTTTGGCAATTGGATAGCAGGAGTAATGATTTTCTCACTGGTTATCGCAGCTTATTATGATTGGTTTTTTGCTATTCAGCTGTTAACTGTCTATTTCTTTGCAGGAATAGCTGCAGCAGGATTTTTGTATACGATGCAAGGTGAGAGAGTAGAGGAACTAGACGATACGGAATACAAGCCAAAAACGAAAAGATTCCTTTATTTAATAGATTATCGCCGGCATCCTTTTAATATCTCATTCATTCTTTTTATACTTATTGTTATCAGTTTTTTATTAAGCAAGGAACTCGGCATTCCTTTGAATCTGGAGGTGGGAGGTAATGCCAGACGTGTTGCTTCGCTGCCATCCATCACATTTCACATGTCAGGTTTAATGCTGCTAAGTACGTTTATTTATATCATTAATAATGGCGATATATTTGGAATTCGAAAAGCTGAGCAGAATGAAATGAAAGTAATGCTCGTTCACTTCATGGAGATTATCACTTGTGGAGCTGCATTATTTATTTGGATCCTAACTGTTGTGGGGGCTTTGATTTAAAGAGGTTGAGACAAAAGAAATATAATATGAAAAAATCCGAACGATACCTTACATTCGTTCGGATTTTTAATAGAGTGCTGACTAATTTAGTTCACAAGATATAAAAACCAGTGGGAGCAAGAAAGGTAGTGAAACAGTCGATAAGAACACCATCTGTCCAGAAAAAACAGAGTAACTCTGAAATAAGATTATCAGCTTTTTATATCAATTAAGTTAATATTAACTGCTTTCTATTTTAGAATGTTCGTCAGTTGGTCAATGATGTTTCATTCACACCACATTAATTCACATAAAATATTCTTGTCTCTCTTGTCATTTCCCCTGATGTATTCGCTGCTTCAAATGTAATAACATGAAATTTCTCTTGAAGGTTCTCTGTCAGCTGTAATGATAGAATAGATGCAGTTTCATTAAATTCAGGCTGATGATAGACACCATCTATAATTATAGTAAAACTTTCCTTGTCCAGATCTGTTCCTTGTTTAGCCTTGACCTCTGCTGAAAAAGCCGGCATTCTGCTATTTATCGCTTCTCCCATTTGAATTTCAGGCTTTATAATCGGATGAGCATCACTTTCAGGCTCGCTGTTTTCGGCCAATTCCTCGACTTTCTCAAGGACGCGCAGTATATTATTGCCAAGTATTTGTTCAATCTCCTGTTTTGAATATTCCCTTGCGGCTAATTCATTAATAATCTTTGGGGTTTCAGCTGCACTTTGTAAATCAGCAGGGAGGGCAGCGCCATCAAAGTCAGAGCCAAGTCCAACATGATCGATGCCAATTAAGTTGACTGCATAATCAATATGATCAACAATATCGTCGACATAGCCTTCTGGATCATCGGTTATAAATGCAGGGAAAAATACAATACTGATGACACCGCCATTTTCTTTTAATGCCAGTAACTGTTCATCTGTCAGATTTCGCTGATGTTCTTTTATTGCAGTGACACCTGAGTGGGATGCGATAACAGGAGCTTCTGATACCTCCAGCACGTCCCAGAATGTACTTTCCGCCATATGTGATACATCGATGACCATGCCTAACTTATTCATTTCCTTGGCGACTTCAGCTCCTAACTCAGTTAGCCCGCCTTCTGAAGGTGTGTTCTGCGGATCGCCGTAAACCCTGTCTGCACCTTCCCCCAATGCATTGGAATAATTCCAGTTGAAGCCAATCATTTTTACTCCGAGCTGATGATATTGCTGGAGCAGTCCCAATGCATTATGTTCCTCTAAAGAATAGGCACCCTCGATAGATGGAATTGCTGCAAGTTTATTTTCTTTCCTTGTTTGCCTAATTTCATCAGCAGTGCTCACTACTTTAATATCGTCTGGATTTTGCTCCTCTGTCCAATATAAAGCGTTGAGCAAGGCTAATGTTCTGCTGATGGAACGCGGGTTATTGTCGTAATACCCGGAAGTATAGGCTGCAAAGAAAGGTGCAGTGACACCGCCTGCTTTAGCTTTTGGAATGTCTAGCTCCAGTGCTGTTTCTTCCCCAATATTGGTTGCCGGGAGCCATGTGTTTTCATCTATCACCTTCATCATGGTGTCTGTATGACCATCGATGACAGGGACATTGAAATGTACGTATTCCGTTCGTTCGGTCACGATATGCCTGGATTGAGCTTGAGCTACAGTTGAAACAGCAGTTATTGATAGAAATAAAATAATACTACTAAGGCAGAAAAACAATTTTTGCATTGGAGAATCCTCCTGATGAATTTATGATTACTAACTCTATTAGTCTAGTGTAAATAAATAGTGAATGGAATGCATCTATTTAGACTATTAAAAAGGCATTGTGCAAGCCATGCGTTTTAATACAGCAGTTTTGATCTGTACCCGAACCATATTCCAAGTTACTTACCTGATACTTTCGTACGTTGTTTAAACAGGTGGCATGGTGATATTCTTATTACATTACAAGGAAAGGGGTTTTACCGTTTTGATGAAACATATTTTACTAAGTATGATTGTTGGTTTAATCTTCACACTCACTGCTTGTGGTACAGATACAGGAAGTGATGAATCTGTGGAGAAGCCTGCTGAAGAAAAAACCGCTGAACAAGAAGAAGGGGGTTCAGAGGATTCTGATGCGGATGACACAGCCGGGGAGGAGGAAAAGAGTGCTGCATCAGAAGAGCAGAGTATGATTGATACACCAACGATACCTGTGACATTTAAGGATGCTGTAGAATATCCAATCGTTGGGGAGTTTTCAGGAGATATTACGTATAATGATGACTTTATTAATTATCCTGAATTAGCAGAGGTTTTACAAGAAATACCTGCTATTACGGAAGATAGTACAGACGAGGAGATTGAAAGAGTTAAAGGCTATATTTATTCCTTATTTAAAGAAAACCTGACAATGCCAGATGCTTCAATTGATCAGTGGACGACAATGCAAATTAATAATCCGGAAGCAGAGGAAGAGGAAATTCAATTAAAAGAAAATTACAATGTTGCTATATTGCTTGATTCCAGTGGCAGTATGGGTTTTATGGAAGGAAATCAAACAAGAATGGCATGGGCAAAACAATCAATTGATGACTTTGTGAGTGGTCTGCCAGCACAAGCGAATATATCCCTGCAAGTATATGGTCACGTTGGGACTGGGAGTAGCAGTGATAAAGAGAAGTCGTGTAAAAATATAGAAGAAGTTTATCCGTTAAGTACGTATGTAAAAGAAGATTTCAATAAGGCACTGAATCAATTTGAACCTGCGGGCTGGACTCCAATGGCTAAAGCAATTGAGGAAGCGGAAAAGAATTTCTCTAAATGGGATGGCGAAGAAAATACGAATGTTATCTATATTGTGAGTGATGGTGTTGAAACATGTGATGGGGACCCAGTTCGGACGATTGAATCTTTAAGTAAGTCGAATATTGATCCTGTAATTAATATCATAGGTTATCAGGTTGATAATGAAGGGTTAGAGCAATTAAAGGAAATGGCTGATGTATCGAATGGCCGCTATATCGACGCGAGAAGTCAGGAAGATTTAACAGCAGAGTTTCAAAAAACAATGGATATGTCTAAAATATGGGCGGAATGGCAAAGTGAGTCAAAGGATATAATTAAAGAGTTGCATAACACGATCAAGCATCAACTCTATGATTGGAATAATAATGAAAAAGAAAAGACTTACAGACAAAGTGAGAATTTAAAATACGCATTAAAATACCTTTTCGAAGAAGAAATACTCAATCAGGATACTTATCTTGCGTTTAGCAAAGCGTATAGGAACAGCTATTTAGATATTTCAGATGAACAAGGGGATATCTACTTTGAATTGTATGATATCAATGAAGATACATATAAAGAAAAGTTTTCCGAGGTAGAGAAATTGTTTAATAAAGTGCGTGAATAAATAGTGAATTATCTCTTTTGGAAAGACTGTCTGCTGCAGCTATATAAAGGCAAATGCTGAAGGTTTTTACCTTCAAGAGGAACTTAACATTGAGGTATTACAATAAGCTATGGGGAAGTTAAAGAGGCTGGGACTTAACCAATACCAACCAAATAAAAGACGAATATTAGCTGCTTCGTGCTGAAAATATTATTTAGTGTTCTTATTGAAGTAACAAAATAAAAATAAAAATAAAAGAACTTGTTGGGATCACACTTAAAATTATGACAGTATGTAGTCTAAAAACAATATTACAATAATTAACGTGCATATCTTCTGACATCATTCAATGAAATAACCATCCGTTTTTAGCCGGAACAGTCCAAATACTCCGAGACTCCAGTGGGAGCCAAGGCATCGGTTAGATCACTGCGTGCGCAGCACGAAGGCAGATTAAGTACGCCACGTCCTGTGGCAACATCTGCATTAGCACGTCCTGTGCGTCGGAGCTTACCAGCCGCCCACGGAAAGCGAGGAGTATTTGGACTGTGGACTTCCAAAAGGAATAAGGGAAAGAGCAAAACAGACATTAATCTGAATTAAGGGCATCAGGATTCCACTTAAAATCCGAACGAATTTAATTTATCGTTCGGATTTTATTAAATTATATTTCTTTTGTTCCAACGTCCTGTTTTTCACCCGCTCTCTTCAGCTCTCCCTGGTTTAATTTCTTTCTCAACTCTGCTTAGTACTCGCCAAATATTAAATATGGAATAACTTAACATCAAAAAGCCGGGAACAATTAAAAATAAAATAATGCCATTCGGTGATTGCAGAAAATTGGCTGCGTATCCAACCAATGGAATCGTGAATCCAGAATAGAGTCCAACAATATTTTCGGCAAGTACAGGATTCCTGTCCTCTGCATTATTATTATCTCCTTTGGTTGTGTAAAATACACCGCCATTTGTTTCATTTACTTCAGTAATTCTATGGGTGATTAATGTACTGTTTTCTTCCAGGAAAGTAATGACATCGCCTTTAGAAAATTGATTCTTTTCATCATTTGTCACAGATTGGACTGCAATGATTGAGCCTGTTTTAATTCCGGGCTCCATTGAACCGGAAAGAACCGTTTTTATCTGGTAGCCAAATACTTCAGGTTCTCCTCCCGAAAGCTTTGTTGTAAGCACGATGAGCGCAACACTTATTAATAAAACAACAAGAACTCCCGAGATGATGCGACTTATCCATTTTATTAAAGAACGAAATTTCATTTCTTTTCCGCCTCCTGATTTTTTATTATGTCCGTTTCAGCTTCAGTATTTACTGTGTCTCCATCTTCGGTTTCTATTTCACTTGTTTCATTTGTATTTTCTTTTACCCTTTCATTCCAGCTGCCAATTACTATTTCTCCATTGGTTTCGATATTTCCTGTAATAAATGCAGCTGTATTTGAAGTTAAAGACACTAAAGAGAGGATGAGCAAGTAACTGCATAAAACGATTAATTTAATTGCTGAAAAGAGAGGGGGCTTTGGTTTAAATGTTTTTGAACGAATCCTCTTCAACTAGATAAACTCCTTTCAAAATAGAGTTGCACATTACTTTCCAGACTTTCCCTCTAATTGATTTGCTTCAAATTCCCATTTCAAATTTAACGTATCACCCTGGAAATGATTTTGGTTTTCACCGTTATCAATAAAACTGAAGCGAACCGTAAATTTCTCTGGTGCACTGTTTTTGAGGATCTGGTCCGCTATTTGTATCGGTGTGCCGTTTAATTCAGAAAGTGTCTTTTTAAATAGCAGATTTACTTGATTATCCTGCTGATGGAAGCATTCGACTACTATATGAGCGCCAAGGTCATCCCCATTGTTGTTTTGCCCTTTGTCGATTATTTCGTAAGAGGAGTGAAGGTTTACGGTTCTCATATCAATCGAGCCATCATTTGTCAGTTCGAAATCCCCGTCGATTGTATCTCCTGGTATAAAATTCTCCAAATGAATAATGGATTCTTTGTTTATTCCCAAATTCATTAAGCCAATTTCAACGGTATTTGTTGTTTCTTTTGTATCGTTAAAATAAGCGTTCGTTCCTCCGGCAATTAAACTTAAACCCAGAATAGCAAGTGCCATACTCTTTAATAGTTCATTTCTGATTTTCATGCCTTTTCCTCCTGTAATTAGTAGAAAACCAACCCATTTGCTTATATGTAATTTCTGAAAAAGGAGGGCAGCGGACTGTAAAGTATGTGTTGATTCTTGTTTATCCGCTGCATGTATCAGATTTTACTTGTCTTTATATGTTTTAATAGATTTTAATATACGCCAACTGCGTTATATGCTTGCTTCACAGCTTCGACTGCAGCTGAGTTAGCCCCGTAAAGGTCTGCTGCCGACTGAATTGCAGCCTCCCGCATCATATTAAAATCAGAACTGCGTGTTAAATAATGGGTAAGTGCACGGTAATAGATTTGTTCTGTTTGTTCGCGTCCAACACCCTCTACTGTCACACCATAATGTTCTCCACCTTCTGAAACAAGGTATGCAGCTTTATTGTTTATACTGCTGTTGATATGAACGCCGCCATTATCCAGCGTACCTTCATAGCGCTTGCTCCAATGGTCTGGATAAGGCTCCTGAGTTCTATTCTCAATGAGTACAGCCGGGTCTTCCATCGAACGAAGTCCAAGGGTCCCGTCAGCCATAATATCTTCACCGATTATCCAGTCATCCCGGTCTACCATCGCGCCGAATATGTCAGCAAAGGATTCATTTAATGCACCAGATTCGTTTCTATAAATTAAATTCGCACTATGCTGAATGACACCATGAGTCATTTCGTGTGCAGCAACATCAAGTCCGCCTGCAAGACTATTAAACCGGATGCCGTCCCCATCACCATATGACATATATGTTCCATTCCATGATGCATTATTCCAGTTTTCACCCACATGCACTCTGGAAAGCAGCCGCTGACCATTATCATCGACAGAATTGCGATTGAATGTTTTTAAGAAATAGTCATATGTCTTTTGAGCGTTTGCATGGGCATCAACAGCCGCACCATCATTAAACATTTTACTGACACTTGTTACAAGAGCATCATTTCGATCATTATCAAAGGTAAGAACACCAAGACCTCTTGTTTGATCATGGAGACCATATAATCCATCTAAAAGAGATGCTTTAAATTTTTGCTTTGCACCGAATACACCAACTCCAAATGCCGTAACATTGTGAGCTGCATTGTAACTGTCAACAACATTGCCATCGGTTACATCGATAAAGTAATGCCAAAATCCAACCTCAGGTTCTGTAGTCGATGCAGTTACAAGATATGTGTTGTAAAATTCGCCATGATGTTCGTAAATATACTGTTTGGCTTCTAGTTCCCCGTCATATTTTTCTACTGTCCCGATTTTTTTCGCAATCGCATCCTTAGTAATTTCTATTGCTGCATCCTCGGAAATCGCAGCTTTGGCATCAAGATTCTTTTCATCGAGGTTAGGAACAACTTTACCGAAATAAGATGTAACATTATTATTTTCATCTAATGAGATTGTTTGTCCGCCTGCAAATAGAGGGATTCCGTTATACACTTGTTCAAGTTTAAAATGGTGTGTCCCTGTGTTTTCATCTGCAATCTCTTCTACTATTTCAAAGCTTTCCTCTGTCTCACTTTTTGATAGTTTAAACTTATTACTGTTCGCTTTAATATAAGCTAAAGCAATCTCACTTTTGTTTAGCTCAACAGGTGCTTCCCAACTATCAATAATATAAGAGGGAGTATTATATGCTTCATCATAGTTAATCTTGAAATCTTCAGCAGAGGCAGCTGCACCGCCCGTAAATAAAATCCCTGCACTTAGACTGACAGCCAACATCGAAGAAAAAATTTTATTCCTTTTTCTCACTTATTTCATCCTCCAAATAAAAAATTATTGTTTGTTTATTTTTTCAGACAGGATAATAGGGATTAACGTTCTTCTCCGTCGGTTTGTGTTGCATTGAATTTCCATGTCAGGTTAAGGCTGTCACCTTGGAATATATTCTGATCTTCATCATTGTCTACGAACTCAAATTCAACCCAAAAATCATTCGCAGCTCCTGGCTCAAGACCGCCTTTTTGTTCCCATAATGGATCCCATAAATCTCTTTTCACAACATCTGGATCCATATTTTGCAGATCGTAAAGTGTGGTTTCAAAAATAGGTTCGCTTTCTTTATCCCAATTCCATAGGAAATTGACTTGGATATGCTTTCCGAAATCATCTGTATTATTAAGTCCTGCATCCGTTACTGCATACGCTGTTTCCAGGTTCACTGTGTCTATCTTTAAACTGCCATCATTTGAAAGAACAAATTCCTTCAGCATGGAATCGCCAGGCTTAATATTATCTATATTAATCACTGTTTCCGGATTAATAGATAAATCTAAAGTACCTGCTGCGAAAGTATTATTCGTTGTTTCTTGATCACTAAAGTAGGCAAATGTCCCTCCAGAGAGCAGTGTAGCCCCTAATACTGCTGTTATTACGCTTGAACCTATCTTTTTCTTTAAGCTCATTTTTTCATCTCCTATTTCAATTTTTGGTAGGCAGAACTAAATTGTTTTTTTTAGAAAGTACGTCCCGAATTCTTAGAGAACCACACCCCTTTCTTAGTGAAGTCACCAGGAACTCACCCCCTAAAAAATTCTATATAATAGGTGTTCATGCAGAAAGGCAAGAGCTGCTACCTATGTTTAAAAATATGGAAAAATAAATTTAAGCAAATCGCCGCGTTTTGAGAATAAGCCTTCCTCATCGTCCGAAGACAGCATGGTGTGCATCGGGCGGTCGTTGAGAGCAAATCTTTTCACCCGATGAAACGAGAGTTCTTTTCAAATGGCGCTGCTGTGTTTTTACTATGTAAGAGTTGAATGAATGGCATTCGTGGAAAATCTTGATGTAGGGAAGATAGAGATATACCGATAAAACTAGTACTAAACTCTCACTCGGTGATACTTCTTGCATTTAATTTTATATATTCAAAATAGTATGATTGATTATACTATACAATACTAGTAATAGAAATAATAGAGGGTCTTTTTGTTAAAAGCAGACTAGTTTTGTCTGTTTATGTCGAATAGGAAAGAGAATCGGAGCATAACCGAATATTCTCTATTATTTTAGAATCTGGATAGTTTTAGCTTTACTTCTAAAATGCCTGTAAGTAACATAAATAGTAAGAAACAATTAAATTTTATAAAAAGTAAATTTTAAGCAGATCAGCTGTTCTTTCCGCTTAAAAGAAAATAAAAATAACGGGGCAAAGGCAGAGATTCAATTGCCAATAAATAGAAAGGGGAATGTCAATGATCATCGTTCAAGATATTCTTCAAGCGAAGAGAGATATAAAAGACGTTATACACGAAACACCGATGCTGCATTCCGCACAGCTAAGTGAAATTTGCGGGAATGAAATGTATTTTAAAGCGGAGCATCTTCAAAAGACTGGTTCATTTAAAATTCGCGGTGCAACAAACAGAGTGAAGAAAGCAATCAAAGAAAAAGCGACATTCATCACTGCAGCATCAAGTGGCAATCATGGACAGGCTGTTTCCTATATTGCAAATAAGCTGGAAGTGTCTGCTGCGATTGTCGTACCGGAAGATGTAAAGGAAGTTAAAAAAAATGCAATTAAAGCATATGGTGGAAATGTTGAGAAGTTTGGAACAACCTCAGAAGAAAGACTAGCTAGAGCAAAAGAACTGGCCAAGGAGCATAATGGAGTTTTCATCCCGCCGTATAATGACGCTTTGGTAATGGCTGGTCAAGGCACAATCGGATTAGAAATTTTAGCTCAGCTGCCAAAAGCAGATGTGATTGTTGTTCCAATCGGTGGCGGCGGATTATTAGCTGGTATTTTAACGGCGATTAAGCAAACTAAGCCTAAGGTGAAAGTAATTGGAGTTGAACCAGTGTCAGCGAATGATACATATCTTTCATTAAAAAATGGCGAAATCACTTCAATCGAAAGATCAGATACAATTGCTGACGGACTTAGAGCAAGTCAGCCAGGCTACATGACTTTCCCTATTATTCAAAAATATGTTGACGATATTGTACTCGTTTCAGATGAAGAAATTAAACAAGCACAGTTTTTTGTATTGGAAAGAATGAAACAGCTCATTGAGCCATCCAGTGCGGTTACTGTTGCGGCAGCAATGAACAGGAAACTGGGCGTGGAGAATAAAAATGTTGTTTGTGTGCTGAGTGGCGGGAATGTAGAGCTTAAATTATGATTAAAAAGATTATTTCCGGTTTTCACATAATACCCCTTGACATTTTAAAAGAATTGTCTTAATCTTATTTCTAATAAATAAATTACTCCAAGCAAAGACGAAGAGTAGTAGTTTATCGGAGCACTTTAGAGAGCTGATGGCTGGTGGAAATCAGCGTGATTCCAATAAATGAATGGACTTCTGAGCTTCCAGACCGAACCGGATCTTAAGGATTTACAGTAGGCTTTGGCGAATAGGTCTCATCGTTATCCGAGGCAGGTATTCAGCAATTTTGCTTGATACTAATAAAGTGAGCTGTTCTTCAGCTAATAAAGGTGGTACCACGGTCCCTCGTCCTTTTTGGATGGGGGCCTTTTTGTATTTTTTTCGCAGTATGATTGGCTGTAGGACTGCAGCCCAAGCTGCACTTTTAAAAAATGATAAATCGTTAAGTAAGAGGAGTAAACAATCAGTAGAAACGTTACAGAGAGCTGGTGATGGTGGGATTCCAGCACGTGTGAGATTGTTGAATGGACTTACAAGAGGTTTTCTTAAAAAGCATGTCTGCTTGAGTATGAAAACACGGGTTTCCGCCGTTACACGGATAGGATATCGATTTGCCTGCATCCATGATGCAAGTTTTTCCGTATCTGAAAAAGATGAAAAGATGATTCTTTTCGAAGATGAGGTGGCACCGCGGTCACATACGTCCTCTATAAACACATTTGAGATGTGTTTATAGAGGACTTTTTTATTGCAAAAAATGTATAGAGGAGTGGAAAGGATGACTAAAAAAGACACGCATTTCCATTATATAAAAATGGATGCAAAAGATTTAACCCCCATACAGGCGCTGCGAAATCTCTCAGGCAATAAAAAGTTTTTATTGGAAAGCACGTTCCAGCATGAGAGAAAAGGGAAGTTTTCCTTTCTGGGAATGAATCCGTACGAAGAAATAATTGGTCGTGATGGCCAAACGATGATTTTTAATTCGGATATGAAAAAAGCAGAGTTAAGAAAAGAAAATGTGTTTCAGTATCTTAAAACTCACTTGCCGAAAGTAGAAATAGATTTGCCTTTGCCGTTTTACGGCGGAGCAGTTGGCTATATTGGCTATGATGTTATTCGGGATTTTGAGGATATCGGCAATCTGCTTCCAGACGAACTCGATATGCCTGACGTTCATCTTATGCTTTATAAAGAAATGATTGCTTTTGACCACAGCAGCCAATCCGTATATCTCATTGCAATAAACCTGGATAATCAGTCAAAAACTGTTATGGAAGCAAGCTTGCAAAAACTAAAAGAAACATTGCTAAAAGATAAAGAGCTTCCCAGCGAATATGGTGACATCCTCCAGTTTCAGTCTGATATAACGGAGGCAAGCTTTAAAGAAAAAGTAAATATCGCTAAAGAATATATAAAGCAGGGTGAGGTTCTTCAGGTCGTGCTTTCGCAGCGAATGACTGCTCAAATCAACGAGCATCCTGATTTTTCATACAGCTTTTATGAGAAACTGCGGAAAGCAAATCCATCGCCATACATGTTTTACATGGATTTTGAAGAATACTTGATCTTAGGGGCTTCACCAGAAAGTTTAATTCAGACAACGGGAAAAGAAATCTTAACAAATCCAATAGCAGGAACACGTCCCAGAGGAGAAACCCCACAGGAAGATGCCAGTTTGGAAGAGGATTTGCTTACAGACGAAAAAGAAATTGCAGAACATCGCATGCTCGTTGACTTAAGCAGAAATGATCTTGGCCGTGTCTGTGAGATTAATAGCATTACGATTCCAACCTTTATGGAAATAGAGAAATACCAGCATGTAATGCATCTTGTTTCTGAACTAAAAGGAAGGTTAAGAGAGGATATTTCCGGCATCGATGCATTGATTGCGTCCCTTCCGGCAGGGACCGTGTCTGGTGCACCAAGGATAAGAGCAATGCAGCTGATCAATCAGCTGGAGGAAAAGAAGCGGGGTGCATATGGCGGCGGGATTGGCTATATCAATTTTAATCATGATTTAAATATCGCATTGACGATACGCTCGCTTGTAATAAAAGATGGAAAGGCTCATTTGCAGGCAGGAGCTGGGATTGTTTCTGATTCAATTGCAGAAAACGAATACAAGGAAACATGGAACAAGGCAAAGTCTTTATTGGAGGTGCAGCTGCTTGATCCTATTAATTGAGTTGCAGTTCCATCCAGAATCTATCGCCACTCCGACTGGAAAACAAATGATTGAAAACTTTTTACATCTGCTTGGAAAGGAGCTTGTTCATGATGAAACACTATCTTAAAAAAGTGATTAACAGAGAAAATTTAACGGTGGAGGAAATGAAAGCTGCAGCAAACTATTGTTTTACAGATGAAGCAACCGAATCTGAAATTGCCGCACTGCTGACTGCCCTGCAGTCAAAAGGAGAAACAGCAGATGAGATTACAGGATTAGTGGAAGTTATTCGCGAGAAGTCCTCATTTAAAACAAATCCAATTCCTGAGGCAATCGATAATTGTGGCACAGGTGGTGACCAATCCTACAGCTTTAATATCAGCACTACCTCTGCATTCGTCATGGCAGGAGCTGGCATCCCTGTCGCAAAGCATGGCAATCGCAGTATTTCCAGTAAGACCGGCAGTGCAGACGTTTTAGAGCATTTAGGTGTTTCTCTTTCCTTTTCCAAACAGCATGTTGAGGAAATGCTTTATGAAAATAAAATCGCCTTTCTATTTGCACCCCATGTGCATGAAGCGTTAAAGCCTTTTTCCGTTGTAAGAAAAAACTTAGGACTGCCAACCATTTTTAATGTCATTGGTCCGCTGACAAATCCGATTGCACTTGATACACAATTAATTGGTGTTTATCGAAAAGACTTGCTTCCTAAGATTGCAGCGTCCCTGCAAAGACTGGGCAGACGCCGGGCAGTTGTTGTTACGGGTGCCGGTTCTATGGATGAGGCGTCGCTTGCAGGTACAAACGATCTCATTATTCTTCAGAATGGCGAGCTTTCATCGTACAGCCTTCACCCGGAAGAGGTTAATTTACCTGTATATGCGAACGAGGCAATTCGTGGCGGTGATGCTAAGGAAAATGCAGCAATTCTTTTATCCGTTTTGAAAGGAGAGCAAGGAGCTTACTTTGATACGGTGCTTCTCAATGCTGGCCTTGGTATATTCACAAACGGGAAGGCTGCCACAATAAGCGAGGGCATTGAATTGGCCCGTGAAAGCATCCTATCAGGTGCAGCATTCGAACGATTAGAACGGCTGATAGAATTCAGCAATAAAATTCCTAGTGAGGTGTATTAAATGACGATTCTAGATGAGATATTAACAGAAAAAGCGAAAGAGATTGTTGAACTGCTTCACGTTCCTTTATTAAAAACAGATGAAAAACCTGTGCCTGCATTTAAAAGCAAGATTGCTGGAGCTTCCAAAATGAATATTATTGCGGAAATCAAACGTTCGTCACCATCAAAAGGAGCAATTCATATGGAAGTGAATCCGATTGAGCAAGCGATGCAATATGAAAAATATGGAGCAGCAGCAATTTCTGTACTGACTGATAAAACTTTTTTTAATGGTTCATTGCAAGACTTGCATGAAATAAGAAAAGCGGTCAATATCCCGATTTTATGCAAGGATTTTATCATTGATACGTTACAGATTGACCACGCCAAAGCAGCTGGAGCAAATATTATACTGCTTATCGTTGCGGCATTATCAGATGAGCAATTTAAAATCCTTTACGACTATGCGCGAGTAGTAGACTTAGAGGTTTTAGTTGAAGTGCACAATGCGGAAGAAATGAAACGTGCCCTTGCAATGAAACCTGACATAATCGGCATCAATAACCGTAATTTAAAAACATTTGAAGTGGATATAAAAGCTACGGAAGAACTTGCTGCAATGGTGACAAATCCTGATACAATCCTCATCAGTGAAAGCGGCATGAAGACGAGGAAGGACGCAGAACGTGCAGCAAATGCAGGGGCAGATGCAATCCTAGTTGGAGAAACATTGATGCAGTCAGCAGATTTAGAAACCACCTTTGAACAGTTTCAGCTGCCCTTAGCGGTTAAGGGAGTGAAATAAATGCTTGTTAAAATTTGTGGGATAACCACAAAGGAGGCGCTCGATGCTGCGGTTTCCAGTGGTGCAGATTTTATCGGATTTGTTTTTGCCGACAGTAAAAGAAAGATTGCTGCAGATGAAGCTGCAACAATCGCAGAGGCTTTTCCCAGCACGGTAAAAAAGGTTGGTGTTTTTGTAAATGAAACAATTGAAAATATGAAAGATATTGCCGAGAAAGTAGGTTTAGATGTGATTCAGCTGCATGGGGATGAGGCTCCAGAAATTGCTGAACAGCTGCCATATGAAATTATCAAAGCTTTCCCAGCAGAAAAACATGCAATAGAAACGATGATGGACTATCCATGTGATTATTATCTGATTGATACACCTGGCAAAAAATATCGCGGTGGCAGCGGGACAGCATTTGATTGGGAGTTAGTTGAAGATGTATCTATGGACTGCAATAAATTAATTTTGGCTGGTGGACTCACACCAGAAAATGTGAGAACAGGAATTGAAAAGATAAACCCTATGGCTGTCGATGTTTCCAGTGGGGTTGAAACAGAAGGAAAAAAAGACAGTGCGAAAATCAAACAATTTATTGCCAATGCAAAACAAATGAGAAAGGATGAAGTGAGATGACAGCATATACGATGCCAGATAAACAAGGGAAGTATGGGGTTTTTGGCGGGAGATTCATTCCGGAATTATTAATGCCTGCTGTATTAGAATTAGAGGAAGCATATGAAGCAGCGATGAGAGATCCAAAATTTATCGAGGAATTAAATTATTATTTAAAAAACTATATTGGCCGGGAAACACCCTTATATTTTGCCGAACAATTAACAAAAAGATTAGCTGGAGCAAAGATTTATCTGAAGAGGGAGGATCTTAACCATACAGGCGCACATAAAATCAATAATACAATCGGCCAGGCGCTGCTCACCTTGCGAATGGGCAAGAAAAAGGTCGTTGCTGAAACAGGCGCAGGCCAGCATGGTGTAGCGACAGCGACAGTTTGTGCATTGCTTGGACTTGACTGTATCGTGTTTATGGGAGAAGAAGACATTCGCAGGCAAAAACTGAATGTTTTTCGAATGGAACTTCTTGGCGCGGAAGTCAGGAGCGTTTCACAGGGGAGCGGCACATTAAAGGACGCAGTGAATGAGGCACTGCGCTACTGGGTCAATCATGTGGAAGACACGCATTATATTATTGGCTCTGTCGTCGGACCACATCCATTCCCTAAAATTGTCAGAGATTTTCAATCTGTAATTGGTTCTGAAACGAGAAAACAAATAATTGAACAGGACGGCAAGCTTCCAGAAGTGGTTATCGCTTGTGTTGGCGGAGGAAGTAATGCAATGGGGATGTTTTATCCGTTTATTGGTGATGAAGAGGTAGCTCTGTTTGGAGTAGAAGCAGGTGGTGCAGGAATTGCAGCAAATAAACATGCTGCAACGCTTACAGATGGAAGTATTGGTGTACTGCATGGCACGCTGACTCATCTGTTACAGGATGAACATGGACAAATTGAAGAAGCGTACTCCATATCTGCAGGTCTTGATTATCCAGGTGTTGGACCAGAACACAGTCATTTGAAGGATACGAAGCGCGTGACATACACATCAACCACAGATAAGGAAGCATTGGAGGCATTTCAATTTTTATCTCAAACAGAAGGAATTATCCCAGCATTAGAGAGTTCACACGCTGTTGCCTATGCCATGAAGCTGGTTCAGGAAATGACGCCAGAAGAGACAATCGTCATCTGTCTTTCAGGTCGGGGAGATAAAGACGTTGAGCAAGTGCAAAATCAGATTGGAGGGAGTTTATAATGGGGAAAGCGAAGCTGGAAAAAGCATTACAGGAAAAGATCCATTCAAATCAAAAAATCTTTTCTCCTTTTATAATGGCAGGTGATGGCGGACTCGATGTACTGGAGGAAAGGATCAACTTTTTACAAGCATGCGGGGCCGGCGCAATTGAGCTCGGTATTCCTTTCTCAGACCCTGTTGCAGATGGCCCAACCATTCAAGCAGCCGGAATCCGGGCACTGGAAAATGGGACGAATCTTACGCGTGTTTTAGAAATACTTCAAGCCGGGAAGGACACGCGCTCCATTCCTATTGTTATCATGACCTACTTAAATCCTGTCATAGCTTATGGAATGGAGAGATTTGCAGAAGCTTGTCAGCATGCAGGTGTCGATGGTGTCATTATCCCTGACCTGTCGATGGAAGAAGAACCAATTATTGCTTCGGCTTTAGAGGCGAATGATATTGCCTTTGTCAGACTGGCTGCAATGACAAGTCCAAAAGAGCGATTGCTTGAATTGGCAAAACGATCAGAAGGCTTTCTCTATGCGGTAGCTGTTAATGGAACAACAGGTGCCCGGGCGAACCATGATTTGCAGGTTTCCTCCTATTTGCAAGCACTGAAAGAATACAGCAACGTTCCAGTACTTGCAGGTTTTGGTGTATCCAATAGCGAACAGGCCCGCGTACTTGGCGAGCATTGCGATGGAGTAATTGTAGGCAGTAAAATCGTTGAGCTTCTGCATGCTGGAGAAACAGAGGAGATCAGAAAGCTGATTGGAGGCAGTGTGCTAAGCTGGAAGAGGCTGGAACAGAAAGCCCACATGGATTTTCCTTGAACCAATCTGCTAACCAGTTCAGGGAATCTTCCTGTTGCTCTGCTGTTTCCCAGTCTCCCACCTTTTTCCTAACTCAAGAAAAGTATAGTGCTTATGATTTATTCTGTCCGTTTTATATATGATTTTCACTGAAACTTCTATATCATAAGGAATAACTATATTTAAAATGGAGGGATAGTGAGGAATATGGAAAATCAAAATGAAGTGGCAGAAAAGCAAAAGGAGAATAATGGAAAGGAACAAATAGGTAATTATTTTCAATATGTAGTTCAAATTATCAAAGATCCTGACCAGCTTCTATCAGAAAATGTGCGGGGCAAGCATCAATTTGGTTTAATAACAATTATCATTTTTCTTGCGCTCGTCGCATTAAGCAGCATTGTTACGATTTTTAATTATCTCGATTCATTGCGGTATTTTGGGTTTAGTGATTACTTCAATTATTTTGAACGGGCAATTGCTTATGGGGTGGCACTTGCGGGAATAATATTTGTATTCAAGAGCTTTGCTGAAAAAAAAGGCAGAAAATATGATTTAAACTTTTTCTTTGAAAAGCTGGGCGCACTGCTTGTGATACCAAGTGTATTTTTAGTCATATCATTGCCATTGGAACTAATCGACGTTACAATCCATTCCTGGTTCAGCTCACTTGGCTATACGTTTTTATATTTAAGTATATTTTTAATTTCTTACCTATTCATTGCGAAAAACAATTTTAAAACAGCAATCCTGTTTGTTGCCGGTTTCTATTTTGTTTACCGACTTATTTATTTGATTTTATAAACAGAAAGCGGCCTGGATATAACTAATGCCAACGATATAAAAGATTAATAAAAGCTATTTTCTGACAGTCGATAGAAAGTACTGATCATCTTAAGACGGAATAACTCTGTTTTTTCTAGACAGTTGGAGTTCTTATAGCCAGTTTCACGACTAATCTTGCTGTTATTGTCTTATAGAAAAATTCTCATAGACAGTTTCACCGCTGATCTCAATCCCAAAGGCTTAAAGAAGCGTTCTGACCACCCGCAAAAGAACAATCCTGATTTCTTCGGGCAGAGAGAAAACTTATCAAAAACAGTTTTTCGAAATCCAGTTTTATATTGTCTAAGCGCAACCTTATTAATGAAGATTCTTCAAATTTCCGCTATCTTTAGGTGGAAATTTGCTCTAAATTAAAGTAATCAGTAGTTTATTTAAAATCCGAACGAATGTAAGATACCGTTCGGATTTTAATATATTATATGTCTTTTGTTCCAGCTCCCCTTTTTGTTCCCAAGAAATAAACTTATCTGCTTAAACAAATTTTTTATTTTGCCGATATAGTAGATGATAGGTAAAAAGTAATGTTAAGGGGGAAAATAGATGAGTAAAGTGGAGGAGTTAAAGCTCTCAGACATAGTAAAGAAGAATTTCTTAGCGCTGGGTGCCTTTTCAATTTCTATATTTAGTGCTTTGGCACTGTCTCTCGTCCAAGGAGAAGCACAAAAGGCAATGTATTATGGTTCAGAATTAATTATATTAATACTTATTTATTTAGCTTTAAAACGTATAATAAAAAAAGATATGCTATACCCTTATTTCTTGGTCAGCATCGCTTACATATATGCAGTACTTGGAATATTTTTATACCAAAGTAATCTGTCACTAACAGTGATATTTTTCTTTCTTTTATTTATGTCCACGATTTTTCTAATGAAGTCTGTATTTTTTATTGGTTTTATATCGGGCGGGGTTGGTCTGTTTTTGAACGGATTCCTGGCTCAGGCAGACGCGGTTTATTTAAAGGAAAATCTTTCTGTTACAATGGCTACATATATTCTGGCAGGTTTTTTAAGTGTCATTCTTATTCATTTGAATGGGAAGCAGCAAGGTCATCTTGAAGAGATTCTGACACGAAGCGAAGAAGAGAAGATTGAAAAAGAGGAAGCGCGATTGCATCTTGAAAGACATGTGGATAATATTATTTCAAGCCTTTCAGAGGTGAATAAGAAAACACAGGATAATGTCCGCTCTCAAGAAGAAATAGCGATAGCAATTAACGAAATTGCTGTAGGAAGCAGTGATCAGAATGAGAAGATATCTGAAATAAACAATAGTGCACAACATACGTTACAGCAAACCAGTATCATGCTTGATGAAACACAAGCACTTAAGAAAGGCTTTGAGAAATCTGCTGATACTGCCTCAAAAGGAAATACATTGTTAAGTGAGCTATACACGAATACGGATAATTTACTCCAGTATATTGTGGAAATGAGTGAAGCATTTAATGCATTATCCAATAAAATCAGCGAAACAAATATATTTTCACAAAGCATTATTGATGTAAGTCAGCAGACAAATCTATTAGCATTAAATGCATCCATTGAAGCAGCAAGAGCGGGTGAAGCAGGGAAAGGTTTTTCCGTTGTTGCGGATGAAATACGAAAATTAGCCGAAACGACAAATCAAGCAGCTGAAAAAATTACGAATAATCTTAAAGAAGTAAATGAGACACACCAATCCACATTGGAAAAGATGAATGAAAATCTGACAATGAGTAAACATAATTTAGAAAGTACAGACCAAGTAAATCAAGCGTTTGGTGAACTAACTTCTTATCTTGAAGAATTAAATAATCAGTTTACAAGTTTTGAAAAATTAGCAGTAAATGTTGAAGAAAACTCTACTGTTGTTGGTGAGTCAACGAATGAACTGGCAGCAATCATTGAGCAATCCTCTGCTAACCTGGAAGAAATGAGTGCAACAATAGAAAACCTGAATAAACAGAACGAATTTATCGGGCAAGAGATGGCAAATACAGAGACAGTTGCAAAAAGCCTTGTTTAAATAATTTATAAGATAAAATAAGAATCCTGAAACTGATATATTCATTGGTTTCAGGATTTTTTAAGAGAATTACTGGGATTGCAGCTGATTCATACGATGATTGCTTTCCAGTTCACGAACCTGAAGTGCCCCCTTATCATAAATTTTTATTGACAATGGATTGAAAGCGTTTTAAAATGATATGTAACGGGTTACATATGCTATTCGGATTAATTATAGTTATGCGTTTTTTATTTAAAACAATGTGTAACCGGTTACACATCGAGGAAAATTATGCAAATGGAAGGTAAAGGATTCTATGGTTACGATAAGAGAAGTAGCAAAGCGAGCGGGTGTATCTGTTGCGACAGTGTCACGTGTATTAAATAAAAAAGGTTATGTCAGTCCAAAGACAAGAGAAAAAGTAGAGCAATCTATTCATGATTTAAAGTATAAGCCAAATGATGTGGCGAGAAGCTTGTTCAAAGGAAAATCAAAAATGATTGCATTACTTGTGCCAGATATAATGAACCCTTTCTTTCCAGAACTAGCGAGGTCGGTAGAAGATATATGCAATTCTTATGGATATACATTTGTTTTATGCAACACAGATCATTCAATAGAAAAAGAACTTGCATATTTAAATGCATTACAACAGAAATCTGTCGACGGTTTAATCATTGTTTCAAGTACGCTGACAGGAGAGCATACGAAGGAGATAAATGTTCCTATCATCTCTCTGGATAGAACATTTGATACGAATCTATCGAATGTTAAATCTAATAACCGACAAGGCGCAAGACTTGCTGCAGAACATTTGAAAGTGATTGATTGTAAAGTAATCGCACATATAACTGGACCTGAAAATGCAAGTAATACGGAGGAAAGGAAGCAAGGCTATCTGGATGTGGTAAAGGATGAAGAATGGTTTTCAACAGATTATATTGTATCGGGTGATTATAATATGCAAAAAGCTAAAGATGCAATTAAAAAACTATTATTGGAACACCCGGAAATTGATGGTCTATTTGTTGGGAATGATGTGATGGGTGCAGGGGCTTTAAAAGCAATTGAAGAATTGGAGATGCAAGTGCCACATGATATTTCCATTATCGGATTTGATGGAATTTCTTTAGGTGAAACTACAACACCTACACTAACTACAGTTGCTCAGCCTATTTATAAAATGGGTTCCCGTGCAGCAGAATTATTAATCGAACAAATTAATGATCCGGACATCCCTAAGAAAACGGTGGAATTTCCAGTAGAGTTAATTGAGAGGCAATCAACAAGAAAGAGGAGGTAGGAACATTGTCTAAAGCGAATGTCTGTGTTATTGGAAGTATTAACATGGATTTAGTAATTGAAACAGATAAGGTCCCCGCCAAGGGAGAGACTGTACTCGGCAAGGGGTTTGCAGAATATCCGGGAGGTAAGGGTGCAAATCAGGCAGTTGCTGCTGCCAGACTTGGTGCCAACGTGCACATGATTGGGGCTGTGGGTGGAGATTCATTTGGCGAAACATTATTGGCACACTTACTTTCAGAGAATATTCATACAGATGGTATTAGCAAGATTGATGAAAAGTCTACTGGGGCTGCAAACATTATTGTATCGGAAAATGATAATCGCATTATCGTAGTTCCCGGTGCGAATGAATGTGTTACATCCCTGCAAGTAGAAAAACATAAACAATTACTTATTCATAGTGATGTGATTATACTGCAGTTGGAAATACCAATGGAAACCGTTGTTTACTCGCTGAACATTGCAGCTGAATACGACATTCCAGTGATTGTCAATCCAGCACCTTTTCAGCTGCTTCCACCAGTTCTTTATGAGAAGTCTACTTATTTGACACCAAATGAAATAGAACTTAAGGCGATGGAAAAGGATATACCAATTTCTGCATTAAAGGAAAAGTTAATTATCACTCGAGGTGGAGAAGGTGTTGAATATTATCGTGACGAATCTCTTATGAGTGTACCGCCACATTCTGTAGAAGTTAAAGATACGACAGGTGCTGGGGATACTTTCAATGGTGCATTTGCCACGGGGATTGCAAACGGTGTGTCCTTGGATGAGGCGGTACGTTTTGCAAATGCAGCTGCAGCAATGTCAATTACAAAAATTGGCGCGCAAGGTGGCATGCCAAGGCGTAATGAGGTAGAAGCATTTCTTAGAAGTAATTAGGATTGTTTAATTATCGTTAAGAAATGTTACTGGATGGAGGAAATAGATAATGAAAAAATCAGGGATATTGAATCGGGATATATCTGCGTTGCTTGCAACACTGGGACATACAGACACAATCATTATTGCGGATAGCGGATTGCCAATACCTAATGATATTTCTTGTATTGATGTTTCGCTTAAGCTGGGAACTCCTAGTTTTTTATCGGTATTGGAACTCATTTTAACTGAAATGGAAGTTGAAAAGCTGATTCTTGCGGAAGAAATTAAAACAGAAAACAGTAAACTGCATGTGAAGCTAATACAAGATAATGAAACGTTGCCAATTGAATATCTTTCACATGAAAAGCTGAAACAAAGAATTAATGAAGTGAAAGCTGTTATCCGTACTGGAGAAGCAACCCCCTTTGCAAATGTAATTTTGCAGTCCGGTGTAATATTTTAAATGAGAGAGGTGAGTTCATTGGATAGCACACCAATAATTGAAATGGAAAATATAAGTAAATCATTTTCAGGAAACCAGGTATTGAACACTGTTAATTTCGATGTTAGAAGGGGAGAAATCCATGCGCTAATGGGAGAGAACGGTGCCGGGAAGTCTACTCTGGTCAAAATTTTAACTGGTATTCATGCCCGTGACAATGGAACAATTAAAGTGAATGAGAGTGAAGTTAACTTTACGAATCCAAAGCAGGCAGAAGAAAAAGGAATTGTCGTTATCCATCAGGAGTTAAATATAATACCTTATCTGACAGTGGCCCAAAATATATTTCTCGGAAAAGAAATCACTTATGGCAAAACCGGAATTTTAAATACAAATAAAATGAATAAACTAGCTGCTGAAAGTTTAAGCGCATTGGGTGTGTCAAACATAAGGCCACAAGATTTGGCTGGTGATTTGTCAGTTGGAAAACAACAAATGGTAGAAATAGCTCGGGCACTCTCTACACATGCTGAATTAATTATCATGGATGAACCAACGTCAGCATTAACTGATCGTGAAATTGAAAATCTATTTAAAGCAATTGATTCACTAAAGAAAAAAGGCGTAGCATTTGTTTATATCTCACACAGAATGGAAGAAATCTTCCAAATTTGTGATCGTATAACTATTTTAAGGGACGGCAATTATATCGGGACAGAGAATATTCCAGAGACTAATTTTGAATCTATTGTAAAAATGATGGTCGGCCGTGAGCTGGGCGGCCGTTTTCCAGAAAAGAATAATAGTATCGGAGATGTTGTTTTTCAAGTGGAAAGCTTGACCGTAAAAGGGTTATTTGAAGATATCCATTTTGAAGTCAGGAAGGGAGAAATATTAGGGGTTTCAGGACTCATGGGAGCAGGGCGGACAGAGTTGATGGAAACAATTTTTGGTCACCGAAAAAAGGATGAAGGAACAGTAAAGTTGAACGGAAAGCCAATTAAGACGAATCATCCTGGCAGCCTTATTAAAGAGGGAATCGGATTTATAACTGAAGATCGAAAGGGACAAGGTTTAATTTTAGATTTTCCTATACGCGAAAATATTTCGTTAACCAACTTCGGCGGGATTTCGAGATTGGGAGTGATTGAGGCTAAACAAGAAAGAAAATTAGCAGATAAATTGATTCAGAGACTTCATGTTAAAACGAGCAATAGGGAACAAACTACGGGAACGCTAAGTGGCGGGAATCAGCAAAAAGTAGTAATTGCTAAATGGCTAGGTACGAATCCACAAGTGTTGATTTTGGACGAACCAACAAGAGGCGTAGATATAGGAGCTAAAAAGGAAATCTATTCAATAATGAATCAGCTTGCAGAGGATGGAGTTGCAATTATAATGATCTCTTCAGAGCTGCCGGAAATATTAGGTGTGAGTGACAGGGTCATGGTAATGCATGAAGGAAAAGTTAAGGCTTTCTTTGAGAAACATGAAGCAACACAAGAAAAAATTATGATGGCAGCGACAGGGGGCGAGTAATATGAAGAAATTTATAAAAAATAATATGGCTATACTTGGACCATTAGCTGGTTTAATTATCTTCTCGATTATACTAGGCTTTATCAATGATAATTTTTTCACTTTAAATAACATGTTGAATCTTTTAAGGCAAGTTTCTGTAAACGCTTTAATCGCATTTGGAATGACTTTTGTAATTCTGACAGCTGGAATAGATTTATCAGTTGGTTCAACATTAGCCTTGGGCAGTGCTTTAACAGCTGGATTGTTAACAAGCGGAATGGACCCAATGTTAGCAGTAGTGATAGGTCTGATGATAGGTTTTGCATTAGGAGCAATCAATGGAATTGTGATTACAAAAGGAAAAGTAGCTCCTTTTATTGCAACACTCGCTACGATGACAATCTACCGTGGTGCGACTTTGGTATACACGGATGGAATGCCAATTACAGGATTATCTGATAGTTTTTCATTTGAAATGATAGGTAAGGGTTATCTATTTGGTATCCCTTTCCCAGTTATTATTATGATAGTTGCATTCTTCATTTTATACTTTGTACAGCGAAAAACAGTGTTTGGAAGGCAAGTATATGCGGTTGGAGGCAATGAAGATGCAGCCAGATTGTCAGGTATTAAAACAGATAGAGTGAAAATCTGGGTTTATTCAATTACTGGTATGTTAGCGGTACTGGCTGGAATTATTATTACAAGCCGCTTGGATTCTGCACAGCCGACTGCAGGAACTTCCTATGAACTAGATGCGATTGCCGCGGTTGTCATTGGAGGTACCAGTTTAGCTGGGGGACGAGGCAGAATAGCAGGGACTTTAGTAGGTGCTTTAATTATTGGCGTAATCAGTAACGGACTAAATTTATTAAATGTATCTTCTTTTTATCAGCAAATTGTTAAAGGCGGAATTATATTAGTTGCAGTACTATTTGATCGCAGTGAGAAAAAATAATGAACAGAAATAAAGGTGTTCTAAACACCCTTAAAATAATCACAATACATTTTAGGAGGAAAATAAGATGAAAAATTGGCTAAAAGGAATTGGGTTTGCTTTATTGTTTGTATTCTTAGCAGCTTGTTCTACCGATGCTCCAGGATCAAGTGATTCTACAGAGCCTAAAGAGGAAGGGGATAATAATGATGTGACAATTGGCTTTTCTGTTTCCACTTTAAATAATCCATTTTTTGTTACATTAGCAAATGGAACAGAAGCTGCTGCTGAAGAGGCAGGATACAAAATTATAACTTCGGATGCACAAGACGATCCATCCAAGCAATTGAATGATATTGAAGATCTTTTACAGCAGGATATTGATGTACTTATTGTAAATCCAGTCGACTCCGACGCGATTGTTTCTGCAGTACAATCTGCAAACAATTCGGATATCCCTGTTATAACAGTAGACAGGAGCTCTGGAGGCGGCGATATAATTGCTCATATTGCTTCTGACAATATATCTGGTGGAGAGATGGCTGGTGAGTTTATTAAAGAACAGCTGGGTGAGGAAGCGAATATTGTTGAGTTAGAAGGGATTCCAGGTGCTTCTGCGACACGGGACCGTGGTGAAGGATTTCATAACATTATCGATGAGATAGAAGGTTTTGAAGTAGTAGCCAAACAGACAGCAAATTTTGATCGTACCGAGGGTTTATCTGTAATGGAAAATATTATTCAGGGATCAGAAGATATTGATGCTGTTTTTGCGCATAACGATGAGATGGCTCTAGGAGCAGTTGAGGCACTAGAAGCCGAAAACATGTTAGATGAAATAATCGTTGTAGGATTTGATGCTACTGATGATGCTATGGAAGCAGTTAATGAAGGACGAATGAATGCAACGGTAGCACAATTACCGGAATTGCTAGGTGAAAAATCAATTGAAGTAGCTGGCAAAGTTGCAAGTGGAGAAACGGTGGAAGAGTTTGTACCTGTAGAATTAGAATTGGTTAAATAAAATATTGGAATGAATCTTAAATCAGCATATTTTAAAGTGAAGCAGGACAGCAGAGGCCGGGACTTAACTAATACCAACCAAATAAGAGACGAACATTATCGAATAAAGAGCTTTTAATGTTAACTTTTATAACTGGAAAAAGATTCATAGTCGATAGAAAGTGCTGATTATCTTAATTCAGATTAATGTTCGTTTTGCTTTTTAATTATCCTGCTGAAGGTCCGCATTCCAATTGCCCCTTCGCTTTCCGCAGGCGGCTGATGAGCCCCGACGCACTAGCACGTCCTGTGCGTCGTGGCTCACCAGCCGCCCCTGGAAAGCGAAGTGTATTCGGGCTGCAATTTTCCAGAGGAGTATGCTAAGTACTGAATTAAGATAGTCAGGAGTTCACTTAAAATCCGAACGAATTTAAAGTATCGTTCGGATTTTATTAAATTATATTTCTTTTGTCCCAACGTCTTTATTTACTTTTCTCCCTGCGTTTAGAACTTTCATACATTAAGAAATTCGTTTCAGCTTGTTTATTAGTCAGCACTCCCAAAATATAGCCGAATGTTTCTTCGATTTTCTCTGATAAGTAATTGGTTCGTTCAAATAAAAGACTTCGAAAATGATCCATTTGCCTAATTACTATTTCAGTTAATGCTTCTTGATTATCCAGACGTTTTTCTATTTCCGCATTTGACTCCACCTGAACAGTTAGTTGTTCTGAAAGCTCTTCCTGCAAATTCGAATGCTTATCAAACTTCATTGAAAGCTGTTCATTCTCTCTAGCAGCGTCAGCAAGCTGATTTGAAATTATTTGATAGGAGGAATTTATTTTGCTTAATTCTTCTTGAAGCTCCTGTTCAGATAACTTTCCTTCTTCGAGCTGCTCGTGAATTTTCTCATTATCCTTTTCCAGCTTACTTAAATAATCTATAACCCTTTCTTCGATAACTTTATAGTCTGCATTGAATTGCTGCAGCTCCATTAATTGTGCTTCTATATGCAGCCATTTACTTTCATTTTTATGCTGGTGGCGGTCATTCGTTGTTTTAATTTCGAGCAGTGTTTGTTTTAGAGAATTATTTATCTTTTCTTGTTCCTTAATCATTTCAGAAATATGATTTTTCACGTAAATCCTTTGGTTATTTCCCTCAATTTCGCCTTGGTTTTTATACATGTTTTTATGCGTCTTATCATTAAAGTAAAGCCCCATCTATCTACACCCCTTACTTTTACCCATAATAGTCTATGCAAAGATGATACGAACTGGGACAGCAGAGATTAATCCAGGAGTTCTAACGGCAGTCTTGCTTGTCTCGCTCGTCCATGCAAGGCTTACATGAAGCAGGCTTAGGAGTAATCCCTCTAAAGACATTTCTTGTCTCGCAGAGGAATAACGCCTTCTTATATTTAAGCAGAAATGGGAGGGAATGATCGGATGCTAAATAAAACTGTTATGGATAAGCGTACAAGGAATTGGATTCTAATTTTGCTTTTTCTTGGCTGGTGTTTAGGAAATGCTGACCGTTATATTATGAACTATGCAGCTTCCAGGAGGCTGGCTTGCTGATAAATTTGGACCAAGAAAAGTCTTGCTTGCTTCTGTGGTTGCTTGGTCCATCTTTACAGGACTGACAGGTGCTGCGTTTTCACTTGCATCGATGGTCATTATTCGATCTATGCTTGGGATTGGCGAGGGAGGTTTCCAGCCAGCAAGCTCAAAAATTATCTCCCAAACATTTCCAGTCAAAGAACGTGGGAGAGCGATGTCTGTCATGCTTTCGTCAAGTGGGATTATTACGTTAATTATTCCATTCCTTTCGGCAGCACTTCTTACAACAATTGGCTGGCGCTGGATATTTTTGATGATGGGATTGATCGGTGCTGTAATAACTATTCTATATTGGATTTATATTAAATTCCCAGAAGAAGACATCGCAGTGATAGAAAAGAGAAACACGAAAACGGGCGGTAAGGGAATGATGGGGCAACTCCTCCGAACACCAATGATTTGGAACTTAGTTATTGCTTATTTTTGTATTTATGCAGTGAACTGGGGGCTTGTAACATGGATTCCAACATATCTCGTTCAAGTGCGCGGTCTTGATTTACTTGAAATTGGCTGGGCACAAACAGTACCAGGCTGCAGGTATTTTCTTTGCAGGCGTGATTGTTGATAAATTGCCAAAAGGAAAAGATCGTCTAGCTGGTGAAACCTATTTATCACTCATTCCAAAGGATGCAGAACCGCCGAAGAAGTAACAGGATGGATTAAAAAAACCGGAAGAAACCAAAGGATATTCTGGTTTCTTGCGGTTTTTTTGTGTTTTCAGCTATCGATAGCTATCTCTTGTGGGTTAATTATTCTAAATCTTTTAATTATTTAATGGTTAGATTATAATATATATTATATGCTTTTTTATCAAAAACAACAGATATAGGGAGGAAGAGCGGAATGGAAAAACTGTATACCGAACTGGACGAAATCTATGATGAAATTGTTGCAATTCGTCGCCATCTTCATGAAAATCCGGAGTTATCTTTTCAAGAGACGAATACAGCAAAATATATTGCAGAATACCAAGAGAATTTGGGACATGAAGTAAGAAAAAATGTTGGAGGCAATGGTATTGTTGCTTTTCTAAGAGGAGACAAACCGGGACCGACTGTTGCATTACGTGCAGATTTTGATGCTTTGCCAATCCAAGAAGAGACGGATATTCCTTTTCGCTCGAAAAATGATGGGGTCATGCATGCCTGTGGTCATGATGGGCATACAGCTGCTTTGTTGGGATTAGCAAAAGTGCTTAATGGAATGAAATCAGAGCTTGAAGGCAATGTAGTTTTTATCCATCAGCATGCAGAAGAAGTAGTCCCAGGTGGTGCGAAATCAATGATTGAAGCGGGATGCTTGGATGGTGTTGATGTGATTTTTGGTGTTCACTTACAAGCACAAACACCAGCAGGAGAAGTGAGTTACCGAATTGGTCCACTTCATGCAGCGGCAGATTTCTTTGAAGTGAAGATTCAGGGGAAGGGCGGTCATGGTGCCTATCCGCATCAGACAAAGGACAGCATTGTCATTGGCAGCCAGCTTGTCGGAAATCTGCAACAGATTATCAGCAGAAAAATTGATCCATTAGAACCTGCAGTCATTTCTATTGGAACCTTTGAAGCAGTGAATGCGAATAATGTAATTGCAGATACTGCTTTATTAAAAGGAACAGTAAGAACCTATAGTAATCAGGTTCGGAATTATATTGAAAAAGAAATGGAGAATGTTATTGCCTCTACTTGTCAGTTATACCATGCAGAAGGTAAATTAGACTATCGTCGGGGCTATCCTGCGCTAATTACGCATGAAAAAGAAACAAATTTCGTTGCGGAACTGGCCATAGATATTCCAGAAGTTGAGGCAGTAAAGGAAACCGAACCATCGATGGGTGGAGAGGACTATGCCTATTACCTGGAAAAGGTGAAAGGGACCTTTATGTTTGTTGGAGCGGAATATCCTAATGTAAAAGAAAGCTATCCACATCATCATCCAAAATTTGATATTGATGAAAGAGCATTGCTCATTTCAGCAAAACTATTAGGAAAGGCAACAATTGAATATATGAAACACGGACTCAGAATTTGACTCCTGTATACTGAAAATTTCCATATTTCATTCACTTATGTCATACTGGTGATTAGGGGATTAATACCTCATCTGATGGAAAGGATGTTGATTTTTATGGGTAAATTAACGAAGACCATTGGAATAGCTGGAGCAGCCGCGAGTGCTGCCGCAGGAGTTGTATTTCTGTCTAAAAGTGAAAATCGGGAAAAATTAAAAACACAAATGGAAAAGCTAGTCGGTCAGGATAATTTCCCGTACGTTAAAAAGCTTGGAAGACCAGGCGCTGTTGGGGCTGTGGATGATGCGAAAATGGTAGATGAAGGTGCATTAACCAGCGTCCAGTATTATAATAAGCTGCAAGAAGAAGCGGGAAAAGACGCATAAATGAGTAAAAAACCAACAAACAGAGTCAACTTGTTTGTTGGTTTTTCTTTTGAATCTGCAGGCTTGATTATGGTTAATCAATTATTTCAAGCCCTGCATCTGTAGCAACCTTCTTAACTGTTCTTTGTTCGGGTGCAAAGTCAATTTCCTTATCATGATTTAAAAAATCGAGAGCATATTGCACAGTGGAGGCGACTCCTAATTTCAGGACATCCTCATCAATGTCAAAATGCGGGTTATGATTATCAGCTCCAGTTCCTTTATCAGGATTTTCCACCCCTAGAAAAGCAAAGGTGCCTGGGAAATATTTCTGGTAAAAAGCGAAGGATTCCGAGGCCATCCACGCTGGATGAGCTGCAACAGCATGCTCGCCTAATGCTTTTATAACTGCTTCTTTAGCAATGGCTGCACAGTCTGCTTGATTATGGACTAAGAGATCCTTTGCTTTTGGTTCAACAACATATTCAAATGTACAATGATGCAAATCACAAAGCTTCTCTAGAAGTCGTTTAAATTCTTTTTCAGCTCTAACACCTTGTTCGTAGTGTAAAAATCTGAATGTCCCGCTGAATTGTAAGTCTTCCGGGATAATATTTTCAACTGTTCCAGCATGTACACTGCCTATAGAGAAGGTGATAGCCTGAAACGGATCGAGCGTATTCATTCGCATTGATTTTAAATTTGTATAGAGATCTGTAAATACATCGAGCGGGGTCGCTGCCAAATCTGGCCTGGAACCATGTCCGCCCTTGCCTTTAATAATGACATTAAATATGGTTGAACCCGCCATTCGCGGACCGGGATCAACTGAAATTTTCCCGGAAGGCATATCCGCTTTTAGATGAATACCCCAAACGCCATCCGCACCTATCTTGACTAATCTTTCCATTAGATTCGTAATACCAAGCCATTTTTCTTCCCCTTGTTCAAAAGCCAAAATAACTTTTCCTCTAATTTTATCCTTATTCTCAGCAAGTATTTTTGCAGCTCCTAATAACATAGCAGTATGACCATCATGACCGCACATATGTGCAGCATGGTCTGTTTTCGAGATAACTGTACGCGGACCTTGTAAGTTTGTTGGCACTTCCCGCATTGGCAAGGCATCGATATCCCCGCGAAGCACGATGGACTTCCCAGGCTGTTCGCCTTCGATAATAGAAATAATTCCTCCATTAGGGACTGTTTCATACTTCAGATTTAATTTATCAAGTTCACCGATAATTAGCTTCATGGTACGTACTTCTTCACCGCTGACTTCAGGATTTTCATGTAAATCTCTTCTGATATCAATAACGTAGTCTTCGATTGCTTCAGCCAGCTTTAATGTATCTATGTTTGTCATTCTTTGTCCTCCTTGATTGGGGCGAAAGGTTTATCCCGGTTAAAAATGTGTATAAGATATATTGTAGCATCTTTTTTGACCCGTTATTGCAGAAATGATTGAAAAAACATATCGCGTTTCACTATTTTGGTGCATCAGGAATATTAGAATCAGAATCAGGCAAGTTAATTCGAGGGAGATTTAGTTAAGACACAAATTGTTTTTGGAGTGGGACAGGGATTAATTGCTGAATGCCCCACGCAGTCTTTTAGTCAATTCATCCTCTGTCAAATAGCCTTCGCCGATCCCGAGTTTTTTAGCTATTTTCATCACTGACGGCTGTTCAAGAAAGGCCATTTTCAGTATCTCTTCTTCCATGAAAACCTCTTCCGTTGCTCCGTCGAGCAGAACTCTTCCTTGATTGAAAATAATGGTTCGTTCAAAAACCTCTGCAGCAAAATCCATGTCATGCAGAATACAGATTACTAATTTGCCTTCATCTTTAAGTTCCGTGATTATCCTTTTTAATTTTTGCTTTCCAGCATAATCCTGTCCCATTGTTGGTTCATCAAAAATAACTACTTCGGTATTCATTGCCAAAATGGAAGCAATTGCGATCATCTTGCGTTCGGACAAACTCAAATCATATGGATTTTGTTCTGCTTGGTGTTCGAGTCCTGCTTTACGCAGTGCTGTCAAAGCATTCATGCGTGCATCTTCTGGCAACTGGCCAATATTTAAAGGGCCAAACATAACCTCATCGATTACTTTGCTTTTAAAAATCTGGTCATTAGGGTTCTGGAAAACCATCCCAATGTCTTTCGCTAGCTGTGCTGCCGTCATCTTGCTAATATCCTGTTTATTATAAAAAATTGTACCATCTGCGGGTTTCAAAAGCCCTTTTAGCAGCTTTGCGAATGTAGATTTACCAGCACCATTTTGGCCGATAATTGCAATGGATTCCTGTGTTAACTCTAGACTGATTTCCTTCAGAATATCTGCTCCAGCTGTGTAGGAAAAATGCAGGTTCTCTATTTTTATTTTAGTCATTTTTTATCACCAATCTATCATTAGAAAATTGATCATAGCGGACAGGATAAAGTCCTGTATCGTTATTTCTTATACCAAGCTTTTTAGCAATCCGGGTGATTGCAGGAGCCTCAATGCCATGCTCCATCAAATCATCCCGGGAAAAGATATGTTCTGGTGTGTTAAAATCAATCCGTTTCCCATCATTCATCAATAAAACCCTATCAGCATATTCTGCAATTTTTTCCATTTTATGCTCTGCCATGATAATGGTTATCCCCTCTTTTGCCAGACCTTCTACAACTTTAAAAACTTCCTCAGCGCCTTGAGGATCAAGCTGTGAGGTTGGTTCATCCAATATTAGAATATCTGGGCGCATTGCAATCACACTGGCAATTGCAACGCGCTGCATTTGGCCGCCAGACAGCCCAAAGGGAAACTGATCCTTCATATCAGTTATATCAAGAAGTTCAAGACTTTCATCAATCCTTCTTATCATTTCAGCACGTTCCAGACCCATATTTTCCAGACCGAATGCAATCTCCTCGTATACCGTATATTTCGAACCTGTCATTTGTGAAAAGGGGTTTTCAAAGACCAGTCCTGCCTTTTGGGTGATATCCTCTATTGCAGCATGTCTTACTTCGATGCCGTCAATATGTACTTTACCGCCATATGCACCTTTGAAGAAGTGGGGGACAAGTCCAGCTAATGCAAAGCACAGGGTTGATTTGCCGGCAGAATTTCTACCAATAAGCCCGATAAATTCCCCTCGTTTTAATGTAAAGGAAACATCGTTTAACACTAATTTTTCCGAATCAGGGTATTTATATTTAAGTCCTTGTACTTCTACTATTTTCATATAAAGAACCTCCAGATAATCGTTCCTATTAAAGCAGTGATTAAAACGAATTGAACAATCCCTTGATAGCGATAAAATTTCGTTTCATTGAGGAATGTTTTCTTCTGCTTCCTATTAAATCCGCGCATTTCCAATGCTATTGCTCGTTCACGTGTATCATTTAAAGTATTTAAAACGACAGGTCCTATTAATGGAATAATGGCCTTTGTCCGCACAAGCAAATTACCTTCTGTTTCCATTCCGCGTGAACGCTGTGCATCGGTAATTTTACCAACAGCAGCACGCATTTGTGGGATGAGCTGCAGCACGGAAAGAATAACATAGCCAATTTTAGGTGACATGCCAATCTTAATTAGCCGTTCCACAAGCTCATCTGCTTTTGTTGTTAGAATCAGTAATCCAAATGCACAAAGCATATTAATAACACGCAATGTTAATAAAAGTGCATAGGTTAAGCCTTCTTTATAAAAAGAAAGGATGCCAATTGAGAAGAGTACAGTTTCATTGTTTTGATGGAATGCTCCTTGGACAATAATAATGGAAATAATGAGCAGAAGACTCAGAATGATAATCGGGAAAATTTTGCGGAAAACTTTACCGATAATTAACAAGCTGATCGTTATCGCAGTTACCGTAATAACAAAATCTTGAACAGGTAAAATATATGTGATTGCAATAGTGACTAAGATATACAATAATTTCGTTAAAGGGTCCATCTTATGAATAAGAGAATTTCTTTCAACATACAACGTCAACGACTTAGCTATGACCATCAACCTCCTGAAAGGACAAAGGCCGATCCTTGAAATGGACCAGAAGAACCGGCCCTGATTGCCTTGTGCTTATAATTCCTCTATTTCATTGTCACTGCGATAGATGTTTGTAAGTGTTTTTGGCAAACCTTTAAAAATCAGGAAGCCAATAATGACTGTAACCACCTTATCTGGAACATCAACGACAATACTATCTCCAAACGACGCCAGCCAGACTGGTAAATCATTAGAAATTAAGAATGCATAAAACGCATCCCCCCAGACATTACCTGTTTGACCGCCCCAGAAGATCATATTAAGCGGTGTGGAGATGACAGCTGCAACTAATCCAACTGCAAGTCCAATAACGACAGCCTTTTTGATATTCGCAATCCAGCCTTTATATGCCATAATCCCAACGACAAGACCGATAGCCCCACTTGTTATTGCATAAACAGTAGAAATTGGATCAACAGTAATACCATAAATAAGATTATTAATAATTCCAGATGCCGCTCCGATAATTGGTCCAGCTAGCATACTCGCTAATACCGTTCCAATAGCATCAAGCCACAATGGCAGCTTCAGTAATCCAGCAAATAGTTTGCCAAGATAGTTAATCCCAATTGCAGCAGGAATTAAAACAATTGCAGCGGTTGAGAGTTTCAGTGACCACATGCTTTTTTTACTCATCTTTTTATCCCCTTTATATTTGTTTTATGTGATAGAAGCTAAGGCTTCTAATGCCACCTTCATTTGCACTTTCGAATGTGTATTATTGGTAATTGAATATCGGTTAAAAGTTATCCTGCAAAACCATCAACTCGATTTTGTGAAATATGTAACTTGTATATTTCTGTTATTTTATGTGGATTTAGTAAATCTGAGAACCTTTCAAATATTGACTGCGCTTACATTATTAATACTATTATAATAGATTAATTATTATTATAATAGTCCAATTTTCTTGATAAATGAAATAGGAAGCACAATCAATTAACATAATCAGAAACAGCGATTAGAAAATTTTAGCTGTATATATAGAAAGCTTTGTCAGTTCTCTTTTTGAATTAAGAAAGAGAGCTGGCTTTTTTCGTGCCTTCTCCACGTATAAGTATTGCTCCTTAAATAAGAATGTTATAATTTTTCTGGGAAGGTATACTGTATAAAGGCAGTGCAGGGATATAATCCCTTTGGATTGATTAAGCATTATACACGCTGTAAAATGATTGGCATAATAAGAGAATAGTTAGAGAAATATTTATCAGGAAAGTGTACGAACTGGGAAAGTTTGTTAAGGACGGCAGAAGGTTTGCCCAGTTGTGAAGATGTATGTGTATTGGATAAAAGGAAGGAGTTTTCAACATGAGTATAAATGAACAGCTGCCCGAAATGATTAAACAGCAATTACATATAAATCGCAGAAATGACCCTGGAATATTTCAGGACTTGATCCGCAAAGGAGGATATGTTCCACCACATATGGAACTGCTGACTGACGCTATATCTGCTTTAACAATGGGAAAAAACATCTTGCTCAAAGGCCCAACAGGTTCGGGGAAAACCAAATTTGCTGAGACGCTGTCTGAGCTATTTCATCAGCCAATGTTCAGTGTTAACTGTTCCGTTGACTTAGATGCGGAAAGCTTGCTCGGCTTTAAAACACTCGCATATGAAAACGAAAAACAAATGATTGAATTTATTCCCGGCCCTGTAACAAATGCGATGAAAGATGGAAGTTTCCTTTATATTGATGAAATAAATATGGCAAAGCCAGAAACATTGCCGTTGATTAACGGGGTACTTGATTATCGCCGAACGATTACCAATCCGTTTACGAATGAACTTATTACAGCAAAGGATGGATTTGGAGTGATTGCCGCAATCAATGAGGGGTATATCGGTACGGTTCCTCTTAATGAAGCCTTGAAAAATCGCTTCATCGTTATTGAAGTGCCATATATTGAAGGGGAGCAGCTGAAACAGCTGATTACCAGCACAACCAAGCTGGCCGATGAAGCAACAATAGATCTATTTGTTAAATTGTCACATGATTTAATTACAGCTGTATACCAGGGGAAATTACCAGAAGAGGCTGCTTCGATTCGCGCATTGCTTGATGCATGTGATTTAAGTACGTTAATCCCGCCAAAACGAGCAATTCTCCGTTCCGTTGTTGACAAACTGGAGGAAGAACGAGAACGCGAATTTGTGAAAAACATAGCCGAAACATTATTCTAAAGGAGAATGCTGGATGTATCGATTCCATGATTCCCGCGTCAATACAAAAATATTTATGCAACTGCAGGATTTAACGACTGTTTTAGCCGCAAATCCTGAATTGAATTTTTCCTATAGTTATGGTGCTGTGGCAGATCTATTCGCAAATAAAATTACAGCAAGCAGATATTGGGAAAAGCTTGATTCAGAAACAATGGAGGCAGGTCTGAAATCAGATGTTATTTTACGGGCAGTGGGAACTTTGCGTTACTCAGATGTTCCTGCAATGCAAAGGTATACGAAAAATATAGAGGAAGCAGGGCTGCCAAAATTCGCTAGTCAACTCTTTTCATTATTCGAAGATATTCGTCTTGAAGAAATAGTAAAAAAGGAGCGCCCAGGAACGAAGCGTATTTTCCGCATCCGAAAAAACTATCTAAAGCATTACTTTACACAGCAATTGGCAGCCAATGTGACGCGGAGTTTTCCACTGGATGAATTGTTTTGTCTGATCTATTTATTGATTCAGTCCGAACATCCTGATCCGGAGTTCCCGAGAGCAAATGAAGAACAGCTCAACTGGCTGGAAAGCTTAAAACCGCTGCTCTATTCCCTTTTTGAAGCCAAAACGACGCAGGAAATTGCACGCTTATGCGAGCAAGTCGTGTTCCGTTTAAATCTGCATTATAAGGATGCTGCGAACGAATACTTTATATTTCCAATCGGACATTTGGATAATTATACGAAAAATACGCTCTTCGATGAGCTTACACGTACAGATGACCTGGTAAATGATGATGAAGAGGACGTAGATAAGGAAGAAAGTGAGTACTTTGATGAGACGTTTTCTACTTGGCACAGAGAAAATAAAAACGAAGACCGCAAGCAAAATTTCCTGCAATTTGAGCTGGAGCAAGGAACCAGAACGAGTATGCTCGGTGGTGGAGCCCGTGAAACGGAGGACGCTGATCAAGCGATGGCATCTATTCAAGGAACGGCGGGTGAAAGCAAGGAAAAAGATTATTCGCAGCTTGAGGCATTGGATAAACAGGCAGCCAAGGATGCAAAACAAGGCAGTGAAAGTGTCTATGGAGAAGAAAATACAGACGCTGTTATGTTATTGAAGGAAGCAAGAATTCCTGAGCATGAAGAAGAAGTGCTCTATCAGGAATTTGTTAAGGAGATTGAATTTTATCAACGGAAGCTTGCCAATACGATAAAAAAGACAATAGAACATAAGAAAAACAGACCACGTAAAGATTTACTTGTTGGGCGTCTATCGAAAAAACTGCTGCCACTTGTACTTGAAGATAGTCAGCGTGTTTTCTATAAGAAGAATCAAGAATCTGATGAGGTTGATGCTGTCTTTACCTTGCTTATTGATTGCTCTGCATCGATGGTTAACAAGATGGAAGAAACAAAAAAAGGAATTGTGTTGTTTCACGAAGTGCTAAAGCAACTCAAGATACCACATGGAGTCATTGGATTTTGGGAAGATGCAAATGAGGTGAAAAAAGGTTATCAGCCAAGTTATTTTCATATGATTCATCGGCATAGCGATTCACTTTATCAAAATAATGGTGCAAAAATTATGCAGTTGGAACCAGAAGAGGATAATCGGGATGGTTTTAGCATTCGTGTTGCATTACAGGATTTAGAAACCAGACAAGAGAAAAATAAATTTTTGCTGGTTTTCTCGGATGGCGAGCCTGCAGCAGCCGGCTATGACCAAAATGGCATTGTTGATACATATCTTGCTGTATCAGAAGGACGAAAAAAAGGGATGGATGTCATTGGAATGTTCCTTGCAGACGGTGAAATTGGGGAGAGGGAAGAGATTATCATGCAAAATATCTATGGTAAAGAACGTATCATGGTACCAACCGTTGCAGAACTCCCCGAACTTTTTGCATCACTGCTGAAAAAGTTACTGTTAAAAGCAATTTAGAGTGGGAGGAAGGTTTGTCGCAGATTAAGTTGGAATGTTAGACGGAACCGGAATGTGCCAACGTAAGAAACCAGGTTAGACAGGGTATCTAACCTGGTTTCAGTATGTTTTATGAAGTGATTTTCTAAGAAGATAAACGAGGAAATATGTTGAAGTTTGCGTTTAGACTATATTCAAGCCATTCCCATCGTTTTCTTGATGCGCTGAATATCTACTTTATTTGTCCACGTATCATTACGTAAAATTTCCTGATTAATTGCAATCGTGTTTACCTCAGATTTCAATACCCCAAATTCTTTGGCAGTAGAAATCTTAAATCCATCCAATTCGGCTTTTAGGTATTCTTGTCCAGAGATAAGGGCAGTTAAGAGCTGTTTATGTTCCTCAAGTTGTGAACTATGGTTTTCTAAAGTTTGTCTTTGTTTTTCAAGCAGGCTGCCATGCTTTTCCAAAGTAGCACTATGCTCTTTTAGAATAGCACTATGTTCTTTTAATATAGCACTATGCTCTTTTAGAATAGCACTGTGTTCTTTTAATATAGCACTATGCTCTTTTAGAATAGCACTATGTTCATTCAATATAGCACTATGCTCTTTTAGAATCCCGCTGTGTTCATCCAAAGTTCTTCCCTGATCATCCTGCTTTTTCATAATGGTTTGAAGCATTCCAATTATTTGTTCTTCATTACTCATGTTTATCACCTCCTTGTTTGTATATTATAGCACAGAAAAGCACGAATAAATTATGACAATTACTTATGAATCTGTATTAAGTGCTCGCAAAATTATCCAAGTTCATTCATTTGTTATTTCAGAAAGATAGGATAAAATAGGGACCATAAGAAAAATAGAGAAAGAAGCGAAGCAATTTGGCGAAACAGACGATGACAAAAAGCAAAACTTTACAACAAAATAAAACAATGTATTCCATTCTTATTATCATGGGGCTGACTCATTTATTAAATGATTCCTTGCAGGCAGTCGTTCCTGCAATGTTTCCAATTCTTGAAAGGTCACTTGGGTTAACCTTTACCCAGCTTGGTCTTATTACTTTTACATTAAATATGGTTGCATCCGTTATGCAGCCTGTTGTTGGAATGTATACAGACCGTCGTCCAATGCCATATGCCCTGCCAATTGGCCTATTATCCAGTATGTTCGGTATGCTTGGACTCGCATTTGCACCAAATCTGCCGCTCATCTTAGTAAGTGTCGTCTTTATTGGATTAGGTTCCGCAGTTTTCCATCCTGAAGGTTCACGCGTTGCCTATCTTGCTGCAGGGCCGAAACGGGGACTTGCACAATCGATTTATCAGGTTGGCGGGAATAGTGGACAGGCACTAGCCCCCGTTATTACAGCACTGGTGCTCGTGCCAATGGGACAATTTGGAGCAATCTGGTTTGTCGGTGTTGCGTTTATTGCGTCTCTGTTTCTTGTTTATATTTCCAGATGGTATGCAACACAAATAGAAATTTTTAAGCGCAATAATGCAAAGAAAAAGGATAAATCAAAAGTGAAGGGAAAACTGCAAAGAACGATTCTGATTGCAGTTATTTTACTGGTAGTTATCGTATTTGTCCGCTCTTTATATCATAGTGCAATCTCAAATTACTATGCCTTCTACGCGATTCAGGAGTATGGACTTACAATTGCCCAATCGCAAACGTTCATTTTTGTTTTCTTGTTGGCTGGTGCAATTGGAACTTTTATCGGCGGACCACTTGCTGATCGATTTGGCAAACGGACAATTATTATGCTGTCATTAATTGCTCCCGCACCATTAACGATATTGCTGCCATATTGTGGACCATTTGTAGCATTGATTGTAATTGGGATTATCGGAGTGCTGATCCTTTCCAGTTTTTCTGTTGCAGTTGTATATGCACAAGAGCTTGTACCCGAAAAGATTGGAACAATGTCTGGATTAATCGTAGGTCTGGCATTTGGTATGGGAGCTCTGGGATCTGTGTTCTTTGGAGTTCTAATTGATGGGGTAGGATTAACCCCAACAATGATTGCAGTCTCATTCCTGCCAATACTGGGATTACTTACATTCCTGCTCCCAAGCGATGAGAAAATAAGAGAGTTGAATAGATAGAAAAAGAGGGACAGACGCTGACTGTCCCTCTTTTTCTAATATTCACAATTGATTTTTTTGATTATAAAGCTGGCATTTAACCATCTAAAGTGGTTATAATTTAAAATGTCTGCAACGAAATCCGAAAATAGATAATTCAACAAAGTTTCGCAATATTCAACCTTGTTGAACGATTGAATGAAGTAGAGGTGGATGCAACACATTATATAATGATTAACACAGCTTTAACTTTATCATAACTGGGACTGGAGGGACAGACCCTATTTGTTACAATTCTAAGGAGGTATCGTCTAAATGTCTGAAGAGAGAGCGCATAATGAGAAACCTGTGACCTATGTGGAAGTAATTGGGGATACGGTTTATGGAAAACATTTAATTACTACGATTGCAATAAGTATTTCTTTTAGTTTAATAGGATTTTTTATTGGAAAACAAATATTTCCTTCGATTGCACCAGAAGAAATGGTGAAATCCTACTCCCTGCTTTTGGGGATAGCCGGCAGTCTGGTTGCCTTGTTCATTAATACAATTCTATTCAAACCAAAGCGAACTTTAAATGAGGTGCCAAGCACTAGTGATGAATTGGAGGATGTTTATAAACAGCTTCGATTCGATATCGAAGAGGAGCGTCAATCGATTCTTAACGACCCAGTGACGGCTCAAGAAATGAAGGAGCAGGGTATTTACAATATGTTTATTAAAGAAAAGGAGGATAAGCAAAAATGAGTGTAACATTAATTGCGATTCTCCTGGCGGTATTGGCAGGGATTATTTTTACCGTAATTGGACTGATTTCTGGTTCGGATGAAACTGCGATATTAGTGCCATCTACATTAATTGTAGTTTTGCTGGGAGCGCCGCCAGAAGCAGTATTTGCATTTTTTATGTCAGCTATTTTGGCAAAGCACTTAACACATGCGATTCCTACAGCTCTAATGGGAGTTCCTGGCGATACGACTGCTGCGCCAATGCTTGAACATGCTAACTTTATGCGACGAATTGGGTTACCGCATATTGCACTCCGTAAAATGATTTCAGGCGGAATTATTGGTGCATTTATCGCACTGCCAATCGCACTATTGTTCGCAGTATTTCTGAGTCAGTTTGGAGAGTTTTTCCAAGAAAACGCAGGCATTATCTTCACAGCTGCAGCAGTATTAATTGGTTATTTTTCAAAAGGACGATGGGCAAGCATCCTATTAATTGTCCCATTGGCATTAGTTATTCAAGGGCTAAATTTAGTCAGTACAACTATATTAGGCAGCAGTCTGTCCATCAGTTTCTTTTTAGGTATTGCAATTGGGCCGATGCTGACTGACATATTATTAGCCACGTCTAACAGTGCCCGCCCGTTAATAACTCGAACAAAACCGAATGAATATAAACTGGCTCCGGAGCAGAAATCATGGTCTGGTTATTTTCCTAATCCATTTAAAGTATTAACGAAAAAACAGACTGCTGCAGTAGGAGGTACGTCGTTTATATCTTCATTAACCTTTGCTCTTAGTCCAGTTGGAATGACCTCACTAATGGGGGAAATCGTTGGTTCTCGGGTAAAAGGACAATATAAAAAGGCAACTACAAGCTTGTCTACGATGAATGCTGTAACAGAATCAACATATGTTGCAGAAACACTTATACCTTTAATTGCCTTTGGAATCCCACTTAGCCCTGTAGCAATTGGTCCTGCACAAGCATTGTTTAACGCACCACCTGTATATACAACGGAGCCGGTCCATAACCTCCATACGATGATGGCACCGATGGACTTTTTAATTTATGGATTGATTGGATTAATTATTGCAGCGGTTATTGCATACCCATTCTCCATGAATTATGCACGTAAAGCTACTGTAATTATCTTAAAACGGATTAATCAAGAGGCAATCATCGGTATGTTTATAGGAATTGTCAGCTTGCTTGCATTTTATGAAGGAGGATTGGTTGGAATTGTTGTTACCTTTGCGATGGCAATGGTAGGAGGATTGCTCAATCGCTTCCTCGGTGTTGGAGTTGGGGTACAGTTTATGATTTTCTATGGTTCAGCATGGTTGATGTCAACGCTGTTAGGATTGTAGAAATCGAGAGTATTGTCATAATGTAATGGAATGATACGTTGTAATTCAAGAAAGCAGGGCATGGTGATAAACTTCTAAGTCTATCACCATGCCCTGTTTCATTATATAATCGCTAACAGGTTTGACAATAAAGCTTCATTTGAGATCCGAAGCCCGAATATACTTCGATATGGACTGCGGATTTCCAGTAAAAGGAGCAGGATGCTAATGGATGGAACAGTTATTTATTTTTACTTAATACATCAAAAGCAACGGCTGCTAATAAAACGAGCCCCTTAATCGCCTGTTGCCAATCGATACCTATTCCCATTAAGGACATACCATTATTTAATACACCCATTACTAAGGCGCCGATTACCGCACCGAATACTTTACCGACACCGCCAGTCATTGATGCACCACCGATAACTGCTGCAGCAATTGCATCAAGTTCAAATAGGTTACCAGCTTGTGGGGTCGCTGCATTTAAACGTCCAGCGAAGATAATCCCGGCTAAGGCAGCCATTATCCCCATGTTTACAAATGCCAGGAACTTGATCTTTTTCGTTTTTACACCAGATAATTTTGCAGCATTTTCATTTCCGCCAACAGCATAGACATGTCTTCCGAGCACTGTATTGTTCATAATATAGGTATAGCCAATAATCAATACAAATAAGATGATCAGTACATATGGTGTGCCTGCATACAATGCCAGCATATAGGTTGATAGATTGATTACTACCGCTAAAATGAGCAGTTTTGCAAAAAATAGCATATTAGATGTGTGAACGATGCCATATTTTCTATCAGCTTTGCGATGTTTAAATTCGATGGAAATATAAATAATAGTCAGGACAATTCCTATTACAATGGTTAATAAGTTTAAACTTTCCCCACCAAATATATCAGGAAGAAAAGCGGAACTGATACTACGAAATTCATCAGGAAATGGAGCAATTGTTTGTCCTTGTAATACGACCAAGGTTAATCCGCGGAAAATCAGCATCCCGGCTAAGGTTACAATGAAAGCTGGAATATTAAAATAGGCTACCCAGAAACCTTGCCAAGCTCCAATTGCGGCTCCAATGATTAAACAAAGGGCTATTGAGAGTATTATCGGCAAATCCAGACTTACCAGGAAAACACCAGCCATGGCACCAACAAAAGCTGCTACAGACCCAACTGATAAATCAATTTCACCTGTAATAATCACTATCATCATACCAATAGCCATAATGATAATATAACTGTTTTGCATGATGATATTTGTTATATTTAGAGGAGTTAACAATATGCCGTTTGTCAGAATTTGAAATAGCAATGCTATCCCTACTAAAGCAATAATCATGCCATATGATTTCATGTTTTTACTCATCATTTGTTTTAAATTAGTCATCGCTATGACCCCCTTTTCTGTGTCATGTATGTCATTAATATTTCTTGGTCTGATTCATTTCTTTTATGGTTTCCTGTGATTCTTCCTTCAGACAGGGTATAGATGCGATCACACATACCTAATATTTCAGGTAATTCGGATGAAATCATAATAATGCTAATTCCTTTCTCGGCTAATTCGTTGATGATTGAGTATATTTCGAATTTAGCGCCGACATCAATCCCGCGGGTAGGCTCATCAAGTATCAATACATCTGGCTCAGTAAAAATCCACTTACCCAAAACAACTTTTTGCTGGTTTCCGCCACTTAGATTCCCAGTTATCTGATGAATGTTTGGTGCTTTAATATTTATTCTCGTTTTTAATTCTTCCGCAGCTTTAATTTCCTTATTTTTATCAAGAATATTTTTATTTGAAACATCTTCCAAGTTTGCTAATGTCAGATTATCCTTTATTGCGTCTATTAATATAAGCCCATATTCCTTTCTGTCTTCAGAAACATAGGCAACTCCATGTTTAATTGCGCTTGCTACATTTTTAAATATCACTTCTTTTCCATTCTTAAAGAGTTGCCCCGTGATCTTCTTGCCATATGATTTGCCGAAAACGCTCATTGCGAGTTCTGTTCTTCCAGCCCCCATTAATCCAGCTATTCCAACAATTTCTCCCCGCTTTACATGTAAATTAACATTGTGTAAGATTTTCCTTTCAGCATCGAGCGGGTGGTAAACGGACCAATCCTTTATCTCGAAGGCGATTTCATCCTTAATTTTTGGATTTCTTTCAGGGTATAAATTAGTTAAATCCCGTCCAACCATATCTCTTATAACATCTTTTTCTGATATATTATTTTCCTGGAGGGAGTAGGAACGGACAGTTTGACCATCACGTAATATCGTTATTGTGTCAGAGACTTGAAAAAGCTCGTTTAATTTATGAGAGATTAATATAGAAGTAATCCCTTGCTTTTTAAATTCCAATAATAGCTGCAAAAGGTTTTCTGTATCTTTTTCATTTAATGCAGCAGTAGGTTCATCGAGAATAAGTAATTTCACATTTTTAGACAAGGCTTTAGCGATTTCAACGAGCTGTTGTCGGCCAACACCAATATTTCTAATTAATTCGTCTGGTTTTAGTTGAAGTCCTACCTTTTCAAGCAGGCCCATCGTTTTTCTTATTGTTTCATTCCAGTTTATAATTCCTTTAGCAGCAATCTCGTTACCTAGAAATATATTTTCAGAGATGGGTAAATCAGGAATTAATGCTAATTCTTGATGGACGATAACGATTCCAAGTTTTTCACTATCGTTAATATCTTTGAATTCGCATTTGTTTCCTTTAAAAATAATATCCCCTGAGTATGTGCCATGCTGATGCACACCACTGAGCACTTTCATCAATGTAGATTTACCAGCGCCATTTTCACCGATAAGAGCATGAATTTCTCCTTCTTTGACATGAAGGTTAACATTGTCTAATGCTCTGACACCAGGAAATGTTTTCGTGATCTGCTTCATTTCCAGAATAGTTGAAGTCATTTTATATCACATCCTAAATGATAATAAATTAAGCCTGCAATTAGAAAACTAACATATCATTTCCCACGTTGATTGTTTAGTTTTCTATAATGCAGGCGAATTAGAACTTGAAACGTATTTATTGCTAAAAGGGTCTTTGCAGGTGTCTGATTTATACCAGTGTAAAAGCTGTCTGTTCGAGTATGGAATCTCTCGTTCACTTTTAAATTAAGCTTCGTTTTAATGACCCAACGATTAATTTAGTTCATCTTCTGAATAATATTCAGAGTCAACCAGTATTTCCTGATAGTTCTCTGCATCGATTGAAATCGGGTCTAATAGATTGGAAGGCACGACCTTGACACCATTATCATACGTTTCTGTGTCGTTTACTTCAGGCTCTTCATCATTTAAAACGGATTCAATCATATTTACTGCGCTTTCTGCTAATTTTCTTGTATCCTTGAATACAGTTTGTGTTTGTTCTCCGGCAATGATGGACTTGATAGAAGCAAGCTCAGCATCCTGACCAGTGACAATTGGCATTGGTGTATCTCCAGAACCGTATCCAACAGCTTTCAAGGAAGAAATAACACCACGGCTAATTCCATCGAATGGAGAATAAACGACATCAATGTTTTCATTTGAATAATGCGCACTCAATAAGTTATCCATACGCTCTTGTGCTTTGGCACCATCCCAGCGTAATGTTGCTCCTTGTTTAAAATCGGTTTGCCCGCTTTGTACGACTAGCTGTCCATTATCAATGTAGGGTTGAAGAATTGACATTGCACCATCCCAGAAGAAATATGCGTTGTTGTCATCTGGAGAACCCGCAAATAATTCTATGTTAAATGGACCTTCACCATCAGCAAGCCCTAGTTGTTCTTCAATATATTGTCCTTGCAGTTCACCCACTTTGAAATTATCGAATGTCGCGTAATAACTTACATGATCCGAATTCATTATTAATCTATCATATGAAATAACTGGTATATCCTGGTTTTTTGCTTTATCTAAAACATCAGTAAGTGCTTCACCATCGATTGAGGCAATTACAATAACATCGACACCTTTGGTAATCATGTTTTCAATCTGAGAAACCTGATTTTCCACAACATCTTCTGCATACTGCAAATCAGTTTTATAGCCTAGTTCTTCCAGTTGTTCGACCATGTTATTCCCATCATCAACCCATCTTTCTGAAGACTTTGTAGGCATTGCTATTCCAACAGTTTTTGCATCCCCATCCCCTCCATCTGCACCACTTGTACAGCCAACTAATGCGAAGGTCAATAATAAAACAGTCAGAAACAAAACAATTCTCTTCATTCATTTTACCCCCTTTAATTTTATTATTATCCATTTATAAAGGAATGTGAGACAGCGCTTTCATTAGTGGGTTCCGCTATCTCTTATCTCTATAAAAATAGAATAATAAAAAGCATTCATACGTACGATTGTGATTTAATAGCGGCCTCTTGTACGTATGAATATTATACTTCAAGGTGAAAGTGTTTTCAACAATAAAATAAATTACTTAAAAAACACATCACCTATGCATATAAGCTGAAGTCTATGTTTTAAATGTTCTCTTTACTGACTTCTTTTGTTGACGAGCGAATGATTAATTCAGGATTATAAGTGATCGAATGCGCATGGTGCGGATCAGTCTTTTTTTGTTTGGAGTTAATTAAATTAATAATTTTTAAAGCTGCATCTTCTCCCATTTTGCTTTTAGGGTGTGAAATTGTAGTTAATTTCACTTCAGATACTTGAGCTAAAATCGAATCATCATACCCGACTATTGATATATCTTCTGGAATTCTTTTCTTCATTTGTCTTAAAACCTGAATTAGCTTCATTGCTAACTCGTCATTGTAACAGACAATACCAGTTGCCTCTTGCGTGCTCAGAATTCTCTCCAGCTCCTGTGCTGGCTTTGTATCCTTTTCCTCTGTACTATATGTTATGAGGCAGTCTGGAATAATAGGAAGATTATTTTTTCTGAATGCCTTCAGGAACCCCTTCATTCTTCGTTTTCCCTGAATATCATCTGTTTTAAAGAAACCAAGTATTTTTTTATGCCCGTTTTTAATAAGATGATCTGTTTGCAGAAAGCCGCCAGCTTCATCATCCATCACAATACTTACTGGTTCCAGCTCTTCATAAAAGGCATTAATCATTATATATGGTATAGATAAACGTTCTAACTCCAGATAATATCCAATATTGGGGTTAGAGAATGTACTTCTGGTAGGTTCCACAATCACTCCGTCAAAATTTTGAGAGAGTATTTTTTCTAAGATTGTTTTTTCTATGTTTGAATCATTATTTGTACTAAAAATGCTGACTTGGTAGCCTTCCTCACTTAGTCGAGCCTCAGCCCCCCGAATAATAGAAGGGAAAATATAATCAGAGATATATGTAGTTATAATTGCGATATTGTTTTCAAGACGGGATGTTGACTGGTCAGTATTTGCGCTTCTGTCAGCACAAAAAGTGCCGGATCCTTGTTCACGATACAACCAGCCTTCAGCGGCTAACTCACCAATCGCTAATCGAACTGTATGTCTGCTTACACCAAATTGTTTCATTAGTTGACTTTCAGAATGAATCTTTTGATTGGGCACATATATACCCTCAATTATTTTTGATTTAATGGATTCTTTTACAATGCTTTTTTTCGTTTTCATATTCCTTCCTCTTCTCTTAAATGAACGTATAACTTTACTCTATATTATCATGTATTATGATTCATGGTAAGCTGACAGGGTTCGTGTTTCATTTTAGCAGTATCTATCTTCTATCAGATAAAGAAAGAATCGAGAGTTGTTTAGTACAGCAGCTATTTTAGTATTTAACAGTAAGAAGGTTTTTAATCCTATAGTGAATTATTTCATATTCACGTACGTATATGTAGTTGTATTTATCGTATGGTTTGAGTGAAGATAGCTTGTTTAATAATCTTAGGTGTTAAGAAGTTATACGTGGAAGTCTAGAAAGAATCCAAAAATAGCATGCTGTACTTATCGTATTCTATACAATTTCTAAATAAACTTAGAATAGACATATATACGTATAACAATTATATATGTTTTCAAACAACTTATTGACAAGTTAAAATGCAGGTGCTACTATGTGGATAATAAATACTAATTACTTTAGCTCCTTTGAAATTATCTTTATTACTTTATGCATCATGTTTTCACAAAAAAATGTATGCGTTATCAAAGCTAAAGTCTTTAGTTGTATATTTACTTTGGAGGTGAATAGCGGAAAGCTATAGTTTTAATGTAAGCGCTTAAAAACAACATATTTAAAAATAGGGGGGAATAAAGATGAAAAAGATGTTGCTGCTTTTCTTATTTATAGCCGGTATGACATTATTGGCAGCATGTGGTGGTGGAGGAGACTCTGATGATGCCGCCGCTGATGAAAAGAAAGTTATTGGAGATGATTTAGAAAATGCAACAGAGTTAACTTATTGGACATTTGTAGGACAGCATATTGATTTATTTGAAGATGCAGCGATCAGGTGGAATGAGGAAAATCCTGATAGACCAATTAAGCTGGTTGCGGAAGCATATCCATTTGATCAAATGCATAATAACCTTTTATTATCCTTACAGTCTGGTAAAGGTGCCCCAGATATTTCAGATATAGAGTTAGGAAGATTTGCAAACTATTTGCAAGGTGATCCACAGTTAGAGCCAATGAATGAGTATGTTGATCCAGTTTTAGAACAATCTGTTCAATCTCGGTTTGAAATCTATGCAAAAGATGGAAACTATTATGGAATACCTACTCATGTAGGAGCGACCGTGATGTACTATAATACAGAAATCATGGATGAAGCGGGAGTAGATATCGACTCGATAGAAACGTGGGATGATTTTGTACAAGCAGGAAAGCAAGTTGTCGAAAACACAGATTCAGTCATGTGGAATGTTGGGACAACGGACTGGTTAATGGACTATTGGCCAATGATTTCTCAGCAAAAAACAGACATGTTTGATGAAAATGGTGAGTTGATTATTGATAGTCAGACACATATCGATACACTGCAATTTCTGGAAGATGTTATTTATGAACATGAAATTGCCGAACTGACTCCAGGTGGAATGAATCAATCGGAAGAGTTTTATGGATATATGAATGATGGTGGAGCAGCTGCCATTCTGGCACCACTTTGGTATATGGGAAGATTTATTGATAGTATGCCTGATCTTGAAGGAAAAATTGCAATTCGTCCATTACCAGCATGGGAAGAAGGCGGAGATCGATCTGCTGGCATGGGTGGAACTGGTACAGTAGTAACGAATCAAACGGAACATGCAGATCTTGCGAAAGAGTTTTTGGCGTATGCCAAGCTATCTGAAGAAGGCAGTATCAACTTATGGAAAGTACTTGGATTTGACCCGCCGCGCTGGGATGTTTGGGAGAGTGACGAGGTGAGAGAGGATAATAAATACTATCAATATTTTGATGACAGCATCTTTGATGTTCTTGCTGAGGTAAAAGATGAAATTAATGAGCTTAACCTGACAGAGTATACGCCAGATGTAGTAACGGAATATAACACAAATGTGGCAGAATCAGTATTGCGTCAACAAGCACAATCTCCAGAGGAAGCTCTTAAACAAGCGGCTGAAACTGTTCGTTCTGCTATGGATAGAGAGTAAGAAAACTGAATGGAAGCAGTGGTCAACCTGCTTCCATTTTAGAATAATCATGCTTGTAATGATAAATCCTTAGTGCTAAAGAGTTGAGGAGGAGCGTATATGGAATCTATATCAAATGATTCTAATTTTTCTAAAGAAAAACAGAAAACCAGGAAACCATCAAATAATAAAGAGAAGAAACCTAATAAATTTTTTAAATTCATTAATTCCAAAAAGGTAGTGCCATATCTCTTTGTTTCACCGTTTATTATTTCGTTTTTAATATTAACATTATATCCTGCCATTCAAGGGATAATAATGAGTTTTCAAAAGGTGCTTCCAGGTCAAGTCAGTTTTGTCGGGCTCACAAACTATGAGAGATTATTAAATCCAGTATTTTTTAAGGCACTTTCAAATACTACCTTATATGTTATCTTTACCGTTTTATTATTAACGATTATTCCGATGTTTTTAGCTATATTTTTAGATTCGAAGTTTGTTAAATTTAAAACCTTCTTTAGAGCAAGTTTATTCTTGCCAGCCCTGACCTCTACGATTGTTGGGGGAATGATTTTCCGATTAATGTTTGGTGAACAAAGTACCGGTGCAGCAAACCAAATTATTGCTTTGTTTGGTCTGGACCCGATTAACTGGAGATTTACTAGCTGGGCCGCCATTTTCCTGATGGTTATTCTTGCTTCTTGGAGATGGATCGGGGTTAATGTTTTGTACTTCCTTGCAGCATTACAGAATGTGCCTGAAGAATTATATGAAGCTGCAGATATTGATGGTGCATCAACGTGGCAAAAAATGAAATTCATTACAATACCTCAATTAAAACCAATTATTATCTTTGTAAGTACGATTACCATTATTAATGGATTCAGAATGTTTGAAGAAAGCTTCGTTTTCTGGGAGGCAGGTTCACCAGGTAATATTGGTTTATCTGTTGTTGGATATATTTATCAAGAAGGTATCCGACAAAATGATATGGGATATGGATCAGCTATTGGTGTCGTTCTCATGTTAATTATTGCTGTAGTAAGTATTATTTACCTCATTGCTACAGGAACCTTTAAAAGAGGTGAAGATTGATGAAAGTAAAAGGAAATAAAAAACTTACTGTATGGATTGCCACAATAATCTTTGGGATTATTTCCCTAATTGCTGTTTTTCCTATTATAGGATTGGTTGTATCATCCTTTCGACCGTCGTCTGAATTAATGAGACAAGGAATCAGTTTTAAGATCGATTTCAGTCAGTTAAGTTTAGATAACTATTTATATATTTTTAATCAAGCTCCAGAGTATTGGGCTTGGTATGGAAATAGTTTAGCTATTTCAGCGATTACAATTGTGTTATCTTTATTTTTCTCTTCGATGGTTGGATATGCCTTAGCTGTCTATGACTTTAAGGGCAAAAACTTCTTCTTTGTTCTCGTATTGCTGATTATGATGGTGCCATTTGAAATACTTATGCTGCCGCTATATAAATTAATGATTAGTACACAGCTGATTGATACCTATTTCGCGGTAGTGCTGCCAATGGTAGTTGCACCAGTTGCAGTCTTCTTCTTTAGACAATTTGCGCTTGGATTGCCTGTTCAATTAATGGATGCAGCGAGAATAGATGGAAGTACGGAATACGGCATATTCTTCAAAATCATGCTGCCGTTAATGGGACCTTCACTTGCTGCAATGGCTATTTTACAAGGATTGGGCAGCTGGAATAACTTCCTGTGGCCGCTTTTAGTATTAAGATCAAATGATATGTTTACTTTACCGATTGGACTTGCTACTTTACTTACACCATATGGAAATAATTATGATGTATTGATTGCTGGGTCTGTATTAACAATAATCCCTATCATTATTCTGTTTCTATTCTTCCAGCGCTACTTCATTGCTGGCTTAACAACTGGTGGGGTAAAAGGATAAACGGGAACAGAACGGAAAATGAGGATAGATAAGGTGGACTGAAAATGTATGCAAACAGATTTATTACATCTTTAGACCGAATTGCTGTTTGGATAACGCGAATAGCATTTCTGAATATATTATGGATTTCATATACATTACTTGGATTAATAATTGGTGGGATTTTTCCTGCTACAATTGCGGCGTTGGGTGTTGTGAGGAAGTGGTTAATGGGTGATGAGGAAATAAAGGTTTGGGAAACATTCCGGAGAATATATAAGCAGGAATTTATTTCAGCGAATGGACTGGGATGGATATTATCTGTAATAGGAGCTGGTCTATATCTCAACTTCAAGATTATTGAGGCATTCCAAGGGCAGCTGAATATGCTTATTCCTTTTGCCTTTTATCTTACCCTTTTCTTCTATTTACTTATTGTTGTTTGGAGTTTCCCCCTGAAAGCACATTATGAGGCAGGTATTTTCCGAACAATTATTAATGCGTTGATACTTGGTCTAACAAAGGTGCATATTTCTGTAATTATCATTATATCTCTGTTTGCGATTACCTATTTTTCACTTGAAGTCCCAGCGTTTATTCTGTTTTTATTATTTAGCTTGTCAGCCTTAATCTGGTTTTGGAATGCTTTTCGTGTTTTTAAAACGTTAGATAGTGGAGCATACAATAAATCATAGAAATCGAGAGGAGTTTTACTGTGGTAAAAGAAACTTTAAAAGCTCGGGTAATTATTGATAAGGATTATATTATTTCAGATATAGATAAAAGAGTCTATGGATCTTTTATAGAACATCTTGGACGGGCGGTTTATGGAGGAATTTACGAACCAGGTCATGAGTCTGCGGAAGAGAATGGCTTTCGGCAGGATGTCATTGAATTGGTTAAAGAATTACAAGTTCCAATTATACGGTACCCAGGCGGTAATATGGTATCAGCATATAACTGGGAAGATGGGGTTGGTCCCAAAGAAAATCGGCCTAAAAGACTGGAGCTTGCTTGGCGGGTAACAGAAACAAATGAAGTTGGTACAAACGAATTTATGGACTGGGCTAATTTAGTTAATGCAGATGTAATGATGGCGATTAACTTAGGTACAAGAGGAATTGATGCTGCGCGAAATTTTATTGAATATTGTAATCATCCAGGGGGCACGTACTGGAGTGAATTAAGAAAAGAACATGGCTATGCCAGCCCTCATCAGATTAAAACATGGTGTCTTGGAAATGAAATGGATGGACCATGGCAAATTGGTCATAAAACAGCAGACGAATATGGCCGTATAGCTGCAGAGACTGCAAAAGCATTAAGATTAGTCGATCCAAGCATTGAACTTGTCAGCTGTGGCAGCTCGAATGCAGAAATGCCAACATTTCCAGAGTGGGAGGCAACAACGCTGGACCATACATACGAGCATGTAGACTACATCTCCCTGCATCAATATTATGGCAATCGTACAAATGATACAGCGAATTATCTTGCCAGTACACTTGATATGGATAATTTTATTAAAACGGTCGTTTCGACATGTGATTATATAAAAGCTAAGAAACGCAGCAAGAAACAAATTAATTTAAGTTTTGATGAATGGAATGTGTGGTTCCATTCAAATGAACAAGATAAACAAATTGAGCCGTGGACAGTTGCTCCTCCGCAATTAGAGGATATTTATACATTGGAAGATGCTCTATTAGTTGGCAGTATGCTGAATACAATGCTAAAGCACTCGGATCGAGTGAAAATTGCTTGTATGGCACAGCTTGTAAACGTTATAGCACCTATTATGACAGAAACTGGCGGAGCAGTCTGGAAGCAGACAATTTTTTATCCGTATTATTATACATCTGTTTATGGACGAGGAAAAGCATTGAATCCAATTATTTCCTCGCCGAAATATGATAGTGAAGACTATACTGATGTTCCATATCTAGATACATCTGTTGTCTATAACGAAGAAAAAGAAGAATTAGTTGTATTCGCAGTAAATCGTCATTTAGAAGAGAAACTTCAATTTGACATCGATATCCGTTCATTTGCGGATTTTGAAATTGTAGAGCATATCGTGCTTGAAAATGAGGATGTAAAAGCAGCAAATCGTATCGGCGACGAGCAAGTAAAACCTCATTCAAATGGACAGTCTCATAAAGAATCAGATAAAATTATTGGCACTTTTTCTAAATTATCCTGGAACATGATTCGGTTGCAAAAGAGGCAATAAATAAAAAACGGAAAAATTCTTATCTGAAATATAATTGAGGTGTAAACATGTCTAACAAAATTATAATAAATGCAGATATAGCCAGAGGGAAAATAAATAAAAATATATATGGGCATTTTGCCGAACACTTAGGCAGGGGAATATATGAAGGATTATGGGTAGGCGAGGATTCTTCCATACCTAATACAAATGGCATCAGAAATGATGTTATAGGTGCTCTAAGAAAATTAAATATCCCGGTTTTACGCTGGCCAGGCGGGTGTTTTGCTGACGAGTATCATTGGAAGGATGGAGTAGGGCCGCGTGAAAATAGAAAACGTATGGTTAACACCCATTGGGGTGGCGTCGTGGAAAATAATCACTTTGGAACACATGAATTTATGATGTTGTGTGATTTATTGGAGACGGAACCATATATTTGTGGAAACGTCGGAAGCGGGACTGTTCAGGAGATGTCTGAATGGGTTGAATATATGACATTTGATGGGGAATCCCCAATGGCTAATTGGCGCCGTGAAAATGGCAGAACAGAGCCATGGAAACTAAAGTACTTTGGTGTAGGTAATGAAAACTGGGGCTGCGGCGGCAATATGCGCCCTGAATATTATGCTGACCTTTATCGTCGGTATCAGACGTATGTACGAGATTATGGAGACAATGAAATTTATCGTATTGCAGGTGGAGCGAATATAGATGACTATAATTGGACTGAAGTTTTGATGCGTGAAGCGCATCATGTAATGGATGGTCTTAGTCTTCATTACTATGTTCACCCAGGCGGCTTTTGGAATAAGGGACAAGCTGCTGATTTTACGGAAGAAGAATGGGATATTGTCATGCAAAAAACATTGTATATGGACGAGCTTATTACGAAACATAGCACATTAATGGATAAATACGATCCTGATAAACGCATCGCGATAATTATAGATGAGTGGGGGGCTTGGTATGATGTTGAGCCAGGCACGAACCCAGGATTCCTTTATCAGCAAAATACGATAAGAGATGCAGTAAGTGCAGCTGTTCACTTTAATATATTCCATAAACATAATGACCGCGTGCAAATGGCAAATATTGCGCAGATGATCAACGTGATTCAAGCAGTAATTTTAACGGAACAGGATAAGATGATTCTGACACCAACTTATCATGTATTTGAAATGTACAAGGTTCATCAGGATGCGGAAAAGGTTGCATTGGATATTGAGGTTGATACAGTTGATGAAAATGGTCAAACATTCCCGCATGTAAGTGCATCAGCATCTAAATCGAAGGATGGGACACTGCATATCAGCCTATGTAACCTGGATAAAATAAAGTCAGCAGAGCTGAATATAGATTTACGCGGAATGAATGCAACAGATATTTCTGGAAGAATTTTAACTTCAAATGAAATGAATGCAATGAACACCTTTGAAAATCCAAATCATGTCGTGCCTGAAGATTTTACTGGATTCACCGAGGAGGATAATATTCTAAATATTGAACTTCCATCCAAGTCTGTTGTCGTCTTAGCTATTAAATAATGGGAAAATAAATGATTTTGTATATTTGGTTTGCTGTCTAATTATCTGCTTTTGGAAGCTCCCAGCAGAAATGAGCAGTTGTTTCACTGGATTTTAGCAGGAGATATGCTCCGTGATTTTCATTAAGCTATACTACAATGTACACACATCGCTACTTCAGCTGAGTAATTAAATACATTTATAAAGTAAAAGGCTCTAAATGAGCGAGGCTATTGCTGGTTAATCTCTATTCCCTTCATACCTCTCTGCGTGATTTAAATGTATTGCTAGTTATAAACTGTTATAATGTAACGAGAATTTCTTGAATAGAATAGAGGTGCAACATGAAAACAAAACATAGCATCGTGAGGGAATATATAAAATCAACTATATTAGATGGGACGTATATTCCGCACCAAAAGATCAGTTCGGAAAGTGAATTGATGGAACGTTTCAATGTCAGCCGCCATACCGTCCGTCTCGCAATTGGCGATTTAGTAAACCAGGGCTGGTTATACCGAAAACAGGGAGCTGGAACCTTTTGTGCGGAAAGAAATACAAAAGACACGAATCATATGGCTCAGAAAAATATAGCGATTATTACAACGCATATTTCTGACTATATATTTCCATCTATTATTCAAGGTGCTGAATCACTGCTTAGTAAAAATGATTACCAAATTAGTTTGTTTAGTACAGATAACCAACATGAAAATGAGAAACAGATTTTGGAAAAAATACTCACATATCAAGTAGATGGTGTAATTATCGAACCGACGCAAAGTGCGATATCCAATCCAAATATAAATTATTATTTAAATCTGGAAAAGCTGAATATCCCTTATATAATGATTAATGCCTATTATGATGAACTGGAACCGCTGAGTATTACTATTGATGATGAAAAGGGCGGTTATGTTATAACAGAGCATTTAATTGAACAGGGTCATCGAAATATTCTTGGTTTCTTTAAAACAGATGATTTACAAGGAACCAAAAGAATGAAGGGGTATTTGAAGGCACATCGAACGCATCAAATACCAATCAATCCTACCAATATTATTACGTATAATACAGAAGAAAAAATGACCAAGCCGCGAGAGGAATTAGAAAAAATTCTAGATCAAACAAATAATGAACTGCCTACGGCGATTGTCTGTTATAACGATGAAAACGCAATGCTGTTATTAGAATCATTACGCAAACGCAATATAAAAGTACCAGATGATATTTCTTTAGTTGGCTATGATGATTCGATGCTTTCGAGGGTTTCCGAAGTGAAGCTGACAACAATTAAACATCCCCAGAAAGAGATGGGAGAAGCTGCAGCCGAAATGATGCTGCGTTTGCTCGAAAAGAATGCAGGTTTGAAATCAGATAATGAGCAGATTGAATCCATTGTTTATGAACCGGAAATTGTAGTGAGAAATTCTACGAGAGAAATAAGGGAACTTGTTTAATCACTTTATCGCAGGTTAAGTGGCAGTAAACTCCCAGCTCAAAAATGGGGAAGAAATGAACATTTAGTTGCGGGATCAACTGCCACTAATCGCCCGATTGGTTCAACTAACAATCAGTGGGGAAATGCAAGAACTCCCCCTGATTGAAGTTTCACTTTATCGCAGGTTAAGTGGCAGTAGACCCCCAGCTCAAAAATGGGGGAAGAAATGAACATTTAGGTGTGGGATCAACTGCCACTAATCGCCCGATTGGTTCAACTAACAATCAGTGGGGAAATGCAAGAACTCCCCCTGATTGAAGTTTCACTTTATCGCAGGTTAAGTGGCAGTAGAACCATCATCTGAAAATGGGGAAGAAATGAACGTTTTAGGTGCGGGATCAACTGCCACTAATCGCCCGATTGGTTCAACTAACAATCAGTAGAGAAATGCAAGAACTCCCCCTGATTGAAGTTTCACTTTATCGCAGGTTAAGTGGCAGTAGAACCATCATCTGAAAATGGGGAAGAAATGAACATTTAGGTGTGGGATCAACTGCCACTAATCGCCCGATTGGTTCAACTAACAATCAGTGGGGAAATGCAAGAACTCCCCCTGATTGAAGTTTCACTTTATCGCAGGTTAAGTGGCAGTAGAACCATCATCTGAAAATGGGGAAGAAATGAACGTTTTAGGTGCGGGATCAACTGCCACTAATCGCCCGATTGGTTCAACTAACAATCAGTAGAGAAATGCAAGAACTCCCCCTGATTGAAGTTTCACTTTATCGCAGGTTAAGTGGCAGTAGAACCATCATCTGAAAATGGGGAAGAAATGAACATTTAGGTGTGGGGTCAACTGCCACTAATCGCCCGATTGGTTCAACTAACAATCAGTGGAGAAATGCAAGAACTCCCCTTGATTGAAGTTTCAATGTATGTATAGAAATGTTTTATGCTATGGGGTGTGAAAAATGAGCTGTAAAGGATGCTCACGCTCTATTATCGTTTCAGATGCTTCTATTCAGTCGCTAATAGAGGAGCAGCTCCAACTGGAAATTGATTTAGTTGATGATGTAACGTATGGAAAAAGACTTGAAATATGCAGCAAATGTCCATCATTGCTTTTCGGTCATACTTGTGGACATTGTGGTTGCTTTGTGCAGTTTAGAGCGAAATTGTCCTATAAAAACTGTCCATATCCTGAGGGCTCTAAATGGTAAATATATTTTAATGAATAAAGCCGGTAAGATGGATGATAAATCTTACCGGCTTTTTGTCAGATGAATATTTCAGCAGGGAGAGAAATGAAATGGAAATAAAAACAATACAAATAAAACTGCAAGACAGAAGCTGGGAACAAATATCATTAGTAAATGATAATGGAATGGTTGTAACGTTTATGGAATTTGGAGGCATTATTACAGAAATAATTGTACCCGACAGAGATGGAAAGAAGGAGAATGTTGTTCTTGCTTATAAGGATCCTGAACAATATTTAACCAATCCCGGTTATTTAGGTGCATTGATTGGCAGAGTTGCAGGAAGAGTCCAAGGAGCAGCATTTGAAATAGAGGATAAAGTATATCATTTAGATGCAAATGAAGGCGATAATAATTTACATGGCGGCGAAACTGGCTTTCACCACGTGCTGTGGAATATAGATACATTTGTGAGAGATAGTGAGCTTGGGGCAAAGCTTACTTATAGAAGTAAAGCTGGGGAGGAAGGTTTTCCGGGAAATTTGGATGTTGAAGTGACCTACACAGTCAATAATAACAATCAGTTTGTGATTGATTATAGGTATGTGTCAGATCAAAAGACACCTGTTACCTTAACGAATCACACATACTTTAATTTAAGCGGTGCTGCTAAACATACGATTCACAATCAGGAATTAAAAATAGACAGTAATTGTTTTCTAGAATTAGATAATCAGTTAATACCGACTGGAAGGTTAATAGAAGTCGAGGATACTAGCTTCGATTTTAGAAAGCTCAGTAGATTAGACCGTGGTTTTCACTATGATTATTTCCAAAACAAAGTAGCTAATGGCGGCTATGATCATTACTTTCTCTTTAATGATGAAAAACATGGATCAGCAGTTATGAGGGACGAATCCAGTGGACGGATACTGATTGTTGAAACGAATCAACCGGGTGTGGTCATGTATACTTCAAATAACCTTCCTGAAGGACTTGAATTAACAGAAGGCAAAACGGATAAATACTTTGGGGTATGTTTAGAAACACAAGGTTCACCCGCATCTCTTCATCATGCAAATCTGCCAAGCATCCTATGTGAGGCAGGCGAGAAGATGCATAAACAAACAACGTTTACATTTGAAATAGAAAAGCATTAAGGATTCATCTCGTTTGACTGCAGAGCTCCAGAGAAAGAAGATAACAGGATAAATAAAGTTACATTATAAATGTCTATTAAATTTATACGTATATTATGGTAGTTTCATATTTTAAATTGACACTTGTACGTTCAAGTGATAAGATGATTGTATTATAGAAAGCGCTTACGAATATGAAGTTAGGAGTGTGCAGAAATGACTGAAAACATAGCTAATCCAATTGTTTTACAACGTGCAGATCCATTCATCTATAAACATTCAGATGGATATTATTATTTCACAGGTTCATACCCGCTATATGATCGAATTGTACTCAGAAGAGCGAGAACCTTAAATGAATTGGGGGACGCGGAGGAGGCAGCTGTCTGGCATAAACATGAAAACGGTCCATTAAGTGAATTAATCTGGGCGCCAGAGATACACAGAGCGAATGGAAAGTGGTACTTACATTTTGCTGCAGCACCTAATCGGAATATCGATGATAACACATTTAATCACAGAATGTATGTGCTTGAAAATGCTTCGGAAAATCCATTGGAAGGTGAATGGCTCGAAAAAGGAGAGGTGAAAACGGGAATGTCGACCTTTTCTCTTGATGCAACAACCTTTTTCCATAAGGGAGAGCAATATTATGTTTGGGCCCAGCAGGATGTAAATATTAAAGGACATTCTAATCTTTATATTGCAAAAATGGAGAATTCCTGGACGCTGAAAACGGAGCCCATCATGCTGACAAAGCCAGAACTGCCATGGGAAATAAAAGGATTTTGGGTGAATGAAGGTCCAGCAGTACTAATAAAAAATGGAAAAGTTTTTATTACATATTCTGGAAGTGCAACTGGTATAGATTATTGCATGGGAATATTGACTGCGGATGCGGATGCTGATCTTTTGAATCCTGATTCCTGGACGAAATCCCAAGAGCCAGTTTTTCAAAGCTCGTCAGAAAATCGGCAGTTCGGACCGGGACATAATAGTTTTACAGAATCTGAAAATGGCGAGGATATCATATTAATATATCATGCCCGCGATTATACAGAAATTGAAGGAGATCCACTCTTTGACCCAAATCGCCATGCAAGAGCTAAAAAGGTAGACTGGGACAAAAATGGCAATCCTCTATTTGGGAAACCTGGACCTAATACAAGATGGACACCAGATTCACCAGAAGTATTGGATTAATTTTTTACTAGATTCATATATATAGATTACATGTACGAACAACTAACAGATTTGTATATATAATAAGGATTGTTGATATAAAAGGAGTTGAACAACATGCTCGAAGACTTAAAAAAAGAAGTGTACGAAGCGAATATGCTTCTCCCTGAACATAATTTAATTACTTTTACATGGGGAAATGTCAGTGGAATCGATAGAGATAGCGGTTATGTTGTAATTAAACCAAGTGGGGTGGATTATGAACAGTTGGCCCCAGAAGACATGGCAGTTGTTGATCTAGAAGGCAATAGAATTGAAGGGAATCTTAACCCATCCAGTGATACGGCTACACATCTAGAGTTATATAAGGCTTTTCCTGATATTAAGGGGATTGTACATACGCATTCACCTTGGGCGGTTTCCTTTGCGCAAGCTGGAAGAGAGATACCTGCTGCTGGAACAACACAGGGTGATTACTTTTATGGAGCAATCCCTGTAACGAGAGAAATGAAAAAGGAAGAAATCATTAAGGATTATGAGAAACAAACAGGAACAGTAATAATTGAAACTTTTAAAGAAAAACAAATAGATCCAAATCAAGTTCCAGGAGTTTTGGTAAACGATCATGGACCTTTCACTTGGGGAACTTCGCCTAAGAATGCTGTTCATCATTCGGTCGTATTGGAGCAAGTTGCTGAGATGACATACCATACGTTGCAGCTGAACCCTAATGGGATAGAGATGAGCCAGGACTTATTGGATAAACATTATCTAAGAAAGCACGGAAAAAATGCATATTACGGACAGAAGTAAATAAAGAAAAGAGGGTGTGTTGTAATGATAGAACAGAGAGAAAGAGAATTTTGGTTTGTAGTTGGCAGTCAGCATTTATATGGTGAGGAAACGTTGAATCAAGTAAAGGAACATGCACAGGAAATTGTTGATGCCTTAATTGAAAAAGATGGGCTGCAATATAAATTAAAATTTAAAGCGCTTGTCACGACAGCAGATGAAATTAAAACAGTTGTAAAAGATGCAAATTACGACGATAAGGTAGCAGGAATTATTACATGGATGCATACATTCTCACCAGCTAAAATGTGGATTCCCGGAATGAAATTATTGCAAAAACCACTGCTTCATTTTGCAACACAATATAATAGAGAATTGCCATGGAAAACAATTGATATGGATTTCATGAATCTGAACCAAAGTGCACATGGTGACAGGGAATATGGTTTTATGAATGCACGTTTACGAAAAAATAATAAAATCATTGTTGGCCACTGGGAAGATGCTTCCGTACAAACAGAAATATTCGATTGGATGGTTTCTGCGGTTGGATATAACGAAAGCCAGAATATCAAGGTTGCTCGTTTTGGTGATAATATGCGCAACGTCGCCGTTACTGAAGGAGATAAGGTGGAAGCAGCGATTCAGTTTGGCTGGACGGTTGATTATTATGGCATTGGTGATTTAGTAGCTGAGATGAATAAGGTCACAGATGCTGAAGTTGAAGAGACCTTTGCAGCGTGCCAGTCACTCTATGATTTTGATTATGGAGAAAATGAGCCTGCGTATTTTGAGGAGCATGTCAAAGAACAAATTAAAATAGAAATTGCATTAAGGAGATTTTTGGAAGGTGGTGGATACACCGCTTTTACTACAAATTTTGAGGACTTGCATGGGATGAAACAGCTGCCTGGAATGGCTGTTCAGCGACTAAATGCGGAAGGTTATGGTTTTGCAGGGGAAGGCGACTGGAAAACGGCAGCATTAGATCGTTTAATGAAAATCATGGCTAATAATACCTCAACTGGTTTTATGGAGGATTATACGTATAATCTCGCAGAAGGAAACGAATATATTTTACAATCTCATATGCTGGAAGTAGACCCAACTTTAGCGAATACTAAGCCGCGTGTAGTTGTACAACCGCTGGGGATCGGAGACAGGGAAGATCCTGCACGTCTCGTATTTGATGGCAAAGCAGGGCAAGGTGTTGTTGTTTCCATGCTTGATTTAGGAAGCCATTACCGTTTGATGATTAATAAAGTGGAACTGGAGGAACCGACTGAAGAGGCTCCACATTTGCCGGTAGCGAGGGTTATTTGGAAGCCATATCCAAACTTCAAAGATGGTGTTACGAAATGGATCGAATCAGGTGGCGGCCATCATACCGTTGTTTCACTGGAACTAACTGTTCAGCAAATCGAGGATTGGGCTAAAATGGCAGATTTAGAATATATTGTGATTGAATAATTTATAAGTGATTGGAGGGGCCAACGATATAGTTCGCAGAGCAGGCCCCTTTTTGAAATGGAATCTTATGGATGAAAGGGTGGAGAATGGGATGGCAGCAGGTGCTCTAGAGTTAGGAAAAACAGCCCTTGGGATTGAACTCGGTTCAACAAGAATCAAAGCAGTTCTGATTGGACCTGATAATATGCCGATTGCGAGTGGGGAATATGATTGGGAGAATCGTATTGAAGATGGAATTTGGACGTATGACCTGGAACAAGTCTGGGAAGGGCTTCAAGGGGCATATCGCCAATTGGCAGAAGCGGTAGAAAAGAAATTTGGCATCCAATTGACAAAGGTTGGAGCTTTGGGATTCTCTGGGATGATGCATGGTTATCTTCCGTTTGATGCATCAGGAGAACAACTCGTATCATTTAGAACATGGAGAAATACAACAACTGAACAGGCAGCTGAAGCGTTAACCAATCTATTTGAATTTAATATTCCGCAGCGCTGGAGTATTGCACATCTTTATCAAGCAATGCTAAATAAAGAAATGCATGTAGAAAAAGTTGATTTTCTAACGACCTTAGCTGGCTATGTTCACTGGAAATTAACTGGTGAAAAAGTGCTGGGGATAGGAGAAGCGGCGGGGATGTTTCCTATTGATTCAGATGCTTCTGACTACGATCCTCGTATGGTAAAGAAATTTAATCAGCTGGCAGAAAAATTCAGTTATGGTTGGACACTTGAGGAAATCTTGCCAAAGGTGCAACTAGCGGGAGCGCACGCTGGATATTTAACGGAAGAAGGTGCAAAATTGTTAGATCCGACAGGTGTGCTGCAAGCAGGGATACCATTATGCCCGCCTGAAGGAGATGCAGGCACCGGAATGACAGCTACCAATACTGTGGCAGAGCATACTGGAAATGTTTCTGCCGGAACCTCCATTTTTGCGATGATTGTCCTGGAAAAAGAACTTTCCGATTATTATACGGAAATTGATATGGTTACGACACCTGCAGGTAAGCCGGTTGCGATGGTGCACTGCAATAATTTCACCTCGGATATAAATGCATGGGCCCGTTTGCTGGCAGAGTTTGCCGAAGTGATTGGAACAAAGGTGGAAATGGGAGATGTATTTAACCACTTATTTAATCAAGCAATGAAGGCAGACCCAGATGTTGGCGGATTAGCAAACTGCAGTTATTATTCAGGTGAACCAATCACAAGATTTGAAGAAGGGCGTCCATTATTTGTGCGGATGCCTGATAGTAACTTTAATTTGCCTAATTTTATGCGTACGCAAATTTATTCAGCTCTGGCAACATTGAAAATTGGCATGGACATTTTAACAACAGAAGAAAAAGTACAAATTGAATCGATTCTTGGACACGGCGGATTTTTTAAGACAGAAAAGGTAGGCCAGCAACTGATGGCAGATGCCTTTGGTGTTCCAGTTTCTGTGATGCGCACTGCAGGCGAAGGCGGACCATGGGGGATGGCTTTACTTGCTGCATATTCGATTAATAAAAAAGAAGAACAGACACTTGAGAACTATCTCGCAGAAAATGTATTTGCAACTGAAGAGATTAAAACAATTGCTCCTAGTATGGAAGGAATGGAAAGTTTCTCGAATTATATGAATCGCAATCAGGCCATATTAGAAGTGGAACGTGTAGCGGTCGATGTGCTGAAATAATAGAGGGTAACCAAAATCTTTATTCAGCTCTTCAAAAAAGGACAGTCAGGGTTTTTCCCAGGCTGTCCTTCTGCTTATTCTATGTTTGTTAATGCAATCCCATCACCATCGGGTTCGACCGTGTAATGCCAAGTGTAGTCATTTGTTTTTTCTTTATCTCCGTAAATTTTAATGGTTTCGTTAGTCGTTACCTTCCATGTGTCACCATCTTCTTCAATAGCGGTTACGGATGCATGGACGACTTCTTGTTTCACCCCATCTCCGGATAAGCGGTCTACTAAGTCTGCTTGCATGCCATGGAGTGGACTGTCATCTTTAATATACGGACGGACAAGCTCATAATCTTCTGCATTAATTGCATCGACAAGTTTGTATATATAATTTAAAGTTGTTTCTTCTATTTCATCATCTAAATCTTTGTCTCCAGATGTTGAATCAGCTTTGGCAGTGTTATGCAATTCTTGTGAGCCTTCCAGTGTCTTCGCCGCATTAAACGCTTCACTGTTAGAAAATCCATACGTACTTGCTTCATTTACCAGCCATTTTTCTTCATCAGAATCGAATACCATATAAAGCATTACAGAGTCAATCCGTTCCTCTAGTTCAGGTTGATCGTCACTATAATATGTGGATGCTGTAAAATAAAAATTAGCCGGAATAGCAACTTCATTCTTGTTATAGAAAGTCAGGTCCTCTTCATTTATTTCTATTTTATCTAATTGCCCAGTAAAATATGTTTTGGAATCAATGTAATAAGCAAAGTTGTCTTTAAAAGTTTGCTGTAAATCATCCGTAATGGTTGTAAATTTAGCAGTATCATTGGCTGCATGGGCCTGTACATACTCCTCACCATATAATAAAATAACCTCGGATAAATTATCCATCAGTTCTTTATTTATTGTATTCAATGTAAGTTCATAGTACGCTTCTTTAATTTTTATATCTTCTAATGTAACTATGCCCCATTCTGTTTCAATAACAGGGGTTATAGTGACCGACCCATCCAGATTCAGTGGACCAAATGAATCAATATAAAGATTCTCATCGAAAGCTATTTGTTCTTCATCTACTTTGATGTATGCATTTTTAATCGGACTATCGTTCGAATTATATAAATCGAATGCCGCGAATGCCGCATCTAGTTGTACATCATGATAAACTGTATCACTATAGCTGTCTCCAAGGATAATCACATCATCCGATTCAGCTTCAGTAAATTCCCCGCTGTAGCTGCTATGTAAGTTATACTTTCCGGGAGCCATAGGCCCATAAACGATATTTCCTTCATCAGACTTTTTCGCAGTAACTGTTTCCTCATTAAATGTATTTTCTATCCCCTCAAATGGAAGGTTCAACGCTGCATATTGCGGTACTAAAGAAAACTGGTATCGAGGGAAAATAAGTAACTTCTTCCCATTCTCGGTTAGTTCCATGAGGTCGTTTTGATAAGAAAATTCTTCTAAATTAGTCTTTTCTATATTGATATAATATGCTTCCTCTTTTGCAAGTGCAATCAGTGCTTTTGCCTCTGCATGTGTTATCGATTTATCCTGCATCGTTGTTAAATCCTGAACTTTTTCATAATCATTTTCCATAATCGCTGCGATAAATCGCTCCACCGTTTTTTCGGGAGAGTAATATGATTTTCCCCATAGGTACGCACCAATAAGTATAACGAATAAAGCAGCGGCAGCACTGAACATTATTTTTTGCTTTTTAGTATACGCTCTTGGCTGCTTTTTAATCGTATTCCTGTTCTCTTCTGAAGCATCATCTAATTTATGACCGCAATGCTTGCAAAAGTTTATGGATTCATCAATCGCTTTACCACATTCTTTACAGTATTTATCCATGTCTGACAGACTCCTTTTTCTTTGTCTAGGTAATTCTTCAAAGCCATCCTGATTTTAATCTGAATCTAGTACGAAAAATTGATTACTTTTTGCACAAATTTCAGTTCTAGCATTGTTTCAATTTATTTTCTTATAATCTTGTATTTACCTCTATTCCAGATGTTCCTCCTTAGTAAAATTTTACTAATGATTCATTCAATCATCAGTAGTATAGACTATCCTTTGAATTTCGATAAGTCTATTTAACTATTATAACTCAATTCATTGATATAAAATGATTAAAATTAACTATTTATTTTAAGGGAATTGCTTTAAAATATATAAAAGTTTGTTATAATCAAGCTTGGTAGTTCAAAAGACTTAATTAAAATTCAGTGTATTGAAGTATCAAATAACCTTTTTGACTTTATACATAGAAAATAATCCGAGCTCGTAACGTTCAGAAGGTTAAATATAAATTAAAGGAGAATGCAGGATGCTAGTGTGTCCAAAGTGTAATCATCAGCAAGATAGCGGCAAATTTTGTGGAGTTTGTGGTACAGCTGTACAAGCAGCTGACAGTGAACAGCTTCCAAATGATAATGTTGAAGAGGAGGTAAGAAGCGGTTCAACTGAACAAGATGTACAATCAGAAGGCGCAGCATCAACTAGTCAAACAGCGGCAACTGCAGAACCACAAGTTCAGGAAACATCAGAAGTAATTAAAAATGGACTTAGTCAGTATTGGTCCTATTTCCTGACGATGGTAAAAAATCCATCACGTGCTTTTGAAGCGAATGAAAACCAGTTTGTGAATGGTTTAGTAACGCTCGGTCTGTATGCAGTTATCTTTTCATTGAGTCTATATTTTCTGGCAAACTCATTAATGCGCGCATTTAACAATTGGTTTGATACGTCTGTTCCATTCTTTGATGTGAATGCACGTCTCGTTTTTGTAGCAATTATCTTTTTTGTAATCACTTTTGGCAGTGCATTTATTATGATTAAAATTGCTAAAAATCAGCAGTCATTTAAAACAATCATTGCACAATACGGTTCAATTGTTGTGCCATTCACTGCTTTAAATGTAATTGCAATGATAGGCGGACTTATTGGATCGATTCAATTAACAATGTCTTCGATATATTTATCTGCTGGCCTGACTTTTGTCTTTATTCCGGTTTTATTTGTATATGAGAAGGTATCAAGCAGCAATCGCAGTAATCAGAAAATCTATTTAAGTCTCGCAACAATCCTTTTAATCACTTTAATTTCTTATATTTTACATGATGCACTGATAGTGAATTTAATTGAAGAGATTGAGTACCTCTTCTAATATGAACAATAGCAATATAATAAATAAAATCCGAACGAAGGTATCGTTCGGATTTTATTTAGGGTGCTGATTAGATTAATTCAGAATATATAATAGCCAGTGGGAGCAAGAAAAGTGAAAGAACAGTCTAAGAGAACCTTTCTATAAGACAGTAACTGCAAGAGAAGCGGTGAAACTGTCTATAAGACAGTACCTGCAAAATAAGTGGTGAAACTGTCTATGAGAACTTCTCTATAAGACAGTAATTGCAAGAAAAGCGATGAAACAGTCTATGAAATTACCATCTGTCCAGAAAAACATGGTTACTCCGAATTGAGATTATCAGTTTTTTGTATCAACTATGAGTGAATTGGGTGTTTGGGCTTGTTTACTGGAATAACCCAATAAATCGTTTTGCACTTTTAGAAATATAACGATCCTTTAACCAGATGATTGCAGATTGAGAAACAATTTGTGTATCTTCCATATGAAGAATTTTAACTTTCCTGTTGTAATTTTTTAATAAAGTCGATTTGGGCAGTATTGTTGCTCCAACTCCTTCTTCAACAAGTCCTAATAAAATATCAACATTGGGCGATTCGCAGACAATCTTAGGTGTTAATTGCTGGGATCTGAATTTATCAAGTATAATTTCAAATTGTCCAATGCCCTTCAGCCGATGGAGTAAGAGCAATGGAATATTTGCCAGCTCTTCAATAGAGATGCTTTCTTTGTTTGGATCTATCAGCCATTTAGCTGGAGAAATTACAACATAGTCTTCTTCTGGCAATAAGTGGTAAGCAAACCCGGTCATATCGATAGGGAGTCGAACAATTGCCAATTCAATTTCTCTTTCCGTTAATTGTTTTGCTAAATAATACGAATCCCCCTCTAATATTCTAAACTTCATATGAGGAAATTCTTCTTGAAACCGGCTGACTCTCTTTGGGATGCGTGAGTAGCATGATTTATTACAGCCAATGGCAAGTGTGCCTCGGATGCCCTGATCCGTTTCTTGTACTTCAGCAATTGTTTCATCTATTTTATAAAAAATCTCCTCAGCTTTTTCATATAAAATAACTCCAGCTTCGGTTAATTCCATTTTCCGTCCATTTCTTTCAAATAAAACCACATTCAAACTTTCTTCTAATGCCCTTAGTGATTGGCTTAAAGGGGGCTGGGAAATATGGAGTTTTTGGGCTGCGAGAGTAATTTGACCTTCATTCGCAATTTCATAAAAGTAGCGAAGTTGTTTGATGTTCATCTGTATCACCCGCCTAAAGTATATATTTTTTATATACAAAACCGATAAAATAGATATTTTACATATAACAATGTATCCATGATAATAACATTAAGAAAAGAGTTTACATTCATATTATAAATATTTTTCAGATTAATGCAAATACAACGAGAATCTAATTCTTAATAAGTTATCTTACAAATTAAATTAAAGTAAAGTAAGAGAGGATGTTTAGTAATGGGAGCGAAAACAGGTGAAGCATACAAGGAAAGATTAAAAAAGGCAAAAAATAATGTTTATGCAAATGGCGAGCGAGTAGAAGATGTAACGGAACATCCGGCATTCAAAAATGTAATTGATTCGATGGCTAAATTATACGATGTGCAGCATGAGCAGGCAGATAAGATGTTGTATACATCGCCGACGACTGGTGACAAAGTGGGGATGACTTATAAGCACCCAACAACAATTGAAGATATTATTGCGAGACGGGAAGCCATTCAGGAATGGGCCCGGACATCACAAGGAATGATGGGGCGATCACCCGATTACCTAAATGCTGAAGTAATGGCGATGGGGATGAATAACGATATATTTGCAGAAGCTGATCCAGCCTTTGCCAAAAATGCACGCGATTATTATGAATATGCTCGTGAAAATGATATCAGTCTCACGCACACGCTCATTCACCCGCAAGTGAATCGTGCAAAAGCAGAACATCAGCAGAAAGATGCGAATGTTGCACTTCATTTAGTCGAGGAGCGTTCTGATGGAATTATAGTTGATGGCATTCGCTTATTAGCAACACAAGGGGCCATTACCGATGAAACATTGGTTTTTCCATCTACTGTTAAGAAAGCAGGAGAATTAGATGATCCCTATTCCTTAGCATTTGTCGTACCGAACAATGCTCAGGGAATTAAACATATTAGCCGTGAGCCTTGGGATTATAAAGATAATAAATGGGATTATCCATTATCTTCCCGCTATGAAGAGGGAGATACAATTATTTCATTTGAAAATGTTTTCGTACCCTGGGAAAAAGTATTTGTTTGTGGTAACTCATCTATTTGTAACCGCACATTTGCGGAGACAAATGCAGTTGCACATATGTCTCACCAAGTAGTTGCAAAGGCAATTATAAAAACCGAATTTATCTTAGGTGTAGCACTTAGCATCATGGATGCGATTGGAATTGACCAATTCCAGCATGTAAAAGATAAGGGCCGGGATATTATGATCACACTCGAAACAATGCGTTCCCACCTCTATCGTGCCGAGCATAATGCAAAACTTGATAAATACGGAACAATGACTCCTGACTTTGCTGCACTTGATGCTGCGAGAAATTGGTACCCGCGTGTTTATCCGTCCATGACAGAAATAATTCGGGTTCTGGCTGCATCTGGTTTAACAGGAATCCCAACAGAAGCCGACTTTGCACATGACGAAATTGGACCAATTATTGAACGCGGATTACAAGGCAAAAACCTGAATGGATATGAGCGGGTGCAGTTATTCCGTTTAGCTTGGGACCTGACTGCCAGTGCATTTGGCTCCAGACAATCACATTATGAATATTACTTCTTCGGAGACCCTGTACGTATGGGAATGACATACTTTGATAACTTTGAAAAAGAATCCTATAAAAACCGGATTTCTGATTTTCTAAAAGAGGCAACAAAGCAGCCAACGATTGAAAGATAATCCTGGAAATCGAGTTTTCTTTTACAATCACAGTAAAGATTAGGGGGAGAAGGAATGGGGTTTAATATATCCAGAGCTGGCAGGGCTGTATTACATGTTACCGATTTAGAAGCATCGAGAAAATTCTATGTGGATGCGCTCGGGTTTTATGAAACAGAATCAGATGGTCATCATCTCTATTTAAGAGGTTATGAGGAAAAGCATCATCATAGTCTGCTCCTAAAGAAAGCAGATAAAGCAGCAGTCGAGGTGATTAGCTATAAGGTATACGATGATGCCGATTTAGATGCAATAGCAGAAGTAGCAAAACAAAATAATCTGCCTTATAAATGGATGGAAACAGGAGAACAGCGGGCGCTCGGCCGTGCATTACGCATGCAGGATGTATCTGGTTTATCTTTGGAATTTTATGCCGAAATGGAACAGGTTCCAAGCTTAATGCAACGTTATGATCTGCATAAAGGAGCTCGTATTCAGCGAATTGACCACTTAAATTGTCTCGTTCCAGATGTGCAAAAAGCATATGACTTTTATAGTAAGGAACTTGGATTTCGACCTTCTGAGTATACAGAGGATGATCAAGGAAGTTTATGGGCGATTTGGACACATCGAAAAGGGAATGTTCATGACCAAGCATTTATGAACGGGGATGGACCACTTCTGCACCATGTTGGTTTTTGGCTGCCAGATCCGCTTGCACTCATTCATGCATGTGATGTATTAGCATCAATCGGAATGGGTGAGTGCATTGAGCGGGGCCCTGGACGCCACGGGTTATCGAATGCATTTTTCCTCTATCTGCGTGATCCAGATGGGCATCGCATAGAGTTATACTTTGGAGACTATTTTACCGGAGATGGAGATTTTAAACCGAAGCGCTGGAGTGTCCATGATAAAACCAGGCAAACCTTCTGGGGGCATGAAGCACCAGACAGCTGGTTTGAAGAGGCATCCACATTCTTAAATGTAATTACAGGCGAGGAAGTTAAGCAGGAAAAAGCAAAGCTTCATCTATATAAACCGGAATTTACAATTTAATACAGGTGTGAGAGAGGTCGCATGAATATAAAAGAGAGGAAGGAGAATCGTGATGGATGATCGGACGTTTAGAAATGCAATGGGGAAATTTGCCACAGGTGTAACGGTGGTTACCGCAAAATCAGGAAATGATAGCTATGGCATGACTGCAAATGCATTTATGTCTGTATCTTTAAATCCCAAACTTATTACCGTATCAATCGACAACCGAGCAAATATGTTAGCGCGGATTAATGCGTCTAAGCAGTTTGCAGTGAATATTCTAAGTGATGACCAGCAGGATGTTTCAATGCATTTTGCTGGACAAACGAGTGATAAAAAACAAATTGACTTTGATTATATCCAAGGTATCCCTGTCTTAAAAGAGTCTTTGGTTTCTGTTGTATGTGATGTAGATACCTCCTATGTTGTAGGGGATCATACGCTTTTTATCGGTAAAGTAAAAGATATTGCTGTACGAGATGGGTATCCACTTACTTTTTATAGCGGAAAGTATGGGATTAACTCGGTAGTGAGTTAGGCTTCGCGGAAGGAGGCTGGGACATAACTATATTAATATATGGAACTAAATCCGAATCAATCTGCTGACCGGTCTTCTGGGGATGTCTGATTATCGTTTGTTCGGTTTTTTGCCAATATTAGTGTTATGTCCCAGTCTCTTTTGATATGAACCAGAATCTTGGAGAAGGAGTCGATTGTTCATGCAACAAGCAATATTAAAATTACAAGGGATTGAACAATTGCTGAAAGCAAAAGTGAATGAACAGGGAGTGGTAGAAATTAATGGAATGGAATATCGTGCCGACTCCCTCCCAGTAGATGTCCCTATTACAGGGACAGTATATGGAACACTTTTAAACTATCAAGGAGAATATGAGATATTGGAACCTTTGATGAAAGAAGAGCCATATAAAAATCCACCAAAAGCACCTGTCTTATATATAAAACCAAAAAATACGTTTATTAGTCATCGAAGCGCAATCCCGCTGCCAGAAAATATGGACGCACTGCAAATAGGTGCAGCTTTAGGAATTGTAATTGGAAAAAAGGCAACGAAAGTAACAAAGGAAGCAGCATTGGAATGTATTGCTGGTTATACAATTATTAATGATGTGAGTATTCCCCATGAAAATTTCCACCGCCCGGCAGTAAAGGAAAAGGCTCGGGATGGATTTTGTCCAATTGGACCATGGATTGTATCAAGTCACTCTATTAAGAACCCAAATGATTTAAATATAAAAGTTTCAATTAATGGCAATCTGAAACAAGAAAATACAACAAGGAATCTAGTCCGTTCGATTGAAACATTAATTGCAGACGTAACCGAGTTTATGACACTTGCAAAAGGAGATGTGCTATTAGTTGGCGTTCCAGAAAATGCTCCGCTCGCCAAAGAAAATGATCTCGTGAAAATTGAAATCGAAAAAGTTGGAGCGATTGAAAATCGAGTAATTAATGAAAGGAATGTCATAGGAGGAAATATTTTATGAAACGTGCCCGTGTAAGTATTGGGGGAGGAATTCAAGACGCCGCAGAAATAGATGGGAAAGTAAAATTGGATGATGGGAGAATTGTTGAGGAAACAGATGTTGTTTGGCTGCCACCTGTGGAACCGCATACCGTGTTTACTTTAGGTTTGAATTATGCAGATCATGCAGCTGAACTGTCATTTACCCCGCCAGCGGAACCATTGGTTTTCCTGAAAGGGCCAAATACATTTATCGGTCATCGCGGCTATACTGTCCGGCCAAACGATGTCACATTCATGCATTATGAATGTGAACTGGCTGTTCTGATTGGAAAAACGGGGAAAAACATAAAAAAGGAAGATGCGTATGATTATGTATCCGGTTATACGGTCGCAAATGACTATGCAATCAGAGATTACTTGGAAAACTATTATCGTCCTAATTTGCGTGTGAAAAATCGGGATACATGTACACCAATTGGTCCCTGGGTGGTCGATAAGGAAGTGATTAAGGATCCGATGAATTTAAAGCTGCGCACCTATATCAATGGAGAGCTGAAGCAGGAGGGAACAACAGCTGATATGATTTTTGGCATCCCACAGTTAATTGAATATCTAAGTTCATTTATGACGCTGAGTGAAAATGACATCATTTTAACTGGAACACCCAAAGGGTCCGTCGATACAAAAGTTGGTGATGAAGTTACTGCAGAGATTGAAGGAATCGGCAGACTCGTGAATCGGATTGTCAGCGAAGATTATGAATGGAATAAAAAATTACGATAAGTGTGTGCTTAAAAAGGAGAATGCCAATGCCGCACGTAACGATTGAATATACGAATAATATAAAAGAAGAATCGAACATTCCTTTTTTGCTAGAGAAGGTGAATCAATCATTATTAAAACACCGCGATATTATTCCTGTTGGCGGATTGCGCACAAGAGCAGTTGAACTTAAAGATTACAGAATTGCTGATGGAACAGAAGACGATGCATTTGTTCACATTACTCTGAAACTGGGAAGCGGCCGTTCGGATAAGGATATAAAAAAAGTTTGTGATTGCTTATTTGATACTGTAAAAGAGCATTATACAGTTCTATTTGATCATCGATATCTAGCCCTTTCACTGGAAGTCTATGAATTTACCCGGCCAACGTATAAGAAAAATAATATTCACCAGCGGTATAAAACGAAATAGGCAGGACGGCGGGAAATGCTGAAAAGGTATTCTAATCTGAAAGTCTGTTTTCCAATCTAAGAAACTGAATAAACTCTTCTTGTTATTCGAATGCCTGCGGTTCGTTCGTCTAAATTTTAAGAATGAATCATATATCTATTCAATAGATAAGTATAGAAAGGAAAAGTTACATTACTTACGAAAAGCTCTTATCAATCCTTTTAAATAGGGGGGGAAACAATGAAACTGAGATTCTATGGAAAAAAGAAACTGCTATTTTTGCTTCTTGCAGTAATCGGAACGTTAATTCTGGCAGCATGTGGTGGAGGGGAAATAGATAAAAATGAAAGTGGCAGTGGTGATGAATATAATTTTGACTTCTCGCACTTCTTTCCGCCAACACATTTTATGGAGGATGAGATTCAAGAGCTTAGTGCTGGATTAGAGAAAGCAACAGATGGCAGAATTAAAATCACTTCTTATCCTGGAGCATCATTGGCAGCACCAGATGGGCACTTTGATGCGGCGGCAACGGGGGCGGTAGATTTAGCTTTAAGTGTACATGGCTATACACCGAACCAATTTCCATTAACCTCCGTTATGGAGCTTCCTTTTATGGCAACAACAGCGGTCGAAGGCTCTAAAAATCTATGGAAAATTTATAATGAGTTTGACGAGTTTGGTGATGAATATGCCGGCACAGAGCCTTTATGGCTTTATACGACAGACCCTGGCCAGTTGTATACAGTAGGAAAACAAGTGAAAAGTGTTGAGGATTTGAAAGGAATGAGAATCCGTTCCCCTTCACCAGAAACAAGTGAATGGTTAGCTGCACTAGGAGCAACCCCAGTGTCTATGCCAATGAATGAAAACTTTGAAGCATTAGAACGTGGTGTTGTTGATGGCACGATTGCGCCTTGGGAAGCAGTTAAAACATGGGGCTTGGAAGAAGTAATTGACTATGCAACAGTAGGGAATTTTTATTCCACTACAATGTTCGTCGTAATGAATGAAAACATTTGGAACGAACTAAGTGAGGAAGATCAAGCCGCAATAAAAGATGTAACTGGAGAGAAAATGGCAATTAAAACTGGTGAGGCCTTTGATGCGTTTGGACAAATGGCAATTGAAGACGCAAAAGAAAAAGGTGTTGAAATATACGAGTTAACAGAGCAGGAACTAGCAGAGTGGAGTGAATATATTAATCCAACAATCGAAAATTGGATTAATAATGTTGAGGACAAAGGATTGCCAGGTCAAGAAGTGTATGACCGTGCTGTTGAATCAAGCGGTAAGTAAAGTGGGAGTGAAAGCACGATGTCAAAAATGATAGAGAAGGCGGAAGTAATAGTAAATAAGATAGCGAATATACAGCAGTTCCTTGCAAATATGTTTCTCCTATTTATTATGACAATTATTACGCTGGATGTTCTAGGAAGGAATGTATTAAATAAACCGTTAATTGGAACATATGAATTGACGGAAATTGGTGCTGCTTTACTTGTTTTCTTTGCACTAGCAATGACACACAGGCAAGGAGAACACGTAACAATTGACTTTATTGTTGAGCGCTTTTCAGAGAAAACACAGAGCATTTTAAATGGCGTTATTGAAATGATTATTGCAGTTATCTTGGTATTTATGGCGTGGCATGTTTTTGATAATGGCTTACGCATGATGGAGAGAAGTGCAGCAACAACGGACATTGGCCTTCCCGTTTACCCTGTTCTATTTATTATTACATTTACACTGATTATATTTGCTTTAACAGCAATCTTTAAAGCAATCACATATTTTAGAGTGGTGGTGAACAGGAAATGAGTCCGGAAATAATAGGGGTCCTTGGGATCATTATCTTACTTATATTATTCATGATTCGTGTACCTGTAAGTATATCGCTAATCATAGTTGGCACGCTTGGATTAGTATTCATCAGAGGATGGGATTCAGCCCTTGTTCAATTGGGGACAACGCCGTTTTCGACTGCAAGCTCGTATTCCTTAAGTGTAATTCCTTTGTTTATTTTAATGGGGATGATTTTATCTTTCAGCGGGTTTGGCAAGGATTTATACACAGCAGTCGACTCCTGGATAGGACATGTTAAAGGCGGGCTTGCAATTACAACAATTGGAACAAGTGCTTTATTCTCAGCGATTTCAGGTTCTGTTAATGCAACGACTGCAACCATGGCAAGAATCGCATTGCCTGAGATGAAAAAATATCGTTACAATGATGCGTTATCGACATCTTGTGTTGCCGCTGGCGGAACATTGGGTATCCTTATCCCGCCGAGTGTTATCTTAGTTTTATATGGAATTCTTACAATGGAACCAATTGGGAAATTATTAATTGCCGGTCTTGTTCCAGGAATATTACAAATGTTGTTATTCATGCTAGTAATATATTTGATGGTTCTTCGAAAGCCGTCATTGGCTCCAGTTACTGCTAAGAAGCCGCTTAAAGTTAAAATGAAATCTTTAAACAGTGTATGGCCTTTTGTATTCTTGTTTGCACTAAGTATTGGCGGGATATATTTTGGTTACTTCACCCCAACAGAGGCTGGGGGCATTGGAGCATTTGGAGCGTTTCTCTTAGCATTATTAACAAAAAGATTAACCTGGACTGATTTCAAAACAACATTAAATGAAACAACACGTCTAACAGCAATGATTTTCTTTATTTTAATTGGAGCCGATATATTCAGTAAATTTTTAGCCTTAAGCAGAATTCCAGCCGTAATTACCCAAACTGTATCAGACTTGGATATGTCCCCAATGGCAATTATGATGCTCATTCTTATTGTTTACTTCATTCTAGGCTTATTTTTAGAAGGAATTGCAATATTTGTATTAACATTGCCCGTTGTTTATCCATTGATTACAATGTTAGGTTTTGATGGTATATGGTTTGGAGTTGTTATGATTTTTGTAATGAACATCGGATTGCTGACTCCGCCAATGGGCTTAAGTGTATACATTATTAGTGGCGTTGTTAAAGATGTTCCAATTCAGCGCATATTTAAAGGTGTTATCCCCATGTTGCTGATGATGATTTTATGTCTGGCATTAGTTGTTGTTTTCCCAGGGATTGTCACATTCTTACCAAATATGATGAAATAAGGCTGCGTTCGCAAAGCTGACAAGTATTCGTTCAAATAACAGTCTATTTCAACTATTCCACCACCTGCAAAGGATAGTATAGATAAATATATATAATGAAGAGAGGGGCAGCTAAGCATGAATTATGAAGAAATAAAAAAGAAATTACGCGGATCCATTTGTCCAGTCATTACACCATTCAAAGAAGATGGATCGATTGATGAAACGGCATTTAAAAACCTGGTGAATTGGCAAATCGAAAGTGGAAGCCATGGTATCTCTGTAACTGGAACAAGTGGTGAGCCAAGCTCATTAACCATCGCAGAAAGAAAAAGTGTAATGTTTCTTGCGAAGGAGGCAATTAATGGCCGGGTTTTCTTTACCCCAGGAACAGGATCCACAAATCATGATGAGACAATTGAATTAACGAAGTATGCAGAAGAAATTGGCGCAGATGCTGCAATGGTTATTGTGCCTTACTACAATAGACCAAACCAGGAAGCTTTATATCAGCATTTTAAAACAGTGGCGGATTCTGTACGTATCCCAATTATTATTTACAACATTCCAGGACGCTCAGCTGTAAATATGGAAGTAAGTACAATGAAGCGTCTTGCAGAAGATTGTCCCAATATTATTGGAGTGAAAGAATCAAATAAAGACTTCGAGCATGTTAATCGCGTTCTGCTAAATTGTGGGAGAGATTTCTTGCTATACTCGGGAATTGAATTGCTTTGCTACCCAATGCTCGCAATCGGGGGAGCTGGATTTATCAGTGCAACAGCAAATGTAGAGCCTAAAAAGGTAGCAGAGCTTTATAATGCGTGGGAATCGGGGAATCTGGCAAAAGCACAGGATCTTCACTTTGAATTAATGCCTTTAAATGATGTGCTATTTAAAGATACAAACCCAACCGTAGCGAAAGCAGCTCTTGGGATGATGAGGAAAATCACGCCGAAACTTCGTATGCCACTTGGATCACCATCCAAAGAACTGCAAAAAGAGGTTTATGAAACACTTGTGGAAATGGAAATACTTACGGAAAAGGGTGAGCATATTGCACACTAAATCAACGATTAATCGGGCAGATGGAAAAGTGACTAATCGATTTGACCATGTGACACAAGAGGATATTTTACTTTATATTAATGGCGAGTTTGTTGGCAGTGAAGCAGGCCGGACATTTGACAACTTTAACCCATATACAAATGAAAAAATAAATACAATAGAGGAAGGTCTGGAATCGGATATTAATAAAGCGGTAGCTGCTGCCCGGGAAGCATTTGATAACGGACCATGGCGCACAATGAAATTAACCGAAAGATTGTCTTATATTTATCGGATTGCTGACTTAATTGATGAGGAAGTTGAACATATCGCTTATCTTGAGGCACTGGATACAGGTTTACCGATCAAACAGACACTTGCCATGGTGAGTCGTGCATCAGAGAATTTTCGCTTTTATGCAAGAATGGTAGAAAGCCGTTTAATTGGCGAAGCATATCAAGTGGATGAAAACTTCATCAACTATACAATAAATGCCCCGGCTGGTGTAGCAGGCTTGATTACTCCGTGGAATGCACCCTTTATGTTAGAAACCTGGAAGGTAGCTCCAGCGCTTGCGACAGGAAATACGGTTGTTCTAAAGCCTGCAGAGTTATCGCCACTGTCGGCAGATGTATTGGCAAAAGTGATTGATAAAGCAGGACTTCCCAAAGGTGTGTTTAATGTTGTGCATGGTTTTGGTGAAACGGCAGGAGATGCACTCGTACGGCATCCTGATGTACAACTGATTTCTTTTACTGGTGAGACGGTTACAGGCAAGACAATTATTAAAAATAGTGCGGATACATTAAAAGCATGTTCAATGGAACTTGGCGGGAAATCACCAATTATCGTTTTTGATGATGCAGACCTTGATCGTGCGCTAGATGCTTGTATATGGGGGATATTCTCTTTTAATGGCGAAAGATGTACAGCCAATTCCCGGCTGTTTGTCCAAGAGGGAGTGAAAGACAGGTTTATTGAGGCACTGAAAGGGCGTGTTGCAAATATAAAAATTGGCAATCCCTTAGACATGGCTACAGAGGTTGGTCCGTTAATCCATAAGGAACATTTTGATAAAGTGAGAAACTATTTGGAAATTGCTAAGGCTGAAGGTGCAGAAGTGCTGACTCGTGCCATTCCTGAACAGTTTAAAAAAGGGAACTTTGTAGCACCGACAGTGATTTTAAATGCGGAAAATAGGATGCGTGTCGCGCAAGATGAAATATTTGGTCCAGTTTTAACTGTAATGACATTTAAAGATGAGAAGGAAGCGATAAAACTAGCAAATGATATTGATTACGGTCTTGCTGGTTATATATGGACGAACGATTTAAAACGCGGACATCGGGCAGCACATCAAATCGAAGCAGGCATGCTCTGGGTAAATGCGCAAAATGTGCGTGATTTGCGTACACCGTTTGGGGGATCAAAGTCTTCTGGAATCGGCCGTGAAGGCGGCCATTATGGATTCGATTTCTATACAGAGAAGAAAATCATTCATGTTGCAATTAACGATCATCCAATCCAGCAGTTTGGAGTTCAATCAACATAATGCAAGGATTAAATATGCACGCATGTGGTGCAGAAAGAGATGATTTCAATGTGCAGTAAAAAAATAAGGCAAAGAGTAATCGAATCTCTGAGCCTTATTTTTTATTTTTACTTCTTTCACTAAGAGGTATCTGTCAGTAATATAAGAAAGAACGGATTTACCTTATGTTCGATATCCTAATGAAAATGTACGCATACTATATTGTACAGCATCACTTTGAAGTGATATAACGAATGAAAGAATACATTTACTGTTGTTTAATAACTATAAAGAAACTCCTGTTTCAGCAATAAAAAAGACATATTGACTTTCTGTTTTAGAAATTATACAATGTAATCCTGTCGTTAAGAGCGAAATATTTAACGACAAGTAACAAAAAACATATTGACTTTCTGTTTTAGAAATTATACAATGTAATCCTGTCGTTAAGAGCAAAACATTTAACGACAAGCAACAAAAAAACATATTGACTTTCTGTTTTGGAAGTTATACAATGTAATCCTGTCGTTAAGAGTAAAACATTTAACGACAAGTAACAAAAAACATATTGACTTTCTGATTTAGAAATTATACAATGTAATCCTGTCGTTAAGAACAAAGCATTTAACGGCAAGTGAAAAAACATATTGACTTTCTAACTTGGAAGTTATACAATGTAAATCTGCCGACAATTCAAAAATATTTAACGGCAAGCGAAAAAACTTATTGACAATCAATAAGAAATCGTGTTACATTATGTAAGCTCGCTGTTGTGAAACGGTGAACAATTTGCTCTTTGAAAACTGAACAAAACAACCAGTATGTCAAGCGGAATCGCATTTATGCGATGAAGCGAAAGTTATAATGGAAAACCCCGTTTTCTATTATAACAACTCGGAAGATGAAATCTTACGAGTATAAACAGCTAAGATATTTTATAGAAGTAACTTATGTTTTTCTATTCAAACACTTTAATGGAGAGTTTGATCTTGGCTCAGGACGAACGCTGGCGGCGTGCCTAATACATGCAAGTCGAGCGCGTGAAACTTTTCAGAACTCTTCGGAGTGACGAATTGTGGATCGAGCGGCGGACGGGTGAGTAACACGTGGGCAACCTGCCTGTAAGATCGGGATAACTTGCGGAAACGTGAGCTAATACCGGATAATGTCTTTTACCTCCTGGTAAAAGAATGAAAGACGGTTTTGCTGTCACTTACAGATGGGCCCGCGGCGCATTAGCTAGTTGGTGGGGTAATGGCCTACCAAGGCGACGATGCGTAGCCGACCTGAGAGGGTGATCGGCCACACTGGGACTGAGACACGGCCCAGACTCCTACGGGAGGCAGCAGTAGGGAATCTTCCGCAATGGACGAAAGTCTGACGGAGCAACGCCGCGTGAGTGATGAAGGTTTTCGGATCGTAAAACTCTGTTGTTAGGGAAGAACAAGTACGAGAGTAACTGCTCGTACCTTGACGGTACCTAACCAGAAAGCCACGGCTAACTACGTGCCAGCAGCCGCGGTAATACGTAGGTGGCAAGCGTTGTCCGGAATTATTGGGCGTAAAGCGCTCGCAGGCGGTCTTTTAAGTCTGATGTGAAATCTTACGGCTCAACCGTAAGCGGTCATTGGAAACTGGAGGACTTGAGTACAGAAGAGGAGAGTGGAATTCCACGTGTAGCGGTGAAATGCGTAGAGATGTGGAGGAACACCAGTGGCGAAGGCGACTCTCTGGTCTGTAACTGACGCTGAGGAGCGAAAGCGTGGGGAGCAAACAGGATTAGATACCCTGGTAGTCCACGCCGTAAACGATGAGTGCTAGGTGTTAGGGGGTTTCCGCCCCTTAGTGCTGAAGTTAACGCATTAAGCACTCCGCCTGGGGAGTACGGCCGCAAGGCTGAAACTCAAAAGAATTGACGGGGACCCGCACAAGCGGTGGAGCATGTGGTTTAATTCGAAGCAACGCGAAGAACCTTACCAGGTCTTGACATCCCACTGGCCGCTATGGAGACATAGCTTTCCCTTCGGGGACAGTGGTGACAGGTGGTGCATGGTTGTCGTCAGCTCGTGTCGTGAGATGTTGGGTTAAGTCCCGCAACGAGCGCAACCCTTGATCTTAGTTGCCAGCATTTAGTTGGGCACTCTAAGGTGACTGCCGGTGACAAACCGGAGGAAGGTGGGGATGACGTCAAATCATCATGCCCCTTATGACCTGGGCTACACACGTGCTACAATGGATGGAACAAAGGGGAGCAAAACCGCGAGGTCAAGCAAATCCCATAAAACCATTCTCAGTTCGGATTGCAGGCTGCAACTCGCCTGCATGAAGCCGGAATCGCTAGTAATCGTGGATCAGCATGCCACGGTGAATACGTTCCCGGGTCTTGTACACACCGCCCGTCACACCACGAGAGTCGGTAACACCCGAAGTCGGTGAGGTAACCTTTATGGAGCCAGCCGCCGAAGGTGGGACCAATGATTGGGGTGAAGTCGTAACAAGGTAGCCGTATCGGAAGGTGCGGCTGGATCACCTCCTTTCTAAGGAATAATAGAAAGCGCAGGCGACCGTTAAGAAACGTACAAACTGGAGCACTTTGTAATGAGATAAAGGAAACACAGCGACTGTAAGGAGCTGATGTTGACTTATCGATTGGAAAAGTGTGAAGTTTGATAGTTTCTGGTCGCCGGAGCTAGACTATAACGGAACATCTAACTTTGTTAGATGAAACATACTGTGTTGTTTGGTTCAGTTTTGAGAGAGCAAATCTCTCGATTTGTACCTTGAAAACTAAATAAGAGTAACAACGACATCAAATTAAAAGGCTGAGGCGACTGTTCGAAAACGGACGCATAAGCAAGGGACTGGAAAACGCTTGAACTTTAGCGTTTGGAATGTCAATTGCTTATGACGGTAGTTTTCAGGAGCCGAAGCTAGATTAATAAATGTAAGACCAGGTTTATTTGATAAACCTAAAAGGCAAAATTAAAGCTTTATTTACTGTAACTTAGTTAAGTGAATAAGGGCGCACGGTGGATGCCTTGGTACTAGGAGCCGAAGAAGGACGGGACTAACACCGATATGCCTCGGGGAGTTGTAAGTAAACGCTATATCCGAGGATTTCCGAATGGGGAAACCCACTGTTCGTAATGGGACAGTACGTATATCTGAATTCATAGGGTATACGAGGCAGACCTAGGGAACTGAAACATCTCAGTACCTAGAGGAAGAGAAAGAAAATTCGATTTCCCAAGTAGCGGCGAGCGAAACGGAAAGAGCCCAAACCAGTAAGCTTGCTTACTGGGGTTGTAGGACACTCCATACGGAGTTACAAAGAAATTCTTTAGACGAATCGACCTGGAAAGGTCAGCCGCAGAAGGTAACAGCCCTGTAATCGAAAAAGAGTTTCCTCCGGAGTGTATCCTGAGTACGGCGGAACACGAGAAATTCCGTCGGAATCCGGGAGGACCATCTCCCAAGGCTAAATACTACCTAGTGACCGATAGTGAACCAGTACCGTGAGGGAAAGGTGAAAAGCACCCCGGGAGGGGAGTGAAATAGAACCTGAAACCGTGTGCCTACAAGTAGTCGAAGCCCGTTAATGGGTGACGGCGTACCTTTTGTAGAATGGACCGGCGAGTTACGATTACATGCAAGGTTAAGTGGAAGACACGGAGCCGCAGCGAAAGCGAGTCTGAATAGGGCGTTTATAGTATGTGGTCGTAGACCCGAAACCGTGTGATCTACCCATGTCCAGGGTGAAGGTCAGGTAACACTGACTGGAGGCCCGAACCCACGTATGTTGAAAAATGCGGGGATGAGGTGTGGGTAGGGGTGAAATGCCAATCGAACACGGAGATAGCTGGTTCTCTCCGAAATAGCTTTAGGGCTAGCCTCAAAAAAAGAGTACTGGAGGTAGAGCACTGATTGAACTAGGGGCCCTCACCGGGTTACCGAATTCAGTCAAACTCCGAATGCCAGATACTTATTTTTGGGAGTCAGACTATGGGTGATAAGGTTCATAGTCGAGAGGGAAACAGCCCAGACCGCCAGCTAAGGTCCCAAAGTATACGTTAAGTGGAAAAGGATGTGGAGTTGCCCAGACAACCAGGATGTTGGCTTAGAAGCAGCCACCATTTAAAGAGTGCGTAATAGCTCACTGGTCGAGTGACTCTGCGCCGAAAATGTACCGGGGCTAAACGTATCACCGAAGCTGCGGATTGTTCTTGCGAACAATGGTAGGAGAGCGTTCTAAGTGCTGTGAAGTCAGACCGTGAGGACTGGTGGAGCGCTTAGAAGTGAGAATGCCGGTATGAGTAGCGAAAAAAGAGTGAGAATCTCTTTCACCGAATGCCTAAGGTTTCCTGAGGAAGGCTCGTCCACTCAGGGTTAGTCGGGACCTAAGCCGAGGCCGAAAGGCGTAGGCGATGGATAACAGGTTGATATTCCTGTACCACCTCATGATTGTTTGAGCAATGGGGGGACGCAGAAGGATAAGGAATGCGCACGGATGGAAGTGTGCGCCCAAGCAGTGAGAAAGTCAGATAGGCAAATCCGTCTGGCAATTTCAAGCTGTGATGGGGAGGGAAATTTAGTACCGAAGTTCCTGATTTCACACTGCCAAGAAAAGCCTCTAGTTAGATCATAGGTGCCCGTACCGCAAACCGACACAGGTAGGCGAGGAGAGAATCCTAAGGTGAGCGGGAGAACTCTCGTTAAGGAACTCGGCAAAATGACCCCGTAACTTCGGGAGAAGGGGTGCTCCTTTAAGGAGGAGCCGCAGTGAATAGGCCCAAGCGACTGTTTAGCAAAAACACAGGTCTCTGCGAAGCCGAAAGGCGAAGTATAGGGGCTGACACCTGCCCGGTGCTGGAAGGTTAAGGGAAAGAGTTAGGGTTTTACCCGAAGCTTAGAACCGAAGCCCCAGTAAACGGCGGCCGTAACTATAACGGTCCTAAGGTAGCGAAATTCCTTGTCGGGTAAGTTCCGACCCGCACGAAAGGTGCAACGACTTGGGCACTGTCTCAACGAGAGACCCGGTGAAATTATACGATGTGTGAAGATGCACATTACCCGCGACAGGACGGAAAGACCCCGTGGAGCTTTACTGTAGCCTGATATTGACTGTTTGTGCAGCTTGTACAGGATAGGTGGGAGCCTTAGAAGCGAGAGCGCTAGCTTTCGTGGAGGCACCCGTGGGATACCACCCTAGCTGTATGAACATTCTAACCCAGGACCGTGATCCGGTTCGGAGACAGTGTCAGGCGGGCAGTTTGACTGGGGCGGTCGCCTCCTAAAAGGTAACGGAGGCGCCCAAAGGTTCCCTCAGAATGGTTGGAAATCATTCGTAGAGTGTAAAGGCAGAAGGGAGCTTGACTGCGAGACTTACAAGTCGAGCAGGGACGAAAGTCGGGCTTAGTGATCCGGTGGTTCCGCATGGAAGGGCCATCGCTCAACGGATAAAAGCTACCCCGGGGATAACAGGCTTATCTCCCCCAAGAGTTCACATCGACGGGGAGGTTTGGCACCTCGATGTCGGCTCATCGCATCCTGGGGCTGTAGTCGGTCCCAAGGGTTGGGCTGTTCGCCCATTAAAGCGGTACGCGAGCTGGGTTCAGAACGTCGTGAGACAGTTCGGTCCCTATCCGTCGTGGGCGTTGGAAGTTTGAGAGGAGCTGTCCTTAGTACGAGAGGACCGGGATGGACACACCGCTGGTGTACCAGTTGTTCCGCCAGGAGCATAGCTGGGTAGCTACGTGTGGAAAGGATAAGTGCTGAAAGCATCTAAGCATGAAGCCCCCCTCAAGATGAGACTTCCCATCACTTCGAGTGAGTAAGATCCCTCAGAGACGATGAGGTTGATAGGTTCGGGGTAGAAGCATGGTGACATGTGAAGCTGACGAATACTAATCGATCGAGGACTTAACTAAATTCTTTTGATGTATGTTGTTTACTCTTATTTAGTTTTCTTGGTATAAGTCATTTATATCATTATTATGTCTGGTAGTGACGGCGGAAAGGTCACACCTGTTCCCATACCGAACACAGCAGTTAAGCTTTCCAGCGCCGATGGTAGTTGAGACTTTGTCTCTGCGAGAGTAGGACGCCGCCAGGCGAATACTTTATTTCTAATCGCTTCACAGTACCTTAATGGTAGAGCAACGACTGTTAGTCGATTGGTCGTAGATTTGAAGTCTATCTGTGAAGTTATTTATTTGCAAAAATCTTATTGGCCCGTTGGTCAAGCGGTTAAGACACCGCCCTTTCACGGCGGTAACACGGGTTCGAATCCCGTACGGGTCACCAACTTTAATGAATATATGTTAAGCACGCAACAAACTGTTGCATTATGTGCACTAGTATAACCTAATTGTTGGAGGATTAGCTCAGCTGGGAGAGCACCTGCCTTACAAGCAGGGGGTCGCAGGTTCGAGCCCTACATCCTCCACCATTAATTTAATATGCAAGATTTATTATTATCGCGGGGTGGAGCAAAGCCGAGTACTTCCTTGAGAAGCATCTTGAATAGGCTTTGTGAGGAGTGTAAGCTTCTCCGAATATTCTCAAGACACGACGAACAGTCTTTATTATTATGCATGAATCAAAACTGCATATTTCTTATTATCGCGGGGTGGAGCAGTCTGGTAGCTCGTTGGGCTCATAACCCAGAGGTCGCAGGTTCAAATCCTGTCCCCGCAACCAAGGTCCGGTAGTTCAGTTGGTTAGAATGCCTGCCTGTCACGCAGGAGGTCGCGGGTTCGAGTCCCGTCCGGACCGCCACTTTTATTTTAGTTAATTGTGTGTTATTGCGGATCGGCAATTGAGGGTTCAAATCCTCCGATTGGCATCATTAAATTACAATACGAGCCATTAGCTCAGTCGGTAGAGCATCTGACTTTTAATCAGAGGGTCGAAGGTTCGAATCCTTCATGGCTCATCATTAATAGTGTGGCGAAACCGATAAATAAGCGGCATTATATGCGCCCGTAGCTCAATTGGATAGAGCGCTTGACTACGGATCAAGAGGTTAGGGGTTCGACTCCTCTCGGGCGCGCCATACATACAGAAACTAGCCGTTCGATAATAACCGAACGCCCCATTTTCTATATAAGGGACCCTTAGCTCAGTTGGTTAGAGCTATCGGCTCATAACCGATCGGTCGCAGGTTCGAGTCCTGCAGGGTCCACTTATAGGGTCCATCATAATATGGAGGTATACCCAAGTCTGGCTGAAGGGATCGGTCTTGAAAACCGACAGGCGGGTCAAACCGCGCGGGGGTTCGAATCCCTCTACCTCCTCCATACATAATAATTTACTTTATATCATGGCTCGGTAGCTCAGTCGGTAGAGCATAGCGTCTGCTTCATTGAAAAACTTCTTCGCAAGCTATGCGAGAAGTGCAGCTTCAGTGGATAAACTTGCAACACGACGAGCAACAAATATCCTTGAATACGCTTCGAAACAAAATATTGAAGCGAGAAGTTTTTAAAATCCTTAATTTATAATATGGCTCGGTAGCTCAGTCGGTAGAGCAACGGACTGAAAATCCGTGTGTCGGCGGTTCGATTCCGTCCCGAGCCACCATCTTATATAGAACGTTTAAAATAATATGCGGGTGTAGTTTAGTGGTAAAACCTCAGCCTTCCAAGCTGATGATGAGGGTTCGATTCCCTTCACCCGCTCCATTATTAAAATGGGCCTGTAGCTCAGCTGGTTAGAGCGCACGCCTGATAAGCGTGAGGTCGGTGGTTCGAGTCCACTCAGGCCCATTATATTACTATGATACTATCATAAGCGTGCATCATTTATTATTCCACAGTAGCTCAGTGGTAGAGCAATCGGCTGTTAACCGATCGGTCGTAGGTTCGAATCCTACCTGTGGAGCCATTCTTTAAAATAGCCGAGCGGTAAGGTATCGGGCTCTATTTGACCTATATATCTCAGGATTTAATTCTTAACCCCGCCCTATACATAATAAAGTATAAGTCCCTATGGGGCTTTTTTTATTTGGCGATTTTTAAAATAAATACCTTCATTTTAAACGCCTATATCTAATACCTTACTCAAAATTACTCCTAGAATAAAAATTTTCATAGAGAAAAGATAGAATCCTGCAAGCAGCGTTAAGAATGCATTCCATCCTAAAAGTTAATTGGTGATCGTTTTATAGTAGTTTCTGCTGGTTTGTGCCTCCATGCAAGAGATATTTGCATACTGAAACTTTATTTAGAAAAGTCTTGCAATTTATATAACACTATAATATAATGACGTTTAAATACCGTTATATGATAACTTATCTAGGGAGGCGAGAAGATGAGTGTGTTATCATTCGAAGATTTAACTGAAGATGAGAAGTATGATAATTTTATGAAGAAAATAAACGCAGGGGAAAAAATAGAGGCTGATGACTGGATGCCGGATGATTATCGGGAGCAGCTAATTCGATTAATATCGATGCATGGCATTAGTGAAATTATGGGAGCGCTTCCGGAAAAGGAATGGGTTCCAAAAGCACCTACATTGCAAAGGAAATTGGCTATTATGTCCAAAGTACAGGATGAGATGGGGCATGGTCAGCTGTTGCTGCGAGTCACAGAGGACTTATTAAGACCAACAGGGAAAAAACGCGAAGATATCATAGAAGACTTATTAACGGGACGGTTGAAATTTCATAATGTCTTTCATATGGAAGCACCAACTTGGGCAGACGCTGGTGTCATTGCCTGGCTTGTCGATGGAGCTGCTATTATGTCACAAACAATGATGCTGAACACTTCTTATGCACCGTATGGTCGAGCACTTAAGCGAATTTGTGCAGAGGAAGTGTTCCACGCGCAGCATGGTGAAGCAATCATTATGGAACTTGCAGAGGGGTCGAAAGAACAAAGAGACATGCTTCAAGCAGCAATAAATCGCTGGTGGGAATCTTTGTTAATGTTTTTTGGTCCTGATACTGCAGAAAGAACCGGCAATACGAATCAAAATAAAAATATCGCATATAAATTACGGACTAAATCAAATGAAGAATTGCGCCAGGGTTTTTTAACAAAATATATACCACGTGTTCTTTCGTTGGGCTTCACGATTCCAGATGATACGCTTCACTTTGATGAACAGAGGCAGAAGTGGGTTTACCAGCAGCCTGATTGGAATTATTTTAAACAAATTGTTACAAATAATGGTCCTAAATCAAAAGATAGATTACGTTTACGAAAAATTGCACATGAAAATAATGCATGGGTTCGAGAAGCGCTTGGAGAAAAGCAAGTATCACAAGCAAGTACGGTGTGAGGGGGAGAATAATGGACAAGAAAAAGAATATCGAAGCTTTTTATCAGGAATTTGAAGTATTCAGCAGAAAAAACAGCACTGCACCGATGCAGCATCAATTCAGTCTGCTCGCCCCGAATCATGAAATCGCACTCATGATAGCAAAGGAAAACTTCCTGCGTCGTGAAGCCACAGTAGACTTATGGGTGGTTCAACGAGAAAACATAACAAAAATTTCCGAAGAAGAAAAAGTGGCACTAAATAGAATGGATAATAAGCAGTATCGAGAGACAAAAGGATATGGCTATTTGAAGAAAAAGTGGCGAAAGTATGAACAGGAGATATTGGACGAAAAAGAAATTATGTCATGGTCAGGAGGGATTAAACGTGGTGGAATATCAGACAGCAGAGGAAGCGGCAAAGGATGAAAAATATAAGAAAATACTAGTTGAGCTGTTGTATCAACTTGCAGATGATGACTTTATTACCGCATTCCGCGGATCGGAATGGCTTGGTATTGCTCCGCATATAGAGGAAGACGTAGCATTTTCTTCTATTAATCAGGATACGATGGGGCACGCTGCGATTTATTATGAAATGCTTGAAGAGCTTGGAGAAGGAAAGGCTGATAATCTTGCTCATTTGCGTGAAGCAAAAGACCGTCGTAATGCAATTATTTTAGAAGAAGTGAATGGACAGGGAAGCTATTTGGAGGAGCCGCGCTATGACTGGGCGTTCGCCGTTGTGCGAAATTACTTTTATGATCTTGCAAAAGCAATCAGGCTGCAGTCACTGAAAAACTCCTCTTATAAACCACTTGCCCATGTAGCAGAAAAAATGATGCTGGAACAATATTACCATTTAATGCATTGGCAAACATGGTTCTCACAGTTAGTCGATGCAACAATGGATGCAAAACACCGGATGACTGCAGCGATTGAGAAGGTGTGGGCTGACTTTGGTGGTGTATTAACACTGGGGGAATTTGGAGAAGAAATGGAACGTTTAGGTTTAATTGAAGGAGAACAGATGCTGAAAGATAAATGGATGAAGGAGATTAGTAAAGTATTTGAAAAACATGCTGTGGAGATTCCGAATAATGCGAGTCCAACTATGATAAGGGGAGATGGCCGCAGCGGCGAATTTACTGGGGATTTAACGGAGGCACTGCAAAGGCTTTCCGAAGTATATAAGTTAGATCCATCAGCTTCCTGGTAGTGACAGCATTGAAGGAGGAGAGAGGTGGTCTGCATGATAAAGACAGACTTGCAAGCGGAAATTATGGAGGTGCTGGCAACAGTAAAAGATCCCGAGATTGACTCTGTCAGCATCCTTGACCTTGGGATGGTAGAGAATATTGTTTGTGAATCAGCAGATGATGTCACCGTTCAGATGATACCTACGTTTTTGGGATGTCCTGCACTGGAAATCATCCGCAGGAACGTACAGCAGGCATTGGAAGTTTCGCTGCATTTGAAGCATGTTAATGTTGAGTTTTTAAAACATCCGTATTGGACGTCGGAGCGAATTACAGAGCAAGGCCGTGAACGGTTAAAGGATTTCGGTATTGCGCCCCCACCCCGAAAGCTAAGCATGATTGGTCCTTGGGAAGTGAATTGCCCTTATTGTGATTCGGCCTATACTACGATGGAAAATATCTTTGGTCCGACAGCATGCAGAAGTATTTTATATTGCAATACTTGCAAGAATCCTTTTGAAGCGATGAAACCTATATCAACTTTATAATTATTTAAGAAAGGGAGATTGTTCATGATAAAAATGATAGCGCTTTATAAACAGCCTGAGGATAAAGAAAAGTTTGATGAACATTATTATAATGTGCACAGCCCAATTACGAAGAAAATTCCAGGACTGAAAAAAATGGAGGTAACAAAGATTGTTGGAACACCAATGGGAAAAGAGAGTGAATATTACTTGCTATGCGAAATGTATTATGAAAGCCAGGAAGCTTTTAAGGAAGCAATGAAAACAGATGAAGCAAGAGCATCTGGGAAAGATGTAATGAAGTTTGCTGGTGATTTAGTAACAATGATGATTGGTGAAGAAGTGAATGAAAAAGTACATTAAGACAGCATGTGATAAAAATATAGGCATACTTACATTGAACCGGCCAGAGGTCTTAAATGCATTAAACCGGGAAATGGCTGAAGAAATCGTGTCAGCTTTAGAGCATTTTGATCAAGATGATTCTGTTCGGGTGATTGTGATTACCGGCAGCGGGAAAGCATTTGCTGCAGGAGCCGATATCAGTGAGATGGTTAATGATGATGCAATTAGTCTCGAATTATTGAATCAATTTGCTGTTTGGGACAGAATCAGTCTAATTAAAAAGCCGGTTCTTGCAGCCGTTCATGGCTTTGCACTTGGCGGTGGTTTTGAGTTGGCACTCAGCTGTGATCTGATTTTTGCATCTGAACAAGTGCAGCTTGGATTTCCTGAAATAAAGCTAGGTGTGATGCCGGGTGCTGGGGGCACGCAGCGGTTAACCAAATCAATGGGGAAGGCGAAAGCACTTGAATGGTTATGGACTGGAGACACAATGGGTGCAAAAGAAGCATTGCAGTATGGTGTGATTAACCGGATTATTCCGGAAGAGGTACTGCTTGATGAAACGCTTGGCTTTGCCGAAAAGCTGACAAAGCAAGCCCCTCTGTCCCTGCGTCTTATTAAGGAAGCAGTAAATAAGGCAGTGGATACATCGATTTATGAAGGCATGCAGTTTGAAAGGAAGAACTTTTACTTGCTATTTTCTTCCCTAGATCAAAAAGAAGGAATGCAGGCTTTTCTGGAGAAGCGGCTTCCGAAATTTGAAGGCAGATAAGGGGGATGCATTCATGTTTGAAACAATTCAATATGTAGTCAAAAATCATACTGCTTGGATTATACTTCATCGTCCAGAAAAATTAAATGCCTTTACAGAGCAAATGAATAAAGAGGTTACGAAAGCACTGAAGCAAGCAAAACAGGATGAGGCGGTTCGCTGTCTTGTCATTACTGGGAGCGGGCGGGGATTTTCTGCTGGTGAGGATCTTGCAGGACTTGAGGAAAATACGGACTATGCCAATATATTAAAAAAACGGTATCATCCAATGCTGAAGGAACTGGCAAATTTGGAAAAGCCTGTCGTAGCTGCAGTAAATGGAGCAGCAGCAGGGGCTGGGATGAGTCTAGCACTTGCATGTGATTTTCGCATCGTTTCTGAGAAAGCGAGTTTTATAGAAGCCTTCATTCATATTGGACTTGTTCCGGACTGTGGTAATCTTTATTACCTTCCAAGACTCGTCGGTCATGCAAAGGCACTTGAACTAGCCATCTTAGGTGAGAAGATTTCCGCACAGGAAGCGAAAGAGCTGGGACTTGCTACAAAAGTAATTCCAGAAGCTGATTTTACCGAGCAAGTAACAGAATTCGCGCATCGATTAGCCAATATGCCGACAAAAGCGATTGGTCTTATCAAACGCTATATGCAGGAAAGCTGGGAACTAAGCCTGGAACAGCTGCTGGAAAAAGAAGCCTATGCACAACAAGCGGCAGGAAATACAGAAGATCATAAAGAGGGAGTCAATGCCTTTTTGAATAAACAGAAAGCTGTATTCAGCGGGCGTTAATTTATCGGTGGTTAAATGGCAGTAAAATGTCCACTGATTGAAGTTTCACTTTATAAAAGTAAATGAAGGAGTGTAGATAAAATGGCAACACCGACAAAAAATCAAAAAATGGAAGTACTCGACATGAAACGTGACACATATCAGATGATTATTAATGGAGAACGTGTTAACAGCAATTCAGGTAAAACAGTGCCAGTATATAATCCTGCAACTGGTGAGGTGCTTGCTCAAGTAGCTGATGCTGATAATTATGATGCAGATCAGGCAGTTGCTGCAGCACGCCATGCTTTTGATAATGGAAAGTGGAAACGCACACCTGTTGGAAAACGTTCACGTGTATTGAATAAAATAGCTGCACTCATGCGGGAACGCTTTAATGAATTAATTGAGCTGGAAGTATTAAATAGCGGTAAGTCAATAGGAGCTGCACATGTACAGGTAATGCAGTCTATTGAAGACTTTGAGTTTTACGCTGGAGCCATTGTGAGTCATCGCGGACATGTTAATAATGTACCAGGACAATTTATGAACTACACGCAAAACGAACCTGTTGGTGTGTGTGCACAAATTATTCCTTGGAACTATCCGATGATGATGGCAGCATGGAAAATTGCACCCGCAATTGCAGCAGGTTGCTCTGTCGTCATTAAACCTGCGAGTTTGACGCCGATTACAGCAATTATTCTAGCAGAAATCTGCCATGAAGCTGGTGTACCAGCAGGTGTGGTTAACGTTATTACGGGATCAGGCAAGCTTATTGGTGACCATTTGGTAGAGCATGAGTTGGTTGATAAAGTTGCTTTTACGGGATCGACACCAGTAGGAAAAGATATTATGAGCAAGGCATCCAAAACGTTAAAAAGGGTAACACTTGAGCTCGGAGGAAAATCTCCTAATATTGTATTCGATGATGCCGATATCGAAGCAGCAGTCGATGGGTCCTTATTCGGTATTTTCTTTAATACCGGACAAAGTTGTGAAGCGCGCAGCCGCATGTATGTGCATGAAGCAATATATGATGCATTTTTAGAAAAGTTTGTTGAGAAAACGAAGAAGTTAAAAACTGGTGATCCATTCGATCAGGGAACACATCTTGGTTCCATCATTTCTCAAAGTCAGGTAGATGTGATTGATTCCTATGTACAATCCGCTATTCAGGATGGGGCTACGATTTTAACAGGTGGAAAAGCTGCTGATATAGAAGGGTTCGAGGGCGGCTATTGGTATGAACCTACCGTAATTACAGATGTAAATCCTGATATGAAAGTAGTGAAAGAGGAAATATTTGGCCCGGTGGTTGTTGTTCAGAAGTTTAATGATGAAAAAGAAGTAATTAAAGAAGCAAATGACTCGGTTTATGGTTTAGGATCTGCAGTATGGACAAAAGATCACGCGAGAGCTACACGTGTCGCAAACCAGATTCAAGCTGGCATTGTGATGATTAATTGTCCATTTTCAGCATTCCCGGGGACACCATTTGGCGGTTATAAACAATCCGGTTTCGGACGTGAACTAAGTATAGAAACACTTGATTTGTATACAGAGCAAAAAAGTGTTCTGTCATATTTTGGAAGTCGTCCGCTTAATCCATTCGGTGTTTAAGGAGGGCGGGCACACGGATAAGTTGTGCCCGCATTTTCAATTTATCGCAAATTACTGCCTCTAATCGCCCGATTGGTTCAACTGCCAATCAGTGGGGGGAAAAAATTCTCACTGATTGAAGTTTCACTTTATCGCAGGTTAAGTGGCAGTAAAATCCCCATCTTAAAAATGGAGAAGAAATGAACATTTTAGTTTGGGAATCAACTGCCCCTAAACACCCGATTGGTTCAACTACCAATCAGTGGGGGAAAAACTCCCACTGATTGAAGTTTCACTTTACAGGGAGGGAAAATAGTGGTTAAAGCATTTAAACCATCCGACTTTATGAACATCGTAAATAATGGGGCAGCACCACCGAATTGTGACCGAACTATGCAAACGAAGCCGCTCTATGCTGAGAACGGCATAGCTAAAGGGATATGGAATGTAGATGAAAAATATTTAAATGGAAATGGTGTTTCCATGGGCGGGTTTCTTGCATCGGCAGCAGATATTATGATGGCATATGCAATTACTTCACAACTAAAAGAAAACCAAACTTTCGCATCCATTGATTTGCAAACTACATTTCATCGGCCGGTTTCTATAGGGACAGTTGAAGTTGTTGCTAAAGTCGAACGACTAGGTAAAAAAGTTGCCTATCTTGAAGCAGAATTAACACAACATGACAAAGCAGTGGGAAAAGCCGTCTCTTCTATCATGATTATAGAGAATGATAGATAGAGATAAATTTTTTCATGAAGAGTAGGTTGAGAGGAGTGCATAGACAAATGGAAAATATAACAGTTATTGGTGCGGGAGTCATGGGACGCGGAATTGCCTATGTTTGTGCTGCAGGCGGGTATCAGGTTCAACTGGTCGATATTCATTCTGACCAATTAGAACAAGCTGCCGATGAAATTAATAAATTATTTGAGAAAAGTGTAATGTACAATAAATTAACGATAGATAGGATGCAAAAAGCAATAGCAGCAATACAGTTTTCAATGGATCTGGAGCAAGCGATGCAGTCAGCTGACATGATTATTGAAGCAGTAACTGAAAAACTTGAAATGAAAAGAAGTGTTTTTGAAGCAGCAGAGCGTCATGCAAGTGAACATACAGTCTTGGCGACAAATACATCAACAATGAGTCCTACTGAAATCGGTTCTTTTACATCCCGTCCAGATAAAGTAATTGCAATGCACTTTTTTAATCCAGTACATAAAATGAGGCTGATAGAGGTTATACGAGGGTTAGAAACAAGTGATGAAACAGTAGAAAAAGTACAGCAAGTCGGAGCACAGATTGGAAAGGAAATCGTTGTTGTCAATGAATTTCCTGGGTTCGTAACGAGCCGGATTAGTGCGCTGGTTGGCAATGAAGCATTTTTTATGCTGCAGGAGGGTGTGGGAACACCTGAAGAAATAGATAAAGCTATTAAACTCGGATTAAACTATCCAATGGGGCCATTTGAACTGGCCGATCTAGTCGGATTGGATGCGAGATTAAATAATTTAAAGTATTTGCACGAGAAACTAGGTGAAAAGTACAGACCTGCCCCATTGCTAGAAAAGTATGTAAAGGCTGGCAGGCTGGGCAGGAAATCAGGCAGGGGTGTCTATGATTATTCCAGTGATCCAAAAGTTTAATAGAATAATGATGGAGATATAGAGGAGGAATAGGATGAGAGAGGCAGTAATCATTGATGCAGTTCGTACTCCAATAGGCCGGTTTGGCGGAGCATTAAAAGATGTGCGACCAGATGATTTGGGATCCATCGTTATCAAGGCATTACTAGAACGCAATCAGGCCCTCAATCCAGGTGAAGTAGAAGAGGTTGTTTTAGGCAATGCGAATCAGGCTGGCGAAGATAATCGAAATATTGCAAGGATGGCTAGCCTTCTTGCAGGTCTCCCTGTGGAAACAGGAGGTATAACGGTTAACAGACTATGTGCATCAGGACTTGATGCAGTTAACTATGCTGCCCGCGCCATCAAGGCGGGAGAAGGTGATGTATTTATTGCTGGTGGTACAGAAAGTATGACTAGAGCTCCCTTTGTGATGGGGAAATCAGAAAAGCCCTTTCAAAGAACGCAGGAAATCTATGATACAACGATTGGCTGGCGATTTATTAACAAAAAGCTGGAGGCAATGTATGGAACAGATTCCATGCCGAAAACTGCAGAAAATGTTGCAGAGCGATTTCAAATAACGAGAGAAGAACAGGATCAATTTGCTTACAGCAGTCAAATGAAAGCAAAACAAGCGACAGAAGCAGGGCGTTTTAAGGAAGAAATCATCTCTGTAATTTTTCATGATTCTAAAGGAAACCAATTTGTCGTGAATGAAGATGAACATCCAAGGCCAGATACATCCCTTGCAAAGCTTGGCAAACTTAAATCGATATTCCCGGAAGGAACAATCACAGCTGGTAATGCATCAGGTGTGAATGATGGTGCTGCAGCATTATTGTTGATGAGTCGTGAGAAGGCGGAGCAGCTTGGATTAAAGCCGCTTGCAAGATACATTACATCTGGAACGGCTGGTTTAGAGCCTGCTGTAATGGGACTTGGACCAATCGAAGCAACACGTAAAGCGTTATCCCGCAGTTCACTTACGATAAATGATATTGGTTTAGTAGAATTGAATGAAGCATTTGCTTCACAGTCATTAGAATGCATGAAACAACTTGAAATTAACCCGGAGATAGTAAATGTTAACGGTGGAGCAATTGCTTTTGGCCATCCACTTGGTGCAAGTGGCGCTCGCATCTTGACAACGCTAGTACATGAAATGAAAAAAAGAAATATTAAATATGGATTAGCAACAATGTGCGTAGGTGTAGGTCAAGGAGTAGCAACGATTGTAGAAAATATTTAGCATTCTCTCCACGAATATTTGAAGGCTGCGCATATTTCATTACGATGCAAAGGGTGGTAAATAGATGGAAAACATTCTTTACGAAGAAAGAGATCATATCGCTTATGTGACGCTCAATAGACCAAAAGCTTTAAATGCACTCGACTATCAAACATTAGCTGAGCTTGGTGAAATTATTGAAAGTATTCATCTTAACAAGGAAATAAGGGGAGTAATTTTTACTGGAGCAGGTGCTAAGGCATTTAGTGCCGGTGCAGATCTAATAGAACGGAAAACACTCGGGGAACAGGAAGTAAGAAGAAATGTTAAAAAAATACGTGATGTATTTAATGCGATTTATCAGCTGAATCAGCCGACGATAGCAGCTGTAAATGGCTATGCTTTTGGTGGCGGATTTGAACTGATGCTGGCATGTGATTTTCGCATTGCCGAAGCCACCGCACTGATGGGGTTAACTGAATTAAACTGGGCGATTATTCCAGGTGCAGGCGGGACACAGCGGCTGCCAAGGCTGATTGGAGAAGCGAAAGCAAAGGAGCTGATTTTAACAGCAAGAAAAGTAACTGCAGTACAGGCTGAAGCATATGGTATTTTAAACAAGGTTTCTGAAGAAGGGCAGATAATAGCAGATTGCGAACTGCTGCTTGGTGAAATTATCGCGAATGCTCCGATTGCAATCCAGCAGGCTAAATTCGCTATTAATAATGGAATGAATACAGATTTGGAAACTGGTATGCAAATTGAAGCTAAAGCTTATGAATTAACGATACCGACGAAAGATAGATTGGAGGCATTGCAAGCGTTCAGTGAAAAGCGAGCCCCTGTCTTTACGGGAGAATAATTGCAATATTCGACAATTAATGCTATCGTATATTTATAAAAAGGCGTCCGTTATAATTACGTTATTGCTTTATCGCAGGTTAGGCGGTAGTAAAACTCCCACAGATTGAAGTTTCACTTTATCGCAGGTTAAGTGGCAGTAAAATCCTCATCTCAAAAATAGGGAAGAAATGAACACTATAGGTGTGGGATCAACTGCCACTAATCGCCCGATTGGTTCAACTAACAATCAGTGGGGAAATGCCAAAACTTCCACAGATTGAAGTTTCACTTTATCGCAGGTTAAGTGGCAGTAAAATCCCCATCTCAAAAATAGGGAAGAAATGAACACTATAGGTGTGGGATCAACTGCCACTAATCGCCCGATTGGTTCAACTAACAATCAGTGGGGAAATGCCAAAACTCCCACAGATTGAAGTTTCACTTTATCGCAGGTTAAGTGGCAGTAAAATCCCCATCTTAAAAATGGAGAAGAAATGAACATTTTAGTTGGGGAATCAACTGCCACTAAACGCCCGATTGGTTCAACTGCCAATCAGTCGGAGAAAAAAACTCCCACAGATTGAAGTTTCACTTTATGCAGTTGATTAAATAAAATTCAATAGGTAATCAGGCAGGGTTTTCCGTCTGATTGCTGGCTGTTTTATGCCTTTTTAAATCGTGTAACGAGACGAAGGAAGTGTTTTTATATGGCAATCAACAATGATGTCATCAATACGAGATCAATGATTTTTACCTTGTATGGGGATTATATTTCCCATTACGGCAACGAAATATGGATTGGAAGTCTCATTCGCTTATTTGAAGAATTTGGTCATAATGGTCAATCTGTCCGAGCAGCTATATCAAGAATGAGTAAGCAGGGCTGGATTGAGTCGCGCAAAGAAGGGAATAAAAGTTATTATTTCCTGACAGAGCGCGGTGAAGCTAGAATTGAAGAAGCAGCCAATCGGATTTTTAAACTGCAGCCTTTAAAATGGGATGGCAGATGGCGCATGCTTATGTATAATATCCCTGAAGTAAAAAGAAGTGTACGTGATGAATTGAGAAAAGAATTAGTTTGGAGCGGGTTCGGTTCCATGGCAAACAGCTGCTGGATTTCACCGAATAATCTCGAAAAGGAATTGAATGCAATTATTGATAAGTATCATATTCAACCTTATGTCCATCTTTTCCTTGCTGATTATAATGGACCAGATGAAGACAAGAAACTGGTTGAAACATGCTGGGATATAGCTGAAATTAATTCCAAATATGAACAATTTATTGTTACACATCGCGCCAATTTTGAAATTGCTAAGGATAGAATTGCTGATCAGAAAATGACAGAAGCGGAATGTTTTGTGGAGCGCGCGAAGCTTGTGCATGAATATCGGAAATTCCTTTTCATTGATCCAGGTCTGCCTGAAGAACTTCTTCCAGAAAAATGGCTTGGTACCAAAGCATCGAATCTATTTAGCGAATATTATAAACTGCTTGCAGAACCAGCTAGCCGTTTCTTTGAGTCGGTATTTAAAGAAGGAAACAGCCTTAAAAGAAAAAGTAAAGCATATAATGCATTAGACCACGAATTAATTCCACAAACGGATTCATAAAAGAAAACTTTTCTGAGTCATGGCTTTCTGACAGAATGCAGAATGGAATCTTCCTATGGTTAATAAATGAGCCACCTGGTGCAGGTGGCTCATTTTCTAAGTGCTCGGAAAAGGACGTGCTATTATAAAGGCGAATCTATTGTTTGAAGATCGACTTTATAGTCCTTTGCTTTCTGTACATAAGTGTCAATTGTAAGTTTAATTAATGCTAAATCTTTTTCTGTTAATTCACGAATTACCTTGCCAGGAGAACCGAGTACCAAAGTCCGCGGCGGTATTTCTTTTCCTGATGGAATAAGGGTATTTGCTCCAATAAATGCATTTTCTCCGATAACAGCACCATCTAAAATAGTTGCACCCATCCCGACCAAGGAACCTCTTTTTAAAGTACAGCCATGCAAAATGACATTATGACCGACAGATACTTCATCTTCCAGTATAAGCGGAAACCCCTCATACAGGTGACAAGTAGAATTGTCCTGGATATTGCTCCTTTTGCCAATCGTAATAGGCGCTTCGTCTCCGCGAAGAACGGAATTAAACCAAATACTGGATTCCTCACCAATTGTCACATCGCCAATAATCTGCGCACCTGGAGCCACGTATACTGAATCATGCAGCTGTGGCCTTTTATTCTGAAAAGAAAAAATCATCTAGCAAACCCTCTCCTTGTATAGTATTATGCATATTAATATAACACTATTTTAACGTGAGGTGAAACCAATTGAAAGAATTATGTGAAATATTAAAAATATACTATCCAATTATTCAAGGTGGGATGGGGAATATAAGTAATGCGGAGTTAACTGCAGCCGTCTCGGAAGCAGGAGGATTGGGTACTATAGGCGTCGGCACGATGAGTCCGCAAGAAGTGGAACAGATTATCAAGGAAACAAATGGCCGAACAGGTAAGCCGTTTGCGGTAAACATCCCAATCACTGTTACTCCCTATCTAAAGGAGATGCTCGAGCTTATTATGAAGCATAAGGTGCCGGTTGTCTCCCTTTCAGCAGGAAATCCAGCCCCATTTATTAAAATGCTTCAAGAAAAAGGGATCAAAGTGATCATAGTTTGTGCTTCAGTAAAACAAGCAAAAAAGGCAGAGTTGGCAGGCGCTGATATTATTGTTGCAGAAGGCTATGAAGCAGCTGGAATTAATTCTGCTCTGGAAACAACTACATTAACACTTATCCCGCAAATTGCAGATCAAGTAAATGTACCAGTAGTTGCTGCAGGAGGAATTGGTGATGGACGCGGGCTAGCTGCGATGCTTATGCTTGGTGCAAGCGGGGTGCAAATGGGGACGCGTTTTATCGCAACCAAAGAAGCTCCTTTTCACGAGAATTATAAAGCCCAATTATTGGCTGCAAATGATCATGGTACAACTGTTGTCGGACGTTCAGTTGGCAGGATAAGAAGGATACTGCGGACAGCCTATTCAGAAAAGCTGAAGGCAATAGAAGAAAAAGGGAATCAGCATGAAAAGTTCGAACAAATGACGACGGAAACATATCATAAATATGGTGCTTTGAACGGAAGTTTTGAAGAAGGATTTATGAATAGTGGACAAGTGGCCGGACTAATTAATGATATACCACTAGTAAAGGACTTGTTAGAGAGAATGATGCAGGAGGCACGAGAAGTTATTCACCGTCATAATACATGAATAAAAAAGTAATTCCATATGGAAGAAAGGCTGCATCACTGGCCTTTCTTCTTTTAATTTTTGCTTTCCGTGGGGCGCTGGCGAGCCAGCGGTGTGCAATTTGCATACCACCTTCCCACTGTAACAAGGTAAGATATTTAGTAAGACTTATTGGCTGCAAAAGTTGTGTGATTTGGATGAAAAATCTGTTGACAAAATACAATATTCTGATTAATATGTAATATAAATATATCCACCGTATAAATAACGTTATACGTATTATTGTTATTAAAATAATACGTAGCAGCCGAAACTTTTGCTTAGGGGGTTGAATATGAAACAGGAAGATTTGTATGATATTACAATTATAGGTGGTGGCCCAACAGGATTATTCGCTTCATTTTATGGCGGGTTACGGCAGATGAAAGTAAAAGTAATTGAAAGTATGCCACAGCTTGGAGGACAACTTGCAGCACTCTATCCGGAAAAGTATATTTATGATGTTGCAGGTTTTCCAAAAGTTACAGCAAAGGAATTAGTTGAACAATTGGAAGCACAGGCAGCACAATTTCACCCGACAATTGTTCTGGAACAATCCATATTAAATATACAAAGAGAAGAAGAGTTTTTTACATTGGTATCCAATACTGGGAAAAGCCATTACTCGAAAGCTATCTTAATTACAGCCGGAGCAGGCGCTTTCGAACCACGAAAATTGAATTTGGAGAATGAGCTGAAGTTCGTTAATAATAAAAGTCTCTATTACTTTGTTGATGATTTACAGCAGTTTGCAGGGAAGAAAGTAACGATATGCGGGGGAGGCGACTCGGCAGTTGACTGGGCATTAATGCTGGAACCAATAGCCGAAAAGGTTTCATTGGTACACCGCAGAGCTGCATTCAGAGCGCATGAGCACAGTGTTGAAAGATTATATCAATCAAGTGTTGAGATACTGACACCCTGGGTTCCTGAAAAGCTGATTGGAGAAAACACGATAGAACAGATTGGTTTAAAGGAAACAAAAGGAGAGAAGGAACTTGCAGTAGAAACAGATGCATTACTTGTTAATTATGGCTTCGTATCCTCAATTGGTCCAATGAAGGATTGGGGCCTGGACTTGGAAAAGAACTCGATTGTAGTGGATTCCAGAATGGAGACAAATATCAAAGGAATTTATGCTGCTGGCGACATCAACACATATCCAGGCAAAGTGAAATTGCTCGCTACAGGTTTTGGTGAAGCACCGACAGCAATCAATAATGCGAAAGCAAGGATGGATCCTAAAGGCAAGGTGCAGCCGATTCACAGCACAACTGTGATGGAAAAGAGGTTAAAGGAACAAAGTAAGGAACCAATAAATAGTCCGACTTAATGTTTGTTATCGTTAACATTACATTGAAAAGGAATCATGAAGATGGTAGATAATAATAAGGAGTGTTTTATGATGTACTGTATTGTTGACAGGGAAACCTGTATTGCATGTGGTGCTTGCGGGGCTTCAGCTCCAGATGTTTTCGAATACTGTGAAGAAGGACTCTCTTTTGTCCATTTAGACGATAATTTAGGGACGGCAGAAATACCTGAAGATTTAGTTGATGATGTGGAAGATGCTTGTGAGGGCTGTCCAACTGATTCAATCAAGATTTCAGAGACACCATTTGATGGAAATCCGAATAAATTAGCTGAGGAAACCGCCTAAGTTTTATATGACGGAAAATTCAAAAATTCAGTTGACAACCTAAAATGCTGGTGATAAAATGACGTATAAATAACGTAATGCATTTTTTAGTTATAAGTAGTGTTGAAAGCACTTACGTAATAAGCGGAGAGAAACTTAAAGCAACATGAAGACTTCATCGAGGGGAAAAGGGAATAGCTGTGGGTTAAATATTTTAAATATTGCAAAAGGGGGATATGCATGAAGAGATGGTTGAAATTAGCTGTATTCGCGTTCGCAGGTCTCATCGCATTAGCAGCCTGTGGTACAAATGCAAAGGATGGAGAAGAAAAGACAGCTTCTCAGAACGGAGAAACCTATAAAGTAGGCGCTACACAGATTGTCGAACACCCTTCACTCGATGAAGCTTTTACAGGATTCCAAGAGGCACTGAAGGATGCCGGATTAGATGTGGAATATGATTTCCAAAGCGCACAAGGGGATCAAAATAATGTAAGTACGATTGCTCAAAACTTTGTAGCAGATGATGTTGATTTAATTTTTGCAAATTCTACACCGAGTGCCTTAGGGGCATTACAAGCTACAAGTGAAATTCCGATTGTTTTTACATCTGTAACAGATGCTGTGGAAGCAAATCTGATTGAGTCTATGGATGAAGGAGAAGAAAATATTACTGGCGTAGTTGACCTGCATCCTGATTCGATTCGTATGACGATTGACTTTATTGATACGTACTTTGAAGGTTCGACCGTAGGATTGCTCTATAATGCTGGAGAACAGAATTCTGTCGTTCAAATTAAAGCTGTAGAAGATGCTGTTAAGGGCACAAGCCTAAGCACAACAGAGCGAACGGTAGCGAATTCATCTGAAGTGCAGCAGGCTGCAACAACACTTGTCGGGGAGGCCGATATTCTATTCATCGTAACGGATAATACAGTAGTTTCTGCATTGGAGAGTGTGGTTGGTGTAGCAAGGGAACAACGTATTCCACTTATTGTCGGGGAACCCGATTCATTAGCAAAAGGTGGATTTGCAACATACGGAATTGATTATCATTCGATTGGGTACCGTTCTGGAGAGATGGCTGCAGATATCCTGACAGGCGAAAAAACTACGAAAGACATACCGGCAGAATATCCAAAGGAAATGCAGCTGTTCATTAATAAACAAGCTGCTGAAGAACAAGCAATTGAGTGGAATAATGAATGGGATGACCTTGCAGAATTTGTAGAATCAGAATAAAAATATCTATTCTATAATAAATAGCAATCACTGGGACAGGCTTCTGGCTTGTCCCAGACTTTCAAACTGAACAGGAGGGCGTCATGTTTATTTCATTATTTGGCTCGTTTGAATCAGGAATAATTTATGCAATCATGGCTTTAGGGGTATATTTGACTTTTCGTGTGCTGGACTTTCCTGATTTAACAGTTGATGGAAGCTTCGTTACCGGTGCTGCTGTAGCCTCTATCTCGATAATCAGTGGAATCCCCCCTTTTATCGCAACTATAATGGCAGCCGGAACAGGGTTTCTGGCAGGTTGTGTAACAGGCATTCTGCATACCAAGGGGAAAATAAATGCATTGCTTTCCGGGATTCTGATGATGATTGCGCTCTACTCTGTGAATTTGCGAATTATGGGCCAGCCAACACTGCCGCTATTGAACCAAACAACTATTTTTAAACAATTAGAATCACTTTGGGAAGGTACGGGAATTAACGCTTTTCTAAATGGAATTTTGGCATCCATAGGAATAGAACGAATGCCAGGGACATGGGCTATTCTTATTGTAATGATCATTGTGACAATCACGATTAAACTGCTTACAGATTACTTTTTAAAAACAGATGTTGGATTAGCGCTTCGGGCTACGGGTGATAACAAAAGAATGATTCGGAGTCTCTCTGCGAATACAGATACATTAATCATCATGGGAGTTGGTTTCTCTAATGCACTTGTTGCTTCTTCCGGGGCATTAATTGCTCAATATGGCGGATTCGCTGATGTCGGCATGGGGATTGGATTAATTGTTATCGGGCTTGCCTCGGTCATTATTGGGGAAGCATTATTTGGCACAAAAACAATTGCAAGGACGACACTCGCTGTGATTGGCGGGGCGATTGTGTACCGGGTAGTCGTCACGATGGCGCTTCGTGTTGACTTTTTAGAAACCGGCGATATGAAAATGATTACCGCAATATTGGTTATTGCTGCTTTGGTGGCGCCGAAAGCAATTCGTATTCGAAAAGACAGGAAACGGCGGCTGCAAAAGCGGGAAGAAGTGCGTCAGCAAAAAGTGAAGGAGGCTGCTTCATAATATGCTTCAATTACGGGATATTTCAATTACCTTTAATGAGGGAACACCAGATGAAAAGCGGGCATTGCAATCAATAAATTTAAGCTTGGAAAAAGGGGATTTTGTTACGATTATTGGCAGTAATGGTGCAGGCAAATCAACTTTAATGAATGTTATTTCTGGTAATCTGATTCCAGACGTCGGAGAAGTAGCAATCAATACTCAGTCTGTTACACATTTGCCGGAATATAAACGTGCTGCTTATATTGGAAGGGTGTTTCAAGATCCAATGGCAGGAACGGCTCCATCAATGACAATTGAAGAAAATCTGGCAATGGCATATGCACGTGATAAAAAAAGAAAATTGCGGCCTGGCGTAACTGCTAAACGGAAAGCGTTATTTAAAGAATACCTGCAAACATTGAATTTAGGCCTGGAAAATCGTTTAACTGCTAAAGTAGGTTTACTTTCAGGTGGAGAACGGCAGGCGCTTTCACTGTTAATGGCAACCTTCACAGAACCGAATATCCTGCTGCTGGATGAGCATACCGCAGCACTTGACCCTTCACGAGCAGAATTAATAACCCAGCTGACCTATGACATTGTTGAAAAGTTTGAATTAACTACCCTCATGGTAACCCATAATATGCAACAAGCATTGGATCTCGGAAACAGGCTGTTTATGATGGATAAAGGACAGGTTATTTTTGATGTAAGAGGTGAAGAAAAACGTGCATTGACGATTGAAAAATTATTACGTGAGTTTCAGCTTATACGCGGAGAACAATTTGAAAGTGACCGTGCAGTATTAGGTTAGAGAAAACTGGCCTATAAATTATTCATCTATCCTTTCTGGACATATCGCCCTTACTGTTTTCTTTTTAAAGATAATAATCCAGATTAATAGAAATATAGATGTAATATGCGAGTGAGGCAAAGCAGAAGTTCACCAATGTATTTAGGAGGTAACCAGATGAGCGGTATTATCAAGTCAGAGTCGCTCCATTTGCAAGCATATCATATTATAAAAAAATCAATTATGGAGGGAGAACGAAAACCCTCAGAACGGATTGTGGAAGCAAGGGTAGCGAATCAGCTGGGTATCAGCAGAGGTCCAGTCAGGGAAGCAATTCGAATGTTAATTCAGGATGGATTACTTATTTATAATGATGGCTTTGTTCGTGTTTACCAACCAACCGTCCAGGACATTATGGAAATTTTTCAGTGCCGGGAAAGTTTAGAAACACTGGCAATCAAACTGGCTATTCGAAATATTACCGATGAGGAGCTGGAGCAATTAGCCGCTAATATAAAAGAAACGAAGAATACCTTGGAACATGATATGCATCTCGGGGAATTGGATCAGCAATTTCATGCGATTATTTTTCGTGCCTCAAAGAATAACCAATTAATTGAATTGCTTGAAGTCATTAAAATGAAAGTCCATTATATGCGGAACAGTATGGTAGGCGGAGATTTTTATCCTTCTTTTATTGAAGAGCATGAACGTATTTTTGAAGCTTTAGTAGAAGGTAATGAAGATGAAGCGGTTAAAATAATTCACCGCCATATTGAAAATGGATTGGAAGGTGTTCTGCTTCATATTAAAAAATAATCAGAAGTCCCTGGCCAGATGAAATTGGTCAGAATTTTTTAATCAAAGTTGGTTAACTGTCAACTGTGAACAGAATATACTTAATATTGACCATACCTAAACTTATGTAAACAACAAGTGTTCTCACTAATGGAAAGAAATTAAATAGGGGAGTCTCAGAAAGTACGGTATCCAGATATAGATGTAAATCGTTTAGGATTTATAAAAAATGGGGGGAGTATAGTGAAACAACTTGAAGAGATACGCACGGCAGAGCAGGATATATTTCAAAAGATAGCAGGTCATGAACAAGTCGTTTTTTGCAACGACCCTGCAACAGGATTGCAGGCAATTATTGCCATTCATGATACAACACTTGGTCCGGCTTTAGGTGGTACGAGAATGTATCCATATGCCAGTGTCAATGAAGCTTTAGAAGATGCACTCCGTTTATCAGAAGGCATGACTTATAAATGTGCCGCAGCTGGAATCGATTTTGGAGGCGGAAAAGCAGTTATTATAGGTGACCCGAAAAAAGATAAAACACCAGCACTGTTTCGAGCTTTTGGTCAGTATGTTGATTCATTGAATGGCCGTTTTTATACCGGTACAGATATGGGAACGACAATGGATGACTTTGTTCAAGCGTTAAAAGAAACGAACTTTATTAACGGCGTTCCAGAAGCACATGGAGGCAGTGGGGATACATCGATACCGACAGCCCAAGGTGTGATTTACGCGCTAAAGGCAACGAATCAATATTTATTCGGTGATGATTGCCTCGGAGATAAAAAGTATGCCATTCAAGGACTCGGCAAAGTTGGCTATAAAGTTGCGGAACAATTACTGTTGGAGGGCGCATTTCTATATGTAACAGATATTCAAGAGGATAGTGTGAAGAGAATTCAGGAAAAGGCAAAGGAGCTGGGAGGCACAGTCCAGCCAGTAAAAAGTGAGGAAATCTATCATACCGATGCGGACGTGTTTGTTCCATGTGCAATGGGCGCGGTGATTAATGATGAAACAATTGAACGATTAAAAGTGAAAGCAGTCGTTGGATCTGCGAACAATCAATTACACAAAGGAAGACATAACAGGACATTGAATGAAAAAGGAATTTTATTTGCACCGGATTATATTGTCAATGCAGGCGGTTTAATTCAAATTGCAGATGAATTATATGGGGCGAATAAAGAGCGGGTTCTTCTAAAGACGAAAGAAATCTATCATACACTTTTGGAAATATATGAGAGAGCGAAAATGGATAGCATTACGACGGGGGAGGCCGCGAAGAGAAAATGCGAGCAGACAATTGATGAACAGCGTCACCGGAATAATTTCTTTGCACGTGCACAGCGTCCTAAGTGGAAATTTGAAAATAAATTCAGGTAAAAACTACGTGAGGCTATAAAATGACGCTGCAGCGCTGGCCTGTTCTGGTCCTTTTTAACTTCTAAAATAAGGAAGGTGTGAAAGTAATGAGGGAAAAGTATCCTCTACTGAAAATTGTTGACAAGACTGGTAAGATTGTCGCCAAAGAATATGAGACGGAAATAACGGCAGAAAAGGCGAAACAATTTTATTACCATATACTTCGGCTTAGGACTTATGATAAAAAAGGCAGAGCTTTACAGCGGCAAGGACGGATTGGGACGTATGTGCCTTATGAAGGACAAGAAGGAGCTCAGGTAGGCAGCGCCCTTGCATTAAAGGACGATGACTGGATGTTTCCGACATACCGTGATCACGGAGCAACATTGACATTTGGTGCAGATATGGTCCGAAATTTACTCTATTGGAATGGACGTACAGAAGGAAATGTTCCCTCCAAAGAAAAGAATATATTCCCTGCGTCCGTCCCGATTGCAACACAGCTTCCGCATGCAACAGGGGCGGCAATGGCAGAACAATATAAAGGCACGGAAAATGCAGCTATCGTTTATTTTGGCGACGGGGCAACCTCAGAAGGTGACTTTCATGAAGGGATTAACATAGCAAGCGTCTTTCAAGCACCAGTTGTATTTTTTAACCAAAATAATGGGTTTGCGATTTCGCTGCCAATAGAAAAACAAATGAATTCGGAAACAATTGCTCAAAAGGCTGAGAGCTATGGTATCCCCGGTATACGTGTGGATGGGACAGATGTGTTTGCTGTCCATCTGGCTGTAAAGGAAGCATTGGAAAGAGGAAGACGGGGCGATGGACCGACACTGATTGAAGCTGTCACATGGCGGTTCGGGGCGCATACAACCGCAGATGACCCATCAAAATACCGTGACCAGGAAAAAAGTGACCAAATGCGTGAAGACTTTGACCCGCTCATTCGATTGGAGAAGCTGATGAAGATGAATGGCATATGGGAGGAAGCGTGGGTTACTAGCATACAAGATGAAATTGAGACGGAAATTGAAGAAGCAGTTGTGAAAATGGAAGCATATGAAAAACCGAAAGTTTCCGATATGTTTGATCATGTATTTGCTGAGCCGACCTGGACGATTGCAGAGCAAAAGCAAATGTTAAGGGGGTCACGTTAATATGGTGATGTCGATGGAGAAAGGTTACAAGGAGCTGCAAGAAAAGACAAAGTCACTGACATTAATTCAGGCAGTTAATGATGGCCTGAAAACGATGTTGGAAGCGGATGAAAACACCTTATTATTAGGTGAGGATATTGGTGTCAATGGCGGAGTGTTTCGGGCTACGGATGGGCTGCAGGAACAATTCGGCAGCAAACGTGTAATTGATACACCACTAAGTGAAGCGGGTTTTGTGGGGACAGCTGTAGGTATGGCGCTGAATGGATTAAGGCCAATTGTTGAAATTCAGTTTCTCGGTTTTATTTATCCAGCATACGAGCAGATCGCAACACATGTTACGAGGACTCGTGCGCGTACATTAGGGTATTATCATTTACCAATGGTCATACGCGCTCCTTATGGTGCAGGTGTCCGGTCACCAGAAATTCATTCTGATAGTGTGGAAGCACTGTTTACACATTTGCCGGGGATCAAAGTAGTTTGTCCATCGAATGCCTACGATGCGAAAGGCTTGCTGATTGCTGCAATCGAAGATCCTGATCCGGTTTTATTTTTAGAACCAATGCGCCTCTATCGGGGGGAACGTAATGAAGTGCCAACAGAAAAATACGCGATTGCCTTAGGTAAAGGAAAGCAGGTAGAAACTGGGGAAGACGTCACCGTGATTGGATGGGGTGCGATGATGCCGATTATTAAGAAGGCGGCAGCTGATATGAAGGATAAACATCAAATTACTTGTGATGTGATTGATCTTCGCACACTCTATCCACTTGATAAGGATTTAATCGCCCAGTCCGCACAAAAAACAGGGCGAGTTGTTATTGTTCATGAGGCCCACTCTACTGGTGGTGTCGGCAGTGAAATTACTTCAGTTATTAATGATACGTCGTTTCTTTATTTACGGGCGCCGGTTGAACGGGTTACAGGTTTCGATGTTCCTGTCCCATTTTTTTCACTGGAAAATGATTATTTGCCAACACCAGAGCGAGTTGGAGCGGCAATCCGAAAAGTAGTGAATTTTTAAGGGGTGAAGGATGGATGGAAGTAAAATTTCATGATATTGGCGAAGGAATGAATGAAGGTGAAATCTTAAATTACTTTGTAAAAGTGGGAGAAACAGTAACCGTTGATCAGCCATTAGTTGAAATGCAAACAGATAAGATGGTTGCAGAAATCCCGTCACCAATTGCAGGAAGAGTACAAGAGATTTATTTCGATCCTGGGGAAACAATCCAGGTAGGAACAGTCATTATGCAAATTGCAAATGAAGCGGAACAGCCCCGTAACGAAAAGAAAAAGCAAGAAACAGTACAAGAGGAAGCAATGGTTGTTGAGAGCGTTGAAAAATCAGCACTTCTTTACCGGACGCAGCGTATCCTCGCCACCCCGTATACACGAAAGATTGCACGTGATAATGGAATCGATATTGAGAAGATTAAAGGAACAGGAGCAGCATTTAGGGTAACAGATGATGATGTATACCAGGTTATTAACAATGGGGTCGCTCCACGACAACAAGAAAAAACCACCAAAGAGATGGAGGTTGCAGAAACAGCGCAGCCAGCCCCTGAAGATAGCATTCCGTTTACAGGAATCCGCAGACAAATTGCTAAGAAAATGAGTTATTCATTACAAACAATCCCGCATGTTACACATTTTGATGAAGTCGATTTGACTCATCTAATGGAATTTCGTAAAGAACTAAAAGAAATAGGCGAAAGTATTTCTATTGTTGCATTTTTTATTAAAGCGATTGTGATTGCGCTAAAGGATTACCCTGTATTTAATGCAAAACTTGATGAAGATAATGAAGTTATTCGTTTGGCAAAAGAATATAATATTGGCCTGGCGACAGATACAAAAGCCGGCTTAATGGTGCCAGTTCTTCATCAGGCGGAAAGCAAACCATTACGTGAAATCAACAAGCAAATGAAAGAGCTGACAGGGAAAGCGCAGAACGGAAGACTTACAGCTCAAGATATGAAAAATGGAACCTTCACAATCAGTAATGTTGGCCCGCTTGGCGGCATTGGTGCAACACCGATTATTAATCATCCAGAAACAGGAATTATCTCCTTCCATAAAACGAAAAAAACGGCAGTAGTAATGGAAGATAATGAAATTGCTGTTCGCCATATGATGAATCTGTCCTTTTCCTTTGATCATAGAGTAGCAGATGGTGCACTTGCTGTTGCCTTCACTAATCGATTTGCTGAGCTAATCGAGGAACCAAAAAAACTGCTATTGGAGCTGATTTAAATGGTTGTAGGGGAATTTGCAGAAAGCCGTGATTTAGTGATTGTTGGAGGAGGACCCGGTGGTTATCATGCTGCGATTCGTGCAGCACAGCTGGGTCTGCAAGTTACATTAATAGAGAAAGAAAAACTTGGCGGTATCTGTTTAAATGAAGGTTGTATCCCGTCCAAGGTATTTGCTTATGCAGCGAAACAGCATGCATCCATTGCGCATTTTAGTGAGCTGGGGATAGAAATAGACAAAGCATCCTTTGACTATGATAAACTGCTTCGTTATAAAGAGAAAATCGTCACCCAATTGCGTAAAGGGATAGAGACATTATGTGCAGCAAATAAAATTGAAATCATTCAAGGCGAAGCGAACTTTATTGCCGAAAACCGAATTGGTGTGGAAGCTGGCCATCAGTTTGATATTTATGAATTCAATCACGCGATTATTGCCACAGGAAGTATACCAGTCTATCCGAAGTTTTTACCAGCTGACAGAAAAAATATTTACTTGTCTTATGAGATGTATAGTCTATCCGAAATGCCGAACAAGTTAATTGTATACGGCAGTGATTATGTATCACTGGAAATTGCTTTTAGTTACCGTAATCTTGGTGCAGATGTGACGATACTGTTAGATAATGGAAAGAATGACTTTCCCTTTGATGAATCGATTAATCGCGAGTTAAAGAGAATCTTAAAAAAGCAAAAAATAGAAGTGCAACGGGGCTTTCATATTGACAATGTTACCTCACATGAGGATGGGGTAGCTGTGCGATTGTCAAAAAATGAAAATGCCATAACAATGGAAGGAACTCATCTCTATATCGGAGCTGAAGCTTGCGCAAATGTAATGTCATTAGGCCTGGAACGGCTTGGTGTCGAAATGACAGCAGATAGCTTTATTCAGACAGACCAGCAAATGCGAACATCCTTACCGGGAATCTTCGCTATTGGTGATGCAACAAACGGAATTCCATCGGCAATAAAAGCAATGAAACAAGGAAAAATAGCAGCCGAGGAAATTGCTGGATTAAATAGTGAGGCTGATCTGACATTTCTGCCGACAATTGTACATACCATCCCGCCGATTGCTTCAGTCGGTTTAACAGAAAAGGAAGCAGTGGAGCAAGGATATCAAGTAAAAACTAGTCAGTTTTCATACAGCGGGAACAGTATGGCGATGATTACAAATGAGAAGAGCGGTCTGACTAAAGTTATAAAAGACAAAGAAACAGATCTGCTCTTAGGCTTTCATACAATTGGCGCAGGGGCAGTTGAATTAATTAGTACAGGTACCAGTGCACTTGAAATGGCGGGAAGGGATGAAGATCTCAGTTTCCCTTTATATCCTCATCCCAGTTTTAATGAAACACTGCTGGAGGCAGTGGAAGGGCTATCAGAAAAAGCGGTGCATATCCCGCCAGCAAAGCGAAAAAAAGCGGAGTCTCAAGCCTGGTAATAAATAAGGGACAGCTAAGGGTTTCATCCCCTGTCCCATAAGCTTTGTTCTATATTAATCATTCATCTTTCCCCGCTGCTATTATGATTCCTTCCTGATTGCTTTATTGGTTACCGTCAATCTAATACCCTCATCTTCATTATATTTCATCTATTATTTTCCCGTTCCTCTGAGTCTTATTCTATCTGAGTTAGGGTATCAAAACCTGACTGTGCAGGTTTACACCTAGTTAGTTATTGGGTAATTGTTAGTAGGAGGCATTCCAAGCTGCAATGCGAAAAGTTGAGCATGGAGTTTAAATCTAATATGATTATTTGCCTCAGAGGAGGAAAAGGAATGAACGAGCATACAGCTTCAGTAGAAGATAACAATGAATTCAATATACAGCATTCGACCCAACAATTTATTTCTCCTTTTCTATTAAAAGAAGGAAAGATTAAACCCTTGATTGAGAGACTATTAAACAAAGACTTTACTTTTTTTGATATAGAGGATGAATCTCTCGAAGACATGTTTTATGGAAATGAAAAAATCTCCCATGAGGCGCTCGAGACATTCTTTATGCCAAATATCGAACCAATCCTTTTTCCGAGTGATATGGAGACAATAAAAGGTCTGAGACGTTTCTCAAAAAAACTGGACAAAGCGTGCAGATTGTCATCACCCCAATTAAAAATGCCATTTGTTATCGATTCAATTGATATTTTCATTTGTCCGTATCATATTGGCTTACTTAATATCCGTGTGCGTTTTCCAGAAAAAGACCTGACGAATAATGATGTGCTTACATTTGCAGATTTATTCCGGACGTTGATTCCTTATAATGGCTATGACGAAACAATCGAAATTGACTATGACGGGCATTCATATAATCAAGTGAAAAAATTAATCTTCGAAGAACTATTAGATTCCTTTTCGGATTACATTCTTAATCACACACCAAAGAATTCAAGTTACTTTGGCAGTTTGCCCTTCTTCAAAGATGAGAGAATGTTTGTGGTCAGTTATATGAATCATCGTGCAGGACGTCCGATTACAGAGACGGATTTATACCGGATTGCAGAGCTTAATGGTTATGATTCTGATGGGAGCGAATATGTGGGGGCATTAAGTCCAGATTATATCCACCGCTTTTATCAGGAAAAAGTGTACGACAGATGGGCAGACAATACGTATTACCTGATTAGTGATGCTCATTTTGCATGTATCACAAATGAAAAGGGAGCAGTGAAGCAGCGGCTTTTATGTGAAATGTATGGGGAATACTTCTATACAGTGCTTCTCGTGTTTTATTATAAACTCGTATTGTTAAAGTTAAGTCATGAACATTCACAAATAGAGATGGAGAGTGATCATACTACAATTGACAGATTAACAATGATGATTAGTGAGTTTTCTTCAAAATATTATTTGCCTGAACTAAGCAGCAACTCTTCAGGCAAAGAGATATTAGAAATAATGAAGTCTGTTTTTGAAATCGACAAGCTTTTTCATGATGTGGAAAATACATTATCCAGTTTGTTTCAAAGACAGGAACAATTAGAAGGGAAACAATTAAATTCACTCTTGCAAATCCTGACTATTTATACAGTTATATCAGGGATATATGGAATGAACCTTATGATTGATGACCTAAAAGGAAATATTGACTGGAGTAAATTTATCAGCTTTTCCCTCTTTGAATGGCTCGCCGTCTTCGTAACTGCAACAGGAATCTTGCTCTCTCTCGCAATGGGCTTCTTTTTCGCAAAACGCTGGTTACAGGACAAGAAAAACAAGAAAAGGAAGATGTTTTAGTAAAAAGCTGGAACACAGGGGTAAATCCGAAGTGTTCCAGCTATTTAAGTTTAGGCACTGCTTGGAAATATAGTAGAATCCAAACTGGATGAATAAACGGAGAGTTAATGTAAATGTTGGGTCTAAAATGGAGATAATAAGAAATGGACAGCCTGGTATAAGGGCAAGATGAAAAAGTGGGGGAACATGATACATATTTGTATAAATTCGTTTTTGTTTTATTTCATTCATATGAGATTGGAGGTACAGCATTGAAAAAATCATTCATCAGAAAATTGCAAGGCGGCTGGATGCTGTTGCGCTTTATAGCAGTTATTTCCTCGAGCATTGTAACCATTCTTTCAAGTTTACTGCCGTTATTCTTATATACCTCTATTTCAACAGAGTATCTATTCTTTGCGTTTATATTCTTAAGCATCGCTGCAATCACGTTTCATGGAGTTTTAGTGCATTTATTTAATGACTATGCTGATTTTTTAACAGGAACAGATGCACATAGTCCAGCTATATTATCTGGTGGCAGCCGGGTTATTCAAAAGGGATTTATGGAACCTCAGCACGTTTTGAAAACAGCAAGATGGCTGGCAATTGCTTTGTTAGCTTTTGCAATTCTTATGGCAGTGATAGGGAGGTATGAATTAACAATTTTAATTATTATCGGAATCTGGTCGGCAATTTCTTATTCTTTGCCACCATTCCGGTTAAGTTATCGTCCTTTTCTCGGCGAAGCCTTGAGTTTATTTCCAGCAATTTTCTTTTTGGGAATCGCAGGCCCCTGGATCATATTAGATTCTGTTCCGCTCTGGGCTTATCAAAATGCCGTGATTAATGCTCTTGTTTGTATGGGATGGGTGATGGTGCATCACATACCTGATATTGAAGCGGATATGCAGGCTTTGCCGAAAAAGCAAACGACTGTTGTTTGGTTTGTTGAGAGGTTTGGAATTGGCTTTGCCCGGTTTCCGGCATTTATTTACTTATTGATAGCTGCGATATGTGCTGTTTGGACAGGGATGGAAAGGACGACAGCTGGACTAGTAACACTGGGAATTATGCTCGCTGGTATGATTTTAATTATGAGGATGAACCCTGAAAATGTAAAACAAGTAACAGTATACGAAAAGCTGCTTTTATTATTTGCTGTCTTGATTGCGATTGTGTTGGGGGTGTTTCGATAGGGATAGGAGATAGAAATAGTGCAGACAGATTTTATATTATGATGAATTACAATAAGTTTGAGTTATGTGCATATGTTGTAAGATTTAGGTTAATATTATAGGACCTCTGGAGAAATCTTGACTGAATCAGTGTTATATTGGCCTTTTCTTTCAATTTTGTGAGCTCATCCTTACCTAGAAAGAGTTCAGAAATAGAGCGATTTAATGAGTAAACGATTAACAAATAGGATTAATAAGAAAGTCCGCTAGCGATACTAGCGGACTTTCTTCTCTTCAGGGATGTCATCACCTATAATTAGATACCTCAATTCTTCTTCCGGTATTGCATTATATTCTTTTCTCTTAAATAGATAGAAGATAAAACCTAAAATAATCCATACACCTAATGCAATTCTGGATTCACTGCTTAGAAAAGCAGGTGAACCAGGAACAAGTAATAGTGCGATAAATATTAGACTTGATACAATTCCGATTAATGCAAGAATTTTTTTTAAGGGGGCGGCTTCTTGGACTGCAGAATTAGTTATTTGTGTATCTGACCATTTAAATAGAATGTATGCTGTATAACAAGTATAGAAATAAGCGATAGATACACCAATAGATGACATATCAACTACCCAAAGCAATACTTCTCTCCCAAACCATGGCGCAAACAGAGAAACAATGGAAACAAATATTATACCCACATAAGGAGTATCATACTTTGGATGCAGTTTAGAAAAAGCAGTTGGAATTACCTTTGCACGAGACATTGCAAATAACAAACGACTAGAAGACAGGATAAATCCATTTAGACCTGTAAAGATCCCCATACTCAAAGCAGTCACTAAAATAACTAATCCTGTTTTTCCAAGGACATTTTGAATTGCAGCACCAGTTCCCCAAATATGCTGTTCAGCAACAAGTCCTAACCATGGTTCCGCCATAGCTGTAGCTAATATCATTAAACTATAAAGTATTGCAGCTGCAATTAAAGCAAAAATAATGAGTCCAAAGGCTTTTTTAGATGAGAAATTAAATTCCTCGGCAGCTTGGGGGACATTGTCAAATCCGACATATGCCCAAGGTGCGATAGCTACAATTGAAATTATCGCCGCATAGCTTGAAATTTCTGGGTTAAACAATGGTTTTATATTTTCTAGTCCGGCCATTGGTGAAGCACCGACAAGTCCAGTTAGTAAGACTACTGCAAGCAGCATTATTATACAGAAAATAAATTGGATACTTCCGGTTAATCCAGTACCACGTATATTTAAATAAGCAAATATCAAGAGTGCAATTGTAGCAATAATTACTTCCGTAAAATAAACATCCCAGCCTGCAATTTCATACATTTTCATATTTTGTACGAAGCCAGGGAAAACAAATTTAAACATAAGTGCTAAAGCAGAGGCATTTAAAGCAACAATACATATGTAACCTAACGTAAGAAACCAGCCGCTAATGAATGCATGTGTCCTGCCTAAACTTAAAAAGGCGTATGCAAATTCTCCGCCTGAGACTGGATACTTTCTGATTAAAAATCCATAACTTACTGCAATAAGCATCATAAGCAGTGCGCCTATTGTAAATCCGATAATAACACCGAGGGGGCCAGCTTCCGCTATCCAATTTGTAGGTTGTACAAAAGCACCCCAACCGATCGATGAGCCAAGAGCTATAGCCCAGACCCAGTGGGGTTTCAGTGTTTTTTTAAGAATTGTCTTTTCTTTCATTGTTATCCTCCAAGAATCAGCGAGTTTCAAGAGATAGAGCATTCTCTGCTTTAATATACTATTCTTATAGAGCATTTAAAGCAGAGAATACAGTAATGACTTGTATCGGGTTTTTACTTCTTCTATATAAGTGATTTCGCCAGGTCGATTGTTGATTCGGCAAGAGCCTTTTCATTATGCACGTTTTTAGGCCCATTAGGGTTAATTTCGATTAATTTCACTTCTTGGTTTTCATCAATAGATAAGATTAAAGCAATTTCAGTTATCTGAACATCATTTACTTCTTCGAGTGCAGATGCTGCATTAACGGAGATTTCGTTTATATCATCGAGTAGTTTGTCCACACTATTGGCGCCATATAATGTATTGATATATGGAACAATATCTAATTGTTGTACTTCAATTTTATTATTGTTTAGATACTTTTCTGTTTTAACATATTGGGTAATCGAATTCCATTCATTTTTATTGTTCTTCATTAAGTGAATATATACTGTATCAAAAACGTTTTCTGCGTTTTCTTTTCTCATATCTTCACAGACAATATACGCTTCTTTTTCTAATAATTCCACTAGATAATTCCTAAGCTCTATTTCACGGTATGCTTTCAATTTCTCGCCTGAAGAAACTATATATTTATTATCTTTAGTGTGTTGTATAGAAAAGGTAGGTTTTACCATGACTTCTGGTTTCAATTGTACTTTATTGTATTTCTCAATAAATTGGAATACATGACGCAGTTTTGTTATATGTTGAAAGTCAGGTGTTTGTTTAAAATTATCCTTCAGACTTTTGAGAATAGCTGATTGTTTATATGAATGAACTGGCCATTCGTTTGTAAATGGAATCTCTTCCAGTTCTTCATATAGTACTGCAGAATTAGAATTACCTCTTAATTTCAACTGATCAATGATGACATCAGGATATTCAACGATTTTGGTATTCCATTCTTCGTTATCAAAGAACTGTCCTCTAATCAGTCCCTTATCGTAATCAATATCTTTTGGTCTGAATTGGAATAACATCATTCCATTTAATTTTGCAAACTTATCTAGTTCAGATACGAAATCATCCTCTGTTTGATGCTCTCCTGTCAATAAACCAATACTTTTTTGATTATCAGCAGGTTTATAAAGGATGTCTGTCGTCTTAGCTTGAAATTGTCCCTTCATTACAGCTGCGTGTGTACTAGCATCTGTATACATAATGCCATTTTTCGCGATGTATTTGGCATAAGCAATTGTATTTACTGCTCTCTTTTCTTCATGATAAGCAGTTTGCGGACCGTTATTTGCTTCATGCATCCAAATACGACCAGTATCATCGATTGCAAAGTCCAGACCTAACTCATCCAGTGCTAAGCCATATAATTTATCAAGATGAGAAGCGACATCAATTGAAAGTTTTAGTATTTGTTTTTCATATGATTTACCTTGCTTCTCGCCATATTGTTCTCTCAGAAACAATGGAAAATCTTCTACTCTTCCTTCCGTGCTGATATTGCTTAAATTTGTTTTTTTACTGCCGATACGTGGATAGATATGTGTTAATTGCCACTTACCTTCACCATTTTTCTGTACATGTGCACGAAAGTGGTATGGTTCATCTGCCTTGGTTCGAGTATGAATGTATTTTTGAATGATATAACTTCCTTTTACTTCTAAAATAATATCCTGAACCCATTGTTCAAAATCGAAAGTGCTTAATATCCGCTCTTTTTTCTGATCCAAAATAACATAACGGCTTCCTTTTTTTGAAACAAAGTAAATATTTTCTCCACGGTTACTGCTCAATGCTTTAAATACAACTTGATCATGCTTTTCCAGAAAACGATACGTAGTAGATTCATCAATGCAGACAGTAAATGGAACTAGTAAATCTGCGAATTTGCGATATTTTAACATTCTTTTAGGCAACGTATATTTATTACCAACATAGAAACTGGTAAATGGAATAATTCGTCTTAGTTTACGTTCCACTTTAGATTGCTTTCCAGCCCCTACATTACTTATAACGTCGGGAAAAGAAATAGAGACTCGTTTCCATGCATTATTTTGAAAAGTATCAGCATCTATTTGTTTTTTTTCAAAGTCTACATCTTCTGAACTAAAGAAGTATAATACTGTATTCTGTTTTTTACTTTCATTGACTATTGCATTAATCCGTTCTTTTGGATAGAGCTTAAGCGGACTTCTCCAACCATTAAACACACCTACTGAAATTTTATTTTCCTTCTGCTGGTTTCCATAATTTTTTATAAATAATTGCTGTATCTTTATAAACTGCGGACGCAGTGAAAATTGAATGATTTCTATAACTTTTATCAAGTTGCGTTTTTCCAGCTCTTTAGCAATCATATTAAGATATTTTTCAAGCCTGGATATATGTTCAGAAAATAAGTTCTTGTCCTTTGAGTTAAGGATCAAGATAATCGATTGTGACCCTTCTACTATTGAACTGAAAATATAAATACTAGAATTCACTTCTTTATTTTTGATTAAAGTTGCGAAATGGTCCGTTGCTTCTATTAATGTATCTAAAATGTTTTGTACTTGAAATAATTGCTTATCATTATCCATTAAATACACTCCTAAATGTGTTTTATCATATTGAGAATTGTTCATTCTTTATATTATATCGGTTTATGCATCTTGAACATCAAATGAAAGCTAATAAAAGTGGATTTCAAAAAAAATAAAATTTTATTAAACAATCTAAAACTCTTGCCGATATAAATAACAGAGCAGCAGGAAAGAGACATAGCTATGGCCATTCAACCTATACAAGGTGGAAATTTCGGCTGTGAACCAATTCTAGCCGTTCTAATTAAATGGGTAGTAATTCCATAAAAAGTGGAGTTATTATAGATCAGCAAGATCACAAGGATGTGGCTTGCTAGAAAACAAATACATGGAGGTATGGAAAATGATTATTAATCATAACATTTCAGCTCTTAACGCACATCGCCAATTAGGAGCAAACCAAAACGCAGTACAAAGTTCATTGGAGAAACTTTCTTCAGGACTAGGAATTAACAAAGCAGGAGATGACGCAGCAGGTCTTGCAATTTCTGAGAAAATGCGCGGACAAATCCAAGGATTAGAAATGGCATCTAAGAATGCTCAAGACGGTAAACAAGAAATGCCGCACTAAGTAGCGATACTTAGTTGATAACTCCGTGAATTCGGTGGAACCCCAAACCAAACAAGCAGTTGTGGATGGTGGGCAATACCGAGCCAAGCTTAGTGAATTGTTAAGAAAGATGTAGCTAGGAAGGTGTAACGATCAGGTAGTGAGGATACAGACCGATAACCTACCCACGAGCGCGGGGCATCCTATAAGGATGAAGATATGATCTGAACTTTATGGAAACATAAAGAAGTAATGGATTAAATGCCGTTACGATAACAAATTTGATTTCTCTAATCCAAACTGCAGAAGGTGCTTTGAATGAGACTCATTCAATCCTTCAAAGAATGCGTGAACTATCTGTTCAAAGTGCTAACGATACAAATACCGATGAAGATCGTGCAGCTTTACAAGCTGAAGTTGCTGAACTAACTGCTGAAATTGATCGTATTGCAGAAAACACGGCATTTAACGGTCAGAATTTATTAGATGGTTCTTTCGAAAATGCAGTATTCCATATTGGTGCAGATTCTGGACAGTCAATCGAACTTAGCGTTGAAGATATGTCAGCGGAAGGTTTAGAACTTACTGCTAATATTTCTACACAAGAAGGTGCAGATGAGGCGATAACTAATATTGATGCAGCTATTAAATTAGTTTCTGATGAAAGAGCAAAACTTGGTGCAAACCAAAACCGTTTAGAGCACACAATTAACAACTTAGGTACATCTGCAGAGAACCTAACTGCTGCAGAATCACGTATCCGTGACGTTGATATGGCGAAAGAAATGATGGAGTTCACTAAGAACAATATCCTTTCACAAGCTGCACAATCAATGTTAGCTCAATCTCAACAAATGCCTCAAGGAGTACTGCAACTCTTACAGTAATTGTTGAGGAGGGCGTCTAATCTGGTAACGGATTAGAGTATAACTGGGTGAATTGCTGGAACTTCCTAAAGTGTTTTGTACCACAACGTAACTGGAAATGGTAAGCGTGACGGTTTGAAAAACAAGACAATGAAACAATGGATAATCAGCAGCCAAGCGCCTGTGAGGAAACTCTGGCGAAGGTCCAACGACTAGAATGTACTGCCTAACAGCAATAGCTTACGGCAATGAGATTCGTAGGGTGATGAGACAGTTCATCATTCGAAGTGCCCAGCCCCTTAGAAATCCTAAGGGTGAAGATATAGTCTGTTCTACGATTGAAAGACGTAGTGGCGAAGCAAGCCAACCAACAACCACAAGGTGTTTTACAATTATTACAATAATTTTATATTTAAAGAGACTCTGGCTTTGGCTGGAGTCTTTTTAGATATAAAATTGTGTTATTATACCTTTCCAATTTCAATTGTAGCATTAGTCACCAAATGATGGTTTTTAATGCTATCTTGTTTATGAAAAGGGTTCTAATATTGCTAGAATTCCTATTTCATTGTAATATAAAATAGATCATAAGTTCGTGTTAAGGGAGTGATGGAGCTGATAACATTGATAAATAGGTATAGAACAATGAGTCTCAAAGAAATTAACCAACCACCAATCGTACAAGTCTATGAAGAAGTTTTTTCTGGTTTCCGTAAAACTTTACCCAAAGGAACATGGCAAAAAGACGAAAATGTTATTATTCTAATTAGATATGTTTTGGAAATTAAATTGAGCCTAACCAAGCTAGAAATTCCTCGTATATCGAAACAAACTATTCAAGATCAAAAATTATGGGGAGCTTTAAACAGATTCAAGTCTATTAAAAGATTATTGAATTTTGTTTATCCTGGTGAATTTAATGAATTCAGTTATGAACGGGTCCCAGTAAATTATTGGGCAAATACCGAAAACATAAAGCTCAAATTTGAAGAAATACTTCAAAAAGAAAAACTACCCATTGCGGAAATTCCACAGTTTATCACCTATGATCTTTTGGTGGAATGGGGATTTTCTAACCCGTTAAAAAGACATAATCATTCCCCCTATGAACTTGTAAATGCAATGTACCCCAATGTTTTTTCACCTTTTGAATTTCGTAAAACACCTCATAAATATGCTAGAGATAACATGCATCTGAGAGAACAATTTTTAAATATGTTGCAGTCGGAAGGAATAGCATTCCAAGAGACCCCAAGGAAAGTCACCCAAGAAACTTTAAATAAATACAAGTTTAGCGGAACAATGCAAGTATATAAAAATTCTCCAGCGACCTTTATTCAAAGTCTTTTTCATAATGAATTTAAAATAGAAGATTTCAATAAGCCACAGAGACATTGGCATAATGTAGAATCAGTTAAAAAAGAGATATCAAGAATAATGGAAGAGCTAGGTATCCCATTTGCTGAACTTCCACAGCATTTAACGAAGAAGAAATATATGGAGAGAGGCCTAGGTGGGTTATTGGATTATTATGATGGTTCACCAATAAAGATTCTTCAAGCCTGTTATCCTGAAGAATTTGATATTATTGAATTCAAACGATTGCCAAACAGATACTGGTACAATAAAAATAATAGAACTCATGCATTAAGAGCATTTTGTAAGAAATATAATATCCAACACGAAAAAATTTCACTGCTCAGCAGAACTTATTTAAAAGCAAATGCACCGAGACTAGTAAGTGTACTCGATAGGCATTTTGAAAGTAAAATTCACATGTGGATTATAGAAGCTTTTCCGGATTGGAAATTAAAACCGAAAGATTTTAATTTATTAATAGGGAATGATGGACAGCTATGTGATTCTCAAGAAGAATTATTCGTACACAATAAACTATTGGAGGTTTTTAAAAGTGCAAATATACAGAGAGAAGGAAAAAGATTGATCAATGAACTCTATAATGAAACTTATATTCCCGATTGGATTATTGTAGAGAATGATAGTTTGAAAGTTATTATAGAATATTTCGGATTATACGGTAGCAGTAAATTTGCAGGTTATACAGAAAGAGCAGATAGAAAAATTACTTATTATAAAACCCTAAAAGGATACCGTTTTATTGCTATTTTTCCTGAAGATCTGGGTAGATTGGATTCCATCTTGGTATAGTATTACGAAAAAGATAGATAGGAAAAGAAAGTTAAGGGATTATTTAATATACAATTCAATATTACTTAATGGACGAAGAAAAGGTAACTCACCCGGCCAATATAGGCAAAGACTCATGTCGAAATATCAGGCACTAAAAACAAAAAGTCCCCCTGAAAGGTTGATTTCGGAAGCGTTATTGCAATATCGTTGGGAACAATTGTAGCGATAATTGCAATCGTTGTCGCCAACAGAAATAAGAAGTAACCGCCTGTCCCGACCAATGGATAAGGCAGTTACTTCTTATGCTTTAATTAAGGTCACCGCTCATTTTGCGGCGTGCAGTTGCAACTGCTCGGGTGTTAGCGCACCCGGGCTATTCTTATTATATGTCTTTCCTAAGGCAAGTATACCTTCTTTTGTAATGTCTTTCAATAATAATTAAATAACATTATATATTGATATAGTTTTAAAAGTGAAAAATAACTTCATTTTTCATTATAATCTATCTTAACCACAGATTGTGAATGCGATTCGTACCCAGTTCCCATCTTTTCAGCTGAATTGTAATGCACTGCATCTATTGCTTGTAAAAAAGTAAAATAAAGAGCATTTCCTATTATTAAACTTTCACAGTTTTATAGGAGAATCAGCTCAACATAGGCTATAATAAGACGATAAAGGTATTAAGTCATTTATACTAGTTTGTCTTGCATCAAGAATAATAAAGCAATGGAAGAGGGATGAAAATTGGAGCACAAAAGGGAGAAAAGCAGCAAGAAAGAAAATACAGCCAACCGGCCGGAAAAAGCTGTAAATAAAAATACTAAATCAAGGATGACCCTGAGAAAACAAATATTTGGTGCGCTTTTAATACTTATTATATTTACAGGGTTATCGGTTTCTGCGGTAAGTTACTTTTCAAGTGTTCGGATAACCACGGACGAGCTGACAAGAACAATTGAAAGTCAAATGGAGCAAACAAACAATACATTTGAAGTTTTCTTTAAGAATATTAATAATTTGGTTGATCGCTATTCAACAAATACGCTTCTAGTAAATTATGATTCCAGCAATAGAGCTGAAATTCTTGAAAATCTGGAAGAAACGAAAAACGCGGATGAAACAATCGCCTTTATTTATGCAGGGATAGAAGAAACAGAGGAAATGATTGATCCAGCAGGTGATCTGGATGCAAGTTATAATCCTACAGAGCAAGCATGGTATCAGCAGGCAGTTGAGGCAGAAGGGGAAACCGTATGGACTGAGCCTTATAATGATGAAGGGACAGGGGAGATGGTCATTACCTCTGCTCGTGCGTTTTATGATAATAGTGAGCTCGTCGGTGTCTTTGCGCTTGATGTTTCTATTGACACGCTTCTGACAATGATTAATGAAGTTGAAATCGGTGAAACAGGCTATGCTTTATTAATGGATGATACAGGCAATTACTTGGCACATCCAATCGAAGAATATATTGGTGAAGATGCATCTGGTCAGAGCTTCTATCAAGATATGGCTGCAATAGGGGAGCATGGCTCGGTGGATTATGCAGTAAATGATGAGAAGATGGTTATGGGCTATGTAACAAACGAAACAACCGGCTGGACATTAGGTGGCGTAATATCAGCTGATGAATTAAAGGAAAAGGGACAGGCAGTCATTCTTCCTAATTTGATTACTCTTGTCCTTGTACTCCTCATTTCAATTGTCGTAGCATTTCTTGTTACTAACAAAATTGCGAAACCAATTGAAATTGTAGTAGAACGAATGAAGCTTATTTCAACTGGAGATCTGACGAAGGATGATTTACAGATGAAGGCAGCGGCTGAGATAGAACAATTAATTCAAGCGACAAATGATATGGGCAGGAATATACGAGATATCTTAAAGGAAATAAATGTCGTTTCTAAAACGGTACGTGATCATAGTGAAGAATTAACAGAGACGACAAAAGAAGTTAAAAATGGGACAGAACAAATTGCGATTACAATGGAAGAGCTGGCGAATGGGTCTGAATCACAGGCTAATCATACTTCCGATTTGTCAGAAATGATGTTGACATATGCCAAGGAGGCAGAGGATGCCTATCAATCTGGAGAACTTACACATCAGCAATCAAAGCAAGTAATTGAAATGACGAATATAGGAACAGAATTAATGGAGCGCTCCATGAATCAAATGGAGCGAATTGATACTGTTGTTCAAGATGCTGTGCAAAAAGTAAGAGGGCTTGATAAGCAGTCACAAGAAATATCTAATCTCGTCTATGTTATTGAGGATATCGCGAGTCAGACAAATCTTCTTGCATTAAATGCAGCAATTGAAGCAGCTAGAGCAGGAGAACATGGGAAAGGCTTTGCTGTAGTTGCAGATGAGGTGAGGAAGCTTGCTGAGCAAGTAGCAAACTCTGTAGGCAACATTTCTGATATTGTCAGTAATATTCAAGGAGAAATTAATCTGGTCACTGGGAATCTAGAAAGTGGCTATCAAGATGTCACACGTGGCTCCGCACAAATTGGGGAGACAGAGGAAAAGTTCAATGAAATCCGACAGTCAGTGACAGGGATGGTCGAGGGTATGCAGGCAATTACCTTAACACTGGCTAATATCTCAGATAACAATAAACAGGTAAATGCATCGATTCAGGAAATAGCGGCAATCTCTGAAGAGTCATCTGCAGGTATTGAAGAAACCGCAGCTTCTGCAGAAGAGTCAGCAGTTTCCATTAATGAGGTTTCAGAACGGTCTGCAAAATTAGCCCATTTAGCGGAGCAATTGAATGGGTTAGTACAACGATTTAAAGTATAAGAATATAGAGTAAAACATTCGCTTGTCTGGCAGCCTGAATTTAGGATTCAGGCAAGTGAATGTTTTTATTTACACTGGAACAAGAACTCATCCTATCAATGAAATGAAAAGTCCCATATGAAACTGGTGTTTCACACATGCATTCAGAGCGAATCTATTTAGTTTCGAACACCCGAAAATCTGTCAATTGTATGTCCGTCATTCGATAATTGAATAAATCTTCCAGCAGTCATCCCCTTGACTCGAACCCTTCAAATTGTTATCATTTTTCTATTGTTTAAATATAAATAGCTACATCTTGTATAAGTCCAGGAATATGGCTTGGACGTTTCTACCAGCTACCATAAATAGCTTGTCTACAAGGGATGGAGATTTACGATTATTTTCTATACCCTTATCGTTACTATGGCATGCTGGAAAGAGTGGCCAAGGTTATTTTATACAAAGTAGCAAATAGGGGATACGATACATCATGAAAAACTTTTTTAGATTTACCGAAAGAAATACATCATATAAACAGGAGATATTCGCAGGGCTGACAACCTTTCTTTCTGTTTCTTATATTTTAGTCGTAAACCCGCTCATCCTCAGCCAAGCTGGAATGGATCGGGGAGCTGTATTTACAGCTACGGCACTCACTGCAATTATTGGTTCCCTATTAATTGGGCTGCTCGCGAATTATCCAATCGCCATTGCACCAAGTATGGGACTGAATTCATTCTTTACCTTTTCTGTTGTTATAGGAATGGGGATTGAATGGCAAGTTGCTTTAACGGGTGTTTTTATTGCGGGAATAATCTTTATGATTTTGAGCTTAATGAAAATCAGGGAAAAAATTATTAATGCGATTCCCGAAGATTTAAAGCATGCGATTGCAGCGGGGATTGGTTTTTTTATTGCATTCATTGGTTTCAAAAATGCTGGGATTATTGTTGCTGACCCAGATACGTTTGTTTCGATTGGCAACTTGACATCGCCTGGGACCGCATTAGCGATTGTTGGTCTCGTCCTCACAATCATAATGCTTGTTCGTGGTGTGAATGGAGCAATTTTCTATGGGATGGCGATTACCACAGTTATTGGCATGCTCGTTGGTTTGATAAAGATTCCATCCTCGATTATTGGGTCGATTCCAAGTTTGGAGCCAACATTTGGTGCTGTGTTCATGAATTGGGAGGCGATTTTTACACTTGATGTTTTAGCAGTCATTTTTACCTTTTTATTTGTTGCCTTTTTCGATACCGCTGGTGCTTTAATTGCACTAACGAGTCAGGCTGGAATTATGAAAAATAATGAGATTCCAAAAATAGGCAGGGCACTGCTTGCTGATTCATCAGCAGGAGCGATTGGAGCGGTACTCGGAACCTCCACACCTGCAACAAGCGTTGAATCATCTTCAGGGATTGCGGTTGGAGGCAGAACCGGATTTACAGCGTTGATTATTGCACTTTGCTTTGCGATTGCATTATTTTTCTCGCCAGTGCTTGCAGTGATAACAACGGAAGTTACCGCGCCTGCGTTAATTATTGTTGGAGCTTTAATGGCAATGGATATTAAAAATATTAACTGGAGTAAAATTGAAGTTGTCATTCCGGCCTTTTTGACTATTATCATGATGCCGCTGACTTCAAGTGTAGCGATGGGACTGGCTTTTGGATTTATCCTTTACCCACTTTCTTTACTTGTGCAGAAGCGTCATAAAGAAGTGCATCCAATCATGTACGTGCTTTGTTTATTATTTATTTTGTACTTTATTTTTATTGTATAAAGGAAATGAAATAAACCTCAGGGATTAATGAGCCCTGAGGTTTTATTCTGGAAACTGTCAGCGAGGCACTGCGCAAGAATTTCGTTCGACAAGTACGGGTTCCATTTTTTTATTGAACTGTTGCATGCTTATTTCCTCATTGTTCTCCACTAGCCTAATCATTGACTGCACAATTTCTGAAGCCAATTGTTCAACAGGCACGCCGATGCATGTTAACGGTATTTCCATATCAGCCATTTGCGGAATATTATCGTAGCTCATAACAGAAATGTCCTTCGGGATACTTAGGCCCTTTTCAGAAATTGCCCGGATAATGCCTGAGCTCAAATCATAACTGCCGCCGATAATTACAGTTGGACGGTCTTCCAGTTTTAATAACTTATTTGCTGCTATGTAGCCGTCATATAAATTAAGACCTTCTGTATCGATTACGTAGTTATTATCAGTAGGAAGTTCATGGTTCTGCATTGCTTTGTTAAAGCTTTCATTCTTCTCCACTTGCATCGGATCGGCAGATGAAAGATTGCCAACATAAGCTATTTTGCTGTGCCCTAAGCTTGTTAAATATGCTACAGCCATATTCATTGCTTTTTCATAGTTTGGATCGATTGTTGGATACATTTTGCCCTCATCTATCACACCATAGGATAATAAAGTCAATGACTCTGCTTCGATGGAAGCATTAAGATTTTCCTCAAATAAAATAATGCCATCCACCTGAAAACGTTTAAAGGTTTCCATTGCATTTTCTACTGGGTCGACGGAAAGAATCATAGAGTAGGGCGTCTCGTTGATTTCATTGCTTATTTTTGTTACTAATGTGGATAGAACAATTCTATCAATGGTTGGCCAGATAAGCCCGATAACCATCGTTTGATTGGAAACTAGACTGCGAGCTGCAAAGTTTGGCTTATAACCCATTTCTTTAGCGAGCGTGATAATTTTCCGCTTCGTTTTTTCCTGGACCAGAGGACTGCTATTTAATGCTTTTGAAACTGTAGAATAACTAACCCCAGCAACAGCGGCAATATCTTTAATCGTAACTTTCATTTCTTCACCTAATCCTCAATATTTTTAATGGAATGTCTGTATTTAATTTAAGCATTGTGTATATAAAAGGGGAAAATAAAATAGATATGTTCCCTTTCATTTTATTCGTTTATTCATAATAATACAACGATTTATAGCAGGCAATTAATCATCTAACATTTTAAACCATACGAAAATACTAATCCTTGCATTTTATATAAATCTAGTTTACCATAAAAAATAACAACGTTGTTACCGTAAAATGAAAGCGCTATTTTTACACGCATATTAGGGCAGAATACACATTATGAAAATACTGTGTATTACTTCTCTTTTCCGTAAAAATAACAACGTTGTTATTTTTACGGAAAAGAGTTGTTTCCAGAGAGTGAAAGCGGTATATCTGATAAAGGATACAATCAGTTTCTTTAATCCTGACTTTCATGCAAAAGAATTAACTTTAATGGGCAGCCGCAATGCAATGAAAACGGATTTTGAATAGGTGATTGATTGTTTAGAAAAAGGTCTCATTAAAGATTCCTATGTAACAAATCGAATTGAATTTGAGGAAGTGCCAGCATTTTTAAAAGCAGGTAATTTCAGAACAAATAAAACAATAATTTCTTTGTGAAAAAATGATAAAGAAGAGGGGATATAAGGATGGAACAGCTATTAGCAGTATTTGAGGAAATAAAAAATGGAAAGCCAAACACAGATTTTACAGATGTTAAGGTATATGAGAAATCTTTTACGGAACATGATGGGGTTCGCTTAATTATCGTAAAAGATGCGGATGGAAAGAAACTTTTAGCCACGGGTTCAGGAAGCTTGTTTGATGAATTAGCTGGTGAAATGATGGAAGGGAAAGGCAAGGTTTGCCCGCTGTCACATGAAAATCGTCTTGTACTAAATCGCTACTTTGATTATACAGTGCCCCAGGCATTCGGAAAAGAAATAGCGACAATGGGATTAGGTGACAGACTAGGTCTTGCATCACCAGGACATATTGAGACGATTAGAAACCGCAATATCAAGCCAATTCTCGCACAGCAAAGTATTCGTGAATTAAATCTGACAGATCGCTCGATGACAGATATTGTAGATGCTGCAAGTTTTGCAGTTTTTCAGGAAGGTTATAAAGGCGGATTTGGAGCAGACGGTGACCATCTGAAAGAGGAGGAAGATATACAACATGCACTCGCTATTGGAATGTCGATGCTTACTTTAGACTGTTCGGATTATATTGTAAATGGCATTTCAAACTTGACTGTAGATGAAATCCGTGAAAAATATCAAGCATTGCCTGAAGAAACAAGACAGCACTTTGAGAATAATTATTTAGATAAGACCTTTGATGCAAATGGTGTTGCGATTTCATTTGATGAAGAAGAACTGATGAAGAATGTCCTTGTATATGAAAAGGCAATTGATTACATGGTACATGTTTATAACAGCTATATTCGCAAAGAAACAAGAGCAATCGATTTTGAAGTTTCAATTGATGAAACAGAAACAATTACTTCACCAGCAGAGCATTTCTTTGTTGCAAAAGAATTACTGGATCATCAAGTTGACGTAACAAGTCTTGCACCAAGATTTTGCGGAGAATTTCAAAAGGGAATTGACTATATTGGTGATGTGAAGCAATTTGAAATCGAACTAAGTGAACATGCAAAAATTGCTGATTACTTTGGATATAAATTGAGTATCCACTCGGGCAGTGATAAATTCACGGTATTTCCAATCATTGCAAAACATACAGGTGACGTCCTGCATGTGAAAACAGCAGGGACAAACTGGCTGGAAGCAATCAGAGTTATTGCAAAAACAAATCCGGAATTATATCGGGACATGCATGTTTTCGCTTTGGAAAACTTCAACGAGGCATTGAAGTATTATCATGTGACACCAGATTTGGATAGTATCAAACCGTTGGATGCTGTTTTGGATGAGGCGCTTTCTGATTATATGAATGATGACGCAGCTAGACAAGTTTTCCATGTTACCTATGGTCTTATTTTAACAGCAAAAGATGAAAAAGGATCCTATTTATTTAAAGACAAGTTTTTCGCAGAGCTTGATAAACATGAAGAAGCATACCGTACTGGACTAGAAAAACATATCGGCAAGCATCTGGAATTATTAGGGTTTTAATGGAAACCGGAAAGAAATTTAGCTGTTATTTGTGTAATTCATATGCACAGATAACAGCTTTTTAACATAACTTAAATATAATTAAAATAAATCAATTGATAAACCAATTGGTAAATATGCCGTTCTTATCCATATAGTACATGCATAACCTGTTATCAGGTGGTGATAATGATGTTTGAAATTTACGATGTTGCGTTGATTCCTCTTATCGTCGGCTTGGTTCAGGTTTTGAAAACGATGGGATTAAGTAGGAAGTTCCTGCCACTTGCAGCAATTATTTTTGGGATAGGCGGTGGGATCTTTTATGTCTATCCAGATGATATTAAGGGTGGAATTATTGTGGGGATAATGCTCGGGTTATCCTCAAGCGGTTTATATAGTGGGACAAAAAATACATTTGAGAAGCAAGGAGAGTGTGATTCTTAGACAGAAAATCTCGAATAAGCTTTATTTGAACTCTGAAATATCTCGGAGTTCTTTCTTTTGCAGAGATATTGAATTGAAATAATGAAAGTGTGTGTTCCTGATTTTCCTGGCTGGTTAAAGGTTTAGCATGATAGTGCCGATATAGATAAAGGATGAACTGCTTAGAGGTGGAGAACAAGGAGAATAGCTGACAAGTAAACATTCATAAAGACAATTAAAATTGATGTATACATATCAACCCGAAATAAAATCGGGTGACTGACTTGCAGTTTCTCTAGCGATGTAAAATGGTCGCAGCCTTCTAACAAGTTCTTTATGTCATCGAAGACTTGAAAAAGGAAAGAAAAGATTCATTTGCTGCGGTTTATGATTGCAGGAGATTTCTAGATAAATGCTGGGAAATGAGAACGAACTGCTTGTCCTGAAATGATGGGATATAGCGGTTATTTTTTATTTCTATCAGTAATTTTCCTGGTTTACGAGCATGTTTAGAGGGAAGAATACTGGTATTTTTTCTCAGATATTGCCACAGCTCTTGAATTATCAACGTTTTACCCCCATAATAATAGAGGGAATACCCGATTGAAAGGTGAATACAGATGAAGAAGATTGGAAGAAACCAACCATGTCCATGTGGAAGTGGGAAAAAGTATAAAAAATGTCATGGTGCATCAAATGTAGTTAATAGGAGTCCAGTGCATGATAACGCTGAATTAGAGCAGCTGCATACGGGCTTGATTGAATTTACGATAAAGAATTATGAAGATAAATTGGCTCAGACGGTACAGAAATATATTCAGCCATCTATGCTGGAAGACAAGGAACTGCTGAATTCATATATGACAGGCTTGAGTGCTTGGGCGATTATGAATGAGCCAATCGAAAATGACCAGACAATATTTGAGATATACGCTGAGAAGCAAAACTCGAATATTAATAAAGAAGATGTGAAAAATACGTTTGCGTCATGGAATAAAGTCATTCCATCTATGTATGAGATTATTTCTATTACAGAAGAGAAGTTAATTCTAAAAGATCTGCGCACAGAAGAAAGATTTATTTTATCAGGGAAAAAAGGAAAGAATTTAAATGCTGGAATGATTGTAATCGGAATATTACTTCCTTATGCAGATCAGCATGCTTTCTTCCTTTCGGTGATTGCATTATCTGGGGTAGAGGCAGAAGTTATTCAGCTGCTGGAGACGTTAACTGAAGAAGAGCTTATAAATTCTTACCCTGATGTTTTAGCGAAAACATTGCAAGTAGAGCCAGTTTCAATGGACTTGGAATGGAAAAATCCGCTGCATGAACAGGTTGCAGATCTTTTCACAGAGCATGCAATTGAAAAAGGGATTAATGAAAATAATGTCTCAGTAGGTGTAGCGCTGTGGAAACTATTCACAGAAAAAGAAAATCCTGCATTTAAAAAGCCTGAAGCCTATGCGGCTGCATTGGAATATATGATGCAGCATGTTGTGCTAAAAGAATTGCAGCAATCACAAAAAGAGCTTGCAGAAGAGTATGGGACAAGCCCTGGTACTTTATCAAAGAATTTTAGAAAGATGAATGAAGTATTGGATGAGGAATTAAAGAAAGTTACAGCTGAAATGGCAGAATAAAAAAGTGAGACAGGGGACTGATCCCTGTCTCTGTTTGAAGCGGGACAATTTGGGAATAACTCATTGTCCCGCTAGTTTACATATCTTCGTCTTCGAATAAATGCTTGCCAGATGATCCGCAGTTCGCTGATTACGATTGCTGCAAGGATGAGGAAAACTCCAAACCAGCGTGAGGCTGCGACATATTCAGCAAGACCAATATAGGCAACGATTACGGAAACGGGAAGCTCGATTGCTCCCAGAATTGTTGCTAAACTAGCGGATAAATATGGTGTGGATTTTGCAAAAAGAAGTGGTGTTAAAACCAGTCCACATAGTGCAAGTGCCCCGGCATAAATCCAAATGCTCGCACTGCTGAAGATTCCAGCATGCAGCGTTGCGTGCGGCGGGAAAATAATAAAGATTAATAATGCTGCACCTGTTACCATAATGGGTGAACGAATCGTTGCTGGAATATCGACTGCAACCTTGCCGCTGACAATAATAAAAGCGGAGTAGGTGAAAGCAGAGCCAATCCCTAAAAGGAAGCCAATCAGATTAATTTCATTTAGTCCACCATTAAATACATCAGCTGCAAATACCACACCAATTAGAGTGAGAAGGACGGTAATGACTGTTTTTCCGCTTGGTTTTCTTTTATAAAAAATCCACTCAAATAATACTCCAACCCAGACAAATTGGAATAGAAGCATAACAGCTAGAGAAGCTGGTAAATATTGCATGGACCCATAATAGAGAACACTGGTTAAACCAGTAAAGCTGCCGGCAATCATGAGAGAGACGATTGTTTTAAAGGAGAGCTTTTTCACTGCTTGGGGGTAGCGCTTGATTGCGAAGATACCAATAATCCATAGTATGATGAGAGCAATACTAGCTTGTACGACATTAATTTCACTAAGAGACCAGCCCGCAGCATAACCTAATTTAATAAATAACGGATTTAGTCCAAAGAAAAAAGCCCCGATAGAGAAAATAATAATCGCATGTTGTCTTTTCATAAAATTTCCTCCATTTCTTTTTATATGTTATGGCATTAATTTAGTAATAAAAAGAAGGCCATCCTTACTATTATAGCATATTCAGCAAGGCTTTTGATGAAGGTTCAAATGAATAAGAAGACGTTCTGCGAAGGTAAAAACAGGAGCATTCCTTTCGGGGAAAATGCTCCTGTTTTATTTATCAGAGAATCAAAATTCATTTATAAAAAGAGAATATTATTTTACTTCCATCCGCAAATCTCCATTCAGTGCCCAGCCATTTGCTTTCAGTGACTGGTAAACAACGAGAGAGATAATGGCAGGAAGGATGATACCTAATACAATATACATAAGTAAAACCCCTGGGCCTTGATTTGCTAAAATATTCAATGGTGCAATGAAGGAGTTAAGTCCAAGACCAGCAAGCTCATATGGAACCTGAAAATCAAATAGTAAAATTGCGATTGGTGCACAAATAACAGAGGAAAGAAATGGTCCTGCTACAAGTCGCGGGTTTTTAACAATATTAGGAACCTGCACTTTTGGTGTTAAGAAGGATTGTGCAATATTTGCGCCAATATCATTTTGCTTCCATGACATAGCTGTCCATCCTGCGAATTGTGCGGTACAGCCAATTAATGCAGCAGCACTTGAAACAGGATCAAGTTGTAAGGCAATCGCAATTGCTGCAGATGATGCTGGAGACATAAGAAAAATACTCCAAATTAACGAAAGCACAATCGAACCAATGAACGGTGAGCCTTCTACAGAACTCGCAATATAGCCGCTCAATAGTTCTAATAAAGGAGTTGTGATTGCTGCGAGAAATACACCGCTCACGCCACCTGTAAAGATTGCTGCAAAGGGAATTGCCAGCATGTCAAGCTTTGTTTTACCTGCAATGCGTTTTCCAACCCAGATCGCAATGATACTGGCCAAAACTGCACTAATCGGCTGCCCGGTGGTCAAAATCCAGCTGCCATCTGTATTTATTGTGAGTGCATTCGCACCGACTGTACTTGATGCCATTGCACTGAAGATTACTAACGTATTTCCGCCAAGCTGATAAGCAATCCCTGCACCAATCGCAGGCGCAAGCATTAATTGTGCAGCTTTGCCGATTGTCGAAAAACCTTCCCAGCCTGTAAATGTACCGAATGTTTCTATTAGAAGACCAATACCTAATGTTACCAGCACAGCATTCGCCAGTCCTTGTGACCCTTTATACATTCGGTCGACCAAGTAATTCTTTGTTGATTGTTTCATTCTTCTCTTCCCCCTAATTCTAAGCTGTCTCTTCTCTTCTAAGAAATATTACTTCCTCGAAGTAAGTAAATTTATAATATAATAAATGATTTATATATTAGCGTCAATAGTTTATTAATTCAAATAATTATAAGGCGATGTTTAGAGCCTGTCCCTGAATGGTCCATATTTGCAATTTCCCTTCATACCATCTATTGTTAACTATACTATCTTCATAATTTTAACTTTTTAAGGAGCAATCAAGTATGGCGAAGAAAAAAATATCCAACTATCGGAAGGATGCAAAGTCATTAATTTTGGAAGTAAAGGAATCGGAGGAATTACTTGCTTTTTTATTAAAGGCAATGTCAAATAGAAGCAGAAACTCTGTTAAGTCTATCTTGGCAAGAGGGCAAGTAACAGTCGATGATCATATAGAGACACAATATAATTACAAGCTGAGACCCGGTCAAACGGTAACAATTTTAAAAAACAAAGCAGCAATTAAACAAAATGTGTTAATTGGGATGAATATTCTTTATGAGGATGAAGATATTATCGTGATTAACAAAGAAGCGGGACTATTATCGATTGCTACAGACAAAGAGAAGAAGCAGACAGCGCTCCATCAATTAATGGAGTATGTAAAAAGGGAGAATCCTGAAAACAGAGTATTTGTTGTTCATCGTTTGGATAAAGATACATCTGGTGTGATGATGTTTGCTAAGAGTGAACAAGTGAAGCGGAAGTTGCAGGATAACTGGAAAGAAGTTGTTAAAGAACGGACCTATGCAGCATTGGTTGAAGGCAGGGTAACCAAGCAAAAGGGCTATATCACGTCTTGGCTGCGGGAGACGAAGACACATATGATGTATTCCAGTCAAACGCCTAATGATGGCTTGCATGCAAAAACACGTTATAAACTGATTCAAGGCAATGAGGATTTTTCTTTATTAGAAGTAGAACTTGAAACAGGAAGAAAAAATCAAATTCGTGTGCATATGCAGGATCTTGGGCATCCAGTAGTCGGGGATAAAAAGTATGGTTCCAAGAAGCATCAAGCAATTGGCAGACTTGGCTTACATGCTAAAATATTAGCCTTCAAGCATCCGACAACAAATAAAACAATGTCATTTAAAGCGGATGTACCAGCATCATTCTTTAGTAAATCAAAATAAAACCGGAGCAGTCAGAACTGCCCCGGCTGGAGAAGGGTCAGTCTGTAACTGTCCCTTTTCGTTTTTCATTTTCAGATATAATATAGGCACAAGCAGCGTCGCCTGTGATGTTGAGCGCTGTTCGCAGCATGTCGAGCAAGCGGTCGATGCCAATGATGAGCGCAATACCTTCGACAGGAAGACCAACCTGAGTGAGGACCATAGCCAGCATAATGAGACCGACACCAGGTACTCCTGCTGTACCAACACTTGCCAGGGTTGCTGTTAAGATAATGAGAATAATATCCGTAAAGTCAAGATTGATAGCATAAACTTGTGCGATAAATACTGCTGCTGTGGCCTGCATAATTGCTGTTCCGTCCATATTAATTGTTGCACCGAGCGGCTGAACGAAGCTGCTGATGCTTTTACTTACACCAAGATTTTCCTGTGCAGCTTTCATAGAGATAGGCAGTGTAGCATTTGAACTGGAAGTACTGAACGCTACAGACATTGCAGGGAAAAAGCCTTTGTAAAATGTCCATGGATTAGCTTTTCCTAAGAGCCAAATTGCGAGACTGTAGACGATTCCAGCATGAACAAACAGCCCAAGAATCACAGTACCCATATATTCGCCCATTGAACCAATCGCATCGAGACCTGCTCCGCCAATTGCAGATGCAATCAAGGCAAATGCGCCATAAGGAGCAGCTTTCATAATAAGGTTTACAAGGAACATAAGAATGTCATTTGCCTGTTCAAATAAGCTAAAGATGCCATTTGTTTTCTCATGAAGAAAGGCAAGTGCAAGACCAATGAATATTGCAAATGCGATAATCTGCAGCATATCACCTGCAGACATAGAGGAGATTGGATTTGTTGGAATAATATTGACAATCGTTTCGACGACAGGTGGTGCCTCCTGTGCCTCATAATCCGCCATACTGACATCAAAAACACCTTCAGCACCTGGCTTAATGACAAAGGCTAAAGCAAAACTAATACAAATGGCAATCGCAGTCGTAACAAGAAAGAAAGTTATTGTCTGAATGCCAATTTTTCCTAGCTTTGCCGGCTCACCGAGACCAGCTGTTCCAAGTACAATGGATACAAAAACAATAGGGACAACAAGCATCATAATTAAATTGATAAAAATTTGTCCAACGGGTGTCAGTACATACGTATCAAGCGGTGAAAAGATACGCTCCGGGATAAAAGTAAATATAATACCAGCAATCACACCCAGTACAAGTGCAATTAATATTTTCTTCGTTAAGCTCATATTTACCACCCTTCTGAAAAGGACAGGCCAAGGAAGCTGCTGTCCTATTATTAAACGCAACCACTCTGATTAGAAAAATACATTAAAGTAAGCGATTACATTTTTAATAATATATTCAGTCGATGGTGAACTAGAACTTTTATTTGGGATATCCACGTGGTTTGTCCTTGAATATCGAGGTAATAATAGTCAATCTCTCGCTGCTTCAGCTATCCAACCATCAAAAGCAGCTGCTGCTTCATTATTCGCAAGTAAAGCGAGGACCTCAGCAGTTGACAATGCGTTACATAGATCACTGATACATGCTGTACCAAGAAAATATCCAAGTCGAGTATAGCCAAAGTGCTTGCCGCCTGATAATCTTAACCATTCCTGTTCCAAGCCATCTGCTTTATTTTCTAAATCGGTTAAAAAGGTTTGGGCAATTTCTAATGTATTGTTTTTGCAAAACGTCAGCCATTTATCTCCGCTATAATCATAGGAATAATAAATGCTCTCCTTATATCCAGGCGATATCAGTTGGGAGAAGTAAGTTGCGATGCCCTCTCTGTAAACAGAATGACGTACATCATCCCAATTAATGGAAAGCCAATCAATCCCAGCACGATCCAATAAATGATTATGATAGCTATGAACCATCTCATGCGTGAGAATCACCTCTAAAAGAGCCGGATCAGGATGTAATTTTTCAACTGCCAGGTAAATTGCTGAATGATGGTCTACAAATGCATTTGAAGCATATAAACCGACAAAAACATGTATCGGGACATCAATGGAAAACCCAAAGTAAGCCTCACATCCTTTGCTGACTTTTTCAATTACATCCGGCAGCAAGTTGCCTGCCATTTTAATCTTTGGCAGATCATCATAATAGCGTTTAGTAGCATTTATTATTTTATCATTTGTTTTTTTGCAATAGCCATTAAAATATGTCTGAAATACATCAGGCGTCCGTTGATGATATTCGTTTAAATTAAAATTGGAATCATTCTCAAATAAGTGCAGAAAAGATTCAATTGTATTATGAACACGCATGGAAGCCCTCCTCTATCTGAAGAAATCTATTGTTGGCTCTGTAAAGCAAGGTAAAACAGAGAAAGCACATTTCTTCAGTCTTAAGTCGAAGTGAGCCCCTCTGTACCCCCTAATAGATAAGGAATAGCGGGTTTAATAAATGCCTCGGGAGATAAGCTTTCGGTATCTCGTCCCCATTCTTTGGATGCGCCATATAGTCCCCAGCTAAGGATCGTTGCTGTACGGTTAATTGCTTCCATATGATGAGATGATTTCTGCCTTGATAATATTTTGTTAAAAATCACTTCAAGCTGATCACGGATAATTCTAGCGATGGTTTCTTCATAGCCGCGGTGACAGCGATTCGACAAGGAAGTTTGGAAGTTAGTAATGGCCTCAAATATGCGAATCAGTGTTGTTTCGTCCAATGAAGCCCCTTCATATTCCTCAATGCTCAGATTTATAAATAATACCTCTGTCAATGCTTTATCAAGCAAATCAAAAATATCCTCAAAATGGTAGTAGAAAGTCGAGCGATTGATCATAGCTGCAGTTGTTATATCTTTAATCGTAATATCCTGAAATTCTTTTTTGGCTGAAAGGTCGACAAAAGAATCCATTATTAACTTGCGCGTGCGTAATATCCTTGGGTCCGTTTTGGATGCTGCCATGTAAGGACACCTCCTATTTTTTCAACACTATTTGAGATGTGTTGCATATCCAACATATCAATCAAACTATTGGTATGCACTGATTCTATTATCATTTAAACTTATATTATGAAGCAAGCAGAAGGCTCAACTTTCAATTTAAACGGGGGTAAAATAAATGGAAAACAAGAATAATCTTATTTGTGATATGGAAACAGGTGTCTGTGGTACTGCAGGCGATACAGAAATGGAGTTTATTGATTTCAACGAAAAGAAGAAAACAATTGATGTGTATTATGTAACCGATCCAATATGTTCGCATTGCTGGGCGATTGAACCAACGCTGCGCCGTTTTATCGAGCAGTATGGACATTATTTTAATCTGCATACAGTGATGGGCGGCCTGCTGGAAAAGTGGCATGATGGTCCCATTGATCCGGCAAACGGCATTTTTAAACCTGCTGATGTTGCGGGACACTGGAGAGAGGTTGGCGAGCATTCGCGGATGCCCATTGACGGTTCACTCATGATTGATCATCCTGTACAATCATCCTTCCCTTCATCCCGTGTTTTTAAAATTATTCAGAAGCACCACGGCGATGAAAAGGCCTTTGAATATTTACGCAGAGCTAGAGAAGCTTTATTTGCTTTCAATGAAAATATTGGAGAGAAAGCAATCCTAAAAGATATTGTGAGCCATATGGGGCTGGACGGGGAAGCTATCGTTGCAGAAGCAGAGGAACAAGCAGGACATGATTTACTGAACGAAGACTTTGGACGAACACGCAGCCTTGGAGCACGAGGTTTTCCAACGATTATAATGGTGAATGAAGATAATCAGGGTGTGAAAATTGTTGGGGGACGCCCGTTTGATTATTATGTAAAAGGACTTACACAAATATTGGGAGAAGAACCAGCTGCTAAACAGCAACCAGCATTATCGAGTTTACTGGAAAAAGAAAAACTGCTTTTCTCAAAAGAAATTGAAGTAATGTATGATATAGAACAAGCAGAACTAGCTGCATTTCTAAAGAATGAATTACCTGCAGATACCTTTGAAACAAAAGAGGTTTTAGGTGAAACATATATTATAAGTAAATAAAAATAAAGTCAGCTGGCCCCAGATTAATCTGTTAGGGCTGGCTTTTCTTTTATTAAAAATAAATTACACCAGTATAAAAAAGGCAGGATAAATGATGCCTGGTTCAACTGGGTTATGAATGAGTTTTACCGAGAAGGCGAGAATAGAACGATTAAAACTCGCATAAGGAGTTTCAATGAGTCTACGATTCATGTTATGATTTTTCTAGGAGACTTGCCATTTATTAAACAAGAAACAGTTGATAAAGCTTTCAGGCTGGCAAGAAAAAAATCCAAGAAACGAAGTCAGCTTTTACAATAAGGTCATCCAGTATTTTTTGGTAACATGTCTCCCATCGTTTTTGAGAGATTAACTGGAGACCAGGGATCGAGACTCTTAATGAAGGAAATTACTGAACATTTTAAAATTAATGTGAGAGATCGAGGAATAATATTCGATATTGATACACCAAATGATTATAATGAAGCTAAAGTATTTCATAAAAAAGAAAATTGAAGCAATTCACTCTCGGAAACAGATGGACAGTAAATTATGCATCAAACAAGCAAATTATACGATGCCATTTAAGATAAAGTTATAGAAAAGAGGGATTCCGTGACAGTAATAACGGATAAGTTTGGCAGACCTTTACAGGATTTACGTATATCTGTAACGGATCGTTGCAATTTTCGCTGTACGTATTGCATGCCAAAAGAGATTTTTGGCAAGGATTATGCTTTTTTACCAAGAAAGCATCTATTAAGCAATGATGAAATTGTGCGTTTGGCGAAGGCCTTTGTTTCACTCGGAGTAAACAAAATAAGGCTCACGGGAGGAGAACCGTTACTGCGACGGGATTTACCTGAGTTAATTGCAGATTTAAGCGCAATTAATGGGCTTGAGGATATTGCTTTAACTACAAATGCTTCTTTATTGCCTAATAAAGCGGAGGCAATCAAGGCTGCTGGCTTAAAGAGAATTAATGTCAGTTTAGATGCACTTGATAATGAATTATTCCAGGCGATTAATGATAGTGGAGTCAGTACTGACAGAGTATTAAAAGGAATCGATAAGGCACTTGAAGTTGGGTTGGAAGTGAAAGTAAATATGGTTGTGAAAAAAGGGATGAATGAAAATCAGATCGTCCCAATGGCAAAGTTCTTTAAAGATAAAGGCGTTACCCTGCGTTATATTGAATTTATGGATGTAGGCACAACAAACGGCTGGGATTACAGCAAGGTTGTAAGTAAGAAAGAAATTGTTGATATGCTGTCGGCACATTTTGAAATAGAACCCGTGGATCCGGATTATTTAGGTGAAGTAGCCAAGCGTTACCGTTATAAAGGAACAGACACGGAAGTCGGATTTATTACTTCGGTCTCTGAATCATTCTGCTCAACATGCACACGTGCAAGAATTGCTGCAGATGGCAAGCTGTACACCTGTTTATTCGCCAGCAGCGGCTTTGATTTAAAAGAGCTCGTTCGCTCAGAATCAGATGATGCGGGAATCAGAGATACTATTGCAGATATTTGGGGAAAACGCGTCGATCGTTATTCTGATGAACGAACAGAGATATCAGCGAAAAATAAGAAGAAGATTGAGATGTCCTATATTGGCGGTTAATTGAATAGATAAGTATGTACACCCTCTAAGAGAAAGGACAAATTCCGATGAATGATCGATATGCAAGACAGTCTTTATTTAAACCAATCGGTGTAGCGGGTCAGAAGAAAATAAGTGAAAAGCACGTCATGATACTTGGATGTGGAGCTTTGGGCACAGCGAATGCAGATAATCTGGTACGTGCTGGCATCGGAAAACTGACAATTATTGATAGAGATTATGTAGAATATACGAATTTGCAGCGGCAGCAGCTTTTTAATGAACATGATGCGGATAATCAAGTGCCAAAGGTGATAGCAGCCAAAGAAAAACTGGCAGCTATCAATTCCAATGTACAGATTGAAACGCATGTAATGGATGTAACTGGAATTACGCTTGCACCATTGCTTGCTGACGTTGATTTACTAATCGATGCCACTGATAACTTCGATATTCGTTTTATTATGAATGATTTAATTCATAAATATAATATTCCTTGGATATTTGGATCCTGTGTCGGAAGCACGGGCATGAGCTTCACTGTTTTTCCAGGGGAATCGCCATGTTTATATTGCCTGTTAAATACAACAACAATATCTGGTGCAACCTGTGATTCAGTGGGAATCATTGCATCAGCTGTACAAATGGTTGTTGCACATCAAACAACAGAGGCGCTGAAGCTGTTGGTTGAAGATGAAGCAGCATTGCGGACAAAGCTTGTTATGTTTGATCTGTGGACGAATCATTATCAGCAAATTAATGTAGACAAGGCGAAAAAGGCTGCATGTCCTACCTGTGGCACATTACCAACCTATCCATATTTAAGCTATGAAGCACAAACAAAGACAGAAGTGCTTTGTGGCAGAAACACAGTACAAATCAGGGCAAATCGTGAAGTTGCATTGGAGAGTCTCGCTCATCAGCTGGGAAGACTGGGAAAAGTAAATGTAAATGATTTTCTGCTTTCACTTGATTATGACCCTTACCGTGTTGTTATTTTCCGTGATGGCCGTGCATTTATTCATGGTACAGATTCATTGGAGAAGGCAAAGAAGATTTATTATCAACTTGTTGGATAAGGAGCTGGATGTATGGTAGAAATCAGGACACCCATTCCGGTTAAAGAGGCAATCAGCCGGGTAATGCATTACGCACAAACAGGTTCAAAAGTATCTATTCCAATCGAGGAAAGTCTGGGATTTTTTCTTGCTGAAGATTTAGCTGCTGATCATCATGTTCCTGCGTTTGACCGTTCGCCATATGATGGTTTTGCGATTCGAGCAAAAGATACAGTTGAATCATCTCAAGTGAAAGCTATACAGCTCAAAGTAATTGGCGAAATTGGCGCTGGAAGTGTGTATGCTGGAAATGTCCAAGCAGGGGAAGCTGTAAGGATTATGACTGGAGCACAGATCCCTGCAGGATGTGATGCAGTTATTATGCTTGAAGATGTGGAAGAAGTTATACTTGCCGGAGAAAAATACATCCAATTCGAAAAACAGCTCAAAGAAATGGAGAATATCACACAGACTGGTGAAGATACAAAACAAGGTGAGGTTTTAGTTGAAAAAGGTACATCTATTAATCCGGGAATCATGGCATTGCTCGCAACCTTTGGCTATAAAGAAGTTCCTGTCAGCAGGAAACCGAAAGTAGGGATTATCTCGACAGGAAGTGAATTATTAGAAGTTGATGCACCACTCGAGCAAGGGAAAATCAGAGACAGTAATTCCTATATGCTTATTGGACAAATTGAAAGGGCTGGCGGTATCCCGCTTTCACTCGGACAATTGGAGGACGACTTCACCCTATGTTATAACCAGGTTGTAGAAGCTTTAGAAAAAGTCGATATTTTGCTGACGACTGGCGGGGTGTCTGTTGGTGATTATGATTATATTCCAGCAATTTTAGAAAAGTTAAATGCCGAAGTGCTGTTTAATAAAATTCGTATGCGCCCAGGCAGTGTGACGACAGTGGCATCAATTAATGGGAAATTATTTTTTGGTCTTTCCGGTAATCCATCATCTTGTTATGTAGGTTTTGAATTATATGCGAGACCAATTATCCGTACGCTTTTACATACGAAGCAGCCCTATTTAAGAACGGAAATAGTTCAGCTGGGTGCTCCTTTTACTCGGCCAAATCCATTTGATCGATTTGTACGTGGAAATTTACAATATAGGGATGGAAAAGGCATAGCTATGCCAGTTGGTTTAGATAAACCAAACATTGTCACCTCGCTTGCTGGTTCAGATATTCTAATTATGCTTCCAGGTGGATCAAGCATATATGAAAGAGGGATGGAAGTGAGCGTGATTTTTCTTGAGGATCAGCATGGAAGCTCTGCTTGGTTAGATATGGGCTACAAGAGGGAGGAGACAGGACAGTGAGAGAGGAAATGTTTCAAATCATTGAAGAGCCAATCGATGTTGAAGAAATGATTGCTAAAGTAACGCGGAGAGAAGCAGGTGCCATTACAACATTCATTGGGACTGTTCGTGAATGGACGCATGGCAGGAAAACTTTATTCCTCGAATATCAGGCATATAAACCTATGGCAGTGAAAAAGCTTGCTGAAATCGGTGAGGAAGTCCGGGTTAAATGGCCAGATACTGTTGCTGCAGTTACACATCGGATTGGCCGTCTAGGTATAACCGATGCTGCGGTTGTCATTGTTGTTTCATCGCCACATCGAAAAGCAGCCTATGAAGCAAATGAATATATTATTGAAAGAATAAAACAAATTGTACCGATTTGGAAAAAAGAGCACTGGGAAGATGGCGAAACATGGGTTGGAGATCAGCTCGGAAAAACAGCCTACCTAAGTGGTGAACCGGGACAATAAATTGGCCAGGTCCTGATTGTCCCAATCAGGCAATTTGGAGTTGTATACTGCTATCCGCCTATACAAATAGAACGCGATACAGCCTTCTGCCTGCATCTGGAATTTCTTCCGTTTTAATATTTGCAAAGCCGATGACAAGTTGGATATTTCCTGTGCTCAGCTGGATTTCTTCTAATAAAAAACGCCCGATTTCCCCTGAACCAGGTTAGCTGGTGGGACCTGGGCCGGAAATCAGGTCGCTTGTATTGCAGCTTTAGCTGTAATTGATATTCTTGAAGAAGAGAATCTCCTTCAGGAAATCTGAAGTAATTGGAGAAAATATAGAAGTTAAATTAAAGGAATTACAGGGAAGATATACCTTTGCAGGAGAAATTCGCAGGCTCGGTTCAATGGTTGCGGTGGAAATAGTCCATAATCGAAGGGGAAAGGCACCAAATAAACTAAAGGCAATGGAGATTGTACAATATGCCAACGCAAATGGGCTTTTATTGCTATCAGCGGGTCTTAGTGGAAATGTCATTCGTTTTTCGCGGCACCTCTCGTCACAACGAAAGAAGAACTTGAAAAGGGCCTTGCCATGCTAAAACAAGCATTTGAAATGGGACAGAGGGGTTACCCTTGATTGTCCCGCTAAGTTGAAAGGAGAATAGATATAATGGCTGACAGAATCAAAGTAACAAATCCAGCAACTGGGGAGATTGTTGAGGAAGTTGCGGCTCATTCTACGGAGGAAATTGAGGCAAGAATTGAAAAGGTAGCTGCAGGTTTTCAAAGCTGGAAGAAAGTCAATGCGCATGAACGGGCAAGGTTACTGAAAAAATGGTCCGATAAAATTCAGGAACAGAAAGAAGATATTGCTAAAGTGATGACATTAGAAAGTGGAAAGCCACTAAAAGAGTCACTCGGTGAAGTCGATTATGCAACAAGTTATATTGACTGGTTTGCAGAGGAAGCAAAACGAATTTATGGGCGCACAATACCTGCAAATACCGAGTCAAAACGTATAATCGTTACACGTCAGCCGGTTGGAGTTGTTGCAGCAATTACACCATGGAATTTCCCAGCAGCAATGATGACAAGAAAGGCAGCTCCGGCACTCGCTGCTGGCTGTACTTTTATTGTGAAACCAGCAGTTGAAACTCCACTGACGACAATGAAGTTTATTGAATTGGCGCATGAAGCAGGCATTCCTGAAGATGCTGTACAGTATGTTAATGCATCAGGCCGTAAAGTTGGGGAAATTTTTACTGGCAGTCCGCGCATCCGTAAAATTACATTTACAGGGTCTACACCCGTTGGGAAACATCTGATTCAAGACAGTGCAGATACCGTAAAACACGTTTCGATGGAATTAGGCGGGCATGCCCCGTTAATTGTAGCAAAAGATGCTGATTTAGATTTTGCTGTTACGCAAACGATGACATCCAAATTCCGAAATGCTGGTCAAACTTGTATTTGTGCTAATCGCGTGTTGGTTGCGAAGGAAGTTGTAGATGAGTTTGCTGAAAAACTTGTAAAAGAAGCAGCAAAATTAAAGGTAGGCAATGGGTTAGATAAAGGTACGCAAGTTGGTCCAGTCATTAATGGAGATGGTTTTGAGAAAGTAGTCAGCCAAATCGATGACGCAATTGAAAAGGGTGCAGATGTGTTGTTAGGAAATGAATTTAATAAAGATGATGACAAAGGCTATTATTTTATTCATCCAACAGTTTTGAAGAATGTTACGAGTGATATGGTGATTATGCAAGAGGAAACTTTTGGACCTGTTCTGCCAATTACTGTATTCGACACAATTGAAGAAGCTATCGAAATCGCTAATAATACACCATTTGGTTTAGCAGCATACTTCTTTACAAATGATTATCGTACAGGTAATTACTTGCATGAGCATCTTGATTTTGGAGTGGTCGGCTGGAATGATGGCGGCCCTTCAGCAGCGCACGCCCCATTCGGTGGCATGAAGGAAAGCGGAATTGGACGTGAAGGCGGCATAGAAGGCATCGAACCTTATCTTGAAACAAAATACCTCTCCATCGGAGGGTTTGAATAATTAAACAAGCCTGAGACAAAAGAAATATAATTTATTTAAATCCGAACGAAACCTTACTTTCGTTCGGATTTTTTTAAAATTAAGTTCTGACTACTTTAATTCGGAATAACTTTCTCCCTAGAGATACAGGAAATTTGAAAAATCGTTATTAATAAGGTTGCACGTAGTCAATATAAAACTGGATTTCGAAAAACTCTCTTTGACAAGTATTCTTTCTGCCCGAAGAAATCAGGATTATTCTTTAACGGAAGATAAGAACACTTCTCTAAGCCTGTGGGAGCAAGATAAGTGGAGAAACTGTCTATTAGAACCTCTCTATAAGACAGTACCAGCAAGATAAGCTGTGAAGCAGTCTATTAGAATCTTTCTATAAGACAGTACCAGCAAGATAAGCGGGGAAACTGTCTATTAGAACCTCTCTATAAGACAGTACCAGCAAGATAAGCGGGGAAACTGTCTATTAGAACCTCTCTATAAGACAGTACTAGCAAAATAAGCGGAGAAACTGTCTATGAGAACGCCAGCTGTCCAGAAAAAAATAGTGTAATTCTGAATTAAGATTATCAGCACTTCGTATCAATTATGAATTATGAGCCCCATTATAAAAAGTTAACATGAAGAGCTTTCTATTCTCTAATGTTCATCTTTTAATTGGGTGGTATTAGTTATGTCCCAGCCCTTTTCTAATATATCGCATTTAAGATATTATTCCATAACCCAGTTTAAGTTACTTGAAGTTTGGTTTATCAGTTTTTAAGAGATAAGCATTTTGCTCTTTTTCCTTTAGAGAATCTATAGTAAAGTTGAATCTGCGCCTTTTGTGCGAAAAATGATTAATGCTATAATGAACATATTATTAAAAATGAAGTTAAAATAAGGGGGGTTATTCTGTGGATGAGAAAGAATTACTATTAGTTCCTGGTCCAACGCCAGTAATTGGTTCAATCCAGGAGGCAATCAGCCAGCCAACGATGAATCATACTGATCCGCGTTTTGTAAAAATATTTAAAAATGCGATTGAACGAACAAAAGAGTTTTTCAAGACAGATGGTGAGGTATTCCTCGTTTCTGGTTCAGGTACACTCGCAATGGAAATGGCGCTTGTAAATACAGTTGGCAGGGGAGAGAAAATAATCATTATAAGCCACGGCTATTTTGGGGACCGTTTTATAAAGCTTGGTGCAGCATTTGGAATTGAAATTGATGTTATTCAAGCAGATTGGGGAAAGCAGGTCTCTGCAGCAGAGGTTGAAGCAAAATTAGCCGCGGACACCTATAAAGCAGTAACGATAACCCATGCTGATACATCAACTGGTGTCGCAGCAAATCTTGATGAATTAGTTCCTGTTATAAAAAAATACGGTGCGCTGGTCATTGTTGATGGAGTTTGTGCAACAGCAGCAATGGAAGAAGATATGAGTAAAACGTATGGTGATGACTCTTATAAAATTGATATCGTTCTGACTGGATCGCAAAAAGCATTTGGTGTTCCACCAGGACTCGCAATCATTGCATTTAATCAAAGTGCGATGAAGGTCCGGAAAGAGCTTGGCCAAGTGCCGGCATATTATGCTGATATCTATAACTGGCTGCCAATCATGGAAGACCCTTCGAGATATTTTGCAACACCTCCAGTCAATTTAATTTATGGTTTTAATCATGCAATAGAGCTTGTACATAAAGAAGGTCTGGAAGCGCGCTATAAACGTCATCAAGCATATGCACGGGGAATACGTGCAGCAATAGCTTCTTATGGTATGATGCCGCTTGCTGAAGCGGATGTTGCAGCAACAACACTTACTTGTTTCCAATATCCAGAAGGAATCAATGATGCTGCATTTCGTTCCAAACTTGCAGAAAAAGGTGTTGTGGTGGCAGGTGCGCTTGCACATCTGGCTGGAAAAGCTCTCCGTATTGGCCATATGGGGAATACAGCGGAACAAGATTTGAAAAGAGCAGTGCGTCTCATCGGTGAATCGTTAAACGAACTTGACTATCAAGCAGATATAGAAAAGGCAATAGACCTTTTCGTCGAACATAGGGAATGACCTTGATTATTTGATTAAAAACTAACTTTTCGATTTATGAAAAGGATAGAACCAATATGCTCGGCGGGCGCGGCTTTATACTGGGAACCGTATATGGCATGCTGATCATTGCCGTCATGAACAACCTGTTAAACTTGTTCGGAGTGCCGCCATTTCTGAGAGAAGCTTTCAAAGGAATCATTGTTATCGTAGCAGTACTTCTGCAGAGAAAAGAACAAAACGCATAATGAGACTGAGACATAACTAATGCCGAACATTATAAAATAGAAAGCATTTCAAGTTAACTTTTAATAGTTGATATAAACTGCTGATATTTTTAATTCAGAGTAACTCTGTTTTTCTGGACAGCTGTCGTTCTCATAGACAGTTTGACCACTTATCTAGTTGACACTGTCTTATAGAGAGATTCTAATAGACTGTTTCACTACTTTTCCGGCTGATCCTGTCTTATAGAGAGATTCTAATAGACTATTTCACTACTTTTCCGGCTGGTACTGTCTTATAGGGAAGTTCTTATAGACTGTTCCAGCACTAATCCTGCTCCCAGTCGCTTAGAGAAAGGTTCTCATCACCCGTTAAAAACAATCCTGATTTCTTCAGGCATATGGAAAAATTATCAAAGAAAGTTTTTAGAAATCCAGTTTTATATTGTCTTTCTGGTATCTCCAGAGGAAAAGTTATTCTGAACTAAATTAATCTGCACTCTATATAAAAACCGAACGAAGGTATCGTTCGGTTTTTAATATATTAAATTTCTTTTGTCTTAGCGTCATTATTATGAGCGGGAAGGTCAGGAAACAACAGGAAGGGGCTGCATGGCCATTTACCATTTAAAACTTGGCAAGTATCCGCATACAAGTACATAGTCGTTTCCTGTCCTATTTTCATAAGCTAATAAGGAAAGGAGGCATGGAAATGAATCTGCGATTATACTTTGCAGCAATTTTAGCAGGGTTTGCATTGATTGGCCTGACTTTCGCTGTTACTATTATGCCGGCAGAACTAGCCACAGTTCTATTAATTATTGGCACGATTATCGTAATTATTTTTGCATTAGTTATCGTTATCATGGCATTGACGGCATTATTTGGGAATCGCGCCAAAAGTTATTAACCATCCCAAAAAGGGGCAGCTGATTAGCCTGCCCCTACCTTTTTCAATTCCGTTTATTTTAGGAAATCTTTGTCTTCAAATGCTGGATTAGGATAATTATAGAAGCCTTTTCCATTTTGCTTACCCATTTTACCTTTATCTAAGAATTCCTCTTTTAGATATTTCGCAACTTTAGCTGCATCTTTGTCTCCAGCTTGTGCTTTTGCTAATGATAGGTAGTATGGTGTGTTAATGCCAATAATATCAAGCATTGCGAATGGCCCTTTCGGTGCGCCAGTACCTAGCATCCATGCTTTGTCAATTGTTTCATGTGTTGCAACTTCATTTACTAACAGATTTTCTGCTGCAGTTAAAAGTGGAACAAGCAAAGAGTTTAAAACATAACCAGGCTGCTCCTTATATACAGGCAGTGCAACCATGCCGATAGCTTCAGAGAAAGCAACAATTGTGTTAAAAACTTCTGTATCTGTTCCCGGATGTCCCATTACCTCAGCAGTATTATTTCTCCAAATTTCATTTGCAAAATGCAAGTGAAGGTACTTTTCTGGGCGTCCAGTTACTTCAGCAAATTGACTTGGCAGTAATGTTGATGAGTTAGAAGCGAAAATTGTTTTTTCTGGTGCAACACTTGCCAGTTTTTCATAGAATGCTGTTTTAATTTCCGTAGTTTCAGGAACAGCTTCAATTACAAGGTCAGCTTCTTTAACAGCTTCTTGTAAATCAGTGTAATATGCGATACGGCTGTACGCATCTTCTATTTGTTGATCAGTTGCATTCATATCTCGCTTATAAATTTCTTTAAAAGCAGAAAATCGTTCCTTAGCCTTATTGATTGCCTCATCATTAATATCATAGACATTTACATTAAAACCATTATATGCTGTTTGGAAAGCGATTTGGCTTCCAAGGACACCACTGCCTGCTACTGTAATATTTTTTAAATTCATTTTAATACCCCTTTTCGAAATTAGTTCTTTTTAATCATATACCTAAATTAAATAATATGAAAGTAATTTAACGTAAAAATCGAAAGTCCGAATTTAACCTTATAGCATCCGTCTTTTTACCTAAAGAAATTCTTTAAGGATAACAGCTTGGTTTTCATTTTCATCTTTAGCTGCAAATAGTAATGTAATTTCAACTTCTTCCTTTGCAATTTTCTTTAAAATCTCAAGAACTTCTCGTTGTTCACCGGAATTCAACTCTTCTGTATACTTTTCTTTAAATTGATTAAAGGACAGGTCTCCGCTATGAAATGATTTTCGCAGGTCGTTTGTTGGACCAAGTTCTTTAAGCCAGTGATCGAGCTTGGCTTTTTCTTTTGAGATGCCCCGCGGCCAGAGCCGGTCGACAAGAATTCGAGTTCCATCACTTTTAGCGGGTTCCTCATAGATACGTTTAAGTTTAATTGACAAATGATCAGCTCCTCTCTATTTAAAAGTTGATTATAATGCACTATACCCACTAATTTCAGCTATTAACTTTCCCCTGTTTGAAAGAATTATAATTTCTGGCTTAATTCCACCTGCTAATTCAGCTATAATGTATAAGTGAAGAATTTTTAAGGAGTGTTTACGTGAATAAAAAAGATATTGCGAGTTTTCGCAGGCAATTAAAGGTTGAAAATGATCTATTGAAAATTAGTGAGATTTTTAATGTATATATAATGAAAGAATCCAGTGAAATCTATCATCAGGTGAGTACTCCTTTCGAAATGCTGGAAAAAGAACAACAAGAGCTTTTTATGAATAACTTTAAGAAGGTTCTGGCTGGACAGCTTGATCAGAAATTATTTGAAATGAGGTTTGCTCCAGATGCAGAAAATAGCAGTCAGCTTATTTTGCACCAGGCAATGCTCAGCAATGATCCAGAAGATTGGAATAACCGTATGCTGGAAATAGTGGAAAAGATGCTTTCTGTGAAGCAGTATGAACAGGATATTGTTGTTACTTTTATCCGTGGCGAATATTTAAAAACGGTGAAGCCAATCAGTGAAGAAACGGAAGAGAGTGATCGGGACAAGGTTTATTCCCATTCATTTATTATGTGTACAATTAATACGACACAGGATCCAAAAAAGGAATTATTATTTGACTATGTAGAAAAAGAATTTAAATATAATTTTGTTGTAGATCCAATCATTGATCTGAATTCCCCATTAAGCGGATTTCTTTTTCCGTGTTTCTCAGAAGGCGCTGCAGATGTGAATCATATCCTTTATTCTGCAGGAAAGTCGAAGGAACTTGATTTTTCATTTATTGAGGATGTGCTGAATGCAGAGGAAATTATGACTGCAGAAGAGGACAAGATTGTCTTTGAGGAAATAGTGAAAGATGTTGCAGGTGAACAGCTTTCAACGGAAACACTTGCAAATGTGTATGAGGAGATTCAGCGGGTGATTGAAGAAACGGATCCTGAGGACACACCAAAGCTGGATTACCGTGATGTTGAGACAGTATTGAAGTCCAGCGGAGTCGAGGATGTAGAAACAGAAAAAGTGGAAGCTGCTTTTAAAAAGGTAATTGATGATGAGCATTTTGAATTAAAAGCGAATAATGTGATGCCAAAGTATAACTCTAAATCGATTAAGGTTCAAACAAAAGTTGCAGATCTCAAGCTAAGCCCGCAAGAACTTCGCTATGTCCGCCAAATGCGCATCAACGGCAAGCTGTGCCTTGTTATCGAACTGGAAGAAAACACGGTAATCGAAGGCTTTGAAATGTTAACGGAAGATTAAAATGGGAGCATTATTTGAAATGGCACAATCTGTGACTGCTGTTTCACTTATTTTCTATCCATGAAAATTAGGGAGTGGGGTGAGAGAATGTTTAAAGTACTGTTGATTGAAGATGATGCTACGCTGTTTAGAGAAATAGAGGAACGCTTGTCACAGTGGGATTATGAGGTGTTTGGCATCACTGATTTTGATCAGGTTATGGAGAAGTTCGCGGTGGTGAACCCTGACTTGGTTATTATTGATATCCAGCTGCCGCGTTATGATGGTTTTCATTGGTGCCGTATGATCCGCTCCCACTCCAATTTGCCAATTATTTTTCTGTCATCTCGTGACCATCCTACTGACATGGTCATGTCCATGCAGCTTGGTGCAGATGACTTTATTCAAAAGCCATTTCACTTTGATGTACTGATTGCAAAAATCCAGGCGATTTTACGACGGACGTACAATTATAACTCGAAACAAGAAACGAAAATACAAACCTGGAATGGTGCAACAATTAATTACTTTAAAAATACGGTTGAACAAGCTGGGAAAACAATCGAACTTACGAAAAATGAAATGTTCATTTTAAATGTCCTGGTTGACCAGAAAAATAGTATTGTAAAACGTGAGGAATTAATACGCAGTCTCTGGGATGATGAACGCTTTGTCAGTGACAACACATTGACAGTTAATGTAAACCGTTTAAGGAAAAGACTTGAAGAAATCGGACTTGGCGGTTTCATTGAGACCAAAGTAGGAAGGGGCTATATGGCAAAGGAGGAGCCAAACCATGGTTAAAGCTTATCTGAAAGAAAAACGAGCATGGATTTTATTTATCTTCACCATCGAAGTGCTCCTGCTTCTCATTGGCTACCTAGACGTTGCACTCCAATTTACCTCTATTTTATATATTGCTCTATTATTTTTCATTCTTTTTATTGCTTTTCTAACTATCCGCTATCAGCAGGAAACAGCATTTCTTAAAGAGTTAAAGGAATGGCATCCGAGTTTGGAAATCACTTCATTAAACGAAGCAAAGTTACCATCGGAAGAAATCTTTTTTAAGGCATTGAGGGAGCAGCAATTATATTTTTTGCAAGAAACGAATATTCAGTATACGAGTCTGGAACAGGAAAAAGATGATATTTTATCATGGATTCATGAGGTCAAAACGCCACTTACTACAATGCAGCTGATGATCGACCGAATCGAAGATGTGGAATTAAGCGGAAAAATGATGTACGAGTGGCTGCGGATTCATCATTTACTTGATCAGCAGCTCCATCAAAAGCGAATTGCAGTTATCGAAAATGATGTCTATATTGAAAAGCGGGAAATTGCACCACTGCTTTATAGTGAAATTAAAGAGTTAAAATCATGGTGTTTTCAGAAGGGCATTGGTTTTGATATCGAACTGGAGGAGCAAGAAGTTTTAACAGATGCAAAATGGTTCAGCTTTATCCTTCGTCAGCTTCTGACTAACGCAGTGAAATACAGTGAAAAAAGTGAGATTTGCATCCGCAGTTTTAAAGAAAACGAACATGTCTATTTGGAAATCAAGGACCAAGGCAGAGGCATTGAAAAAAGCGACCTGCCGCGAATTTTTGAAAAAGGATTTACAGCGACAAAGAATCATCAAAATACTGCAGCAACAGGGATGGGGCTTTATTTAGCTGAAAAAGCTGCAGAAGCACTGAAAATTGAAATTGCTGTTACTTCTGCCGTGGGAGAGGGAAGCAGCTTCAGACTCTGCTTTGCAAAAGAGAATAATTTATTAAAAATTACAGGCGTGTGACGAATTTGTCACATGCTTTCTCGTTTTGTTCGGAGAATCGCAGGATACAGATTGAAATTTCTTTTAAACTGGAGTTAGAGAAAAGGAGTGAGCAAGATGAGTTTATTAGTCGCTAAAAAAATACAGAAAATATATGGAAATAAACTTAATCGTCAAGAAGTATTAAAAGGGATTGATATTAACGTTGATAAGGGTGAATTTGTTGGTATTATGGGTTCCTCTGGATCCGGAAAAACAACATTATTAAATGTGCTATCCTCCATTGATCGTGTTAGTAAGGGCACAATTCAGATTGATGGCAAGGACTTTACGCATATGAGGGATACAGAGCTGGCAGAGTTTCGTAAACACCATCTGGGCTTTATTTTTCAGGAATATCATTTGCTTGATACGTTGACTGTAAAAGAAAATATTATGCTTCCCCTGACTGTGAAAAAAACTCCAAAGAAGGAAGCACAGCAGCAATTTGAAATGGTAGCGAAGGAGCTTGGTATTTTCGATGTGCAAAATAAATATCCAAATGAAATTTCTGGAGGACAAAAGCAGAGAGCTTCTGCGGCACGTGCGTTTATCCATAATCCAAGCATTATTTTTGCCGATGAACCAACAGGAGCATTGGATTCAAAAACTGCCTCTGACTTGTTGAATAAATTAAGTGATTTGAATAAAAAGCTGGCAAGCACAATCGTAGTAGTTACACATGATCCGCTCGCTGCGAGCTATTGCAGCCGTGTTGTTTTTATTAAGGATGGTCAGATTTTTACACAATTGAATAAGGGAGACGAAAGCAGACAAGCGTTTTTCCAGGATATTATTAAAACACAAGGTGTGCTTGGCGGGGTGCAGCATGAGTTTTAAGCAATTGATTTGGCGGAATTTAAGAAAGAATATCCGAAATTACTATTTATATGTATTTGCGCTGATTTTTAATGTTACTTTGTATTTTTCCTTCGTGACGCTGCAGTCTGACCCAGCGATGAATGAAGTAACTGGATCGATTAAGGCTGAAGCAAGTATGCGTGCCGCTTCGATATTGCTGATTATTATTGTCATTGTCTTTCTGATCTATGCGAATAATTTATTTATAAAGCGGCGCGGGAAAGAGATTGGACTTTATCAGCTTGTAGGCATGAAGAAATGGGAAATATTCAAACTGATAAGTATTGAAAATATATTACTTTATTTTGGCTCTTTATTAGCCGGAATTTTTCTCGGATTTATGTCTTCAAAGCTTTTCATGATGCTGCTGCTTAAAATGATGGGTATGGAAGAAGTTGCTAAGCTGCAATTTTCAACTGATGCACTGTTTCAAACGGTTATCATGTTTGCAGCAACGTATATTGTTATCATGGTATTGAATGCAATCTATATTAAAAGGCAGCGAATTTTATCTCTATTCCATGCAACTTCTACCTCGGAAGGAAAGAAGCTTAAAGTATCTGTCTTTGAAATGATTCTTGGTGTATTCGGTTTAGTGCTGATTGCAGCTGGCTACTATTTGTCTACAAAGCTTTTTGATGAGAGTTTTTATCAATTAAGTTATATGCTGCTATTTATGCTGGCGATTTTGGCCGCTGTTATTATTGGCACATATCTATTTTATAAAGGATCAATCAGTTTCTTATTTAATCTCATACGAAAGCAGAGTGCTGGTTATCTTTCTATTAATAAGGTGCTGTCACTTTCATCGATTATGTTCCGTATGAAGTCGAATTCATTGCTGTTGACGGTGATTACGACTGTTTCGGCTTTAGCAATCGGTCTGCTTTCCTTATCATTTATCTCCTACTATACAATAGAGAAACAGGTCAATGAAAATGTTGTGTATGACTTTTCAATCCCAAATAGTTCGCATGCAGCAGAGTTCATGGCCGGACTGGATGAGCTTGGGATTGATTATGAGGATACAAACATCGAATTAGCTAGTGTTCAAGCAGATTTGGAGCAAATTATTGAGAATACGGAGATAGCTGATAAAGGCGAGGAAACGTTGGTTTCCCAATTGATGATTATTCCAGATTCATTTCTGAAAACCATTGATCTTGCTCCTCAGGAAGCTGTCTTTGTTAATGACAGTGCTTCATTAGGAAATATGTATACCTTTAAAAAGGGACCACTTACTTTATATGATGAAGAAGCTTCCTTTGAGCTCAATTTTATTGGTCTTAAAGATGAAACGATCTTGCCGCGGCGTGTGACGTACGGAGGTTTTCCAGTTTTGGCAGTAGATGCGGAAGCATATGGAAACATGGCTGAAATATTTGAACCGCTGCCAGATTGGATGTTTTCAGTTTCTGTTGGTATTGATATTGTTGAAAATAGTGACGTGGAGAATGCAAATGCAGTTTTCAATAAATTAGATTTAGCAAAATGGGCAGGATATGAATCACAGTATGAGCTTAAAATCGAGGAAAAAAGATCAAAGGGACTGATAATGTTTATTGTTGGTTTTCTTGGATTAACCTCACTGATTACATCAGGCTGTATTTTGTATTTCAAGCAGATGGACGAAGGAGAAGAAGAAAAAGGCATCTATACGATATTACGAAAACTTGGATTTACACGAAGTGATATTCTCGGGGGCATTAAAGTGAAGCAAATGTTTAATTTTGGAATCCCATTACTGCTTGGTATTTGCCATGGTTATTTTGCTGTAAAATCCGGCTGGTTCTTATTTGGGACAGAGCTGTGGACACCGATGATTATTATCATGATATTTTATACCATGCTTTATTCTATCTTTGCAGTCTTATCTGTCCTGCATTATAAGAAAATTATCAAAGACGCACTCTAAAAAATCAGATGGGATTAGAATATAACAAATACCAATCAATTAATAGACGAATAGGAATGAAAAGAAAGCTTTTCATGCTAACCAGTTTTTAATTGGATAATCATTCATGGCAGTTACAATCTGCTGCTGCGTAATGAATTGGAAAAGAAACCAAGCTAATGACATGCTGGATTAAAGTGATGGAAGTCTAAATAAAATCCGAACGAATTTAAAGTATCGTTCGGATTTTATTTAATTTATTTCTCTTAATATATGTAAATCCTTTTTTGTCTTTCGATTGTTAAAGCGGACTGTTTAATTACCGCTATTATTCATGTTTAACCATTCTTCACGTAAAATACCCATACGGATTGAGTCGTAATATACCCCCTCATAATATCTTACCTTGCGGATGCGGCCTTCCATTTGCATGCCGAGCTTTTCAGCAACGCGGATCATTCGTTTATTGCCAGACCATGTTGTAAGACCGGCACGGATAACGGGCAACTGATTAAAAATATGTGCAGTCCATAGACGCAGCGCCCGTGTGCCCAGACCTTGGGACCAATTCTTTGGTTCGTGGAGAATAATGCCCATTTCCAGCCAATATTTTTGAGCGTCTTCAAAGTAATAGGAAACTGTACCACAGATTTCACCGTCTACAGTAATCGTCCACATATCATCTGCATTAATCCAGTTATTCGCTTTCAGTGTAAAATCTTCATACCGCATTGCTTGATGTGTAAAATATGGTGCATCCCACTTTTTCCACTCTGGTGTTTCCTCTTTATAAATCAGTTCCCATAGACGTGGCAGATCTTTCTTGCTAATCGGGCGGATCACCAAATCATTATCCAAATACATAGCATACCTCATTTCTAAGTAGTTATCTTGTATTCTACCGCAGCTGGAAAGAATAGAAAAGTGGGTATCCAGATTCTTTCTATAAGAGTACCATAAACCTTCTAAAATATGCTATTATTCAGTTAAATGGTTTAAAGGAGTGAGGCAGTTGGGGATTCGTTGGCATAAACATACACATATGACAATTCATGATTTTCATTCCCATTCGCATATTGGATGGGACAAGGATATCAAGCCTATTGCGGAGGCGGATTCTGGACAGACAATCACTTTTGAAATATCGGAAGCTTCTGGTGGGCAGTTTACAAAAAAGTCGACAAGTGAGAATCTGGCTTTATTGGATTTTTCAAAAGTAAATCCAGTGGCTGGGCCAATATATATTAAAGGTGCTGAACCAGGGGATACACTTGAAGTCGAAATGATAAACTTTAGACAGCTGGACTGGGGATGGACAGGAATTATTCCCGGGTTCGGACTTTTAGCTGACAAGTTTAATGAGCCATCATTAAAAATTTTTGACTTAACAAATGAAAATACCACTGAATTTTTGCATGGGATAGACCTTTTTATTAAACCATTCCCAGGGACAATCGGGGTAGCACTTCCTGAGGAAGGAAATTTCAGTGTTGTGCCGCCAAGACAAAACGGCGGGAATATGGATATCAGGCATTTAACCCGTGGAACGAAACTATATTTGCCGGTATTTGTGGATGGTGCATTATTTTCGATTGGTGATACACATGCTGCACAAGGAGACGGGGAAGTTTGTGGAACAGCGATTGAAGCATCGATGGAGACGACAGTACGTTTTAAGCTTCATAAAGGGAGGACGATTGCGGAACCCCGTTATGAATTGCCAGGACCGCCAACACTGGAAGCGGATAGCAGAGGCTATTATGTAACTACTGGATTTGGGCCAGATTTGACAGAGGCTTCAAGAAAAGCAATAAGCTATATGATTGAGCATCTGATTGACACATATGGAATGAAGGCAGAAGAGGCATATATGCTATGCAGCCTTGCAGTTGACTTAAGAATTAATGAAATTGTCGATGCACCAAACTGGCTTGTATCCGCATTCCTGCCAAATGCAATTTTTAAATAAGGACATGGAACAGAGGGGGGAGTTCTGTTCCAGCTGTCTCCTGCTTTATAGAAATAATAAGAAATAGGATAAAAAGTATTAGTCAGATAACGCTGAACGATACGGTTAAAAGGCAACATACTTAAGTACAATTTCCCCCTCCGTTCTTTACTTTAATTATTCGTTTTATTATTGGAATATAACACCTCCCAGGAGACTCTATGTCCCAAAATAAAGGGATTTAAAACGATTTGTAGAATTAAAGTATAAAAGAAGTCAAGGGGGAGTTTGTTCGTGCATGAGGATATTCAAATGGAAAGCAGCAAGAAACGCTTTAAATTTAGAAAAACGTTATTCATTACGATTGGTATAACTTTTTTGCTGCTTTTAGCTTTATTATTTTTTGTAAATTGGTATGTAAATCGTTCGGTTGAGCAGGTGGACGGAACAATTGAACTTTCATCTTTAAATAAAGAAGTTACAGTCATAACAGACGAAAACGGGGTGCCACATATTCACGCAGATAGTGAGCAGGATTTATATATTGCGCAAGGCTATGTACAAGCCCAGCATCGTATGTTTCAAATGGAACTGTCACGGAGGCAGGCTTCAGGTACTTTGAGTGAAGTAGTAGGGGCGTCAGCGATTAACCAGGATAAGTATTTTCGCACGCTTGGCTTGAGAAGAGCAGCTGAAGCTTCCTATGAAATTTACACAGAAGAGAGCAAACAAGTGCTCGAATGGTTTGCAGCCGGAGTGAATGCTTATATTTCTGATGCTAAAAATGCAAACCGTCTTCCAATAGAATTTAAGTTAATGGGGATAGAGCCAGAGGAATGGACACCAATTGATTCTTTAACAATCGGTAAATTCATGGCTTTTGATCTTGGAGGACATTGGGAAAGACAGGCCTTTAACTATTATTTATTGAATACATTTGAAGAAGACAAGGCATACGAGCTTTTTCCTGCCTACCCTGAGAATCGTCCAACTATTATTGATGAAGGAGAGATAGATATTGCGAAAAGTTTCGAGCATGCCGTTATTCCACATGAATTTAATGGAAGTAATAATTGGGTTGTAAGTGGTGAAAAAACCGTTTCCGGGCAGCCGCTGCTTGCAAATGATCCACATCTCGGATTAGCAACCCCGTCGATTTGGCTGCAAATGCATTTAAAAGCAGCTGATATAAATGTGAGTGGTGTTATTTTTGCCGGTGTTCCAGGAATTATTTTAGGTCATAACGAAAATATTGCTTGGGGTGTGACAAATACTGGACCAGATGTGCAGCAGCTTTACCTGGAAGAAAAAAATCCCGAGAATCCGCATGAATTTTTATTTGAGGATGATTGGGAAGAAGCAGAGATTATTGATGAACCGATTATTGTAAAGGACGAGGGTACGGTTGACTATCAGGTAGTTGTTACGCGGCATGGTCCAATTGTTTCGGAATTTGCTGAGGAAAGTGGAACAAATAGCGCATTTTCGCTAAGGTGGACGGCATTGGAGCCGACAACAGAACTGGAAGCGATTTTAGAAATGAATAAAGCAAGCAATTGGGAAGAATTCGAAACAGGATTGGAGAAATTCCTTGCACCTGCACAGAACTTTGTTTTTGCCGGAAAAGATGGAACAATCGCATATAAGGCGAATGGAAATATTCCCATCTATGAAAATGCTAAAGATGCACTATTACCGATGCGGGGCTGGGATCGTGACGATGAATTGACGGAATATATTCCTTTTGATAAACTTCCGTTTGTGATAAATCCAGAAAAGGGCTATATAGCAACGGCTAATAACAAAGTAGTGGGTGACGATTATCCCTACCATATCAGCCATGTTTGGGCACAGCCTTATCGATATGAGCGCATTGCAGAAGTCCTTGAAGAGCGTGATGAATTAACAATTGAAATGATGCAGGAGCTGCAAATGGATGAAGTAAATCTGCAAGCACGTGAATTTGCAGGTGCATTTTCAGAGCTGATTGCAGAAGAAGCGTTAACGGAAAACGAAAAAAAAGCATTGGACCTTTTAGAGGATTGGGGACATGAAGATGCTTCAGACCTTGCAGAACCGCTGATTTTTCAGAAATGGATAATTGAAATTGAAAATATACTATACGAAGAAATCCCTGAAACAATGATGGATATGTTTAGTGCGAAAGGGCAGACAACCGATACAATTTTAAGGAAGGGGCTTAGTGGCGAGGAATCAATTTGGTTAAAGGAACATGGTGGTATTGAAAAGGTGGTGCATGGGGCATTCAAACAAGCAATCACCCGACTTGAGGAAGAGTATGGTGAAAATATAACGGATTGGAAGTGGGGAGATTTTCATCGGGTAGAATTCCGCCATCCGCTTTCAGGAATTCATCCAATACTAGAATATTTCTTTAATCATACTGGTCCTCAACGTATGGGAGGCAGTGCATTAACTGTTATGGCTACAGCATATAATAATGAAACAGGTGAAGTGAATCACGGTGCCCCTTGGAGATTTGTCATCGATGCAGCTGATTTAGAGAAGGGCTACCACCTAAATGGACCGGGACAAAGCGGCCATTTCAAGAGCGATTGGTATCATGACCAGCTGGAAGATTGGGTAAACGGTAGCTTCCATCAAACGAAACTCAATGAGACAGAAGGTCAGATATTGAAATTGGAAACGGGACAGAAGTAAAACTGTATGAGGTGAGGAAATGAATAAGAAATTAAGGAGGTCTTCTAAGGACCGCAGTTTAGCTGGTGTATGCGGCGGGATTGCAGAATACTTTGGAATGTCTTCCTTTGGCGTTAGATTAATCTTTATATTTATCCCGGGAAATTTCCTGATTTATATCATTCTCGCCAACATCATTGCTGACAGTCCAGCTTCGTTGCAGGGGGACACATAACTGATTTCCTGATTAGCCAAAGAAAAGCACCACATTACCGCAAATTCTGACTAAATGGGTGTCAGGGCATGCTGCCATGTGGTGCTTTTCATATACAATTATAATATTTCTTTTTGCAAAGCCTTATACAGAGCGATTACCATGAGTATCATAATAAAGGAGAATGGCAGTGCTATGATGATAATTGTATTTTGCAATGCTTCTAGTCCTCCTACATAAAGGAGAATAAGTGCTACTGCTGATTGAGCTAATCCCCAAACAATTTTTACCATATTTGGCGGAGTAAGTGATCCATAAGTTGTTTGCATTCCCAGGACAAATGTTGCTGAGTCTGCTGATGTAATAAAGAATGACGCAATTAAAAGAATTGCCAGGATAGATAAGAAAAGCGACATTGGCAAGTGGTCAAACATATTAAATAAGACTAATTCTGTAGAAAAACCAGAAAGATCTATTCCTTTTTCCTGCATATCTCCTGCTGAAGTACCGAAAGCTGCGTACCAAATAGCAATAAATGCTGTTGGCACAATCATTACACCAAGCAAGAATTCTTTGATTGTTCTTCCACGTGATACACGTGCAATAAACATACCAACAAAAGGTGCCCAGGAAACCCACCATGCCCAGTAGAAAATAGTCCAATTATCGAGCCATACTCGATTATCATCCCCGAGTGGTGAAGTAGTAAAACTCATCGGGATTAAGTTTTGAATATACATTCCTATTGTTTCTGTAAACATATTCATGATTAACAAGGTTGGTCCAATTACTATTATAATAATAAGCAAAAATACGGCTAAAATGATATTTGTATTGGATAGATACTTAATTCCTTTGCTAAGTCCCGACCATGCAGAGAGCATGAACAGGAATGTAACGATTATAATGATAACAAGTTGTGGTACAAATCCGATACTGATTCCAAATAAGTGAGCCAGCCCGCCATTAATTTGCACAGCACCGAAGCCAAGTGATGTTGCCACACCAAATACAGTTGCAAACACAGCTAAGACATCGATGATAGTACCAAGCGGCCCATTCATTCTGTCCCCAAACAGTGGCTTAAGTGTTGCGGAAATTAATCCTGGTTCACCTTTCCTGAACTGAAAGTATGCAAGCGCCAGTGCTATAACCCCATACATTGCCCAAACATGAATACCCCAGTGAAAATAAGAATAGACCAATGCATCTTTAAAAGCTTCGTCTGATCCAACCTGGGCATTTGGTGCATCTAAAATAAAGTGTGACAGAGGCTCAGCTGTACCATAGAATACAAGCCCAATCCCCATCCCTGCTGAAAACAGCATGCCAATCCACGTAATTGTAGAAAAGTCTGGACGATCCTGGTCTTTGCCCAGTCGAATTTTTCCAAACCGGCTAAATGCAATAAGTATAGCAACAATGACCAGTGCAGACATAAGTAACATATAGTACCAGCCAAACGTTGTTGAAACATAGGATTTTACTTCTCTTGTTATTATTTCAAATTGCTCTGGAAATACTGCCCCCAATATAACCATAACAGTCACAATTGCTACGGATATATAGAAAACCTTTGATACCTTCTTCATAGTTCCTCCCTGTAGTGATAAAATAAAAACGCACGGGAACTATTATACCCTTATAAAATAAAAATGAAACCCAAACAGCGTTGAAAGATGGAATGAAAACACTTTGCTAATTTTCTGTAAAATAGGGAGGCGATTAGATGAAGCTTACTGTGATAGGCATGTGGGGAGGTTTCCCAAAAAAAGATGGTCCCTGTTCGGGCTATTTAATTGAGCATAATAATTTTTCTTTATTAATAGATTGCGGGAGTGGGGTACTTGTTAAATTACAGGAATTTATCGATTTAAATAAAATTGATTATATTATTTTATCCCATTACCATTATGATCATTCGAGCGATATTGGGGCATATCTATTTTCAAGACTAGTGAATACACAACTCGGACGGACGAGAAACCCCTTATCGATTTATGGGCCAAAAGATTTTGAAATGGAAAAGGAAATCTCAGCCGTGCCATATAATGAGTTTCATGCGATTGATGCACATACTAAGCTGAAAATAGGTCCTTTTAATATCGAATTTATTAAAACGATTCACCCGGTTGAAACTTACGGTATAAGAGTGGAAGGTGGTGGAAAGCAGATTGTTTATACATCTGATACAAGCTTTACCGAGGAATTAGTTAAATTTGCAGCTGGAGCAGATTTATTAATCGCTGAATCCAGTTTATATGAAGGAATGGATGGAGAAGCGTTCGGGCATATGACTTCAGAAGAAGCAGGAATCTTGGCGGCACGCGCAAATACAAAGGAAACAATCCTCACGCATTTGCCACATTACGGGGATATTGAAGAATTACTAGTAAATGCGAAGGCACAAGGGAATTCGCAAATTAAACTTGCACAGCCAGGAATGGTGTGGGACAGCAGGAACTGACCTTAAATGTCAATTTTATTAAAATTAGTGCATTTTTGACTTATGGAAGATGTAATCGACAGAAAATGACAGGATTACATATGGACTGTTCGTTTTATATGAAAGCCCCGTCCTTTTTTCGACAAAAAAATCAGGCGAAATTGAAAAATGAGTTTTTGACAGTATTTTCATTCTCAGCTATCTTGGCATTAATGAGAAGATTCAAGCATCCCCTTGGTGCTCCTAATATGTTATGTCTGGAGAAATACTGCGACACCTTCCCTCTCTTGGTGCTTTCAGAATTTCTGAACCATAACTTTCCAGCCTCCTCCTATTAGGGCACCATATATTCCTTGATCTTCTCTCGTATTTTTAGATGAAGCATTCATCTCATAATGTTAAGTGAAAAAGTGGGACAATCAGGTTCTATCCCTTTGTCCCACTTTTGAATTGACAATGATAATGCCGATTGCAACAAGTGCTAATGCGGCGATTGTTGTTATAGTCAGTTTTTCTTCGGGTATGAAGATGGCTGATAAAATAGATCCTGAAACAGGAATAATAAAACGATACATGGCAATTTCCCCAGCAGCATTATATTTTAATAAGGAATACCATAAAGCAAAGGCTATTGATGATAATAAAGCTGAATAAATAAATAGAGCCCAGCCGAATGGTGTGAATGTTAAAGCGTTCTCTCCAAGGTTTGGCAGCCCAATCAGCAGTAAAATAATCGCCCCAAGACTAAATTGCCAGCCTGTGACAGCAAAAGGATGAATTCCTTTTGCTAATTCCTTTGCCATAATTGTAGCAACAGCACTTGTTAAACCGGAAAGAATCATGAAGCCTTCCCCGGTGAATGTGAAATTCAATTCCAGACCTTGCCCCCAATTCGCAGCAATCACTCCAGTAAATCCTGCAATCAGACCCAAGACTTTTTTCCAATTCATTTTATCGTTCGCATAGAAATAATGTGCTAGTATGACTGTGAAGAATGTACCGCAGGAATTAAGAATTGCTCCTTGCATTCCAGTTACCTTTGCCAAGCCATTATAAAAGAAAAAGTATTGCAGTGCAGTCTGGATAATGCCTAAAAGAAGCAATACTGTGAATTGCCGTCGGGTTACTATGATGCTTTTAGGGCTTATAATTAGTAAAAACACAAGCACAATTATTCCAGCCAGTAAAAATCGTAAACCTGCAAAGGTTATTTTAGCAATAATGTCATCTGCAGCAATCTGAAATTCTGTATAACTCACTTTTAACACAGGAAATGCACTTCCTAAGAGAATAGAAGAAAAGATTGCGAGCACAATGACAGACCATTTATTTTGTAAAAAATTTTTCATAAATAAAACCTCAATTTTGTTATATTGTTTAACGACCAAATCAATTCTAAGCTAATGAAAATCGGAAAGCAAGTTAACAAACTTTGTCGAAAATCAAATATGGAAAAAGCAGCTGGATTCTTCTAAACTGGAGTTGACTATATCAATTTATTTGCTGTAACTTACGGGGGAGAGGCGATATGAAAAAATCCTTATTGTTTATTTTACTTATTGCTGTAGCTTTATTATTTCTATTTATTTACACGGAGAATATGGGGAAAACGACAGAAAAAAAACAAGCAGCTCACTACTTTAAGAGAGATGCCTCTTCTTTGCTCTCACCAGACCGCTTTCTGATCATTGCTCATCGGGGTGCTTCCGGCTATGCACCGGAACATACAATAGAAGCCTATAAAAAAGGAGAAGAACTTGCAGCCGATTACATTGAGATTGATTTACAGATGACAAATGATGGACGATTAGTTGCGATGCATGATATTGATTTGGGAAGGACAACAGGTGAGGATGGGGAAGTCCGGGAATTTACCTTGGATGAACTAAAGGACTTTGATGTTGGTACATGGTTTAACCAATCTAATCCAGAGCTGGCAGAACCGGTATTTGCAGAACAAAGTATACCGGCACTTGAAGAAATTTTTGACACATTCGGTCATGAAGCAAATTATTATATTGAAACAAAGAATCCGAAATATTATCCTGAAATGGCAAAAGAGCTTATTCGAATTTTAGACGCGTACAATCTGCTTGGTGAAACGGTGGATGAAGGAAAAGTAATTATTCAATCATTTAGTGAGCAAAGTTTACGTGAAATCCATGATGTAGAGCCGTCCTTACCATTGATTCAGCTCATCTCATTTGATGACGAGGCAAAATTAAATAAAAGAGCGATTAGAAATATAAAACACTATGCAGTTGGCATCGGTGTGAATTACCAAGCTATCACAAAAGATTTTGCAGGGAAAATCCATAAGGCAGATCTCCTGCTGCATGCTTTTACTGTCAATGAAAAAACTGAAATTAACAGATTAAAGGAATTTGGCATAACAGGAGTCTTCACAGATTACCCGGATATTTTGAAAACCAGGCAAGAGGTCATTCCTTAAATGAATAAAACCGCGGAGAGGGCATTTACTCTCACGCGATTTTATTAGCAGATAGAGGACCAAGCCCTCATTGTCATGTTTACTTCTCAATTTTTACAGGTATGAATAATTCGTATTGTCTTGAACCATCCTTTTGGCTCTCATCGTAAAGAATTACTGTTCCTGTATCATAAGCAACTTCATCGAATGCAATTGTAATTTCAAATTCGCCCCAGTCTGGTGCCGCAGTGCTCGCTACGACATTTCCTTCATCTAAAATATTGTGTCCGTCTTCAAATTCGTATCGAAAAGATGCTTCAAAAACTTTTGCCTCTCCACGTACTGTGAATTGATTGCCAACGACAGCATCTGGTGTAGGCTCATAGATTCTAAATGCTTCGTTTTCTAAAACAATCTCTGGCTGAGCACTGGAATCATCTGTTTCTTGATTATCATCTTCTGTTGCTTCCTCTGTTTGCTCGGAAGCATTCTCATCGCTTTCAGTGGCAGCATTTTCTTCTTGATTATCTGTTTCTTCATTGTTACTCTTATTCTGCTCGTCTGTTCCTGAGTTATCGTCCCCGCAGGCGCTTAGAAAAACTACACCAAATAGCATAACCGTCAGTAAAATATACATGAACCGTTTCATAGCTCAACCTCCTTTAGATAGTATTGGACTTGTTCTTTTTCACCCCCATTATATAACATAAGAAGCATAGATAACAAACTGGTAAAATCTTCAAATTAATTAATTGATTTAAGCGCTAAACATATTCTGGCGGCAGTCGATATAAATTTAGAACATATTTTTAATTCTTATATGTGTAAAAAATGCATAAGGGGTGTTTAAATGAAAAAGAATTCAAAGCAGTTTAAATTTAAGAGTTTACGAGCTAAGATTTTATTCGGATTTTCCATTGTAATGGTACTTGTCCTGCTTTTAAGCGGATTTACAATATATGCGCTTACGAAAATGAACAATGATTTAGAAAGTTTGCTGGACGAAGAGCTTACCTTGTTAATTGCGGATGAGAATCTGGCAAAAAACATGGCAGATCGCACAAACTTAATTCAAGGTTATATCCTATTTGAGAGCGACCAGTACAAAGCAGACTTTGAAGCTGGAATTGAAGAAAGTATTGCACTGGAAAACCAGGCATTGGAATATAGCGAGTCAGAACAATTAAAGGAATTACTTGATAAAAAGATAGAATGGGGAACACTAACAGATGAAATTATAGCAGCCTATGAAAATGGGAATGAAGCTGCTGCAATAGATTTAATGGAAAATTCCTTAGAGCCTTTGGGGAAAGAGCTTGTTGCTGGTTTTAGTAATTTAGCAGAACAGGCCGAGGATCAAATACAAACAGTTGGAGATGAAATCCAGCAAAATACAGAGAGTATCCAGACAGCCGGAATTGTTATTTCTGTTATCGTTATTATTCTTGGTATTTTAATCGCTTTAAGAACAGCTTCATCTATTTCTAAACCTATCCGAAAAATTATGGAACGTATGAAGTTAATTGCAGATGGTGATTTAAATACGGAAGCCTTGGCTGTTGAAACCGAGGACGAGGTGGGGCAATTAGTGGATGCTGCAAACAATATGAATGACAGTATGCGTGAAATTATGCTGAAAATAAATGAAGTGTCGACAACTGTTTCTGCACATAGTGAAGAATTGACACAATCGGCAAATGAAGTGCGTTCAGGCACAGAACAGATATCCAGTACGATGGAGGAGTTGGCTTCAGGGTCGGAAACACAGGCAAATCAATCAAGTGATTTATCACATCTGATGTCAGACTTTACGGTGAAAATCAGTGAAGTAAATAAAAATGCAAATGAAGTGGAAAATGAGTCCAATCAAGTCTTTGAAATGACAAGTGAAGGTTCTGTATTAATGAGCCATTCTATGGAGCAGATGGAAAATATTGATCTGATCGTACAGGATACAGTACAAAAGGTACAAAGCTTGGATGTCCAGTCCCAAGAGATTTCAAAATTAGTTGTCGTTATTCAAGATATTGCAGACCAAACGAATTTATTAGCTCTGAATGCTGCGATTGAAGCAGCAAGAGCGGGTGAGCATGGGCAAGGATTTGCAGTTGTTGCGGATGAAGTTCGTAAGCTGGCGGAACAAGTGGGACACTCTGTTACAGATATTTCAGGCATTGTTGATAATATCCAAAGTGAGTTTAGTGTCGTTACCAGTTCATTAAATAATGGATATGAAGAAGTAAAACAAGGTACATCGCAAATTCAATTAACTGGAGAGAAGTTTACAAGTATCCGTACTTCGGTAACAGATATGGTGAAAAATATAAAAAATATCTCAGTGAATGTTGCTGATATTACTGCAAGCAGTCAGGAAATGAATGGTTCCATTCAAGAAATCGCAGCTGTCTCTGAGGAGTCTGCGGCAGGTATTGAAGAAACATCTGCATCCTCTGAACAAACGAGCGGCGCGATGGAAGAAGTTGCGGGAAGTGCAGATGCGCTGGCAAAATTAGCTGAAGAACTGCAAGCATTAGTTAGCAGCTTTAAGTTATAAAACAGCTTATTATTCAAAAAGGATGAAGTTTTGTTTTCTTATTCATTCCAATAAAGAACCGAGAGCTTTAATATCTCTCATCTCCAGAAGGAGATGAGGGGTATTTTCATTGGCTTCTTACTATCCAGTCAGCATGATGTTAAAAGTGATATTTATGCAAAGGCTGGGCTTCAGTGGCTATTTTTTATTTTTACTTGCTGTTTGACTGCTTCCTATTTATAATTGACAGTATTATAAAATAATTGAAAGGGGACGTGCTGATTGCCAATAAATATACCGAAGGAACTTCCGGCCAGAGAAACCTTGCAAAAAGAGAAGATTTTTATTATGGATGAAGAACGTGCCCGGACACAAGATATTCGTCCACTAAATATACTTATTTTAAATTTGATGCCAGAAAAGGAAAAAACGGAGCTTCAGTTGCTAAGGCTATTGGGTAATACGCCGATTCAAGTAAATATAACTTTTATGCGTACAGCAACCCACCAATCAAAAAACGTCAGCAATTATCATCTGGACAACTTTTATACAACTTTTGATAAGGTGAAAAACCGACGTTTTGACGGTATGATTATTACTGGAGCACCGGTTGAGCATTTAGATTTTGAACAAGTGAATTATTGGGTAGAGCTTACAGAGATTTTAGAGTGGGCAAAGGAGAACGTTACTTCGAACTTACATATATGCTGGGGAGCACAAGCGGCACTTTACCATTATTACGGAGTGGAGAAAAAATTATTAGAAGAAAAGTATTTTGGCATCTTCAAGCACCGTATTACAGACCCTACAGAAAAGCTTGTTCAAGGCTTTGACGATAATTTTTTGGCGCCGCACTCGCGCCATACAACAGTGGAAACAAATACAATAAAGAATCATCCAGAATTATTTCTGCTTTCAAAGACAGAAGAGGATTCACCGTTCATCATTCTTTCAAAAGACAGAAAAAACATTATGATTACTGGACATTTGGAATATGATGCAACAACGCTTGCAGATGAATACCAACGGGATTTAAATAAAGGAAAAGCGATTGATATCCCTGTCAATTATTTTCCAATGGATAATCCGGAAATAGAACCGCCAAATACATGGCGTTCCCATACACATCTTTTATTCTCGAATTGGCTGAACTTTTATGTGTATCAGCAAACACCGTATTATTGGGATTAAAATAGAGGAAAGGCAGTTATCTGAACATGGTAATGCGCCTTTCCTCTACTGGTTTTATTTGATTAACGTTTAAACTTGCTTCCGCTGCTTTTTGCCCGAAGTTTAGCCATTAAGGCTGAAGATTTTTGACTTGCTTGCTTTTCAGCTGTCGTATCAATGGAGTCAATCTGATAGCTGCCATTCCGTTTGGAAACCTTAAAAATTGTATTCACTTTGCTGTTTGCAGGCAGTTCATTCTTGTCAATAATTATTTCCTCATGTTCTTCTTCAATTAAAATTACTGCTTTTTCACCTTCGAAACGATCTAATATCCCTTTCATTGTACACATGCTTTCCCTTCTGATTTAATATCGGCAATGCGTGCCGGGCCAATTCCATTAATCCGCTCCAAATCATCGACTGAACTGTATGGACGGAGAGCAATAAGATCCTGCGCCCGCTCTGGTCCAATATGGATAATTTCTTGAACCGCTTCTTGTGATGCGTTGTTAATATTAATGCAGCCAGAGACAGTATCCGGACTGGATTCCTTCTGAGACCCCGTATCTGTCCTATTCTCTTGCTTTGTTTCGGTTGTCTCCTGTGACCCAGGGTTTGTCCCTGTTGAGGAACGCAGGATGCCTGTTTTAGGTTCTGCTATTGTATTGCCATCCGTTGTGATAATAATCGTGCTGTCTTTGTCTGTCCCGTAAAGTGCAATATTTCTCTCCTGAATCATGGTCACTACTTCTGGACTCGGGTGTCCATAGCTGTTTCCTTCTCCAGCACTGTAGACCGCAATCTTTGGTGATACTGCGTCAATAAAGTCTGGATCACTAGATGTCTTTGAACCATGATGACCTAAATGGAGTACATCTGCATCAACATTGAAGTTATTTCGCATGTAGCTTTCCCCACTCCGATCAGCATCTCCTGTGAAGAGGAATTTGTTGTTTCCATATGTAAATAATAAAGAAATGGACTCTTCATTTGCTTTTCCAGAAATGCTATCAGGATATAGTACATCGATTGCGAGTGGACCAATATCATAACTCTCTCCAGCACGCGGTTCAGCATAATCTGCATTACTTGCTAATACTGCCTCAATGGCTCTTTGGAATGTTTGTGATGAGCTTTCATTTCCTGACATCCATACCTCACCAACATCAAAGGTATTCATGACTTTGTCAAGTTGGCCAATATGATCTGCATCAGGATGACTGACAATAACCAGGTCCAAATAAGAGACATTATTTTCAGTCAAGTAGGGAACGACTTCACTTCCTCGCCAATCCCCAGTGTCAAAAAGAATATTGTATGCTTTTTCATCATCTGAGTATTGCAGCAAGGTTGCATCAGCTTGTCCTACATCAATAAAATGCACGTTAAGCTCATCTAAGTCTGTCTTTTCAGCTGCCTTTTCTTTTTTGTCACTTGCAGTATTCTTACCTGTGGACTGTGTTTCTCCTTTTTCCTCAGCAATTGCAGATTCAGTTGTGTCCTCTGCTGTTCCTTCAACATTCGACCCAGATTGTTCGAGTACTTTCTCTGAGGATTTTTCTTCCAAACCTGTCCCACAGGCGGTTAATAAAATAAATACGAGTAAAACGAAAATAAATTGTAATTTCTTCACTTCTTGTCCTCCAAAACATTGAAACTTCAACATTTAGCGTACCAAATCAGAGGTGAAAAGGCTAGCAGGACAAGTAAATTTTGCAGGAAGAATTTATATGAAATTACAGTCAATCAAAAAATTCATTAATTTTAAATGAACAACTCGCTCCAAAAAACGAAAACACACTTTTCGATGTAATAAAATTGAATTTTCATCTTAATCTAGCTGTTCGTATTTCAAAAATATATGAATGCACGATACATTCTGCTTTGCAATAATAGAACAAAATCAAGGAGAGATTGCCAAATGAAACTTCATATAACTATCATGCTATATTTTTTTCTGACAGCGCTAGCAGCCCCTGAACTATATCCATCACTGAACAGTCAATACACAGGGGTAGTTGATCGATTTGAAGGGGATGCTGCTGTCATTTTACTGGAGGAAATAGGAGAGGAAATCATTTTGCCCGTTCAATCATTGGGGGCATTTATTGAGGAAAATCAATGGGTGCTTGTCCAAGTGAAAGAAGGAAAGCCTGTCATGATTCGCTCATTGCCGCGTGTAAACGAAGAGAGGCAAACCGAAATCAGCGACCTATTAGACAGGCTTCACATAAAAAGTCCACAGTAAATTAAGCATATAAAGCCCCGATTGCTCCAGCATAGGCCCCTTTCTCTAAGAAGACAGGCGTAAATTGCAGCATTTCCTGAAAACTTGCAATACTTTCACGAAGTGGTTGATTGCCTTGCAATGTACTGCCAGCAAAAACAATATGTTGGATATTTTTTGCTGCAGCAACTTGACCGGCGAGAGATAGAATTACCTCAGTAATTAATTGGTTTAATGCAGCAGCGTGATCAGCTTCTGTTTTTTCTGTATGTGAGTGAGCCTTTCCAAAATTTGCAGCTGTTAAATTACCAAATAATGGTGCTTCAACTGAGCCGTAAATATCTTTAACGAGTAAGTCACTATTTTGGCGATTACCTAAGCTTACGAGTTCCACAAGCTCCTGAAATTGATTTGTTTTCGTAAGCAATGACCCTAATCCTATAAACGTGCCACCACCAATACCACTGCCAAGCATTCGTTCAAAATTATTTTCCTTCACATGAAAAATAGATGTGCCGGTACCAATACTTGTTAAAATAAACTCTCTCTCGGGTGTGCCCTCTATCTCTAGTAAATATCTTGTTCCATTAATAAGCGCAGTAAATTCATCTGTTGTTTGTTGCTTTTGTTTTAGTTTTGCTGCCAGTTCGGGCCATTTTCCCCCAGTTCCTAATAGGGTTGCTTCGGGAGCAAGCATATTCAGCCATTGAATGAGTGTCGCTATTTCATTATATTTGTATGTTTTCACGTGCAGGCAGCCTTTTTCTTCATATGCAAGTTTAATCAGTGTTCCACCTGCATCAATGCCAAGTTTCAACAATACAATTCCTCCTTCCATCTTTAAATGATTTAGGTTGAATAAATCATAACGTATTCATTGTCTTTCAACAATAAGAACCCAACTACCATAATAATGAACGCTCTTAAATCACTCTGCAGCAAACTGGTTGATGTAATACAAATAAAAGAGTAAAGAGTAAATTCTTTCTAATAGTTATTTCTCCTTAAGTCAGTTAAAATAGAAAATAGATGAAACTTATTGAAGGGTTTTGTCGTATAAGAAAATAAGGGGATAGAGGGGCATTTTAACCTGCCTATTCCTCTGCATGCTGTTAAAGTATAATCCTGATTATAAAACTATTATTAAACTTTTTTATAGACTAATGTTTGAAGTGATACAGGAAATGAATTCCTATAGGAGTGATGAGATGAAAGCATTTTTCCAGTTTATACTGCGTTCAATGGCGGCTTTCTCTGTTATGACAGTTGTTTGGCTTGTCGCCTTTTTCGGGTTTAGTCAAGCCTTCCTTCTAGCGAGTCTTTATTCTATCATCGGTGCGACAGCAACATATTATTCTCTAAAAGGAATAACGACGTACCGCTATGCGAAGGATAATGGGCTGACTAGGAAGGAATATAAGTTTATCTCAACGAATTTACAAGAAGCGAAAGGCAAAATCTCCAGGCTGCAACGCGCATTACTGGATGTTCGTCAATTTGGAAATGCGAGAGAAAATATGGAAATAATTACGACAGTAAAGAAAATATATGCAAATACAAAAAGGGAGCCAGCAAGGTTTTTTCAAGCGGAGAGTTTTTATTATAAGCATCTGGACTCGCTTGTCGAAATTGCAGAAAAGTATGCTTACCTTTCTTCACAGCCAGTGAAGTCACGAGAAATGAACGACACAATGAGAGATTCCAGACATACCATTATTGTCCTTGGACAAACAGTGAAGAAGGATTTACGAATTATGCTGAATGATGATGTAGATACACTTCATTTTGAACTTGATGTTGCAAAGCGCTCGCTAAAGAAGCCTAAGAATTCAAATGGGAGGGTCATTTAATGAATCAAGAAAAAGAAAAGCATGAGCCATCTGAAATGGACGAGCTATTAGCTAATCCCTTCGGAAGTGACTCAATTGAAGATACATTGGTAACTGCAAAAGATAAGCCAAAAAAACTGGTTGATATGCTGCCAGAAGGAAAAAAAGAAAAAGCACTGCAGCTGGCAAAGCAAATTGATCCAAATGACCATCAAAGTGTTTCACAATATGGAACAGAAGCACAGTCTAAGTTAATGGACTTCTCTCATGGAATGCTTGACCATGTAAAAAATAATGATATTGGCGAAATTGGCGGTATTTTAACAGACCTGATGAAAAAATTGGACCAAGTTGACCCAGATGATCTGAACCCTAATAAGCGCGGATTCTTATCAAAAATATTCAACCGCATTTCAGGCTCCGTAAATGAGATTATGTCAAAGTACCAAAAAACAGGAGCACAGATTGACCGAATTGGTGTAAAGCTGGATAGAAGCAAAGATGAATTAATGAAGGACAACAAGCTTCTTGAACAATTGTTTATGAAAAATAAGGATTATTTTGATGCGCTTAATATTTTTATTGCTGCTGGTGAAGTGAAAATTGAAGAACTGCGTACGAAAGATATCCCCGAACTTCGAAAAAAGGCTGAAGCCAGTCAAAATCAAATGATGGTGCAGGAAGTAAATGATCTTATCCAATTCACGGACCGTCTGGAGAAACGGACACATGATTTAAAGCTGAGCAGACAGATTACGATTCAAAGTGCACCACAGATTCGTTTAATTCAAAATACGAATCAAGCATTGGTGGAAAAAATTCAATCATCTATTCTAACAGCAATACCGCTCTGGAAAAATCAAATGGCAATAGCTTTGACATTACTGCGTCAGAGAAGTGCGGTTGAAGCACAAAAGCTCGTTTCGCAAACGACGAATGACCTGCTGCTTAAAAATGCAGAAATGCTGAAAGAAAACACAGTAGAAACAGCAAGAGAAAATGAGCGTGGTCTCGTTGATATTGAAACATTGAAACGTACACAGGAACAGTTAATGTCAACAATTGAAGAAACAATGAGTATTCAGGCTGAAGGAAGAGAAAAACGTCAGCAGGCTGAAAAAGAAATGCTCAGTATGGAAGAGGAAATGAAACAGAAAATGCTTGAACTAAAAGACTAAATGGGACACCGGGGATTCGTCCCCGCTGTCCTATTTTTATGGGGGATAAGAATGAAAACATTAATTTTAGGTGCAGGGGCAATGGGATGCTTGTTTGGAGCCAAATTGAAGCAGGCAGGTTATGATGTGACATTGTTTAATCGGGAGAATACGGTGATTAAACAAATTGAAAGTCATGGAATTGAACTCACCTCATCAGATGAAAAGGAATATACAATCCAAATCCCTGTTTGTTATAGGGAAAGCGAGCTAAAAAAGGAATATGAGCTAATCATTGTTCTTGTTAAGGCTTTTGCAACAGAACAGGTTTTATCTGAAATAAAACATATAATTGATGAAAATACAATTGTGCTTAGCTTGCAAAATGGTGTAGGAAATCTTGAAATAATACAGGAAGTCATTCCACAAGCAATCCATGGAATTGGCGGTACTGGAAGTGGCGCTAGTGTGTTGGGTCCCGGTCAAATTGCTCATCGTGCTACAGGAAAAACAAATATAGGTTTAATGAATGATATAACTGGTAAAAAAGCTGAAGCTATAAGCAAGATGCTGACGAATGCTGGGATAGAAACAGCGGTCTCTTCAAATGTGCAGTCAGTTATTTGGAGCAAGCTGCTAATTAATGTTGCCTTTAATAGCTTAACAGCGGTGACGAAATTAAAGAATGGTGATGCAATTTTAACAAAGGATGGTGAGAAAATCGCCACGAAGCTTATCGAAGAGGCAGTGAATGTCGCAAAAGCGGAGAAGATTGAACTTTTATATAATCATCCAGTGAAGGAAATTCTTGCAATTGGCCATAAGCAGATTGCCCGCAATCAGTCATCCATGCTTACTGATATTTTAAATGAAAGAAAGACAGAAATAGAAGTAATAAATGGAGCAATTGCTGTTTATGGAAAAAGACATGGAATCAGCACACCTTATAATGAAATGATGACAGAATTGATTCATATAATAGAAAAAAGTTATAACATACAAGTTAAATGATGGTTGTTTACAATACATTCCGTCTCCATACTAAAAGATTATGGATTACAAAGCTTGACTTTAAAAAAAAGAAAATTTAGAATTGAGATAACTACAATTTTTTAACACATTTCCTCATACAAGAATACAGCGAGGAAGTTTTTTTACTAAGCAATGAATGAGCATTCATTCAATTAAAAGATAAACAAAGGGGAGAAAAGAATGGGCAATCAGGCGACGATACAATTGAAAAAAGGCGTAAAGCTTCCAGTTATTCTGGCACCTATGTTTCTTATTTCTAATCCGAAAATGGTACTTGAAGCTTGTGAAGCTGGGATAATAGGAACTTTTCCAGCGCTAAACGCACGGACAACAGAAGACCTGGATAATTGGATGACAGAAATTACGGACGGTCTTGAAGGATTAAAAAAGAAAAATAATGAAGAACCAGCGCCTTGGGGTGTGAACTTTATCAGCCATCGTTCGAATAAACGCTTTCAAGAGGATCTGTCATTGATTGAAAAACACCAGCCGCCATTAGTGATTACCTCACTTGGGGATCCAGAACCTGTTGTTCAGGTTGTAAAAAAGTATGGCGGCGTTGTTCTAAGTGATGTAATTGACATCAAGTTTGCGAAAAAAGCGATTGAAAAAGGCAGTGATGGTTTAGTACTCGTGGCTGCAGGGGCAGGCGGACATGGTGGAAGGCTAAATCCAATTGCTTTTATGCATGAGGTGCGTGGCTTTTTTGATGGACCAATTGCACTTTCAGGAGCAATGTCACAAGGGGAAGATATTCTAATTGCTGAAACGCTTGGTGCTGATTTTGCTTATATGGGAACAAAATATATTGTTGCCAAAGAAAGTACGGCATCTGCCGATTATCAGCAAATGGTAATGGATTCTACAATTGAAGACATTACATACACACCTGCATTCAGCGGCATCCATGCTAATTATTTAACACAAAGCATTATTAATTCCGGTCTTGATCCTGCTGCTCTTCCTGAGAAGGGGAAAATTGACTTTTCAGAGCTCGGCAATCCGGATGTCCGTGCTTGGCGTGATATTTGGGGAGCAGGGCAAGGTGTTGGTCCGATAAAAACACAGCAAAGCGTGAAGGAAATTACGAGGGAGCTTGAGGAGCAATATCAGAAAGCACAAGAAACAATTTATAAGCAATATGCTGCAGCTCTTGAGAAAGCAGAAATTTAAGGGGGAAAAAAGATGCTGACAATTGATGTAAAAAAAGAGAATAAAATCGCTTATATTACGATGAATCGACCAGAAAAACGGAATGCCTTATCTATTGAACTTGTACATGATTTATTGGCAGCATTAAATGATGCAGACCAGGATGAAAATATTCGGGCTGTCATTTTCTCTGGAGCTGGGAAAGGATTTTCAGCAGGCGGAGATTTAGAAACACTCCATCGGCTTGAGAGCCCGGATGAAATACTAAAATATATGAAAAAAGCACTGGAAGTTATACAAACCATACGCAAGATGGACACTTATGTCATCGCAGCTGTTCATGGTTTTGCAGCTGGTGCAGGCTTTAGTATGGCACTGGCAGCTGATTTTATAGTAGCTGACCAAGAAGCAAAATTTGTAAGCAGCTTTTCAAATGTTAGCTTGATTCCTGATCTGGGACTTATTAAAGCATTGAGTGAAAAGCTGCCAAGTGCGATTGTGAAGGAATGGATATCAGCAGCTAAAACCGTTTCAGCAGAAGAAGCAGCCCGTTGGGGAATAGTCAATCGAGTAGTTGGTGGCAATTTACAGGAAGAAGCAGCTGATTTTGCTCAGTTTATTGTTGATGGTCCTCCACTCGCTAATCGTTTTGTTAAGCAAATGGTGAATCACGCAGATCAATTAAATTATGAAACAAGTGATCTGCAGGAAAGTTCTATTCAAACATTATTACTGCAATCAGAGGATAATAAAGAAGGGATTGCAGCTTTCTTTGAAAAGCGGAAACCTGATTTTAAAGGGAAATAAGATAGAGGATGTGGTAATTTGATAGAAAAATACGGTTTGCAGCTTGTGCGTCTTGACCTTCCATTTCGATTGAATCATGTCAATTGCTTTTTAGCGGAGGGGGAAAATGGTTTCACTGTTGTCGATGCAGGGCTTCACAATGAGCAAACAGTTAAACGCTGGGGCATAGAATTAGACCAAAGAAGAGTAACTGATTTAATTATAACCCATTATCATCCAGATCATTTCGGATATGCAGGAGGATTCCAAGAGAAATATGGTGCACGTGTTTCCATGTCACAGGTGGATGCCGAAAATGGGCTGTATGCTTGGGAAGAAGAATTATTAACAACGCTGGAGAAAAATTATGGCTTATCAGGGATTCCCGATGAAGCAGCTCGTGAAATGATAGAAAATACAAGAGACTTTATTCCCCGGGTTACTCCTTATCCAAATGTGGATCATTACCTGAAGGATGGAGAGAAGTTAAAACTCGGAAACTTGGAATACGAGGTTATTTTTACGCCAGGACATTCTGAGGGACTTGTTACATTCTATAATAAAGAAGAGAATATCCTTTTAGGGACAGATCATATTCTGCCAAGGATTACACCGAATATATCACATTGGTTTCATGGGGATCCTAATCCATTAAAAAGTTTCTATCAATCTCTGGACAAAATAGCGGCACTTGAAGTAGACTTAGTGATCCCGTCTCATGGAGACCCCTTTCATAACGGGCATGAAAGAGTTTTAGAACTGAAAGCCCACCATGAAGAACGTCTGGACCAAACATTGGAAATTATTCAAAAGCCATGTACAGTGTATGAAGCATGTGAACTGCTGTTTAATAAAAAATTGACCGTTCATGAAATGCGCTTTGCAATAGGCGAAACCCTGGCACATTTAGAATACTTAAGATTAGAAGGAAAGTGTGGGAGAGAATTACAAAATAATCATTATGTGTATCAAGAGACTGGGATATAACGAATACCAACGCTATAAAAGAAGAACATTATAAGATAGAAAGTATATATAGCGAAATTCTGAAATAAAGTAGTCAGGGGTTTATTTAAAATCCGAACGAATGCAAGGTATCGTTCGGATTTTAATATATTATAATTCATTTGTTCCTGTCTATTACCTTATCTCCACTTTGCACCCCTTCATATGTACAGTGCAGATATATACGGGGCGTACTAGTACTTATAATTTTGAAGCGCTGCGACGGGACCGCCCGTTTTAAGACAGAAAATGCGCTTTCAATATTGTGATTCAAAATTGTTTTACATAAGTGAAAAGTGGTAAGATAGGGGTAGATTCTAGTAAAAATAGGGGGATTGACATGATTAATCATTTACAAGATAAGGTTATATTAAATAATGGTATAAAAATACCGGGCTTTGGACTTGGTGTATTTAAGGTTGAAGCAGGAGCAACAACATACGATACGGTACGTACTGCGTTAAAACTCGGCTATCGTTTAATTGATACAGCAGCTATTTATGGTAATGAAGAAGCTGTCGGAAAAGCAATTCATGACTCAGGAATCCCGCGTGAAGAAATATTTGTTACTTCTAAGGTATGGAATGATGACCAGGGCTATGAAGAGACATTAGCAGCTTTTGACACAACAATGGAAAAACTGGGACTGGAATACCTGGATCTTTATCTCATTCACTGGCCAATAACAGGAAAGTTTAAAGATACATGGCGTGCATTGGAAAAAATTTATCGTGATGGAAAAGTTCGTTCTATTGGGGTAAGTAATTTCCATGTACATCATCTGGAAGAACTGCTGAAGGATGCAGAAGTTAAACCAGTATTAAACCAAATTGAATACCATCCACACCTCACGCAAGAGGATGTTCTCCAATTTTGTAAAGAAAATGCTATTCAAATGCAATCATGGTCCCCATTAAAGCGCGGTGAAATTATTACGGAACCAGTTATTAAGGAAATTGCCGATAAACACGGTAAGACACCCGCTCAAATTGTTTTACGATGGAACCTGCAAAATGGCGTAATTACAATTCCAAAGTCTGTAAAAGAACACCGTATGCAAGAAAATGCAGATATTTTTAATTTTGAATTAACAGAGGATGAGATGGAAAAGCTGAATGATCTAAATAAAAATGAACGTATTGGCTCTAATCCTGATGATTTTTAAGGAGTAGCTTTTAGTACATGAAAAATATAAGTATCTTATTGGTTATTTTGAGTTTTATTTTATCAGGTTGTTTTAACCCGGCCTCTGTTGCTATTGTAGAGGATATGTATACGGAAGCTTTAGTCGAAAATGATGAAGGGGTAATGTCTTATTTCGGTATGTCTTATTTAGAAGCACATCCAATAGAGGAACTTGCAGATGAATTGGCAGAGCAGGTGCGCTATGCTCAAGGAGTGAAGCTATTAAATATCGTCGAGGTAAGACAAAATCAATTAAATTCCGAAATAGTTGCAGATTTGGATGAAACCTATCAGGACGAATGGCATTTTATTGTATTAGATGCTCCTGATGAACAAATCATGACATGGGTTGTATTAAAAACAGCCAGTCAATATGAGATTGTTGATGGAGAATTAATTTCGATTGAAGAATATCAAGAAGATGTGTTGAAATAGCAGGATTAAGAGTAAAGAAGAGTGCTTCCTATAGGGAAGCACTCTTCTTCTTTTATATTGTAAGCTTTTCAAAACACCTTCAACTCTACTTTTTTAACAAACTTCGTCAAATTATTCCCTGGGAAATAATTAGGATGGAAAATTAGATTAAAAATGGATTTTAAAGGAAGGTATTCCTCATTTATATTTTTAACTACTGATTGTGTAATAGCTATGCGTCTTCATCATTAAGTTTAGTAATATCAAAGTAATGTTAAATCTCTGTCCAGCATAGGATGTATAAATCGCTGCTAAGATGGAGGGAGCATATATGGATATTTTAAATAAAGTTCGAGCGTACCGAGAAGAGGAAAATAGTTTACGATGGGAAGGCAGTTTTGCGGAGTATTTGGAAATTCTGAAGGAAAGACCTGAGGTTGCGCAGTCAGCTCATTCCCGTGTATATAATATGATTAAAGAGCATGGATTTACAGAAGAAAATGACAGGAAAACCTATCATTTTTTCGGGGATGACATTTTTGGTTTGGAGCATGCGATTGAACGACTTGTTGAAGAATATTTTCACCCTGCAGCGAAACGATTAGATGTCAGAAAGAGAATTTTACTATTAATGGGCCCTGTAAGTGGTGGAAAGTCAACGATTGTGAACATACTGAAACGCGGATTGGAAGAATATTCACGTACCGATTCTGGAGCAATTTATGCGATTAAAGGCTGCCCAATGCATGAGGATCCGCTTCATCTCATTCCACCTCACTTGCGTAACGACTTTTATGAAAGTTATGGAATTCGAATTGAAGGCAGTTTATCACCATTAAATACTATGCGGCTGGAAAAGGAATACGGCGGTAAAATTGAAGATGTGCGGATTGAGCGAATCTTTTTCTCAGAAGATAAACGGGTAGGGATTGGCACCTTTAGTCCATCAGATCCTAAATCACAAGATATTGCTGACCTTACAGGGAGTATTGATTTTTCAACTATTGCGGAATTTGGTTCAGAGTCAGATCCGCGTGCTTACCGCTTTGATGGAGAATTGAACAAGGCGAACCGCGGAATGATGGAATTTCAGGAGATTTTAAAATCGGACGAGAAATTTCTTTGGCATTTATTGTCCCTGACTCAAGAAGGGAACTTTAAAGCTGGAAGGTTTGCCCTCATTTCGGCAGATGAAATGATCATTGCCCATTCAAATGAAACAGAATACCGCTCATTTATTGCGAATAAAAAGAATGAAGCACTGCATTCGCGAATCATTGTCATGCCAATACCTTATAATCTTCGTGTCAGTCAGGAAGAAAGAATTTACGAGAAGATGATAAAGGAAAGTGATATTGCAGATGTGCATGTTGCACCACATGCCTTGCGAGTAGCAGCAATCTTCTCCATACTAACCCGTTTGAAGGAATCTTCCAAACAAGGAATTGACCTTGTGAAAAAGATGCGTCTCTATGATGGGGAGAATGTCGAAGGTTATCACCAAGTCGATATGGAAGAATTGCGAAGAGAGCATGCCGATGAGGGAATGGATGGAATTGATCCGCGTTATGTCATTAACCGAATCTCATCAGCAATCATACGTAAGGAAGTGCCATCAATCAATGCGCTGGATGTTTTGCGTTCCTTGAAAGACGGACTTGATCAGCATCCATCGATATCTTCAGAGGAAGCTGAAAAATATACGAATTATATTGCGGTTGCCAGAAAAGAATATGATAATATTGCAAAAAATGAAGTACAAAAAGCGTTTGTTTATTCTTATGAAGAATCTGCAAAAGCATTAATGGATAATTATCTGGATAATGTGGAGGCATATTGTAATAAAAATAAGCTGCGTGACCCATTAACTGGTGAGGAAATGAATCCGGATGAAAAGCTGATGCGGTCAATTGAGGAACAAATTGGAATCTCAGAAAATGCGAAGAAAGCCTTTCGTGAAGAGATTCTTATTCGATTGTCAGCATATGCCAGGAAAGGGAAGCGATTTGATTATAATTCACATGAACGCTTGCGTGAAGCGATACAGAAGAAATTATTTGCAGATTTGAAGGACGTCGTAAAAATTACAACGACTTCCAATACACCTGACGAATCACAGTTGAAGAAAGTAAATGAAGTCATTGCGAGATTAATTGATGAGTATGGCTATAATTCTACGTCTGCAAATGAGCTGCTGCGCTATGTTGGCAGTTTGCTGAATCGCTGATTTCTTTAAAGTCCTGTGTGTGCATCGATTAGCAGGCACATTATCCTCTCAAATAAATATGATATTTTAAATAACCTTTGCACAGCAAGAAAAATAAGGAGGATTAGGATGGGGGAAAAACCTAACCAAGAATTTATTGTTTCTAAAGAAAATTGGTCACTCCATCGTAAAGGCAATCAAGATCAAGACCGCCATCTTGAAAAGGTGAAAGAAGCGATAAAAAATAATCTGCCTGATCTAATTAGCCAGGAAAATATTATTATGTCTGACGGAAAAAATATTGTAAAAATCCCCATCCGTTCCTTGGATGAATATAAAATACGTTATAATCACGATAAAACAAAGCATGTAGGGCAAGGTGACGGGGAAAGTCAGGTAGGTGACGTCATTGCAAGAAGTCCAAAAAAGGGTGACGGAGAGGGTGGGGCGGAGAAGCCTGGTGATCAGCCTGGAGAGGACTATTATGAAATAGAGGTTTCTCTGGCTGATATTGAAAAGGCACTGCTTAAAGAACTTGAGCTGCCGAATATCGAGGAAAAAGAAAGTGGCGAGCTGATTACTGAGAATATCGAATTTAATGATGTCCGCAAAAAAGGCCTGATGGGAAATATTGATAAGAAGAGAACAATCTTATCGGCATTGAAACGCAATGCATCAAAGGGTAATGCTAGTATTACACCAATTTATAATGATGATCTCAGATTTAAAACCTGGAATGAATCAGTGAAGCGTGAATCTAAAGCAGTCGTACTCGCCATGATGGATACGAGTGCATCGATGGGAACGTTTGAAAAGTATGTGGCAAGAAGCTTTTTCTTCTGGATGGATCGATTTTTGACAACGAAATACGAAACAGTAGAATTTGAGTTTATTGCACACCATACCTTGGCTAAAGTTGTATCAAAAGAAGACTTTTTTTCAAAGGGAGAGAGTGGCGGAACGATTTGCTCATCTGCTTATACAAAGGCACTCGAATTAATTGAAGAGAAATATCAACCTTCCCGCTATAATATTTATCCAATTCATTTTTCTGATGGGGAAAATATTACTTCAGACAATGCGAAATGCTTAAAGCTTGTTGATGAGCTTCTGCAAGTCTCACAAATGTTTGGCTATGGTGAGGTGAATAGCTATAATCGTTATTCGACACTGATGAATACGTATCGGCCAATCGATCATCCTAATTTTCGTTATTATGAGCTGCGTGAAAAGAACGATGTTTATCCCGCATTGAAAAGCTTTTTTTCGAAACAGGAAACGAGGGAGGGTTCTCGTTGACAGAGAGTAAAGAATTAGCTTTGGCAATTGACGAAATTACCGAGATTGCAGCAGGATTTGGATTGGACTTCTATCCCATGCGCTATGAAATCTGCCCTGCTAATATAATTTATACTTTCGGGGCGTATGGGATGCCGACGAGGTTTAACCATTGGAGTTTTGGAAAGCAATTCCATAAAATGAAACTGCAATATGACCTTGGGTTAAGCCAGATTTATGAACTTGTTATTAATTCTGATCCTTGTTATGCTTTTTTACTTGATACAAATACACTTGTGCAAAATAAAATGATTATCGCACATGTGCTGGCACATTGTGATTTCTTTAAAAATAATATTCGTTTTTCCAATACGCGCAGGGATATGGTGGAAAGTATGACGAGAACTGCGGAACGGATTTCTGCTTACGAAATGCGTTATGGGAAAAAGGAAGTGGAGGCTTTTTTAGATAGTGTCTTGGCAATACAAGAACATGTGGATCCGTCATTAATGCGCCATGTTACTGTTGATTCTGAGGAAGATGAAAAAGTTGAATATATGCGAAAACCTACACCATATGACGACTTATGGGATCTGGATGAAGCAGAAAAAAACAGACCGATAATTAAGAAAGAAAGAAAGAAGTTTCCTAAAGAGCCTGAGAAGGATTTGCTTTATTTTATTGAACAGCACAGCCGGGAACTAGACGAGTGGCAGCGTGACATTTTGACAATGCTGCGTGATGAGATGCTCTATTTTTGGCCGCAGCTTGAAACAAAAATTATGAACGAAGGCTGGGCATCATATTGGCATCAGCGGATTATGCGGGAATTGGATTTAACGACTGACGAGGCTGTGGAATATGCCTCTTTAAATGCAAGTGTACTGCAGCCTTCAAGGACGTCGATTAATCCGTATTATATGGGCATAAAAGTTTTTGAGGATATTGAAAAACGATATGATCATCCGACTGAATCAATGCAGAATCAAGGGATAAAGTCAGGGTCTGGCCGTAATAAGATGTTTGAAGTGCGTGAGGTAGAGTCTGATATTTCCTTTATCCGGAATTATTTGACGAAGGAAATTGTTGAAGAAGAGGATATGTACTTGTTTGAAAAGAAAGGCCGGGATTACCGAATTTCAACGAAAGATTATGAATTAGTTCGTGACCAGCTCGTTTCAATGCGAGTGAATGGAGGTTTTCCTTTTATCACTGTAGTTGATGGAGATTATCAACGGAATGGGGAACTGTATCTCTTGCATGGCTATGAGGGAATTGAACTTGATCTGCCATATCTTGAACATGTTTTGCCATATGTGTATAAATTATGGGGAAGGCCTGTGCATATCGAAACAATTGTAGAGGATCGCACAGTTAGATTTACTTGTAATGGTGGAGAAGTGAAGAAAAAATTGCTGTAAAAAAAGTGGGACACCAGGTCTGTCCCGATATTAATCGGGCGAAACCATGGTGTCCCACTTTTTTATGTACCAGCTGTCGCAGGCATTGTGGTCAGAGCCTGGAAGTGGTTCTTTGAGCTGGACGAATCCGAATTTTAAATAAAGCTGATTTGCCGCGTGGAGTGCATCAAATGTTTCGAGGTAGCAGCATGTGTAATTTTCTCTTGCAAATGTCAGCGCTATTTTCATTAATTGTTTAGCCAGCCCTTTACCTTGTGCCTCTGGTGCAAGGTAAAGCTTTTGTAATTCACCTACTCCATGCTGTTCCCCAAATGGTCCGATGCCAACTCCGCCAACAGCTTCGTCGTGTTGATTGGCAACCACCCAGTACTTTGCATTGGTTTGTGCTTGATAATAGGAGGATAATTGTCCAAGATGCGGGTCGAAATAAGCTGTCCCAGGAAGATTAAGCTTTACGGATTCCAGTGAGGATTTAATGATCTTTTCGATATGTTTATCATCTTTTGTTTCGATTTCCCGAATGTACATTTCCCTGCCCCCAGATCAAGTGTATATGGAGTGGGCAAGAATACCCGCTCCTTTACTGTTTTTCTTTAAAAAATTCATAAAGTGATTTTAATGAATTAGGATTAAGCTCAATATCATTTTCATAAGCATACCTAACCGCATAGCCAAGTGCGAGCGTCATGCCGCCTGCGATACTGCCGCCAGCAACAGAGCCTGCGCCAGGAACAAGTTTGATTATTTGACGGAAAAGTGTTTTTCCGATATTACCTGTGATTGTTGCGATAATCAATTCTTTGGCTTTAGCTTTTGACAGCGGTTTTTCATATAGAGCTGCTAACTTGACCATTAATCCAACCTGAATACCGGTTAAGGGAACAAAATCTGAACCAGGAATTGGCGCTGCTCCAACTGCAGTTGCAGAGCCTGATGCTGCCAGAATCCATTTATTCGCTGTAGAAGTTTTTTCCTTAATCAATCTTGCAAATTGAATTTCTTTATGCTTTTTTTTCAGAATATCCAAAACTTCATTTCTCAATTTATCGATATTTTCTCCGGTTCTTGAGGATATTGGCACCACCTTGAACCGGCCGCCCGTGTGCTCTTTTACATAGGTCACCAGGCCAGGAATATCATCTGCGGCATCAATCTTATTTAAAACAAAAATGATATCTTTATTTGTTTTTTTGATTAATTCGAAGGACTTTCTCTCGCCTTCAGACAGAACTGTTCCGGCAGCATTTAAAAAGAATAAAACAATATCTGCCTGTTTATAAAATTGCAGGGTTTCTTCAGAGTTTTTTACATGAATATCATCTAAGCCAGGTGTATCGACAAAGATGATTTTATCGCGATATACGTAGCGGTCAATACCAGTTGTTTCACCAGGTCTTGCCCCGACTTCAGCTACTTCATCACCGATTAACTGATTAATTGTTGAGGATTTCCCAGTATTTACATCACCAATCATTGCAAATAAAATCTCTTTATCGAGCTGTGCGTTTACTTTGTCTGTTTCTTGTTCAAATGCCTGATCAAAGTCTTTTTCATTGTAGTGTTGCATGTGAACCACGCTCCTTGCCAACATCATATCAAAATTATTGTAGTTTGAATAGAAAAAGTGAAAATAGCTGTCGAATACTGTATACCCTAAAAATACTGTCAGTAAAAATTAAAAAGTGCTATCCTTTTCTAAAGGAGGAAGTTAAATGAATATTATTGATACACATTGTGATGCCTTATTTAAACTGCAGCTGGGAAAGCGCGGAAAGGTTTTTGATCATATACCCGATTTTCATGATGCACCTGAACTGCAGACAAACTTTAGCCGGTTACAGGCTGGAGGAGTGAAAGTGCAGTTTTTTGCGATTTTCATCCTTCCTGATGTGCCGACCAATGAACAATGGCAGCATGCACTCGAGCAAGTGGATCTCTTTTATACAGAAGTACTTGGAAAAAACCCTGCAATGAAACATATTAAAAACGTTGAAGAAATTAGAGAATTACAATCCGGGGAAATTGGGGCAGTTTTGACTTTAGAAGGAGCAGATTGTATTGGTAATGATTTGACGAAGCTGAAAACTTTGTACAGATTAGGTGTACTATCGGTTGGACTGACCTGGAATCCTGCAAATCTTTGTGCAGACGGAGCAGGGGAACCAAGGGGCGGGGGTCTGACAGTATTAGGAAAAGATGTTGTACAGTTGAATAATGAGCACCAGATTTTAACAGATGTTTCCCATTTGTCAGAGCGTGCTTTTTGGGATGTTATCGAGACTGCTGCTTATCCATTCGCCAGTCATTCTAATGCCCGAAGGTTATGTAATCATCCAAGGAATCTGACTGATGAACAAATTACTGCTCTCATTGAAAAAGATGGAGCACTGCATGTTGTTTTTAACCCGCCCTTTATCAATGAAGGAAGTACAGATGCGAAAATAGCTGACTTAATTCGTCATATTGATCATATCTGCATGCTGGGCGGAGAAAAACATATCGGATTTGGTTCTGATTTTGACGGAATTGAGAATTTTATTGATGGGTTAGAAAATGCAGCACAATATCCAAATTTGATCAATGAACTGTTAAAGCATTATCCGGAGGAAACAGTAAAAGGGTTTGCATTTAAAAATTTTATGAATCATCTGCCTGAATAAAGAACGTGGAAGCCGCGGGTTTTTCTTTTCCCACAGCTTCCACGTTTTTTATTATCATCCATGTAAATGACTATATGGCTTTGTCATACTGATAAGTTGCACCTTATAATTTTTGGCCATAATATTTGTCAATTGAGAATCCGCGCCCCAGGATTTCTGACGCGTTGATGAATATGACAAATGCATTTGGTGTTTCTTTTTGCAGTGTTTTCTTCAACTCTACAGCTTCTGGCTGCTCGGTTACACAAAGAATCATTGTTTTATCCTGGTTCGAATAGCCGCCGACACTGCGCACTTTTGTTAGTCCGCGGTCAAGTTCATTACTTATAATAGTTTGAATCTTTTCTTCTTCATCGGTAATAATTAGGATTAGCTTCGTTGCTGCTGTACGAAGCTGAACAAAATCAATTGCTTTGCTTGAAATAAAGATGGCCATTAAAGCAAATAAGGTTAATTCAAAACTGAAGACGACAATCGAAGTAATAACGACAACCCCGTCAACGATTAATTGTGAATAACCGCTCGAAATTCCTGTAAACCGTTTTACAATTTGTGCAATCGCTGCTGTTCCTCCGGTTGAGCCATTTCCTTTATAAACAATTCCTAGACCAACACCCAGGATAATACCCCCGTAAATCGCACCTAGCAGTGGATTGGTTACAGTAAAGGGAATGTCCTCTGTTAAATAAATAATAAATGGCACCCAAAATGTTCCGAGCAATGTTTTAACACCGAAGTCTTTACCCATTGCAATCCAGCCGATAATGAAAATGGGGACATTAATTGTAAATTGAGTGAGAGCAGGGCTTAGCTGATATACCTCATTAAGAATAGTACTGACCCCAGAAATACCACCAGCAGCAAGCTTTGCTGGGAGTAAGAATACATTATATGTAACACCAACAATAGAAGCCCCGATAATAATATATATGTACTGCATCAATTGACTTTTTGAATTCATTTCCAATATTCCTTTCTATAAAAACTGCACTTATTACTTTACCATTAATAGGGACAGAAGGACAGACCCTAAGTTATTGAAACCGGATTCCGGAAAAGTAGCAAATAATACAACTTTCATATAGTAAAATACAGCAGCAATACGATTATCCCCTAGCATCGAAAAGATATATGACTTTGGTAAATGTGATAGATTTCATAATAAATTAATGAAAAGTAGATAAAAAAGCTAATAATCTTAATACGGAATAACTCTGTTTTTTCTGGACAAATGCCGTTCTCGTTCTCATAGACAGTTTCACCGCTTATCTTGGTGGCACTGTCTTATAGAGGTCTTCTAATAGACAGTTTCTCCACTTATCTTGCTCCGACGGGCTTAGAGAATAGTTCTAACCCCCCGTTAAAGAACAATCCTGATAACTTCGGGCAGAGAGAAAACTTATCAAAGACGGTTTTATATTGTCTAAGAGCAATTTTATTAATAACGGTTTTTCAAATGTCCGGTATCTTTAGGATAAAAGCTATTTTGAACTAAATTACTCAGCAATCTACTTAAAATATCGAGCGTACCCATGTTATTATTTGAAGTTTGTGAACAAATTTTACCTGTCCGAAATCCAAGCTGTGTGTAATAAATATCTTTTAAATAAAATTTGTTAAAAAACTATGACAAAATCATGCTTTTCCCCTGATAAGTGATTGATATCACTTGGAAACTCAGAATATTGTTCTACAATGAAAATGCAATAAACTATGAGAGGGGATAGACCACATGTTTAATCGCGACTATAATGAAAACCCGTTTATTGTTATTTGGGAATTGACCCGTGCTTGTCAGCTGCATTGCCTGCATTGCCGAGCGGAAGCGCAGTACCATAGACACCCATTGGAGTTAACGTTTGAAGAAGGAAAGAAACTAATAGATGATATATATGAAATGGATAATCCAATGCTTGTGTTTACAGGAGGAGATCCACTGGAGCGTCCGGATGTTCTTGATATTGCAGAATATGCCATCAAGAAAGGGATACGTGTATCGATGACACCTTCTGCAACACCAAATGTTACGAAAGAAGTCATGCAAAAAGCAAAGGAGATTGGACTTGCGAGATGGGCATTTAGTATCGATGGTCATTGCAAGGAGGTTCATGATCATTTTCGCGGCACGGAAGGTTCCTTTGATTTAACAATGAATGCGATAAATTATCTAAATGAATTAAATATGCCGCTGCAAATAAATACAGTTATTTCACGATATAACTACGAACACCTGGATGAAATGGCAGAAATGGTAGAAAAATTAAACTGTGTATTATGGAGTGTATTTTTTCTTGTTCCAACAGGGCGCGGGAAAGAAGAGGATATGATCTCACCTGCAGAACATGAGAAGGTATTCAGATGGTTGTATCAATTGTCCAAACGTGTTCCTTTTGATATTAAAACAACTGCAGGTCAGCATTATCGACGTGTCGTCATTCAACAAAAAATGCGTGAAAACAGAGGAATGAGTGATAGAGAGCATATTTTCTATGAAGATGCTATCAACCATGGAAAAACAGGACAAATTGATGGGTTAGGCCGTGCACCTAAAGGTATAAACGATGGCAATGGGTTTGTATTTATTTCACATACAGGTGATGTGTATCCAAGTGGACTATTGCCAATTCGTGCTGGGAACGTCCGTCGTATACCTCTTGCGGAAATTTACCGAGAATCCGAAGTCTTTAAAAATTTACGCAATCCAGATAAGTATAAAGGGAAATGTGGTGTTTGCGAATTTCGGCATGTTTGTGGAGGGTCCAGGTCACGTGCATATAATGTGACAGGCGATTATATGGAAAGTGAGCCTTACTGTGTCTATATTCCGAGAGCGATGCGCCAGCGCAGAAAAGTAAAAAACGGATACTTAAATAAAAAATAGTCGATTTTGTGAATCAAGTTTTATAAAGTGTTATTATAAAGGAAAACAGCTAACAAATAGGTGTTAGCTGTTTTCAGCACGGAAGTGTATAGATTATTCTATCTTCCGGTTATTGTTTTATTTTTGTTTTTTCTGCAATTGGTTCATTCCAGTTGAATGGGTCTTCGATTTTTCCGTACTGGATGCCTGTGATTGTGTCATAGATTTTCTTGGATAAAGCTCCCGTTTTTCCGCCGTTAATTGTGTATTCTTTACCGTCCCAGGCAAGCATGCCGATAGGTGAAATGACGGCAGCAGTTCCTGAACCAAAAGCTTCTTCAAGTTGACCGGATTCATGAGCTTCAGCGATTTCCTCCATACTGATTTGCCTTTCTGTAAAAGGAATCTCCCAATGCTTCAAGAGTTCGATAACAGAGTCGCGTGTTATACCGGCGAGAATGCTTCCGTTCAGCTTCGGTGTAATCACTTCTCCATTAATTTTGAAGAATACGTTCATGCTGCCTACTTCTTCAATGTATTTCTTTTCTACACCATCAAGCCAGAGCACTTGTGAATAACCTTCTTTTGCACAAACTTCTTGTGCTTTCAAGCTGGCAGCATAGTTACCTCCAGTTTTTGCTTCACCTGTTCCGCCTTTCACTGTACGGACAAATTCACTTTCTACTGCAATTTTTATTGGATTGATTCCTTCTTTGTAATAAGAACCTACAGGGGAAAGTATTGTAATCAGTTTATAATGCTGGGCTGGCGCAACACCGAGAAAAGGCTCTGTTGCAATAATAAATGGGCGAATATAGAGTGAAGTGCCTTCTGCATCCGGTACCCAGTCTTGGTCAATTTCTATTAGTTTTTTAACTGCTTTTAAGACGAATTCTTCGTCAATTGGAGGAATAACGAGACGATTATTTGATCTATTTAAACGTTCGAAGTTTTTTCTGGGGCGAAACAACTGTACATCGCCTTTTTTAGTGCGAAAAGCTTTTAATCCTTCAAAAACCGACTGTCCATAATGAAAAATCATTGAGGAAGGATCGACCATGATATGTTGATATGGCAGAATCGCTGCGTTATGCCATCCAATTGGTGCGGAGTAATCCATTACAAACATGTGATCTGTAAATGTTCTGCCAAATTCTAATTGATCTGTCTTAGGTTTCTCTTTCAATGCTGTACTCATCTCAACGTGAATTGACTGTTCTTCCATATCGCTATCTCCTTATTCTGAAAAGTTTCTCTTTATCATAATTGATATTGAATTTTTAGGCAAGTGTATTTTTTACATTTTTTCGCAGATGGAAAAAGTTTCATGCTGAAGAGCGGTCACTTATATGGATGGTGACAATCCCATTTTCTAATGATAAATTAGAGCTAGCATAAAGAATCAGGGGGGATTCATTTTGATAAAAACAATAATATTTGATTTGGATGATACGTTGCTTTGGGATGAAAAAAGTGTGAAGGATGCATTTGAGCAAACCTGTCAAATTGCAAGCGAGCGCTATGATGTTGATCCAGTTCGACTAGAGAAAGCTGTCAGGGAAAATGCAGCAAGGATATATGCAATGTATCCTACATATGAATTTACAAAAATGATTGGGATTAATCCATTCGAAGGGCTATGGGGTGAATTCCCTGATCAGGGCGGTGAATTTCCTGCTCTAAAAAAAATTGTCACGGATTATAGGAAAGATGCCTGGACTGCGGGGCTAAAAGATATGGGAATTGACGATGAAGCGTTTGGCTATGAGCTGGGTGATGCATTCCCGAGAGAAAGAAGAAAGACTGCTGCGCTTTACAATGATACGATACAGCTGCTTGATGCTCTGAAAGGGGAGTATGAATTGCTTCTTCTTACAAATGGTTCTCCAGCACTGCAAAATATCAAACTTGAATTAACCCCAGAACTAGTAGATTATTTTAAGCACATTGTTATTTCAGGTGATTTTGGCAAAGGAAAACCTGATCAGTCAATTTTTGAACATGCACTCGAACTGATAGGATCAGACAAAAATGAAGTACTGATGGTAGGAGATAATTTGAATACGGATATACTCGGGGCTAACCAAACAGGAATTCCGTCTGTCTGGATTAATCGGAAAAACAGCAAACCAAATGAAGTAAAAGCGACTTATGAAATCAGAAATCTAATGGAACTGATTCCGTTGCTTGATAAATTGAACTAAAGCACAGCAGAAAAAAATATTTTATTTGAAGCTGAAAGTAATAAATTTAAACAAAAATATAACACCAGCTTTACCTATTTACCAATCATTTAAGCGATAAAGTGCTGCATAAAACTATGCAGCATTTTTCTTTTCTAAATTACAAAAATGAAAATAATACATTGAAATATTCGAAAATTAATCTTATAATGATTCGAAAATGAAAGGTGGATCACTCAATGACGAAGGACTTAAGAATAAAAAGTCATGCATTCGATGGCAAAATGCGCGCGCCAAACCGTGCGATGCTGCGTGCAGTAGGCTTGACAGACGAAGATTTTACCAAACCAATGATTGGAGTTGCAGACACGGAAAGTGACGTTACTCCATGTAACGTCCACCTCGGATCGCTTGCTAAAAGGGCTAGAGAAGGAGTAAGGGGGGCAGGAGCGGTTCCATTTTTATTCCATACGATTACCGTATCAGATGGAATCTCCATGGGGACACCGGGAATGCGTTATTCTTTACCAAGCCGCGACATTATTGCTGACTCCATCGAAACAGTTGTAGGTGCAGAAAACTTTGATGGATTAGTTGCTTTTGGAGGCTGTGATAAAAATATCCCCGGCTGTATGATTGCTATTGCGAATGCTGAAATCCCCTCTGTTTTCGTATATGGCGGAACAATCGCACCAGGTAATTTGAACGGAAAAGATATTGATCTCGTTTCTGTATTTGAAGGCGTTGGTAAAAATAATAACGGAGATATCAGCGACAATGAGCTAAAAGCAATTGAATGTGCTGCATGTCCAGGTGCAGGTTCTTGCGGCGGAATGTATACAGCTAATACAATGGCTGCTGCCGTTGAAGCACTGGGTATGAGTCTGCCAGGAAGCTCTTCACATCCAGCAGAGTCAAATGAAAAACGTATTGATTCTGAAGCGGCTGGACAAGCTGTTTTAAATCTCTTGGAAAAAGGCATTTATCCAAAGGATATTATGACAAAAGAAGCTTTTGAAAACGCAATTACAGTTGTTATGGCTTTGGGAGGATCCACAAATGCGATTCTTCATTTGCTGGCGATCTCTCATGCAATTGAAGTTGATTTATCGATTGATGATTTTTCACGGATTCAGAAAAAAGTGCCGCATCTGGCAGATTTAAAGCCAAGCGGAAAATATGTTTTCCAAGATCTCTACCGTGTTGGTGGAGTTCAAGCAGTCATGAAGATGTTGTTGGAGGCAGGGTACTTACACGGAGATTGCTTAACAGTTACAGGAAAAACGCTGGCTGAAAATCTGGAAGAGGCTCCTTATCTTACAGAAGGTCAGGATGTCATCATGCCATTTGATAATCCGAAGCGTAAAGATGGACCGTTAATCGTCCTGAAAGGAAATCTATCACCAGAAGGATCAGTTGCTAAAGTTTCAGGAGTGAAGGTATCCATTCATACAGGACCTGCACGTGTCTTTAATACAGAAGAAGAAGCGACTGCTGCAGTGATGAATAATGAAATTAAAGAAGGCGATGTCCTCGTAATTCGTTATGTTGGTCCTAAAGGTGGACCTGGTATGCCTGAAATGCTCTCTATTTCTAGTATTCTAGTAGGTAAAGGACTTGGAGAAAAAGTTGCATTGCTGACGGACGGACGTTTCTCAGGAGGTACGCATGGACTTGTTGTAGGACATATTGCTCCAGAAGCACAAGTTGGCGGACCAATCGCATTTCTAAAAGAGGGCGACCTCGTTACTGTTGATACCGAAAAAATGGAGCTCTCCTTCAATGTCACGGAAGAAGAAATAGAAAACCGGCGCAGTGCATGGATCGCACCACCACTATATAAAAAAGGTGTCTTAGGAAAATACGCACATAACGTAACAAGCGCGTCTAAAGGCGCAGTAACAGACTACTTAAACCGTTAAAAAATAACTCGGGAATCCATCCCGAGTTATTTTTTTTGACAAATTTAGATACGTTTTTAGTACAATCCGCTGCCTCTCTGCTTGAACAAACTCGAATCCAACTCAAACGGTATCACATTACTAAACTATAGCCATCCCCACATTTCACTCATTCTGACGGCTATTGACCCCATTAAAAGTTTAGTCAGTCGCATTTAATTTAAAAATCAAATAAATTAAAAAATAATTATAAAATATTCTATTCAAACTAATGCATGATGATACAAGCGATGTAAGCGCCAACAATTTGTTGGATTTATCAAAAGTATCGAAAAACTTTAAAAAAGGGTGTTGACGACTTGAAATAAAAGTATTATGATAAACGGCAATATCATCAACAAACATCTACAAGGCTTCAGCACATGTATAAAACGTGCATAAGCTTAACTGAAGAATTCTTAATACTTAAATTAAATAATTAAACACGATGACGAGAAAAAAGGAACATGGAATGGTATTCACAGAGAGCTGGGGTTGCTGAAAGCCCAGAAATGCCAATTGTTCTGACATCATCTCTGAGTGCTTAGCTGAAAAGTATTAAATGCTGATTAGGCTAGGCCAGGTGCAGCATATTGTACCTGTTATCCAATCAGGCTTTAGGCGGTTGTTCAAAAAGTCCGGTAAAAATGACGCTTCTCGGTTATTTTAATCCTCCTTTTTGAAAACTCACTTATTGTAAGCCTGATGAGGCAGTATTCGTAAGGATGCTGTAAATATGGGTGGTACCGTGAAAAGCAGACTCTTTTCTCCCCAATATTCTTGCTGCAAGCAGGTTTATTTTACTGGGAGAAAAGAGTCTTTTTATTTTTTAAATCAAGTTATGAAAAAATGAGGGAGGTTATACGAATGGCGGTAAAAGTGAAACAAATGGCGGAGGTTGGAAAGGAGTTCGTAACAGGAGCTGATTTGCTCATTGATGCTTTGGTAGAAGCGAATGTCGAAAAAGTCTTTGGTTATCCTGGTGGTGCTGTTTTACCGATTTACGATGCGATGTTCCGCCATGACTTTCCTTTTGAGCATATTCTATGTCGCCATGAGCAAGGAACAATTCATGCGGCTGAAGGGTATGCGAGAGTGACAGGGAAACCTGGTGTGGTGATTGCAACATCAGGACCTGGTGCAACAAATCTAATAACCGGAATCACGGATGCAATGATGGATTCCCTGCCAATAGTCATTATTACCGGGCAGGTTGGGCAAAGTGTCATTGGAACAGATGCTTTTCAGGAAGCGGATGTCCTGGGACTCACTACACCAATAACAAAATACAATTATCAAGTACAGGATGTAAAAGATCTTCCGCGGATTGTGAATGAAGCCTTTTACATCGCTGCAACTGGAAGGCCTGGACCGGTGCTTATCGATATACCAAAGAATATCTCTGCTGAAGTGTCGACTGGAAACTATGATAATACCTTTCATGTACCAGGTTATCAGCCAACAGTTGATCCGAATCCGAATCAAATCCAAAAGCTGGGGAGATTAATTGAGGAAGCGGAAAGACCTGTTCTCTTGGTTGGCGCAGGAGTACTATTAGCGGATGCAGTAAAACCATTAAAAAAGTTTGCTGAAAAGTATGAGATTCCAGTAGTGAATACATTGTTGGGGTTAGGAAGCTTTCCTGGTGAACATCCGTTATTTCTCGGAATGGGCGGTATGCATGGCACCTATACAGCAAATATGGCAATCTATGAAGCTGACTTATTAATTAATATTGGTGCACGGTTTGACGACAGACTCACTGGTAAACTAGCTAACTTCGCACCTGGAGCAAAGGTAGCACATATTGACATTGATCCAGCAGAGATCGGAAAAATCATTCGTACGGATATTCCAATTGTTGCTGATGCAAAGCAGGCCCTTGAAGCTTTATTAGCGCTTGAAATTCAAAAACCAAAACTCGTTGATTGGCTTGCAAAACAAATGGATAACAAGAAACATTTTCCTTATTGGTATAACCAAGATGAAGAATTAATCTCACCACAATGGCTTATTGAACAAATTTGTGATGTTTCTAAGGGGGAAGCCATTGTAGTTACAGACGTTGGCCAGCATCAGATGTGGGCGGCACAGTTTTATTTATTTAATAAGCCGCATAATTGGATTACATCAGGCGGACTAGGGACGATGGGCTTTGGCCTGCCAGCCGCAATTGGTGCACAAATTGGCAGGCCAGATGATCAGGTTATTGCAATTCTTGGTGATGGCGGGGTGCAGATGACTATTCAGGAATTAGCAGTCATCAATGAGCGAAAGCTCCCAGTAAAAGTATTTATCATAAACAACGAGGCACTCGGTATGGTGCGGCAGTGGCAGGAAGAATTCCATGGTGAACGATATTCCAGCTCATTGCTTACTAAAAATCCTGACTTTTTAAAAATTGCAGAAGGTTATGGCATCCGCAGTGTAAAAGTAGGGAGAGAGAAGGATGTTCCAGAAGTATTAGCAGATGTTCTTGCCTATGAAGGTCCAGTGGTTGTTGATTTCAGGATTGACTGGAGAACAAAGGTGATGCCAATGGTTGCACCTGGAAAAGGAATAAATGAGATGGTGGGGGTGAGGGCGTGAAACGAATTATAACCTGCACTGTACAAAATCGTGGAGGTGTACTAAACAGAATTACCGGAATGTTTTCAAAACGGCAGTTTAATATTGAAAGCATAACCGTCGGAGAATCCGAATTAAACGGTCTTGCTAAGATGACATTCGTCGTTAATGTGGAGGATGAACAAAAGTTAGAACAATTGACAAAACAGCTCCATAAACAAATTGATATTTTAAAGGTATCCGACATTACAGAGAAATCGATTGTTGCACGTGAACTCGCCCTAGTGAAAGTAACAGCAGGCTCCCAGGCCAGAGCAGAAATACAAGGAGTAATTGAACCTTTTCGCGGCACAGTTGTAGATGTTGGTAAAGAAACAATGACAATTCAGGTGACTGGAAAACCAGAAAAAATCGATGCCTTTATTTCTTTATTAAAACCTTATGGGATAAAGGAAATTGCAAGAACAGGCGTGACAGCCTTGCAGCGAGGACAGCAGTCAGGGCAGCAGCTCGTAGAAGTAAGTTCATTTACTATATAAAAAATCAAAAATTACTGAGAGGAAGATGGATAATGGCGAAAGTTTTATATGATAACGATATTAATAACGAGGTATTGGAAGGAAAGAAAATTGCAATTGTTGGTTATGGATCACAAGGTCATGCACATGCACAGAATTTAAGAGACAGTGGGTATAATGTGATTGTCGGCTTGCGTCCTGGAAAATCGGCGCAAAAAGCAGAGGAAGATGGTTTCCAGGTTACCCCTGTTGATGAAGCAGTAAAGCAAGCAGATGTCGTAATGGTTCTGCTTCCAGACGAAAGACAATTAGAAGTGTATGAAGAAAGCATTAAACCAAATCTCGAGGCTGGTAATGCATTAGCATTTGCGCACGGTTTTAACATTCACTTTTCACAAATCGTACCACCGGAAAATGTAGATGTTTTCTTAGTAGCTCCTAAAGGACCGGGCCATCTAGTACGCCGAACTTATGTAGAAAATGAAGGTGTTCCAGCCCTATACGGGGTATATCAAGATTCAACAGGCAAAGCAAAAGAAATTTCACTTGCTTATGCGAAAGCAATTGGAGCAGCTCGTGCAGGTGTTCTTGAAACAAGTTTCCAAGAAGAAACGGAAACAGATCTATTCGGTGAGCAAGCAGTACTCTGCGGCGGAGTAACCAGCTTAATCAAAGCAGGATTTGAAACATTAACTGAAGCGGGCTATCAGCCAGAAGTTGCTTACTTTGAGTGTCTTCATGAAATGAAACTGATTGTTGACTTGCTTTATGAGGGTGGATTTGAAAATATGCGTTATTCCATTTCGGATACAGCACAATGGGGAGATTTCGTTTCTGGACCACGGGTAATCAACGAAGAAACAAAAGCAAGAATGAAAGAAATTCTCACAGATGTTCAAACAGGAGCATTTGCTAAGGGTTGGATTTTAGAAAACCAAGCTGGTCGTCCACAATTTAACGCGATTAACCAAGCTGAAAATAAACATCAGATTGAAACTGTAGGAAGGGAGCTCAGAGACCTCATGCCTTTTGTAAAACAGCCGATCCAAAAACAACAAGTACAGCAAAAGGAAGTGAAGGAATATGTCAAGAATTAAAATATTTGATACTACCCTTAGGGATGGAGAACAGTCACCAGGAGTTAACTTAAATCATCTGGAGAAGTTAGAAATCGCAAAGCAGCTTGAACGCTTTGGTGTAGACCGGATGGAGGCAGGATTCCCTGCTTCCTCCAAAGGCGATTTTAACGCAGTGAAGGCAATCGCAGATACAATCGAGACGACATCTGTCACTGCCTTGGCGAGAACTGTAAAATCAGATATTGATATTGCTTGGGAAGCATTAAAAGGTGCAAAGAAACCGGCGATTCATTTATTTTTAGCAACATCACCAATCCATATGGAGTTCAAATTGCGTAAAACAGCAGAGGAAGTAATTCAAACTTCAGTAGAAATGGTGCGCTATGCAAAAGAGAAATTTGATGATGTTCAGTGGTCAGCAGAAGACGCTTCACGGTCCGATTTGGAATTTCTAGCTGAAATTATTGAAAAGGTAATCGACGCCGGAGCAACCGTGATTAATCTTCCGGATACGGTTGGCTATACAACACCAGCAGAATATGGGCACATGTTTAAATATATAAAAGACAATGTTCCAAATATTGATCAAGTAGCACTTTCCTGCCATTGTCATAATGACCTTGGAATGGCTGTTGCCAATTCAATGGCAGCGGTCGAGAACGGTGCAACCCAGGTGGAAGGAACGATTAATGGAATTGGGGAGCGTGCGGGAAACGCTTCACTCGAAGAAGTGGCAGTTGCACTGAAAATCCGCTCCGATTTTTATCCTTATGAAACTGGGCTTGTACTAGATGAAATTAAACGAACAAGCGATTTAGTGGCAAAGCTGACAGGCATGCATGTGCAAGCGAACAAGGCAATTGTTGGCCGTAATGCATTTGCCCATGAATCAGGAATACACCAGGATGGTGTATTGAAAAACGTTGAAACCTATGAAATTATCACACCAGAGATGGTTGGTGTTCATACAAACACATTGTTCTTAGGAAAACACTCAGGCCGTCATGCATTTAAAGGCAAAGTAGAAGAGTTTGGTGTTCAATTATCTGATGAAGAATTACAGGATGCTTTTAATCGTTTTAAAGTATTGACGGATTATAAAAAAGAAGTTACAGATGATGATATTTATACTTTGTTGATGGAAATTAAAACAGATTCAGCACAAATTGAAAAATATCAGCTTGACAGCTTCCAGGTTTACTATGGAACAGGCAATACGCCTACAGCTGTTGTGAAAGTAACATCACCAGATGGTGGACATCTTGAAGCAGCTCAAACTGGAAGAGGCAGTGTCGAAGCACTTTACAAAACAATTGAAAGTTTAATTGCAGAGGAACTGAATCTGATAGATTATCAGCTGAACTCTGTTGGCGGCGGGAAAGATGCCTTGGCAGAGGCTTATGTGCAAATGAGTGTAAATGGAGAAGTCATGAATGGCCGCGGCTCACATCAAGATGTTTTAATGGCATCAGCAAATGCATATTTGAATGCTGTGAATCGTTATATTCTAAAGCACAGCACTGCAGGAAAGAAGGAAAAGGTTGTTCAATAATTGAAATGAATCGTTATTGCTTTTAAACTACAGAGAGGGGATCCAACCATGAAAAAACAAATTATTATGCTGCCAGGTGATGGTATTGGTAAGGAAATTATGGATGGTGCGAAACAGATTTTACAAACGATTGCACAGGAATATAATCATACATTTTCATTCCATGAATATGCAATTGGTGGATCCGCCATTGACCAATACGGTGTACCGCTGCCAGATGAAACAGTTGAGGCATGTCAAAATGCAGATGCAGTTCTTCTTGGTGCGGTGGGTGGTCCAAAATGGGATAGTGTACCAGTGCACTTGCGTCCAGAACAAGGCCTATTAAAAATTCGTAAACAGCTCGGTTTATTCGCCAATTTACGTCCGATTAAAATATACCCCTCTTTATTGCACGCTTCTCCACTTCGCGAAGAAGTTGTGAGTGGAAGTGATATTTTAATCATCAGAGAATTAACTGGCGGCCTTTATTTTGGAACACCGAGTGAACGCCGAAATAATGGGAACTCTGTTGTAGATACACTAAGCTATGAACGATATGAAATGGAACGTATTATCGAGAAAGCTTTTAAAACAGCACAGACGCGGAGGAAGCATCTGACATCTGTTGATAAAGCGAATGTATTAGAATCGAGCAGAATGTGGCGGGAGATTGTGATAGAAAAAGCACGGGATTATCCGGATGTGACCGTTGAACATTTATTAGTTGATGCAGCGGCAATGAAGCTGATTACTGATCCAAACCAATTTGATACAGTTGTTACTGAAAATTTATTTGGTGATATCTTAAGTGACGAAGCTTCCGTAATTACGGGATCATTAGGTATGCTCCCGTCAGCAAGTGTCCGATCAGATGGACTTGGGCTGTATGAACCAATCCATGGGTCTGCACCAGATATCGCTGGAAAAGGAATCGCAAACCCGCTGGGCATGATTTTATCTGCAGCCTTTATGCTAAGGAACTCTTTTGGTCTTGAGGAAGAGGCAAATGAAATTGAAAGAGCTGTAGATGAAGCACTTACTGCCGGGTTCCACACTCCAGATTTGAACGTCAAGGATGGAATGAAAGTGACAACGAAAGAAATGACAGAAGCTATTTTAGAAAATCTATCGACTAGAAGCATATCGGACAGTATTTGTCATATGTACGTATAATGGGAATTTTAATAGTCTGTTGAAGATATAGCAGCATTTTTTAATAGAATATAAACGGAGATTTGTGTAAAAGTGTATCGTGAGGTGAGAAAGATGGGGAAGCCAGAAACTATTATTCAAAAAATTTGGGAGAAGCACGTTGTCCATCGAGAGGAAGGGAAACCGGACCTCCTCTACATTGATCAGCATCTTATCCATGAGGTTACGTCACCACAGGCATTTGAAGGATTGCGCTTGAATAATCGCAAGGTGCGTCGCCCAGATTTAACATATGCAACAATGGATCATAATGTTCCTACGAAAAATAGGGAGGTCGTGAAAGATGAAATTTCCCGTAAGCAAATGGAAACCTTAAGAAAAAACTGTGAGGATTTCGGTATTAAGCTCGCGGATATGTTTCATCCGGATCAAGGAATTGTGCACGTGATAGGGCCTCAGCTTGGCTTAACCCAACCTGGAAAAACAATTGTATGCGGTGATAGCCATACTTCAACACATGGAGCTTTTGGAGCACTTGCATTTGGAATTGGAACAAGTGAAGTTGAACATGTTTTAGCGACACAGACAATATGGCAAGAACGCCCAAAATCATTAAATGTAAAGATTGAAGGAGATCTTGGTCCAGGAGTGACAGCAAAGGATTTAATTTTGGCGATTATTGCAAAGTTTGGTGTTCGCTTCGGTACTGGCTATGTTATGGAATATACGGGTGATGTAATTCGCAGACTTTCGATGGAAGAACGCATGACAATTTGCAACATGTCTATTGAAGCTGGTGCAAGGGCTGGATTAATTAGTCCAGATGAAGCTACAGTAGAATACTTGCGCGGCAGAGAATATGTTCCGCAGGGAGAAGCATTTGATGAACTTAGTGAAGAGTGGCTCTCACTTGCAACAGACGCGGGAGCGAACTATGATCATACCGTTGTTATTGATGCGGGTGAAGTAGAACCACAGGTTACCTGGGGTACAAATCCAGCTATGTGCGTTCCAGTTAGTGGTGCAACTCCGTATATTTGTGATTCAGTGAACAGTGACGAAGTACAGCGAGCGTTGGAATATATGGGGCTTGAAGAAGGACAGCCGATTACTTCTGTTGAGATTCAGCATGTATTTATTGGGTCATGTACAAATTCTCGTTTAAGTGATTTAAGAAAGGCATCGAGAATTATTGATGGAAGAAAAGTAAAGGAAAATATTAGAGCAATTGTTGTACCTGGTTCATTCAGTGTAAAGCTGCAAGCAGAGGCTGAGGGTCTTGACAAAGTCTTTAAAGAGGCTGGCTTTGAATGGCGAGACTCTGGATGCAGTATGTGTTTAGGGATGAATGATGATATTGTACCACCAGGAGAACGCTGTGCTTCTACTTCGAATCGTAATTTTGAAGGGAGACAGGGCAACCGTGCCAGGACCCATCTTGTTAGCCCGGAAATGGCAGCAGCTGCGGCAATTGAAGGGCATTTCGTAGATGTCCGTAATTTTGCAGGAGTACCGAGCTAAAGAGGAGTGAGTCATATGGAAGCGATAGAACAGCATAAAGGGTTAGCATTTCCATTAATGAGAGCGAATATTGATACAGACCAAATCATCCCAAAGCAATTCTTAAAACGGATTGAAAGAACTGGATTTGGACAATTTCTTTTCTATAATTGGCGTATTGGTGATGATGGCGAACTGCGAAATGATTTCAGTTTGAACGCACCAAAATATAATGGGGCATCTATTCTGCTGGCAGGCGAAAATTTTGGCTGTGGTTCGTCAAGAGAACATGCACCTTGGGCCTTGCATGATTACGGCTTTAAAGTAGTGATTGCTCCAAGCTTTGCCGATATCTTCTATAATAATGCATTAAAAAATGGCATGATTCTCGTAAAACTGAATGAAGAACAAATTAATGAATGGGCAAGAAGAGCCGAAGAAGATACGTTTCATTTAGATGTAGATTTAGCGAAACAAACAATTAAGGATGAAACTGGAAAAATAGTAGCGTTTGATATTCCTGTCTACCACAAAGAGAAACTAATGAATGGCTGGGATGATATTGCCTTAACTTTGCTGCAGGAAGACAAGATCATGACATACGAACAACAAAAGTGATTATAATAGAAGGGATAGGAAATTTGGATAATAAAAATCCTGTTTCTTCTATAATATAGAGATAAAAAATATGGTATTAATATAGGAAGAAACTAAAATGGTTATTCAAAAACTATTGAATAACTTCTAAAAATAAGGAGTGTGGCTTTCTTGGGGATTTATTAACAGGTGAAAAAATTTATCAGGCGTGGAGACGCTTAGCGCCAATTGTACATCAAACACCAATATTAACCTCCCATACGATTGATCGTATTGTGGGGAAAAATGTATATTGCAAAATGGAGAACCAGCAAAAAACAGGGGCTTTTAAATTCAGGGGTGCAACGTTTAAGCTGATGCAGCTATCGGAAGAAGAACTGAACAAAGGCGTTATTACAGCCTCAGCTGGTAACCATGCCCAAGGTGTAGCGTATGCAGCAGCGAAGCTAGGTGCAAAAGCAAAAATATTTATGCCAGAGGGAACACCATTAGCCAAGGTTCATGCCACTCGAAATTATGGCGCGGAGGTTGTACTTATTGGAGAAAGCTTTCAAGAAGCGTACCAAGCTTCAAAGAAACAGGAGAAGCTAAGTGAAATGACTTACATTCATCCCTTCGATGATTATGATGTGATGACGGGTCAGGGAACAATTGCGATGGAGCTGCTCAGGCAGGAAGATCGTATTGATACTGTAATTGTCCCCATTGGTGGTGGAGGACTCATTAGCGGGGTTGCGGCCGCATGTAAGCATGTGAACCGGAATATTAGAATAATTGGTGTTCAGGCAAGTGGTGCAGCCGCAATGTATAAGAGCTTTCATTCAAATGAAACGCATCATTTAACAGAGGTTCAGACAATTGCAGATGGAATTGCCGTAAAAGAACCTGGTAAGCATACCTTGCCATTAATTAAAAAATATGTTGATGATATCGTAACTGTTACAGATGAACAAATTTCAGCTAGTATTCTATTTATGCTGGAACGGAATAAGACGTTGATGGAAGGTGCAGGAGCAGCGGCTTTAGCAGCGCTATTTGCCTATCATGAACAAATAAAATCCCGTCATTGTGGAGTAATTGTCAGTGGAGGGAATCTCGATATAAAAATGATGTCAAAAATTCAAGAGTTAGCAGATGGCTTCATTCCTGCTGACAGAGAGAAATCTCTAGCATATTAATATAAGCTTAGTCCTGCCCTTAGGGGGGAGGACTGAGTTTTTTTATTTGTCAAATGAAGTTTTGACAAATGGTCTCCAACTCTTCATTCATGGCTTACTAGTAAAAACTGTAAATTATTCTTCGCCTGTAATATACTCCATAAAAAATCAATTAGTACAGTTACAAGATAAAGGATTGGTTTAATGAAAAATTACCATAGAAAGATATACGATGAAAACTTTTCTGACAGAGGAAAAAATATAAAAAATTCAATTATAAGATTAGTATTATATGAAAAATCTAAGAAAATATGAAGTAAAAGTTAATGTTTTCTTAATTTAAGAAATGTCAGTAAACCGAGTATTTTCAATGATTGAGGGGATGATTAACGACATAATTGAGAAAAGAGCAGTTAAGAAAGTTTATTAATAATATTGCTTTTTCACAACTATTCACTTATAATCACATTATTATATTTTTTATTACGATTTTATTACGAGTTTTACAGGATTGTTAACAATTCATTTATGAAGGAGAAAAAGAGGAACTTGTAGTAATAAAAAATATAAACAGCTAGAGTCAGCAGGATATATAACAGCCAAATTATCAGAAAATAATTAACAGTTGCATTAACTTAAAAAAATGGTAAAATTAATCAAACAAGTAAATCTAAATTATCAGAAACTTATGATAGTTTAAGTCGGGATTAATGGCCCTTAGGTAAAGGTCATTTGTAATTAGAAATTTAATTCACTAGGGGGATTAATTTGAGTAATAAATTGTTGAAAGTCGAAAACCTGAAAACATCTTTCCGAATTGGCGATGATTATTATGCCGCGGTTGATGATGTTACATTGACACTAAATAAAAATGAAGTTCTTGGTATTGTTGGAGAATCTGGATCAGGTAAAAGTGCTCTAGCATTCTCAATAATGGGTTTACATAGCCGTGCGAAAATCGATGGAAAAATTATGCTGAATGATACTGACCTAGCAAAAGCTGCACCAGCTCAATTAAATAAAATCCGCGGGGATAAACTCGCGATGATTTTCCAGGATCCTCTAACTGCGCTTAATCCATTAATGGAAATTGGCGCGCAAATCTCTGAAACATTACTCCTTCATCGGCAAGAAATGAGTAAAAAACAAAGGTATGACCGCGTAATTGAATTGTTGAATATGGTGGGAATACCTCGCCCAGAACATGTTTATGAACAATATCCACATGAATTGTCAGGTGGAATGAGACAGCGTGTTGTTATCGCGATAGCTATCGCGAACAAGCCAGAGCTATTAATTGCTGATGAACCAACAACTGCGCTCGATGTTACCATTCAAGCGCAAATTCTGGATTTAATTCGACAATTAAAAAATGACATGGAAGCAGGTATTATTCTAATCACACATGACCTTGGTGTCGTTGCCGAGATGGCTGATAGAATTGCAGTTATGTATGCGGGACAGATAGTAGAAATTGCAGATGTGCATACATTATTTGAGAATCCTTTGCATCCTTATACAAGATCACTTTTAAATTCTGTACCTGCTGAAGGACAGGACAAGCTTCATGTGATTCAAGGGATTGTACCATCACTGAAGAATCTGCCTCGAAAAGGCTGCCGATTTGCTGCACGCATTCCTTGGATTGATGAGTCGGCTCATGAAGAAAATCCAGAGTTGCATGAGGTTTCTCCAGGGCATTTCGTACGTTGCACCTGTCATAGTCATTTTTACTTCCCAGATGAAGGTAAGGAGGAACAAACAAATGGGATTTCTTGAAGTTCGTGATTTAAAGGTGCATTTCCCAATCAAAGGCGGGGTTTTCAATCGTACAGTTGGACATATTAAGGCAGTTGATGGAGTATCACTCACAATTGAGGAAGGAAAAACTTACGGTCTTGTAGGGGAATCAGGCTCTGGAAAATCAACTACTGGAAGAGCGATAATCGGTTTAGAAAACATTACAGCTGGTAAAGTTCTATTCGAAGGCAAAGATATTACATCATTAAAAAGTAAAACAAAAGATGTCAGAAGAGATATTCAAATGATTTTTCAGGATCCTTACTCATCTCTGAATCCGAGAAAAAGAGTCTTAGATATTATTGCGGAACCTCTTCGAAACTATGAAAATCTTACAAAAGGGCAAGAGCGTAAGAGAGTACAAGAATTATTGGAATTGGTCGGGCTTAGTCCCGAATCGATTGTAAAATATCCACATGAATTCTCTGGTGGTCAAAGACAACGTATTGGCGTGGCACGGGCCATTGCTTTGAAGCCTAAGTTAATTATCGCAGATGAACCAGTGTCTGCACTGGATGTCTCCGTACAGGCACAGGTACTGAACTTTATGCAAGATATTCAGAAAGAACTGAATTTAACTTATCTGTTCATCAGTCACGATTTAGGTATTGTTAAACATATGTGTGATGAGTTAGCGATAATGTATAAAGGCCGTTACGTGGAACAAGGTACAAGCGATGATATCTTTAATAATCCACAGCATATTTATACGAAACGTCTTATTGCGGCAATTCCTGATATTAATCCACGGAATAGGGATAAACAATATGCATTCCGCCAAGAAGTGAAGAAGGAATACGAGCAATCTTATGATGATTATTTTGATAATGAAGGTCTGGCATTTGGCCTGAAAAACATTTCAGATACTCATCTAGTTGCATTACCAGAGAAAGGTTGATTCAAATATGTGGAAATTTATAGTTAGAAGACTTTTAATAACTTTCCCGCAAGTTGTTTTACTCAGTATTATCATATTTGTTATGGCGCAATTTATGCCAGGTGATGCATTAACAGGACAAGTTGATCCCAACGTGCCACCTGAAATAAAAGAACAAATCAGAGAAAGATTGGGATTGAATGATCCTTGGCATATTCAATATGCCAATTGGATTGGCGGAGCAGTCCAAGGTGACTTTGGGGATTCCTTCCGATTTAAAATGCCTGTATCGGACTTAATCGAACAGCGTATGGTTAATACATTTTGGCTATCAGTTGTTACATTAATTTTTACATATATCATAGCAGTACCACTGGGTATCACGAGTGGGCGCTATAATGATACATGGCTGGATCAGACAATTACAGGATATACTTATTTAGGATTTGCAACACCATTATTTATCTTCGCTTTAGTTATGCTATGGGTGTTCGGCTATCAGTTTGGCTGGTTCCCGACAAGTGGAAGTGTCGCACCTGGTCTTTCACCCGGATCATTTGAATATGTTTTGAGTAAGCTGAGGCATTTATTGTTGCCAGCACTCTCAATGGCTTTAATTGCCACAGTCTCGACGGTACAATATTTGAGAAGTGAAATTGTTGATACGAAGCAAAAAGATTTTGTTGTTACCGCAAGAGCAAAAGGGGCTTCTGAATCTCGGGTTTATAACAGACATATTTTAAGAAACTCATTACTGCCAATTGCAGCCTTCTTTGGCTGGGAAATTACAAGTCTTATTTCAGGTACAGTTTTTATTGAGCAAATATTCGGATATCCTGGGATGGGACAGTTGTTCCTAGACTCCATTTTACAAAGAGATTATAGTGTTGTAACTGCATTGGTGCTGCTATTCGGTATCGCTTCGATATTAGGGGCATTATTATCGGATATTATCTTAAGTATTGTTGACCCAAGAATTCGTATAAAATAGAAACTCGAAAAACTCTGAGGTGATTATAAAATGGAAGTAAAAGATATGAATGTGGACAGTGAAGTAACAAAAAGTGAAAGTCCCTCAGGTCTTCGTATACTTTGGAGGGAATTGGTAAGAGATAAGTTAGCATTAGTTTCATTTATATTTCTTGTGCTAATTATTATATTTGTATATGGCATATCGATGATATTAGATCAAAATGAAATTGTAAAAGTAGATTTATTTGCAATCAACGAACCGCCTGGTGAAGAGTTTATTTTAGGTACTGATTATGGCGGACGAGATGTATTCGGCCAGCTTATTATTGGTACAAGAAATTCACTGACAATTGGAATTTTAGTGACACTCTTTAGTGGAATTATCGGTGTTGTCTATGGGGTGGTGGCAGGTTACTTTGGTGGCCATGTTGATAATGTGATGATGCGTATCTTAGACTTTTTCTTAGTTTTACCGTTCTTAATGCTTGTTATTGTTTTCATATCCATCGTACCAGACTATAACACAGTAACATTCTCACTCATTATGACATTGTTCCTTTGGATGGGGATAGCAAGGCTGATCAGATCCAAGGCACTGCAGGAAAAAGAACTGGATTATGCCCAAGCCTCAAAAACCTTAGGCTCATCTAATTTTAATATTATCTTTAAACAAGTATTACCAAATATTACATCGTTAATCATCGTTACGATGACATTAAATTTAGCTGCAAATATTGGTTTAGAATCCGGTCTATCCTTCCTAGGATTCGGATTGCCGGAAAGCACACCCAGTTTAGGAACATTATTAAGTTATGCAACAAATCCACAAACACTTGAACACAGATGGTGGATTTGGATGCCGGCCGCAGTCTTAATTCTTATCTTGATGCTTGCAGTAAGAAACGTCGGAGAAGCACTGAGACGTGCAGCAGACTCAAGACAAAGAAGAGGCTAAATCTTTAGAAGGCAGGCAGTTCCCAAAGATAGCAGTACAGTTTTTTAACTTTATTACTGACATCAATATCAATCCTTATATTGATGTTGAGTATATAGCTGGAAGTATAAAGTATACGGACAGCATAAAAAGAAACGTATAAAAGGGGAGGTTAAAAGGATGAAGAAAGCGAGTTTTAGCAAGTGGCTTTTTGCTTTGATGCTAGTACTACTGTTAGTGTTAGCAGCATGTAGCGGCGATGACTCTGATGAAGGATCAGGCGATACAGATACTGATAAGAAAACAGAGGAAGGCACAGATGATGGCGAGGATGCTGAAAAAGGTGAAGGAGAAGATGGAATTTATTCTATCGACGACTTTGGCGTAGATAAAACGAACGAAGGTGAAGCAATTGAAGGCGGAACCCTCAATTATGGTTTAGTTTCTGACACTGTTTTCGAAGGTGTTTTAAACCGTGCCTTCTATGAAGGTAACCCGGATTATGAAGTAATGAAGTTCTTTGATGAAGACCTTTTAGCTTACGATAATAACTTCAACTACACACAAGATGGTGCAGCTGAGTGGGAAATTGATGAAGCTGGAACAACTGTTACAATTAAAATTCGTGACAATGTAAACTGGCACGATGGTGAACCTGTAACAGCAGAAGACCTTCAATATGCGTATGAAGTAATCGGCAGCCCTGAATATACTGGCTTACGTTATTACTATATTGAAGATGTTGTTGGAATGGAAGAATACAATGCGGGTGATGCAGAGACAATTGAAGGATTAGAAATTGTTGATGAGAAAACATTGGCAATTACATTCAATGAGCCAAACCCATCACTAATTGCAAGTGGTCTTTGGACTTCTCCACTGCCAAAACATATTTTTGAAGAAATTCCTATTGCTGAAATGCCAGAACATGATGCAGTTCGTGTAAACCCGATTGGCTTTGGTCCTTTCGTTCTTGATACAATTGTACCTGGTGAGTCTGTAACATTTACTGCTAATGAAGATTACTGGCAAGGTGCTCCAAAACTTGACGGTATTACATTAAAAGTTGTTGCACCACAAACAGTTGCAAATGCATTAGAAACTGGAGAAATTGATGTTGTAGACAGTTTTCCTACAGATCAATATCCAGATGTTGAAGAAACGCTCTCAAATGTTGAATTCTTAGGTGAAATTGATAATTCATACACTTATATTGGATTTAAATTAGGTAAATGGGTACCAGCTGATGCAGATAATCCAGATGGTGCTGGTGAAGTAGAAATGGATCCAGATGCTAAGATGGCTGACGTTAACTTACGTCGTGCTATGTGGTATGCAGTAGATAACGATGCAGTTGGTGAGCGTTTCTACAATGGTCTTCGCTGGGCTGGTACGACATTAATTATTCCTGCATTCCCTGATTATCACGATGACACAATCGAAACTCCTTCTTTTGATCAAGAAGAAGCGAAGAAGATTTTAGACGAAGCTGGATATGAAGATACTGATGGTGATGGATTCCGTGAAAACCCTGAAGGTGAAGAATTAACAATTGGTTTTGCTTCCATGTCAGGTGGAGATACTGCTGAGCCTATCGCGAACTATTATATTCAAGCATGGGAGCAAGTTGGTCTTAAGGTAGAATTAGTTGACGGCCGTCTAATGGAATTCAACTCATTCTATGACAGAGTAGAAGCGGATGATCCTGCAATCGATATTTACCAAGGTGCATGGGGTACAGGTACTGACGTTGACCAAAGAGGTCTTTACGGACGTACTGCTGCATATAACTACTCACGTTATGCTAGCGATGAAAGTGATGCATTATTAGCAGATGGTGCTTCTGCAGCTTCATTAGATATCGAACATCGTAAAGAAGTGTACAAAGAATGGCAAGAATTAATGGTAGAAGATATTCCAGTATTCCCAACACTTTACCGTTCTAAATTAGTTCCAGTTAATAACCGTGTTACTGACTGGTCTATCCAAGCGTCTTGGAATGGATACCATGAAGTTGGTTTAACTGAAGAAGAACCTTTATTACCATAATAAAAAAAGACCCGCTAAGCGGGTCTTTTTTATGGGTTAAATGAAGTGGAATTTAAGTTGCTGTCCCTGCGAATAAATATTATTTAACAAGTCCAAGCTGTTTCAAACCATTAAAAATACCATCTTCACTTACTTCAGTTGTACGATGACTGGCATATGGGAGAAGTTTCGGATCAGCATTCCCCATTGCGAAGCCTGTTCCTGCAGTCGAGAGCATTTCCTTATCATTCAACCCATCTCCGAAAGCAATCGTTTGCTCTTTATTTAAATTGAGATGCTGCAGCACTTTTTTTATCGCTTCCCCTTTATTGACATTCCCTCTTATTACATCATAAGCGTGCTGCATGCCAGGCACATTTACGCGGGATAGATGAATATTTTCAGTAATCTCATAATCTGAAGCATCTTCCTCTTTTAACTTCATCAATGTTACACCTAAAATTTGTGCAGTTTTCAGGTCAAGGTCATTTGTATTTTCCTTCATTTGAAAGGTTTCAATAAACGCTTTTGTAACTGGATCATCCATTGCAGTAAAATAATTTTGGCGGTTTGTATACAATACCATTTCATGCTGTTTGCTTTTAGCTAATTCCAAAAATTGCTGGATGATTTGTTTATCCAGTGGCTCATGTACAATTTCTTTGCCCTGGTAAATTGCCGATGCGCCATTATATCCTATATAATTTTCGATGCCGAGTTCGGAACCAAGACCGAGAATTTCATGCAGCGGACGTCCTGTAGCAATAAATACATGTATATTCTGTGCTGTTAATTGCTTAATTGCATCGACTGTTGATTCGGAATAACTATGATCTGGCATTAAAATTGTGCCATCAATATCAAGAAAGACTGCTCTGTAATCCATAATAACCTCCGTTTTATTACTGTATTTCGATTATATCTATTCCCAGTGTATCATAATCGCTTCTTCCGTATCCAAGATTTATTAGAAAGCTTGTTTTGATGGGAGGAGACATAAATCCAAATAACTTCTATTCAGCTAAAAGGAAAAACCAGATTTTAAGAAAATCTGGTTTAAAAAGCGATTTAAAGTTTTATATCATCTATTTTATTCAGCCAATCTTCAACTATGTCAATTGTTTCTTTAACTGTTCCTTCTTCAAAAGGTGAACGAATATCAGCAGCTGCTACAAGTTCTAAAAATGGCTTTGAGCCGCCTAGTTTACAGAGATTTAAATAATCTTCCCATGCTGCTTCGTGATTTTCATGATTTTTCTTCCAGAACTGCAGGGCACAAATCTGTGCAAGTGTGTAGTCAATATAGTAGAAAGGCACTTCATAAATATGTGATTGTCTCTGCCATAGACCACCCGCTTCAAGATAAGCATTATCATCATAGTTGCGATGTGGTAAATATACCTCTTCAATTTCTCTCCATGCGGCCTTCCTTTCAGCTGGAGTCCAATTTGGATTCTCGTAAACACGGTGCTGGAATTCATCAACAGCGACACCATATGGTATAAATTGAATAGCCCCTGCTAGATGTGAGAATTTATATTTGTCTGTATCCTCCTTAAAGAATAGGTCCATCCATGGCCAAGTAAAGAATTCCATGCTCATGGAATGAATTTCAGCAGATTCACTTGTTGGGAAGATATATTCAGGGATACCCAGTGTTCTGCTGGAATAAGCTTGAAAAGCATGGCCTGCTTCATGTGTAAGCACATCAATATCATCCGAAGTGCCATTAAAATTCGAGAAAATAAATGGTACTTGATAGTCTTCGATAAATGTACAATATCCGCCACTTTCTTTTCCTTTTTTCGCTTCAAGATCCATTAATTCACGGTCAAGCATCAATTGGAAAAATTGGTCTGTTTCCTCTGAAAGCTCTGCATACATTTTCTTGCCGTTCTCTACAATCCATTCAGAAGAACCTTTAGGGGCTGCATTCCCAGTTTTGAATTTAAAGTCTTCGTCATAGAACATAAATGAATCGACTTCAATTCGTTTTGCCTGTCTTTCGTAAAGCTTTGTCGCTAAAGGAACAATCACTTCTCTGACTTGCTTGCGGAAAACATTCACCATATCTGCATCATAATCAATCCGCTGCATGCGCTGATAGCCTAGTTCAACAAAGTTTTTATATCCCAGCGTTGTAGCAATTTCATGCCGGACTTTTACGAGCTTATCGTAAATCTGATCAAATTTCTCGCCGTTTTCAGCATAGTAATTGAAGGATTTATCAACTGCTTCTTTTCGAATATTACGATCTTTATATTGTTTAAATGGTGCTAATTGAGCGAGGGTATATGTATTACCCTGGAATTCAATTTCAGCAGCGGCGACAAGGTTACCATATTCTGTTGTTAATTTATTTTCCTTTTGCATTAATTCAATTGCTTCAGGAGCAAAGGATTTGATTGCTTTATCAGCTAGCTGGAAGAGTTGTGTGCCATATTTTTCTTCGAGTTCTTCCCGATAAGATGAATGAACTAAAAGTTTATAGAACGTTGTATCCATTTCTTCAATTTCAGGCAATGTTTCATCGAAAAAGTTCTTTTCTTCTTTATAAAATGCATCATTTGTATCGATAGAGGAACGGATGTAAACTAAGTTTGCCATTGTGGAGAGACGGTTACGACGGACGTTAATCGTATCAATTGCCTTTGTTGCTTCTTCAAAATTATTCGCTTCCTCAAATGAAGCAAGCAAACTTTTAAACTTCTCTTTTTCTTCAATTAAATTTGGTCTTTCGTATTTAAAATCTTGAAATTTCTTCATGATTTACCCCCTAATATTCCTTGAATTTACTAACTTTAATGAAAAGAAAAAATATAGTTTAATTATAACAGAAGTGGGAAGGAGAAGAAAAATTTAATGAATGTAAGTGAGAAATTCGGTTATCCACAAATAGGGCAGCTTGTCATAATTTCTTCACTTCGTTTGATTGACTTTAAGGCTAAACGAATGTAGACTATAATAAGATATATATTATTATATGGGGTGAAAGCATGGTACAATCTGTTTTATTACTTGGGGCTGTATTTACGGTGCTCGTACTTATTATTAACATTACGTTATTAAAAGTATCGAAGAATTCAAGTGCATGCTATTATTCAAGCATTTTCTTTGTGCTTGTAGGTTTGTTATTATTAGCAATTGCTTCCGTAGCTCCGAAAGTAGATCTTTTAGGTGCTGGTTTTGGCGGATGGGGAATCGCTTCCTTGTTTGCAGCAGCAATTGGCTTTATTATCACTTCAGTATTAGATGCATATCAAAGTGCAGAGGCTTAAAAAATACTTAAAGAAAAAACATAAACTCTTTTTCAAAGAAGGGTTTATGTTTTTTCTTTTTCTGTTTTACTTTAAGTAAGTCTTGCCATTATGCTGTTCAACTTTTCCTTCTTTCATCAAATTGCCAAGTGCACGTTTAAATGCAGCTTTACTAATATTAAATGTACCGCGGATATCCTCTGGATCACTTTTATCGCTGAAAGGAATCACGCCGTTGTTTGCTTCTAAATGCTGTAAAATATCTTCGGCATCTAATGGTATACTTTCTTTTCTTACTGGTCTTAATGAAATGTTAATTGTACCATCTTCTTTTACATCAATTACACGACCGTTTATTTGTTCACCCAAACGTGGTTCTGCTTTTCGCTCGGTATGGTGAATAAAGCCGCGGTAGCCATCTTCAGTTATTACTTCCGTGCCTTCTCTGCTTGAATAGTAAACTCTTCCTTGGATTTTCTGATTCAATAAAGTTTCCGGTGCTGCAGTAAAGAGGTCTGCGATGACACTCCCTGTTGCAAGTTCAGCAATCAGACGATCTCTATAATCCAATCCAAGAGATATTAAAAGTTTGTCACCAGGCTGTGGCCAAATCGAACGAAATGGCGGGAGATCATCATTTGATACGAGGATTTCTTTTGCAATCCCGATATTTACAAAAGCTCCAAGCTTCGGTATAACTTCTGCAACTTCAGCCCAATCATGCTTACCAATTTGTACTGTTGGCAATGTTGTAGTAGCTGCCGTATTTCCTTTTTTATCTTTGTAAAGGAAAACATCTATTTCCTGGTTTTCTTCTAGTTCACTGCTGGCTTCGTTATGATGAAGCAGTGCTTCTGCCTCACCTTGTCCAAGAACATATCCTGTCTCAATTTTTCGTAATACCTTCATCGTTTGAATCGTTCCTAATGGTAATGTCATCATTCACACTTCTTTCTTATCTCTTATCCTGTTTCTTAGTCGTACAATTTGTCTTTTTCTATCGTACCATAGATGGCCATGAGATGTTAGTTTCACAATAATAAATAAACTTTCGACAAAAATCAATATGCGTTATGGTAAGATAGAAATAAATTGTTTATCAGCAAGACAAATTGGAGAGATTATATTGGCCTTATTTTTTGAAGTTATTTTACCAATAATGCTTGTGTTTGTAGCTGGATTTACACTTCAGCGCTTGCGGGCGATGGATGTGCGTTCTGTTTCAGCAATTACATTATATATATTATCACCAGCACTGATATTTATAACATTGTATGATGCAGATTTCACTTCAGCATTTGTAATCATTATTATATTTATGTTTGTTCTGCTTGCATTTATGGTTGTCTGCAATAAAATCTTGCGTAAGATATTTAAATGGTCCCCTCAGGTAGAAAGTGCCTCGATTCTTGCAACAGGGTTTATGAACTCGGGCAACTATGGACTGCCTGTCGTGCTGTTCAGTCTCGGACCGGCCGCTGTGCCATACGCCGTATTTATTATGGTTATTCAGGGACTGATGAATAACTTTTTCGGCATTTATTATGCATCACGTGGCGCGAATGGAATGAAGCAGGCTTTCTTAAATGTGTTAAAGATGCCTACAACGTATGCCGCTGTTTTAGGTGTGCTTTGCCAAGTGTTAGATATACCAATTTCCGAATCCCTGCATTCGATGATTTCGATAGTTGGAGAAGCTTCTATTCCTGTAATGATGCTGGTTCTTGGTATGCAGCTTGGCTCGATGACCATGCTGAAACTTAATTGGCAGGTTATCATTTCTGCTGTTTCTTTAAAAATGATTGTTGCGCCGATTGTTGCATATATATTTGTACTGCTTGTTGATGTAGAGCCACTGCTTGGTTCATTGCTGATTATTATTGCAGCTATGCCAACTGCTGCAACGACAACAATGTATGCTATTGAATTTGATACCGAACCAGATTTGGTTTCGAGTATCACCTTCATCGCTACAGTAGTAAGTATTATTTCAATCTCTGTGGTACTGAATTTATTAAGCTTATAAACAAAAAAGATTAGAGAGCCTCCTAATCTTTTTTGTTTATATCATTTTGTTGCAGAAAAGTTTTGGACTGCTCCTGGCGAAACGAATCTTTCCTGTAATGCATTCTGTTAGAAGATACGCCGCTTATTATCCTAGTCTAAGATAGAGCATTTATTTTTATTCTGAACGATGAATAGCATTTTAATAAGTTTAATTAGGATTTAATGATGTGAGCATTGTGTTATATGAGATTAAATACGCCAATGGTTATTAAGAGAATGGGGGGGAGGTAAGTGAAAAATTGTATATCATTATATTTGGCTAATAAGAGACCAAGCCGCAGCCCAAAAATAAGAAAGACACCACTCATAATTGCAACAAGGATTGCGGTAATCACTGCTGAATAAGCAAGAAAGCTGGCTGCAATTCCTGCTCCAAACGCATCGAGAGCAAGTGCAATACCTAAAAATGCGGCTTCATTAATAGAAATTATTCCCGAGCGATCAAGGTCTGCTTTTGCAGGGGAGCGCAGCACTTTTTTCATATCCTGTAATTTTGTTCCGTTCTCCGTTGTCGCATCTTTCTTCCTCTTCGATCGCATGATATTATTTAAAGTGAATAGCCCTAGTAAAATCAATAAGACCCCACCCATATATTCTGAAAAAGCAGGTGATAGGAAGGATTTAATCATATCGCCAAGAAGCATTGCAGTAAAAACAGTTAAGCCCGAACAGAATATAATCATTAATATTGCGAGCAGAGGCACTTTTACTTTTTGTATTCCATAACTGATACCAACCCCAAACCCATCGATACTAACTGCAATTACTAGTAATAATATTCCAGTAAAATCAGGCATCATATTCATCCCTTTTCAGTGAACTAACTAAATTATTGTATGAAAACCCATTTGCAATGTTTGGGCGCATCAAGCTGTTTAATAATGAACACTTTTCAAGCCTCTGTTAATAGAAAAGTACGGAACAAAAATTATAAACAAGGTTCGTTTTAGCTTTGACATTAATACAGGCAGTCGCTTTTTGAACGGGGAACAGGCGAATTCATTTACTTTCAGAAAGTAAAGCATTATCATTTAAAGAAGAGATTATTTAGGGGGAGGTAAACAGTAAATGGCTTTTGTTATATTAGATCCTTGTCAAGGGGAGAAAGCTGGAGAATGTGTCAGTGTTTGTCCTGTTGATTGTATAGTAGAGGGCCCGGATCAGTTTTATATTGACCCAGATGTCTGTATTGACTGTGCAGCCTGCAAAGCAGTTTGCCCGGTTGATGCGATAGAAGAAGAATACGATTTGGCTCCAGAGCAAGAGGTATTTCTTACAAAAGCAGAAGCATTTTTTGCAAATCGTTAAAAAGAGATAGCGGGAAATACAGGTACCAATCATCTTATATGAATGATTGGTACCTTTTTAATCCATTAATAAATAGAGTGGGGTTAAGCTGTCCAGCTCTTTATTGATAGTTATCCAACTCTTCTCGTTCAAGTGTTCCATGAGGATGTTCTGGCGGTGCATAAACAGAGAATAGTTTTAAAGGTTCTCTTCCAGTGTTTCTGACATTATGCCACTTGCCTGCGGGAATCATAATTGCATCATCTTCTTCAATACGTCTCTGGAAATCCAGGTTATTTTGGCTATTCCCCATTTGAACAATACCATGGCCTTCCTCAATTCGTATAAACTGATCTGTATTCGGATGTCGTTCAAGCCCAATATCCGCTCCAGGACGAATATTCATTAATGTAACCTGCAAATGCCTTCCCGTCCAAATCGCCCGCCGGAAAGCCCGGTTTCTTTCTGTCGCTTCTTCAATATCAACTACATAAGGATTATTGCCAAAATCCTGCTGTCTTTCAATTGGTTCTATCTGATTTGGCAAGGGATGATATCTTCTTTCATCTGTATGCTGCGGATACGATTGGTACGCTCTTGCTGCTGGGTATGGGTAGTGTACCGGTGGATAATAATAATATGGATATCCATTGTTCATGTAAAATCAATTCCTTTCGATTATTCTCATGCTATACTATGCAGACTCGGTTTATTGTGTTTAAGCCTAAAATAAGAAGAAAACTTGACCGAATTTAAAAATGAGTCCACATCTAGCTTGTAGAAGTACAATAGATTCCTGTTCAATCAAATTAGTAATGATTTTATTTTTTCTGCTTTGCTGTTGTTTAGGAAATCCGCATTCCAAATGGCGTGCAGAATGCGGGCGAAAGGGCATTAATTGGTTTAGCAATATTTTGATGTGAATGATAGATTATCCGTTTATTCTCAAAATATGATATAGTATGGGAAAAGTCAGGGTAAGGTGGGATGGATTTGAAGCATGCGTTACATTGGGCATTATTTGCAATCGGCATTATGCTTTTTAGTCTGGGAATTACGATGACAATTAATGTGAAGCATTTGGGAATCCATCCATGGGAAGTGCTGAATGTTGCGTTTTATGAAGAAGTTGGATTATCGATTGGCTCTTGGAGCATTATTTTTTCTGCCTTGCTGATTGTCATTTCACTTTTTTTAGACCGAAGTTATATTAGAATCGGTACATTTTTGAATGCGTTTCTAGTTGGATTATGTGTAGATGCTTATTTATGGCTCGGTTTTTTGCCGGAAGCAAATCATGCGTGGACCGATGTATTAGTGATTATCTCAGGAATTATAATTATGGGAATTGGCGGCGGTGTATATAATGCTGCAGGAGTTGGTTCCGGTCCGCGTGATGGGTTCATGCTCTCCTTATCAGATAAAACAGGAATATCGATTGGGCGGGTGCGTATTATGGTGGAATCACTTGTTTTAGTAATTGGTTTTCTAATAGGTGGTCCTGTTTTTGTTTTTTCACTTGTATTTACGTTTATCCAAAGTCCGATTTTTCAAATGACCTATATAAGAGTTCGTGATTGGCTAAAACGGATTGAATTAATGCTCGATGAAAAGAGTCAGTCAGAACAAAAGGAAAGACTAAGCTAAAGAATGCGGTCTTAGATGATGTGCGGCAGTAATATGTAAACGTAGTAAAAATAAGGGGTGAGCTGAATGTTTAAAAGAATTCTTTTAGCAGTTGATGGTTCAGATCATTCAATTAAAGCTGCCGAATATTCCATTGCACTCGCTAATAAATTTGATGGCACAATTGATGCTGTGTATGTTGTTGACGGAGGTACAGCAAAGAAAGATGTATTGCATGCTTCAACTAAATTTGAGATTGAAAAGAAGCGAAAAGAAAAAATCCGTCCCATTCGTGAGTTGCTAGACGAATCAAAATCTATTTTTGGCACACATGTATTGCATGGTGAGCCAGGACAAACAATTGTGGAATTTGCAAATGAGCGCAAATTTGACTGTGTTGTCATAGGGAGCAGAGGACTGAATCCGCTTCAATCTTTTATACTTGGAAGCGTCAGCCATAAGGTTGCAAAAAGAGCAGCATGTCCTGTACTAATTATTAAGTGAAAGGACGTTGGGACAAAAGAAATATGAATTAATAAAATCCGAACGATACTTTAAATTCGTTCGGATTTTAAGTGGAGTCCTGATTATTTTAATTCAGAGAAAACTTTAGGTTTGCTCTTTCCCTTATTCCTTTTGGAAGTCCACAGTCCAAATACTCCTCGCTTTCCGTGGGCGACTGGTAAGCTCCGACGCACAGGACGTGCTAATGCAGATGTTGCCACAGGACGTGGCGTACTTAATCTGCCTTCGTGCTACGCACTACGCGGTCTTACCGATGCCTCGGCTCCCACTGGAGTCTCGGAGTATTTGGACTGTTCCGGCTAAAAACGGATGGTTATCTCATTGAATGATGTCAGAAGATATGCACGTTAATTATTGTAATATTGTTTTTAGACTACACACTGTCATAATTTCAAGTGTGTTCCCAACAAGTTCTTTTATTTTGTTACTTCAATAAGAACACTAGATAATATTTTCAGCACGAAGCAGCCCGAATACACGGAGACTCCTGTGGGATGAGAGGCATCGGTGAGACGGCGGTATGCGATAGCATACCGATGGCTCATCAGCCGCCTGCGGAAAGCGAAGTGTATTCGGGCTGCAATTTTCCAGGGGTGTATGCAATATACTGAATTAAGGTAATCAGCACTTTCTATCGACTATGAATTATTATCCCATTGTAAAAAGTTAACATTAAAAGCTTTTTATTCGATAATGTTCGTCTTTTATTTGGCTGGTATTAGTTAAGTCCCAGCCTTTTTTAGAGCTGATAGTCTTCTAAATTTAATTCAGTTGACTGTCCAAGTGCTAATTTTGCAAGTTCCTGCCCAAGATAGGGACCAGCTGTAAGTCCGGTTGCTCCAAGTCCATTAGCAAATAACAGGCCATCATAATCCGGAAAGGAACCAATAATCGGCAGGAAGCCAGGCGTCATAGGCCTGAATCCTACTCTCGCTTCAATTATTGCGCCGTCATTTAACTTAGGTGCAATTCTTAAGGCTTTATTTAGAATATCCTGAATGCCAAAAGCGGTAACACTAGTATCATATCCTGCTTCATCTTCGTGCGTTGCGCCGATGACAAAGCGCTGATCATCGAAGCTGAGCAGATATTGATCGTTAGGCGGCATAACCACTGGCAAGTTTGAGGTATTAATTGCATCATACTTGAGGTGGAGTATCTGTGCTTTTTGAGGTCTCACATCAAGTTTTCTTTCGAGCGGCTTGATTAAATCATCGATCCAGGCGCCAGCTGCTGCGATAACTTGATCCGCTGATATTGCGGAGTTATTTACTTTAACACCGGTCACTTGCGAGTCCTTTATATGCAACTGTGCATCCCCATGTATAATTTTTGCTCCATGTTTTTCAGCTGCAGAAAGCATTGCGTTCCGCAGCTTTCTGCCATCTACACGAGCAGCTCCTGTTACAAAAACAGATTGATAGCCATCGGCAATCAATGGGAACTTTTTCTTTGTTTCTACCTCATTTAATAGATGAATATCCCCGATTTCCGGAGCATCTTCACGGCGTTTCAAAGCACGGTCCCGCATGGCGATAAGTTTATCCTGATCCGTATGAATACTCAAGGCTCCAACACGCTTATAACCGATATCTGTTTCCCCGTCTGCTTCCAAGGACTCAATTAATCCTTGATACATGGCAGCTCCAGCTTTAACTAATCGATACCATGCTTTATTTCTTCGTTGAGACAGCCAAGGACAAATGATGCCAGCTGCAGCATCTGTTGCTTGCCCAGCATCGGCCCGGTCAATGAGGATGACCTCAACTGCTTGTTTAGAGAGGGCATAAGCTGCACTTGCACCAACAATTCCCCCGCCAATAATGACTACCTTTTTCCTCATTTTTCGTAAGTCACAACCTGATGCATTGCTTTCATTTTACCTAAATGCTCTGTTTCATGGTGGCTAAGCATAATCAGCAAATCACCGAATGTTTCAATGCTTCCAAAAGGAACTTTAAAGGTTACATTCGTTTTCCAGAAAAGATCTTCAAAGTTATTAATGCGTTCCTGCTGGTTCTCTAAGTATGATGTCAGTTCCTTCAATGTTGGTGCTTGTTCCTCCCAGTCTCCAGGCTTTGTTCCTGGACCAAACAGGTCTGCATAGTTTGCAGGAATATGTTCTGACTTTTTAGGGTAACGAAGCAATAACTTTTCCGTAACAACTAGGACATGGCCAACATGCCAGCGTAATGTATTGTTAAAATATTTTGCTTGAATATCTGCAGTATCCTCATCTATATCCTGTATAAATGTAAGTAAAGCTGTTCTGCTAAGATTGAATTGTTTTCTCGACATAAATATCCTCCTAAAAATGCGTCTATGAAAGAACGTTCATTCGTTTTTTTATTATAGTTCCTCTATAGTTTAGCTTTTCTAGGTGAGATTGTAAAACGTTCTGCGATTCTGATAAATGGAATGAAGCCAAAAGTGCTTTCGATGTAGATTGAAAGGAGATATTTGATATGATAAAATTTGAACTATATCAATTTAATTCTAAACGATTAAGTGAGAAGGAGAAGTTAAATGGCAAAATTAGTTTTTGGACATAAGAACCCAGATACAGATACAATTTGTTCTGCTATTGTTTATGCAGATTTGAAAGGAAAACTTGGAGAAGAGGTTATAGCTGCAAGACTTGGTGAGGTAAGCAAGGAAACACAATTTGCGCTTGATCATTTTAAAGTGGATGCTCCGAAGCTAATTGAGAAGGTAGAAGCTGGCAGTGAAGTGATTCTCGTTGACCATAATGAATTCCAGCAATCTGCAGAAAATATCCAGGAAGCTAAAATTACAGAGGTTATTGATCATCACCGTGTTGCGAATTTCGAAACAAAAGAACCTCTGTATTTCCGTGCTGAACCTGTCGGCTGTACAGCAACAATTATTCATAAAATGTACAAGGAAAATAACGCAGAGCTTTCAAAAGAAATGGCTGGGTTATTGTTATCAGCAATTATTTCCGATTCTCTATTATTGAAATCACCAACATGTACGGATGAGGATGTGAAAGTAGCGCATGAATTAGCTGCTTTAGCTGATGTAGAACTTGAGATATACGGACTCGATATGTTGAAGGCTGGTGCAGATTTAAGTGATAAGTCTGTCGCAGATCTTTTGACAATGGATGCAAAGGAATTTACAATGGGCGACGCGAAAGTGGAAATTGCTCAAATCAATACAGTAGATACGAATTCTATTTATGAAAAACAGGAAGAAATTGAAGCGGAAATGAATAAAATTATCGAAGCTAAGAATCTTAATTTGTTCTTATTTGTAGTAACTGACATCTTGAATAATGATTCAGAGGTTCTGGCGCTTGGAGAGGGACAAGGCAAAGTAGCGACTGGTTTTGAGGTTGAATTGACTAATCGCCGCGCGTTATTAAAGGGTGTTGTCTCACGTAAGAAACAAATTGTCACAACATTGACAGATGAATTTGTAAAATAAATAGAAAATCCTGAGGCAGTCCGCTTCAGGATTTTTTTGATGCTCCAGTTAGCACATTGCTGAGAGGGAGCTTCTGTTTTGTTCTATTAAAAAAGGTCTTCCAAATTTGGAAGACCTTTTATCGTCATTCAATTATTATAATTTAACAACGTTTGTTGCTTGTGGTCCACGGTTACCTTCTTCGATATCGAAAGAAACTGATTGACCTTCTTCTAAAGTTTTGAAGCCTTCGCCTTGGATTGCTGAGAAATGTACGAATACATCGTCTCCACCTTCAACTTCGATGAAACCGAAACCTTTGTCTGCGTTAAACCATTTTACTGAACCTGTGTTCATGAAAAAACCTCCATGTGCTTTGTGCACGTTTATTACTATTTTTGTTCAAGTTGACAATTCAAGACGATAACGACTTACGTGTTAGTTCTATCTTTATTCCTACCGAACATAAATAATTGACTTAAGTATAGCATCCAAAAAAAAATAAAGCAAGTGGTTTTTGAGGAAATGAGTAAAAAAATGAAATATGGTTCTTTGTACCCTGAAATGTCAAATGAACGGATAATCATCGCTTTTCTGTTAACTAATTTCCTTATTTTCTCTGTTTTGCTGAAAAGTCTGGCAGACATTCTTTTCGACTTTCGAACAAATCGCACATTTATCTACATGAATTAGGGTTAAACCATAGTCTACTGCTTCTTTTGCATCCGAAAAAATATGCTCTGCACCGATTTTTTCATACAGCCCTCCGGCTTTTATCGTATCTAATACTTCCTCATTTAATTCAGCAAGCAGTGTTGTTCCTCCTTGTTTTTTAAAATCTCCAATTAGTGAAGTCAAATTCGCGCCGCCTGTAGCATCAATAAATGAAACATGCTTCATTTTTAAAATAAGTACAGCCGGTTTACGATTAATTGAACGAGTAATCATCGACTCAAATCGATCAGCAGCACCGAAAAATAATGGTCCTTCAATTGTAAAAAAGACTAGTTGTGGGCACTTGAATTCCAGGTTTTTAACCTCATTTTTTTCATCTTCCTTTATAAAATCAGGAATTACTTTTTCAACCGCTAATACTTCACTCATTCGTTTCACAAAGGACACCATTGCTAGTAATAATCCAATCTGAACGGCAACTGTTAAATTAACAAATACCGTTAACAGGAAGGTTACTGCGAGCACGAGTGCGTCACTTGATTTCAGTTTAATGATATGGGCAAATGACTTATATTCGCTCATGTTAAGAGCAACACGCATCAAAATCGGCGCCATGCTTGCAAGTGGGATATGAGAAGCGAAGGGTGCAAATAAGAGTATCGTGATTAAAACGAATAGTCCCTGAAAGATTCCAGAGAAAGGACTTGCTGCACCACTTTTAATATTTGTAGCTGTTCTTGCAATTGCTCCAGTTGCAGGAATCCCTCCGAATAGTGGAGTAACAACGTTGGCGATTCCTTGGCCAACAAGCTCGCGGTTTGAGTTATGTCTTTTTCCAGTCATGCCATCTGCTACAACAGCAGATAACAAGGATTCAATACCGCCAAGCATGGCAATGACAAAAGCTGGCTGCAGAAGGGTGATTATTTTGTTCCAGCTTAAATCAGGTAATTGGAAGGATGGCAAGCTTTGTGGGATGCCACCAAATGCAGAACCGATTGTTTCCACCTTTCCAGGGAAAAATAAGAAGGCAATTACTGCAGGAATAATCAGGGCAATTAATAAAACCGGGATACGTGGAAATAACCTAGGGATGAAAATAAGAATCAGAACACCAAGTATCGCAATGAAAATGCTGTAAAAGTTCAGTGAAGAAAAGTTTTGGGCAATCTGAATGATATTTTCATGGAAGTATTCTTTTTTATCCATGCCTTCCAGTCCTAAAAAGTTTTCAATCTGCCCAGTAAATATAATCATGGCAATCCCAGCAGTAAAACCAATTGTTACAGAACGCGGGATGTATTTAATAAGATTTCCTAATTTGAAAATACCCATCAATAAGAGTATAATTCCCGCCATGAATCCTGCGATTAACAAATCTTCATAGCCAAACTCTAAAACAATCGCAAGCAAAATTGGTATAAAGGCGCCTGTAGGGCCGGCAATCTGATATCGTGAACCCCCGAAGAGTGCAACAAGAATCCCAGCGATGATTGTCGTGTAAAGTCCGTATTCTGGTTTCACTCCTGAAGCAATAGCAAAAGCCATTCCAAGCGGCATTGCTACAATCCCTACTGTAATACCTGCAACCAAATCTCGTTTCAAATCATTGGCAGTTAACCTATTGAACCGATTGTCTTTGATCAATGTTACCTCAGCTCCTAAAATATACTACCTAAATCATACCATATTTTGTTTTATTATTTTTTGCTGACATTCTGTTCTCCTAAAGATGCGCATACGAAATATTACTTGCTTGCCGTGATTTCACCGCTGCTTATAAAATGAGGAGTCTGAACGAGCTGTCGATGCCGATTGAAAGGAATGAGCATTCTATATTAAACTGAAGTTTGTCGAAAGATTAGGTGGAGGTTAGAGAAACGTAATAATAGGAAAAAAGTGGGCTGTTCGTGACAAAAAGAAAAATGTATACTAGTTGAATAAGAAAATGTATGAAAGATAGAGATAGGAGAGATAGGTATGTGGAAGGAATTTAAAGAGTTTGCGTTTAAAGGAAATATTTTTGATTTAGCAGTTGCAGTAGTGATTGGTGGAGCATTTGGTGCAATTGTAACCTCATTTGTAGATAATATAATAACTCCACTTATTGGTATTCTTGTTGGTGGAATAGATTTCACTGGCTTGATGATATCAATTGGGGACGCCGATATAATGTATGGTAATTTTATTCAATCATTTGTTAATTTCCTAATTATTGCTTTTTCAATTTTTATGGCAATCCGCCTCTTGAGCAAGTTCAAACATAAAGAAGACAAAGAAGAAGAGGAAGAGGAAATCGATGCACAAGAGAAGCTGCTTACAGAAATTCGCGACCTATTAAAAGAACAGAATGAACGAGAATAAAAATGCAGTTAACGAGACTGGATACAACGATATTAATATGAATTAAATCCGAACAAGTCTGTTCATCAGCACCAGAATATACGGAAATGTCAGCAGAAGGAAACGCACGGGTGACCGGGGCGGCTGGTAATGCTTTTATGATGATTTGTTTGGGTTTTCCCACATATTAATATTATGTCCCGGTCTTGTTTTTAAATAGAATAATCACTATATGGGAAGGGAGAATAAGAATGATGAAAGCAGCATTATCATTTAGTGGGGGAAAGGATTCCAGCTTTGCATTACATAAATTGCAGGAAGAGGGGGTCGAGGTTGCTTGTTTGATTACAACAATATGGAGAGAAAGTGGAGAAACGGTAGCACACGGAGAAAAAGAAGAAAAAATTGAAAAACAAGCAAGTGAACTTGGAATCCCGCTTGAATATATTGTTACAGATTTTGAGGGTTATACAGATGATTTTAAAAAAAGATTAATGGAAATTAAGGGTACTTATGGAATTCATGCAATAGGTTTTGGAGATATTTATTTAGAAGGACATCGTGAATGGGGAGAGGATGTAGCTGAAGCTGCAAATTTAGCGGCTTTATATCCACTGTGGACGAAAGAAGAAAATGCGGCCAAAGTGTTGCGGGACTATGTTGCTGCTGGATTTAAAAGTAAAATCATTAAGGTGGATGAAGCTAAACTTCCTGGGAGCTGGATTGGCAGAGAAATTGATGCGGACTTTATAAGTGATGTATTAAAATATAATGTATGCCCACTTGGGGAGGCAGGAGAGTATCACAGCTATGTATATGATGGGCCTATTTTTCAGAAAGGCAAAAAATCTCAGTCTTAAGGCTGAGATTTTTTACTGCTGAGGATTGTATATTTTATAGAATTTCTACTTTACAATAAACCCAAGTGAGACAAAGGGGGATGGAAGAAATGGAACCAATCATAGAGGTGAAAAATTTAAAGAAGTCCTATAAGAAAAGACGGACAGATGAGTATGTACATGCTGTATCTGATGTGTCTTTTGAAGTATATCCTGGTGAAATACTGGGTTTGCTGGGACCTAATGGAGCGGGGAAAACAACGACAATTAAAATGATTTGCGGTCTATTAATTGCAGACTCGGGTTCGATTAGGATTAATGGTACGGATAATAAAGACAGGCGCTTAAAGGCATTACGACATATTAGCGCTGTACTTGAAGGAAATCGTAATCTGTATTGGAGGCTGACAGTAAGAGAAAATCTAGAATATTTCGCAGGAAATCGTGGTTATGGAAAAAAAGAAGTTGCGGAGAAAATTGAAGCGCTTTTAGCAAGTTTTAATTTGAAAATGAAGGAAAATGAGTTAGTTAATCGGCTTTCGAGAGGAATGCAGCAAAAATTGGCAATCGCAGTGGCGATGCTTGCGGACAGTGAAGTCATTTTATTAGACGAACCGACCCTTGGTCTTGATGTCGAAACGAGCTATGAAGTACGGGAGATTTTAAAAAAGATTGTTCGAGAGCATAACCGGACCATTATTATCAGCTCTCATGATATGGATGTCATTCAAGATATTTGTGAGCGGACAGTCATTATTAATCAAGGAGAAATTATTACAAATGATCGAGTTGAAAATTTAATGAAGCTGTTTGAAGTGAGGACATATAAGCTTACGTTGGGGGGGGAGTTAACAGATGAGCAGCTCTTGCTTTTAGAAAATAAATTTCCTTCTCATCAATATGATGCAGATGATTTTCAAGCAACAGTTAAGGTGGATTTAGCGGATAATGAAGAAATCTATGATTTATTCGATATCTTGAAACTGATGAAAACACCAGTTGAAGCCATCGATCGTGACGTAGTAAATTTTGAGCAAATTTTCATGAAAATAGTAAAGGGGGAAAAGGGAAATGGCTTGGTTCAATCTTCTTAAAGCAAACTTGAAAAAGGAATATCTTGAATTAAAACGTTATTTGCCAAATACAATCGCCATGATATTAACCTTTTATATTATTTTTCTTGGATTATTTGGAGTTATACAAATTGTCGGCGATCCTACAACACAGGATGCAAATACACAATATGTCATTGTAAATTATATATTTTGGTTTCTGACTATTACAATTATAAACAGTGTTGGCTATGAGATTATTAACGAAGCAATGCGAGGAACGCTTGAACAGCTGTCCATGTCACCGATGGGCATCTGGCGGATTATGTCAGCACGATTGCTTTCTACCACGATTATTAATTTAGTAATTGTAATTGCGTTGCTTTATATATCGATGGCTACTGCTGGTCAATGGCTGAATATTGATGTAGTGACAATTGTGCCAATTATGCTTCTTACTTTGTTTAGTATGTTTGGAATTGGTTTTATTATTGCGGGAATTTCAATTATTTTAAAGCAAGTGCAAGCCTTTCTGCAAATACTGCAATTTATCTTAATGGCATTGACGTTTGTTCCTGTTTCGTTGTCACCAGTACTGCAGTTCCTTCCATTTGTGAAGGGAGTAGATATGGTGCGCGAAGTGATGATCCTGGGCACGAGTTTGTCGCAATTCACAATGTATGATTATCTTGTTTTAATTATTAATGCGCTGTTTTATTTAGCCTTGGGATTATGGGTATTTATTTACTGTGAAAGAGTGGCAATGCGGAAAGGGCTGCTCGCACATTATTAATTTATAATAAAAAGATATCGATGTTTTCGCTTTATTTGTTTGAACATGGGTACTTGTTTATACATCCCTAAGCTGTCTGTCATAGATTAGTAGTGAATCGATAACAGAAAGGGGATTTTATTATGCGGCATCGTCATGGGCGACATTGTGGGTGTCAAGCTTGTAAAACAATTGTATACCCAACAAAGCAAAATTGCGTGAATCAATTCTCGGAAAGTACAGTGAACCATGTGCATCCATCGCATACAACGATCATGAACCATCACACAGTGAAAAATAATCATTTCTTCCCTCATTCTACATCCATGCAAAATACTACAAACAGTGTGAATCAATACGGAGGATCGTTCGAAGTGCCGGCACCAAACCAAGTAGCAGGTGCATTCAGCCCGCCAGGAGGAATGGGCGGTCAATTCCCAGGTATGGGGATGGGACAGCAAGGACCAGGCGGGCAAGTAATGGGTGCTACATCGCCAGGACATGGTATGAACCAAGGGAATCATTGGAACAAACATGGTAAATGGTGTTAAGATATAACTAAAGTGAAAGGGCCTTTTACGCTGATAGAGCTTCATCCTGTTCTGGGTGACTGGATTGGCACTGGAGCTGAACATGGCTATTTAGCTGATTAACTTCAGGCTTTTAATTATATCGTTCTTTATACAAGAACGGTAAAAGATAAGGTCGAGGCATTTTGCTTCGGCCTCTTTTTTGCTGGCTCTTTATATTTAGTTGAGGTGAAGGTAATGAAAGTACTGCATGTATCAGGATATAAATCATTAGAATTAGGCATCTTCAAAGAGGACGACCCCAAGGTGCAGATAATTAAGGCTGCTATTAAAAAACGCTTGCTTGGTTTTATTGAAGAGGGATTGGAATGGGTGATTGTTTCGGGACAAATGGGTGTGGAACTTTGGACAGCAGAGCTCGTTTTGGATTTGAAAGAAGAATATGATATTAATCTTGCAATTTTTCCGCCGTTTGAAAATCAAGACAAGCGATGGCCTGAAAACTTAAAAGAAAAATACCAGGAAATTACGATGGCAGCAGATTTTTATAAGCCTTTATATATTGGAGATTATAAGGGACCATTTCAATTTCGGGCAAAGGATATGTGGCTTGCTGAGAAAAGTGATGCCAGCCTGCTGTTAATGGATGAAGAATATCCTGGAAGTGTCCATTATTTCCGTGAAGCGGCTAAAAAAGTGTCAGAGGACTATCCAATATATCTGATTACTCCAATGGATCTTGATGATATTGTAGAAGAATTAAGGATGTCTGACCCAGATTATTGGACATGATTTCGGTAACTTCTTTTAATCTGGAAAATTAACCGAGAATGATGGAAGCGGGTAGCCGAAACAAGTATAATAGATGTAATCGGACAAAGAAGGATGGTTTTTTATGGATTATATTATTGGTGTTTTAATGAACCTCGTTATTTATGCTGCGCCGTTTGTTATTTTGTATTTTGTAATTACAGCAGCAGTAAGAAAAGGGATTGACAGCTCTGAAACAGGACGAGTAATTTTAGAAAAGTATTATGAAAGAAAGAATAAAAAATAGTAAATAATTTTTTAGATGGAAAGTTATTGAACGTTGACTTCAGTGGAAGAAAGACGGGTGAATATGTTGGATTTCAGAATTAGAAAAATGAAAAAGCGTGATATACAGGCAGTGCAGTCTGTGGCAAATACAAGCTGGCATACAACCTACGAGGAAATTATTCCATTCCATACTCGGGAACGTTTTTTGCTGCATGCCTACAGCAAAAAAATGCTGAAACGACGTTTAAGAAAAACAAATATATTTGTTGCGGAAGCCGATAACAGGATTGTTGGATTTGCCAATTATTCACCTATTATGGATGAACGAAAGGTGCATCTCCATGCAATCTATTTATACGTTGAATATCAGGGAACCGGAATTGGCACTGCATTGCTGGAAGCGGGAATAAATGAGCTGGGTGCAGAGGAAGTTGTTTTAAATGTAGAAAGACAGAATCTTCCTGCATTAAAGTTTTATCATGCAAAAGGCTTTGAAAAAATTTCGGAATTTGATGATGATTTTGATGGCCATACCTTACATACGATTCGTATGTCACTAAAAATATAATGAAGCGATATAGTGACTGTTGGGAGGCGGAAAGAATCGAAATAGCAAGCATGGAAGAATTAGAGAGAAAGAACGTTCAAGCATTTATTGAAGAAAATTTGCCGGACGGACGATATACATCGATATTAAGCTGGCCGTCTCTATCGAAAGTGTTTGGAGCAAAAACGCATGGCAAGCTTGCTGGTCTCATCCTTTCCTGGAAAAACAGCTTCCATCCTCATTGTATTTATTTTAAAATCGTATTAGAAGAAACAACTGGACCAGATGGGATTGCAGAGAAATTATTATCTGAACTTGCAAGGAATAGTGCATCTCCGCTTCAAACATCCATTTGGGAGGAAGATTTACATTTCATGCAATTCTATGAAAGCAAAGGCCTGAAATTAATCAGAAAAACATTTATCCCTGTTGCAGCTATCGACTCACTGGCACTTAAAACAACAGTATTTTCAAATTATAAAGTCTTTACTTTATTGGAAATCAGCCAAAATAAAGCATTGAAATATAAGCTTGCTCAATTTACAAAACAAATTTATGAAGAAACACATTTAGCCAATCCAGCAGTTGTTTTAGAAGCTGCTGCATGGGAGAAACTTATTTATTCTGAAGATACGCTGCTGGAATTAAGTTGCTGTATAGTGGATGAGAATGACGATATTCTTGCATTTTCTTACATACATGAAGAGACAAAAACACAAATAGAATTAGGCTGGGTTGGATATAGCAGAAATAATGATTGGGAATTGTTAAACCTCGTTTTACAGCAGATTATAAAGGCGAAGCAAAAAGGCTATAAGTCTATAACGGGAGAATTCGATTCCACAAGTACTTATGCAATGTTCATTTATCAGAATCTTCATTTTCCAAAGGCGGTTTGCTTGAATACGTATCAGTTAAAAAAATATATATAAATAATCGATAAGGGAGGAAATAAGGTGAGCTATAAAACCGATATTGAAATAGCAGAATCAATAAAAATGGAATCGATTGAGACGATTGCAGAGGGGGCAGGCATTGCTCGAAGTGATCTCGAATTATACGGAGATTTTAAAGCAAAAGTCAGCTTCACAGCGTTTGATAAGGTGAAAGAGCAGCCAAACGGCAAATTAATCCTTGTTTCTGCGATTAGTCCAACCCCTGCGGGAGAAGGCAAAACGACAACTGTTGTTGGACTCGGTGATGGTCTTAAACGAATTGGGAAGAAAACGATGATTGCGTTACGTGAACCCTCACTGGGCCCTGTCTTTGGAATTAAAGGCGGAGCAGCTGGCGGAGGTTATGCACAGGTTGTGCCAATGCAGGATATTAATTTACATTTCACAGGGGATTTCCATGCGATAAGTGCGGCGAACAATCTGCTTGCTGCAATGATTGATAATCATATCCATCAAGGAAATGAGTTGAATATTGATACACGGAAAATAACATGGAAACGTGTAGTAGATATGAATGACAGGCAACTCCGCCATATTGTGAATGGACTTAATGGCGGGAAGAACGGTGTACCGCGGGAAGATGGTTTTGATATTACGGTTGCCTCTGAAATTATGGCAATCCTTTGCCTCTCAAATAATATCGAAGAACTAAAAGAAAAAGTGAGAAGTATTATTATCGGTTATACTGCTTTAGATGAACCAGTCACAGCTGGCCAGCTTAATGCGCAAGGTGCAATGACAGCATTGCTTAAAGATGCCTTAAAGCCAAATCTGGTTCAAACCCTTGAAAAAACACCAGCACTGATTCATGGTGGGCCTTTCGCTAATATTGCACATGGCTGCAATAGCATCATGGCAACAAAGCTCGCATTGAAATATGCGGATTATACGGTGACAGAAGCGGGCTTTGGGGCAGATCTTGGTGCAGAAAAGTTTATTGACATCAAAAGCAGAATGGCAGGCATTGCTCCTGATGCAGCAGTGGTTGTTGCAACAGTTCGTGCATTGAAAATGCACGGGGGGATTGCCAAGACAGAGTTAAATGAAGAAAATGTTCAGGCTGTCGAACTTGGCCTGCCCAATCTGTTGAAGCATTTACAAAACATGCAAGAAGTGTTTGGTATTCCGGCAGTCGTTGCAATTAATAAGTTCCCGGCTGACACGCAAGCTGAATTAAATATTATTAAGAAAGAGTGTGAACGACTTGGTGTAAAAGTTGTCCTGTCGGATGTTTGGGCTAAAGGCGGTGCAGGTGCAGAAAATCTTGCACATGAGGTTGTCAAGCTGTGTGAAATGAAAAGCACATTAAAGCACCCATATAATCTGGAAGATTCCATAACAGCTAAAATAGAAAAACTTGTCCAAAAGGTATATGGAGGAAAAGGGATTGAACTGACAAAAGAAGCTGAGCGCGATATCATGCGGCTTGAATCTCTTGGCTTTGACAAATTTCCAATCTGTATGGCTAAAACACAATATTCTTTATCAGACGATCCAACGAAACTGGGGGCTCCAAAAGATTTTAATCTATTAATCCAAAAGGTAAAAGTATCTGCAGGTGCTGGATTTCTTGTCGTATTGACAGGAACGATTATGACGATGCCAGGGCTGCCGCAAAAACCGGCTGCTGAAGGGATTGATGTAACTTCAGCTGGTCAAATTACTGGACTGTTTTAAAGGTTGAAACGGAGGTATATCGATGGACAAAAAAGAAATAAGGGAAATTGTAAAAGATAAACTTATAAATATTGCCCCAGACTTAAGGGAAGAAATTACAAAAAACATAGCGGGACAGCTTTTTGCTTCTAAAGAATGGAAAGAAGCGGATACAATTGGCATTACAGTATCTGGCGGTTTTGAATGGGATACCACATCTATCATTGAAAAAGGCTGGCAGGAAGGAAAGATAATCACTGTTCCAAAATGTATCCCAGAAGTTCGAAGACTTGACTTCTATCAGCTGAAAAACTTTAACCAGCTGGAACAAAGTTTTTTTAACTTGCGTGAACCACACCCACAATTATCGGAAAAGGTGAAAAACGAAGACATTGACCTATTGATTGTTCCAGGACTTGGTTTTGACAGAAGAGGCTATCGAGTTGGATTTGGTGGTGGATATTATGATCGTTTTCTTGAAGACTTTCCAAACAAGACAATATCCATCTTTTATTCAGAACAGTTATTCGAGCATGTTCCAGACGAATCCTTCGATATTCCTGTTCAATCCTTATTGACGGAAAAAGGTTCAGTTAAAGAGACTGATAAGTAATATATAAACAGAAAATGACACCCTGACAGCGTCCACTGTCAGGGTGTCATTTGTTATTGGGTAAATTTACAACTATCGGCGGTATTCCTTTTCAACACCGCTTGCAAAGTCAATCTCCAGTTCGACATTTGAAGCATCCTCAGGAATATTGAAGGCCTCCAAGACTTCGCTCAGCACTTCTTCATCAGCGGTATTCTCATCGAAAAGGAAGGCATTGAAAATACTGTCGAGCTCGTCCATCGCTTCGTTACCGACAAGATTAATACCTTGCTGCTTATCAATATAAGATGCCTCCGTTTCATCTGTCTCGACTTCATAGTCAACATCTACAGCATCATTCTCATTTTCAAAGTCAGCTTCCAGATTGAAACTGGTAAAATTATAGTTTATATTTGCAGCTGTGTTGTTATTTGTATTGTCATCTGCATTATCATCTGTACTATTATCGGTGCTGCCATTATCTATGGTTTCATCTTGATCTGTTTGTGTACTTTGGTCAGCGTCTGTTTGATTATTCTCAGGTGAATCCGTTACAGTGTCGTCGTCTCCACAAGCTGCAATAATCAGCGCTAAAATGATAAGTATTGTTGGTAAAAGTAATTTTTTCATAGAGGTTTATCGTCCTTTCTTGATAGGTATATTAATTAACATATCCATTATGGGGAACAATTAAACTTATGGATGTAAATTTTAAAAAACAGCATCCATTATATCATTTGGTACTCAGACGTTAAAATTGTATAAGGAAAAAATAAGTGATATAATCATATGTTATGTGTAATATAATCATGAATGATAAGGAAGAAGGATAATTTATGGGTAAAAGTTTTTCATATGATAGCGATGGTAATGCATTCAATCGTACACCATTAGTTATTGTTTTAATATCTGGAGCATTTGTTGCTATTTTAAACCAGACATTACTTGGAACAGCCTTGCCGAAAATCATGGAAGACTTAATGTTGGATGAAAATACGGTTCAATGGCTGCAATCTGTTTTTATGCTAGTAAACGGAATTATGATTCCGATTACAGCTTTTTTAATTGGAAAGTTTACGACAAGAAGTCTGTTTTTGACGGCGATGAGTTTGTTTTCTTTAGGAACACTCGCTGCTGCAATTTCACATAGTTTTGAACTGTTGCTAGTCGGGAGAATACTGCAAGCTGCTGGTGCAGGAATTATGATGCCATTAATGCAGACAATTTTAATGCTGATTTTCCCAATAGAAAAGCGCGGATCTGCTATGGGGATGTTTGGTTTAGTGATTGCTTTTGCTCCGGCAATTGGTCCATCACTCTCAGGATATATTGTAGAAGTTGCATCATGGCGTGTATTGTTTTGGATGATTCTGCCGATTGCAATTATTGATATTATTATTGCATACTTTATTTTAAAGAATGTAACAAAGCAATCAAATCCGAAACTCGATATACTATCCATCATTTTATCAACATTTGGATTTGGCGGTGTTCTGTATGCGTTCAGTATTGCCGGAAGTGCTGGCTGGACAAGTGCAGAAGTGTTAATCGGAATGAGCGTTGGTGTGATAACACTTATTTGGTTTATTATGCGTCAGCTTAAGCTGGATGAACCTATATTAGAGTTCCGTGTATTGAAATATAAAATGTTTTCCATCTCAACAATTATTGGTATGGTTACGTTTATTGCTATGATTGGTGCAGCTGTAGTGCTGCCGTTATATATGCAAAATATGTTAGGATTTTCACCTTTTGAGTCTGGTTTAGCATTACTTGCCGGAGCAGTTTTACAAGGACTTCTCAACCCGATAACAGGTCGCTTATTTGATAAATACGGTGCAAGGTGGCTTGCCATCATTGGTTTGTTAATTATGACTGCTGGAACTTTCATGCTTACGGTGCTGTCTACTGAGACATCATTTATATATATTTCAATCACGCATGCAATGCGGATGATAGGGATTTCAATGGCGATGATGCCAGTAACTACTGCTGGTCTGAATGTATTGCCACGAGATTTGATTTCACATGGTACAGCTGTAAATAATACATTGCGCCAGGTATCTGGGGCGATTGGCACCGCGCTGCCAATTACAATTATGACGACTACCGCTAAACCTGAACAAGGAATAGAAGGAATGATTCATGGAGTGAATGTTTCCTTTATTGTTGCGGGAATCATCTCACTGATTGGTCTGATTTTATCCTTTTATATCAAGGACCGTGTGGCAAGCAATAAACAAGCAAGACCATAAGAAAATAAATGAATGCGCAAGAAACTTTTGGTTTCTTGCGCATTTTTGATTGATGCGTTTTACTTATCCTGTGTGACGATATCAACTTTACCTGTTTCTGGATCAATCACCAGACCGTGGACGTGAATCTCCTCTGGTAACAGTGGATGACTGCGGATAATCGATACACTTTGCTCAACAGATTCTTCGACAGTGTTAAAACCATGAAATTCTTCTGCAAGGTTAATTCCGCCATGCTCTAATGTATCAATACGGTCCTGACTGATTCCGCGCTCAACCATGCTTTTCTTCAGTGCATCTGTATCTACGTTGGACATACCGCAATCATGGTGTCCAATCACGATTACTTCATCGGCTTTTAGCTTATATACAGCTACAAGAATGCTTTTCATAATGCTGTCAAAAGGCTTGCGAATAATTGCCCCAGCATTTTTAACGATTTTTGCATCTCCATTTTCTAAATTCAATGCTCTGTGCAAAAGTTCCAGGAGTCGAGATTCCATACATGTGAAAATGACTACTTTTTTATTTGGATATGTGTCTGTACGATAAAGTTCATAATTTTTTTCTTCGACAAATTTTTGATTGAAATCAAGCATATCTTGTAAGCTCATACGCAATTCTCCTTACTTATTTTTCTTTCTATAAAATATATCATATTTTTCCCTAAGACATGTAATTAAACTCAGAAATGGAACCGAAAATTATAAGTTATGTGCCCCAATTGATATGATAATTCTCGGCAAGTCCATCCGCATACCGCTTTCAACAGCTCGCTGGGTGGTGAACCAGCGGCATACTGAGAATAAGAGGCAGTTTTTCATTTAAACATTAATAAATCCGTGGTTGGCATCGAGTTTGCCTTTAATTTGCTTTGCATATAACTTTTCGCCGAACAGCCATTTATTAAAATTAAAGATGAGTGGCGGCTGATCCCCGCCAAGAGCTATCCATGCTTGCATCTGCTGTGGTAAATATGCTGCGGTGTGAATTGTGCCTGCCCAAGCACCATACTTATTGGAGAATACTCCTTTATCGATATCATTCATTAAGCGAAACGCATCATAAGGTGTTTCAATTACCGGCTGCTGTTGATAAATTGCTTCATAGCGCTGAAGGGAATCATCCATACGGTACCGATTTTCATTTGTCAATTTCTCAAAATGGTTTGTGCATATTTGACCATCTCTTGTCCGCACTTCATTTGCAGATGCTTCAACAACGATATGTTTGCCAGATTTATCAAGCAAGCTATAGCTAAATGAATGACGGTGAGGAAGCTCTTTTAATAAAGCAACAGCCTCATCAACAGTTGCGCAATTTTCAAGCACTAATCTGCCAATCATATTACAAACAAATCCATCATCAGAGCGGAGGCGATTAACAAAGTTATAGCCCATTGCAAGGCCTTTTTCATTCAGCCCATCTGTACGGCCGGTTATTTGCATGGAAGGGCCAATAGTCGCATATCCGCCATCCGCTGGCTGATAGAAAACATACCTGCCTTCATAGGTGCTTGGGGCATTATCATAATTGCGAATCATATAGTTGCTGTCAGAAAAGATGGAGCAACCGCTTTTGCCATATTCCAAGTAATAACCGCCGAATTCCCGTATCGCTGTTTCCATATCCATTTGGAGCGCTTCAGCAAGTCCAATTAACTCCTGCCAAATACCAGGACTGAAATAGTTGAAAATCGGTTCTATCTTCTTTCTGTCTATAATAAAATGTCTTGATTTGCTGCTCCATTGTTTTTTTCTTGCATCAAGGATTGGGGAATGTCTTAGCAGTTTTCCTTGATAAAATCCAAAATCGGCATGTGAACCACGAAACATTATAATATCACTTACAACTTGTTTCATCCTAATCCCTCATTTTTATTGATAATGGAAGCATACTAGAAATGTATTCTATAAGAAAGTGAATAGGCTTAGAGCCTTTATTACTGTAGGAAGGTATAATTATTTGGTAATATAGTGAAGGGATCGTATCGCAAGGAGGGGAAAGCAATGGGGAGAAAAATTTTAATTGCTTATGATGGCTCAGATATAAGCAAAGCAGCAATTGATGAAGCCAAAATACAGGCAAGATTAGATGAGAATACTGAAATTCACATTGTAACTGTAGTTACACCTGGCATCTCGAGCAATAATACAGCTGTTGCAGGCAATATATCAATGAATGATGCAGAAGCGATTTATCCTGAGTTGGAAAAAGTGAAACATAGCTTAGAACAGCAGGGGTATAAAATAAAAATAGAAATTATTACTGATTTTGCACAGAAAAACCCAGGGGTTGCTATCTGTGATTATGCCGAAGAGTATGAAATAGACCAGATTATTGTTGGGAATCGTGGCTTGAGCAATTTAAAAATATTACTGCTTGGCAGTGTAAGCAATAGTATTGTGCAAAGAGCGACCTGCCACGTACTTGTAATTAAATAAGTTATATAGAAAGAGGGATAATCAATGGCTGATTTTAATTATGAAATCATCGAAACAATTGCAGTTTTATCGGAATCACCAAAAGGCTGGACGAAAGAGTTAAACTTAATTAGCTGGAATGGTCGTGAACCAAAGTATGATCTGCGTGACTGGGCTCCTGAACATGAAAAAATGGGGAAGGGAATCACGTTATCAAAAGAGGATGTATTAAAACTGAAAGCAAGCTTGGAAAGGTTTAGTTGAGCACTGTTTATAAAAAAATAATAAATTTTGTTAAAAAAATTAATAAATGTCTTGTCTCATCTTTTATAATGTGATAATATAAAATAGTTGACGGGACATTAGCTCAGTCGGTAGAGCAACTGACTCTTAATCAGTGGGTCGCAGGTTCGATCCCTGCATGTCCCATAACTATAGAGGAGATAAGCTGGAATAGCTTATCTCTTTTTTGATATGCTTTTATTATACGGAAAGTTCTGTAGCAGGAACACAAATTCGACATCTTTGTTAACAGAGTCCCTCTTATTTTACTGTTAGATAATGAATCATGTATACTTATGTGAAGGACTTCACTTCCTTAATTTGAGGAGGGTTACGCAGAATGAATGGATTAAAAGAAATAGCACAGAGCCATAGGAATAGATTGTTTCTTATGATAACTTTTGCTTTATTAAGCGGTACAACAATCATTGCGCAAGCATACTTAATTGTGATTATCGTTGATAAAATATTTTTGCAGGGAGTTTCCTTTGCTGAAGTGCTGCCATTGTTGTTTGGTTTGCTTGCAGCTTTGCTTGGTCGAACACTATTTAATTATTTTAATGGGAAAACGGGTGTACGGCTTGCAGCCAAGGTAAAGCATGAATTCAGAAGAAAATTGCTTCAGAAATATTCTCGGACAAATATGGAGGCAGCAATGCATGGTCAATCTGGTGAGAAGGTAAGTGTGATGCTGGATACAGTAGATGAAATTGACTCCTATTACAGCAATTATATTCCCCAGGTTATCCAATCAGCAATCATCCCGATTATGCTTTTAATCATTATATTTATGGAGCATTATGCAACAGGGATTATTATTTTAATTACCGCACCATTTATCCCAATTTTTATGGTTATTATTGGTTTTAACACAAAGGATAAATCAGAAGAACAGCTTGATAAAATGGCTGCCTTTTCCGGAAAATTCCTTGATACTCTACAAGGATTAACAACCCTAAAATTATATGGAAGATCGAAACAACAGAAAGAAGCAATTCAAGAAAGCAGTCTTGATTTTCGTGATGCAACAATGGTTGTTTTGAAAACTGCTTTTACAAACTCACTGGCATTGGAGTTTATTTCAATGCTGAGCATGGGGTTAATCGCTTTAGAAGTAGCAATTCGGTTAATTATTTTTCAGGATATTCACTTTTTTACAGGATTTTTAATGCTTGTTCTTGCACCGGAGTTTTACAATAAACTGAAAGAGCTCGGCAGCGCATTTCACACAGGAAGCGGCAGTAAAGGTGCATTCAATAAGTTAAAAGAAGAATTAGATGCACCTGAGACTCCTTTAAAATGGGGTGAGGATAATTTAGAAACAGATGAAACCCCAGTTATCGCATTGAAAAATGCAAGTTTTGGATATAGTGAGGAAAGGCTGGCATTAAAAAATATATCTGTTGAGATTCCTGCAAATAGCCAAATTGCGATTGTGGGGAAGACTGGTGCTGGAAAATCAACATTGCTTCACCTAATAGCTGGTCTCGTTTCTTTATCTGAAGGAGAAATCTTCATAAATGGTAAGCACCGTTCTGCTTATACTGAAAATAGCTGGTTTAATAAGCTAAGTTATATATCACAAAATCCTTATCTTTTCTCCGGAACAATTGCAGAAAATATTGCAATTGGCGGAAGGGGAGAGGCGACAAGGGAAGCGATAGAAGCAGCTGGAGAAAAAGCCGGGATTTCGGAGCTGGTCACCACACTTGAAAAGCAATATGATACACAAGTTGGGGAAGCAGGCCGCGGCCTGTCAGGAGGAGAGAAACAGCGAGTTGCTTTAGCTCGTGCCTTTTTGAAACAACCGTCCGTTATCCTTTTTGATGAGCCAACAATGGGGCTGGATTTACGAACGGAACAGATCTTACAGCATTCAATAAAGGAGCTGGCGAGAAATTCTACTGTAATCACTGTTGCCCACCGCTTGCATACGATTAAAAATGCTGATTTAATTTTATTTATTGATGAAGGTGAGTTAATTGCAGCAGGGAAGCATGATGAACTGATTGCATCGACGCCTGCTTATCGATCCATGGTTTCCATACAGCAAGGAGGCAGGAGCCAATGAGGGATTTGCGAACTATAATTAAATTGCTTTTTAAAGAGAAAAAGGATATTGTGCTTTCTATCCTTTTCGGCTTTATTGGTGGAATTACAGCTGTAGGTTTATTTTCCGCAAGTGGTTATTTGATTTCCAAAGCTGCATTAGCACCACCAATTTATACATTGATGGTACTTGTAGCGACAGTTAAATTATTTGGTATTATTTCAGCTGCAAGCCGGTATGGAGAAAGATATTATTCGCATCGAGGGACATTTACGATGCTGAGCAATTTACGTGTAGCTTTTTATGAAAGATTGGAACCTCTTGCTCCGAAGATTTTCCAGCAATTTCGCAGTGGTGATTTACTGGCAAGAGTTGTTGGAGATGTAGAGACATTGCAAAATTTCTTCCTGCGGGTTTTCTATCCGCCGATTGTGCTTTTACTTGTATTTTTAAGCACAATATTCTTCACAATGTTTTTCTCAGTGGAAACTGCTTTCATTATTTTTGCAGGATTTCTGGTAACGACAATTTTAGTTCCAGCATATTTTGCAATCAGACAAGGCAAGGTTGACCGCGGGGTAAGAGAAGAACGGGGGAAATTATCGACAGAGGTTACTGAACTATTCTATGGCTTTCGTGATTTGAAAATTTATCAAAGATTGGATGAAAAGGAAGCACAGCTTGTAAATTATTCTAAAGCATATGTAGAAGAACAGGAGAAGGCTGGGGTGCAGCAATTATATAGCGAGTCACTGAACACTTTTATGTCACTGATAATCTCAGTAACTGTGCTGGGATTTGGTGCATATATGATCGCACAAGGCACACTGGATGGAATTTTTCTTGCAATGCTTTTGATGATTTCATTAACGGTTTTCGAAAATACGACGTCAATGGCAGTCTTTCCAAGTCATTTAGAAGACAGCCGGAGAGCAGCGAGCAGGCTGTCTGCGGTGGTAGGAGAGAAGCCTGTTGTTCAAACTGCTGCAGAGGAATTGAAAATAAAATCGAGTCCATCTATCGTGCTGCATGATGTGTCATTTACCTACCCGGGAGACGAAAGAGAAACCTTAAGAAGTGTTAACATGCATTTTCCTCGCGGTTCTAAAACGGCGATAGTTGGACCAAGCGGGTCAGGCAAGTCAACGATTCTCCGATTGCTATTGAAGATATACGATCCTGACTCTGGTGATGTTCAGATTAATAATAAGCCGGCAAGTCAATTTATAGACGAAAGCATCTGGGGCAATACAAATGTTGTTCTTCAGGAAAATCACTTTTTCTATGGAACAATAAAAGATAATTTACGGCTTGCGAGAGAAATGCTTTCAGATGAAGAGATGCGTCAAGCGCTAACGAAAGTAGAGCTTCAACATTTTCAGCTGGATGATCCAGTCCTTGAAAAAGGGGCCAATCTTTCAGGTGGTGAAAAACAGCGTCTTGCCATAGCTAGAGCAATGCTTAAAAATGCGAGAATTTGGATGCTTGATGAACCTACATCTTCACTAGATTCTTTAACAGAAGCGAAAATTTATAATGAGCTTTTCGAATTAGCTGCTGAAGATACTCTGATTCTCATCAGTCACCGATTAAATGGTCTGGAAAAAATGGATCAAATTATTGTTATGGAAAATGGTTCTGTTATAGAAAGCGGCAGATATGAATCGCTTATGAACAAGCAAGGCCATTTTTATAAGCTGAAGCAAATTGAACAGAGTGTGTTTAGAGGATAATATGTAAAGCGTAAAAAAGTTGTAAGCATTCATTGCTTACAACTTTTTTAATGGTTTATTTATTTTCATCACTTACTGTTTCATCTTTTGCTGCTGCCCAAAAGGATAAAACAATCGCTGCAATAATTGTTAAACCCGGAGCGACAAACATTAGAAAATCGTTAAGCATATGGTTCACTCCTTCTTCTTGTTACCTTGTATATAATCTTTATCGAAGAGGAACAGTTTTAATAATAAATAGATTGAAGGAATTAACAATGCAAGACCAAGAACGAAAACAACAACAAGTGAGATGGCCATTGCCTGATTTGTAAAACCTTCATGAATTGTTAAGTGTGGGAAGAGCAGGTATGGATAATGGGCAATACCATATGCGAAAAAGGCAAAGGCAAATTGTCCTACCAACATCCAAACCGCCGCTGCATAATTTTTCCTCTTCCAGATAGACCAGACAGTTAATGCCCAGAGGACAAAGGAAATCGCGAACATCCACCATAGATTCATTAAGTTATTGAATAGTGTTTCATTATGTGAATACAATTCAATAATGATTCCTGAAGCAGCAATGATTAGCGGAACAGCCCATATTAGTGCATATTTACGCATCAGGTCAGTAGCGTCTTTGTCATTTGCTTTATCTGCATACCAGGTAAGGAATACTGCAGAAATATATAAAACAGCGACAATTGCAAGGACGACAATTGACCATGATACTGGACTTGTAAATAATCCTGCATAATCAAGTACTGGAGTTCCTCCTTCAATGGAAACAAATCCTCCCTGTGCAATCGCAAGCACAACTGACAGTGAAGCAGGGATGAGTAATCCTGCAATACCATACATCGAAGCATAGCCTTTATGACCTCTCGCTCCATATGATTCAAAAGCATAGTAAGAACCACGGATTGCCATCAGGATCAGGGCAATGCTTGCTGGAACGAGAAGAATTGTACCAAAGTAAAATGCAGACTGCGGGAAAAACCCAACAATACCAACAAAGAAAAAGACAAAGAATACATTCGTTACTTCCCATACCGGTGACAGATAACGCTGAATTATTTTTGATAAGATTCTTTCCTTGCCTGTGAGAATACTGTAAGCATTAAAGAAACCAGCACCAAAGTCAATTGATGCGAGAATCACATATCCAAATAAGAAGGTCCACAGTACGGAAATCCCTAATATTTCTAAACTCATGACTGTTCACCACCTTGTTTAGCCTGGATTTTCGCTAATTCATTTTCTACGGGATTATTGATGAAAATTTTACGCAGTACAACAATCGTTCCAATCCCTAGAATGAGATAAAGAGTCGCGAAAAGCACGAACATTAGTCCAACATGATTGCTGGTTGTTGCAGCCTCGCTGACTGTCATAATACCACGTAAGATCCATGGCTGACGTCCAAATTCTGCGAGCCACCAGCCTGCTTCGATTGCTAGCATAGACAGTGGTCCACCCAGGACAATGAGCCAGCGGAACCAATTGGATTCAACAAACGCATATCTCATTCGAGTGCCAAACCAGTATATAAAGGAAATTGCGATCATTGCCATGCCGATTGTCACCATCGTATCAAAGTAGTAATGGACTTCGAGTGGTGGTTGCTCTTCTTCCGGGAATTCATTTAACCCAATTACTTCTGATGAAGGATTGCCAAAAGCTAAAATACTTAATGCATAAGGTATTTTAATTGCATACTTCGGTTCTTGGTTTTCATCAAGTACACCATAAAGCAGAAGCGGTGCGCCGCCTTCTGTTTCAAAATGCCATTCAGCAGCTGCAAGCTTTTCAGGCTGATATTCTGCGAGATACTTACCTGAGAAGTCACCAATTAACGCTGCAGCGATTGCAAAGATCAGACCGATTTTCATTGTCATATGCAATGCTTTTTTATGATAGGAATGTTTTGACCCTCTCAGCATCTTGAATGCAGCGATTGTTGCTAGGATAAAGGCTGATGTCATATAAGCTGTAGCAAGCACATGAGCAATTTTCGTCGGTGATGCCAGGTTAAACATTGCAAGAACTGGATTTGCATTCACAAATGTTCCGTCAACAATATCGAAACCTTGGGGAGCATTCATAAAACCATTCACTGTAGTAATGAAAAAGGCTGACATACCAGCTCCTAATGCAACTGGAATCAACAAAAGAAAGTGCTTTTTCTGATCTTTGAATCGGTCTCCTGTATATAAATAAATGCCAAGGAAAATAGCTTCAAAGAAAAATGCGAACACTTCCATGAATAAAGGCAGAGCAATTATATTACCAGCAAGCTCCATGAAGTTCGGCCATAATAGGGATAGCTGAAGGCCAATAATTGTACCTGTAACTACACCTACAGCGACCGTGATAATATAGCCGCGTGCCCAGCGCCGAGCCATTAAAATATAGTGATTATCATTCTTTTTAATGCCAATCCACTGCGCAATCATAATGAATAGTGGTATTCCCACCCCCACGGTGGCATAGATAATATGAAACGACAGCGTCAGCAGAGTCAGCATTCTGCTTGCGAATACGGGATCATTAAATAACACAGATTTTCCTCCTTTTATCGAGTTCGTGTAATACTGAACATAGTTAGTTGAATGGAAAAACGGTTTTCACCACAAACATAGTAGAAACCGTCATGTTCCTTCATTGTAACTCAAAACATACGGGCTGGATGCCTCCAGATATGACAAATTTAGTAATCCTGTTTTTTTAGTATGTACAGAAAGAGCAAGAATATAGCAATTTGCTGAACAGGTACATATTTACATTGCAGGGAGCTGCAAACTAAACTTAAAAACCTGTTCTTGCTTAAGGATGCCTTGTACATACGTTCTTTCTGTAAAGGTAACTTGGTCATTGCTGTCAATTAATAGAACGGTTGAAGAACGTGTACCGTAATCAGGCGTTTTTATAAAAGATGCAGATAGACTGCGCTCTAGCTCTATGCCGATTCCTGTTTGCGGCAGATTGATATCTGGTGCAACTTCTTCATTTTCCAGTATTGCAAATAATTTATCAGGATCAATTTTTTCGTGTTGTCTAATATATGTGTTAAGCTCTCTTTTTCCTTTTTCGACCTTTGGCCATGGTGTATTCAATGAATCATTACTTAAGCTATGTGTGCCAGGTGTAACTTCGTTCAGTTTATTTTCAACATTATTATAATGAAAAAGCTGTTCGGAATTTCCAACCAGAATATTAAAGCCAGCGTACTGATGTCTCTCTTTACTTATTTTTCCCAAATAAGTCTCAGGTGAAACAGCAGAATTTAAAAAACCGCTGACAATTTCGCCGCGTGACTTTTTATTCGTTCCCTCTAAGGTTAAATCACGGATATTGGTTAGCGCGGCAAAGCGTCCTTCTTTCGTAATGCCGAGCCATGTCCCTTTTTGCAGTAAATCTCTGCCTGCAAGAAGTGTTGGTGCATCTGGCCAAAAATGAGCCTGATCAGTAGGCCTTGCATAAAATTCATCCCGATTAGCTGCAACAACCAACTTATAGTTTGGATGCTCCTGTAAATGAAGATTGATTAAACACATGATGAATCACCTCTTCCCATAAGTATACTTTGCACTGTATTGATAGCCAAATATTAGGATTCTCTGTTCAGGAATAGAATAGGATAATGACACTAAGTTTCTGCACTGTAAATACAAGCAAATTATAGTCTGAAATAAAGTTTTTAATAAAAAGTCAGTGAAAAATGGTTGAAATGTCTCGGTTATGGATATATTTCTGATAAGGAGTGAATTTTATGGAATTAAGGGTTGAATGGCAGGGGAATATGGCTTTTTCAGGAATCACTCCGTCAGGTCATCCGTTGATTATGGACGCAAAAGATGAAGCTGGCGGGCAAAATCATGGTATTCGTCCAATGGAAATGCTATTAGGGGCAGTTGTTGGATGTACAGGAATGGACATTATTTTCATATTAAAGAAGATGAACATAATGCCAGATGATTTTAATATTGAAGCAAAGGGAGAACGTGCGGAAAGTCATCCACAGCGCTTCACAGACATTTATATTCATTATACGTTTACTGGTGATCTCTCGAATGATAAAATATTTCGGACGGTTGAGCTATCCTTAAATAAGTATTGCCCTGTGGCTTATTCCCTTAATGCGACTGTGCATGGAAGTTATGCAATTAATGGAGGAGAAAAAATCTTACTCGATCCAGAAATGGGGGGATTATAATGATGGGTTGGTTAATTGGTCTAGTCGTTGCAGCATGTATTATTGCATTAGCAATTACGTACCGTGTATTAAAAGTTGAAGAAAAGAAACAAAAGGAATATAAGAAAGAGGGAGCAGGTTTTGGTGATGAATTAGAACGTTCCCATGAATATGAGGAAAAATCATTGAAATCCAATCTGCCGAACCTGAGCTGGATTTACATTGTGGCAGCGGTTATAATCATTATCGCATTTGTTATTTATTTATTCTAATTTCAAATTTGGATGAAGACAAGATAAGTTATTGATAAACGAACACAGTCGAAGAAGCCTGATTGCTATGATGCTCGATCACCAGCTTTTATTATTGAAATTGGAATGAATATGCAGTACAAATAATAAAACAAAAAGGTGAGCAGAAAACTGCTCACCTTTTACTTTTATCCCCAAATTTCTTTGGAGATATCAACAATATATTTTAATTTTTGCCATTGTTCATCTTCGGTCAGAATATTGCCATGATGTGTCGATGCAAAGCCGCATTGCGGGCTGATGCAAAGATTTTCTAAAGGAACATATTGGGAGGCTTCTTCAACACGAGCTTTAATATTTTCTTTATCCTCTAATGTGCCATTCTTAGAAGTAAAGACACCGAGAACAACCCTTGGTCCATCATTTGGAATATAGTCTAATGGTTTGAAATCTCCAGAACGATCATCATCATACTCCAGGAAGAAACCGTCTACCTTTTCATTTGCAAATAATGTTGGCGCTATTTTTGCATAACTGCCTTCGAAAGCCCAATTTGAACGGTAATTGCCCCGGCAAAGGTGTGTCGTAACAGTTAAATCTTCTGGTTTACCTTCAAGGACACCATTGACAACACGAAGTGCTAGTTCTATTAATTCCTCACGACTGTACCCACTATCATTGAATGGAATTTCTGGTGCATTTAAACCCGCAATATAGACATCATCAAGTTGTAAATATCGGCAGCCCGCATCATAAAAGGCTTTAATTGCATCTCGGTAAGTCTGAATAATATCATTTGCATATTCCTCAATGTCAGGGTAAATCTCAAGATTGCGGATTCCCGCATTGAAGAATTGGTTTGGACTAGGAATCGTCTGTTTTGCAATCGCACGGTCACCAACAATTTCTTTGAACGCAATAAATTCTTTTACATGTGGGTGATTTGGATTAAAGGAGACTTTTCCGATAACACGCACATCGTACTTTTCAGTTTCCTCTCCGTTAAATGCAAATCCATGATCAGGAACGTATCCTTCTACACCATTTAAGTGCTCCATAAAATCTGTATGCCAGAATCTGCGGCGGAATTCTCCATCTGTTACAGCCTTTAAGCCAATTTCAAGCTGTTTATCAACGATACGCGTGATTTCTTCTGTTTCAATGTTATAAAGTTCATCATTTGTAATCGCACCTTCTTGGAAATCCTTTCTAGCCTGATGGATGCGCTCCGGACGCAGCAGGCTCCCTACATGGTCTGCTCGGAACGGTGCTTGTACTAGTGTTTTTGTCATTTTCCTATCTCCTTTATATTTATTCTTTCTTTATTCACAAAGTGCGAAGAGGTTCAATTACGAAGTATTTCATCCATAATAAAAACCCCTTCCTAGATTAAGAAGAGGTTGGCAATATGTAATAATAAGCTGTCTCTTCTTATCTAAAGCAAATATGCTTCTGGAATTGGCACAGTACATAATCGCATGATTAAGTCCGCTGCCGAGGCTTCAAAGGGCCAGTCCCTCCACCTCTCTGGATAAGAAAGTATCATATGAAATTATTGTTATTGACAAGCTTATATGGTTGTACAGTAATTGTCAAGCAATTTTAATAAATTATAATTTTTCAGGACATTCAAGGTTAAACATCCAATGAGCCATTAGGATTGTACCTCGTTGTCACAGTTTGGTAGTTTAATAGATACGTATGTTTTATAATATAGATATCACGATAAGAAATAGGGGAGTAGCATGTATCGAAATTCGGAGAGGTTTTTAACTGCATTTAATCGGATTGAAAAAAGAATGCGTTCGATTATAAATAGCGGGAGAAATATTGGGTTTTCGAAGATGGTAAGGATGTTGAAAAATGCTGATGCAGTTGTAGGGCAGTATAGTGATGATCTTCTGGAATACGCTGAATTAAGAAATGCAATTGTACATAATAAAGTTAATATTACCTTCTCGATTGCTGAGCCGCATGATTCGGTCGTTGAACAAATTGAATGGATTGAAAAGGAATGATTAGAACCGCGAAAAGTTGCCCCGCAATATATTAAAAAGGTTATTTCGTTTGAGCAAAGTGAACCATTATCCCATTTATTGGCAATGGTGCATGAAAAAAATATAACTAAGTTTCCAATTTATCATAATGGTGAATTTAAGGGATTGGTTAGTCAAAGAGCGATTGCTTCGTGGCTAGCGGAAAGTATGTATTCCGAAGCGAAGGAATTAAAAGAGGCAAAAATTGCAGAAATGCTGCAGTATGAGACGAACGACAATTATCAATTTATCTCAGCAGAAACAACTGTCCTTGAAGCAATTGAGATTTTTAAAAAACAATTTGGTAAAGGAAACCGTCTCGAAGCATTGTTAATAACAAAACAGGGTCATGCACTTGAAAAATTAATCGGGATTATCACAAATTTAGATATCATTGGCATGCAGCAGCGCTAGCGGGATATTTAGCCGTACCCTGCATATTTCATGAACAGAGAATCTATTTGTCCTACTTGTTAATTGTAAATTTTTTCTATTGATTTTTTGCTGCAGAGGGTATAGAATGTATTTACAAGCTGCAATGTACGTATTGAATTAAGTTTTAACCTCTAAATGATGAATAGGGAGTTTTACATCGAGATTGGAATGTCGAGCCGCCACTGAGCGGAAGACAGGAAGGTTTCTGCAAACACCCACTTGTTGAAAGTGGTGGTTTAAAACTTTTTATTTCTAAAATACGGCAATTGTGGCCTGTATACATAGTATGACTGCTAGTTTCTATAAGAAACTAGCTTTTTTTAATTATTGAAAATCGCATTAAATGGAGCAAGTAAAAAATATGTTTCTTAAAAGGAATAGACAGAACGAGAGGAAATGCCTATAATTTTAGAAAAGAGTAACTTTTTCATTTTCTAATTAATTATTGAAATTGGGAGTGTACGTAAATGGGAAGTTTGTCACCTTCAGTTCTGCTATATATCGTTCTTTGTCTGTTCGCATTTATTAGCGGAACTGTGTATTGGATTAGAGGTAAATTTCAAGCTGGAGCTGTATTATCGCTCATATTTTCACTTCTGGCACCGCTGATGACAGTGCTCGTTGGAGTGCAGCGGGAAGAAAATACCGGAGTCTATAAATATATAATTGCGGAAATGCGGACAGGAAATACATGGGCAAGATTAGTTGTTATCATACATATCTATTTAATTGCTTGGCTGGTATTTTTAACTGTTTATCTTATGATCAAGCTGTTCAAGATGCCCGAAGTAAGGGAAAGAGTCCGGAAGCTGTTTGCAAAGAAAGAAACGAACAAAATAAAAGAAGAAAAAATAAAAGATAAAGCGAGCAAAAGCAGTGGTGAGTCGTAAAACCACTGCTTTTTTATCTTATATTGCAATATGTTTATTTTCATCATGCTTGTATTTGCGATAAAAGGTAATCATTGGTTCAATGGTGTCTTTCATATCCGGACAATATACTCCAGATCCCTCTAAGTCACGGGTTGCTTGTGTGCAGTCATAGGACACGTTAAGTGTAAAATAAGCAAGTGCTTCTCTTTCAACTTTCAGCAACTTTTCCGTTGTGTGGGATTGCATTATAAAGCTGACTAAATCAAGCGGAACTTCTCCTTTTGGAGTTCTCATGAGATAAGCTTCTGCAAGCATTTTATATAAATCACGCATATGGTAAGGGCTGGGATCAGTTAAATGATACGTTTTGCCAATACTGTGTGCAGCAAAGCTGAGATAGCTTGTTGCTTTTATAACATAATCGGAAGGGACGAAATTACCCTCCACTCTCCCTGCTCCTAAATAAGGCAAAAAAGGAGAAAAAGCTAACTTATCTAATAAATTTAACATGAAATACATTCCATCAAATTTTGAAGTTATTCCGGTTTTAGAATGCCCCTTTACAATGCCTGGACGAATGATTGTAGTTGGAATGGTTTCTTTCAATCCTTCGACAAGCAATTCTGCTTCATACTTTGTTGCTTCATAATGATTTTTAAAAGACTGTCCGCCACGGAGTTCTGTTTCGTAAATTATACCTTCTCTAGTCCCTGATACATAAGCTGTACTAAAGTAGATATAGCGCTGCAGCTGTTTCAGCTCTTTCACCCATTCATTCACCATTTTTGTCCCATGAACATTTACTTGAAAAGCTATTTCCTGTGGCACAGCTAAATCATAAATTGCTGCCAGATGAAATACATGGGTAACTGTATCTTTTAATTTTCTTAAAGCAGTTTTTTCTATTCCAAGGTCTTCTTTTGTAATATCTCCTGTTAGTATGGAGAAATAATGTGTTTGCAGTTTATTTTGTTTAATAAAGCAGGTTAGATCACTTTTTGCCTTCTGTTCTTGCTCCGGAAGGACGAGCAGATAAATATGTTCAATTTTATTATAATGATCCTGTGACAGCTGATGAATCAAACTGCCTGTGAGAAATCCCGGATAGCCGGTTAAAAATAGTGTGTGCTTCATAGGTAACACTCCCCCTTATTTTTTACAAGCCCTTGCAGAAATCCCTTTACCTTAATTTTCTTGCAATAGTGAAAAATCTTCTATATAATTATAGTAATTCACTGAAAATAAATAAGCAATGATGAGAAAAAGTAAGGTTTCGTATATTTTATACAGAGAGCTTCTGGTGCTGAAAAGAAGCAAAATGGAAATCTGAAAAATGGACTCTGAGCTGCGGGCTGAACATGAATAATCAGTAAGCTTTCGCCGAGATTTGGTACTCGTTATCAATACCACAGTATAATTATGTACTTGATGAGACTGTATGTGTGAGCATGCAGTAAAGTAAGGTGGTACCACGTTGTTTAAACCGCGTCCTTATCGTATTAACGATATTGGCGTGGTTTTTTTATTGCTTAAAGTAAATCATTTTTTATTAGGAAAGAGAGATGATCGGGATGAATAAACATATTGTATTACAAACAGATTTTGGGCTAAGCGATGGGGCGGTCAGTGCGATGAATGGTGTTGCATATTCAGTGGATCCTGCTCTAAGAATTTCTGATTTAACACATGAAATTCCGCAATATAATATTTGGGAAGCATCCTACCGGCTATACCAGACGGTTTCTTATTGGCCAGAAGACACGGTATTTATTTCGGTTGTCGATCCAGGTGTTGGGACAGACCGGTTGAGTATTGTCGCCAAAACAAATGCTGGACATTACATCGTTACACCAAATAATGGAACACTGACACATTTATCGGATAGTATTGGCATTAAAGAAGTAAGAGCCATCGATGAAAAGGTCAATCGTCTGCCACGTTCTGGAGAATCTTACACTTTTCATGGCCGGGATATTTACGCATTTACAGGAGCAAGACTAGCTGCCGGGATTATTGATTTTCACGAGGTAGGACCAGAGCTGGAAATCGAAGCAATTATAAATTTGCCGATTCCAAAAGCAAGTTATGCAGAAAGTAAAATTCACGGGAATATTGATATCCTCGATATCCGCTTTGGTAATCTTTGGACAAACATTAATCGTGAATTGTTTATTGAAGCCGGAATTCAATATGGTGATATGCTGGAAGTTACCATTGAGCATAACGGAAACAATATCTATAAAAATTTAATTACTTTTGATCGCTCCTTTGCTGAACGCCGGTTAGGAGAAGCTTTATTATTTGTTAATTCTATTGATAAAATAGGTGTTGCAATTAACCAAGGATCCTTTGCAGATGCTTATCATATTCGAACAGGTGTAAGCTGGAAGATAATAATAGAAAAAATGGGACAGAGGGTTAAGCCCTGATTGTTTCAAAGTGGGGGCAGATTATGAAAGGTTTTTTATTGCGTATGATTTCATTTTGCTTGCTTTGGGCTTCTATTCTTTTAACGGAGAGTATAGATATCCCAGTCAGTATTCTACTCTTTGCTGCCGCTTTAGGCGTCTGTTTTTCACTTACTATGCAAAAGGGGCTGCTATGGAAATATAGTTGCTTACTGGTTTTAACGGGTGTCCATGGCTTGTATTTTACTTCAGAGTTCTTATATACAAATTTGCTGCTTTTATTCCTTGTAATTGATGCAAGTTTCCGTCTGGAGAAGAAAAAGCTTATTGTCTTGCTTATTGAAGCGGGATTTCTCATCCTTTTATTTAGTTACTATGGTGATTTGCTAACAGTCGCACATGCGTTGTTTTATTTGTTTATTGGTTTTCAGGCAGTTATTTTAAATCAGATGCAGAGTGAACGAAAAGAGCAATACACGATTTATGAACAACTGCTGGGAGAATATCGGATTTTGAAACGACTTCATTTTAGGGCAGAAGAAAATGCCCGTATACAGGAAAGAACAAGAATTGCCAGAGATATTCATGATTCTGTGGGACATAAGCTAACAGCGTTAATTATGCAATTAGAAATGAAATCAATCCAAGAGAATAGTGATGCATATGAGAATCTCAAAAAAATTGCCAAAGACAGTCTTGAAGAAACAAGATTAGCAGTGAAAACGTTGCAAACGACAGAAAGTGAAGGGATTTCAGCAGTAGTTCACCTGATTCGAAAGCTGGAGGCAGAGAGCCATTTGCTTGTACAATTTACATTAAAGGAAGGTGTGCTTTCGATTCCTGTGACGAATCAGATGAGTATTGTCCTGTATCGGGTGATTCAGGAAGCATTAACGAATATTATGCGGCATGGAGAAACTGGAAATGCTCATATTACGTTGGGGAAATCTGCAATAGGTGACATTCAATTTGAAATAAGGAATCCATTACAAAATCCTAAGCCTTTTACAATCGGATTTGGCTTGAAGAATATGCGCAAGCGTGTAGAAGAAATGAATGGACGGGTAAGCATTCATCAAACGGAAAATAGATTCGTAATTTCTGGGACGATTCCGCGGGAGGAGGTCTAATATGTGGCGTGTACTTTTAGTAGAGGATCAAGAAATAGTAAGACAAGGCCTCAAAGTTATTCTCGAACAGGATGAGAAAATCACTGTCACTCATGAAGCTGCCAATGGAGCAGAAGCATTAGAGCTGGTTAATGAAAACCCCTTTGATTTAATTATGATGGATGTGCGTATGCCGAAAATGAACGGAATTGAGGCAACAAGAATCATTCGCAAGAAATTCCCAAAGATAAAAGTTCTTATTCTTACAACTTTTAATGATGATGAATATGCTTTTCAAGCATTAAAAGAAGGTGCAAGCGCATTCTTATTAAAAACAGCGAACCCGAATAAATTAATCGAAGCTGTGCACAGTGCGATGAGGGGCGGTCTTACGCTTCATGATGAGGTTGCTGCCAAAGTGATGCCGCGACTTTTACAAAAAGACAAAATAGCGGAAAAGCCTGTGCCGAGTATTGGATTAACCGATAGAGAGACACTTATTACGAAGCTTGTAGGTGAAGGGAAGACGAATAAGGAAATTGCCAGTGAGTTATATTTATCGGTGGGAACAGTAAAGAATCATATTACAAATATTCTGCAGAAAATTGGCTTGCGTGACCGAACCCAGCTTGCAATCTATGCAGTGAAGCATGATTTAACCTGAGCTATTGTCATGACTTTGTTAGAACTATCCAGGTTATCCAAGGCAGGCGTATTATATAATAAAGGCATATTTTCGGAAGAAGGTGAGTATGCTTGCTGGAGATTATATTAGATGAGTTTCATTTTTCTACACTTTGGAATGGCGGAATCTTTATTTTTATTGGTTTTATTTTAATCATTTATTTTTTACTGCTGCCACAAGAAAAGAAACATCCAATTTGGAAACAGATTTTATTTGTTATCGGAATGCTGGCTGTTTTTGCAGCACTTGGCAGCCCGATAAATGTTATTGCCAGGATTAAGTTTAGTACCCATATTATTCAGCTTGTGCTTTTATTGCTCGTAGCACCACCATTGCTGATTCTTGGGTTTAAAAATGAAATAGTTGAACGAGCAAGGGAAATAAATATTTTAAATCGTATCTTAAACATACTGACACAGCCAATTCTAAGTTTTATTCTATTCTTTGCTATCTTTTATATATATCATATCCCAGCAATATTCAATTTTGCCAGACTGGATTTATATATAAATTATTTCTTTATGTTTGCATTATTAATCGCAGCGATTCTCTTATGGCTGCCAATCATCTATGCAAATAAATTACAAGCGAAACAAAGCGTTTTATATATTGCTTTAACTATTCTTTTACTGATTCCTTCCAGTCTTGTATTGTTTTTCTATGACAGCAGTTTATATCTTGTTTATTCAGATGTTGACTTATTCCTGCAATCCTTAGAAGCTTGCATTCCTAATCTGGATGGAATACCGCCTGAGATTGCAGCGAGTCTCCTGCCGTTTGACCCAGTACAGGAGCAAGTGCATGGCGGTATCCTTTTATTTATTAGTCAGAGCATTATATTTATTGCTTCAGCTCTTATAGGGCTAAGGCACAGGAAATAATTTACCTTTCGTACAAACTCTTGCACCACTTTCTATTTTGAAGGTGGTGTTTTTATTTATGAAAAAGGTGACGGAGGTCATGTGTAGAAAGTGACCAGAGACAGTTCCAATTTTGTTCAAATCCTCTTAAACTAAAGGAAGGAGGTGGTTACATGCTTGAACTAATCGATATAACGAAAAGGTTCAAAAAGACGGAAGCAGTAAAAAATATGAATATGTATATACAAAAAGGTGAAATAGTTGGTCTGCTCGGTCCGAATGGAGCAGGGAAATCAACAGCAATATCAATTCTTTCATCACTTGCAGAACCGACGAGCGGTGAGGTGAATTTTCAGCATAAAAGTATTATAAAGGATCCACAAGAACTGCGGAAGATAATTGGCATTGTACCACAGGAAATTGCACTATATGAAGATTTATCAGCAGAAGAAAATATGAAATTTTTTGGAAGAATCTATCGCTTGAAAGGTAAAAAGCTGGAGAAGAAGGTTACAGAGGTTCTAGAACAAATTGGATTAAGTAATCGCAGGAAGGACATTGTTAAAACTTTCTCTGGTGGAATGAAAAGACGGCTGAATATTGGGGTTGCGATGCTTCATGATCCAGAGATTCTTGTGATGGATGAGCCGACAGTAGGAATTGACCCCCAATCACGTAATTATATTTTACAAACGGTAAAACGACTAAATCAGGAACGGCAAATGACGGTGCTATATACGAGTCATTATATGGAAGAAGTCGAATTTTTATGTGATCGAATTTATATTATGGACAAAGGAAATTTAATTGCATCAGGTACAAAGAATGAAATTAAACAAATCCTTTCTTCAGAAAATACAATCACTCTTAAGGCCGATCACTGGACGCATGAATTTATTGATAAATTGGAGAAAAATCCTGTTATTCATCAAATGAGAGTGGAAGACCATGAAATTACTTTAGTGGTTTCACGCGAAGTAAGCATTTTTTCTGAGCTTGCAAAGCTCGCAGAAAAAACACATATTACTTTAACTGCAGTGGATGTAAAAATAGTGACGCTTGAAGATGTATTTCTTCACTTAACCGGAAGAGCCTTAAGGGATTAGGGGGACTCAGAAATGATTTTGCAAATGATTAAAAAGCAAGCATTGATTTTATTGCGTAACCCTGTTCAGCTTATTTTGCTTATCGGATTACCGATGGTTTTAATATCCATTCTTGGCACTGCACTGGGCAGCTTTATGAACGGTGAAGCAGTGGATCTTGAATTTAAACTAGCTGTTATTGAAAATGAATCTGAATCAGAGCAGGTAGAAAGGTTTTTAACTGAACTTCATCAGGCGGAATTACCTGAGGATGCACTCCAGGAAATAGAGGTTGCTGCTGCTTCGATTCGGCCTGCCGCAAACTTAATCGACGTTTTGCAAAGTGAGGAATTAAAAGAAATGATTCAGCTTGAAAAAGTGAGTCATGAAAAGCTGCCTGAACTTGTTAAGGATGATTCCTATGCAGCGATTGTTGAAATCCCAAAAGGGTTTACTTATGAAGTGCTGAATCAGCTTTTACTTGAACAAGGAAGCAGTCCAGAATTAAAAATCTATCATAACTCTGGAGCAGAAATCGCTGGAAATATCATGGAACAAATTATCACTGCCTACCAGGAAGAATACACGATGGGAATTTTTTTAGGAAAAAAAGGTATAGATTCGGAGCAACTCATGACACTTGCAGCTGATTTTAAGCAAGAAATATCTGCGATTAACCAGCATAATCCAGTAAGCTCAAAAGCTTATTACACGATTGGAATGGTCGTAATGAATGTGCTCTTCATGTCAACAACAATCGCAACAATGGCATTTAGTGAAAAGCAGGCACATATTTTTGACCGGATAATTCTTGCGGATATCTCAAGGTGGGTATATTTCATCAGTACATTGCTGACAGGGGTGACCTTTGCGTTCATTCAATCCATTCTTGTTTTTATTTTTGCTTATATTGTATTTGGCATAAGCTGGCCCGATTTAACAGCCTTCATTATTATTACTTTCTTTTTTGCACTTGCTGTTGGCGGGTTAACTGTATTTCTGACGGCAATCAGCTATAGCATAAATTCAGAGCAAATTACTAATTTCTTTTCCAGTATCATTATTACGATTTTTTCTTTTCTTGGCGGCAGCTTCTTTCCAATAGGAGAAGGATCTCCCCTTATGCAAAGGATAGGAGATTTAACACCTAATGGTGCTGCAATGTCAGCATATCTAAGTATCATCCGTGGAGAATCAATTATGGACAATGCAAATCATCTTACTTTTATTTGCTGCTTTGCTGTTTTGGCAATTCTGATTGGTGTTCTAACGTTTCCGAAAAGAGGTGCAGCGGCATGAGGGGAATATTACTAGCAAGATTTTCAAGCTTTATCCGAAACCCATGGGTTTTTGGAATGTTTACAGGCATGTCTATTCTATTTGCACTAATTATTGGCGGTTCTAATCATGTGGCTGAAAGAATTACCGTACCAGTATATGGGGATGAAGTCTTAAAGGAAGACGCTATTGGTGAGCTGCTTGCTGAAAATGATGTTTATCATTTTAAATGGATGGACAAAGAAGATCTGGAAGAAACGATTCGTCGAGGGAATGCAGAGGCAGGTGTAATACTTGATACGGATGGTTTTGAATTAATTATTGGAATGGAGTCAGCGAATGTTGACTTGATCAAACAAACTGTAGCAAAGATTTATTCAGAAAAAATCCAGGAAGAAAATTTACTTGCGCTATCTGGGGCAGCAACTGAAGCAGAACAAACAGCATTGCGTGAAGAACTGAAAGAAGCAAAAGCAGCACCTGTTTTTGAAGTGGGAAATCAAAGCTTCCATGGCTCGGAAACATTTGTCTTTGATAATCGCTTACATTCATTATTTGGTTTTACTTTGTTTTTTGTCATTTATACAATCTGCTATAATGTTATGCCAATTCTTATTGACAAAAAGAATGGTGTGTGGGATCGAATGATTCTTTCACCAATGAAAAAGTGGGAAATGTATGTAGCGAATTTAATTTATAGTTTTTTTGAAGGTTATTTACAGATTCTAATTATATTTCTTGTATTCCGTTATCTTGTTGGGGTGGATTTCAATGGTAAGTTATTAGGGATTTTACTTATCTTTATTCCATATGCATTTGCGATTGTATCACTAGCAATTTTCCTTGCAGCAATTGTGAAAAATACACAGCAATTCAATGCAGCATTGCCCATTCTAGCTGTAAGTATGGCAATGATTGGCGGAGCTTTCTGGCCGATTGAAATTGTGAGTTCAGAATTTTTACTAGCTTTATCAAAAATCAACCCGTTAACTTATGGAATGGAAGCATTAAATGGGCTTGTGATTTACAATCTTCCATTGGATCAGCTTCTCATGCCAATCAGCATTTTATGCTTAATGGGAGTCGCTTTTATGGGGGTAGGCATTCATCTGATGGAAAGAAGGCATGTGTAAAGCAGGACAGCAGGAATCAGTCTGCTATCCCTTTTTGAATAAGATATGACAAATAAAGGTATTTGCCAAAGTGTTCTGGCAGATGCCTTTAATTTTTTATATAATAGATTAATAGAGGCTGAGAGGAGTTAGGGATTGAAAAGAAAAAAACGTTGGTGGAAAATTGTTGGCGGGATATTGATTATCCTTGTACTTATAGATATTGGTGCTGGTTTTTTCTTTTATAAACTGGCAATTGAAAGAAACACAAAAGATTTTTTGACAGGCAATGCAGATTTAGAGGTTTCGGCGGAAGCGATGAATGAGTTTACAAAAGGTGACTGGCGGGAATGGGTCAGCAATCAGAGCTTTGAATATTGGGAGCAGCAAGCGTTTGATGGGAATACATTACAGGGTTATTTCCTGGAAGCAGAGGAGCCGACAGATAAGACGGTGGTTTTTGCGCATGGATACCTTGGACGTGCAACGGATATGGCTTTGTTTGGACAATATTATTATGAAGAACTTGGTTATAATATGTTTACTGCAGACAGCCGGGGACATGGCTTAAGTGAAGGTGATTATATTGGCTTTGGCTGGCATGACCGTCTCGATTATGTAGGCTGGATTGACCGGATTATTGAGGAACTTGGTGAGGATGCAGAAATTATCCTGCATGGTGTTTCGATGGGAGCAGCAACGGTTTTAATGACAGCTGGTGAAGAACTACCTGATAATGTAAAGCTCGTGGTAGCTGACAGTCCTTATTCCAGTGTACATGAATTATTTGAGTATCAGCTGGATCGGATGTTTCATCTCCCAAGCTTCCCGATTATCCCAACAATCGGAATGGTTACAAATCTTATGGCTGGTTATGATCTGAAAGAGGCATCAGCATTGGAGCAAGTCAAAAAGGCAGAAATCCCGATTTTATATATACATGGCGGCAATGATACATTTGTACCAACCGCAATGACTAAAGAATTGTATGAAAACACCCAAACAGACAGCGAAATGCTTATCGTCCCAGGAGCAAACCATGGCGAATCAATTGTCCTTGACCGAGAAGGATATATTGCAGCAATGAACCAGTTTTTTGATCAATATCTTGAATAGAGCATTTAAAAATACCCAGATCACCAAGAGATGATCTGGGTATTTTACGTTACCTGACTTTCGTATAAATACATATGCAGGATTACTTTAATCAAAAACAGATAGAAAAAGCTGGATGGTATGAGTCCCGTTCAATACCGAATTCATACCAGCCAACTTGCAGCTTAAAAACTCCAACTTTTGGGGGTCACACCAAAATATTATTTAGTGCCCTTATTGAAGTAACAAAATAAAAATAAAAAACTTGTTGGATTACCTCTGAAATTATGACAGTGTGTAGCCCAAAAACAATATTAGAATAATTAACGTGCATATCTTCTGACATCATTCAATGAGATAAATCCCTATTTTTTCTGGGAGCATTCCAAATGCCCAGAGACTCCTGCAGGAGGAAAGGCATCGGTAAGATCACTGCGTGCGCAGCACGAAGGGAGCTTACCAGCCGCCTGCGGAAAGCGAGGGGCATTTGGAATGCGGACCTACATTGGAGAAGTAAAGAGCAAAACAAACATTATTCTGAATTAAAGGGGTTAGGATTCTACTTAAATTATAGAACTTATCAAAGCTTCTTAGTATTGCAATATAAGGTTTCTTAACATTGTTTATTGTTCTGAACATAATTTTTAATAATTTATTTTTATAAATTCTATTGCATATTTATACATTGTTATCTATAATGATGAATAATTAATTACAGAAAGCGAGCTGTTTAAAGTGAAGAAAGTAGCAATTATCGGTGGAACGGGCTATGGAGCAATTGAATTAATTCGATTGCTGCATACACATCCACACCTTGAAGTGACGAAAGTTATCAGTCATTCACAAAGTGGTGAATCCCTTTCATCTATCTATCCGCATCTGTTGAATCTTCCAATTATACAGCTTGAAGACTTGGATATTGGAAGTTTAAAAGATGAAGCTGACATTATATTTTTAGCAACCCCTGCTGGTGTTGCTAAAGATATTATTCCAGAATTACAGAATACGAGTCTCCAAGTGATTGATTTGTCAGGAGACTTCAGGCTGCCCGTACAGACGGAATACGAGGAATGGTACGGAAAAACAGCTGCCCCACAGAAATCATTGAATCAGGCAGTTTATGGGTTATCAGAAATTTATAAAGCGGATATCGAGAAAGCGAAAATCATCTCTAATCCTGGCTGTTTTCCAACCTCTGCATTATTGGGGCTTCTGCCTGCAATTGAATCAGGGATAATTGAACCCAAAGGTATTGTAATTGATGGGAAAACAGGCGTGTCTGGAGCGGGAAGAACCCCAACTGCAGCTACTCACTTTTCAGAAACGAATGATAATATTACACCATATAAAATCGGGAAGCATCAGCATATTCCCGAAATTGAACACTATCTGTCACAAGCAATCAATGAGAAGGTGACAGCGGCATTCACGACACATCTTATCCCAGTGACACGAGGTTTAATTTGTACGATGTATGCAACGATGAAACAAGAGCTCAATACTAAAAAACTGATTGATTTATATCAAGCGTATTACAAACAAAAGAACTTTATTCGTATATTGCCGGAAGGTAAGTATCCGGTAACAAAGGCAGTTCAAGGCAGTAATTTTTGTGATATTGGATTATATGCTGACCAAAGAAACGGCCAATTAATTATAGTTTCTGCGATTGATAATCTGGTAAAAGGAGCTGCTGGTCAGGCGATTCAAAATGCGAATATTATGAATGGCTGGAACGAAGACTTAGGATTAAACATTGTTCCGATTTATCCATAGGAGGTTTTCTGGAATGACATTGACAAAGGAGAAACAAATAAAAATTTTAAAGGAAGGCGATATAACAACTCCAAAAGGCTTTGAAGCTGGTGGAGTGCATACTGGACTTCGCAAAACAAAGCTTGATTTTGGATGGATTCATTCTGAAGTTCCTGCGACTGCAGCTGGCGTGTATACATTGAATGCCTTTAAAGCCGCACCACTTAAAGTGACAAAGGATAGCCTGAAAAAAACAGGGAAAATCCAGACAATCGTAGTAAACTCTGGAAATGCAAATGCAGTAACAGGACCTCAAGGCTATGAGAACGCACTTGAAATTCAAGCATTAGCTGGAAAGAAAAAAGGTGTAGAAATTGATCATGTTGCTGTTGCATCTACAGGAGTGATTGGTGTGCAGCTGCCGATGGATAAGCTTTACAAAGGAATCGAGGCAATGACAGCTGAAGAAAATCTGTCAGCCGCACGTTTTGAGTCAGCGATATTAACAACAGATACAGTAACAAAGCATGCAGCCGCAGAGCTGGAAATTGACGGAAAGAAAATTACGATTGCTGGAGCAGCAAAAGGATCTGGAATGATTGCACCAAATATGGCAACAATGCTTTCTTTTATAACAACAGATGCAGCAGTAGAACAAGCAAGCCTGGAAAAAGCGTTACGCCAAACGACTGACAAATCCTTCAACATGATTACTGTTGATGGGGATTGCAGTACAAATGATATGGTACTGGTTTTAGCAAATGGAACACAAGAAAACAATATTTTAAATGAGAATCATCCGGACTGGTCCCTATTTGAAGAAGGTTTAAGTTATGTCAGCCAGGAATTGGCAAAAAAGATTGCAAAAGATGGGGAAGGAGCAACAAAACTTATAGAAGTAAAAGTAACAGGTGCTTCATCAGAACTGGCAGCTGGCGAAATTGCCAAAACAGTCATTTCCTCTAATTTAGTAAAAGCTGCCGTATATGGGGCGGACCCAAACTGGGGAAGGATTGTCTGTGCTGTAGGCTATAGTGATCAGCCAATAGATGTTGATAAAGTTTCGATTGCCCTTGGAGGTATCCCAGTTGTGGAGAATGGATTGCCACTTGATTTCAGTGAAAATGCAGGCACAGCATATTTAGAAAAGGATATCGTTACAATCCATGTGCATTTACAAAGTGGTGAAGGAGAAGCGACAGCATGGGGCTGCGATTTAACCTATGATTATGTGAAGATAAATGCTTCCTATAGAACGTGAGGTGAATCAATTGGAAATTGTCGTTTTAAAAGTTGGTGGAAGTATTTTGCAAAAGCTCCCCAAGGCTTTTTATGAGACGGTTGTAAAAATAAAGAAATCAGGTCAGATTCATCCAGTAATCGTCCATGGCGGCGGTCCAGAAATCAATCAGGCATTAAATCAAATGAATGTAAAGACCGAATTTGTTAATGGTTTACGGGTGACATCGAAGGAAGTACTTGAAGTAGTTGAACTTGTTTTAAGCGGAAATATTAATAAAGAAATTGTTACACATATTCATCAGAGCGGGGGAACGGCTTTAGGCTTAAGTGGTGTAGATGGGACACTTCTGCAAGTACAGCCAGCAGATCCTGCGGGAAAGCTAGGCTTTGTTGGTGAAGTGAAAGAGGTAAATCCGAATTGGCTGAAGATAATCATTGAAAATGGCGGTATTCCAGTCATTTCCCCAATTGGGATGAATGATGCAGGACAGCATTATAATGTGAATGGGGATACAGCCGCTGCAGCTGTTGCTGAAGCATTAAATGCTAAATTGTTATTAATTAGTGATATTCCAGGTGTTCTTGAGGAAATATCCGGAAAAAAAGTATTGCTTCCGAAGCTGACTAAAGCGGAAATTGAAGAGAAAATTAGCTCAGGCATCATTTACGGCGGAATGATTCCAAAGGTGCGCTCCGCATTAAAGGCATTAGCGGGAGGAGTAGAGGAGTCAGTTATTCTAAATGGTTTAACTCCAAGTGATATACAAGCTTATATTGACGGTAAAGAGGTTGGGACAAAAATCGTAATAAGTGAGGTGCAGCATGCTTAATACAATAAAAACAGACGAACATTCCCCAGTGATGAACACATATGGGCGTTTTCCAATTACTTTGGTTAAAGGAAAAGGCAGTTATGTTTGGGATGACAAAGGAAAGAAGTATTTGGATTACACGTCAGGTATTGCCACTTGCAGTCTTGGCCATGTTCCGGATAAAGTGCAAGCTGCATTAGAAGAACAGCTTCATACGCTTTGGCATTGCTCGAATCTCTATCATATTCCGATACAAGAAAAACTGGCGAATATTCTTGCAGAAAACAGTATTTTCGATGGAGCTTTTTTCTGTAACAGTGGGGCAGAGGCAAATGAAGCAGCGATAAAGCTCGCTAAAAAGTATGCGAAAGGTCAAGGGAATGAAGAACGAACAGAGATTGTGACATTTAAGCGGTCCTTCCATGGAAGGACCGGAACAACGCTTGCAGCGACTGCCCAGGAAAAAATTCATCAGGGTTTCACACCCGTGACCTCTGGCTTCCGCTACTTGTCATTTAATGATGAAGCCGCGTTAGAGCAAATCGATAATGGCAAAACGACTGCAGTGCTTCTTGAGCTTGTTCAAGGAGAAGGCGGCGTGAATGTCGCTAAAGTGGACTGGGTCAAGAAATTAGCTGCACTGTGCAAGGAAAAGGATATCCTGCTAATGCTTGATGAGGTTCAGACAGGGATTGGCAGAACAGGGTCACTATTCGCCTACGAGCAGTTTGATTTTGAGCCTGATGTTATCACGCTTGCGAAAGGGCTTGGTGGGGGATTCCCGATTGGAGCATTGCTTGCCAAGGAAAAAGCAGCAGCTGCATTTACACCTGGCACGCATGGAAGTACATTTGGCGGAAATCCGCTTGCATCGACGGCAGGTTATGCAACAGTAAATGCCATTCTTGAAGGAAATATTTTAGAGCATGTAAAAAAGGTAGAACACTTCATTCTGAATAAGCTGTATGATTTACAGCAAGAATACCCTGTAATCGAAGAGATAAAAGGAATAGGCCTCCTACTTGGGCTAGAAATGAAAAATGGTGCAGCAGAATATATTACTGCCTTAAGAGAAAGAGATGTACTCGTACTGTCAGCAGGCGAGAAAGTGCTGCGGATTTTGCCGCCTTTGACAACTTCAGAGAAAGAAGCAGCGGAATTTATTGCTGCTTTTCAAGAAGTGTTAGAGGAAAAGAAAAATTAAAACTAAAAAATAAACAGCAGCAGGGAAATATCTCCATGCTGCTCTTTTTCTTATAAATATGTTTCGAACCAACGGCAAATCTGATCAAGTCTTGCAATCCGCATATTTGGATTGCCGCTTCTGCTTAATTCGTGATTAGCCCCAGGAAAGCGAACAAATTCCACTTCTTTTCGTAAATGCTTTAATGCAATGAATAGCTGTTCCCCTTGTTCAATCGGACAGCGGAAGTCGCGTTCCCCATGAAGAATCAGCAATGGTGTTTCCACATTTTCGGCATATTTTAATGGGGAGAACTCCCAAAGCTTTTTCGGGTCTTCGAGTAAATTGTGACCTAGTTCCCATTTCGTGAAGAAGTAACCGATATCACTTACGCCGTAAAAACTCAGCCAATTTGAAATAGAACGTTGTGTGACCGCTGCTTTAAAACGGTTTGTGTGACTGACAATCCAGTTTGTCATGAATCCGCCATAGCTCCCCCCAGTTACTCCAAGGCGGTCTTCGTCTATGAAACTATAATTCTCTAAAGCATGGTCTACTGCAGACATTAAATCGGTATAGTCTGATCCTCCATAGTCTGAGCGGCATGCATCGACGAATTCCTGACCATATCCATCACTGCCGCGTGGATTGGTATAAAGCACAACATACCCTTTTGCAGCAAGCAGCTGCATTTCGTGGAAAAAGGTTTGTCCATAGCTAACATGTGGACCACCATGTATTTCAAAGACAAAAGGATATTTTTTACCTTCTTTAAATCCATAAGGTTTCAATAACCAGCCTTGAATTTTCCAGCCGTCCGCTGCAGTTACTTCTAGCTCTTCAGGCTCTTCCAGATGAACTTCTCCCAGGAAAGCTGCATTCGTATTCGTTAGTTTTTTCAATTTTGTTTCACGTTCCAAATAGTAAAAGTCACCTGGAAGTGTTGGCGAGCTTATGCCGAGAATAAACGCATCCTTTGTTTTATTATAGGTGAAGCCAAATACATGATTGTTTTCTTTATAGAGCACTTCCAGATTGCTTTCCAAATCAACCTGATACAGACCCGTGGCCCCATGCTCTGTTGCGATAAAGAAAATTTTTGCTTCATCTTCCGACCAAACCGGTTCGGTGTTGGAAGCTCCAAGTCGCATATCACCTGCCAATAAGTCGCCTATCTGTAAATCCCATTCTGCACTTAGGCAATGACGTTCCTCCGTCTTAAGGTCGAAAATATATAATTCATTTAATGTTGCGCCTGCATATTCATATTCATGGCCTATCGATACAATCTTGTTGCCGCTGGGTGAGAATGCTGCACTGTAGTATGCTCCATCTGTTTTATTTACCTTTTTAAATTCCTTTGTGGAAGTATCTAATATAAAAATATCATTAATTAGCTCATAGTCCGCATCTTCATTTAAATTTGCTGTAAAGAGGAGCTGTTTTCCATCTGGTGAGATATCTTGGAAGTAATGATGGGCATTCCCTTTGGTGAGCTGAGTAAAGTCTTCGCCTGCTACATCATAAAGAATAACTTGGGTTTTCTTTTCGTCATGGAATCCTTGTGCATCAGATTTGTACTTTAATGTTGTAACAACAAGTGGCTGTTTTTGTTTTTCAGCTTCCAGCTCTAGTTTTTCTTCTTTGGATAACTCCTTTTGAGATGTTATTTCATCGTCCGAATCTAATGAAGCGCTAAAAATAATGAACCTGCCATCTGGTGACCAATGTGGATTAAATGCACCATTCTTAAAAGTGGTAATCTGTTTTGCTTCACCGCCACTAGCATTCAACATCCATAATTGTGGAAGACCACTTCGATTAGATTGAAAGACTAGCTTTTCTCCATCAGGCGAGAAGGAGATATTGCTGTTCTTATCATGGCCAAAGGTCCATTTTACAGGCTTCTCTTCGGCTAAATGATGAAGAAATAGATTCGATTCATATTCTTTTTTGTCGTTAATTGCCGTAGTAACGAATGTATAAGCCTCTCCATCTGGTATAAACTGTGGTGCACTGACGACCTCAAGTTTGGTGAAATCATCTGCAGCGATTGCTCGTTTGTGATTGTTCATTAAATAGTTCCTCCTTAGATTCTTTAGCAGGCAGTAAAAAAATTAAACTGCCATAATGATTAGCTGATTGCAAATTTTCTAACTTCATTTTAAACTACTTCGAATGTCGAATCAATTGGGAAAATAAAAAACACAGTCAAACCTATTCAAGTATGACTGTGTCTCGTTTATTCATTTGATTTTGATGTTAAAACAGGGACATCCTCTGAAAATTGTGCGATATTAGCATCTGCTGCATAGGCAGCCTGCAGCTTGCGTGTAATTTGGCCAGGTTTTCCATCATGAATAACATCTTGGTCTACTTTTATAATTGGTGTTATTTCTGTCGTAGAGCTTGTTAAAAACATCTCATCTGCACCAGCGATATCATCTACTCTGAATGCTTCCTCAATGAATGGAATATTCAACCCAGCTGCAAATTTTTCCACTGCAATGCGTACACATCCATGCAGAATACCATTTGTCTTTGGATGTGTATAAATCTTTCCGTTTTTAACTAGGTAAACATTCGATGAACTGCATTCCGTAACAAGTCCATCTTTATGCTGAATTGCTTCAAATGAGCCATTAATCTTTGCTTCCTGCTTTGCCATAACATTTGGCAAGAGGTTCAGACTTTTAATATGGCAATAGCTCCAGCGTATATCAGGAAGTGTTATCGTGTGGACACCCGTTTTCATCATTTCGATATTTCGTGCAGCCGGTTCAGCATATGCATAAATATTTGCATCGACATTTTCCGGGAAGTAATGATCTCTTGGTGCAGAACCGCGAGTCACCTGCAAATACACTTTTCCATCCGTATCCATATCATTTTTCTTTAGCAGTTCCAAAAGCAGTTCTGCAAAATCCTCTTTTGTATATGGGATTGCAATTTTAATTTCTTCAAGAGAACGATACAGCCGATCAATATGTTCGTTGAAAAGATAATATTTCCCCTGATAAACTCGAATAACTTCATATACACCATCACCGAACTGAAGTCCGCGTTCTTCAAATGGAAAATTCAGACTGTCCCGGTGTTTAAATGTACCTTGCGTTAAAACAATTGGATATACAGACATTCCACCAACTCACCCTTCTTCATAACAAATGTAAGACTAGTCTATACGTTTTGCAATTCATTGTAAACGATTAATTATATTCGTTTATTAAAAAGTATGATTGTTCTTTCTATAATCATAATATGCTTGTTCTATTCAAATGTGACACTGCCATCAAGACCATAAACTGCAGATTGTACTAATTCAGAATGCTTTTAACTTTACTGTCTGGCTATTTACCGGGAAGACCGGGTGTCCAAATTAGTATGCAGCATTCTCGGGAAAATTGTATCGTAATGGCAAATATTGATGAAAAAATTAATTTTGGTCTTGATTTGTTTTAATAGAGTTGATATAATATTCTTTGTCAGCGAAAAAGGAAAACTTATTTTGCGGGTGTAGTTTAGTGGTAAAACCTCAGCCTTCCAAGCTGATGATGAGGGTTCGATTCCCTTCACCCGCTCCATACATATGTTATCAACGCAGTGTCTCGTAACAACTCGGTTACGAGGTGTTGCGTTTTTTATTGTGAACATGGTCTGTTAATGGAAGCTGTATGGGTTAGATGTTAAAATATAGTTAGAATAGAGATAAAGGAGGTGGCAATTGTGAGAATTGATAAATTAAAGCAGGAAATTATTGCATATAGTAAGGAAATTGGCATTGATAAGATTGGTTTTGCATCTGCGGATGTATTTAGCGAGTTGCGCGAAAGGCTGCGCAGGCAGCAAGAATTGAAATATCAATCAGGTTTTGAAAAAGGAACAATAGAAGAACGAACAGAGCCAGAGCGCCTGCTTCCGGAGGCTCAGTCTATTATTTCCATTGCAATTGCCTATCCATCCCGGATAAAAAATGCAAAGCGGGGTACAAAAGAAGAACGCCGCGGCATATTTGCACGGGCCTCCTGGGGGATTGACTATCATGTTGTGCTTCGCGAACGTTTAGAGAAGCTTTCCGCTTTTATTAATGAAAAAGTTCCTGATGCAAATAATAAAATAATGGTAGACACTGGAGAGCTTTCGGATCGAGCTGTCGCAGAGAGAGCGGGCATAGGTTTCAGCGGGAAAAATACATCTATTATAACGAAGGAGTTTGGTTCCTTTGTTTATCTTGGAGAAATGATAACAAATCTCCCGTTTATCCCTGACGAACCAGTAACAGACAGCTGTGGAAGCTGTCGCAAGTGTATGGATGCTTGTCCTACCGGAGCTTTAGTAGAGGGCGGTCAATTAAATGCCCAGCGCTGTATCGCATTTTTAACACAAACAAAGGATTTCCTGCCAGATGAATTCCGTACGAAACTTGGAAATAGAATATATGGCTGTGATACATGTCAGCAGGTATGTCCTTGGAATAAAGGAATTGACTCTCATTTTCACGCTGAATTTGAGCCTGATCCAGAAATTGCTAAACCGAAGCTGATTCCAATGCTGCGAATTTCAAATAGGCAATTTAAGGAAGCTTTTGGACATTTATCTGGTGCTTGGCGGGGCAAGAAGCCTTTGCAGCGCAACGCGATAATTGCGCTTGGTCATTATAAAGATAAAACAGCAGTTAATGAGTTGATTGAAGTGATGCATGTTGATCCGCGACCAGTTATTCGTGGAACGGCTGCATGGACACTGGGGAAAATTGGAACAGAGGAAGCGTACAAAGGAATCAGAAATGCAATGGAAAAGGAAAAAGATGAACAGGTCATTTTTGAAATGCAAAAAGGTCTGGAATTTGAAGAAACGAATAATCTGACTGCTCGTTAATTAATACAAGCATCGCCTCCATATACTTTAATGGAGGCGATTTTTATGGATAAAATCAAAAATATGTGGCTCGAGTTTTTTAATGATGAGAGACAAGAAGAAAATTGGTGGACTCGCAAGCAGAATTTATGGGCTAACCAGAAGGGAAGCATTGTTCGTGTTCAGGGAAAAGCTAAAGGCTTTCGGCAGTTTTCTTATGATAATATAACTAATAAAGATTATTTACTTCATTTGACATTTTTAATTAAACAAGATGACCATTTTCATTTAGAGGAACAAGTTTTGCCCTATCGTTTAGAGTTGGAAAATAATGAAGTAATTTATAATGAATTAATCAAAGAGAAGTCAAATATGGAAAATACAAATTTATCACTTAAACAACTGCCTGAATTGAATATACGACAGAATTTCGCTTATGACCGAACGGAAGCTGTTCGATATGCGGAACGTTGGTGGAATAGTCATAATCCCCATTTTAGAATATTTGATGACGACTGCACGAATTATATTTCACAGTGCTTGTTCGCAGGCGGAGCACCGATGCGAGGAGCACCAGCGAGAGAACAAGGCTGGTGGTACCGAGCAGATAACTGGAGCTTCAGCTGGGCAGTTGCACATTCCTTGAGATGGTATTTAAGTGGCTCGACACAAGGTTTAAAGGGCAGGGAACTGGGAAGTCCAGAGGAATTAATACGCGGGGATGTTATATGCTATGATTTTGAAGGTGATGACAGATGGGATCACAATACAATCGTTGTCAGCCATGATTTATATGGGATGCCACTAGTAAATGCACATACAAATAATAGCAGAAACCGTTACTGGTCCTATGAAGACTCTGCAGCATGGACACCTGATATTCAATATAAATTTTTCCGGATTGGCGAGTAAAATGGTATAATTACTAGGTTGCTTTATTTGTTCAACTTACATTTATATATAAGCGGCAATAATCCAGCTTTGAGATAAAAAATATAAGTTCAACTTTAAGATTGATTGGAAAATATCATAAAGAACAATGAAAAAGCTAGTTTAGTGAGATAAGGAGATAAGAAATTGAGTTTACATGTCGTATTATATCAACCAGAAATTCCTGCGAATACAGGAAATATTGGCAGAACATGCCTTGCAACAGATACAACACTTCATTTAATTCATCCGCTCGGCTTTTCGACAGATGATAAGATGCTGCGCCGTGCAGGTTTAGATTATTGGAAAAACCTTGATGTCATCGAACATCAGTCAATAGAAGAACTTTATGAAAAACATCCAGATGCTGAATTTTACTATATTGAAAACTTTGGTACAAAGCATTATACGGATTTTGATTTCAGTGATTCAGACAAAGATATCTTCTTTGTATTTGGGAGAGAAACGAACGGTATTCCTAAGGAACTGCTCATCGGCAAAGAAGACCGCTGTCTGCGGATTCATATGAATGATAAAGTGCGTTCGCTGAACTTGTCGAACACTGCAGCAATTATTATTTATGAAGCATTAAGACAGCAAGGGTTCCCAGGAGTAAACTAAGTGAAGCACATAAAAAAGCCGCCATTTCGGAATGTCGGCTTTTTATCATTTTATTGATTATTTTTAGGTACTCCTGGTTTCGCTTCGTAACCAGACGTAAACATAGATACTAAGAATACGATGATTACTCCAGCGATCAATGCTAGGTTCATGAAAAGTCCTCCTTTAAAAATATATAAAGACATTTTACTCCTATTATAACTTTAATTATAACGAATTCAAGTCAACTTGTGAACCTTGAATAAAAAAGTTTTCAAGTAAAGGATAAATTAAAACATGGTTTGCCAGTAAATTCTCCAAACATTGGATAAATGTAAGGGTTTCCAGTGATAAAACGTTATTATTTTCGGGGCAGAGTTATTGTAACTAAGTGTAATATAAGGTATATTTGTATATGGGATTGCAATCCAGTCCTGAATTTTTAACCGTTTACATATCTAACGGCAATAATACGTCGATGGGGGTATCAAAAGTGATACAAAATGGGGAATCTGCACAACAGTTTTGGCGACAGATTTACGGACCAAACAGGGGGTATATTGAAGAACAGTACGAAATATATAAAAAAGATGCCGAAACAGTTGAAACTTCACTGAAAGAAATGTTTGATACATATGGGGAGCCTTCTTGGTTGTATCAAGCAGGCAGTCAAACTGCTGCATCACAAGGATATGATGAAAAAGATATGAAGAAACTTACCTCAGCTTGGAAATATGTTGAGGCTATTCGTCGTTACGGACACACGGATGCAAATATTTATCCGGTTGGTGGTTATAAGGGCGATAAATCAAGTTATCTGGAAGCGAGCAATTACGGCTTGACAGAACAAGACTTGAGAGACCTCCCAGCCAAATGGCTATGGGAAAAGGCTCCAGCAGATGTGAGCAATGGTCTTGAAGTGATTGAACGACTGAAAAAGTATTATACTGGAACAATTACATTTGAATATGATCATGTAAATAATCATGAAGAAAGAGAATGGCTTTTTAATCTGATTGAAGAGGGTAAAGCTAGAATTGAACCTACAGACAGCGAAAGAAAGAATCTATTAAAACGATTGGTGGATGTAGAAGGCTTTGAGCATTTTCTGCAGAAAACATTTGTAGGCCAAAAGCGTTTTTCAATTGAAGGATTAGAAGTTATGGTGCCGATGATTGATGAAATTATCAACTCAGCTGCACAGGATGATGTAGAAAATATTATGCTGGGGATGGCTCACCGCGGACGTTTGTCAGTGCTTGCCAAGGTTTTAGGTAAGCCGCAGGATAAGATTTTCTCCGAATTTAACTATACGTCAGATAAAGAATTGATGCCTTCGGAAGGATCACAGGCAATCAGCTATGGCTGGACTGATGATGTAAAGTACCATTACGGAGCTACGAAGGAAGTTCAAAATGAAAATAAAGTAAAAGCTAAGATTACATTAGCACATAATCCATCACATTTAGAGTTTGTAAACCCGGTTGTTGAGGGATTTGCACGTGCAGCACAGGACAATCGCACAGAAGCGGGATATCCGAAGCGCGATCCTAAAAAGGCGGTTGCAGTGCTGATTCACGGTGATGCTGCTTTCATTGGTGAGGGAGTGGTTGCCGAGACTCTGAATCTCTCAAACTTACCAGGATACAGTACTGGGGGAAGTTTGCATATCATTGCAAATAACCTGCTTGGTTATACAACAGACAGGGAAGATGGCCGCTCAACGCGCTATGCGAGTGATTTGGCGAAAGGATTTGAAATACCGATTATTCGTGTCAATGCGGATGATCCGATTTCATGTATTTCTGCAATCAAAATTGCTTATGATTATCGTGAGAAATTCAAGAAAGACTTTCTAATTGATTTAGTTGGCTATCGTCGTTATGGGCATAATGAAATGGATGAGCCGCGTACTACACAGCCAACACTCTATAAAGAAATTGACAATCATCCTTCTGTTGCAAAGTTATTTGCTGAGAGTCTATCATCTAAAGGGATTACTCCTGAGGATGAATATACGAAACTAGCAGAAGAATCTTATAATGAATTAAATGAAATATATACAAACATGAGCGAGCATGATATTGGAACTCCTGAAGCGAAACTTATGCCGGAGTTTCTGCAGAATGGCTTGGATCAATTTAATACAGCAGTAGACTTAGATGTTTTAAAACTATTGAATAAAGAGTTATTGGATCGTCCAGAAGGATTTAAAGGTTTTAAGAAAACAGAAAGAATCTTGAATCGACGCCGGGATGCATTAGAAGGCGGGAATATTGTAGACTGGGGAACTGGTGAAGCGTTGGCTTATGCTTCTATTTTACGAGATGGCATCCCAATCCGCTTGACAGGTCAGGATACAGAGCGTGGAACGTTTGCACATCGCCATATTGTTTTAAGTGATGTGGAAACAAACGAGAAATACAGTCCAATGCATGGTTTATCTGAAGCAAAGGCATCATTTGATGTTCGAAACAGCCCACTTTCTGAAGCAGCTGTATTAGGATTTGAATATGGCTATAGTGTTCATTCAACAAACACACTTGTAATCTGGGAAGCTCAATTTGGTGATTTTGCAAACGTTGGACAAGTGATTTTTGACCAATTCATTTCCTCTGCACGTGCGAAGTGGGGAGAAAAATCGAATATGGTAATTCTGCTCCCGCATGGTTATGAAGGCCAAGGACCAGAGCACTCTAGTGCACGTTTAGAAAGGTTTTTACAATCAGCTGCAGAAAATAATTGGATTGTTGCAAATGTTACTTCTTCTGCACAGCTATTCCATATTCTTCGCAGACAAGCGGCACTGCGAGGCCGTGATGAAGCAAGACCGCTTATCATGATGACGCCAAAAAGCAGTATGATTCGTAACCCAAGAATGGGAGCGGCTGCAGAAGATTTCTCTGAAGGAAAGTTCGAACCTTTACGCATTCAGCCCAACTTTGAATCAAAACGGGAAACAGCTAGCCGGCTGTTAATAGGCAGTGGAAAAGTAATGATTGATATTGAAGAAGAACTGTCTGATTCTGATGAAAATTATGATTGGCTCCATATTCTTCGTGTTGAACAGCTTTATCCATTCCCGGAAAAGCTCTTGAAGGAAGAATTAGAGAGGATGCCAAAACTAAAGGAAATTGTTTGGGTGCAAGAAGAGCCGCAAAATATGGGCGCATGGGACTTTGTTGATGATTATTTAAGAGGTGTTCTTAAGGAAGGACAAAAGCTGCGTGTAATAAGTCGTCCGAAACGCTCTGCTCCTGCTGGTGGAATTCCTAGCGTTCATAAAACAACACAGAATAACATTATTAAACAAGCATTAAGTAAAAACTAAGGAGGAGTTACTGTTGCAAGAAATTAAAATACCCGAATTAGCAGAATCGATTACAGAAGGAACGATAGCTGAGTGGCTTGTACAAAAAGGTGATAAAGTTGAAAAAGGCGATCCGATTATAGAATTAGAAACAGATAAAGTAAACGTAGAAGTAAACTCTGAGTTTTCCGGTGTTATTACAGAAATCACCAGCGAAGAGGGCGATGATGTAACTGTAGGTGACACAGTAGGAATGCTTGACGAAAATGGAGAAGCCGAAGCTGGCAGTGCTCCAGCAGCGGAAGCTCCAAAAGAAGAAGCGCCGGCTAAAGAAGAAAAACCGGAGGCGGCACCAAAAGCTAAGCAAGAAGAAGCAGCAGCTGAAACAGCAAGCAATAATGAAGTAATTGCTTCACCGGCTGCAAGAAAACGTGCGCGTGAACTTAATATTGATTTAAGTAAAGTAAGTACAGTTGACCCGCTAGGACGCGTTCGTCCTGAAGATGTAGAAGCAGCTGCATCTCAAAAGGCCAAAGGGGAGCCAGCTAAGAAACAGGAAGCACCAAAAGCGCAAGCGGAAACAACTGAATTTACAAAACCAGTAGAACGCGTAAAAATGACACGCCGTCGTCAAACGATTGCTAAGAACCTTGTAAATGTGCAACAAGAATCAGCAATGCTTACAACATTTAACGAAATAGACATGTCAGCAATTATGGAACTTCGTGCGGAACGCAAAGATAAATTCTTAAATAAAAACGGTGTGAAACTAGGATTTATGTCCTTCTTTACAAAAGCTGTAGTTGGCGCCTTAAAAGAATTCCCATTATTGAATGCGGAAATTCAAGGCAATGAGCTTGTAATTAAGAAGTTCTATGATATAGGTATTGCTGTATCAACAGAAGAAGGTCTGGTTGTTCCTGTTGTTCGTGATGCAGACCGTTTAGATTTCGCTGGAATTGAAAAAGAAATTATGAATCTTGGAACGAAAGCGCGAGATAATAAATTGGCACTTTCTGATTTACAAGGTGGTACTTTCTCAATTACAAACGGTGGAATCTTCGGCTCTATGCTGTCTACGCCAATCTTGAATGCACCGCAAGTGGGTATCTTGGGAATGCATAATATCGTGAAACGCGCAGTAGTTATGCCGGACGATTCCATTGAAGTGCGTCCAATGATGTATTTGGCACTATCATATGATCACCGCATCGTTGATGGTAAAGAAGCTGTACAATTCCTTGTGCGTATCAAACAGATGTTAGAAGATCCATATGATTTATTGTTAGAAGGTTAAGTTCTAAAAGGGCAGTTTAGAACGATACAAAAGGGGTTTTATAAAATAACGAACTCACCTGATGCTTATTCACTCAAGCACAGGTGAGTTTTTGGTTTCTTTTTTTAATTTTCTTTGGACATAAATCATTCTTACTGATAATGCAATTGCCCCCGTGCTTAACCCTGCGATAATACCAATCCAATATCCAAAGGCTTCAAGTGCAGTGTAGTTTGCAAGGAACCACCCAGTAGGCAGTCCAACAATCCAATAAGAAACAAGTGCAATAAATAATGTCATATTTACGTCTTTATAACCTCGAAGGATACCTTGTATCGGGGCTGCGATTGCATCAGCTAATTGGTAGAAAATTGCATAGATGATAAATTGCTTCGTGAGTTCGATTACTGCCGGATCAGTATTATAAAGTTCTGCAACTGGCCCGTTAAATACATATAATATGATACCCGCAAATATTGCTACAAAGATACCACCAGAAATACCCAAATAACTATATGTTCTGGCATGTGCAATTCTCTTCGCTCCAGCTTCATAACCAACTACAATCGTTAATGCCATCCCAACACTTAGTGGGATCATGTATAAGAGAGCTGAAAAGTTCATCGCAGCTTGATGTGCTGCAATTGTAGAAGTGCTATAAACGCTCATTAACAGGGTAATTGCGGAGAAAATACTAGTTTCAAAAAAGATAGCAAAACCAATTGGAATACCAATCTTCAATTGTTCAAGCCAATCTGAAATATGCGGGATGTTTATCTTTTTAAAAAGCTCAAACTGCTGCAGTATTTTCAGGCGGTAACATAAAATGATAGAAAGAAAGCATACAAGCCAGTAAGTTAATGCAGTTGCAATACCGGAACCAATTCCCCCAAAAGCCGGGATTCCTAATTTGCCAAATATAAAAATATAGTTAAGGATAATATTAATTGGCAAAGCAATCAGCATAATTATCATAGAAATTTTCGTCTGTCCTAAAGCATCCATAAAACTGCGGATTGTATTAAACACAAATAAAGGAATAATTCCTGCCCCAAGTGAAATAAGATAGTACTTGGCAATATGTCTCACATCATTTTCCAAATCCATTAAATGAAGAACTGGATCAAGCACTATTGCCCCAACAGCAATAATGAGTATTCCAAGAATCATTGCCAGATAAATACCTTGTTGAACCTTTGCGGCGATTTTATTAACTGCTTTTGCCCCTAGTAAATGAGCGATAATTGGTGTGATTGCAAGAATAATTCCGTTTATCCCAGTAGATATGGGAACCCAAAGACTTGATCCGATTGCAACACCAGCCAAATCACTTACTCCAGCTCGCCCGCTCATAACCGTATCAAAGAAATTCATAAGATTCATTGAAACCTGCGTGATGAGAATGGGGATTAATATGATAATAAAAAGTTTAAGTTTCGCTTTCAATCTAGTTGTCTCGTACATATTAATCTTCCTTTTTACACTATTTTCGTTTACACTGAATAAAGTGTCTTTTAAACTTGATAATCAGACTGATTATATCATGAAATAGAATAATAAATAGCCCATAAAGGGTGAGTTAGTTAAGAAAGGAAGAGCGGTAGATGAAAAGTAAGAAACGGATCCTTTTCACTGGCGGGGGAACTGCGGGGCATGTGATTGTTAATCTAGCATTGATTCCCATCTATCAAAAGGCGGGATGGGAAATTGATTATATTGGATCTTATGATGGCATTGAAAGAAAATTAATTGAAAACCTTGAGGATGTGACCTATTATCCAATTTCCACAGGAAAGCTCAGACGCTATATGTCGGTTGAGAATTTTAAAGATCCATTTAAAGTATTAAAGGGTACATTCCAGGCAGCGAGTATAATTGGTAAAAGAAAACCCGCAGTTATATTCTCAAAGGGCGGATTTGTTTCTGTTCCAGTTGTTCTGGCTGCAAAGCTTCGCAGAGTGCCGGCAGTGGTTCATGAATCGGATTATACACCGGGTTTAGCTAATAAATTATCGATACCTTTTGCAAAAAAGGTGCTGGCTACTTTTGAAGAAACGATGAATTTTTTGCCAGAACAAAAAAGAGAGCATGTAGGTGCAATTATTCGTGAAGAATTATTTACTGGTAATAAGGAAAAAGGATTAATATATACCGGTTTATCCGGTAAAAAGCCAGTATTGCTTATTATGGGCGGCAGTGGAGGTTCAGAAAAAATAAATGGAACAATACGCTCCGTTTTACCTAAATTACTTAAGCAATTTGATATCATCCATATTTGTGGAGAAGGAAAAGTTGATTCATCTGTTAAACAAGAGGGCTATGCCCAATTTGAGTATATAAACGAGGAATTGAAGGATATTTTTGCAGCAGCTGATTATGTATTATCCAGGGCTGGTTCGAATGCAATCTTTGAATTTTTAGCATTACGAATCCCAATGCTGCTTATTCCATTATCTTTGGAGGCAAGTCGCGGAGACCAAATTGTAAACGCCAATTCTTTTGCAGAGAAAGGCTATGCGCGCGTTTTAGAGGAGGAACACTTAACAGAAGCGTCTTTAATAGAAGAACTTCAGCAGCTTATTAAAGCATCGCCAGTTATTATCGATAAAATGAAGACCTTTGAGGCAAGTGCATCCCGTGATCGAGCTATCGAAATTATTGAAGCGGAAATAAAGAAGTAAAATGATGATAAACTGCAGGGGATATACCGCCTGCAGTTTATTTTTTTAGTCAATTGTTCCATAATTTCTAATCGTTATGTCAATATTAAATTCAATTGTTGCATTTGGGTATTTTTCCTGCCACTGCTCAATCGTTGTTTTGCTTCCTTTACGAGTTCCGGTATAGACTCTTCCCAGCCCGAAAGCATCAGATTTTGCTTCTTGGAGTTTTGAAAATAATTGTTCATATTGTTTCTCATAGTGTTTGTTTAAATCTTTTTCTAAGCGCTTAGAGGTGTCCTCTGTTTTAATATCCATTGGAATAGATGTTTCCAATAATTCGACTTTCATTTCAATGTCAGCCTTATAATGGAGGTTTTCTTCATCAACAAGTTTTAACTTGCCTTTTCCTTTTAGAAGTGAGAGAAAAATGTAGATGTATTCTTCATCACCAAACGTTTCATGTCCCTCGTCTTCCTTGTAAGCAATTTTATCTTTATAATTATCGAGTGGAACATAAGCATCTAGAGGCGTATCCTTAACACGTTTTCTTAGCAAGTTTATGAGGAAAGCTTCACTCAATGTAATCTGTTGTACATATTTATCTCTATGAAACGCAGCTGCGCCCACTAACGTTGGCCAATTCTCTACGACATCAATTACCGGAAGTACTGGATCGAGGCCCACATGTTCAACTTCCCGGGTGAAATCATGTAAAGAACTGCTTGGTAACGAGTCGCGCTTAATTTCTTTCACTATTAAGTCTTGCAGATATTGTGCGGTATTAATTGTAATGGAAGTTTGCTCACTCATCAGCACTTCTTTCGCTGTTTGATTTGTAACAGCAAGCTGCATTGTTTCAGACACTCGTGCATCACGGATTAATGTATTAAGATAGGGAAGAATTCCTTTTTCGGCAGCTTCCTTCCCATATAATTCAAGCCGAATTTGTCCTGGAGTCAGTACGTAGCTTGATTGTTTGGAAGCCTCATCGCGAGCTTCTTTTATTGTATGTCCCTTTCCCACCAGTATACTTGTAATATCTTGGGCATTGGGATCAAATAAATAAGGGATAATCGTCGTCTCAATCATACTATTTTCACTTTCTTCAAGAAGATCGATTCCACGTGTGTTGATGATTCCTGATTTTTCAATTTGCATTGTAGGCAGGCAGGCTTGCAGAAGCAAGATGATGATGAAAACTATAGGAATAAGCTTACTCATTTGCATCGTTAATAGGCTCCTTTTTTTTCTTCCGCCATTTTTTCTTTATCAAAACAAGTGGTAAGAGAATAAAAGGATAAATGTAAGTAATAAAAATACCACCTGATTTCACAGTGTCAGTCAGACGCTGAATTTCAAAATGCGAGTTAAACAATGATACCGATGCGAGTAATAACCCGGCAGTAATATAAAGCGTAGCCTTAGTTGGTATTTTGTAAAGGCGCTTTGCAGTATAGGTGATTCCCCACATCAACAACATCATATTCGGAAGAGTTACCATCATCCACTCTGCAACAACGATATAATCTAATCTTTCCAGAAATGGGGATGTTTGGATTTTAAATAAATGCAGTGCAGGCCAAATTCTTCTTCGCAGCTGCTCGGGACTTAAAAAGCCAATCGTTGTAACTGTTATAAGAAGCACCAAAAAAACAGAATAAGAAACACCCCATACAATTGGTTGTTTTACTTTTTTCTTATTTTGGATAAAAGGATAAAGAAAGAAGAAGATTTCAAATCCCATAAATGTATAGGAAGTTGAAACGGTACCTTTAATAATATCGATTATCCCGCGATCCATAACAGGAAGAAAATTGAGCCAATCAATTTGAGCCATCGGCACCGGTAATAAAAGTATGACCCAATGCGTAAGCAGGAAAAATATAAATGTAACACCAATAATAATTCGTAATCCGCCGATACAACTGTAGACAATCAATGTTATTATCATTAAACCAAGAATAAAAGAACTGCTGTCTGGAAAGATGAATACCTTCACAATCTCGATATATGTAACAAGAATAGAAAGAATTTCCGACCCGAAATAGATTATATAAATAGTCCCGAGCACTTTAGCAAGGAAATTGCCAAATAAGTCGGCTTGAATGCCCAGGATATCAGCATTTTCATATTGTTTTAGTATATACAGCATCGTAAACAGTACGAGCAAAAGGAAAAAATACACGAGGATGATGGACATCCAGCCATCATGACCAGCCTTTTGGAAAACGAGTCTTGGCGTACCGATCATTCCAACGCCAAGCTGCATTGTGCTAATAATGAAAAAAACATAAAATGCTCGAAACTGCTCATATTTTGGTACTTGTATATTGATATTCATTATAATCGCCTACTCATCGATATCTTTTCTCTCCAATGCTTTCTTTTTATCAAATATTCGCTTGTCCTTTAATTGATAAGATTTGAATCTTCGCCCTTGTCTCTGTTCAGGTAAACGGAAAAATACCTTATTGAAGTCAGCTAATTGCAGCGGGTACAGTGGTGCAAGATAAGATCTGCCCAGGGAGCTGAGTTTTACTAGGTGAATGATTAAGAAACTGAGACCAAACATGACGCCAATAATCCCGTAAAAACCACTTATAATAATTACAGGAAAACGGATTAACCGTATTGCAGTACCCATTATATAGCTTGGAGTTGTAAATGATGCAAGAGCACTTAAAGTGATTAAGATAACTAAGATGTTACTTGTTATACCGGCTTGTACGGCAGCAGTTCCTACAACCACACCACCTACGATACCAATTGTCTGTCCGACCTTGGTAGGAAGTCTTGCTCCAGCTTCACGCAGCAATTCAATCACTAATTCGAGGAGCAGCACTTCCAAGATAGGAGGAAATGGTACTGCAGCTCGTGATTGTCCGATGGAAATTAAAAGCTGTGTTGGGATGATTTCATAGTGATATGTCGTCGCAACGACATACATTGGTGTTAACAGAAAGGTAATAAAGGCTGCAATCAAGCGCAGCATACGCAAAAACGTACCAGAGTTCCAGTGCAAGTACATATCCTCTGTTGATTCATAGAAACTGAAAAAAGTTGATGGAGCAATTAAAGCAATTGGACTATCTTCAACTAGTACAGCGATTTTTCCCTGCTTAATGGAGTACACTGTGCGATCAATTAATTCAGTAGCAGCAAATAGCGGGAAAACGGTTGTAGAAGAATCATTAATGTATTGCTTTAGCATATGCGCGTCTTCTATCATATCTACTTCAAGGTCGTTTATCCGCTGCCGCATCGTGTCGACATCGGTTTCATTGGCAACAGAGTTTAAATAAGCTATTCTTACTTCCTTTGATACTCTTTCACCAACACTATGTTTTTCCATTGTAAGATCAGGGGTTTTCAGACGATAAGTTAAAGCATTCATATTTGTTGTAATCGACTCCGTAAATGCCAGCTGCGGACCAAGGACAATAGATTCCGTCTCTGCCTTTTCCAATGGACGTTTCTCTGCATTGGCTAAATCATAATTAATTACGGACTTTTCGTGCTCAATATATACAAAGGCCTTGCCATTTACCAGACCATCAATAATTTCTTCTGCACTTGATAAGGGTTTCTCATGTTTCAATGGGATATTATTTAATAGGGATTTATTTGTCCATTCTGCTTCCATATCTAGAATATTATGTAAAAGTATTTGATCCGATTTTTGAACATCAATAAGGTATGGAATGCAAAACAGAACTAATTTTATTCCGTCCTTTTGGTAGATGCTAAATTTTAAATCAGGTTTATTTTGTGCTTTTTCATTTAGCTCTTTTATTAACGTTTGGATGGTGGTTGGGAAAATAGTGTTTTGGTTTTTTTCTTGAGCCATAGTGACCTCCATCTGTTCATCATTTCATAAATAGTATGTTACGAACGATTAATTATATTCGATTGAAAAGCTAAAAATTCGACAAATCTGCTAAGCTTTCGAGGAAAAGTTAAAAGGGTGGCTAAAAATCACATGCCAAAAGCATCATTTTTCAAAAAATTCAATATTACCCTTGTTTTCGGGAAAAGTCTGGGGTAACATAGTAGACATAATTCAATAAGGGGTGAAGAAATGAGAGAAATTGTTCGAAATTGCCGATTGTGTCAGGAGTCAATGGAAAATAGTCCATTTATGTTGTGCACAACTTGTCTGAAAGAGAGCGAACTGGTTTGGAATTTCATCAGGAAGAACCCTCTTGTTTCTATGAAGGATATTTCTGTAGCTACAGAGGTTGAGTATTCAAAAGTGGAGCGCATGCTTAACCAAGGTATAGAACGTAATCAGCGAACGAGCAAGAAAGTACTTTAAAATCCCTTTCAATTAAATAGATGCATTGATCTGAGAATAGCTCGATTTAATCGGGATATTCTTTTTTTTGTAATGGCTTTTAATCGCAATATTAAATTTATCAATGAAACCTCCTTAAGCAGCTGAATTTCTATTTCTTAAGAAATATGGATTTTCAAGGAGTTTAGGTCTTTGGTTAGCTCTTTAGCCATTAAATAGAAATTATCTTAAAAAACTATTGACTAATAAAATTCAAAATACTATAATTATTACGGTAAATATAAAAAACAAAGGAGGTCATGAAAATGATAAAACACAATTTAAGAGAATTAAACCAATTGAATATAGTGACCTTCGGTTATAGATGTCTAGGATAGAATTTGGTGTATTTGCATGTCTTTTGAACGAGGCTGGGGTCATTTTGGGCAAACTGTGACCTATTGTAAACAATTTCAGATGATTACACACGAGTCATAGAGCTGCGTGTGTTTTTTTGATTTCATTTTCTGGTTTGGACGTCTTTAAACAAGCAGTTTTGTTTTGTGGTTGAATAAAAATAGATAAGCAGGTGGGGAAATGTTTCAGGTTTTCAGGAAGTTAGACTGGTTTTTTAAACATTATTGGAAAAGATATATTTTTGCAATCATTGCTTTAATTACAGCGAGTGCGATTGGTTTGATACCACCAAAGATTATTGGCTACAGTATTGACCAAATTCAATTAGATACATTGACAATCGATGTATTACAATCGATTCTTTTAATTTTGCTTGTGCTTTTAATTGCACATTATACAATCTCTTTTTTATGGGATTATACCCTGTTTGGCGGGGCTGTTATTTTAGAGAGATGGGTCAGAAGTAAATTAATGGGCCATTTTCTTCGGATGACACCGACCTTCTTTGGAAAATACCGAACGGGTGATTTGATGGCAAGATCTACAAATGATTTAAAGGCAATTAGTCTGACGGCCGGCTTTGGTGTTCTTACGCTTGTTGATTCCAGTATATTTATGTTGATGATTATTAGTGTAATGATCTTTACAATTAACTGGCAATTGACACTTGCTGCTTTAATCCCGCTCCCAATTATGGCAATTGTGATGAGCAAATATGGTGCAGCAATACATGCCAGGTTTACGAAGGCTCAAGCTGCATTTGGGGAGATGAACAATGATGTACTGGAATCGATTCGGGGTGTGCGGGTTATTCGTGCATTTGTTCAGGAAAAACAAGATTTAAAGCGCTTTGATGCAACAACAGAGGACGTATATTTGAAAAATATTGAAGTGACAAAGATTGATGCACTTTTTGAACCGACAATGAAAATTCTTGTTGGTCTCTCTTATACGATAGGGTTAGGTTATGGTGCTTTCCTTGTTTTTGAAAATAAAATCTCTATGGGCGATCTCGTAACTTTCAATGTTTATTTAGGTATGTTAATTTGGCCGATGTTTGCAGTAGGAGAATTGATAAATATTTTACAGCGCGGTAATGCTTCCCTTGATCGTGTTAATGAAACACTCGATTATCCAGCGGATGTAAGCAATCAAAAGCAAGGAGAAAATCTGACTGAGGTTAGAGATGTTGCATTTAATAACGCATCCTTTACCTACCCGAATACAGCAATCTATCAGTTGCGTGACATCAATCTTCATGTGAAAAAAGGAGAAACAATAGGTGTCGTAGGAAAAACAGGTGCAGGTAAAACAACCTTGTTTAAATTGATGCTGCGCCAATATCCTGGTTTAAAAGGAAGCATTACTTTTTCTGATGTCAATATTGAGGCATTGGATTTAAAAGATTTGCGGGATTGGATTGGTTATGTTCCACAAGACCAAATTATGTTTTCTAAAACAATTCGGGAAAATATTCAATTTGGTAAATCAGATGCAACGGATCAAGAAATTTTTCGGGTGATGGAGCTTGCTCATTTTCTAGATGACATAAAACAGCTTCCTAAAGGTTTAGACACGGAAGTAGGTGAAAGCGGAATCACGCTTTCAGGAGGACAGAAACAGCGTGTGGCTTTGGCACGTGCATTTATTAAAGACCCAGAAATATTGATCCTCGATGATTCAATGTCTGCGGTCGATGGCAAGACAGAATCCAATATTATTCAGCATTTACGTCAAGAGAGAAAAAATAAAACAACATTTATTGCTGCTCATCGTTTGTCAGCAGTAACACATGCCGATCATATTATCGTTCTGGAACACGGAGAAATTGTCGAAGAAGGAACACATGAACAATTAATTAAACAAGGCGGCTGGTATAAACAACAGTATGAAGAACAGCAGCTTGAAGAGGAAGGGGGAAACCAACTGTGAAAAAAAAATCTACTGAAAGAAGGCTGATTCAGTATGCCTTCCAATATAAAAAAGGAATCATTATAGGATTACTTTGTCTGTCAATCGCAGTGACACTGGAGCTTGCTGGACCTTTGATTGCGAAAACCGTGATTGATGAACATATTCTTGGTGTCGAAGGATACTGGCAGGAGGTTGCTGCAGACAATGACCGTGACACAATCTCCTATGACAATAAATACTTTAAACGAATCGACCGTTTGAAAGTTGCAGATGAGACGTTAAGTGCGCCTGTCACATTGTTGCAAATAGGTGCTTCTTATTATTTCATTCATGATGAAACTCCATTGCAAGGAGTTCGTACAGTGGCTGATGAAAAGATCAATATTGAATATGGGGATGAAACATTCATATATGATGCAACAAAACTGACACTGAACGAAATGTACCAATTTTTTGGGCCAGAACAGCGGCCAATCATTTTCTTGCTTGTACTATATATGGTGCTCTTAATCATTGCTGGTGTATTTCAGTATTTTGAAACTTATTTATTACAGAAATCGTCCAACCAGATTATTAAAAAAATGCGAATGGATTTATTTGCCCATACGCAGCGCATCCCTATTGATTATTTTGTTGATCGTCCAGCGGGTACGATTGTTGCAAGAATTACGAACGATACAGAAGCGATTCGTGATTTATATGAAAGGGTCTTGTCGATCGTCATTTCAAGTTTTGTTTATATGGCAGGGATTTTTATTGCGCTATTCATTCTGGATGCAAAACTTGCTATGATGTGTCTGTTACTTATTCCAGTACTCTACTTATGGATGAAGGGATATAAATACTTTGGTACAAAATATAATACTGTTATCCGTTCAACAGTGAGCGAAATCAATGGAAATATTAACGAGGCCATCCAAGGAATGCCGATTATCCAGGCATTTAACAGAGAAAAGAAAACGAAGGAAGAGTTTGAATTATTAAATAATCGCCATTTTGTTTTTCAAAAAAAGCTTGTGAAGCTCAGTGCACTAACATCCTATAATCTTGTTACAGCATTCCGCAATTTAACCTTCGTCGGTTTTATTTGGTATTTTGGTTCAGCTTCATTCGATTTGACCAGTGTTATTTCAATTGGCATGCTTTATGCATTTGTAGATTATATTACAAGATTATTTGATCCAGTTACAGATATTGTAAACCAGCTGCCATTGCTTGAACAGGCACGTGTCGCTGGGAACCGCGTTTTCGAACTGATGGACTATAAAGGAGAGGACGTTAAAGATGATCAAGTAAATCGTTATCAGGGGCATGTAGTCTTTGACAAGGTATCCTTTGCCTATAACGATTTGGACTATGTTTTGAAGAATATATCGTTTGAAGTGAAGCCAGGAGAAACAGCAGCATTTGTAGGTCACACTGGCTCAGGGAAAAGTTCGATTATGAATCTGCTTTTTCGCTTTTATGATGCTCAGAAAGGGCAAATTACAATAGATGGCTATTCCACAAATGAATGGTCGAGGCAGCAAGTACGGAGCCATATGGGAATTGTACTTCAAGACCCGTTTTTATTTACAGGTACAATACTCTCAAATGTAACAATGAATGACCCTGCTATATCAAGAGAACAGGCAATCAAAGCACTAAAAACAGTTGGTGCGGACTTTATAGAAAAGTTGCCAAAAGGGTATGATGAGCCTGTAACAGAAGGTGGCAGTACACTGTCATTAGGTGAAAGACAATTGATTTCCTTTGCACGTGCATTAGCTTTTGACCCAGCAATACTTATTCTAGATGAGGCGACAGCAAATATTGATACAGAAACAGAAGCGATTATCCAACATGCATTAGAAATCCTGAAGAAGAATCGGACGACATTAGTTATTGCTCACCGACTTTCAACGATTCAGCAAGCAGATGCTATTTTTGTTCTCGACCATGGCACTATTAAGGAACGCGGAAGTCATGATACACTAATTGCAGAGAAAGGTTTATATTTTGAAATGTATCAGATGCAGCAAGGCGGAACACGAGCAGCTGGTTAAAGTGCGGGGTGTATAATGGATAACAATAAAGAAGACAATCGGACTCTTGATATAATTGATGAAGATTTATATGAAGAAATAGATGAGGAAGAGCTTTACGAATTAGTCGAGGAAGAGAGAAAAAAAGCGTTGGCAAAAGCAAAAGAAAGACGGGAGCAGAAGAAGCCAAAAAGTATTTTTCCAAAGTGGGCATTCTGGCTAATTGCGTTCGCTCTCGCGTTCAATGTCGTTGCATTACTGCCTCAGACTTTTTCAATTCCTGCAATTGATTTTCTCATTACATCAACAAAACTTTCAGCTCAGGAAGATATAAAGGAGTATAAGAAAGCAGTCGTGGTGATTGAAACTGCAGATAGCAAAGGCACAGGATTCGCAATTAACGAACATGGGACAATTTTAACGAATAATCACGTTGTGGAAGGGGAAGAACATGTAACGGTGGCGTTCCCTGAGAACGGATTATATGATGGTGAAGTTGTGGCTGTCTTTCCGGAAGTCGATTTAGCAGTTATCGAGACGAATGGGGAGAATTTACCGCATTTAACATTGGCAGAATCAACAGTTTTTGCAGATGATGAAAAGATAAGTTTTATTGGTAATCCGCTGCGTTTTAACGGAATTGCCAATGAGGGGACGATTATTGGCTACACGCAGCTTTCCAGCTGGGAAGAGCCAGTGCTGATGATAGAGGCTCCCGTTTATCGGGGGAATAGCGGCAGTCCGATTATTACGAAAGATGGCAAAGTTATTGGGGTTATCTTTGCCACATTAGACCATGATGAACATGGGAAGGTTGGACTTTTTGTACCGATCGATTACTACTATTCAGCTTTTGAGAAATGAGAGTGAAATTCTTTGCTTTGTTTAACCGCAATCAAAAAGGGTAAAAATAGGTAAACTCTTTTTTGGAGGCGAACCATATGTATTATTTTACTACAGCATTGCACACATACAATATTGATGCAACAGATGGAGAAATGGGCAGAATTAAAGATTTATATATTGATGATCACAACTGGAAAATTCGTTATGCTATTGTTGATACGCGAAAATGGCTGCCGGAGCGTAAGGTTCTCATACCGCCATCTGCTTTTATTGAAGTGAACGAAGAGAATGAAACGCTGGAAGTAGAATATGATAGAGAAATGATTAAGCAAAGTCCGCCGGTTCCAGAGGAGTCTGATTTAACGATTGATAAAGAAAACCAGCTGATTAAATACTTTGGCTGGACACGTTACTGGCCGGAGGATGTCTTAATTAGCGGTGAACAACGTGCCATTGGTGTATTTAATCAGAAATCAGAGAGGATTTATCAAGAACCAGAAGATTTTGAACGTGAACAGTTAATTGCTAATCATCGTGATAATAATCATAAACTGCGGAGCCATGAAGAGATTTTATATGCCCGTGTGCACGGAAGAGACGGCAAGCTGGGAAGGCTTGAAGATTTCGTTTATAATACCGACTGGGATTTAAAATATATTGTAATTGGCAGTCCCAATCCTGCCGAAGATGAATTTTACTATTATCCAGTAGAAAAAGTTGTTTCTGTTGATTGGTATGAAGGTGATCTTTATCTGGATGAAACGATTGTAGGCTTATATAATCAAAAGTCATTTCATAATAAACGTGAAATTTTAAACGAGTTTTAATATACGCATGCTCTCCAACGACAGTGGGAGCATGCGCATTTTGTGCTTCCCGTGCGCGGCTGGAGGACCCATGCTGCGTATTATGCGGTCTCACCGTTGCCTTAAACTCATTCTAAAATAAATGAATCGGTTGTTTACTCATTCGTGACATTAACATTTATTGCGCATCTCATTATTTACTTTATAATCTTTGTAGTATAGAAGTAATCATCCTTTAATTGAATTGTAAACAGCTTGTGATGAAAGACTTCATTAATTAAGATACCATTAAATATGTACATAATTTTGACCGTCTAACGATCAATAAATTAAGGAATTAATGGTGGGAACGTGTAAATGATAAAAGTGAATTTTAGTTATATAAAAATAAGATTTGTAAATAAACTTTCTGCTACACCCAAAAAGCAATGTGGCGTATCGAAAACTATAAGTAACGGGGGTACCAAGTATGCAGGCATATAGTTTAACAGAACGAATCCCCGTAGAGGAAATTGTCGTGCAAATTCAGCAGGGTGATAAGGAAATGCATGATTATTTATTAAAATCGTATCAGCCATTTACAGCAAAAGCAGTTTCAGAAGTGTGTAAACGTTATATTGACCCATTAATAGATGATGAGTTCAGTATTGGTCTCTCCGCTTTTAATGAGGCCATATTTTTGTATTGTCCTGAAAAAGGCAATTCCTTTCTTTCTTTTGCAAAGCTGATCGTGAAGCGAAAAGTAATTGACTACATACGTTATAACTCGAAACGGCAAAATTATCTTTCGTTCGATCAATTTTATGATGAAGAACGAATGGAAAATCCTGCAGAAATATCTGTTGTCATTGAACAATATAACGAGGAACAGGATGCAATAAACCGTCGCGATGAAACGCTGGACTATCGGGAAAAGCTGCGCGAATTTAATTTAAGCCTGTCCGAACTTGCGGAAGTTTCGCCAAAACATCGAGATGCAAGAGATAATGCAGTAAAAATCGCAAGGGTGCTATTAGATAACGACGAATTAAAAAAATACGTTTTAACTAAAAAGAAGCTTCCAATTAAAAAATTGGAAAAACATGTTCACGTAAGCAAGAAAACATTGGAAAGAAACCGAAAATTCATATTGGCAATTTTTATTGTTTTAAATGGAAACTATATTTATCTGCAGGACTATTTAAAGGAGGTGGGTAAGTGAATAAAGGCATCATTTTGGAAAAACATCGCAATTATATGGTTATTCTCACAAGTGATGGTACTTTTCATAAAGGAATAGTTGTGAATAAGGATGCAAAAATTGGTGAGGAAGTCGAATTTGAACCATATAGGGAACGAATTTTTTTCCAGATGGGCCGAACTGAAGGACGCTCCTTGGCAGGAAGAGTAAGTTCGGTCACAGTACTTGTTGCCTTATTCATATTTTCCACTTCCTGCTTTATTAATAGCAAAATCAATTTCAGCAATGAAGACATTAATTACAACGTTTATAAGCAAATAGAGGAAAATGGCAAAACAAATTCAGATACAACAGTGGGGAATGAAAATACATCCGAGGTAATTGCTCCGCTGTCTGGTGATAAAGAAAAAGGAAGGAATCCGTAATATGGATCCTTCCTTATTTTTAAGCTTTAAGAATTGTTCCATCATGGTATTTCAATGCATGATCTAAATAATATATTAACTGATCATGCAAGCGAAGAATTTTTGCCTCATCTAATGAATAATGATATGCTTGCAGAAATTTGGCGATTTTTTTTGATAAGATATCATCCTTCGTACGTACCATCAAAATCAGCAGTTCATCCCATTGTCCCCATAAAGTATAATACAGTGCTTTATCATAATCAGGAATCATGTTTACTCTCCTCCTAACCATTAGCGCTTAACTCTATTGTCTCCAGTTGTTTCTATATATTTCATTACATAAATGGGCCTCATGCCAAAAAAAGGATATCTCAAATAGGCATATTCTCTTTTCAGCGAAACATACTAAAAGCAAATATTGAAGGAGGTTACATTTCAATGAAGTGGAAAATGCTTAGTATTTTTACTGTACTTTTGATTACATTAATGGCTTGTCAGGCGGGTGATGACGATACACAGAAAGGCACAGACAATCCCAATGTTGACCCTACATCTTTTCGAAATAATGAAGCAGGACACGGTATGGTAAATGACCGGGATCATACGCTGGAGCGGGATGCTGATCAATATCAAAATAGAGATAATGACCGCAGAGATAATTCTGATCGAGACAATTCCAATTATGAAGTTGCAAAGGAAGCAGCTGACAAGATAACGAATGAAATCACTGAAATCGATCATGCATATGTCATCACAACAGATAATAATGCATATGTTGCAGCAAACCTTGATACAGACGAAGGTAACAATAAAGGAAATAATAACAGCGGGGATAATAATTCGAATGAATTAACAGATAAGGTCAAAGACAGAATTGCTAAAATTGTTAAGTCTGTTGATCGTGACATCGATAATGTTTATGTTTCGACTAACCCGGATTTCTTGAACTTGGCAAACGATTACGCTGATGACGTTGAAAACGGGGAACCGGTTGAAGGTTTCTTTGACCAATTTGGTTCAATGATTGAAAGACTTTTCCCTGAGAACAGACGTTAGATTATAACGATTACTATAAAAACATGTCAATGACAATAGTTGTTGACATGTTTTTTTCTGTGATAATAATGAAAAGCAATATTCCCTGCTTTAAGTTAAATGTAAAGTAGTGTATCATTTATTCATAGAAAATATTACGCAGAGCGGGGAGAGATTAATATGACGAAAAAAATGAATGTTGAAAGCTTTAATCTTGATCACACGAAGGTAAAAGCGCCATATGTGCGTCTTGTTGGAGTTACAGAAGGTGCTAAGGGTGATAAGGTATATAAATATGATATCCGTATAAAACAGCCAAATAAAGAGCATATGGAAATGGACGGTCTGCATTCTCTTGAGCATCTGATGGCAGAAAATATCCGGAACCACGATGACTATGTGCTTGATATTGGGCCAATGGGCTGTCAGACAGGCTTTTACCTTTCCATCATTAATGATACAACAGATGAAAAAGTAATGGATTTATTGGAGAAAACATTGAAGGATGTTTTAAATGCGGATGAAGTGCCAGCATGCAATGAAGTACAGTGCGGCTGGGCAGCAAGCCACAGTTTGGAAGGCGCAAAAGAAATTGCTAAAGAGATGCTCGCAAAACGCGATGAATGGCATGAAGTATTTTAATGAAAATTGCATGGATTGGAGGAATAGAAATTGAGTGAAAAAGCAATCGCATATTTAAAAGAAAATCGCAGTAACTTATTAGAAAAAATGAATGAATTTTTATCAATTCCAAGTGTGAGTACAGATAGTGAATATAAGCAAGATGTGGAAAAAGCAGCAGATTTTCTTGTAGCTTATTTAGAGAAGCTGCAGTTTGAAAAAATTGAAAAAATGGAAACAGCGGGACACCCGCTAGTCTATGGAGAATATAATGGTGCGGGTGCTGACGCGCCGACTGTTTTATTTTACGGGCATTATGATGTTCAGCCAGCTGACCCGCTCGAGCAATGGAAGAGTGAACCGTTCTCGCCAGAAGTGCGCGATGGCCGTTTATATGCGCGTGGTTCCAGCGATGATAAAGGACAGGTTTTTATGCATTTAGCTGTCTTTGAAGCATATATGGAAACGGAAGGAAGCTTGCCGGTTAATGTGAAGGTCTGTATCGAAGGGGAAGAAGAAATCGGCAGTGAGAATCTTTATGAGATTCTTCATGAACAAAAGGACAAATTCCAAGCAGATTTTGCAGTGATTTCAGATTCAGGCATGGTTGCGAAAAACCAGCCAACCATTTTGTATGGACTAAAGGGCTTTACTGGAATTGAAATTACAGTGACTGGTCCTGATCATGATTTGCACTCTGGCATGTATGGTGGAGCAGTTCGCAACCCCATTATGGCATTAAGTCAGATTCTTGCTTCAATGAAAGATGAAAATGAAATCATCACGGTTGATGGCTTCTATGATGGGGTATATCCATTAACGGGTGAAGAAAGAGAATTAATGAAGAAAGCCCCTGGTGAAGATTTTGTTGCTGCAACTGGAATTCCAGAAACAGCTTCAGAACAAGGATATACACCACAAGAACATACAATGGGACGTCCGACATTTGAAATAAATGGTATTTATGGTGGCTATCAGGGTGAAGGTACAAAGACAATTATCCCATCCGAAGCGACAGCAAAAATCACTTGCCGTCTTGTACCTGGCCAGGATCCTGAGCGTATTCAACAGCTGCTTGAAGATCATGTGCTAAAACACACACCAAGCGGGGTAAACGTGGAAGTGAAAAAAGAAAGGCTCTCAGCTAAAGCATACAAAGTTGAACCAGATCACCCACTAATACAAAAAGCTGCGGAAAGCTATACGAAAGCATTTGGTAAAGAAACAGTATATGTTCGGATGGGCGGTTCGATTCCGGTAGTGGAATGGATTGATGCTATTTATAAAATGCCAATTGTATTATTAGGCTTTGGCACACCAGAGGATCGACTCCATTCACCGAATGAGAGCTTCCCTTTAGATAGTTTCGATAGAGGAATGGAAACCCTTATTTACTATTGGGATAAAGTAAGAGCAAATTAAATAAATTCTCAAAAGGGGGATTATAGATTGTCCAATATTGCAATCGTAACTGGAGTGTCTAAGGGATTAGGCATGTCATTAGCCAGATTATTATTAGAATCAGGCGTGGACGTGATTGGAATTTCTCGAACAGGAAATAAGAAATTACCAGATACCGCAATAGAAAATAATCAATTTTATGAGCATTATTCCTGTGATTTATCCGATATTGCAGCACTTGAAAAAACAATAACTGAGATTTACGAAACACTTAAAGCACGTGAAGAACAAATCGAAACGATTTATCTAATAAATAATGCTGGTGTGGTAGAGCCAATTAATCAAGCAGCAAATATCAAGAGTGATGAATTATTGAGGCATGTAACAATTAACAGTGTGGCACCAATGGTTTTAACGAATAGGTTGTTAAATATGGCAACTGCTGATCAGATAACGTTAATTGCAGCAAATGTTTCATCTGGTGCAGCAGAGGGAGCCATTTATGGCTGGAGTGCATATTGCTCTACAAAAGCAAGTCTCAATATGTATACAAAAACAGTAGCTCTTGAACAAGATAAACTCGACACGGGCAATAAAATTATTGCATTCAGTCCAGGAATTATGGATACAGAAATGCAAGGAACAATTCGTTCTTCCAGTGAAGAAGAATTTGCAGAAGTGGAACGTTTCAAGGATTATAAAGAAAATAAAGCATTAAGAAATACAGATATTGTTGCAGGTGTATTAATTGATATCATTACTGACGAAAGTGTAATGAATGGTGAAATCTACAATGTCAAAAATTATCTTTAGGTAAATGCAATGACTAAGTCATTCGCCCTCCCTTTTTTTCTGCAGGTGCATAAAGTATTGTAGTTCTTGAAAAACAGGGAGGTAATGTTATGGGTAAAGAAGGCGGAGGAAATTTCAAATCAGGTGGTTTCGCACTGCTTGTCGTATTATTTATTCTGCTAATTATTATTGGAACAGCGTATAATGATAAAGGTTATGATGGAGGTTACGGCGGCTACGGCGGAGGATTTGGCGGTTGTTGCTAAGTAAACAAAGCTGCAGTTAAAAACTGCAGCTTTGTTTATATTTTAATAGCGTACATATTCCCTTGCATTGTAACTGAAACCCAATCCGTTTTATGATAAACTGTTGAATAGCACCCAGCATCTGAAAATAGGCCGTTGCAATAAAGTAAATCTTTCATCCGCGGGGGTTCAGCCCCTGCGGATTATTAGATGAATAAACAGCAATAATTTGTATTGAACGAAAGGTAGGTTAGGTATGATAACAAGAAAAAGTGAACGTGAAATTACACAAATGCAAGCAGCTGCAGATATTCTTGTAGCTTGTCATAGAGAAATAGCGAAAATGATTAAACCAGGCATTACTACATTAGAAATCGATGCCTTTGCTGAGGAATTCATGAGAAAGAATGGAGCGATTCCAGAGCAAATTGGCTATAATGGTTATGAATACGCTACATGCGCTTCAATTAATGATGAAATCTGCCATGGCTTTCCAAGGGATGAAAAGCTAAAAGATGGTGATATTGTTACAATTGATATGGTTGTTAATCTTAACGGAGGGTTAGCAGATTCTGCATGGACATATGCTGTTGGGAATGTTGATGAAGCAGGCCTGAATTTAATGGAAGTTACAAAGAAATGTCTTGATTTGGGAATTGAACAGGCACAGGTTGGAAATCGTATAGGAGACATTGGCCATGCAATCCAGACATACGCTGAAGGTGAAGGCTTTTCAGTTGTCCGCGATTTTACCGGCCATGGAATTGGCCCCACAATGCACGAAGAGCCGCATGTGCCGCATTTTGGCTTGCCAAATAAAGGGCTGCGCTTAAAAGAAGGTATGGTTATTACGATTGAGCCAATGATCAACGAGGGTACGTGGGAAAGTCAAATGGATGAAAATAGCTGGACGGCAAGAACGGTTGATAAAGGACGTTCCGCACAATATGAGCATCAAATAGTGATTACAAAAGATGGCCCATTAATTTTGACAGATCAAGACAAAGAATAAATTATAAAATGACTATAAATTCCATGAGGAATTTATAGTCATTTTTTATTGGTAAGATTAACAATTAAAAATACGGCAGACTTTTTAACTTTCTAAAAATAAGTTATAATAGTTTCAATTTTATTATTATATACATAGGGAGGAGAATAATGGACAAGGCTGTTGCTCAAAAGAACGAGTTAAGCGAATTGGGAATGTTACGGAAGGGATTGGCTGCAGGCTTTCCTATTATGCTGGGATATCTTCCTATTGCACTTACATATGGGGTTTTGGCTAAGCAAACTGGAATGTCCTTACTCGAGCTGACAATGATGAGTATCTTTGTTTATGCTGGTGCAAGTCAATTTATGGCTGTAAATATGATTGCAGTTAGTGCGAGTGCTATGGAGATTATTATTGCAACATTTGTGCTGAATTTCCGGCATTTTGTGATGAGTCTTTCATTTATGAACAGCCTAAGAACTGTAGAACGTAAATGGAAGCTGCCGCTTTCATTAGGGCTTACAGATGAAGCGTTTGCTGTATCTGCCTTTCATCCTGAAGAAGCGAAAGAAAAACATGGCGCTTTCTTTTATTTAGGCATTTTTATCATTGCCTATGTATCTTGGGTTTTTGGGTCATTTATTGGTGGAATGCTTGGAGAAGTTATCCCGGCTAACTTAAGTCAAAGTATGGGGATAGCCCTTTATGCGATGTTTATTGGACTATTGATTCCATCGGTTAAAAAGAATGCAAAGGTCGGTTTGATTGCAGTTATTGCAATGCTGATTAACTTTATTTGTGTAGAGCTTGGTCTAAGCTCAGGCTGGGGAATCGTAATTGGCACGGTTATTGGCGGCATGAGCGGAATATTTTTATTGAAGGAGGAACAGGAATGATTCTATTCATCATTATTGGTGTGTCGCTAGCTACGATGGTCCCTCGCATGATTCCTGCCTTTCTTGTCGATAAACTGCAATTTCGTCCATGGGTCAATCGCTGGTTAAGTGCGATTCCTTACGCTGCACTAGGCGCTTTAATTTTCCCGAGTATTCTTACAGTGATACCGGAGGAACCGGTGATTGGGCTTATTGGAGGCGCAGTTGCAATCATCCTTGCCTGTTTTGGCTTGAATGTAGTCCTTGTTGTTCTTGGAGCGGTTTTAACTGTATTTTTATTGACGATTTGAGCTTTAACGAACAATCCAAATACCCCCGAGACTTCTGCAGGAAAAAAGCTTTTCTGTTACCTGATAGAACACCAGGGGTATTTTGTTTTGTGCTCGGACTGCTGAAAAGCTCGTCTGTGTACTAAGTACTCCGTTTTTTAGCAATGGTATAGTTAATTGCTGTGTTCGGAATAGTAGGGTTCAATGTGAATATGCGCATGGGTTACTGCGTGTTTCTCTGACAGGTAGTGTTCAATTCTTTCTGTAATTTTATGACTGGCTTCGACAGTTAGGTCTGCATGTACGAGTATAGTTATTTCCATTAAGGCTTGGCTGCCATGGACTCGTCCTTTAATATCTTCTACTTTTTTAACCTCTGATACTGCCTCAATACTTTCTTTAATAAGCTGCAATTCATCTTCATCATAGGCATCTGTCAGTGTTAAAGTTGCATCTTTAAATATGTCAAATGCTGTTTTGCAGATAATCAGTCCGACGATTGTCCCGGTCAGTGGATCAAGCCAATACAGACCAGCCTGTGCTCCAATAATACCGATAAATGCGCCAATACTGACAAGAGCATCGGAACGGTTGTCCTGTGCAGCTGCATACAGTGCTGAGCTGTTTAAACTTTTAGAGAGCCTCGAGTTATAAATATACACAAAAAACATTACAACAGCAGAAGCTAATGCGGTCCACGCAGTCAGCATATTTGGCTGAATTGCTTCGAAAATAAATATCTTCTTTATCGTGTCATAAATTACTTGAATTCCTATAAACATCATAATAAACGCTGCAAAAAGTGATGCAACAGTCTCTGCTCGGTAATGACCATAGCGATGATTTTCATCAGGCGGTTTTTGAGAAATACGCAAGCCGACAAGGACAGCGATTGATGCAATTACATCGGTTGTATTATTTAAGCCGTCAGAATGAAGAGCGACTGAATTTCCCCAATTGGCAATCCATAATTTTATAATTGCCAATGCAAGGTAAGTGAATATACTTAGCCAGGCGCCTTTTTCCGCTAATTTTAGATTATCTGCATGGTTCATGCGTTATGCCTCCAGTTACTTTGGTTAAGATAGTGTATCAAAGGAATTTGAGTGGGTCCAGAGAAAAAGAGCAGGTTATAGGAAGGACTCTTGGGAGCTGCGAAGGAAGTTTATCTTGGGAAAAACTTAGGGAAGACTACAGCTTACATCATATTTATAAGGTTTCCAATCGTGTTTCTATTTCCTTTAACAGTTTCATCATAATCAAGCAAAATAATTCTGTTGCTTTTATTCGGAAAATTTAGGATAATAGAATAAAGGAAAAAGGGGGCACTTCCAATGAAGAAAGAAAAAGTAGTTCTGTTGTTTTTTCGTTATGAAGGAAAGCCAATCCAAGCAAAAAGAGAGATTCCTTATGAGATTCGATTGCAGGCACAAATGATGTTAGATGAAATCTGTTTTCAATATAATAGAAAAAAGTTGGAAGAAGAACTAAATGGTGCATTAGATGAACGGAATAAAACTGCATTTATACAGCATAGTGAAGCATATAAAGAGTTTATATGGAAATAATTCAATACATTTTAAAAAAGTCTTATCTATTCGTGATAAGACTTTTTTAACGTATCCCATTAAAAGGATAGGCTTTATACTAGCTATAAAGCTTTAATTACATAATAAGTATACATTGCGGATGCTAAGCAGCTTGATTGTAAATTTTTAATTAATTTCAGTTATTTTACTGAAAAATTTGGTATGCTAGCCAAAAAGGGGGACTCGGGTTGGAGAATAAGAAAAAAATACAGCGCAGCTGGATGCTATATGATTTTGGTAATTCAGCATTTGCTACAACGATTATGGCAGCGGTTCTTCCTGTATATTATTCCAGTGTAGCTGGAAGCGGACTGGAAGAAGGGATGGCAACAAGTTACTGGGGATACTCACAGTCGATATCTGTATTGATTGTTGCAGTATTGGCACCGATTTTAGGTGCTATTAGTGACTTTTCCGCTGCAAAAAAGAAATTCCTGCAATTCTTTGCTTTTATGGGCATCATTGCTAGTATTTTACTGGCATTTGTTGGGGAAGGCGATTATATTTTAGCTTCGGTGCTATTTATAGTTGGTTCAATTGGTTTCTCAGCAGCAAACATCTTTTATGATGGCTTTTTGCCAGAAATAGCAGAAAAAGATGAAATGGACAGGGTTTCGTCTGGAGGATTTGCCTATGGATATATAGGTGGAGGAGTTCTCTTGACGATTAATATTTTGATGATTTTAAATCCAGGCTGGTTTGGTTTGCCAAATACAGTGGTTGCTACACAGCTTTCTTTTGCATCAGTTGGTATTTGGTGGTTTATTTTCTCTCTCCCTTTAATAAAGAATATAAAGGAAGAGAAGAAGATAAAGGCTGAAAGAGATAAATCGTACTTAGCAATTGGCTTTTCAAGGGTTGGGAATACGTTCCGTGAGATTAAACAATATAAACAAGTATTGATCTTCTTGTTGGCATTTTGGCTTTATAATGATGGAATCTCAACAATTATGCGGATGGCAACCATCTATGGTGCGGAAATCGGCATTGCAGGAAATGACCTGATTATTGCATTGTTAATTACACAATTCGTTGGTATTCCATTCACCTTTTTCTTTGGCTGGCTTGCTTCAAAGATTACAGCAAAACGGGCATTATATATTACATTGATTACTTATATGTTGATTACAATTGTTGGTTATTTTATGACGTCCGCACTGCATTTCTATATACTTGCGATTACAGTAGGAATGGTGCAAGGCGGAGCGCAATCGCTTAGCAGATCAATTTTCGGCAGAATGGTCCCAGCAAATAAGCATGCTGAGTTTTTTGGGTTTTATGGTATATCTTCCAAATTCGCTGCAATTATTGGTCCATTCATGTTCGCTTTTATCGGACAAATTACAGGGAACAGTCGCTATGGCATCATTTCACTTATCTTCTTCTTTATCGCAGGGATAATTATTTTAAGGTTTGTAGACATTGAGAAGGGCATAGAAGAAGCGAAACAGGTAACAAAACTGGAAGGAATTGTTGAAGTCAGGCCCAAGAAATAAATTGAAATAAAAAATGCGCTTCATTTACGATGAGCGCATTTTTTCTCTTTATTTAAAAAGATATACATCTAAAAAATCGGGCTGCTGTATTTGTTCTCTAATTGTTGTTCCAAATCTGTACCTGTGTCATAAGAAATATTCCCGATAAGTTTTTCTAGCTTTTGCTTCGAATATTGGGAGCCTTGGTTCCAATAATTTTGGACCTCAGTAATAATATCGATTCCCTCTACACGACTTTCATTATACAGATCAATAAAACTCTTATCGCTTAATTCGTTTGTTGCTGGATGTTTCCAGCTTAGCTTATTTAAGTTTAAATAATCGATATGATCCTTAATGGGCTGGTGTGAATAAGCGGAAATGAGCGAGCCAATGAGACGATTTTTTATCCCTGTGGGATCTGCTAAAAGTCTTAGCGCAAGGAGCATGTCGCGGTAAGCCTTTTGGATATATGCGTCATTCTTACTGTTAAATTTCGGGAAAAACTTATTGATTGCATGAAATAAGAGAAAAACAATATTTGAATCCAGCTTTCTTCCAAGATCAATTTCTTTATAGACTGGTGTCTTCCAGGTTTTTAAATTATGATACTTTTCCATCATTAATGTGTCGATTGCTGTTTCCAAAAGCTGATGGTTGCTCTCTTCATAGCCGGCACGATAATAAATATATGGATGTGTATTGCGATCTAAAACGTGATGGGTAATAAATCCAACAACATATGCTTTTACTTCATTACAGCTGTCTTTTGCGTTTTCGATTAGTTCCATCAAAAATGTCCCGCAATGTTCTGTATGCAATGCTGTTCCGACTTCATGTACGGGTTCTTCTTTTACCCATGGCCAAAAATTATAATAGAAAAATGGGTCAGGACCTTGAGCGCCAAGCTTCATATAGTTCTCATGCTGCGAAAAGGGATGAAGCTTTGGAACCGCATCTACAACCTCTTCACAGAAGAGTATATGAGTCCATATATTAGGCATAGCAAAATCCTCCTTCTTGCCTGCTGTTAAATTAGAAGGCTCCTGTTGGATCTTCTAAGATTGTGAAATAGTTTATTCTTTACTTAAGTATTATATAATATAGAATGCAATTTTCCTGAGGATAGTGGTACAAATTTGTGTCAAATTAGAATTTACCCGCTTATTTATGTGAAAATGCAATTTTCAGACAGCGAGTAACCAGATTACCTCAGTGACGAATTGATTGGAACTGCTCTGCTGATAAACTGATAAAAGTTGTTCGAGTCTGCAATATAATTAAAAACAATTTTACGAAGTTTATCGATATGAAAGATATGTGATTTAGTATAGTTTCTGTAAAAAATTTGTTACAATAAGGATGTTATATAGATTTTATAGGGAGGAAGCATAAGTGGATTATCGCGTTGAGAAAGATACAATAGGGGAAATTAAAGTACCTGCAGATAAATTCTGGGGTGCGCAAACACAAAGAAGCAAGCAGAACTTTCCAATCGGAAATGAAAAAATGCCTAAGGAAATTATTCAAGCATTTGCCGTTTTGAAAAAAAGTGCTGCAAAAGTGAACAGTGAGCTTGGTTTATTGGATGCTAAAAAGGCAGAAGCAATAGCTTATGCAGCCGATGAGGTGCTTGAAGGAAAAATCGATGAGCATTTTCCATTGGTCGTTTGGCAAACTGGAAGCGGTACACAATCAAACATGAACGTGAATGAAGTAATTGCTTATGTAGGGAATCAGTGGTTAGAAGAAGAGGGCAGTGAAATCAGACTTCATCCTAACGATGATGTAAATAAGTCACAAAGTTCGAACGATACATATCCAACAGCAATGCATATTGCATTTGTATTAAAGCTAGAAGATACTGTATTGCCTGCTGTAAAAGTATTGAACAAAACATTAAAAGAGAAATCTGATACATTTAACGATATTGTGAAAATTGGTCGTACTCATCTGCAGGATGCAACACCACTTACACTTGGACAGGAAATTAGTGGCTGGCATCGAATGCTGGAAAAAGCGGAAGCGATGATTACGGCAAGTGTTACTGAATTGAAGGAATTAGCACTTGGCGGAACAGCTGTTGGTACGGGGTTAAACGCACATCCCGAATTCGCAGAACGTGTTGCAAAACAAATAAGTGAATATACTGGTAAAGCATTTGCTACTGCAAAAAATAAATTCCATTCTTTAACAAGCTATGATGAGACTGTTTTTGCACATGGGGCTTTAAAAGCACTTGCCGCAGATATAATGAAGATTGCTAATGACGTACGCTGGTTGGCAAGTGGCCCGCGTTCAGGTCTTGGTGAAATCACAATCCCATCAAATGAACCAGGAAGTTCAATTATGCCAGGTAAAGTAAATCCAACACAAAGTGAAGCAGTGACAATGGTTGTTGCGCAAGTAATGGGAAATGATGCAGCAATTGGTTTTGCAGCGAGTCAAGGAAATTTCGAGCTGAATGTTTTTAAACCTGTTATTGCATATAACTTCTTGCAATCGGGTCAGCTTTTAGCGGATAGTATTATGTCCTTTAATGATCGCTGTGCAGTCGGTATTGAACCAAACCACGAGGTAATTGATAGACATTTAAATGAGTCACTTATGCTTGTAACTGCACTAAACCCGTATATCGGCTACGAAAATGCAGCTAAAATTGCAAAAACAGCATTTGCAGAAAATGCGACATTAAAAGAAACTGCGGTTAAATTAGGATTGCTTACAGAAGAAGAGTTTGATAAATATGTTGTTCCGAAAGAAATGACACATCCTAAATAATTTTACTATAGAATTTGTGCTAAACATGGTATAGAAACAATATAAGGTTCTGAACATTAATCTTTAATGCTCAGAACCTTTTTTATGTGAGTATTTTAAACTGCAAGGATGGAATTCGGTTATATGTTATAGAGAATTCTATGCTTAAAAACATTGTAATAACAGGATATTATTCGACTAGGTCATCATAAATATCATAGTAAAATATCCGAATTGGAATACTATCTACATTTTACCAGTGAATTTTTATCATAAGTTTAGGTGAATTGCGGACAATATAATTACAGAAGGAGGTGAAAGACCGATGGCTAACAACAATTCAAACCAATTAGTAGTTCCTGGAGTACAACAAGCGCTTGATCAAATGAAATATGAAATTGCCCAAGAGTTTGGTGTAAATCTAGGAGCAGATTCAACTTCTCGTGCTAACGGTTCTGTTGGTGGAGAAATTACAAAAAGATTAGTTCGTACTGCACAGCAACAGCTTAATGGTGGCGGACAATAACAAATTAAATAATATTAATAGTGGGCAAGCTATTTATAGCTTGCCCACTTTAATTATTGTATGAGACTGGTTTAATGTTATTTTCTGATTCTTAATTCAGAATCTATATCGAAGAAATGCACTTTATTCATATCAAATGCTAGTTCGATTGTATCACCTGCATTAATATCAGTTCTGGAATCGATGCGTGCTACAAATTCTTGTTCTTTCAATGTAGAATAAAGAACAGATTCTGCACCCATTAATTCAGCAACTTCAATTTTTGCATTAATTTTTGTTCCAGGTGATGCATCAATGAAGGCAATCTCATCATGAATATCTTCTGGGCGTACACCTAAGAGGACATCTTTGCCGATATAATTTTGCTCGCGGAGCACTTTCATTTTACCTTCTGGAATTTCCAGTTTGACATCATCAACGATAAAGTTTCCTTCTGCTACTTTACCAGTAATAAAGTTCATTGATGGAGAACCGATAAATCCGCCAACGAATACGTTCTCAGGATTATCATAAACATCTTTAGGTGCTCCAATTTGCTGAATGATACCATCCTTCATAACGACAAGACGTGTTGCCATTGTCATTGCTTCCGTTTGGTCATGTGTAACATAAATTGTTGTAGTTTGCAGACGGCGGTGCAGTTTTTGGATCTCAGAGCGCATTTGTACACGGAGCTTTGCATCCAAGTTGGAAAGCGGTTCATCCATTAGGAAAACCTTTGCATCACGGACAATTGCACGTCCTAAGGCAACACGCTGACGTTGACCACCAGAGAGTGCTTTTGGTTTACGGTCCAAATATGCTTCCAGACCAAGAATTTTTGCCGCATCACGAACTTTTTTATCAATTTCTTCCTTTTTAATTTTACGAAGTTTTAAGCCGAAAGCCATGTTGTCATAGACATTCATATGCGGATAAAGTGCATAGTTTTGGAAAACCATTGCAATATCGCGATCTTTAGGCGCAACATCATTCATTTTCTTCCCATCAATATACAACTCACCATTCGAAATTTCTTCAAGACCAGCGACCATACGAAGTGTTGTTGATTTCCCACAGCCTGAAGGACCGACGAATACGATAAATTCCTTATCTTCAATATGTAAATTAAAATTATCGACAGCGATTACATTTTTATCATACATCTTTTGGATATTTTCTAAGCGCAGTTCAGCCATTAAAAATTCCTCCTCGTATTTTTAAAACTATCTATTTGTTAATTTAATTGTACTTGAGCGGGCGAAAAAAATTAATGGACAACATGCACAATGTTTTTATTATCCTTCATGCGCTTTTGCCAGCAGTATGAAATAAACGAGTGCTGCCTGATCAAAGCTGCGAATATCTATCCCGGTTTTTTCGATAAACTTATCTAAACGATATTGCAGGCTGTTCCGGTGCAGATATAATTCTTTTGCAGTAAGTGATGCATTTAAATTAGATTGGAAAAACACTTTAACTGTATGCAATAAATCTTTATCTTCTTTTACTTCTTTTAGAATGTAGTGTATTGCATTTTCTCTAAATTCGCTGGAAGCTTGATTGATCAAGAGTGCAAGAATAGCTTCTGTATAAAAAACAACTTGTTTTTCAAAATAAGTGAAAATTGTATTTGCATGCTTACGCAGAGAATTATAATTTATTTTCAAATCTGCATGTGTGTGGATAAAAGGACCAACTAAGAATTGAATATGCACATATAAATCACTCATTAGTACATCAATGATTTGCTCATAGGATAATGGTTCATCTGCCTGGTTTTCAAGTTCTTCAATAATAATCCCAGAGGATTCATTTTCCCATAGAATTGGAACCGGCTTATCGAACAAAGTCTCAATTGCTTCTTTAAATAAGGCTGGTTTCAATTGCTTGGTTGGGAAGGTGAAATAAACGAGACGAAAGTTTGGAAAGTTTTCATCGCTTGACTCATCCATATTCAAATGATGCATCCAAAGCTTTTCCTGTTTGGTTAAAGTCGGTAACTCGGAATGATAAGGGGTGAGCAGGCTTGTGAGGATAACTTCATCCCTTTTGGAAACTTCATTTTCTTGAATTCCAATGATTTGTTTATCATCAGTCATATATAAAATATAGCCTTCTGGGTAATTAGCATCATTTTCAGAGAAAAATATGAGTGATGGAAATATCGTTTTGAGTTTATTTTTCATATTAAGACCCTCTTTTTATTTGGTTATAAGATATTATAGCAAGGATATAATGATAAAAAAATTATTATCTGCCTGAATCAATTCTTTTGTTCAGGTATACAATCAGACTATCATTTGTTATAGTTTGAGTAGTCTAAAGTATGGGGAGGAATAATGATGTCAAATATTTACGATAATGCGTATAGCTTAGAACAAGCAATTAGAGAAAGCACTGAATTTAAAAACCTCAAAGAGGCTTATGAAGCGGTAATGAGCGATTCTGAGTCAAAAGAAATGTTTGAAAGCTTCCGTGATACACAACTTGAATTACAAGAAAAACAAATGCAAGGACTTGAAATTACAGAGGAAGAAGTAGAACAAGCACGTAATGTAGTTGAACGTGTACAAGGCAATCCAGTAATTTCAAAGCTAATGGAAGAAGAACAGCGTTTGAACTTAATTATCGGTGAAATCAGCTCTATTATTACAAAGCCATTGGAAGAAGTTTACGGATTCGACCAAGAACAGCATTAAGCAGAAAACTCACAGGAAACTGTGAGTTTTTTATTGTTTTCCCTAAGAGCGAATATCAAGCAAGATTGCTTCTAATGTAAAGCACCCAGGAAACCCGGCTGCTCATTCTTCATCTATGAAATAATACAAGCTTTGCTTCGGGCGAAACACATCTGTGTGTATGTTCCTGATAATGATGTTCTGCTAATTTTTCTTCGCCAATCTTCTTTGCTGCATCATCATTTTCGGCTGTAAAAGATTCATCAAGTAATTTTTCACCATTGGGTGCGAATACGGTAAGTGCATAATTTCTCATATGTAAAACCCCTTTCGATTTCTTAGGTCTATTATAATTTATCTTGCTAAAAATTGCTAAAAATTCAGTATTTAAATTGAAACTTTACTTTTCTGCATAATATTATAGATAAATGAAACCATTTTAGTAATATAATCGTAGTAAGTAAGGTAGAGAAGGGAGCGGGATTGAATGTCTTTAGTTATTGATCATGTTACAAAACGTTTTGATAATTTTACTGCGGTAGACCAGCTTAATTTAACTATACCTAAAAATGAAATCTTTGGATTCTTAGGTGGAAATGGTGCGGGAAAAACGACGACTTTCCGAATGTTGCTTGGTTTACTCGCTATGACAGAAGGTAAAATTACTTGGAACAATGAGACAATTAATTATGAAAAAAGTGATTTAATAGGGTATTTGCCAGAAGAAAGGGGATTATATCCAAAGCTGACTGTAAAAAATCAGATCATATACTTAGCAAAGCTGCGTGGCATGAGTAAGCAGGACAGCTTGCCTGAACTAGAAAAGTGGCTGGAACGTTTTAAAGTTCCTGAATATATGAATAAGAAGGTGGAAGAGCTTTCTAAAGGGAACCAGCAGAAAATCCAATTTATCTCAGCGGTTATTCATAAACCAGAGCTTCTGATTCTGGATGAGCCATTTTCCGGATTAGACCCTGTAAATGTGGAGATGTTGAAGGAAGCTGTTCTCGATCTAAAAGAAGCAGGAACTACAATTGTTTTCTCTTCTCACCAAATGGCAACCGTAGAAGAGCTTTGTGAAAACCTTTGTATCTTGCTAAAAGGTAAGCCAGTAGTTGAAGGCAGCTTACGGGAAATTAAACGTTCCTTTGGCAAGAAAAACTTACTAATCCATGCAGACTATTCTTTGGAATTTCTTAAGGAGTTTCCTGGAGTTGCAAAATATAAACGGTTAAATGAAGGCTGTGAATTGCAAATAGAAAATGAAGCAGTATCACAGGAGATTTTTAATGGATTGCAAAACCGAGGCTTTCTGCGGAAGTTTGAACTGGAAGAACCGTCATTGAATGACATCTTTATTGAGAAGGTTGGTGCGTCTTATGAATAAGTTTTGGACAATCTTTTCACATACTTACATAGAAAAGATTAAATCAAAAACGTTTATTATAACTACTGCACTGCTTTTGTTATTTGTAGTTGCTGCAGCAAACTTCCAGGGGATTGCAGAGATGTTTTCCGATAGTGAGGGTGAACCAGAAAAAATTGCTGTAATTGATCATACTAATGCATTATTTGAACCATTAAAACAGGGGATAGAAACAGCAGATGATTATTTAGAAGCAGAGCTTTATACTGGATCTGAAGAAAAGGCCAAATCCGCTGTTCAAGATGGAGAATATATCTCGCTAGTTGTAGTGGATTTCGATGAGGAAGAATTGCCACAAGGGACTTATTTTGCAAATAATATCACCGATTCATCGACACAGTCACTGATTCAGGAACAATTACAAAATGTAAAGAGTGCAATTTCAATTGAACGGGCTGGATTCGATGAACAAATGATCCAGGAGATTTATGCTCCAATCCAATTTGAAGCAGTTGCACTAGATGATGAAGCAAAAACAGTAGAAGAAATATTCCAGGCACAAGGCATTGTTTATGTCATGGTGTTCCTAATGTATATGGTTGTTATTATGTACGGACAGATGATTGCACAAGATGTAGCGAATGAGAAGTCTTCACGGGTGATGGAAATTTTAATTTCCAGTGCTTCGCCAGTTACCCATATGTTCGCAAAAATCTTTGGAGTAGCGTTGGTTGGCCTTACACAGATTGCCATATTTATCGGCGCAGGAATTATAATGGTAACAAGCAAAAAAGATGAACTGGCTGGCAGCTTCCTCGATATGATTGGTTTGGTAGATGTTCCAGCAGACCTTATCGTTTATGCAATTATCTTCTTCTTGCTGGGCTACACTTTATATGCAACCTTAGCTGCGATGCTCGGTTCATTAGTAAGCAGAGCCGAAGATGTTGGCCAATTAATTACACCGATGATTATTTTAATTGTTATTGCCTTCCTTGTAGCAATGTTTGGACTAACTGCTCCAGAAACAACAATAGTAAAAATATCGTCGTTTATTCCATTCTTTGCTCCAATGGTTATGCTGTTAAGGATTGGCATGCTAAATATACCGATGTGGGAAATTGGACTTTCGATAGGGATATTGATTGCTTCAATTATTATACTTGGATTGATTGGCGCAAGAGTATATAGAGGCGGCGTATTAATGTATGGACGTTCTGCTTCCTTAAAAGATTTTGGAAAAGCATTGAAGTTGTCTAAAAAAGAAAATCAGTAAACACAATAAAACAGTTCCAGGCAATCAATTATGATGCTTGGAACTATTTTTTTTAAGAAGCTTGTGCTCTTCCACAAATTTAAATAGATGAGCATATTTACTTCACTATCGTATAAAACAAATGAACAGAACGTGCATTCTCATTTATTGTTTGGTAGAATATGAAGGAGACAGAATGAACGGGGGGAACGGTTATGAATCATGAAATTACTTTTATTCATGCTGCTGACTTGCATTTAGATAGCCCATTTAAAGGGCTGAGTCACACACCAGCGCATATTTTTCATGAAATAAAAGAAAGCACTTTTCTAGCATTAGATCGTCTGGTTGAAGCAGCAATTAGCAAACAAGTGAACTTTATTTTGATATCGGGAGATCTATTTGATAACGAAAAGCAAAGCTTAAAGGCACAAATTCGTTTGAAAAAAGCATTTGAACGTTTAGAGAAACAGGCTATTAATGTGTACTTAAGCTATGGAAATCATGATTATATAAATGGAAATATTCATAAAGTTACTTATCCAAAAAACGTCTATATTTTCCCGGATGATGTGGTCCGCTCCTTTCTTTTTGAAAAGGATGGGGTGCCTTTCGCTTCAATAACAGGGTTCAGCTATGTTAATCGCGGGGTTGACGTGAATAAAACAAGTGAATATTCAATTCAGTATCCGGAAGCTGCTTTTCATATTGCCATGCTTCACGGCAGTCTTCAAGGAAATACGGAGCATGACACATATGCACCATTTCAGCTTTCAGAACTGGCAAATCATGATTTTGATTATTGGGCACTTGGTCATATCCATAAACGTGCGGTATTAAAAGAAGACCCGCCAATTATTTATCCAGGTAATACACAAGGGCGAAATCGCAAAGAAACAGGGGAGAAGGGCTGTTATTATGTGAAGCTTTCAAAGACAAACATAGAACACAGTTTCATCCCGCTTCAAGCAATTCTATTTACACCATTAACAGTAGATGTTTCCTCATGTAGTAAAGTTTACCAGCTTGAGTCCATAATACAAAGCAGCTTAGAAAAGCAGCTTGAGAAGAGTCCCCAGCTGATTGATTTACATCTTTTTGCAGAGCATGATGCTTTAAGAACTTGGCATTCTTCAGGTGAACTTGAAGAAATAATTGAGATTGTTAATGATACGATTATAAATAATAACCCTTGGATGCAAATTTTTCGCATATCTATAGAAATTAAGAAAGAAATTACCGATTACGAAGCGAATTATGGTGAACACTTCTTAGCTGAGCTAGCTGACCGTTTTGACGGAGCTGTTATACAAGATTACTTGCAGGAGCTTTATCAGCATAAGCAGGCAAGGAAATATTTAGAAACTCCATCTCAAGAGGAAGAACAGGAAATAATCAAAGAAGCACGTGAACGATTATTCGATGAACTGGTGAAGGGAGGTAGATAAATGATGAGAATTATACGGGCAAATATATTCGGTTTCGGTCAGTGGGTAGACTATTCACTTGAAATGCCGAAAGAAGGACCAGTATTTATTTATGGAGAAAATGAATCGGGAAAATCAACCTTCCATCAGTTTATTCTTTTTATGTTATTTGGCATGCCGCCAAAACAGCGGAAATATTATCAGCCAAAAACAAGCAGCAAACTTGGCGGGCAGCTTGTGCTTTATGATTCATATATCGGTGAATTTACGATTGAGCGATTTGATGATAAGTATAACGGGGCAGCGATCTGCTTTATGGATTCTGGAGAAACCTTTGACGAATCTTGGCTAAAAGAGCGCCTTAAAGGAATGAATCCAAAAACATTCGCAGCAATCTTTTCTTTCTCAGCACTTGATTTAAATCATATCCAGCAAATGAATGAAGAAGATTTGGGAGAAGTTTTGCTAAGTATTGGCTTAACAGGATCAGATCATATCTATCAAGTAGAAAAGCAGCTGGATGCGCGTCTCAGCGAGCTCTTCCGTCCCCAAGGAAAAAATCCAATCATTAATAAACAACTGCAGCAATTAAATGATTTAGCTGAACAATTACAAAACAATCTAAAAGAAGAGGCGAGCTATCGTAAAAAGCATATTGAAGCTGAAAGGCTTCTGAATCATCTTGAGGAATTACAATTAGAAAAACAGGAAGCAGAAAGAGAAAAAAATTACCTCTCCAAACAGCGCACAGCACTTCCTGTTATCCAGGAATATCAATATCTTATATTGAAGCAGCAGGATTATCTTGAGGAGCTGGCTTTCCCGGAGAATGGACTTGAACGACTAGAAAAAATAAAGGACGAGCTCAGGCCGCTTGAAAGTGAGTTAGCAGTGCTAAAGGATAATCAATCCAGAAGTACAGAACAGTTGAAAGCGCTGGAGAAACAGAGAATTAGTAAAGATGTGCTTCAGGAAATCAAAGATAAACAGCAAGCAGCTGAAAGGTATATCGTTTTAGAAAATCATATAGCTGAGCTGCAAACAAAGCAAGCTGCATTAAAAAAAGACATTGCTGAAGAATTGGATTACTTACATATCAATTTAAGCCATCCAGACTTGGATGAGATAGCATTACCGTTCTATATCGAAGAAACATGGAAGCAGCTGAAATCTGATAAAGAAATGCTTGCATTAGAATCGGCAAACCTTCAAAGTGAAGAACGTGGTTTAATTGAAGAACAAAAATATCTGGAAAATGAATTGAATTACCAAGTCTCAACACTTTTGTCTGATGAAAAAGCTGCCACGATGAAAAATAAACTGAATCAAGGGAAGGAGTATGCACAGTTAGAACGACTGCATGAAGCTTCAATTCAGAAGGGGCAGCATTTTGAAAAAGAGAAGGAACAGAAACTAAAAGGAACCAACCGCATTTTTAGAGGAAGTATGTTGTTGTTTGCAGTGGGTATGATTGCAGCTTACTTTACCGATCAGCGTTCCCTTTATGGTTTAAGTTTCATTATATTCATTATCGGAGTCACCCAATGGTTTTTAACAAAGCAAAATATCAAACAGCTGGAAAGAATGCTGCAATCACCGATTACGCTGGAGAGAAAAGAACAGCTATCTCCAGAAGAACTCCTTGCAATTGAGAGACAATTAAAGGAGGAAGCCGATAAACACGACGAAATGGAGCGGCTGCAAACTGCATTAGAAAGCCAAAATATTAAACTGCTGAAATGGGCAGAAAAAAACCGGATCTTCCTTGAAAAAGATAAACGCTATCTTCAGCAATTAGAGGAACAATATACACTCTATCCTTATTTAAAACAAATTAATTTAAGCTATTGGCCTGAGTATTATCAGCGTCTCAAGTCTTTGTTGAAATGGAATGAAGAGTATAATCAGACTGCTGTCCAAATAAACGATATGTATAATGAACAGAAGCAGTTAAAAAAGGCAATTATATCTTCCATGGGAATGATTTTCTTAGAAAAGCAGGAAAAGGATATAGTACGCATACTAGCAGATATCCAAAACTTACTGAAAGTAGAGCAGGAAACGAAACAGCGAATTTCTCATTATAATGAAATGCTCAGTGAAGTGCATGAAAAGATTCATAATCTGGAAAAGAGAATGTCTGTATATACGGATGAGATGAATCAGCTATTTGCAATTGCACATACAAATTCTGAAGAGGAATTTTATAAGCGGGCAAATGCTGTTGCTGAAAAAGCGAAGCTGGAATCAGCACTTGAAATGACTAAGCGTCAGCTGGATACAGCTTTTCCTAATAATACATGGAAAGTTTTTATACATGAACAGTTTGATGCACTCGAATTACAGCAGCTGCAAGAGGCATTAGAGGTAAACATAACATCCTTTGATGGATCAATCGAAGCTTCACGTACACAGCTCGCAGAAATTAATGCTGAGTTGAAACGGTTAGAGAGCTCTGATGCTCACTCAGAAAAAATACATCAATTCGAAATAGAAAAAGAAAAATTAAACCGGCTGGCAAAAGAATGGGCAATGATTAAGGCGGAAAAAGAGGTGCTGGCAGAGACGAAAGAGAATTATCGTGATAAATATTTAGCAAAGGTTATGGAAGAAACTGCTCATTTTTTAAATACCGTAACAGCTGGCAAATATGTGTCTGTTTACTCACCGGAAAATAAAGAGCCTTTTCGTTTAATGGCAGCAGATGGTCTCAGATTTACGGTGAATGAATTATCTCAAGGAACAATGAATCAACTCTATGTATCATTAAGACTAGCAATCAGCAAAGTGATGGCAGAAAGTCATCAGCTCCCATTTTTACTTGATGATGCATTTGTTCATTTCGATGAGGTGCGAGTAAAACGAATGATCAAGGTGCTTGCCGAAACAGCAGCAGAACAGCAGGTTATTATGTTTACCTGTAAGAATGATGTACGGGATGCGTGTGAGCAGTTGCATATACGATGCATAGAACTATAGTATTTGTTGTTCATTATTTTCATCAGCTTCCGATTTACGTTAGAATAGTATCATAGACTTTTTTTGGAGTGATAAATAATGACAGATGCGAAGAACTATTTTTATGATTTTATTCCGATAGTATTTGATATGACAGAAGAAGAAAAAGAGCAATTGCTTGTAGACTATCCAGTACCTAATCTGCCGAATCGTGAACAGTTTTTTAATCTTGATAATGAAGTAAAGGGAAACAGTGTTGCAATACGCGTGCTTTTAAATGAAGCAAGTGTTCAGACAACGAAAACAAATAAACAATTTTTAAAAATGGTATTTAGCAATAATGCAGGAACAATCCAAGCAAAAATGTGGGATAATCAGGGCGCAGTTGAACGATTTAAACCATTGCTTGATGCACATTCCATATTTGATATAGAGGGGGTCGTAGATGAATTTCGCGGCTTCAAATCGTTGACTGTCTATCAAATCACTCCGTGTGAAGAAGCTGTTAACCCATTTTCATTTTTGCCATATACAAAGCAAAGCATGGAAGATCTGACAGTAGAATTATTTTCCTATTTAAATGAGTTGGCTGCTCCATACAAAAATCTGTCCCTGGCACTTATGAATCAGTTTTGGGAGCAATTCCGTTTAAGTCCTGCAGCCAAGGGATTCCACCACAATTATTTAGGTGGATTGCTCAAGCATACAGTTGGTTTAATGCGCTTTACCCGCTATATTTTAAAACAGGAAGAAAATCCTCATCAAGCAGTAATGAAGCTGATTCATGTTGTAGAAAAAGCATATAAAAAGGAATTATGGTTGAATTACCAAGCTGAGGATACTGCACAAAAAATAGTTTGGAAAGATACAATTGATCATTTATACTATATGCTTTCAGGTATGATGGAGCATAAAGATACTGAACCAAATTATGATGCACTGCTGACAAGTGTCCTTCTGCATGATATTGGAAAGCTATTAGAATATGATTTTGCCGGGAAGAAGTATGAAGCGTTTTCCTTTCTTTATCCAACAGCAACAAATGACAGTCTGCTGAATCGTAAAGAAACAGGGATTACGATGGATGAACTGGGTGTCATGATAGGTCATATTCCATATGGTGTGTTAATTTTAACGAAAATCCTTGAGAAGGAAGAAATCGTCTTTTCACTCGAGGAGATTCACTTGATGTCACATTGTATCTTATGTCATCATGGGCTGCCTGAATGGGGAGCAGCTGTACGAAACCCGCAAACAATTGAAGGATATATTATTCATATCGTTGATTTCCTCGATAGCCGCTATGAAAATACTGAAACTGTGAAATAGCGGGAAGCGAGTACAGCCCCTGAATATACCTTTTATCTGTCATTTTTTGTTTCGTTTGTTCATATAGTTAAGATAGAAACACTTGGACAAGGGGGAGTTGCAGAATGATAATTGGTGGTATTCCTTTATGGGTGTTTATTATCATTTTATTGATATTATTCAGTGGTTACATGGCTTTTCGGGCTATCCAGGCAGACAGGAAATTGGATCAGCAATATATTGAACAGGAAGGTCAAATTTATATCGATCGAATGAGCAAGGAAAAGCAGGAGAAAGCGATGCGGAGAAGTGAAGAAGACGTATGATGTGAAACTTCATTCTGCGAGAGAGGACCTCCGCCCTTTTCCACATGTTAGCTGAGCCAATCGCCGGCCCCTTATTTGGCTGTTGGAATCACCCACTTAAAAAAGGTGTTTTCCATTCTTATTGATAAGTGTTATACAGTAAAAAAGAAGCTGTCTCCACATAAAGCGGGAGCAGCTTCTTTTTATTTTTAGCCTTGTGCTTCTTCTTCTTTCTTATCAGTTGTTTCGAATAAATCTTTAAAGTCCTCAATGTTTACTTTCACATCTGACTCTTGAATTAAACTATCAATTTTAGCTGATGCTTGAGACATATCCATTTTCGAAATTTGAATTTCACGGCGGATATCGTCTTTTACATCTTCAAGTTTACCAATATCTTCTTCAACGTCACGTTTTTCATTTACTTTAATAATATGGAATCCGTGCTCTGTTTCAACTGGCTCACTTACTTCTCCAGCCTCCATGTCATATGCTGCATTCTCAAATTCAGCAACCATGTCCCCAGCTGTGAAGTAGCCTAGATTTCCTTCATCCTGTGCACTGCCATCCATAGAATATTCTGCTGCCAGCTCACCGAAGTCTTCGCCATCATCAAGTTTAGATTTTACTTCTTTCGCTGTTTCTTCATCAGCTACAAGTATGTGCTGTGCATCGATTTCAACTTTTGAACGATTATAGCGTTTTTCGATTTCTTCGTCTGTTACTTCAATATCCTCTGCTAAAGCTTGTTCTTGCAATAGGCTCACATACAGGACATCAGCATACTCTTCCTCAGATGCAAATCCGCTTTGCTGCAGAACCATTTCAAAGTTCTCGCCAAATTGTTCTTTTGCTTTTTCAATTTCCTGTTCAACCATTTTATCCGTTACTTCGTATTTATCTTCTAAAACTTTAACTGTTACTAATTCAGTAAGAACATCTTCACCGTAACGATCTTTTAACTCTTCATAGAACTCGTCCTTTGTTATGTTTCCAGCGCTTGTTTCAACTACTGCCTCTGAATCGTCAGAGCTGCATGCAGCAAGCGTGAGCGCACTGGCTGTAACTAATGCTGCCATAGCTAACTTTTTCATTTACTAACACTCCTAATCAATATTGTCGTCTGTTTTTCACATTGTTAATATACCATACTTTATTATGAAAAAAATAGTAAAATGGAGAATACCTCATAAATACCTTTAAACTGCCACATTTAAAATGCGCAAATAAGAGCAGACGAGCATAGTCACCATAATCATATTAATTACTTTGTAGACTTTTTTAGAACGCAGCTCATTTAATTCCATTTTTCTGCAAAAACTATAAGCCATTGTATTAAATATAAATAACACGATAAATGCAAAGATTAGATAAAAAATTAACAAAAGTAAAATCCCCCCTAAGAACACGAAAAATCTCTACAACTAACTGTATCAAAAAAAGAGATCAATGAACAGTCCTAATTGGCTAGGCTGTCCTATTATTGCTATGATAGAAGATAAGGTATAAGGCAATAAAACGGGAGAATTTTTATTAAGCTTGCTATAAATGTAAAGTTTTTCGTGGTATGATAATTTACATATTATATCTTTTAAAACATACGAGAGATTGAATGAATTACTTTTTTGGGGGGAAATGCAATGAAGGAGGATAACCAGAGTAAAGCATCTTTTCAGATCCAGTTACTTTCAAAAATAATCGATATGAATAAATATCCTCTAATAAAAATAATAATTGAGAATAACATTGATCAGGATGAATATGAAGACCTCTTTACCCTCTTAGAACGACAAAACACCTTATATGTGCAGCAGAAAGAAGAAGGTTTTCTCAATTTCAGTTCATTGCTCATAGAGTTTGCAGGGATGCTCAATGAAAAACTTAATCCCGACGAAACCATCTACGCTTTGCGAAAAGAAAATTATTTTCCGGATTTGATGGATGAGTTTTTAAAAATAATCAAGGAAGAAAGAGCAAAAGGCAAAAGACAAAAATAAACACTCCTTTAGTCGGGGGTGTTTATTTTTGTCTGCATTAAATAAAACGCAACTTCCACACCAAACAGGTTGGTTAAGATGCATTACCTCATAATAAGCTGTCAAATAATAATATGTGCGGGAGTTAGCTTAGGAAAATTCCGCTTTTGTTAAACATTTTTCACTTTGTTTTCAAGATCTTTCAAGCTTGCTTCTATTTGTTCAAGGTATTGATAAATACCTTCTTGATGGGGTTCGACCGTTTCTTTCCATTCCTCAACAGATTTTTTCATTTCCTCTGTGAGTTCTTTAACAATCACGACACCTTCTTTAGATGTTTCACTTAACTGATCCTTCAGACTGATGAGGATGTTTTTCATTTCAAATAGTTGTTCTTTAATCCGAAGTCGTACGTCACGTCCTGATTCTGGAGTGCTTAATAGTGCAGCTGATACACCAATCGTACCCCCAACAAGGAGTCCAAGAACTAATGATTTACTAGACATAATGTATTTGCTCCTTTCACTCTTTACTGCTGTTTTCACTCTTTCCTATTAAACGAAACATGAGAAGAAAGTGCAGCTGGTATATTTTCATTATAACATGATTAAGACCAGGTGCTAAATTTTCTGCTGAAAAAATCCTCCGACAATGAATTGCCAGAGGACTTTTTGGTTTTTCAGGAAATAGATAATGGATTTGCTCGTTTGAAAATTCCTTGCACTACTGGATAAACAATCACCATAATTACTGCATTGAGTGCAACTGCTGGTAGTACGACAAGCAAGAATAATGAAAGCAGGCCGCCGTCCGGAATTCCAGCAATCATTGAAATTACTGTAACAAAAATTGTTCCGCTTATTAATGTTCCAATTCCAGCGAGTGTTGGAGCAGTAATAGTTGGACTCACACGGTCTTTAATTACTAAGTAGATTCCAAGAATAATAAATGCTGTAATTGGTTTATCAATCATATTAGCAATTTGACCGCCTGGCGCACCAGTTGTTAGGGCTGACATAATCCCAGTTGCAAGCGAAAGTATGAGAACATACTTCGGTTTAGGGAATAAGAGTATCCCCAAGAACATCATGGACAACAGCATGTCAGGCTTCACACCGAAAAATAATGGTGGAATAATTGCGTGCAAAACTGCTCCAATCCCTACAAGCAACGCTAAAATAACTAGAATTCTAATTTTCAAAACTCATCTCTCCTATTCTATTCTTATCTCATCTACCGGCTATTTCCAGCTGTACACTCATTGTCAGCTGCGAAATATTCTTGTTACAAGTATAACAGACTAAAATATAAATAGATAGTATACGTTACAATCTTTTTTGCTTTTACAATTGGATTTTCTGATTAATCTCACTTGCTATGTTTTGAAGGTCATCATTGCCGTAATCGTCATTATGTGTTGTCCAGTTTGGCGAGTATCCGTCTCCTTCACCATAGCGTGGAATGAGATGAAGGTGGAGATGAAATACAGATTGTTCAGCAGCTGCTTCATTATTATTAAGCACATTCATTCCTAAAGGCTTGTATGCTTCTTTAATTGCATTGGCAATCGCTGGCACACGTGCAAAGAGTTCTTTAGCAACTTCCGGCGGTGTTTCATAAATATTCTTTGTATGTGTCTTTGGAATAATCAAAGTATGTCCTTTTGTTACTTGACTAATGTCGAGAAATGCATAAACATGCTCATCCTCATAAACCTTTGCGGATGGAATATCACCATCAATAATTTTACAGAAGATACAATCCTCATGACTCATAAAAACTCCACTCCTTTTATTGAAATATTATCTATATTGTAACGTTGGGGAGAGGAAATATCAAAAACAAACAAGAACAGTGTTTCCTTCTGACTATACTGATCCTGGGTATTATCAGAGGATAACCGGTGATTACAAATAGAAACAGGACTGGTTCAAGGGGGAGAACCAGCCTGCTTTAAGAAGGCAAGGAATACGAAGCAGCAGCTTAATGGTGGGGATTGCAAACGAAAGTTGCAGCGAAGCTACTTCGTTTACAAGCACTTTTTCAAAAGTATATCTAAATATCCCTCGAAAAAGTTGAAAAGCAGGTTAAGCGGCGTCTGCATTCACAGTTTTTTTGAATAACACGTTATTTGGCATCATAAACACCTCATTTGTGTATAACATCAAATCCATTGTGTGTATTCCAATACCTTCGATTCTTATTTTGTTCAGCAGGACTTTTCTTATGCATTCAATCTTGAAAATCCTGTCGAAGTTTTTTTCGCAGTATACTTTGGCAATCCAACTTAAAGATGATAAAATTATTGAAAGGATAGAAGGAGGCAGGCCCGTGGAATCATTGTTGCATATTGAAAATCTTCATGGCGGCTATACACATAAGAATGTTTTGCATGGCATTTCTTTTGATGTATATCCAAATGAAATTGTGGGATTAATTGGCTTAAATGGTGCAGGCAAGAGTACTGCAATTAAACATATTATTGGATTAATGCATCCCAAAAAAGGCGATGTAATTGTGAATGGTAAAACGTTCAAAGATGATCCAACAGCTTACCGAAACCAAATGGCATACATTCCTGAAATGCCAATCTTATATGATGAGCTGACACTTTATGAGCATTTGCGTTTAACAGCAATGACATATGGTATTCCTGAAAAAGTCTTTAAGGAACGCCTTGATCCATTGTTAAAAGAATTCCGCATGGAGAAAAAGCTAAACTGGTTCCCTGTGCATTTTTCAAAAGGAATGCGACAAAAAGTAATGATTATGTGCGCATTTTTAATTGAGCCGCCACTTTATATTGTGGACGAGCCATTTGTGGGACTGGATCCGCTTGGCATTGCTTCTTACCTGCAGCTGATGGAAGAGATGAAGCAGAAGGGTTCAGGAGTTCTGATGTCAACCCATATATTAGCTACTGCGGAACGTTATTGTGATCGTTTTATTATTTTACATGAGGGCGAGATTCGTGCATATGGAACTTTAACAGATCTGCGTGAAAGTTTTAATATGCCAGATGCCACTTTAGATGATTTATATTTACAACTGACAAAGGAAGAGGATAGCCATGTTTGATTCTCATGCCTTTTATAAAAAACGTCTATCTATGCATATTAAAGAACTGAGTCGGTATATGCGTTATATTTTTAACGGTCATATCGCTTTTGCAATTCTTTTCTTTATTGCGGCAATTGCATATTATTACCAGGCATGGCTGGCTCAACTGCCAGAAGACTTTCCAACTGCAATCATAATTGGTCTGGCTTTTGGACTGCTTGTAAGTTATAGCCCAGTACGAACATTATTGAAAGAGCCTGATCTTGTATTTCTAATTGCTGCTGAAGAAAAGATGCGTTCTTATTTTCGTAATTCAATTATTTACAGCTTTGTTATTCAACTTTATTTAATCTTGCTTATTGCAGCAGCCTTTGGTCCACTTTACACTGCAAGTTTTCCCGATCGAGAAGGCAATCCCTATTTATTGACAATTGTCATTTTACTATTTTTTAAAGTCGCAAACTTATTTGTTAATTGGTGGATGTATAAAATAAGAGAAAAAAGTTCTCGGCGCATTGAATTATTGATTCGCACTGTGATTAATGTTCTTGTTTTTTACTTTATTATTGCGGGTGAGATGGTTTTCGCAGGCATCATGACAGTACTTTTTGCTGTACTTTTCTTATATGATTATTCTTTATCAAGAAAGCAGCAGGGAATTCTATGGGACCTCTTACTTGAAAAGGATCAGAATCGAATGCAATCTTTTTACCGGATTGCCAATATGTTTAGTGATGTTCCGCATATTAAAAGCCGAGTAAGCAAAAGGCAGTGGCTTGTGTCGCTTGTAACGAGAAACATTCCATTTGAAAATCGCCATTCTTTCGATTATTTGTATCGCATTACTTTTGTTCGAAGCGGAGATTATCTAGGGATGTACTTCCGATTAATTGTAATTGGCGGCATCTTTATTTATGTCATTCCAAATTTATGGATAAAGCTTTTATTTGTTATTTTGTTTATTTATTTGAGCAGCTTCCAGATGATGGCACTTTACCAACATCATCGTACGGTAATGTGGCTTGATATTTATCCAGTCGATATGAAGGATCGCAGTACGGCTATGCTGAAAATGATTTATCAGCTAAGTATTCTGCAAACGATACTCTTTGCAATGATCTTCCTGTTTACTCAAGCATATTTGGGAGCTTTACTCGCATTAATTGCAGGAACTCTATTTACCGTTATTTTTGTAAATGGTTATGTGAAAAAGAAATTGCTGTGATATATATAAATATAATTTAAAATTGATTCATATACAAAAAGCGCTTCAACAGGTTGTCTGGATGGGGCGTTTTTTTGTTTCAACACATTTATTTGTTTAGTATATTAGAATAGTATTCAGTTAATTTTTAATCATATGTTTGGAGGATGAAGATGAAGCGGGGTAAAAATATAAGTATATTTCTTCTTATTTTGATAGTTGCAGCGGTAGGAATTTGGACTTTTCGTATTATGAATAATCAAATGCCTTATGTTGATGCATTTACAAGAGGACCTGTCAGACAATTTGAAGGCTCTCTGCTGTATGATTTCTTTCGGATAGTAACAAATCTTGGTTCGGAATTCTTCCTTTATCCATTTGTAGTGATTACTGCTATTTTGCTCTTTATTTGGTTTAAGCACTGGCTTCCAGCGTTTACCTTTGCAGGAGGGATATTAATTGCCCACTTTGTTAATGTTTTTATTAAAAAAATTGTAACTAGAGAAAGACCGAGCATCCTGGCTGAAGCGAACGCAGAAGGTTACAGCTTCCCTTCTGGACACGCGATGATCTCGATGGTTTGTTATGGACTCTTAGCCTATTTTATTACAAAAAGGCTAAGATCAAAAACAGCAATCCTGCTGGTGCAGATTTTATTTTCTTTACTTATATTTTTGATTGGAATAAGCAGATATGTTATTAATGTGCATTATTTGACAGATATTATTGCAGGATTTTTCTTTGGTTTCTTATTATTACGCGGTTTTATTTATTTATATGAGCGAATCAATACAAAACGTTCTCCGTCTTAAGGCGGAGAAAAAAGCAATCTGGAGTTGGTTATCGAAAAGGGGAATACATAATAAACTATTATTAACTAGCTTGAGATAGACTTTACAATACTGAAAAGGTGATTGAATGAGCTTAGTTTAAACAGAAAAGGGTGATACGCATGAATAACTTCATTAGATATTTCTTAGCGGTATTATTAATTGGTGCAGGAATTATGCTTGTATTTGCTAATGTTGGAGTGATTGACTTTGGACTTGGCTCGCTTTGGCATCACATCTATCCAGTTTTTATTCTTGTAATGGGTTTGAAGTGGTTATTTGACTTTTTTAGAAAACGTGGAACAAATTGGTTTTTGGGTTTGTTTTCTATCGTGTTCGGAGGTTTACTCTTATTAGATAGATTTGAATATATTACATTCTATTTTAAAGATATTTTTAAACTTTGGCCTTTGTTAATTATCTATGTTGGTTTTGAATTATTTGGCCTGGGAAGAAATTCGGATAAATTTGTAATTGAATATGAACCTGATGTTTCAACTAACAAATCGAAAAAGAATAAAGGTGCACAAAAATTCGTAGTTGGCAGTCAAAATTATAGTAAACCAAATTGGAAAGTCGAACCGATGAATATTAACACAATGGCTGGTGACTTTTATCTTGATTTCTCAAAGGCTTTTATTCCAGAAAAAGAAACACCAATCCATATACGATCGTTAGCGGGAGATGTGCATATCCTGATGCCTGAGAATATTGAATTTCGAATTGATGCAGCAGTAAAGGCTGGTGAGATTGAAATACTCGGAAATGATTTGGGAGGAATAAACCGTTCTTGTTATTATGAAACAGAAAATTATGAGGATGCCGAAAGAAAATTAGATTTTGTAATTAAATTAAAAGCGGGCAATATCCGGCTTGATCATGTCTAGAGAGGGGGAAGATAGATGAAAAAAAGATTCTCAAGTATTCGCTATGTCTTTATCCACTCTCATTTGTCTGGACTTATTATAACGACTGTAACGTTGCTTGCAGTTTTACTTTCGGTATATGTTTTATTTGAACCGGAGTGGCTCACTGCTGTGTCGATTTTTTTATTTATTAGTACCTATATTATCCTAGGTCTAATCATTGCACTCTATACTGGTTTTACTTCAAGCGGAAACCTGAAATCCAGACTTGACTCACTATCTGTCTTAATAACACAGTTTTCAAATGGTAATTATCTGTCGAGTGTGCACTTTGAAGAAGAGGATGAGGTTACAAGGATTGGCAATGAATTAAATGAACTTGGGAAAAAGTTGCAGGATCAGGTAAAGTCATTACAGCGTATGGCTGATGAAAAATCTGAATTTGCAAAGTCAGCACATAAATCGGCGGTAATTGAAGAAAGACAGCGACTTGCCAGAGATTTGCATGATGCAGTCAGTCAGCAGCTATTTGCACTAACAATGATGTCTGAGGCGGCTGTGAAACAGTTTGAATCCCATCCTAGTTTAGCGAAAGAGCAAATGTCTGAAGCAGCGAGTGTCGCATTGCAGGCACAGACAGAGATGAGGGCATTGCTGCTTCATCTTAGACCAGTGCATTTGTCAGGCGACCCGCTCCCTACAGGAGTTCGCAAATTAATTAAAGAGCTGCAAAAAAGGAGTCAAATTGACTTCCATATTGAAATGGAAGATGAACTTGTTTTATCGGATGCAACTGAGGAACATGTATTCCGTATAATTCAGGAAGCGCTATCGAATATTCTTCGCCATTCCCAAGCGTCACTTGTTAACTTGGATATAAAGAAACGGAAAAATGAACTATTTGTTCATATTCGGGATAATGGCAGAGGTTTCGATGTTACCAGGAATAGTGATAAAAAGACATCTTATGGCTTAAAAACAATGCATGAACGGAGCGAGGAACTCGGCGGCACGTTAAAGCTGAGGTCGAATATAGGTGAGGGGACGTATATCGATATTAGAATTCCATGCTAAAGGGGGAAATGATAGATGGTTCGAGTAGTGGTTGTTGATGATCATGAGGTTGTAAGAAAAGGGATTATTGCTTATCTTACCACGGAGTCCAATATTGAGGTTGTCGGTCAGGCAAGCAGTGGAAATGCAAGTCTTCCTATTATAAAAAGCGAAAAGCCAGATGTCGTACTTATGGATCTAATGATGGAGGATGGGAATGGAATTGAAGCAACGCAAAAGATTATGGCTTTTTATCCGGACTGCCGGATAATTATTTTAACGAGCTTTTATGATGATGAACAAATTTTCCCTGCTATTGAAGCAGGGGCATTCAGCTATATTTTAAAAACCTCTTCAGCCTCGGAAATTGTTGATGTTATTATGAAAGCAGCAAAGGGAGAAAATGTGATTGAACCAAAGGTTGCTGGGAAAATGATGTCTAACTTTCGTAAATCAGACAAGAAACTGCATGATGATTTGACGGAAAGAGAATTAGAAGTGCTGCTTTGTATTGGCAATGGAATGACAAATCAAGAAATAAGTGAGAAACTGTATATAGGCATTAAAACAGTGAAAACACATGTCAGCAATATACTCTCAAAGCTAGGAGTAAAAGACAGAACACAGGCGGCGGTATATGTTCATCGCAATCATTTGATTTAATTATTTACGAAATGAATTTACCATTTTCAAGCATACAAGTTGTATTTTGAATAACCCATTCGTATAATTAATTTTGAAATATTGCAGAAGGGAATTATTCTATGCAGAAATTAACTAAAAAGGGAGAAAACCTGTTATTGCTTATTTGGGTACAAGCTTTTCTGGCAACTACAGGTAGCTTATTTTACTCAGAGGTCATGGGATATATCCCTTGCGAACTATGCTGGTATCAGCGTATTCTGATGTATCCGCTGGTAATTATTTATGGTGCAGCACTGTTCAAAAAAGATGTAAAAATGAGCTTTGCAGGGTTGTTTTTGAGTGGAATTGGAATGTTAGTCTCAACCTACCATTATCTTGTCCAAAAAGTCTCAGCTTTTCAAGAATTGGGAGGATCCTGTACTGGGGGCGTTCCATGTAATGCGATTTACGTCAATTATTTTGGTTTCATTACGATTCCGTTCATGGCGGGAATAGCATTTATGGTTATTTTTGTTGTACATCTTATTCTGCTGAAAGAAATGAGGAGGAACTAAACGAATGGGAAAAAAAATAACGATTATTATAGCTGTTATTGCTGTATTATTTATTGCATTGTTCTTTGCGCTCAATCATAAAAATAATAAGGCATTAGAGGGGGACAACCCTTATGGAACAGATAATCTCGAACAAGCGACTATCGATCAGATAGGTGATCCATTGTATGAAAATCAGATTTTGCCAGATGATTTGATTGAACAAGTAAATAGCGGTGAACCAACTACGGTTTATTTCTATAGTCCGACATGTGTGTATTGTCAGCAAACGACACCATATTTAGTGCCATTAACGGAAGAAATGGATGTTGATATGGTTAAGTTGAATTTACTTGAATTTGGTCAAGAGGCAGCACCATTTGCAATTCAATCTACACCGACACTTGTACATTATGAAGATGGCAAAGAAATAGCACGTCTAGAAGGGCAATATCCAAAAGAAGAATATGAAGAGTTCTTTAACCAATATGTTCTGGATGAAGAAAAATAGGGATGCAGCCCGTTCGTGCGCAGTAAGGAATAAAAAGCTAGCTAATTCAATGAAATTAGCTAGCTTTTTTTATTAGTTATCCTCTTCTTCTGTGTACATAAGGTAAGTGGTTACATATGGTTTCTCTGAAAAGTGTGCTGGGGGTTTAGTTGTTTGCTTTTTATGTGCTCCAGCAAATTCAGCGGAATTCTTCCAGTTATCGAAATCCTTAACTGATGCCCATTGTGTCAGCACGACATATGTATTCCCGCGTTTAGGTTTAAGAAGACGAAAACCTTGAAAACCAGGCATTGTTTCTACTGTATGCTGTCTATTGATAAAGCGATCTTCAAATACAGGCTGACTCTCTTCTGGAACCGGGATATGATTCATGACAATATATCCAGTTTCCAGTACTTCACCAGCAGCTGTTAAAATTTCATAGGCTCGGCCTGATTGGAAAACCGTCTTATCCACATGTTCATAATATGCAAGTCCACCTTCCGAATTATACATAAGTCGAAGGGCAATGCCAGAATACTTTTCTTCAAGTGTTTTTAAAAAATCGATGGTGCCTGTTGTCATATAAGCTTTCATTTTATCTTCCCCTTTCCAGCAAATGTCTTACTACTATCATACCCGAAAATGGGTACACATACGCTTATGAAGTTCTGTTCACACATTAACTTCGTATAAGAATAGAGCAAATACAGGATGAAATTCAATCTGCCGCACTCGCAGTCTCTCCTAAGCCTATCTTCCAGGCAGCTGAAAGACCAAAATCGCAAATTACCAGACGCCACTTGAATATCCAAATGAAAGAATTCAAGTCATTGTTCCCCGCATTTAAATCTAATGACAACTCAAAATTGGGGAATGATTTTTCTGTTTTTCCAAAACGTCACTTTTGTGTAAAGCACCTAATACAAAAGATTATTGCCGTGTATGTTTAGTTAGCGTTTTATGACAGAAATATGTCAGTTTATAGGAAGGAATGCTGATTTGCTACGCAATTTCTTTGAGCTTGTCGCAAAGTATCGTATAATTCTATAGAGGTTGAGGTGGAGAAATGAATAAAATAAAAAGGTATATATCGTCAATGAATAAAAAGCTAAAATGGAGCTTAATCACAATTTTGTCTATTATTGGATTAGGTGTAATTGGTTATGCTTTTATTATTTATTTCGGAAGTCTTGTTGTAGAAGAGGATAAGCTTATTCTTGACTTAACAACGACAATCGAGACGGCTGACGGAGAAGTAATTGCTGAGCTTTATAATGAAAATCGAAAATATGCAGCGATTGATCGAATCCCTGAGCATGTAAAAAATGCTTATATTGCAATCGAAGATCGCCGCTTTTATGACCATGCAGGTATTGACGTGAAATCCGTAATGCGTGCAGTATACCGTGATATTATTGCTATGAGTAAAGTGGAGGGGGCAAGCACAATTACACAGCAGCTTGCCAAGAATTTATTTTTATACAATGATAAAACATGGTCCCGCAAAGGAAAAGAAGTAATGGCGGCTCTCTATTTGGAGCGGAATCTCTCAAAAACAGAAATACTTGAACTATACATGAATGAAATTTATTTTGGACATGGGATTTATGGAATCGGAACAGCGGCAGAATTCTACTTTTCAAAAGATGTAAGTGAGTTGTCAATTGCTGAAGGAGCGATGCTTGCTGGTTTAGCAAAAGCGCCAAATGGTTATTCACCAATTAATTATCCAGAGAAAGCGCTGGATAGAAGGAATGTTGTTCTTGAAGCGATGGAGAATGCGGAGATGATTTCTCTTGAGACAAAGCAATTTGAACAAAGAAAAACATTAGGGTTGGAACGGAAGGAAATAAAAAATAATCCTTGGGCAGATAGCTATGTTGATTTGGTGATTAAAGAAGCGCAGAAAAAACAGCAAATTTCGATTGATCACTTAAAAAGAGGCGGATATCGCATTATTGTAGGCATGGATGACATGATTCAAAAAGTAGCTTACGACAAGTTTAGAGAAGATGATTATTTCCCCGGAAATACAACAGGTACAGAGGGTGCCTTTGTTATGATGGAACAAGGGACTGGAAAGATTATCTCAACAATTGGCGGGAGAAACTATCAGCTTGGCGATTTGAATCGAGCTACTTTAAAAAGACAGCCGGGCTCAACGTTTAAACCAATTGCTGTATATGGACCAGCGCTGATGCAATCAGATAAGTATACTCCATACACACTGCTGCCAGATGAGCGAAGTGTGAATGAAAGTTATTCCGTTGCGAATGTAGATGGTGTTTATGCAAAAACGGTCAGTATGTATGAAAGCATTGTTGAATCTAAAAATGTATCTGCGGTTTGGCTGCTGGACCAAATTGGAGTGAATTATGCTAAAAGTTATTTAGAGAAAATGGATATGACAATTGTTGATGAAGGTCTGGCTATAGCGCTGGGAGGTTTGAGTGAAGGTGTTACACCTCTTGACATGATGGAAAGCTACCGGACTTTTTCATCCAAAGGGAAATTTGTCGAATCTTATGTAATAGAACGTATCTATGATAGCAGTGATTCACTTATTTACGAAACGGTCCAGGAGGAAAAGGAAGTTTTTAGCCCACAGGTGGCTTGGAATATGACAGAAATACTCTCTGAAGCTGTTGAAAAAAGGACAGGGAATAATGAATATTCTAAGGCTCTAGCTGGGAAAACAGGAACGACACAGCATCCCCATGTAAGGAACCAGGTAAAAGATGCATGGTTTGTTGGGTATACACCAGAGTATGTGATGGCTGCATGGATGGGCTTTGATACATCTGATAAGGATCATTATCTAACTGGAGGAAGTTCATACCCAACCCGTTTAACGAAGGATATATTATCGGAAATTGACCAGGTTGGCACATTAAAGGAAGAGTTTACAAAACCTGAAAATGTTGATTCATTGCCCAAGCCGATTTATATCGAACCTGTAAAAAATGTAACTGCAGAATATGAATTTGGCAGTCTCTCTCTTGTTAAGGCAAGACTTACTTGGGAAGGAATCCGGGATGAACGGGCAGTATACCGAGTCTATGAGGAACGTGCTGGTGTTGACAAACGTGTTGGTGAAGTAACAGGGGAGACAGAGTTTATCATAAATAATGCGCTGTTTAAGCATGATAAGTATTATATTGTAACTTATGATCCGTTGACGAAATTGGAAAGCGAGAAGTCTGAAACAGTTGAACTTACCCCCTAAATTAAGACAAATTAGTGACAAAACGTCGCTTTAGTGTACAGTGTAGATTAGAATGGTTATAATTAATACTGGTAAAAGCAGTATTTACAGTGAGTATTCAAAAAGTGAATAACAAGTCTTTTTGAACAACATCTTACAAAGGGTGAAATACATGTCGAAGAAAATGAATGATACTATTTTAAAGGCGTACCGTGGTGAAGAAACAAGCTATACGCCGGCATGGTTTATGCGTCAGGCTGGACGTTCACAGCCAGAATATCGTGAAATAAAAAAGAAGTATTCTTTATTCGAGATTACGCACCAGCCAGAGCTTAGTGCATATGTGACTCGTCTTCCGGTTGAAAATTACGGAGTAGATGCAGCCATCCTGTATAAGGATATTATGACACCACTCCCGGCTATTGGGATAGACGTGGAAATTAAAGCTGGAATTGGTCCGGTGATCGATAATCCAATTCGTTCATTCCAAGATGTTGAGGCGCTTGGAACAATAAATCCAAAAGCCGACATCCCATATATCCTGGATACAATTCGTTTGCTTACAGAGGAACAGCTGGAAGTCCCGCTTATTGGTTTTAGTGGTGCTCCATTTACGTTAGCAAGCTACATGATTGAAGGAGGTCCTTCAAAAAATTATCATGAAACAAAGAAATTAATGTATCGTGAACCGGAAACTTGGTTCTTGTTAATGGATAAATTAGCAGATATGATTATTACGTATGTTGATGCACAGGTTGAAGCAGGTGCCAAAGCAATTCAAATTTTTGATTCTTGGGTTGGCTCATTGAATGCTCCGGATTACCGTGTATTCATTAAACCAGTTATGACAAAGATTTTCTCAGAGTTAAGAAAGCACAATGTTCCATTGATTATCTTTGGTGTGGGCGCGCGTCATCTGCTTTTAGAGTGGAATGATCTTCCTGTTGATGTAATTGGTCTGGATTGGAGAACATCGATTACTGAGGCACGTCAAATGGGTGTAACGAAGGTAGTGCAAGGAAATCTCGATCCCGTTATTTTGCTTACGGAATGGGAAAATATTGAAAAACGTACAAAAGGCATTCTGGATGAAGGAATGGAGCATGGAAAACATGTCTTTAATCTAGGGCATGGTGTCACTCCAGAAATTAAACCTGAAGTGTTGAAAAAACTGACGAATCTTATCCATGAGTATAGCAAATGCTAAGATGGATTGTGTGATTTGTATAAGAAGGTATCTTATCGCGGTTTAATTGGCAGTTAGATTCTCAAAGGCAGATAGCAGCTTCCAGTTTAAGCCCGGTTTATTTAACCGTCATCGTAACATTTTCATAAAGTTAAATTTCACTTTATCAATCGCGTTCAATTAGGCAATACTGATTTTGAACTGGATTAAATTTAAAATTGAGGTGTAGAAACATGGGAAAAACAGTAAAAGGTTTATTAGTAATGGCATATGGTACTCCAACAAAAGAAGAGGAAATTGAAGCCTATTACACACATATTCGCCATGGAAGGAAACCTGAACCAGAAGCATTGCAGGATTTAGTAGATCGCTACAAAGCAATTGGCGGTGTTTCGCCGCTTGCGAAGATTACAGAAGATCAAGCACATTCACTTGCAGCTAAACTTAATGAATCGCAGGACAATGTAGAATATAAAGTCTATATTGGCCTAAAGCATATTGCTCCATTTATTGAAGATGCTGTTGCTGAGATGAATAAAGATGGCATTAAAGAAGCAGTTTCAATTGTATTAGCACCGCATTATTCAACGTTCAGTGTGAAATCATACAATGAGCGTGCTGCAGAAGAAGCTGAGAAGCATGGTATTAAACTGACTTCAGTGATTGACTGGTATAAAGAGCCAGGATTTATTCAATTCTGGGCTGAAGGCATCAAAGGCATTTACGATGGAATGTCTGAAGAGGAACGTGAAAAAGCAGTATTAATTGTATCTGCACACAGTCTTCCAGAAAAAATCTTACAAAATGGTGACCCATATCCAGAGCAGCTGCAAGAAACAGCTCAGTTAATTTCTCAGGCTTCTGGTATTACAAACTATGAAGTTGGCTGGCAAAGTGAAGGAAATACCCCAGATCCATGGCTTGGACCAGATGTTCAGGATTTAACTCGTGATTTATATGAACAAAAAGGTTATCGTTCATTCGTTTATGCGCCAGTAGGCTTCGTTGCGGATCACTTAGAAGTTTTGTATGATAATGATTACGAATGTAAAGTTGTATGTGATGAAGTTGGTGCGAAATACTATCGCCCAGAAATGCCGAACGTTGATCCATTATTCATAGAAACTTTAGCAAATGTAATTTTAAAACATGAAAAGCGTGATGCGAATGTCAACGCGTAATATATTAATAATAGGCGGCGGTATAACAGGCTTATCCGCCGCCTTTTATTTACAAAAGGAAATTCAGCGTTTGAACCTTCCTTATCAAGTGAAGCTTATCGAAGCAAGTGAGCGGCTTGGAGGAAAGATTAGAACAATGAAGCGTGATGGCTATACGATTGAACAGGGACCTGATTCACTGCTATCCCGTAAGCCAGCGATTATGGAGCTTACGAAAGAGCTTGGACTGCAGCAAGAAATGATATTTAATGAAACGGGCCAGTCTTATATTCTTGCAGACAGCAAATTACATAAAATGCCGGCCGGAACATTTATGGGGGTTCCTAAAGAAGAGAGAGCTATACTGGAAACTGAAATTTTTACAGAAGAAGGGAAAAAGCGTGCGCTTGCCGAACCGGCAATTGAAAAGGGAGAGCAAGCAGAGGAGCAATCTCTTGGAAGGTTTATGCGCCGCCGCTTTGGAGATGAGGCAGTGAACCGCTTAATTTCACCAATGCTTTCCGGAATCCATTCTGGTGATATTGATGAAATGAGTCTAATGGCAACATACCCTTTATTTTATCAATTGGAACAAAAATACGGCAGTGTGATGGCAGGCTTACAAGCGAGCTTTCCACCAGCACAAGCAGGCGATAAACCTAAAAAAGCTGGCGGCATGTTTTTCTCCTTTAAAGAAGGATTAGAAACTTTAATTTATCATCTTGAAGAAGAACTTGCGGATGGAACAATTTTATTAGAAACAGCAGTAGAACAGATAGAGAAAAAAGGACAAAGCTATGAAGCTGTATTAAATAATGGAGATAAGCTTGAAGCTGCTGCGGTAATTATTGCCACCCAGCACACAGCAGTGCCAGCGATGCTTTCAGGTTATCCATTTGCTAAGGAACTTGAGCAAATACCTGCAATTTCTACAGCTAATGTTGTTATGGCATTTGATGAAGCTGCAATCGAAAATGAGCTTGAAGGTACAGGGTTCCAGGTTGCTCGTGAAGGTGAAATCGAGATGACGGCTTGTACGTGGACAAATAAAAAATGGCCAACTACTACGCCAGAAGGCAAGGTATTGCTTCGTGTGTATGTCGGTCAGCCACACAAGCAGGAATTTATGGAGCTGACAGATGACGAATTAACTGCATCTGTACTTGAAGATTTGCAGCAAGTAATGACGATAAAATCTGATCCTGAATTTGCAGTTGTTACTCGGTGGAAAAATGCACGCCCACAATATAATGTAGGTCATAACGAGCTTGTTGCGCGTGTACGCGAACAGCTTGCATCTGAACTTGCAGGGGTGCAAATTGCAGGGAGTTCTTATGACGGGGCAGGTATTCCAGACTGTATTGCAAATGGAAAAGAAGCTGCAATAGAAGCGTTGAAATATGTAAAACAATAGATTAAAGCAGCAGACGGAATTTCCGCCTGCTGCTTTTTAGTAGTGTGTCAGGCATAGCGCCTGTGGAAGGCACTCTTTAAATCTGTTGTTGACAAAACTTATTCATTTTCATAACTTTTGACAAGTTCATCTACGAGTGAGTCTACGTAATCAACGGCAACTTTAATTGGATCAGGTGTTGACATATCCACGCCTGCAAGCTTAATTAAATCAACTGGTTTCAATGTCCCGCCTGTTTTTAGCACGTTAAGCCAACGGTCGACTGCAGGACGTCCCTCTACTTTAATTGTTTGGGCAACTGCGGTCGAAACAGTTAAACCTGCAGAGTAAGTGTACGGATAGAGTCCCATATAATAGTGCTGCTGTCTCATCCACGTTAAGCCGACACCATCGTCATACGTAACACTGTCACCCCAGAAGTTTTTAATTGTTTCCAGTTTTTGCTCACATAGTACATCCGCTGTTAAGGGAACACCGTTTTCAGCTAGCTGATAAATTCGGCGCTGCATTTCACCTTCAAGTAAATGAGTGATGAAATTATGATGATATGTTCCAAGTAATTGTGTAATCACCCAACGCTTCATTCGAACATCATCTGTTTGCTCCATCAGATGTTCAGCTAATAATAACTCATTTAATGTTGAAGGTGCTTCAACGAAATAAGTGGAAGGACGTGTATTAAGCAGGGACTGATTTTTTCCCGCCAAGTAGAAATGGCCTGCATGTCCCATTTCATGTGCAAGCACGAATGCACCGCGCATTGTATCTGTCCACGTAATTAAAATATATGGGTGAACGCCATACGGACTGGAGCAAAATGCCCCATTTGCTTTGCCGATATTATCGGCACGATCAACCCAGCCCTCCTCAAGTGACTTTTTCATGATTTCACTATATTCAGGACCCATCACTTCTAATGCATTCAGTATTGTTTCTGAAGCTTCTTCATAACTTGTATAAGGATTGAAATCTGGATCTAATGGTGCCTTTAAATCACAATAACGCAATTCATCCAGCCCAAGCTTTTCTTTCTTTAATTTTGCATATTTGCGCATATGTGGTGCAAGTTCTTTTCCAATGACATCGAGCTGATTGTGATACATATCCTGTGTAACCTGCTGTGGTGCAAGCAGCATATCTGTTACAGATGAATAGTTCCGAAGCTTGGAAATAGTGACCTGCTTTGAAATCTCTGTTGCATAAACGGCAGCAAAGGTATTTTTATATTGATCTAATGTATTTGTAAAAGATTGATAGGCATTTCTTCTTGCTGTCGTATCCGCTGTAAATTCATAGCGGTCCTCGTATAATGCCTCAGACATTGGAAGCTCATTGCCAGCCGCATCTTTAATAGATGTAAACTGCATATCTGAAGCTTTTGTACGTTGGTAAATGTTATGCGGTGCTCCGTGTACTTCACTGAGTGCTGCTAGTGTTTCTTCAATTTCAGGTGCCAGTTTATATTCATTTTCCTCAAGTACATCCTGAAGGAATTTATTATATGCCTTTAATCCAGGCTCGGCCATTAAGAACGCAGCAGTTTTTTCTTCTGTAAGCTCGTTTAGTTCTGAACGGAAGAATGCTAGCTTTGCATTGATTTTTGCCATTGTGCTGGATACTTTAGCCGCATTTGCCTGATTCGCTGGATCGGAACCATCAGCACTGATTTTTAGGCTCGCGTAAACTGCTACACGAATAACTTGCTGCTGATATGCTTCAAGTGTTTGAATAGCTTCTAAAAGGGCTCCAGCATTTTCTAAAACTTTTCCTTTATACGCTGTTACTTTGTCCACATCGGCTTGAACAGCAGCAAGTTCTTCTTCCCATTCCGTTTCACTTGAAAATAAATCTTTCAGCTTCCATGTTTGTTCTTCAGGTACTTCCGAACGCTTAAAAGGTTTCGCTGTACTAGTCGTCATAAAATTTCCCCCTGTACTTATTATTTCGGTACTCTAAGTAATTATAATACATTTAACTTAACTTTCACACAAGTGAAATAAAATTTATTTTGAGTTAAAATGCTGATTAATTTAGGATTTCTTTCGTTTTACTTTCTTTCTATTTTAATGGAAGTCCGCAGTCCGAATACCCTCGATTTTAACGGGTGCGATTCTTAAGCAAGCATTGCTCTGAATTAAAGCAGTCAGGTTTCGATACAAAGTCCTGATTACCTTAATTCAGAGTAATGTTCGTTTTGCTGTTTGATTATCCTGCTGAAGGTCCGCATTCCAAATGCCCCTTCGCTTTCCGCAGGCGGCTGATGAGCCCCTTCCGTGCTGATGCACTCCATGGTCTCATCTAGGCCTCTCTTCCTGCAGGAGTCTTGGGGCATTTGGAATGCTCCCCGGATAAACAAATAGTTATTTCATTGAATTTTGGCAGCAGATATGCAAGTTTATTTCTGTGAGACTATTTTAATGTATACACATAAAGACATTTTAGCTGCTAGCTTAAGATAAGGAGCCACTTTTTTATAACTATAATTAGAATGCAAAATAAGCTAATCAGCACGAAGCAACCCGAATACACGGAGACTCCTAGGGGAGGAAAGGCCTCGGTGAGACTGCGAGTGCATTAGCACGAGTGACTCACCAGCCGCCCCTGGAAAGCGAAGTGTATTCGGGCTGCGATTGTCCAAAGGAGTCTGCAAAGTACTGAATTAAGATAATCAGGAGTTCACTTAAAATACGGTTTAGAAGCTTTCTGCATGCATGAAGTCTTGAAAGAATGATAGGATAAGGTACCTTTACACAATTAATTCATGCGAAAGTTGTGTTAAATAAAAAAGGACAGCTATTATTTATAGCTGTCAATGAGAGAAATATGGTGTTGTAATACAGATAGAAACTAAAAATATTGAGTGTAAACTAACGAAATAAACAAATATATGTGCTGTAATTACAGTGCAGGGTGATCACATTCATCACAAACATTGCCATAACAATCTGCTTTCTCAACAATGTTATTTCCGCATTGGTGACACTTTTTCTTCGGTAAGCTCTTGAAAAACTCAACTAGACCAAGCATGTGAATCCTCCTCATATGTTTATTTGTTAATTTGTAATTAAAACCATTGTAATATAACAGTATGTGTTGTGTCAATACTGTGTTACAACATTTTTAAATTTGTTTTATAGAAGCTCTAATGGATGCATATGTAAACTGTATTATAGCAGCAGGTAAAGGGAATTCATCCTTGCTATTCATTGATTTAAGAATTTTTTTGCATTAAACTAATAATGGGAATGAAACAAACGAGGAGGAACTAACATGAAGTTTATCGACAATAAAGGGATTACAGATCCGATGATTAACCTTGCAATTGAAGAATATATTTTACAAAATTTTGGTGAAAAGGATTCGTATTTACTTTTTTACGTAAATAAACCTTCAATTATTATTGGGCGCAACCAAAATACAATTGAAGAAATTAATACGGATTACGTGGAAGCTAACAACATAAAGGTTGTTCGTCGTCTTTCAGGTGGAGGGGCAGTATATCATGATGAACAAAATCTGAACTTCAGTTTCATTACAAAGGATGACGGAGAAAGCTTCCAAAACTTTCAAAAGTTCACTCAGCCGATAGTAGATGCTTTAAATAAAAAAGGTGTTCCAGTTGAATTGCAGGGAAGAAATGACCTTGCAGTAAATGGTCGTAAAATTTCTGGAAATGCGATGTTTTCAACAAGAGGGCGTATGTTCAGTCATGGTACTTTAATGCTGAATTCCGAAATTGAAGAGCTTTCAAGGGCACTTAAGGTGAAAAAAATTAAAATTGAATCAAAAGGAATTAAATCTGTAAGAAGCCGGGTTGCTAATATCAGCGAGTTTCTTGAAGAAGAAATAACGATGGATGAATTTAAAGAGCTAATCCTAAAACATGTATTTGATGTGGAAGATGTAAAAGATGTTCCTGAATATGTGCTTACACAAGAGGATTGGGATAATATTTATGAGATTTCTAAGAATCGTTATCAAAATTGGGAATGGAATTATGGAAAGTCTCCTGCTTTTAATATCCAAGAATCGTATAAATTTCCAGCAGGTCTTGTTGATGTCCGCTTGAATGTGAAAAATGGATTGATTGAAGATTGTACTATTTTTGGTGATTTCTTTGGTGTTGGCGAAGTTGCTGAACTTGAAAATAAACTGATTGGTCTGCGTCATGATCGAAAAGTAATTGATGAAGCACTTGAAGATTTCCCTGTTTCTCATTATTTGGGCAAAATTTCAAAAGAAGACTTTATTAACCTGTTATATTAATTAATTTTTCTGTTCCATTACATTGAAAATCAAAGAAAGGGAAAGAGCAGGAGGTATATTGAGGAATTAATATAACTTTTCTTAAAATTTACTTTTTTCCCTTTCCTTTTTACTGGGTCTTTGTTATTATGAATCTATAAGCCACTTTCTCTTCAATTTATTAGAAGGGAAGAAACTTTATGGAAAAACAACTTTTCACTAGTGCTCATGAAATAACTCCTTTAACAATGGCAATTATCTCCAGCCGTGATGAGGGAGGCAAGTCTATCAGTTATATTTTAGAGGAAAAGATAGAGTACATTAGTAATAACTCCCCAAGTAAACTCATCGATGAAGCGTGTAAGTTCTTCGGATCAAGTCTGAAAGGGAGACAGGAGGGCACCCGCGATGTATGCGGATTAACTCATAAAGTTCCCGTCTCGATTGATCCTGCAAGTGGGATGTATTTCTTTCCTACATACTCCCCGACTAGCCCCAAATGCTCCTGGATTGCTCACTCTCATGTTGATAGAATTAGTCGAACAGATGAAGGCAGAACAGAGATACTTTTTAAAAATGGTAAAGAAGTTAATCTGGATGTTTCTTACGGTTCGATTTTAAATCAAATACGCCGCACCGCACAATTCAGATTTTTACTTGATAATCGTATCAAGTATATAAAGAATCAGCTTGAGTTTGAACCATTTTAGGGGCATTAGACAGATGTTCTTCTATAATTGCTTCAACTTTTTTGCGAATGGAAGGATTAAAAAAATTGCGTTTTTCTTCCCGGCCTTGACAAAGAAATAAAAAGGAAGAAAAGGAGTCATTCTTATTCAAGGTGACTACATCAATTTTTTGTTTATTCATTACCTTTCTTAGTTCTTTGCGCTCCTCCAATGTTTGAGATTCTATTTTCTTTAAAAGTCCCAGATATGGCTCTTTGATTTTAAAGGGACCATTTTCAACATGGGAAATGTCCTGTCTGATTACCACGATGGCCATTGAAAGAAAAAGAAATCTTGAGGCAATTGCATATTCCTCTTCAGTTAGAAAACGCATAATCAACTCTCCTTATAAATAGAACGTGTGTTTCCGTTTCATTATATGCTAAAAGTGAAAAAAAAACTACAAAAATATATTATGAAGAGAAAGTGGCAAATTAATCTCTATTTTACTAGGCATTTTTAGCGTAATACTTTAAAATAAAGGAAACGTGTGCTATGTAGACTGAGGAGAATTGAGTTAAATGTTACTTTACACCATTACCTTTCAGAACTGGCGAACCAAACTAGAGAGCCAGGAATTAGATGATTTTATTCAACAGCTATTAAATCAATACGAAGGACTTGGCCCGCTGCCAGGAATCTTATTGCCATTTATTGAAGCCTTTTTACCGTTTTTGCCATTAATTGTATTTGTATTGGGAAATGCGGCTGCATACGGTCTATTAGAAGGATTTCTCTATTCATGGATTGGTGCGAGCGCAGGAGCTATTATTGTCTTTTATCTTATTAGGAAGCTGAGAAATGTTAAATGGGTGGAAAGAAAAATAATAAGCAATAAACAGGTCTCTCGCGTAACAGACTGGGTAGAACGTCACGGTTTTGGTCCGTTATTCCTTTTGTTATGTTTTCCTTTTTCACCATCAGCTGTCATAAACGTGGTAGCAGGACTCTCAAAGGTCAGCTCACAACAATTTATTTTAGCAGTGCTTCTTGGAAAAACAGTGATGATATTCTCTATTTCCTATGTTGGTTCTTCTATTATGGAGTTTGCGAAAAATCCAATGAAAACAATTGTAGTGCTTATCGGAATTGGTTTATTCTGGGGCATAGGAAAATATTTAGAAAGAAGATTGCAGAATAGAATTGTCGAAAAGAATTATCCCGATATGGATAAGAAATAAAACGTTAGGATAGGGCTTTTATCTCTGATATGATGGAGATAAGAGCTCTTTTTAACAACAGCTCGTTCGCGTTGGATTCGAGTCCGCCGAATGTCTCTTGTTTCTAGGTGGATGAAAAGCCTAGGTAACATTGGTGTCAAAGAGAAGCAGGCATCAAATTAGCAAGATGAACTTTAAAAAATGTAGTGCTGCATGAATAAATGGATTAGAAAACGAATAAGGAGGGGCTTTATGGGAATCCGATTTATTACCGGAAGATCAGGAACAAATAAAAGTGAGATTGTACTTAGTGAAATTAGAAAAAAATTAACGGAGAGCCCAATTGGAGCACCGATTTTTTATATTGTACCAGACCAAATGACCTTTCAGCAGGAACAGGAATTATTTACTGATGAAGGCATACAAGGGAGTATCCGTGCGCAGGTTGCCAGCTTTTCCCGCTTAGCCTGGAGAATCTTGCAAGAAGTTGGAGGAGGAACACGGCAATTTATCAGTTCAGTCGGAATTCAAATGATGTTGCGGAAAATAATTGAGGAGAAACAAGGTGATTGGCTTACCTTTAAAAAGGCTTTAGAAAAACAAGGTTTCTTGGAACAGCTTGAAGGCATGATTACAGAGTTTAAACGATATCAGATTACTCCTGAGATGCTTGAGCTCGAGCTTGCGCATATGGACAAGTTTGTACATAAAGAGCCTACTGAAGTTTCGCTTGAGAAGAAGTTGAAAGATCTCCTTTATATTTATGATAGACTGACAAAAAACCTGGAGAATCAATATATAGACAGTGAAGATCAGTTGCAGCTGCTTGCTGAGAAAATCAAAATCTCGCGTTATCTTGAAAATGCAGAAATATATTTGGATGGTTTCCATCAATTTACACCAAATGAGCTGACTGTCGTAGAAGCGCTGTTGAATAAATGTAAAAGTGTCACTGTAACGCTTACGCTAGATGATCCAAACGAAGCGATGCACGAACTCGATTTATTTTATCAAACAAAGGAAACCTATCATAAACTGATGGATATTGCTGAGGAAAATGAGATACCACTTGATGAACATCTCATGCTCGAACCCAAAAATGGAGGATTAAAGGATAAAACTTATTTTCTCCATTTAGAAAAGTATTTTGATACGCGGCCTGCACCAGCCTTTGAAGGAAATGTGCCAATTGAAATAGCAGAAGCAGTACACCCACGAGCTGAGGTAGAAGGTGCGGCTCAGGAAATTCTCCGACTTGTTCGAGAAGACGATTATCGTTTTCGTGATCTTGCTGTATTCATGCGAGAGGCAGAGGTATACCACGAACTTATAAAAACAGTATTTACAGATCATGGTATCCCAGTATTTATTGATGAAAAAAGAGCAATGCTTCATCATCCGCTGATCGAATTTATTCGTTCCATATTTGATGTTGTCGAAGGTAACTGGCGTTATGATACTGTGTTTCGCGTATTAAAAACAGGATTTATCCCACAGACAGATAAAAAATATCCATTAACAATAGATGCAATTGATGAATTGGAAAATTATATTCTGGAATATGGTATTCGTACAAGAGAGCGGTGGTTTGGTGAAGAGGAATGGAAATTCCAACGCTTTCGCGGGTTTGAACAAGCGAGTCAAACAGATGCAGAAAAGGCGACACAGACACGTATTAATGCGTACCGCAAACAGATTGTTACGGCTTTGCAAGACTTTGATGAAGAGATTAGAAGCGCTGTTACAGTCAGGGAACGCTGTGCTATTTTATATCACCTATTAGAAAAAGTCGGTGCACCGAGGCGGCTTGAAGTACTCAGGGAAGATTATGATGAAAAAGGAGAAATTGAAAAAGCACGTGAGCAAGAGCAGGTCTGGAATGCAGTCATCCAAGTGTTAGATGAATTAGTGGAAATGGCAGGGGAAGAAACATTAAGTTTTGAAGTATTCAGAGCATCATTGCATGCAGGTTTAGAAACCTTGGAATTTGCTCATGTGCCGCCAAGTATGGACCACGTAATTGTGGGCACGATAGATCGTTCTAGAATCGGAGGAGTCAAAACCGCCTTTCTTTTAGGGGTAAATGATGGTATATGGCCAATGAAGCCGCCAGCAGATGGAATAATCAATGAACGAGAAAGAGAGCTTTTGCAAGAAAATGGCATTGCGCTTGCGGAAAACAGTGTAAGACAATTGCTTGATGATAATTTCTATATGTACTTAGCCTTTACAGTGGCTGAAGAAAGTTTAAAAATCAGCTATACATTAAGTGATGCAGAGGGTAAAGGAAAAATGCCTTCACAGCTTATTAAACGTATTGAGGATCTTTTTCCTGACACGAAAGAGCATATTCTGCTTCAAGACCCTGATGAGCTTGTTGAGGCGAAAAGGTTTATTACAACTCCAGGAAAAACAAGATCTGCACTAACTGCTCAGCTTGCACGACATCGCCGGGGCTATCCGTTATCAGATGTTTGGTGGCATGTGCTCAATTGGTATGTAGGGCATGAGCCGAAGCATAGTACGGCCTATCGTGTATTGCAAGGACTCTTTTATGAAAATAAGCCGATTGATTTATCGGAGGAGACGGTAGAAAACCTTTATCCGAAGAAAATTAAAGCAAGTGTCAGCAGGCTCGAAACGTATTATCGCTGTTCTTATCAGCACTTTGCAAAGTACAGCTTGAAGTTAAATGAACGCCAGACTTATAAACTGGATGCACCAAATATTGGCCAGCTCTTCCATGAAGCATTAAAGATTATTACAGAATGGATTCAGGTAGAGGGCAGAGACTTTTCACAGCTGACAAAAAAGGATTCTACTGCTTACGCAAATCGAGCTATTGGCCGATTAGCTCCAATTTTACAACATCAGATCTTGCACAGCTCAAATCGCTATAAATATATTCAGCAAAAGCTGGAAGAAATAATTTCCAGAGCCACATATATATTGAGTGAGCAGGCAAGACAGAGTAATTTCTCACCGGTGGGCCTTGAACTGGGCTTTGGAGAAAGAGATAAATTAGATCCATTAACGATGCAGCTGCCAAATGGTTTTGAGTTGATTCTTCAAGGAAGAATTGACCGGGTTGATAAGGCACTTAATCAAGATGAACTCTTTTTGCGGATTATTGACTATAAATCTAGCTCAAGAGGTTTGAACTTAGTTGAAGTATATTATGGACTGGCCTTGCAGATGCTGACTTATTTAAATGTTGTCATCTCTCAAGCAGAATCCTGGCTGGGCATGGAAGCGACACCGGCTGGTGTGCTTTACTTCCATGTGCATAACCCAATGATTAGTGAAAAACCTGATTTAGAGGCAATGAAAATTGAAGAAGAATTATTTAAGAAATATAAAATGAAGGGGCTTCTGCTTTCGGACGAACAAATCGTAAGGAAAATGGATACTGCTTTAGAAACAGGTTATAGTGATATGCTGCCTGTTGCCTTAAAGAAAGATGGAAGTTTTTATAGTTCATCTCAGGTCGCAAACAGCGAAACCTTTAATGATTTACAAAAATATATTCATCAGCTCATCCACCATGCTGGCATTGAAATTACTGCCGGATCTGTAGAGCTGAATCCATATCAATATAAACAACAAATAGCTTGTACGTACTGTCCATTCCTCTCTGTTTGCCAATTTGATACAGGGCTAGAAGAAAATAGCTTCCATCGTTTAAAGGATATGAAGGAACAGGAAGTACTTGAAAAAATAGCAGGGAAGGAGGAAAACTAATGGTACAGTGGACAAAAGAGCAGGAAGATGCAATTTACTCATCAGGAAGCAATATTCTCGTAGCTGCAGCAGCTGGTTCAGGAAAAACGGCTGTACTGGTAGAAAGAATTATCCAGAAGCTCTTAAATAAGGAAAATCCAATGGATATCGATGCGCTCCTTGTTGTAACATTTACAAATGCAGCTGCTCAGGAAATGCGCAATCGTGTTGGCAGTGCATTGGAAAAAGCATTAGCAGAGGATCCAAGTTCGATTCATTTAAAAAAGCAATTATCACTATTGCAGCGCGCTTCTATCTCAACATTGCATTCCTTCTGTTTAAATGTTGTAAAAGAATATGCGTATTTATTAGATATTGACCCGGGATTTAGAATTGCAAACGAAATGGAAATTGATTTAATTAAACAAGATGTCCTTGATGACTTATTTGAAGTATGGTACGGAGCTGAAAGTGCAGATGAGTTTTTTGCTGTAGTCGACCGCTTTTCCAGTGATCGCAGTGATCTTGAGGTAGAGTCACTGATATTGGACTTGTATGAATTCTCCGTTCAAAATCCATGGCCGGAACAATGGCTGGATTCCTTAGCGGCCGTTTATAATATACCAGAAAACTGGCAGGAGGAAGAACTCGAATTTCTTGAGATACTTAAATATGAAGTAAAAAGCAAGTTTACAGGTCTGAGGGAACAAATGCAGCAGGCATTGGAAATTGCGAGGGAAGCTGATGGGCCTTACGGATATGTTGATACGCTTATGAAAGAGCTTGAAGGCTTAGAACAAGCAGAAAGTTACCTTGACTCCTGGGGAGATCTGCAGAAGTTTATGAGTGCCTATAAATTTGGCAGACTTCCAGGGAAAAAGATGGATTGTAATGAAGATAAAAAGGAACTTGTAAAAAAACTGCGTCAAAACTATAAGAAGAAATGGGAAGACATGACGAAAAACTGGTTTAATCGTGCACTAGAGAACCATATTCAAGATATGCGTGAGTTATACCCAGTTGTAAAAAAACTAACAGAGCTTGTAAAGCAATTTAATCAAGGCTTTACCCAAATAAAACGTGAAAAAGCAATTGTAGATTTTTCAGACTTAGAGCATTATTGTTTACAGCTTTTACTCGATGATAGTGGAAACGAAACAGAGCCAGTACCATCAAGCGTAGCGCTTCATTTCCAAAATCAATTTAAAGAAGTGCTCGTTGACGAGTATCAGGATACGAATCTTGTACAAGAAACAATTATTCGTTTAGTAAGTGAACAAGAGGGACCAGGGAATACCTTTATGGTTGGCGATGTAAAGCAAAGCGTTTACCGCTTCCGACATGCCGAGCCAAATCTCTTTATAGAAAAATATAAACGATTTGCAACAGAGGAAGACCCAGGAAAACGGATTGATCTCGCAAGGAATTTCCGAAGCAGGGAGGAAGTGCTAGCCGGAGCGAATTATATTTTTAGACAGGTACTAGATGAGGAGCTTGGCGAAATTGCTTATGATAAAGATGCAGAGCTGATTTATGGAAATATGAGTTATAATGACTTCCCGCTGCCAGATCCAGAAGCAGAGTTACTATTAATTGACCGAGAAAAGGGAGAAGAGCCAGAGCCGGAAGATGAGGAAGCAGAAAACTTTCAGGATCTTGAAAAGGCACAACTCGAGGCGCGGGCTTATGCAGCAAAAATCAAGCAATGGATTGGTAAAGAGGATGATGTCGCTCCTTTTGAAGTAGTTGATAAAGAAACAGGTCGCCAGCGATCAGCACAGTATCGTGATATTGTTATTTTAATGCGTTCCATGACATGGGCTCCAACGATTGTTGATGAATTAAAGAAACAGGGCATTCCTGTTTATGCTGAGGTTGCAACAGGTTACTTTGAAGCAATAGAAATTAAAATTATGATTAGTTTATTAAAAGTGATTGATAATCCGCGACAGGATATACCACTTGCATCTGTTTTACGCTCACCTATTGTCGGCATGAATGAAGATGAGTTGACAAAAGTCCGGCTGGAAAATCGCTTAGGTTCCTTTTATGAGGCTTTACAGGACTATGAAAAATCTCATACGAATGAAACGGCTGATAAAGCGAAGTTTTTCCTTCATAAACTGATCGAATTTCGCACCGCTTCACGTGAGGGAGCTTTATCTGAATTAATCTGGGAGATTTATCGAGAGACAGGCTACTATGACTTTGTTGGCGGAATGCCTGGTGGCAGGCAACGTCAAGCAAATCTGCGTGCACTTTATGACCGGGCAAGAAGCTTTGAAGCTACCACTTTCCGTGGGCTGTTCCGTTTCCTGCGTTTTATTGAAAGAATGGAGGAGAGAGGCGACGACTTAGGAGCTGCTCGTGCACTTAGTGAACAGGAAGATGTTGTAAGAATTATGACCATTCATAAAAGTAAAGGGCTTGAATTCCCTATTGTCATTCTGGGCGCGATAGATAAACAGTTCAACCTGATGGATTTAAAAGGGAAATATCTTCTTCATAAAGACTTTGGATTCGCCACAAAATATATCGATCCGATAAAGCGTATTTCCTATACTACTCTTTATTTCGAAGCAGTGAAAAATCAAAAGTTACGTGAGCAATTGGCAGAGGAAATGCGTGTCTTATATGTTGCGCTCACCCGTGCAAAGGAAAAACTGGTGATGGTTGGGAATGTAAATTCTGTTGAAAAGAAACTAGATAAATGGCAGGAAATCATTGAACATCAGGATTGGGTACTTCCGGCACATTATAGGGTGGAAATGAAAACATATTTAGATTGGATAGGGCCGGCGCTAATACGTCATGAGCAAAACGAGATTTTTCGAAATGGGAATCTGCCAGATGGGCTTTTGACTGATATTACTGCTGATCCCTCAAAGTGGAAAATCTCGGTGATTCATGCGAGTGAGCTTACAAATTTAACTGTAAATGTGGAGCAAGAGAATGCAGGGCTGCGAAAGAGACTCGTAAACTGGGAGCAGTTCCCGCTTGAAAATGAAACATTAAACGAATATGTAGAAACTCGGTTAGATTATGAATATCCATATCGAAAAGCAACCGTTACAAGAGCAAAACAGACAGTTACAGAAATTAAACGGCAAAAAGAGATTTTTGACGAGTATAGTGGTAATCAGCTAGTAGAAAATTATAAAGCACCAATAGTGAAACGGCCTAACTTTATGCAGAAAGAGAAAACGTTAAGTGCCGGAGAAAAAGGAACAGCAATGCATGCTGTAATGCAGCATATTCCGTTAGAAAAAGCCTTAAATCAAGAAGAGATTTTGCATGAAGTTGATAAGGCGGTCAGCAAAGAGATATTAACACGCACTGAAGCGGATGCAGTTGACGCTTCAGCAATTGAAGCTTTTTACCAAACGCAAATTGCACAATATATGATGAAACAAAAGGATATTTATCGGGAAGTTCCCTTTAGTTTGACTTTAAAGGCGAAGGATATCTATCCGGAGTTTGCGGACGGCAGCAAGGAAGAGGTCTTAATTCAGGGAGTAATCGACTGTCTTATTCCGAAAGAAGATGGCTGGATTATTTTAGATTATAAGACGGATTCAATTGATGGAGAGCTGACTCCAGAATTAGAGAAAAAGCTGATTAAGCGATATCAAGTTCAATTATCGCTTTACCGGGAGGCCATCGAAAAGATCTGGAAACAGCCTGTGAAAGAAACCTATTTATATTTCTTTTCCAAACAGCTGTTAATTGAAGTGCCTAAACAATCATCTTAATATTAAACAAAAAGTGGCTCGTTCATCAACATAATATGGACGAGCCATTCTTATTCCGAATAAACATGGATTCATTATGCTGTGATATTGCAGATGAGGACCAGGATAAACTCATGTAGCGGATAGGCTGCGGCAGTCGAGTTAATAAAATGCCTTTAAGATTAAGTTGAATATAGCAGGATTTTTAGTGTAATGTATTGAATGATAAATATATAAAGAAAGTAAAGGGTGAGGCGCACAGGATGGATAATAAGTTGATGCCTGTAAAAGAACAGAATCGCATTGTCTGGATTGATATCGTTAGAGGGTTTGCGATTTTGGGTATATTTATAGTGAACATTGGTGCTTTTTCAGCACCTTACTTTTTGTATGGCGGTGCAGAGAATGCCTGGAGTGAACCAGTAGAACAGTTCATACAAATGCTCATTGATGTTTTCTTTCAAGGAAGCTTTTACACCTTGTTTTCAATCTTATATGGATTCAGCTGGCAGCTGATGAAAGATAGATTAGATATAAAAGGAATAAACTACGCTGCATTTTTATTCCGAAGACAACTTATTTTAGTTGGTATTGGAATGGTTCATGCTTTTCTTATATGGCATGGTGATATATTACTTTCCTATGGGTTAATTGGATTATTGCTATTGTTTTTTATTGAAGTAAAAGATCGGACTCTTTTATTATGGGCCGTGCTGCTTCTTGGTGGAAGTGTTTCTTTTTTTACAATCAGTCTCTACCAGGTTCGTTATCTGCTTGGGGGAGCAAATGAAACAGCAATTTCACAAGCGATAGAGAGTTACTCGAGTACACAACTGTCTGTCATATTGGGGCAAAATTTACAGGATTGGTCTAACGCAAATTCTGGGATTGCTTTTATTTTACTTATCATAACGTTGTTGCCTTTATTTTTATTAGGCATGTATATAGCAAGAAAACAATGGTTGCATGAACCTCAGAAACATCAGCAAACCTTATGGAGACTGCTGAAAATAAGTTTCTTTTTATTTATATTATTAAAGCTGGGACCATATAGTATAGGTAATCCACTGTGGCTTTCTTACTTACAGGATAATCTTGGCGGAGCAGCGTCTGCTCTCTTTTATATTGTTTTAATAACACTGATATCTCAATCTGCATTGGGATTAAAAATAGTTATGCCATTTAAATATGTTGGAAGAATGGCTTTAAGTAATTATATTTTACAATCTGTCTTTTGTTTCATTTTATTTTATGGCATTGGTTTCGGTCTATATGGTTCTATTAAGCCGTCCATTGCAATCTTAATTGTTATTGTTTTTTATAGCCTGCAAATAATTGGGAGTAAATGGTGGCTTTCAAGATTCCGCTTTGGCCCGTTGGAATGGATTTGGCGAACTCTAAGTTATAAAAAGAAACAAGTGATTCGCAAATAAGCAGAGGTGGGGGAGATATGAAAAAACGAGAGCTGGAACAAGAGGGGAAAAAGTGGGTAGCAGAGGGAATTATAACGAATGAGCAATTAAATAAAATCTTACAAAGAAAGCAACAAGATAATCCAAATTATATTATTATTTTATTTGCTGTATTATTAACGGGGCTTGGCTTTTTAACATTTATTATGTCAGATTGGGCCCGTCAAGCACATCTTTCCCGGGTCATCCTTATTATTGCTGTAACATTTTTCCTCTATGTTCTAGGGGATATATTACATCGAAAACGCAATGAACTATTCGGAATCAGCTTTATTGTATTAGGCTACATTGTGTTTGGGGCTGGATTTCTTTTAGTGATAGATATTTATCACGTATCGATTTATTCAGCATGGCCGTTTTTAATTTGGGGATTGATTGGTCTTATTCTCTATTATATCTATCATCACCCCTTATTATTTTCAGTGGCAATTTTCGTCACGACAGCAGGACAAATCTATAATGGTGCAGCTTTTTCTGAATTTAATTGGCTGTTGCTGCTCCTGTTTTTTCTTGGCTTTTCTTACTTTATCTATATGGAGAAAAGGAGGCTTTACAGTTATTTATTTGCGATAGGTTATACAATTCAGATGCTTGTTATGTTAACATGCATATTTGAACAATATTACTGGTTTATTGTGCTCATGCTGCCACTCTATTTAATTAGCAGTCTGCTTCGAAGTGAAACAGAGCGTACACCGATAAAACTGGTTAGCCTTGTTTCAATATTCATTTTTGGAATGTATCAGACGTTTGCTCTTCAGGACAGCTGGTTTTATAAAGAGATTCAATTTGAGGTGAGCTTTATTATTGTATGGCTCGCTTTAATTATCAGCGGAATTGAATTGTGTGGAAGCTGAGAAAAAATCAAAAGGAAGAACTTATAGATTTCATTCTCTTTTTACCAGTTATGTTTCTGCCGCTGTCTTATTTGATTGGTATTATTGTCTTATTCTTATTTTCACTTGGCTGGATTTTTATTGGAAATTATAAGGATAATCCGAGGTCTGTCTTGCTTGGTACAGTTGCTTTTCTTGCCAGTACATTTACAGTATATATCCAGTATGCCTGGGATGCATTGTATCGGTCCCTATTCTTTTTCATTGGAGGAATTCTCTTGTTTGTAATTAGCTTTTATATTGAGAAACAGCGAAGAAAGCTGGTAAATGAAAGCACAAGGAGTGAAAAGGAATGAAACGAATTCTATTTTATGTTTTACTCTTTGTCCAGGCTGCTGTGCTATTGCTTTTAGCTGTGCAGCATATGCTAATTGATGATTATGGAACGAAAATAAGGCTTCTGCAGGATAGACAACTTCAGACACCATTATCAAGAGGGGAATTCTCTATATATAGATTATGAAATTAATGAGATACCTGAAGAGGTGTGGGAAATTGAGCGTGAATTAGCCCGGGGTGAGAGAGTTTATGTTGTGCTGCAGCCAAATCAATCAAAGATCCATGAACCAATTCGTGTAACGGAAGACAAACCAAATGCGGATGCAAATGAAGTGATTTTTCCAGGGAGATATAAATATAAGGGCGAGCTGGAAAAAAAGCATTATGTTGAATATGATATTGAAAGAATCGATAATTACGAAGAACAATATCAATTAAGCGATAATAAACGGGCGATAGTTACTGTTAAGATTGCACCATGGGGTCAAAAAGCTATTGTGGGAATGGAAGAAGAGTAATTGGAGTATTGCTTCCCAAATGATTTCTTTACAAGAACATGGTATGATGATTTGTGAGAGAAATTCAAGATTTAGAGAAATGAGGAGGAATTATATTTATGCTTCATATGCATGTTACGTCATGGATTGTTGGATTAATTCTATTATTAGTTGCTTTCGTTCTTTACAAGAAAAACAATGAAAAAGGCGCTAAAATTGTCCACATGATTTTACGTTTATTCTATCTATTGATTATTATTTCCGGCGGGTATTTGCTGTTTGATGTTTATCTGAAGAACTTTGCAATGCCAATCGGTGCTGAAGCAATAACAAAAGGGATTGCAGGTATCTGGTTAATCGCTGCAATGGAAATGCTTCTTGTTAAAACGAAGAAAGGGAAGTCGACAGGAGCATGGTGGATTCAGTTAGTAATTGCACTAGCTATTGTACTTGTTCTTGGTTATATCCGTCTGCCGCTTTCTTTCTAAACTGAAATATAAAAGGCCGTCTCTGAAGAGATGGCCTTTTTAATTTGTACGTTGCTGAACGGTCGCTTCAGCTTTTGCATTCGTCTAGCTTCAGTGCGCAGCAACTATCGGACTTCCTGTGCTTCTGTACAATAAGTCAACATCAGTTCGTCCCTCACTGTGTTTCCTTTATCTCCGCCAGCCCAGTCCAGTCCGTACGTTGCTAAACGCGCACTTCAGCTTTTGCATTCGTCTAGCTTCAGTGCGCAGCAACTATCGGACTTCCTGTGCTTCTGTACAATAAGTCAACATCAGTTCGTCCCTCACTGTGTTTCCTTTATCTCCGCCAGTCCAGTCCGTACGTTGCTAAACGCGCACTTCAGCTTTTGCATTCGTCTAGCTTCAGTGCGCAGCAACTATCGGACTTCCTGTGCTTCTGTACAATAAGTCAACATCAGTTCGTCCCTCACTGTGTTTCCTTTATCTCCGCCAGTCCAGTCCGTACGTTGCTAAACGCGCACTTCAGCTTTTGAATACTTTTTAACAATTTCTGTTTAGTGGTTGACTTAAATTGTGGATAGGGAATAATAGAACAGGATAGATATTTAGATTGGTGGGGGAACGATTAATGAAGAGATTAATATGGATGAGTTTGGCTGCAGTTTTTGTTGCCTATGTATATGCTGCACCAGCTTTTGCTGATACGAGAGAGCTGGAAGATGAGATAGTTTATGAAATTATCGTTGATCGCTTTAATAACGGAAATTATGAAATTGATAAGGATGTTGATGTAGACGATCCTAAAAAGTACCATGGTGGAGACTTAGAAGGAATAACGAAAAAATTGGATGATTTGGAGAATATTGGTATAACTACCATTGCTCTGTCTCCAATCATGGCAAATGCAGATAATGGCTACCATGGCTACTGGATTGTTGACTTTATGAATATGGATAACCAATTTGGAAGCTTTGAGGATTTGGACGAGCTTGTCGCCGAAGCACATAAACGCGATATAAAGGTTGTTCTGGAATTTGTGACAAATCATGTCTCTAAGGAACATCCAATTGTCAATGATACGAACAAAGCTGATTGGGTAAGTCCTGATCGCGCAGAAGGTCCAGAGTGGACAGATGCAGTTGTGAAATTAAACCAGGACAATCCAGAAGTACAGGATTATTTGCTAGATGCTGCTTCGTTTTGGCTGGAAGAGACAGATATTGATGGCTTAGTGCTGCATGCTGTTGAGCAATCTTCGGTTGATTTCCTTGAAGTATTTACGAAAACATTAAAAGACCGTTATGATGATATTTATTTGATTGGAGATACTTACCAAGATTTTGATAACAGAGATAAAGTCCTTGAAAGAACAGCACTTGATGGGATTGATAATTACGAGTTAAGTGAATTGATTTCAGACATATTCAGTGAGCCGGAACAGCCAGTCTCTGAAATTTACGAAGCTTCAAAAGCAGCTGGTGAGCATGCGAGTCTGGTGTTTGTGGATGATAAATACTCAAAACGTTTTACACAAAAGTTTTCGGAAAACAAACGTAATACAGTAACTGCTTGGACATTAGCTTTAACCTATATGTATACAACACCCGGAACACCGGTGATATTGCAGGGATCTGAAGTAGGGATGTATGGTGCTGAAGCAGAAGATTCTCAGCGTCTTGTACCGTTTATTAGTGGTGATCCTGAGCTGAAGGAATTCCATGATCGGATATCTTCTTTGAGAGAAGAGTTCCCGGCGCTTCGCAAGGGTGACTTTGAAATAGTTGAATCCAGTGGTGCGATGACCGTTTTTAAGCGTACATATGAAGAGCAAACAATGTATATTACGATTAATAACGGGACAGAATCCAGTTATATTGATGTAACGGATATTGGATCAGATAAAATGCTTCGTGGTTATTTAGAAGATAATCTCGTCCGGGAAAATGAGGAAGGCAATCATCGGATTGGTATTCCCCGAGAATCAGTTGAAGTATATGAGGTAGTAAATAACGAAGGCATTAATTGGGGCTTTCTTTCAATTGTAATTGGAGTTATGGTAATCTTTATTGTCGGAGTCGTGTTTTTAACAATTAAACAAAAAAAACGTGAAGCGAAGTAATGAAAGAGGCAGGGATAAATCCCCCTGCCTCTTTCCCTTCGATTATCCTAATCTTGGTTTATCAGAAAAGAAAAGTGCGAGTGTTCCTGGACCAGAGTGTGCCCCTATTACCGAACCAACCAATTCAATTACGATATTATTTTTTTCTACACCGTATTTTTCTTGAATTAGTTCAGATAGTGCTTCCGCTCGTTCCAAATCATCACCATGGCTGATTCCGATAATCTGATTTTTAAAGTCGGAACCACGTTCGTCCATTAATTCAAGCATTCGTTTAAGGACTTTTTTGGAACCGCGCAGTTTTTCGATTGGAACTAACTTGCCATCTTCCACATTGAGTATTGGTTTAATATTCAGCAAGCCGCCAATAAAAGCAGATGTTTTACTGACCCGGCCACCGCGGTATAGATACTCAAGGTCATCTACCGTGAAGATATGTTCCATATGTTCCGCTTGATAATTTGCTGCTTCTACAATTTCTTTAACGGAAGCACCGTTCTTTGCAAGCTTAGCAACATATAGAACGACTAGACCATAGCCAATAGAGGCACATTTGGTATCAATAATATGAATGGGAGCATCTGGATAGTCTTGTTTCACGATTTCTTCCATAATTTTAGCACTTTGATATGTGCCGGAAAGCTCGGAAGAAAAAGACACATAAACAAGTGGCTCATTTTTCTCTGCATATTCGGTAAAGATAGACTTAAAAGCTTCTGGTACAGGCTGTGATGTTTTCGGAGCTTTTCCGGCTCTCATTGCATCATAGATTGATTTAGGATTAATTTCTTTTACGTCTGCGTATGCTTTGTCATCTAAGTGAACATTTAAAGGTATCATTTCAATGTCATATTCGTTATAATGTTCCTTTGATAAGTCACAAGCAGAATCAGCAACAATTTTTACGTTCATTTTTTCACTTCCAATCCTGAATTTGCTATGCTTATTCTAGTTTAAAGCTAGTTTATCGTTTAGTCAAAAACAAGTAGAAGCGCTAAAAGGGATTGTTAAGCAAAGTACAGAATAAAAATGAAAATTATTAATGAGTAGATTAAAAAAAACTGGAGGGTAAGCGATGTTTATGATGGAGGCTAAAAGAATTATCGTTGTAATTATTGGTGCCTTATTAAATGCTGTATCATTGAATTTTTTCCTGATATCAGCAAATGTTTATGCTAGTGGATTTTCTGGGGCAGCACAATTATTATCAAGTGTTTTCAATGACTTTATCGGTATAAGTATTGGAACAGGAATATTTTTACTTTTACTTAATATACCAGTATTTATTTTAGGCTGGTTTAAAATTGGCAAGGGGTTTACAATTTATAGTATCATCTCCGTATTATTTATGACAATTTTCCTTGAATTCATGCCAATTATTGCATTATCAGATGATATAATATTAAATGCAGTCTTTGGTGGAGTAATTGCTGGTGTCAGTGTAGGTATTTCTTTAAAAATTGGTGCATCAACAGGTGGAATGGATATCGTTGCTATGGTTTTGTCACGCATGAATGATAAGCCTGTGGGTACTTACTTTATGTTGCTGAATGCAGTTATTATTGCGTTTGCAGGCATTTTATATGAGCCGGCAAATGCGCTGTATACACTGGTGGCACTCTATGTAACGACAAGGGTTATTGACGCTATTCATACTAGACATGTAAAATTGACAGTTATGATTATTACTCAAAAAGCAGAGGCATTGCAAAAAGCAATTCATGATAAGCTCATTCGCGGAATTACAATTCTGCCTGCGAAGGGTGCCTACACTAAGACGGATAAAAATATGCTTTACCTTGTAATCACAAGATATGAACTTTATGATTTAGAAAAAATAGTAAACGAGGTTGATCCAGAGGCCTTTACAAACGTGGTTGAGACTACGGGGGTATATGGATCCTTTAGAAAGGATTAGTGAAAAAGTGAAAGTAAGATATCTTTTAGCCATTATGTTTCTATTCTTACTGGCTGCATGTGGGGAAGAGGCTGCGCCAGCTGAACGGAATGGGGATACTCAGCAGGAAGTTTCCGTCTCCTTCCGAAATTTAGATATTCAAGTGGAAGATACATCCTTTGTGTTGACTGGGGAAGTTAATGCAAAAGAGAATATCTTTTATTATGCAGTGAAGCAGGGAAAGAATGAGTTAATAAGCGAGGAGTCAATTGAAGTAGCGAAGGAAGGGGCAAGCTGGACTGGCTTCGAAATAACGGGACAATTACCAGAAGAGGCAGTTGAAAGTAAGGATGCACCGATTATTACGATGTACGGCAAGACAGCCGATGGGGAAGAAATTAACCCGAATTATATACCGATTGATATAGGGATTAAATAGCTGCTCAACTTTAACGCGAAGCAAACAAGATTTACCTTATCCAGCTATTATAGCGCTGACTGTTAGGGAGAGCAGTTTACTATTGGTTATTTGAAACATTCTAATTATATAAAGGTGTTAAAGGAATATTATTATAAGAATGCGGTAATAAAAAACAGTTCTGATCTATCGTCCATAAGCGATAAATTAGAACTGTTTTTTTATAATCTGCATTAAGATCAAGCTATGTATTTAATAGCCATGATTTTCCAGTAATTCAACAACCTTTGGTGATAGGCTATCCCATTCAACATCGAATAGTTTATTTACAGTTATAAAATTTTGATAGCCAAAAACATTATCAACACCATCAATTTTCATTAATTCATTTAAAATTTCATGTTCACTCGTGTTTCCTGGCATAAGTGAGAAGCTTTTTGTGCCTTCAAATATCAGTTTGTCAGATGTGAATTTCATTGCGTTCGGGTTTGGAGTGCCCTCGATACGAATTGCCATTAAAACTCGCTCCTTCTTTGTTCATACTTACCATCATATTAGCAGATAAACAGTAATTTAAAAAGTAAAAAGCATGAAAAGACGGATTTACTCCATCCAGTCGAAGGATAAAATAATCCGCCATGTATCATTGCATTTTATAAACGGCAGCTTTAAAAATCAGAAGTGATAAATTTGATTAAAAACCGCCTACATTATGATTATCTGCTTCTTGTTTTTTCCGCGCTTTATCTGTAAATTTTTTTTCAGAAACCTGCTCATTCTTCTGTCCTTTTTCAAGGTTGGGCTTTTTTGATGGCACTCTTTGATTCGAATTGTTCATAATTTTCCTCCTGTATAGTTGAAAAGGGTGAACGTTAAACGTTCACCCTTAGTATGGATTATAATGAATCAGCTATACATAGAGTTCGTTAGCTTACTGTTTTGCTGATATTTAAATAACTTTGCAAAAATATGCCAACACCATCTTCTTCATTCGTTGCAGTAACATGTTTAGCAATAGATTTCAGTGGATCAATTGCATTCCCCATTGCGACACCAACGCCTGCATAGTCAATCATTTCTAAATCATTATCTTCATCACCAAAGGCAATGATTCTTTCTTTCGGAATATCGAAATAATAAGCAATTTTTTCAAGCCCTACTGCTTTATTCATGCCTTTTTTGATAATCTCTATTACATTAAATGGTGCTCCCCATTTGCGATGTTCAATAATCTCTGCATGGTACTCATCCAAATGGTTTCGCAAATTATCTACTTGATGTTCTTCTGGATAGACCAGAATGGAAGTGGGATCCACTTGAAGTTTATGTTTTAAGTTGCCAATCGTATATGGAGGTTCATCAGCCATCTGGTCGAGAAAGTCAATAATTTTTCTGTCATAGGAATCGATAAACACGTCGTCCATTACTTCAGCGAGAATATTGTTAACACCTAAGTCATAGCAGGCATCAATAATTTTATGGGCGGTACGAATGGGCATTGGATTATGTAAGGCATCCCAATTGCGGTTTGTCGGATGGTGAATCAGTGCGCCATTAAAATTGACCATGGGCGTATCCAAGTTAAGCTCATGATAATAGTTAATGCTTGAGCGGTGTGGTCTGCCTGTTGAAATAACGAGAATATGTCCTTCTTCTTTTGCTTTCAATAGAACTTGCTTTGTATGCGAACTAATTTGTTTTTTATCCGTCAGCAAGGTTCCGTCTAAATCTAATGCAATCAAGTGTTTATTATTTGTCATATTTTCACCCCATCTTCAACTAGTTTATAAGGGAAGGAAAGGAATGTAAAGTGTTTTGGGATAATCTTGGATACACCCAAGCCCCTACTAAAATTTAATTTTGTTTCTCACTGGCGGCGGAGCAAGAATATATGTAACATAGAGGAAGAGGTGATGGTGCATGATAGGGATTATAAAGGAGAAACTGGGCGATATTCCAAGCCTGGTTGTAGTTGATTCAGAGAAACAAAAGGAAGCTTTGCCAGTCGTGCTATTTTTCCATGGGTTTACAAGTGCGAAGGAGCATAATCTGCCAATCGCATTTTTATTGGCAGAGAAGGGATTTCGAGTGGTGCTGCCTGATAGTGAACTTCATGGCGAACGAGAGCATAATGTGTCTGCGATTAAAAAGCAGGTTTCCTTCTGGGATATTGTGTTAAAAAATGTGAAGGAAGCTGAAGAAATAAAAAATGCTTTAGACGCAGCTGGGCTGATTTTAGATGGAAGAATCGGTGTTGCTGGCACAAGTATGGGTGGTATCACTACTTCGGCGGCATTGACTCAATATGAGTGGATTAAAACAGGGGTCATCTTAATGGGCTCACCGAGAATCACTGCTTTTGCAAAAACACTTGTAGAGAGCTTTAAAAATGACTTAGATCTGCCAGTTACTGACGAACAAATAGAAGCATTATATGGAGAGCTGGAGCGTTGTGACTTATCATTGCAGCCTGAAAAACTTAACCAGCGTCCTTTATTATTCTGGCATGGTCAAAAGGATTCGGTTGTTCCTTTTGATCATTCCTATACATTTTATGATTCAGTGAAGCAAGACTATAAGAACAGTGACGATATTCGCTTCATAAAGGAAAAAAATACTGATCATAAAGTAAGCAGAAATGCTATTCTCGAATTAGTAAAGTGGTTTGAAAAATACTTATAATTCCGGCTGATAGAAGAAAGCTATTTTAGAAGAAAGTGATTTTTAAAAGTTATGTGAATCTATGGTATGGCTGATAGTAAATGCTTAAGTTTTTCTCTGAAATATGGTTTAATAAGGTCAAGAAATAAAAGAGGAGGTATATATAATGGATGCAGAAATGAAAGAATATCTTATGGGCGCACTTGAAAATGTGATTGACCCTGAATTAGGAATAGATATTGTTAATCTCGGTTTAATATATGATGTAGACTTAGATGAAAATGGCTTATGTGAAGTAACGATGACACTTACTGCTATGGGATGTCCACTTGCTGGTCATATTGAGCAGGATATTAAATATGCGCTTTCTGATATACCAGAAGTTAAAGAAACAAAAACAACTATTGTTTGGAATCCGCCTTGGGGTAAAGATAAAATGTCCCGCTATGCGAAGATTGCTTTAGGAATTCCTGATTAAGCAAGATAGCTTAAATTAATTTAAAAAACAGGCAGCTGTAATTTGCTGCCTGTTTTTTAATCATATTTATAAAAAGAAGATTACTAGTAAACCTACAACAAAACAATAGTAGGCAAAGTACTTTAAGTTTCCTTTTGCCATAATATTCATGAACCATTTCAATGCAAAATAAGTTGCAATAAACGCTGTAATGAAGGCAATTAAGTTAGGAATAAGCAGCGCTTGGAATTCTGGGCTTGTAACTAAATCCGGCACTTCAAGTATCGTCGTACCTAAGCTCACAGGAATATATAACAGGAAAGCGAAACGAAGTGCTGTATCTTGTCTCATACCAACGAGCATTGCTGAAATGATGCTTGCACCAGACCGGCTGATTCCTGGAGTTACTGCAACTGCCTGAGCTAGTCCAACAATAACCGCATCCTTTGTTGTTAATTGACCTTCAAGTTTTCTCCCGCGAAGATTACGAATCATCCAGATTGCTGCACCAGTGATTAATAATGTTACACCAACAACATTAGTCCCGCTAAGAACTTCTCCGAGATAATCACCAAATAATAGACCAACTACACCAACAGGTATGGTTGCAATGATTAAATAAATTACAAATTGAAAATCACTTTTTGCCGACTGATCCCGCTTGAAAATAAATAGATAGGTATTTTTAATTAAGCGGATAATATCATCCTTATAAATAATAAATACCGCGAGCAAGGAGGCGAAATTGACGAATATCTCAAAAGAAAGTCCTTTTGCTTCGATCCCAAACAAATGTCTGAAAATGATAAGGTGTCCACTGGAAGAAATCGGAATTGGCTCGGTGACCCCTTGTACAAGTCCAAGTACTAAATATTGTATGATGAGTTTTAAATCTGTAATTAACTCCATTATTCTCTCTCCTTCAAACTTGAATCTGATTTCTCTTTTTACCAAGAAGACAAGTAACCTAAAACAGATTGGGTGAATAGTCTAATTGGTGAGGAGGTTGATTCAATGAATAATCATTCTAACGAAATGTATGATCAATGTAAAAAATATATGCATGCTTATGTCCTTGCTGAGACGAATGATGGAACAAGTTTTGATGGTATCATAACAGGTCTTGATAATGAATTTGTTTATTTTGCGGTTCCAAATGATAACTCTGATTCAGAGTACCGAACTATGAACAATGATTACAGGCAATTTGGCTATCCGGGATATGGTTATGGTGGTGGCTATGGCGGTTACGGCGGGTTTGGCTATGGTGGGCCGGGACGTTTCAGACGACTGATTCTGCCGTTAGCTGCATTAACCGCTCTAACCCTGCTTCCTTGGTATTAGAGCAAAAACCTGAAAAGACATTGCCACTAATCATAAAATTTGAGCGCTGAAACTGGCAAATATCAAAGCCAGTGCGCTCACTCTAAACTGCATCTATTACATTTGTGGAATAAATAAACATTTTCAAGAAAGAAACAAACCCTTGCCATTTAACCTCGAAGGCAAGGGTTTAACCGTTTAGCTTACGTTTAATTTTTTTTCTCTTTTAAAACAACGTCCCCCATGATAAAGACAATTACCATGAAAACTACAGCTAATATGCCAGCCTCAGCAAGTACAAACGGTTGGCCGGCCATGCTTGTGAGCACATATGTTACTGCTGCGCTGATAAGCAGAGACCAAATGATGGTCATGATGTATCTCATTTTAGGCACCCCACATTTCCATCAAAATAAATAGTATGTATCAACATTTTTATTACATAATCAATATCTTAATATATTTTATCAAAGAAGTAAGAAAATGAAAAGCTTTTCTTCGGAATAGATATTTATAAAAGTTCAATTATCAAATTAGATTCAAAGGAGTGGTATGAGTGGAAATTCTGGTAATGAATTATACGGATTGGATAGGCTTTCATCTGGCAGAAGCATTACTAAATGAAGGGTATACTGTACATGGCATCAAGGGGGAAAATGGGAATGAAAATTTAGAAGGATTTCTTGTAAGGAATAGTAATTTTCATGTTCAGAGAAAAATAGAGAAAAGAAATTATCTGCTTGTGATTTGCCCTGGGAATAATGAAAAATTATCAGAGCTGGATGCGGCTCAAACTCTTTTTATAAACACTGTAGATATTGACCAAGAGAGTGGAATATTATTAATCAACGTCCCATTTCTATATGGTGAATGGATGCCAATGGACGAAGAGGGATTTTACGTAACGAATCAAAAAGTAGCATTTGACTCCGAAATTTTAAAAAATGAAGCAATCTATATTGGCGATTTTATCAAGCTATTTTTACAATGGATAGGAAAAACGACTGACTTAGAAGAAATCAGGATGAAATTAGGAAAAAATATAACAAATCAAGCTGTAAAACTTGAAAAAACTTTCTTTGTCGATGAAAATGTTCCTATAGGGGATAAATTTGAAAAAGTAATCGGACATTATAAGAAGTATCATATATTTTATCCTCAGGTGAATTAATTTTAGAAGTGGGGGGGCAGTATTGAAAAAACACTATATACTAATCAGCTTAATCATCGTAATGATACTGCCTGGATGTAGTTATTTTGAAGGCAGCAACCTTCAAAATGTAGGTATGCTTTTTGATTCGGCGATTGATCAAAATACTTGGAGTAAAAAAGGTTATAAGGGTCTTTTGAAAATCGAAGAAGAATTTGATATTGATGTCTTCTACAAGGAAAATATTCGCACAGAAGAAGAAGTAATTCGTGCGGTTGATGATCTTGTAAAAGAAGGAGTAAATTTGATTATTGGACACAGCAATCTTTTCGGCAATTATTTTGTTGATATTACAGAAACATATCCTGATGTACACTTTGTTTACACAAATGGGGCAATATACAATCAATCTGTAACAAGCTTGAACTTTAATGCTCATGCAATGGGTTTTTTCAGTGGTATGATTGCTGGTGAAATGACAGAGAGTAATCAAATTGGTGTCATTGCCGTTTACTCATGGCAACCAGAGCTCGAGGGCTTTTTTGAAGGGATGAAATATCAGAATCCAGAGGCATTGATTCATGTTGACTTTGTGAATGACTGGGATGATAATACACTTGCATTAGAACTCTATGAACGGTTCAAAGCGGAGGGAAGTGATATAATTATTCCTCTTGGTAATTCATATAGTGCCTCGGTTATTGAGCAAGCAGCTGCTGACGAAATATATTCAATTGGCTACATTGACGAGCAGTCCGAACTTGCTGAGGAATACGTGCTTACAAGCATGATTCAACATATTGATAAACTATATTTAGAAGTTGCAGAAGCATTTAATAAAGAAGAAGTTAATGGTGGAATTCAAACATATGATTTTCAAAATGAATATATTTCTTTAGGTACATTTAATCAAGCAATACCGGAAGCGTTCAAAAAGGAAATTGAAGAAGCAATAGAAGAATATAAAAAGACGAATCTGCTGCCAAACGAAATAAACTAGAGGAGAAATTCTCCTCTTGTCAGATTCTCTTTTTTACTTTAAAATTAGTACCAAGTCATAATGTTTGCTATTAGAAATTGCTTCTATATTTTTGAATAAATAAGCTATCGTTTCTGGAAAATGAGAACCGTCTGAAATAGGCTTTAGTTATTAAAGTAAAGGAGAGATTTAAATGGATGTAGGTATACTCGGAGCTGGGCATTACTTGCCAACAAAAGTTGTTACCAATGAAGATATTGAGAAAATAGTTGATACGAATGATGAATGGATTCGTACAAGAACTGGAATAGAAGAAAGAAGATTTGCAGAGGATAGCATTGATACATCAGATATGTCTTACCATGCAGCTGTCGACGCATTAAAAGAAGCAAATGTAAAAGCAGAGGAAATAGATCTTATTCTTGTTGCTACTGTAACACCGGATACGCCATTCCCGTCTGTTTCTTGTATGATACAGGATCGCTTGGGAGCAGTAAATGCGGCTGCGATGGATGTTGGTGCTGCTTGTGCTGGATTCATGTATGGATTAATTACAGCCAAGCAATTTATTGAAACTGGAGCATATAAGAAAGTACTAGTAGTTGGTGCAGATAAGTTATCCAAAATTATCAACTGGGAAGATCGCTCTACTTGTGTTCTTCTGGGAGATGGTGCTGGCGCGGTAGTAGTAGGGGAAGTAAGTGAAGGAAAAGGTATTCTTTCTTTTGAATTAGGTGCCAAAGGTGCTGGCGGCAAGGAGCTTTTCCAAAATAAAGAAGGCTATCTGGAGATGAACGGGCGTGAAGTATTTAAATTTGCTGTACGTCAAATGCCTGAATCGACTGTTAATGTTATCGAGAAAATTGGCCTGAAAAAAAGCGATGTCGATTATTTAGTACCACATCAGGCTAATATCAGGATTATGGATGCCGCACGTGAACGCCTTGGTATTGCAGAAGATAAAATGGCAACAACAATCAAGAAATACGGAAATAATTCTTCGGCATCTATACCTATGGCTTTATCCGAGTCTGTGAAAAATGGTAAAATAAAAGATAATGATTTAATCGTCTTAGTAGGATTTGGCGGTGGATTAGCCTGGGGTGCAGTGGCAATCCGCTGGGGAATATAAAAGACTTATGTGGAAAGGAGTATAAAGATGGGTGAACAAAGAAGAGTTGTAATAACAGGCCTGGGTGTTGTAACGCCTGTAGGAAATGATGTAAATACAATGTGGGAAAATATCATTGCTGGAAATTCTGGAATTGATGTTACCACACGTGTTAATACGGATGATTACCCGGCGAAGGTTGCTGGGGAGGTTAAAGATTTTGATCCATTGAATTTTATAGATAAAAAAGATGTTCGCAGAATGGATCCTTTCACACAATATGCTGTTGCAGCTTCTAAAATGGCTGTAGAGGATGCTGGGCTTGTCATTAATGAAAGCAATGCAAATCGTGTTGGTGTCTGGATTGGCTCAGGTATTGGCGGCATGCAGACATGGGAAGAACAGCATCGAAAGCTTATTGAAAAAGGACCGAGACGTGTAAGTCCATTTTTTGTGCCGATGATGATTCCAGATATGGCAGCTGGTCAGGTTTCCATTCAGTTAGGTGCTAAAGGTATTAATTCATGTACGACTACCGCTTGTGCATCTGGAGCAAGTTCGATTGGTGATGCTTTTAAAGCAGTACAGCGCGGTGATGTAGATTATATTATTGCTGGTGGAACAGAGGCGCCAATTACAGATATGGCCTTTGCTGGTTTCTCATCTGCTAAAGCATTGTCAACAAATCCAGATCCAAAAACAGCGAGCCGTCCATTTGATAAAAATCGTGATGGATTTGTAATGGGTGAGGGTTCAGGTATTTTAATTATGGAATCGTTGGAAACGGCATTAGAGCGCGGTGCTCATATTTACGGAGAAATAGTTGGCTATGGTGCAACTGGAGATGCGTATCATATTACAGCACCAGCTGATAATGGTGAAGGAGCCGCACGTGCAATGCAACAAGCATTAAATGATGCAGGGCTGTCACCGGAAGATATTGATTATATTAATGCACATGGGACAAGTACAGAATTAAATGATAAATATGAAACAAGTGCAATTAAAACAGTATTTGGAGAACATGCATATAAATTAGCTGTTTCTTCAACGAAATCGATGACTGGTCACTTACTCGGAGCAGCAGGTGGTGTGGAAGCGGTGATTTCCCTTAAAGCAATTAAAGAAGGTATTATCCCTCCAACAATTAATTATGATACACCTGATGAAAACTGTGATTTAGACTACGTGCCAAACGAGGCACGCAAGCAAGAAGTAAATGCCATAGTGAGTAATTCACTTGGATTCGGCGGTCATAATGTCTCGTTAGTATTTAAAAAATTTAACAACTGATTATATGTAACTTTAAAAAGCTAGCCAGTATTTGGTTAGCTTTTTTCATGTCATGAACCAGAAAGGACAAGCATAGAATTAATAAAAATAAAGAAGGACGAAAGAAGCGAGAACCAGGAGGACAGCTTCTGTTTGTCCCTAAAGTGGTGATTATATGTGGTTTGTCTTTCTTTTTTTAATTGGCTTTGGTCTGAGTGTGACTGGTGGTGTAACAATTATCGCTTATCTCAACCTGCTGCCAGCTGGCTTGTCGTATAGTGAGGTTTTTAGTTTTATCCTCATGCGAGTGGAGTGTTACTTTTTCCCGTTAGGTATCATTATCATGATTTTCGTTCTTTACTTGTATCCGAATCATTTAAGATAAAAGTCGTTCATGAAAAGGGAATATTTTATGCGTGCTTTGGTCATAATGTATTTTAGATTAATTTTCCAAGAGGTGGGATGTAAATGATGTACTTACACGATGTTTGGGTAAATTGGTTTGAAAGCGAAGAAAATGGCTATCAAGTTGCGCAATATCATGAATGGCGTAAAGAGGATAAAATTGAAGTGATTGATCAAACTCCTTTGCTGTACATAAAGAATCATCTATTTGAGTATATAGAAAATGATTTACAGGAGCTTCCTGCAAGTTTACTGGATACGATTTATAAACGGTCATTTATGAGAAAGGGTCAAACGCGCAATGTAGTAGATTATTCTTGCGTTATTACAAACGGTTTTGAATCACTGGCAATCGATACAATAGGCTATAGTATCCCTGTGAGGAAAAGCCGTTTAATCCCAAGACAGGAACAGCTTGTCTACGACATGATAAAATCTGCAAAGCCCCAGGGGTTTGGTTTTAAACTTCGTAATTACCAAAAGGACTATCATATCCTTTCGATGCCGCCCGAGCAAGTACGCGGACTAACTCGGAGAGAAAGAGAGATTAAACAAATTCTAATGCTGGCGCTTGATCAATTACGAACGGCGGGCAACCTTGAGGAGCTAAGGTATTGGCTCACAGAATGGGATCCAAAACAATATGCAGTAATTCGTTTTTTAAATGTAGATGAAGTATGGGAAAAACTATTTAATGGTGTGAAACAGGGATACAGTGAGAATCATGAAGCATTTTGTGCGAAGATAGTGAGAGGACAGCCTTTTTTAGAAAAACTATGGATTTTAGAGAAAGAACATGCACAAGATACATCCAAATCTTAAGTAAAGGCAAACCCCCTTTATAGGTTTAAATATAGTGAAAAAACCAATTCAAAATGAATTGGTTTTTTCTTTTAAGTTATTTTCTGACTCGGCCAAGCCCCATCGCTTTCTTTGCTTTTGAAATTGTTTTATTAGCAATCTTTGAGGCATTTACTGCACCTTCGTCTAAGATGATATCCAGTTCTTCTGAATCAATTAATTCAGAATATCTTTCTTGGATAGGCTGAAGAAGGTTTACCACCGCATTTGCTACACCTTGTTTGAAATCTCCATAACCTTTTCCTTCGTATTTTTTCTCGAGATCTGCTATCGATTCACCCGTACAGCTGGAATAGATTGTAAGTAAATTAGAAATTCCAGGTTTATTTTCTTTATCGTATTTTACAATGCCTTCTGAGTCAGTAACAGCACTCTTGATTTTCTTTTCAATTTTTTTAGGATCATCCAGCATGGAAACGAAGCCCTTCACATTTTCATCAGACTTACTCATTTTCTTTGCAGGATCTTGCAAGGACATGATACGCGCCCCAACTTTAGGGATGCGGATTTCCGGAATAGTGAAGATGTCATTGAAACGATTATTAAATCGTTGTGCAAGGTCTCTTGTAAGCTCCATATGCTGCTTTTGATCATCTCCAACAGGTACAAGGTTTGCCTGGTACAGAAGAATATCTGCTGCCATCAATGCTGGATATGTTAACAAAGCGGAAGAAACTGCTTCTTTGCCATGGGATTTATCTTTATATTGTGTCATGCGTTCAAGCTCGCCTACATAACTAATTGATTGCAGCATCCAGCCTAATTGTGTATGAGCGGGAACCTCTGATTGTATAAACAGTGTTGCTTTCTTTGGATCCAAACCAGAGGCAAGATAAAGTGCTGCCAATGAACGGATATTTTTTCTTAATTCCAGTCGATCCTGTGGTACAGTAATTGCATGCTCATCAACAATACAGAAATAACATTGATATTCATCCTGCAATTCAACAAATTGCTTTATTGCTCCTAAATAATTACCAAGTGTTAATGTACCACTCGGCTGGATACCAGAAAAGATTGTCTGCATCAAAACCACTCCTTTAAAATTTTCCATAAAAAAATTCATTCATTCCCTAGATGCAAGGGACGAATGAATCGCGGTGCCACCCTAATTATTCTGCATTTATGCAGAATCACTTAAAAGTTAATGTGCTCGAAAGTCCAATTCCAATCCACCTTGATGCTTATTCTCACCAACCATAAGCTCTCTGGAAATCAGCGGGTAATTGTACTAAATCTTTGTCATAGCTAATAATATACAGTTTTTAATTATTATATAGATTTTATTTTAGAAAAGCAACTAAAATTATTGTATTGAAAGATGGAGGGAGATTGTATCTGTTAGGGGTATTTCATTTTAAAACGGAACACTTTTGATGCCTGTATGCCCATTTATCTTCTGCTATCAACACAAAAGATTGAGAAAATCAGATATAATTAAACTAATAACTATCTTAAATAATGAAACAAGGATGAGTAGCAATGAATATCATACTGGACCGTTCAATAAAAAAACCGCTATATAAACAAATTGTGGGACAAATTGAAAAGGATATCGCATCTGGAGAATTATCTCCTGAGTCACCTTTATTGTCGGAAAGAATATTAGCGAGAAAGTTGAATATTAATCGCAGTACAGTTGTAACTGCTTATGATGAATTGGAAGCAATGGGATTAGTGGTAAGGAAAAAGGGAAGCGGCACATTCATAAATACTGATATTTGGGGAATTGCACACAAACGTATACCAAATTGGGGGAGATATGTAGAGGACGGCTCCTTTCATCCGAATCTGCCATTAGTACAAAGATTACGCAGTGAAACACAGGAAAATAAGATTATTAATTTGTCTAGTGGTGAATTGGCACCAGAGCTTCTGCCTGGAGAACAATTTACTTCAATTTTGAAAGAGCATTCATTCAATGAACGTTTAGGCTATGACCATCCACTTGGCAATGAAACCTTACGTTATACAATAAGCAAGCATGTGCAATTTTATAAAAAAATGAGTGTACAGCCGGATTCAATTTTAATCACATCTGGGGCACAGCAGGCAATCCATTTCATTATCCAATGTTTATTAAAACCGGGAGATGCCGTCGCAATTGAAAATCCTTCTTATGCCTACTCTTTGCCTATATTCCAGTCCGCTGGAATCAGAACTTTTTTATTGCCAGTTGATGAACATGGTGTAAATCCGGATGATATTATCTCTTTGCAAAACAAACATCGGATTAAAATGCTGTTTTTAAATCCCGATTATCAAAACCCAACAGGTGTAAAAATGTCATTTGAGCGTCGCAAACGTATCTTGGAAATATCGTCAGTCTATGGCATTCCGATTATTGAGGACGATCCCTATAGCTTAACCTCATATAATGGTCAGATTGGTCCAACATTAAAATCATTGGATAGCAGTGGAAATGTTCTATACATCAGTTCGCTTTCTAAAATTGTCGCCTCAGGACTTCGGATAGGCTGGATAATCGGGCCGGAAAATGTTATTCATCGTCTGTCCGATGCCAAACAGCAGGTTGACTTTGGACATAGTGTCTTTCCGCAGTGGGTTGCCAGCCAATTTTTAGATTCTGCAAAGTTTGCTCAGCATATAATAAATTTAAGAGGGGAATTGAAAGCTAGAAGAGATATAATGTTGGAGGCGCTTGATGACTTATCAAATCATACATTCAATTACTATGTACCAGAGGGAGGCATTCATCTGTGGTGCAAAATTAATCAGGAGGTTAATGAATTCCAGCTGCTGGAGAGAGCATTGCAAAATGGAATTTCCTTTGTTCCGGGGAAAATAATGGGTTCGGAGAAAGGCTATGTTAGATTTACTTACGGAAGAGGAGAAAAGCAATCAATTCATGAAGGAATATCCCGGTTTGTTCAAGCCCTCCAAAGTTTTAATGAGTAGCAGTTCATTCATTTATCTGATAGATTACTATTTATTAAAGAACAAGTGGATGGGCAATTAATTGTTTGATTGGATGGTCACTTTTCTGTAATATCGTTTACTATAAATAATAGGGTGACGTATTAAAAATTGAAGAGGTGTTTATTTTGAACTTGAATGTATCAATAGCATTAGTAATTATAGTTATTATTATTGGTCTTATTTTAACTTTATTAATTGTAGGGAAAAGCGATAAAGATTATGACAAAAATTCAGGAAGGAATGTAAAACATCTTAGTCTGATTTATGTTATAACAATATTATTATCCCTGATAGCATTTGCGATATTTATCGTTGACTATATTTAATAAAATAACTGACATCAAGCGACCGCATGAAACAAGTCTTAAGTATTGTTCTCATGTGGTCGTTTTTACTCTACCACAGGCTTTCTAACTGTGCTATTTTATAAATAAGTGGACAAATCTCGTGTCCGCAGGGGGGATGGGGGCTTGAAAGTCATATTGATAGATGATGAGCAGCTTGCATTGGATGTACTTGAGATTCAATTACTGGAGTTGGGAGGAATTGAGGTTGCCGGCAAATATACCAATCCAATACAAGCTTTGCATGATATAAAGAAGTTGAAAGTGGATGTTGTATTTTTGGATATGGAGATGCCGCAGATACATGGTTTAAACTTTGCAGAGAATCTGCTGACAGCAGTAGACAACCTGGAAATTGTCTTTATTACAGGACACCCGCAATTTGCTTTGGAAGCGTTTGAAGTAAATGCGATTGATTATTTACTGAAACCAGTTATTTATACCAGGCTAGAGAAGACAATAAACCGACTCAAAGAAAGAATACAATTATATAAAGAACCTGATCATCATCATGAATACTTAACAGCACACTCAATGGGGAACTTTCAGCTTTATTTCGGGCAGAATCAGGAAGTTAAATGGCGTACGAAGAAGGTAAAAGAATTTTTTATATATTTATGGGTTCATCAGAAAAAAAGAGGAACGAAGGAACGTCTCATGGAGGAGCTATGGTCAGAATTACCTTTAGCTAAGGCTTCCAGATTAATGCATACAACTGTTTACCAGTTGCGAAAAACACTGAAAGATATTGGTATAAAAGATCCAATACTCTCTGTAAATAATCAGTATATCTTAAATGTAAAGGTGAAAAGTGATTTGCTGTCTTTAGAGAAATCAATCAATCAGACAGAAAATAAATACATTGATTTGGAAGAAATCATTCATTTATATAGTGGAGACTTTTTAGAAGAAGAGGGTTATAGCTGGGCAATTGATAAACAACTTGCAATTAAAAAGCTATTCTTAAAATATTTAGAGGATTTCATAGCGGGGGCAAAGGATAATCTCGATAAATCTTACCTCATTGAACTTAGTCTTGATAAAATGCTGCAGCTGGAACCATATAACGAACAGTATCTTTATTTAATATTAGAGCATTTTCAAAAAACAAAAAACAGCGCAAAAATGATGGAGCATTTCCAATCAGCCCGGTTAAAATGGCGAGAAGAACTAGGGTTGGAATTAGGAAAGGAAATTACAAGTTTATATAGTGCCCATTTACAGGAAAAGTGATTAATTTAATAGTGCGGAGCAAATTTTTTGTACTTTGTTCTGTTAAGAGGAGAAGTTATGAGAAGAAAAAGTGTAATCATTTTATCTGTTCTTGTTGTGCTGCTCTCTATTATTAGTTTTTTGGGAGGGGCTAATAAACAATGGAAAAATGAATTTGTTGCAGAACAAGGAGTACTTTTATTAGCAGACTCTACAAACTTTGCAAAACAGGGAACAATTCAATTAGACGGAGAATGGGAATTTTACGAGGATAAGCTTCTCGACCCAGCAGCAATTGAAAGTAATAAAAATAATAAGGAATATATCGATGTACCAGGTTCCTGGGATGAGAGATTCTCTCCCTCAAAGAGTAAAATAGAAGCTGGAACATATCGTATGGTTGTTCAGCTTCCTGAAGATGGAAAATATGGAGTCAGGGTAAACACAATTCGCCATACGAGTAAAGTTTTTATAAATGGCGTGGAGGCTGCTGAACATGGGAAAACTTCAGCAGAACACACAGACTATCAGTATCGCCAAGGGAAATATGAAGCTTATGGCCAAAGTGTTAATCGTGAGGCAGAAATCATTATACAGGTTGCCAATTATCGGCATCCAAATGGCGGGATAATTAAACCGATTAGTTTTGGTGATGAAGCACAAATAAAGTTATTGGCGGATCGCAGTAAAGTCATGGATGGTTTTGTATTTAGCGGCTTTGTTTTATTAGCAATTATTTTCTTTTCCAATTTTATTCAAAACAAATCCAAACATGAACTTTATTTTGCATTATTTAGTTTAGCGCAAGCAATTTATATATCTACAGGAAATGAGAAACTTATTTACTTGGTATTCCCTTATTTATCAAATGATAATTTATTAAGCATACAGCTTGTCTTTATAAATTTATCGGCCCTGTTTTTCTTGCTTTTTATTTCTTCGATGTTTCGTAAATACGCTAAGTTTCGAATAGTAAAATTGCTTGTAATTTTACTGAGTTTACAGGTGTTTTACTACGTGATTCCAATAAGAATTTATAATATCATTCCATTTTTCCCTATTGGATTAAGTCAAATTTATTTAATTATAATGATTGCGCTTCCTTATTTATATTTTATCCTTATTCTTTTAAGAGCCTTTAAAGATAGGGTGGCAGGTACGGAGTATTTATTGCTTGCGGCAACATCCCTCATTTGCTATGGTGTATCGCTTGGGCTTGATCTATTATTCGCAATTGATGTAGATCAGCTTACATTACTTCTATTTTTCTTAATGGGTATTGGATTTTCCTTTTTCATAGCTTACCAGCGCCGGCTGGTCATTGAGAAGTTGGATGGACTCTCAATGGAACTCTTAGTTCAAGAGCAGCTGAAGGATGAGTCGTTATTAAAAACATCAAAGGAACTTATACAGCCAATCAAAGACATCCTTCAATCATCAACTGTACTGATGGAGGGAGAAAAGGGACCATTGAAATTGGAGCAGCAGGAACTCATTTATGCAGTTAAAAACAGCGGTAATCAATTAGCACAACTTGTGGAAAAATTCAACAATGCGGTGGCGGATAAGGAGCGGTTGACCCTAAAAGTTGAGCCTGTACATTTAAAAATAATAAATGAAATGGTTGATGAACTGTCCTTCTTATTAAAGTATTCTGATGAAGTTGTAATAGAAAACCAAATCTCCATGAATTTGCCGTGTGTGATGGCAAATGAAAATAGCTTAAAACAAATTATGCTGCATTTATTGGAAAATGCAATAGAAAATACGGAGAGTGGAAAAATAATTGTGACAGCGAGAGAAATGGGTGAAATGATTCGTGTTTCTGTTGATGACTCAGGTAAAGGCATTGAAGAAAAGTATATACCATATATATTCGACACGTTTTACCAGGTTCCAGAAGCGGGGAGCAAGGAAGCAGGAGGTATTGGACTTGGTTTGTCTATAACTAAGAAATTCGTCACTTTAATGGGTGGCGAAATTTGGGCTGAATCGATTCCAGATGTAGGAGCACGCTTTATATTTACGCTTCCAATCGCAGAGAATGCCGAAGGGACAGTTGATTCACTAAGTCGTGAAATAGAAGAAAAAAGTAAGGGATTGAGAGAAGAATCCATGCCTGAGAAGATTGCTGCTGAGGTTGTAAATCCTAAGGTGATTCTGCTTGCCGATGCAGATTATGATCATTTGTCACATATGACATCTATTTTGTCGCAATCCGGCTATACAGTTATTACTGTAAATAAGGGGGCAGATGTTACTGCTGTTTTGCAGAAAGAGCATATTGATTTAGCAGTAATTGATATAAAAATGTCTGATGTTTCAGGCCTTGAATTAAGTAAAATAATCCGTGAGGAACATAATCAAGTTGAATTACCGATTCTTTTATTATCGTCTTTAATTTTAAAAGCTGATAAAAATAGCTCACTCCAGGCTGGTGTCAATGATTTTATTAGGAAGCCAGTAGCGGAAAGTGAATTTTTATCTAGAATCCAGTCTTTACTAGCTGTGCAGGATGCGGTCCAACAGTCGATTAACCATGAATTGAAAGCATATCATGCTCAGATTACACCTCACTTTTTGTTTAATACATTAAATACAATAATTGGGTTGAGCTATCAGGATGAAAAAAAGACGAGAGAGGCATTATCATATTTAGCAATCTATTTCCGGGCAAAACTAGATTTTCAAAAACAACAAAGCCTTGTGCCTTTATATGATGAAATTGAACTGGTTCAGGCTTACCTTGCTATAGAGAAACTTCGCTTTGGGGATCAACTTATGGTTCACTATGATATTGATGAGGCAGTTCAAACACTTATACCAGCAATGACAATTCAACCATTAGTAGAAAATGCAATCCAGCATGGACTTTCTAGAAAGATAGACGGAGCAACCTTCAGGCTTTCAATTAGAGAGGAAGAGGGCTTTGTCATCATAAAGATAGAAGATAATGGTATTGGTATATCAAAAGAGAAACAGGAGCAGCTGTTGCATAAAGAGAGTCAGCGTTTCGGCTTCAAAAACCCATTTGAAAAACTTAAGTTGATTAAAAACTCCTCCTTTGAATTACATAGTGAAGAAGGAAAAGGAACGAGAATTTGTATTAGATTAGAAGTGATAAGGTGATGAGACTGGGATGTCACTAATACCAACATCAATCCGCACATTATAAAATAAAAAGCATTTCGTGTTAACTTTTTACAAAATGCTGATAACTTTAATTCGGAGTAACTCTGTTTTCTTCGGACAGATGCGTTCTCATAGACAGTTTCAGCACTTATCTTGCTGTTGCTGTCTTATAGAGAAGTTCTTATAGACATTTTCAGCACTTGTCTCGCTGTTACTGTCTTATAGATGCGTTCTCATAGACAGTTTCCCCGCTTATCCTGATTTCTTCGGGCGGAGAGAATACTTATCGAAGACAGTGTTTCAAAATCCAGTTTTATATTGTCTAATTGCTACCTCATTAATAACGGTTTTTCAAATTTCCGGTATCTTTGGGGGGAGTTATTCTGAACAAAACTAATCAGCACTCTACTTAAAATCAGAATGAAAGTAAGGTCTCGTTCGGATTTTAATCTATTCTATTTCTTTTGACCCAGCCCCTTCCAACTTTTCTAACCGTTAATTGATACGGCTTGTCCCTGTTTGCTTATTTAAGAGAAATGCTCAGCAGCAGAAATCCTTATGATTTATTCCCAGACTTTTTAACTAAAATTGGATTTTACCATTCAATTAATATTCTTTTTCCTTTATACTAGAAAGTAAATTGAAATTAGGAGATTGATAGTTAATGGAGAAAGTACAGCTTTGGATAGCGACAATCACTGGTATTCTCCTGTTAAGCATGGCTTTACCTTGGAGCACGCAAGCTGAAGAAGCGATAACAGTGAGTCAACATGCAGAAAGAACAACTAGTATTACACTCTTCGATTTAGAGCAAAGTATGAAGCGCTTTACATATGATTCAGGACTTAATTTTGAATACCCTGATGCGGTTAGAGGAATCTATGTAACTGGAAATTCTGCTGGTGGAAGCCGTTTTGATGAACTATTAAATTTAACCGAGAATACTTCATTGAATTCGATGGTAATTGATATTAAAGAAGATCATGGAAATTTAACTTTTAAACCAGACGAGGATTCTCCATTTGCGGATATTGCGATGAATTATATCTCAGATCCCGAAGCAATGATGAAGACCTTAGAGGAAAAACAAATATATCCGATTGCGAGAATTGTCGTATTTAAAGACTCTGTACTTGCTGAAAAGCGACCTGACCTATCCTTCACTGAAAATGGCAAGGTATGGAAAAATAATAAAGATGAAGCCTTTGTAAATCCATTTGAAAAAGAAGTATGGGAATATAATGTCGATATTGCTAAATTAGCTGTCGAAATGGGGTTCCAGGAAATTCAATTTGACTATGTTCGTTTCCCAGAAGGTTTCGAAAACAAAGATGAGAGTCTGGATTATTCAATGGGAGATTATAAAGATCTTGATATGAATAACATTAAGAAGCGTGTGGAAGCAGTAACAGATTTTGTGGGATATGCTCGTGAAGAACTTTCTAAGTATGAAGTGGATGTGTCTGTAGATATATTTGGATATGCAGCAACGCTTGAAGAAACACCAGGTATAGGACAAAACTTCTCGAGAATCTCTGAAAATGTTGATGTTATTTCATCAATGATATATCCTAGTCACTGGACAAGTTACTTTGGTATTGAAAAACCAGATACAGAGCCCTATCGTTTAGTGACAGAGTATGCAAAAGTTGAAAATCAAGTACTTGGAGCTTTAGAAAATCCTCCTGTATCAAGGCCTTGGTTACAAGACTTTGAAGCACCATGGCTATACAGCGGACCAGCGAAACAATACGGAAAAGCGGAAGTAGAGGCACAAATAAAAGCACTTTATGAAAATGGAATAGATGAATTCCTGCTTTGGAATGCAGGGAATGTATATACAGAAAACGTTGATTATTTAATAGGAAAAGAGTAAACAATAGTGGGGAAGACAGCTTCCTCACTTTTTTGTCAAAGACAGTAACATATTTAAAAATTATTAAACAAGGGGTTATACAATGGAATGGTATGAAAAATTAAAGAAGTATTTTCCAGTAGAAGAAATGAAATCAAAAAAGCATATGGAACTGCTTTTAAATGAGAAAGGAAATCTTTACTATAAGGACGAAGACAAGCATCATGTGATGATCTATGCAGAGTCGGAAAACTTTATCTTTATTGATTATTTGTGGGTTTCCAGTGAATCAAGAGGACAAGGGATAGGACATAAGCTAATTGAGAAAATGAAGAAAAAACAAAAGGCGATTATTCTTGAGGTTGAGCCAATCGATTACAATGATACGGATACCGAAAAGAGACTGCGCTTTTATTCGAGAGAAAACTTTCGTCATGCACAATCTATCGGTTTTAATAATGTTTCCTTCCTAACCAATGAGGAGGCACCACTTGAAATTCTTTATTGGTCTCCAGAGGATGACTTAAAGTCTGAAGCATTTATTTATGAACAGATGCAGATGATTTATGAAAACATTCACTGTTACCGGACGAAAGAACTTTATAACAAAGAACTGCCTTCCGTTGAAGAAGCTCTGCTTTATGATGATAAACGCGATTTCGACAATCTTTTAGTAAGCTTGCAGAAATAGATGACGGCTTTATCTGGAAAAAGAGCCCCAATATTTTCATTTATAATGTTTAATTGAAAATAGATGGGGAACAATACAGAATATAGCATACTTGATGCAAGCAATTGCTAAAATATACGATAAATTCACGAAAAACCTACTTATTTCTTGACAATTGTAGTATACTATTTAGAGAGGTTATTTAAACTTATTTTAATGTAAGAATGAAGTGAGTTTAACTAGAGCTTGCATTAGATAGAAATAAATCATGAGGAGTGAAGTTCATGGTAACACTTTATACCTCACCAAGTTGTACATCCTGCAGGAAAGCCAAAGCTTGGCTGGAAGAGCATGAAATTCCATTTAGAGAGCGTAATATATTCCTGGAACCGTTATCAATCGATGAAATTAAAGAGATATTACGTATGACTGAGGATGGAACTGATGAGATTATCTCAACAAGATCGAAAGTTTTTCAGAAATTGGATGTGAATATCGAACAGCTGCCGATGCAGGATTTATTTGATCTTATCCAGAAAAATCCTGGACTGCTAAGAAGACCGATTATACTCGATGAAAAGCGTCTGCAGGTTGGATATAATGAAGACGAAATTCGCCGATTTCTTCCACGAACCGTGCGAACGTTTCAATTGCGGGAAGCACAAAAAATGGTCAATTAACAGCTTAAAACGGATAAATATAATAAAGCACAGGACAGCATACGTCTTGTGCTTTCGTTTATTTTTACTGTATATTCATACCAGCAGCTGTCATAAAAAAAATTATTCGTCCTAATTGAAATGAAGTCATATAAAATAACTTATTAATTATAGGCATATTCGTTTCCAAAACACCATAATTTATCATACAATGGCTATAAGAAATGAAAAAGTGTTTCAAAATTATCTTTTATGGTATTACTATAGATAAGTACTTTATTTTGTGTATATATGTTAAAATGGTTTTTTAGTTCTTGACTGGAGTTAAATGATATCTTTCTAAATGAAGGGAGAGACAGAAATGGAAATAGAAAGAATTAATGAGAATACGATTAAATTTTATATTTCGTATATTGATATTGAAGATCTTGGATATGAAAGAGAAGAGATTTGGTACAATAGAGAGCGCAGTGAGCAGTTATTCTGGCATATGATGGATGAAGTCAATCATAAGGAAGATTTCAACCCAGATGGTCCATTATGGATTCAAGTACAAGCAATGGAAAAGGGCCTTGAAATCATTGTTACAAAGGCGAAGATATCAAAACAGAGTGACGACGATTATGAATTAGATGATTCTGAGGAAGATGAAATCGAATTATCTGGTGAGGAAGACCTTGACGGAATCCTTGAAGACACCTTTGGTAAAAGTATTCCAGAAGTAACTGAGGAAGAGGGTTTCCATGAAGATAAAATGTGGACGATTGTCAGATTTGACGATTTTGAACACGTCATTCAACTCAGTCATTTTATGAAGAGCGATTATGAAATTCAGGAAGAGACTCTATACCATTATAATGATAAATACTATCTCTATATTCAATTTGGTTTGGAAATCCTGGATGATGACCAGATACAAGATAATTTAATTAGTAAAATTCTTGAGTTCGCAAAAAATTCTACTATATCATTACATGTTCTTGAAGAATACGGTAAAAAGATAATAGAAGAAAACACTTTTTCTACTTTAAGCAGCCACTTTTCAATAGAAAGATAGACATCTACTTAATGGATGTCTATCTTTTTTTTGATCAATCCCCTTCTTGAAAGCAGGATTTTCGACGAAGCTGTCGAATTATAGCAGACATGGAGGTGTTTTTTTATGCTGCAAGCAAAATTAGCTGATGGGGGATTAATTACTCCCGCAACCATCTCAAAAAAAGACAGGCAGAATTTGAAACAGAAAAGTCCCGTATTTTATTGTCCAGTCTGTAATGAAAGAGTAATTTTACGAGCTGGTCAGAAAGTTATTGCTCATTTTGCCCATCAAACAGAGTCAAGTTGTCCATCAACGGGTGGAGGAGAGGGAGCATATCATGAGCAAGGGAAACTGAGGCTTTATCAATGGTTAAGAAGTCAAAGTATTCCTGTAGAGCTTGAAGTATATATTAAAGAAATCCAGCAGCGGCCAGATTTTTTAATTATACTCCATGACAAAAAAATAGCAGTTGAATATCAATGTTCGAAAATCCCTGCGAGCCAGATTATTAAGCGGACAAAAGGCTATAATAAAGCTGGAATTCATGTTATTTGGGTGCTTGGTGAGAAGCTTCTAAAAAGAAAAACAGCGAATATGATTAAAGTAGACACCTTCTCCCAAACTTTTATTCATCAATTCTCCTCAGTATATCCACCGACTCTCTTTTACTTCTGTCCGCAAACATTGAAATTTATTAAAATCCAAGATCTTTATATGACAGGAAATAATCGGGCGATAGGGAAGTTTGAAATCTATCCTTTAAAAGAAATGATTTTTTCCGATTTATTTTCCAAAGCATTATTTTCAAAAGAAGAATTACTTAAAATCTGGATGCAAGAAAAGCGCCGTTTTCGGGTACAGCCCAGGACAAGACAATTTGGAGCCGAACTGCAATGGCAACAATGGCTTTATTTGAATAAATTGCATTATGAAAGGCTGCCAGCAATCATTCATTTGCCTGTCAGGGGAGCCTTTAGAATAAACACGGCAAATTGGAATTGGCAAAGCAGGTTAATATTTAACTTCATTGCACCATTAGAGACAGAAGCTGAGTTTACGCTTTACCAGTGTATATTTTTTCTTAGAAAGAATATGATAAGTGAAGATAACTTTCCGTTAATCGATTCAGAAATTCATCCAATTCAAGAGTATCTCCATATTTTAACAGAGCTTGATTATCTCGAACAAACAACGAACCATACCTTCAAGAAAACAAAAGCTATCCATGTCCATCCACATATAGAAGCAGCAATTGAAGAAGATGAAAAGCTGATTAAACAGCTTTTTACAAAAAATCAGACAAAATACGAGCATGATAGGTCATTATTTCGGTATACTAAGTAATAACAAACATTCTTTAAGAAAGTCAGAAATGAAGCTTAAAAAATGTATGGAGATAATATGATTATTTTAGAGGGGTTCTTATACACATCTAGAATAATAATAGTAAGTAAGTGTATTGAAGGAGGATTTTATATGTCAAAAGCTACAAAAGAACTGCAAAAGAGAAGCGAGGTGCCTGTTGAGTCCACTTGGAAGCTGGAAGATATTTTTACAACTGATGAAGCATGGCAGGAAGAGCTTAAGAAGCTGCAAAATGATATCCCTGAAATTGAGAAATACCAAGGCAAGTTATCAGAATCAGCAGACACTTTATATAACCTTTTGAAGTTACAAGATGAACTTTCTGGACGATTAGGCAGATTGTATACATATGCCCATATGCGCTATGATGAGGATACTACTAATGCATTCTACCAAGGATTAAATGCACAGGCAGAGATGGTATTGACAACTGCTTCCAGTGCGATGAGCTATATTGTCCCTGAGATTTTGGCGATGGAAGAGGGCAAAGTAGAATCATACCTAAGTGAAAAAGAAGAACTTCAAGTTTATAAAAAAGTTTTAGAAGATATCACAAACAAACGGCCACATGTGTTGAGCGAAAAAGAAGAGATTCTGCTTGCAGAAGCATCGGAAGCTTTATCTACAGGCTCACAGACATTTAGTATGTTAAATAACGCAGATCTTACTTTCCCGGCAATTAAAAATGAAGAGGGGAAAGAAGTCGATGTGACACATGGCCGCTATTCCATCTTCATGGAATCAAAAGATCGCCGTGTTCGTGAGGATGCTTTTAAAGCAATGTATGAAACTTACGGTAAGTTCCAAAATACGTTTGCTTCAACTCTATCTGGTAATATTAAATCAGATAACTTCATTGCTAAAGTGCGTAATTACGATTCTGCGCGCCAGGCAGCGCTCGATAATAACCATATCCCTGAAGAAGTTTATGATAATCTTGTCTCAGCAGTTAATGAAAGATTGCCATTGCTTCATCGCTATATTGAATTACGCAAGAAGGTACTTGGTGTAGATGAACTGCATATGTATGATCTTTATACACCATTAGTGACAGATGTGGATATGAAAGTATCGTATGAAAAAGCCAAAGATTATGTATTGAAAGGCTTGGAACCCCTCGGAAATGAATATAAAGAAATACTGGAGGAAGCTTTTACAAACCGCTGGATTGATGTTGAAGAAAATAAAGGAAAGCGAAGTGGTGCATACTCCTCGGGGAGCTATGGAACAAATCCATATATTCTAATGAACTGGCAAGATAATATTAATAATACATTTACACTTGCACATGAATTAGGCCACTCTGTTCATAGTTATTACACTCGTAAATCACAGCCGTTTCGCTATGGGAATTATTCAATTTTCGTGGCAGAGGTTGCTTCAACTACGAATGAAGCCCTATTAAATGATTATTTACTGGAAAATCTTGAAGATGAGAGAGAGAAGCTATATATTCTGAATCATTTTCTTGAAGGCTTCCGTGGAACTGTTTTCCGCCAAACAATGTTTGCAGAGTTTGAACATGAAATTCACGTACGGGCACAAAATGGAGAGGCTTTGACAGCAGAAAGGTTAACGGAAATCTACTATGATTTAAATAAGAAATATTATGGTCCATCTGTTGTAAGTGATGAAGAAATTGGATTAGAGTGGGCGCGTATTCCGCACTTCTACTATAATTATTATGTTTATCAATATGCAACTGGCTATTCAGCTGCAACTTCATTAGCGAAACAGATTCTCGATGAAGGAGAACCAGCAGTAGAACGCTATATTAATTATCTAAAAGCAGGCAGCAGTGATTATCCAATTGAAGTGCTGAAGAAAGCTGGCGTAGATATGAATTCAAAGCAGCCAATTCTCGATGCACTGGATGTATTTGAAGAGAAGTTAAATGAAATGGAAAAATTATTACTTGGTTAAATGATGAAAGGGAGCAGATTTTTCTGCTCCCTTAACGCATGCGCCTATAGACTTTTTTACGATGAGAAAAAGAGTAGAGCATTAAATAGATTGAAATAAATAACAACGGTAACGTGATGAACAAAGGGATTAATTGCAAGAGTCCAATAAAGTTTATAAATATAGCGAGCAGCATAGTAATAAGAAAGAAAATAGGATAAACTTTCTCCATACACATCTCTCCTTATAATTAACTTTATGTTCAAGAGGCTGTAAATATGATGCAATAAAATGCAGGTTTTATGATTTGATCTTATAAGTTTTTTGAACAGTAGCAACGAAGGGGAACACGATAATATGAACATTATGTGAAAAAACGCACATATGGGTTGAAAGACTGTATATTAGCTGATAATATAGAATCATAAGTTGAAACAAACAAAAACCCCTTTTGTTTGATCATGAAACTTTCTCCCATCCCCCTTTGTATTCATACAAAGACGGACTTAGAGAATATACGCTGCCCCGTATATTCTCTTTTTTATATATTTATCTTCCGTACCCAAAAAATTATTCATAATAAGTTCCACAGCATAATTGCCTGCTAGGGACGAAAAACAAATGGTTTGGACAAAAAATGTCCAGATAGTGAACGTTTTGTGAATTAGAGCACAAAAGCATTGCCAAATATATTAACAGTTGATATGATAAGAATGTAAGTTGAAACAAACAAAAACCCCTTTTGTTTGATCATGAAACTTTCTCCCATCCCCCTTTGTAATTCATACAAAGACGGACATTAAGATATACACTGCCCTGTATATCTTTTTTTTTGTCTAAAAACAGAACATTGCACGATATGAAATGAATAAATACAAATTATGGAATTACATAAAAATGAAAAGGCTAAACGTGAATTTTTTGTGAATTATTGCACGAAGTATTGATATAGTAAAAAATAGCTGTTACAATAAATATATAAGTTGAAACAAACAAAACCCCTTTTGTTTGATCATGAAACTTTCTCCCATCCCCCTTTGTATTCATACAAAGACGGAATCAAGGATATACGCTGCCCCGTATATCCTTATTTTTTTGTCTTTTTTACTCTATAATATTTTAAATTAGAAAAGGGAAGAGGCTTGGTTAGCGGGATAGCTGGTTAACTTACAATAAAAAAGACCCAAGGTTTTCACCCTGAGTCCTTAATTTTTTGCCTTCCAAAATACGCCATAATTGCTGGGAACCTTTTCTACCTTTTGCATAAACTGCAATTTCTTTAATTCTCTTTCAGTCTTGGTGATTGACCAATCATAAATAATCGCTACTTCCTTTGTACCAAGTATTGTATGGTGATGAATAAGTTCCTCTAAAGGTGGCTTAGCCGAAGGAATTGGCTGATAGCGTAAAATTTCACTTAAAACAAGTTCATATATTTCATAGGGATACAATCCAGAAACCTTGATGCCGTGTTCTTCAGCCATTTGATTAAAGAACACCATTGTAGGAAGATTGTCTACATCCATTTCATTTGTTAGACGTAAATCACATTGGTAAGCTTTTTTAGCGGGAGAAGAGAAAATATCTTTTTCAAATTCCTGCATATCTAAATTTGCTTCTCGGGCACAATCTAGTAAAATTTCTAATTCCGAGATATTTTGTTTCTCAAGAAATAGTTTTTGCTGTACTTTTCCAAGGAATTTTTTGCCGGCTCTTTTACCTTGTAATTCAGCAGCTTTAAGTGCAAGGGAAGTATTCCATGGATGTGTGACAGTATTATATTCGTTATTGCATTCTGCTATATTGCAAGCATGCAGTGGATTATTTCTTGTTAGAACTTTTTTCTTGTCATTATTTAAAAGTGAAAGGTAACCACTAACTATTGGGCGAGTTGTAAAAAATCTGCCGTATTCGATTGTTAACTTTTTTATATACGTTTGTAATGACCAGCATACTTCTGAAAAAGGGTCGATAAACACATAAATCTCAACAGGCTTTTTGATATAGTCAATATAGCCATTGTAATCTGCTGATGTGCTTGTGTGATTAGAGCTTGGGAGCTCAGGTTGCTGCCAACTCACATCAAATTCTCCTTTCTCCTACTCTGGGGTGTTCATCATATGGTTAGCTGTCAGCGTTAACTTCTCAAACATTATTGAACGATAAGGTTCTTCAATTTTTGCTTCTTCCAATGCTTCTGCCATACAATCTAACCAAGCATCTTTGCGCTTTGGTGTAATCGGAAAGGGCAAATGCCTTCTACGCATCATTGGATGGCCTCTTTCTTCTTCATATAGTCGCGGACCGCCAAAAAACTGTGTCAAAAATAAGGTTTGCTTCCTTGCTGTTTCCGTTAGGTCTTCTGGAAAAATTGGAATTAATAACGGATGTTTACCTACACGATTATAAAAATTGTTAACAATTTTCTCTATAGCATCATGCCCGCCTATTGCTGCATAGATAGAACGATGTTGTATGTCCTGCATAGTATAATCTCCTTGATTATTTGTTCTCATTTTAGCAATGGATTAATGTATGAGCAACCAATCTGACTCGTAATTGGTTATTAAGTGTTCTTTTTGATAGATTGAAAGAATCTTTCAATCTTATTTGGTGTATCTCTTCTAGGAATTTGATACGCACTTAATAGTGTTTTGAAAACAGCAATACCCTCTGATTGGCTTTTTGCTTCTAATTCAAGTTCATAGTCAGAAGTGTGGTGATACTGGCTGTAATCCAGAACAAGCAGAACATTTTGGTATGTGATCTCTCGCCGTTCTGTATGCAGACTGCCAAATAAATGTAATTCATCCATGCTAATTCCCAGTTTTTCTAATTGTTTTCCAGTGTGTTCTTTTACGACGGGTTTACCATTGAACCATGAGTCGGCTTCTTCAATCGATAACATGTCATGTGTTTCTAATAGGCCTTCTGGATGCGGTTCTTTTAAGGTCAATACATTATTGCCATTTTTCTTCCGGATTCTGAGTGCGGACTGCTTTTGTTTCAGTTGAAAGTCTGTCGTTTCGAAATAGTAATTCTCTTGCAGTACAGCCTTTTTCGGGAAGTTCAGTTCCCGCAATAAACGTTTATATTCGTCTTCTGTTAATAGGTTCTTGTATTCTATTTCTATTTCCTGTGCCATGAAAATCCTCCGTTTAAGGGAAAATGTAAAAGTTTTAAAGCAGTGATCGATGTTCAGCAGGCTTGCATTTCGGGTATGTACGTATTAAATAAATACGTTTTGACCAAAAGCATTTATTGCCGGCAGAGGTCGTAACATCTTTCATCCACTTCCGACTTTTTTATCCTTAACTGATTATAAATGATTATTGCAATTTCTCAAGAAATATGCAAAGGATAGCCTTTTTTTAATGGTGTGGTAAAATAAGATAGGTAATAATTTCAAAAAGTAAACGGAGTGATGGCAATGAATTGGGAAGAATTTCTTGCTCCTTATGCTCAGGTTGTAGAGGAGTTAAAGGTTAAATTAAAAGGGATGCGGAAGCAGTTTGTACACGAATCAAGGCATTCCCCCATTGAATTTATCACGGCCAGAGTAAAACCAATACCAAGTATTTTAGAGAAAGCAGAAAGAAGACAAGTACCTTTAACTAATATTGCAGAGGAAATTCAGGATATTGCGGGAATTCGAGTGGTATGTCAATTTGTTGATGATATCTATACTGTAGTCAATATGCTGCAATCAAGAAGTGATTTTACAATTATTTCAGAAAAAGATTATATAAACGAAAAGAAAAGAAGCGGATATCGTTCCTATCATATGACGATTCAATATCCAGTTGAAACGATTCATGGACGTAAATTAGTACTCGCAGAATTACAAATACGTACACTGGCAATGAATTTCTGGGCAACGAATGAGCATTCATTAAATTATAAATATGAGGGACGAATTCCAGTTGAAATTGAGAAGAGATTACAACTTGCAGCAGAAGCGGCATTTAATTTAGATGAAGAGATGTCAAAAATTAAAAATGAAATTCAAGAAGCAAACCGCATGTTCCATCGATTATAAGCAACTAATTATAAGTAGGGGGAGAGTTTGTTGAAATTTGCTATCGTGTCAAAAGGCGATGACCGTTCGAATACAATCAAAACTACAATGAAAGAATACTTAACGGAATTTACATTGGACTATAATGAAGAAGAACCGGAATTAGTTATTTCTGTTGGAGGAGATGGTACATTTTTAGAAGCTTTTCATCGCTACCATCATCGATTAGATAAAACAGCATTTATTGGTGTACATACGGGACACTTAGGTTTTTATGCTGATTACACACCAGGTGAATTAGAAAAGCTGATTATAGAAATTGCAAAAACACCTTTTCAAACTATCGAATATCCGTTGCTTGAAGTAATTGTACGTTCGAAAACGGGTGAGAAGGAAGATCGCTGGCTCGCTTTAAATGAGGCGATGATTAAAACGGCTGATGGATCTTCTGTCGTTTTGGATGTAGAAATAAAGGGGGAGCATTTTGAAACCTTTCGTGGTGATGGGATATGTTTATCAACTCCATCTGGAAGTACAGCTTATAATAAAGCACTTGGTGGAGCGATATTGCATCCTTCCTTTGAAGCGATTCAGCTTACCGAAATGGCATCGATTAATAACCGCGTTTTCCGGACAATTGGTTCGCCGTTAATATTGCCAAAGCATCATACTTGTATGCTTCGGCCAATGCGCGACAGCAGCTTTTTGATTTCACTCGATCATTTTACCAAAATATATACAAATGTAAAATCAATTCAATGTCGTGTAGCGAAAGAAAAAGTTCGGTTTGCAAGATTTCGTCAGTTTCCTTTTTGGAATCGTGTTCGTGACTCGTTCGTTGCAGATGGGGATTAATACTGTAAGAAAGGCAGAAAAGAAATGAAATGGACGATTGAAAAAGCATATAATCAGATGAACATACGCGATTATTTACAGCAAATATGCGGTATATCGAGAAGAATCTTAATCTCTGCTAAATCTGAAGGGGGAGAGATTCTTCTTAACGGCAAGCAAGAAACAGTACGGAAGCTATTACACACAGGAGATCTGCTGGAAGTAAACCTTCCACCTGAGGAAGTAAGCAAGTGGCTTGTTCCAGAAGCGATTGATCTCTCCATTATTTATGAAGATGAAGCACTGCTGGTGATTAATAAGCCAGCAGGAATGGCAACATTGCCATCGCCTAAGCATAAGTCAGGAACGGTTGCTAATGCTGTAATAAGTTATTATGAAAAGATTGGAAATCCAAATACGTTTCACGTTGTAACGAGATTGGATCGGGATACTTCAGGATTGATTCTAATTGCAAAGGACCGGCTTACCCATAGCTTGCTAGCAAAGAGTCAAAAGCAATTTACTATCCAGCGCAAGTATCAGGCGATTGTTGAGGGGAGTATGAAACAATTAAGTGGAACCGTAAATGAGCCGATTGGCAGAAAGCAAGGATCCATTGTTGAAAGAGAAGTAACACCTGCTGGAAAAGATGCAATCACACATTATAATGTCTTTTTTGCCTGGGAAAAGTATTCTTTCGTGGAAATCACCTTGGAAACGGGAAGAACGCATCAAATCAGGGTACATTTCTCCCATATAAATCACCCGCTTGCAGGAGATGATCTATATGGAGGGAAACTGCAAGTGATAAAGAGACAAGCACTTCATTGTCATGAGCTGGTATTTCCTCATCCATACACAAATGAATTGCTTGCCTTTAGGGCAGAACTTCCGGACGATATGAACAAAGTGATTCAAGAATTTAAGGGAAACTCCTGAATTTTTCTTTGTTAAACGGCTGGCTGGACGGAACCGAGACAGTGTCATGCTCTGGAAGCCGAAGGGCGGTAAGGGCATTGCCAAATACGCATCCTGTGTCAATGTTAATTGTATTGTTTACGATTCTTGGTGCTTTTACAGGAGTGTGGCCATAGACGATCCATCGTTCTCCATCATAATGCTGTGCCCAATCTCTGCGGATTGGCATGCCCTTTGAATCAAATTCTCCTGTAATATCGCCATAAAAGACGAAAGTACGGACTTTCCCATCAGTACGGCCAATAAATTCCTCTTTTATTCCTGCATGTGCAACAATGGCATTTACTTCTGGAATTTCTAAATAAAGCGGGGCTTCTTCATATAACTTCATAAACTGGTGACGAATAAGTTTCTGTTCTTTTTGGCTTAAGGCAGCATATTCAGCTGCCGTTGTTTCTAAACCATGCCGCAGCTGTACTTTATTCCCTAAGAAAAAACGATATAATTTATTACAATGATTGCCGGGGACATACTTTGCCTTTTTTTCCTTGATAACCATACGATAAACAAGGCGAATAACTTCTAGTGATTCAGGTCCGCGATCTGTCAAATCTCCCGCGAAAACTGGTATGCGTTCAGCTGGATGAAGATAAATATTATTTTTATACTCATAACCCAGTTTTTGAAAAAGGCTATGTAACTCATCCATACAACCATGAACATCTCCAATTACATCAATTTTCATGAATATGCTCCTTTCACATATATTGTACACAACTCCAGGCATAATACTCAAGTTGATAACAATAAGAAGTAAGGGAATCGTTTTTTCGCTTTTTATTGTGGTCAAAGTGGAGTATATTATTAAATGGATGTGTCATCAAAGAAGTATATCTTCATATTGCAGTTTTAATTAACAATGGAAGGGATAGATTAAGTATAGGGCAAAGGATCCGATGGCAAGAAAGGATGAACTTACATGAAAGATACATTAGAAAATTTCGAAAATCAATATGAAAAAGAGATAAAAGCTGATTGGAATAAGCTGCAGAAGTCATTAGCTAATGATGAAATTGACCCTTTTAGAAAGTATTACTTTACAATGCACCCTTATGAGCAGGCTACCTTCTTTATTGAACAAGAAAAGGAATTAAGGGAGCGGCTATATGGCTATCTTTCTCCAGATGAATTTGCGGAGATCATAGAAAGTATGGAGATTGAAGAAACATTAGATTATTTTAGAGAGATGGATCCGCGTTTTTCTGCGGAGATTTTATCTGAACTTCCCGCGGATGATGCAGTAGATATACTTAATTTTCTTGATAAGGAAGAAGTTGTCAGTTTTCTGACGAGTATGGATGAAGATGCAGCTAATGAAATTAAAAACCTGCTGCATTACGAGGAAAAAACTGCTGGTAGTATCATGACTACCGAATTTGTAGTTTTAAATGCACTGGATACTGTTCAAGAAGTAATGCAATATTTAAAAGAAAAAGCGCCAGATGCAGAAACAATTTATTATTTATATGTTGTCGACAATGATAAACGACTTGTTGGAGTTATTTCAATCCGTGATTTAATTATTGCAGATAACGATTTGCTTATAAAAGAAATTATGAGTGAAAAGGTTATAGCTGTTTCTGTTGCTAAGGACCAAGAAGAAGTTGCACAATTATTCAGGGATTACGACTTTCTTGCAGTGCCCGTAGTTGATTTTCAAAATCATTTGCTCGGTATTATCACAGTCGATGATATCCTGGATGTAATGCAAGAAGAAGCTTCAGAAGACTACTCCATGCTTGCTGGGGTATCTGATGCTGAAAAACATACAGATTCTGCTTTTCAGTCAGCAAAGAAAAGGCTGCCTTGGCTGATTATATTACTATTCTTAGGAATGTTTACAGCAAGTCTGATTGCAAGATTTGAGGACACTTTAAATCAAGTTGCAGTGCTTGCGATATTCATACCGCTTATCGCTGGAATGGCCGGTAACTCGGGAACACAATCTCTTGCAGTGGCGGTACGTGGTATTTCAACAGGGGATTACCAAAAACAAGGAAAAATGAAAATGATTATTCGAGAAGCATGTACAGGATTGATTACAGGATCTGTTTCAGGAATTATAATTGCAGTCGTAATTTATTTCTGGCAAAGTAACATCTTTTTAGGTTTAATCGTTGGTGTGTCTATTATGGCTTCACTCGTTGTTGCAACACTTGCTGGGGCGCTCATTCCATTATTAATGGAGCGGCTGAAAATTGATCCTGCAGTTGCATCTGGACCATTTATCACTACGATTAATGATATTATTTCGATTATAATCTACTTTGGTATGGCGACCAGCTTTATGAGTTACCTCATCAACTAAAGTTTAAAGTAAAACTTGAGACCCTCTCATTGGTTCTCAAGTTTTTTTGTCTGCCGCACGGGAACACGAAAACAGGCGGGGCATATACTGATTGTGACTATTTTTCTATAAAGGAGAGAATAAATTTGCGCAATGAACGCTTTGCTAAAGATCCGCTGCTTTATATTCATCAAACAAAGACAGAGAGAATCCGTGCAAATATGCAGCATCAGTATAGATCAAAAAAAGAAAAAGTCCAAGAAGAATTAAATGAAAATAAGGCAGCGAAGACGAGTGACCGAAAGATGAAAAGAGTGAGACAGGAAAGCTTTTACGAAGCAAAAGACAGTGCAGAAGAAGAAGAAGAAGAATCAACAAATAAAGGCGGTAAGGAGCGAGAAGGAAATACATTTAAGGAGATGACCTTAGAGGAGCAGCTCGTTTATCTAACAAACAGACCAGCCTATGCACCACGCCTTACCTGTGAAATTAAAACTGATAAACGTATGTATCAAGGAATTATCTTACAGTATGAAAATGAGATTGCAAAAATTCGCAGCGGAAAACGGATGATTGACGTTCCGCTTACAAGCATAAAACGTATTCGTATGCTCAGCTTATAAATGATTTCATTTCTGTTATGAAAAGATAGGAAATAAAGAACGCAAGCACCGAGCAGCCTGCGGACATTGTCCTTTTGCTGCTGGATGGTGCTTGCGTTTCATATTAATTGTTGAATACACTGATTGCTGGCAGGCAAGTAACGTGACAGAAGCAATGCAGATCCACTGTAATGCAAATGCCAGTTGCTAGTAAGTTTTTTGTCTTTTGATCAGTTGGATCTTTCAAATCTCCATGACCATACGACTGTTCATGAGAAAGTAATAATTCTAATACTGCACAGCCATCTTTATCTATACGTTTTGCTCGGAAAATAAAGCTCGCAATAATTGGTCCAATCTTATCTTCATATTTACGATCAGCACCAAAACCTTTAAATGGTTTACAGCCGTCTTTACAGTAAAGAATAACTGGCACCGTATCTAAACCACTTCCAGTATCGTTATCACCAAGTAAGTCATTGATGGATTGCTCACAACTCGTGCTACAGCAATTCTCCACTACATCATTCTGGGCAGCAACAATCTCTGATAATACGTCAATGACGCAGTTGCCGCTATCATAATCTTTTCCACAACCACAGCTCATAAACAATAACTCCTTTCACAATATATTGACTTTCTTTAATAACATATGTGTAAAAGGCCTGTTGGTGTGGGCAATTTAATTCTTTGAAAAACGAATTTAAAATATAATAAAGTAACTGAATCAGGTTTACTATTCTGAATAAAGGGTATAGTTATATGAATTAACGGACATATAAAGAAATTACTTTACGAAGGATTATGAACAAAGGGGGAATTATAAATGGGATATATCCTGCCAGTCGAAAGATATCAATATGTTGAATACCAGAATAGAATCCCACAACAAAAGTTGAATGTTGAGGCTGTAGATGCACCGTTCAAAGCTGTGCTTGAAAAGAAGCATGAGGAAGTTATTAGTGAATATGATCGCTTGAATCCAAGTTCTTACAAAAGCTTACCGCTAAAACCACAGATGAGCACGGTTGGTCATAGTATTTACGCTGAAATTACCGGTAAAGGAAGAGAGTTTAGTGAATCTGTATAAAAGAGAAATGGGATGTTTATTTTAAATTAAACATCCCATTTCTGATGGTGCCGATTCGATACTGGAAAGATGAGCAAGTCTTTATCTTTCTGATATTCTACATGAAATACCTCAGTTAAATCATTGTAATTCTGTTTTTTCAATTCCTCCATAAGCCACTCTTCAGTCAGATTTTTTTCAAGTAAATTATCATATAGAATTTCCCCATCATTAACCAATGTAATTGGCAGCTGAACGGGTTCGGAAGCAAGCTTCATATCTTTTCTTGAAGGAGTTTGATAATCTGACTTTCTAAGAACGGAAATGGTTCCATTTGTTTCAAGTATTGCGTACTGTACTTCCGCAAGAGAAAAAACATCCTTTGCACGGAGCATATGCTGCAGCTGATTTACATCAAGTTTATTTTTTTTCATGACATCTCGAATTAATTTCCCATTATAGATAACTATAGATGGACTGCCTTCGAAAAAATTCCTTGAACCTTTAAACCGCTGTGTAATATATTCTGTAATATACATTAAAGCACCCCAAGTGAAAACAACAAATGCAATTTCCGGTATACCTGTTTTTTCATCAAATAGTGCATTTCCAATAAGTTCTCCGAGGACTAATGCCGAAATGAAGTCAAACGCTGTTATTTGAGAAATTTGAGTCTTACCCAAAATTTTTGTGAGTGTGAATAACGCAATAAAGCCAAAAGTCAAATCAGTGAACATGGATAAATAAGAGTTCATACCAATCCCCCTAACTACAATATAGCTTAACCAAAATAGGGGGAAACATACGAATTTAAACAAGGAAGACAAAAAAGTATAGGAGCAAAATTACATTAGCTCCTATACTTCTTCTTTATAATTATACAATGCAATTTATAGGGTTTTAACCATTGTAACATGTGGGATGCCGGCATCTAGGAAGGTATCAGAAATTGTTTCATAACCTAGCTGCTGATAAAAAGCTTCTGCATGGGTTTGTGCATTTAGCTTAGCTTTTTGATAGCCTTTTGCTTGTATCATTGCTTCCATTTTATGCATCAGCATTTTGCCAAAATGTTTACCACGCTGTTCTTTCATAACGCAAATTCGTTCCAGTTTTCCGTAATCGCCTTCAAAGCGGAGACGACTTGCAGCAACTGGCTTATCAGCTTCATAACCAATGAAATGAATTGCCGTTTCATCAAAAGCATCAATTTCTTCTTCCACGGGAACCTTTTGTTCATCAACAAAAACAGTCATACGAACATAGAATGCATCATCCCGTGCTTGTTTTGTATTTACTTCTTGAACAATCATATTTTACTCCTTATTAAATACGAAGGTTTCGTGCACTGTCCATGAACCATTTTCCAGCTGGTATAGCAGCTGGAAACGATCAACTACATCTTCGTATTGGTGATTTTCCATATTAAATCTGCCTAGAATATCAGTAAATTCATTATGCGTTAATTCTTGGGCAAGTGTTACATGAGGTATAAATGGATGTTTTCTTGTGTTTTCAAATTTTCCTGCATGAAGTTTTTCCTCAAGTTCAGTCATCTCTGGTACAGGGTTAATTTTAAAGTAAATTGTATTTGTCACAGGTTCAAATGAACTTACTTTTGTTATTTGAATTGGAAATGGTTTTGTCTCGCTTGCGATTTTCCTTAACTCTGCAATTACCTCATCCATTGCGTCCTCTGGAATTTCAAAACTGTCTTTCAATGTAATATGAGGTGGAATTAAAGCATAACGCGGGTCATATCTCTTTCTAAATGAGTTTGCGACATCTTGAATTTCTTTTGACGGAAAAAAAGCTATACCGAAATTCATTCTAAAACCTCCCAAAAAGTATTTTTGTTTAATGTGAATTATAACAATTATTGTATTTTTTATTATAGCAAAAATAATAGAATAAGCTATAAAAAGCAATGCGGGATTCTTAAAAGGTCATTATTTGTCAATCAAGCATTGTTGTTAAAGCACGAACCATATCATTTTGCCAGTATTTCCATGTATGTTCTCCGTCTTCCAGTTCATGATAGATATAGTTGCATCTTTTAGCTGTGAGTTCATCTTTTAATTTACGGTTTGGTGTGAGCAAATCAGAGATGGCTCCATCTGACAGTTTTGCTTGATCTTCTGCATCGCCAATCGTATGGTAAATATCCAAAGCAGTTAAATCACTCGTATTTTTTACTTTTTCCAAAACGGTTTCATCGATAAAAGGGGACTGCATGATTACTTTTCCAAATGTATTAGGATAACGCAATGCAGTCAGCAGGGAGAAGGTACCAGCAAGTGAATCTCCCATAAGAATTCGCGATTTCCCCATATGATGCGTTGGAATCATTTCATCAAGCAAAGGAACAACTTCCTTCACAATGAAATGAGTATAGGCATCGTACTGATTACCATCTGGATGATACTTTTTCCTCCGGTCTTGTGCATCTTTATAGTGGATTCCGACAAATACTGTATTTGTCAAATCATCTTCATCGTGAAGCCTGTCACTGAAAGTTGCTACTCTGCCCATTTGAAAATAGTCATTGCCATCTTGCATAATACAGATATTATACTTATAGAGAGTAGAAAATTTTTCTGGATAATAAATTTTTAATTCCTTAGTTTCCTCTAGATATTTGCTATTTATCTCTTTAACTACCATCTTACCCTTTCTCGCCACTAGTCTACACCTCAATTGTTAAAATTTAACTTACGTTTAGTTTACCATTAGTTGTATCAATATTCTATCACATTAATTTGCCTCTTCTAGCAGCTGTCCTTGGTAAAGGGAATGATATTTGCCTTTAAGCTTAAGTAATTCTTCATGGCTGCCTTTTTCAATGATTTTTCCATGCTCAAGCATAATGATTGTGTCTGCTTCTTTTACAGTATTTAATCGATGGGCGATGACAAAACTTGTTCTGCCCTCCATTAATCGATGTAATGCGTCCTGAATTTTCAATTCTGTAATTGTATCAATGTTACTAGTTGCTTCATCTAAAATTAAGATAGATGGATTGGCAATTAATGCACGTGCTATTGTAAGGAGCTGCTTTTGCCCTTGGCTGATTCCGTTCCCAGTCTGATCAAGCACTGTATCATATCCATCAGGAAGTTTTATAATAAAATCATGGGCATTTGCATCTTTCGCAGCGTTCATTACCTCTTCATCTTTTGCGTCAAGCCTTCCATAACGTATATTTTCACGAATCGTTCCTTGGAACAGAAAAGCATCTTGGAGTACAAAGGCCATATGTTTCCGCAGGCTTGAACGTTTAATATTCTTAATATCATTGCCATCCAAAGAAATTTCCCCGGAATCATAATTGTAGAATCGAGAAATCAAATTAATCAATGTTGTTTTTCCTGCACCGGTATGACCCACAAAAGCGACTGTTTCACCAGGTCTTGCTTCGAAGCTAACATGATCGATAATGACCTCTTCCTCGTAACCAAAGGAAACATCATTAAACACGATATGACCATCTGTTGAAGTGATTTCCTGTGCGTTTGTTTCATCTAATTCTTCTTGTTCTTCGTCCATGACATTGAATACACGCTCTGCACCTGCAATTGCTGAGAGCAGAATATTAAATTGGTTGGACAGCTCATTTAAAGGGCGAGTGAATTGTCTGGCATATTCAGTGAAAATAACGATAATCCCGACTGTAACTAATTCCTGATTCGTATAAATTGCAATTAATCCACCTGCAAGAGCAATTAAGCCGAAGCTTAGGAAATTAAGCATATTCATTATTTTTGGAATAAATCCAGCTATATTTGATGCCCAGAACCCTGTGTTTTTAAGTTCATTATTTTTTGCTTCGAAAGCATCGATTACCGTTTTTTCCTGTGAGTAAGTTTTTACAACATGCTGTCCAGATACAATTTCCTCTACATAGCCATTTACTTCCCCAAGATGCTTTTGCTGCAGCTTGTATAAAGGACCAGTCCGTGCAGTAATCCATTTCATTGCATAATACATGGCTGGTACAATGATGACTGTTACAACAGTTAGAATCGGACTTAAAATAAGCATAACAATTAATGTTCCTGCTAATGTCAGTACACTTGAGAATATCTGAATAACGGACTGGTTTAATGTGTTATTTATATTATCAATATCATTTGTTAAACGGCTCATCAGTTCACCATGCTGTCTTTTATCAAAATAAGAAATCGGCAGCCGATGGAATTGTTTAAATAAATCTTTGCGCAAATCAAAAACGGTATTCTGTGCGATTCCAATCATCCAGAAGTTTTGCAGGAAGATGGCCAATGAGTTGAATAGGTAAACAAGAATTAAAGCAATCAATAATGCACCTAATCCAGCTGCTTCTTGTGTAACAATATAATCATCAATTGCCATCCCAATCATATAGGGACCTAAAAGTCCAAGACCTGAACTGGCAAGTACCATAAAAATGACGAGAAACAGCATATACTTCTGCTGGGATAAGTAATCCCAGATTCTCTTTATTGTCGCACCCATATTTTTAGCACGCTTCTCTTGAGCAACATGAATAGCATCTAAAGAGACTTTTTCATATTGAAAGGGGGCCTTCCATTGTTTATTGGACATGTGCATGCTCCTTTCCAAATTGGGATTCTACGATTTTTTGATACAATTCTGAGCTCTCGATTAATGTTTCATGTGTGCCAATCGAAAGAATTTCTCCTTCATCCATTAAAAGTATGCTGTCAGCTGTAATTGCTGTAGAAACCTTTTGAGTAATAAGCAGCATCGTACAATTATATTTCTCAATAGCGGCAAGCAACTTCGCTTCGGTAGCCAAGTCTAATGCACTTGTACTATCATCAAGCATTAAGAATTTAGGCTTGCGGACAAGTGCGCGAGCAATCGAAATTCTTTGCTTTTGGCCCCCGGACAGATTTACACCTTTTTGGCCAACTTTAGTTTCATATTGCTGAGGCAAGCTCATAATTGTGTCATGAATTTGGGCATCCTTAGCTGCCTGGATGATTTCATCATCAGTTGCTGTATCCTTGCCCCAAGCGATATTATCTCGTATTGTTCCAGTAAATAATAATGGAGTTTGCGGGACATAGCCAATATTGTTTCGCAGTTCAGCAAAAGCGTATGCTGATGCAGGATGGCCGTCAATGATGACCTCACCTTTTTTTGGTTCATAAAGCCGAGGCATGAGCTGGAACAGGGAGGTTTTCCCCGAACCTGTAGCACCAATTATAGCCATCGTTCCGCCTGGATTCAGTTTAAATGAAATGTTTTTTAATATCATTTCATCACTGGCTGGGTATTGGAAATAAACATTGCGATACTCCACTTCTCCATGTTCGATCTTAAGTCTGCTCGAGGCCCTGTTTTCTTCTGAATCTGCTTCTTTTTCCAATGATAAAACCTCATCAACCCGTTCAGCAGAAGCTTTTGTTCTGGATAATACCATAATAATGAAGGAAAACATCGAAATAGCCATTGACACGCGGAGTGCATAGTTCACAATCGAGACAACTTCTCCTACTGCAGCATTGCCGGCGATGGACTGCGCATTCCCAAACCAAATAATGAAGATTAAGCTAAGGTTCATAATAAATAAGAGCACGGGCATGGATGATTCAACAAAACGGAAGGTAGTTTTCGTTGAATCAGCTAAGCTTTCATTTGCTTCTGTAAAACGATTTTCTTCATAGTTTCTTCTTGAGAAAGCTTTAATTAAGCGCATGCCTGCAAGGTTTTCTTGCATAACACGGTTGACATTGTCAACATTTTCCTGGACCTTGGCAAACATTTTACTGGCTGCTTTCATTACTAAAAACAAGAACAATATTAATAATGGTACAGTAATTAAGAAAATCATTGCCAGACGAGCATTGACAATAAATGCCATGATTACTCCACCAATAACTTGCAAAGGAGCTTTCGCCATAATTCGAAGTCCCATGAAAACCATGTTTTGGATCTGGCGGATGTCGTTTGTAAAACGGGTGACAAGCCCAGAGGTTGGATAATTGCTAAGACTTTTAAAGGAAAAATACTGAATGCGGGAGAATAACTTTTGCCGTATATCGTAGCCGAATGCAAAACTGACATGTGAGGAATAGAATGAATTAAATATTCCAGCAACAAGAGCTACAAATGCAAGTCCAATCATAATACTTCCCCACATTACGATATTTTGAATATCCTCATTCAGTACACCTTGGTCAATCATCAATCCAAGAAATAATGGAAGGAGAAGCTCAATCCCTAATTCAATAAGCATCATCGTGTAAGCTAACACGATAGGTAATTTATATGGTTTTAAAAATGAAAATACGTTTTTCAATCAAGTCCCCCCAAAGTAAGAAAATTAATATTAACAATTGTTTCATTATTATATAAGGAATAGAAAGTTTTATCCAGCTTTATATTTCGTGTTGCGAAACAGTTTATAATGTAATGATTGTTATATAGAACAGGATAATCTTTGACTCGATGTGCAAGAAACGGTAAGATACACGTGAAAGAATAATTAAATAATACTTGAAAACAGGTGCCCAACAGGGAGAATAGGAAATGAAGTGCAATTCTTCAGCGGACCCGCCACTGTGAAGGGGAGTTTTATAATAATGCCACTAGATGCGAATCTGGGAAGGTTTATAAAACGATGAACTGAGCCAGGAGACCTGCCTGTTTCTGCAAAATACTGATAGATGAAGGAAAAGTCTGCCGTTTATTTCTTATGAAATAGACTGCAGACTTTTTTTATAAATTTTTAAGTAGGGGGAAACCAATATGTGTATGTATGAAAACACGGTTAAAAAGATTGAAAGATTGGATCAAGTTAAAATGGAGGAAGCTCGTGAAAGAGTAGATGCATTAATTAAACCGCCTAAAAGTTTAGGGAAACTGGAGGATCTTGCTGTACAGCTCGCAGGAATAACGAAAAATATATATCCCGAAGTATCAAAAAAGGCAGTCATTGTTATGGCGGGCGACCACGGTGTTTACGAAGAAGGGATTTCAAGTAATCCACAAGAGGTAACAAGCATGCAGACAACTTTTTTTTCTAAGGGAATAACAGGGGTAGGTGCAATTGCAAAAGTCTCAAATGCGGATATTATTACCGTTGATGTTGGAGTGAAGGATGTTATTCCGGCAGATGCGGGAGTAATTGATAGAAAGATTAAACATGGAACCAATAATATGATGAAAGGTCCTGCAATGACAAGAGATGAGGCTATTAGAGCGATTGAAGCTGGAATAGAAGTTGCTTTAGAACAAATAAAAGCTGGTGTGGATATGCTTGGAGTTGGAGAAATGGGAATTGGCAACACAACTCCCGCTACGGCAATTGTTTCGGTGCTTGGAGATATTGAGCCTTCCGAAATTACAGGAAGAGGAGCTGGAACGGGAGCAGGGGGCATCGGTCATAAGATTGAAGTAATTAAAAGAGCGATAGAGGTCAATAAACCAAATCGCGAAGATGCGCTCGATATTTTAAGTAAAGTAGGCGGACTGGAAATTGCTGGCATGACCGGTGTAATGCTTGCAGCAGCTGCGAGCCGCATACCAGTTGTCATAGATGGCTATATAGCAACCTCAGCTGCTCTCATCGCATATTCACTTGAACCAAAGTCAAAGGGATATATGATTCCCTCACACCTTTCAATGGAACCTGGTGCAAAAAAGGCAAGTGAGTTACTGGGGGTAAAGCCATTTATTGATATGGATCTCTGCCTTGGTGAAGGTTCTGGAGGAGCATTGGTCTTTCCAATTATTGATGCTGCCTGCAGTATGTTAAAAAGCATGGCGACATTTGACGAAGCAGGTATGAAACTTTGATTTAACTATGATGATTGGGATGCCGCTTCTTTAATAGAAGCGGCATGATTTCTTTATCTATCATTTAGATTAGGGAGCTATGTTGGAAAGTTTATGTTATGATGTAGGAGTAAAGTTACATATATGAAGAGAATGAATTTTTTCTGAAGGGATGATGAAGATGGATATTGCAGCATTATCTACAGCATTAAGTCAAATGCAAGTACAGCAGCAAGCAAGTTTATCCGTTATGAGAATGACAATGGATACAGGTGCAACACAAGCAAATGACTTATTGCAAATGATGCAAGCAAGCACACCACCCAGTGTAGATGCAGTGGACCCGAACCTAGGCAGAACGGTTGATATTAAGCTTTAGAAACGTTTGTTTCTCATGTAAATAGCAATCTATGTAAATAGAACTTGCGGGGGACGTTGTTCTGTTGTATACTAATTTTACTGTAAATATTTCTTAACGATTCCGTAGCTCAGCTGGGAGAGCGCTACCTTGACAGGGTAGAGGTCGTTGGTTCGAGCCCAATCGGAATCACTAGCTACAAACCTTTATATAGCGCCAATCCTACGGCATTAGGATATGGCGCTTTCTTCATTTTTAGTGTCATCTGCCGACATATTGACGGCATCAGCTTGTTTTTCATTGTTTTTTGTTGTGTCAATTTGTTTCTTGGGTTTTAAAATTTCCGTTAATCTTGCAGTTGCTAATTCATCAATTGACTGCACTCGGTGACCGTAAACATCATTAGTAATTCCGATGCCGGAATGACCAGCTCTCCTTGATATTTGAGCAAGCGGTATTTTTAACTCGATTAATAGGGTTACCATTGTATGTCTTAAACCATGTATATTTAAATACCTAAAGTTATGACGTTTTAAAAATCTTTCCCACCAATTTCTCATGCTGTCTGGATTGAATGGTTTCCCGTTTTCGTGACAGAGTAATAAAAAATGTTTTCCTTCTTTCCATAATTCTTCTTTTTTTAATTGTTCTCTTTCTTTCTGCCTTCGAGTCATTAGTCTAGCAATAGGTTCAATTAAATCATCTGGCAATGCAATGTCTCTTCTTTTGGCACGTCTAGATCCCTTTTTTATTTCATGTATAGAATACCCATCACGTTTTGTATAAGTGAGCGCATCCCTTACATAAAGAACTTTATTCTTTAAGTCGATATGCTTCATTAAATCTAAACCAAACAATTCAGACCTTCTTAAACCGCCTATTATAGCTAGCTTAAACGCAATACTCCAGTGTAATAGTTCCTTATCAAGCGCATTATAAACCGCGATAGCTTCATCGATGGCATACGGTTCTACTTCTTCGTAATCAACAGAAGGCTTTTGTACGCCGTCCAACGGGGATTTTTTAATGGCGTGTACTTCAACAGCAAAGTCAAATATATGTTTTAAAATTCGATAATAATAATGAATAGTGCTAGTGGCTAACTTTTTATCCTTACCTTTCTCTGGGTCCTTGTATTTCGTCAATTTCATTCCTGGTTCGGAAAGGTTGTCCAAAAAGTCTATAATATGAATCGGCTGCACTTCACTAAGTTTAAAATATTGAAAAGCTGGTTTAATTCTGGAATCTAAATATTCCATAAAAGCTTCAAATGTAGTTTCAGCCAGTCTTGGTTTTGCGCCTTTCGGAATCCAAACGTTTTCGACAAAAGCTATAAAACCAACATCTTCTAAATCGACATAGCCTTCATCAAATACATCGGCTATAAACTTAGCCAACTCTATATTTGCTTCCTTTTCGCTCTTAGCGGTAATAGTCTTGTATTTTCTATTTCTGCCTTTTCCATATAATTTCTTCCCTAAGTCTACCTCCAATTGCCAGCGGCCATTCCCGCGTGGCCGTGCATGACCTTTCCTTTTCGCCATATCAGTTCCATCCTCCCATTCTTATACATTTCTAATCTACGTAAAGCAAAATCAAAATCAACGTTAAATAATTCAGTAATTACATCAACATTCACCCCTTTCAAGCTGTCTAGCATAAATGTGGGTATACAAAAATGGTAAGCAAAGTAATTCGCTTGATACTCTTGCAAATCGATAAATAGGGGATGCATATTTAATTGATTTCCATAGTGTCTTAGATAGTGACAGACCTCGTGAGCGAACTGTATCCATTCGTGCCATTCAGTGCTAGGCTCTAAAGTGATTTCATCGCTAAATCTAAAAGCTTTTTTGTCGTAAACAACAGTAATTCCCAACTTATTGGAAATGTTATCAATTGTGAGGTCTTTAGGCTCCTCGACTTCCAGTAATTTAAAAAGGTCGTAGATGTATTCCTCCAAGTAAGTGTACAAGCAAAAACCCCCTTAAATAGAATGTATGTTCTGTTTAATTGTATAAGAGAGGGTGTACAAATTTATGTACACCATTTATATATTATTTATCTTCATTAGGCAGAATCGCTTCTACTCTTTTGTATTTACTTAAAATATCATTGCTTAATTGATTTCTAGAGTCATTAAAGTCTTGCAAAGTTCCCGAAGGATTTAGCGCTAAACCAATATACTCTTCCGAATAAGTATACATATCTAAAATTTCATCATAAACTTTTTCGTAATCAGACGGCGGATTATTTAGTTCATTAATTTTACTTTTTATTTTCTTAGACTTTTCTTCTATTTCTTCTAGTTCTCCAGTTTCTGTGTAATATGAAACCATAGAGTAAATATTAGTTGAAAAGTCATCTGTTATAAAGTCTCCATAACTAATTACAAAATGTTCCATCACAGTACCTTCATCTAATCCAGTTTGGGCAACCATGTCTTCAATTGGGATTGCACCCTTACTTTTTATGCTGTAGCTCCAAATAGATGCATATTGATTTAATAGGCTCTCTGCTTTAGAAGAATTTTCCAAAATATCATCAGCAACTTCTTGAATGTTTGTCTTATATTCTTCTGCAGCTTTATTGCCACAGCCAACTAAAGTAAGCGAACTAATTAATATAATTAAAAATAAAAACGTTCTTTTCAAATTACTCCCCCTTTTCTTTCTGGCTCTGTTTGAATTTAATATAATCATACAATTCTTCGAAGTCTTTTGCAGTCCAGGACTTTATATCATTAAACATTAAATCGGCATCTGGAAATTCTGTTGCTATTTTATTCATGATAGCAGTTCTTCTTAATTCCTCGTTATCTACATTGTTGACTATATCATGACCTAGCAAATAATCAGTTGTTACATTATATAAGTTAGCTAATTCAACTAACATTTCAGGGTCCGGTGATCTCGTTCCGTTTTCATAACCGGATAATGTATTGCTCCTTATCCCTAGTTTATCAGCAACGAACTTTTGCAAGTAACCATTTTTCTCTCTTAAGTTTTTTAATCTATTCGATAAATTAGAATTGTTCATCCTTAAAACCCTCTCAATATATACCGTTATGACCGCATTGTATCGCAAAAGGAGATTTTTTAATTAAAATATCGCAAAAAGTGATAAAAATAGTTGACAATCACAAAATGCGATGTTATATTATATTCAAGACATCGCAAAACGCGACTTAAAGCGAGGTGAAAAAATGATTAACAACAAGAAAATAACAAATAATTTAAAATCATTGAGAGAAGAACGAGGGCTAAAACAAAAGTTTATAGCTGAAAAACTTGGGATAACCGCAAACTACTACTCTCAAATTGAAAACGGGCATAGACCACCACAGATAGAGCATCTTTTGATTTTACGTGATCTATTTAATGTTAGTCTAGATGAAATTTTTTTTAAAAATGAAATCGCGAATTGCGATTCAAAACAAGCTATCTAAACCATCGCAATCGCATCCAACTATCAATATCTAACCGAGCGGAGCATGCCAAGACGGACCATTTGAATCCCGAGCAGCGCCAATAGGTAACGCCAAGACGTTAGGTGCTGATAGTTGGGTGTGATAAGTAACGCGATATATAAAAACAGGAGGTATTCAAATGAATCAATTAACTAAAATGTTCGACGACCAGAATCTTACAATTATCGAAAATGAAGGTGAACCTAAATTCTTATTAAAAGATTTATGCAGCATTTTAGGTTTAGGTCATGTAGCGACAGTCAGAAGACGTTTGGAAGAGGATGTGGTTTCAAAACACCCCCTTAAAACCGTAGGCGGAACGCAACAAGCAACATTCGTAAACGAAGATGGTTTATATGACGTCATTCTTGATAGCCGAAAACCAGAAGCAAAGAAATTTCGAAAATGGATAACGTCAGATGTAATTCCGTCAATCCGAAAACACGGAGCTTACATGACACCCGAAACAATTGAACAAGCTCTACTAAATCCAGACACCATCATTAAATTAGCAACAAATTTAAAAGAAGAGCAAACCAAGCGTATTGCAGCAGAAAAAACAATTGAAAAACAGCAACCATTAGTAACATTCGCTGAAACTTGTATGACTTCCGAAAAGAGTTTGCTGGTTAGAGAGTTAGCTAAACTCTGTACGAAACAAGGCATCGTCACCGGTGAAAAAAGACTATGGCAAACACTAAGAGACTGGGGTCTAGTTTTTAAAAATAAAAATGAACCATATCAAGAATACGTTGAACGCGGATACTTTGAAGTATCTCAAGGTGTTAAAGAGACATCAAAAGGATCATTCACCTGGTTAACAATGCGAGTGAAACCAAAAGGCCAAGTTTACATTATCAATCGTCTTAAAAAAGAAAATGAACAATTAAAGGCGGTGAAGTAAATGAACACAGACAAGAAATTAGATTTATTGTTTTGGGATTGTCATTCATCAATCAACATCGAATACAGCACTTCTACGGAATTATACACGATAGCAGTAACAGAGTTTGAAATCGACCAAGAGAACTCTACAAAGCATGAAACAAACCTCAAGGAATCAAGCGTTACTGAAATTTATGTAAGTGCTAGTGAAATCGATTCGCTGATAAACGCACTTCAATATATAAGGCAACAACCGGAGGAGGTTATTTAAATGCAACCCACAACAATGACATCACAAGAAGCTGCCGACTATATCGGCGTCCATGTAAACACGCTTAGAAAATACGTACACGAGAATGAATTGCCGGTCCTTAAATTTCCTGGCAGACGTAAATGGATTTTCCGAAAAGATTTAATTGATGACTGGATCGAGCGCCGTTCTACTCCTGAGATTATTAATCCACCCGAGGATTTTCAAAGGGATTACGGCAAGCTCCGTATCCTGTCACCATGATTCAAGCAATCTAACAGCCTAGCAAAACAACCAACTGAGGGAAGCTGGTAATTACATTATAGGACATGCAGCAATGACTTACTGTGCAACCTCTGCAATTGTGCATACAGTGCACGTTATAGGGAGGTGAAGGATATGGAAATAGGCGCAAAGCTTAAGAAAATGAGGAGGGGAGCTGGTATCAGCCAACAGTTAATGGCTGATCTCCTCCATATATCCCGGAGCAATGTATCAAGATTAGAAAACGAAAACATCGAACTAAAAGCAGTTGACTTAATTAAATGGTGCAAGATTACCAACAACCCGGACATGTTAATGGTTTTATACGCAAGCATAGATGTTACATCAACATTAGTAAACTCTGGAGCAATGGCACTTATTACAGGATTTATAACAACATTAGGAGGGATTTTATGAACTTTGAAGAGCATTTTTTAGAGAGGGATCAAGAGACAGCAGAAGCATCATTTACCAACTTATTATCAAATCTCGAATCGATTAGTCGTTATAGAAAACTGAAAGATAAAACAGGCGAAAGTATTGCACAAAGAAATCTGATGAATGAATTATCTAATTTAAACAGATTGGCAGTGCGGAAAGTTGAGTCACAACAAATGTATTTACACCACTTATTAACTCAGCCACAAGGATGGTTTAAGTAATGAGAAGAAAGATTGTTGACTATTTCATTGGAGAACCAGAAGAAATTACATTATCCCAAGAAATAACATTCTACGGAATCATGAGCAGTCCAATATTACTTTTTATTATCATATTGATTTTAGTTTAGGAGGGATGAAATGAGAGCCTATATAAAGATGTGGGACAAAGAGTTTTTAATCGAAGCGATTGGTTGGCTCCAATTCGGACCAGGAATATCCCACGTTTCTTTTACTGACGAATCCGGAAATTACTTAACTGTTTACTCTGATGTTTTGCCTGTTAAGGATGGCGAGAAAAGCGCCAATTTAGATAGTGCCGTTTATTGGAAAGAAAAATAACCCGTGTTGGCGCACGAGTTATCGATTAGAACCATATCAAAACCTAATTACATTTTAACATGAATCAAACGGGAAGGCTAGTCTTTCCTGCAGTGGACAAGAACGCTTATTCCCTCCCAAATAAGCAAAAAACAGTCTGTTCTTGTCTGCTGCAGGGGTGATTATCCCTAATACATAGGAAAGGAGGTAGAAAAGAGATGACGAACTCTTATAGCGCTGTTCTGGATGAACGATTATTGAAAAGAATGTATATCGAATTAGGAAAAACGGATAAGGAAATAGCGAGTTTTTTCAATATAGATCGAACGACGGTTGTTCATGCCAGAAAAGAATATGGAATAAAAACGAGACTCACAACCGGAAGAGTAGGGGAGTTATCAGCGATTCAAAAGATTAGAGAACTCGGAAACGAACTTGAAGATATGAAAGAGAACAACAAATTGAGTGATTTTGATTTACTAGTAAATTATCAAATTAAGGTCGAGGTTATCGCTGCTAATATGCACGATGGCAGATATAGATTTTCTTTATCAGAACAAGAACAAAATGGGATGGCCATTTCTGAAACTAGAATCAAATTAAACAACGGCCGCACTAAAAAGCTCTTTAATAAGACTTGCGATTTCATAGTTTTCGTTGGGATTGATAAACGGGGCAATAGTAACTTTTGGGTAATCCCCTCAAGTGATATCCCTTTGAAGTTACAAACTCTTACAATATCGCCCACCGGAAAATACTCCAAGTATTCAAATCGATGGGATTATTTTAGAGAATAACATGCAGAAGGAGTTGAGAGAACATGTTGCAACACCCAACAATCGAACGGATTGAGCGCACAGGTTATCCGTTTAGTGACAGACGTGAAGAATGGGGCACCGATGGCTTAAACAATGAAGTTTATAGCGGTGACGAGATTATTGAGTTTATGGATGATTTTTATCTACTGGACGAGCTGTCGGCAGATGCAATCGAAATATTGGAACAACATGGCGGGCAGCACAAAATCGCAAAATAAGGAGGATGGAAAAGTGGGAGAAATTCAGTGTTTCAAAATTAAAAAAGGATCAGAGTTCGATGATGAAGTGAAAAAGCACTTTGAGTTAGCGGATAAATGGGCGAACGTTTTTCCACGAGTGAGTAAACTGTTGGGCGAGAAAATAACAAGCATGGTATTAACAACAGATAACTTAATTATTGATTTAGACGAAATTCAAGATGATAGTACCAAAAAGTTGTTTAAAAAGGATGGCGCTTTGAAACAAAACCTAAAAGAATCTAATCGCATTAGAAAAGAGTATCAAGAAATTATTGATGAAGAAGGATTGAAAGAATACCAAGAACTTCGGTATATCAATTTTTCATTCGGCGTTATGCGTAGGCGTGGAGAAAGCTTGACTAGTTTTAGGACTTCTGAAAATGAGATTTATTACGAAGCTGACTTTGATTTAGAAGGACGAGCTAAAAGTTCGGTTGTTCCTATTTCCCAAATAGAATACCAAGAAAAATATTTGGAAGAACTTAAAAAGAAGGATGAATTAATTTGATTTGTTCAGATTTAATCAAAACATAAAAACGCCCAGGTAAATGGGCACTAGGAAGTTATCTTTCATCGCTACTTAAATTATAAATGATAACTTCCTAGATTACAAGAGGAGCTTAAATATGGCTAAAAATTATTACGTTTCTCGTTACGAAATGCATCGTGATGGCGGATTTAATCCACTCGAAGCATTTGGAGTCGTTGCATCCGGTATTGCGGTCCACGGAACCTTAGAGGACCTAAAGGAGTTGGATGCACATTTCCAACATGATTCTTCAAAACATATAGGGAAAATATTAAACAAAACGGAGGAATTTAATTATGAATCAATTACAAAATCAGTATCAGCAGTCTAATGAAAATACAGGAGTTACTGCGCACTCAACGGCAAGTCGAGAAATGGAAGAAGTAAAGGGCCAGATTTTCATGGCCCGTCAGTTTCCGAGGAATGTATTTCAGTCAGAGCAACGCATTTTAGATAACTGTAAACGTCCGGCGTTAGCTCAAGTGGCGGTATATAGCTACCCAAGAGGTGGCACTAAGGTTGAAGGTCCATCCATTAGGTTAGCGGAGGTTTTAGCGCAAAATTGGGGTAATCTTGCGTTTGGTGTAAAGGAATTAGAACAGCGCCCGGGTGAATCAGTTGCTATGGCATACGCTTGGGACCTTGAAACAAACGTTAGGCAAGAAAAGGTATTCACTGTACCGCACTCACGAAAAGCTAAAGGTTCAATTAAAAAACTTGATGATCCACGCGATATTTATGAGTTAGTCGCCAACAACGGAGCTAGAAGATTACGAGCTTGCATCTTGGGTATTATCCCCGGAGACATTGTAGATAAGGCGGTAGAAGAGTGTAATGAGACTATGCGGGGTGGAAATAAAGGTCCTATCAAAGACAGAATAGCGAAATCATTACAGTTATTTAAAGAAAAATACGGAGTCACACAAGAACAGATTGAAGAACGCATTGGATATAACTCAGATGCATTTACCGAATACGATTTAACGGAATTAGGTAAAATTTTCACTTCGCTTAAAGACGGTATGTCAAAAGCTGACGACTGGTTCTCGACAGAGGTTAAAAAGAAGCAAGAATCCAAGCTCACAGAAGCATTTAAAGAAGATAAGACCAAAGATACTAAGAAGGATGAAAAACCACAGGAAAAGCCTAAAAACGAGGATGTGAAGACGGATGACGAACCAAGCATTGATGACCCTGAACAGCGAGAATTATTATTCGAGGAAATCAAATAAACAGTATATGTCTGTCTCCCAATTTAGAGAGTTTGAAGAGTGTGAATCTGCAGCGATGGCGTATCTAAATGGAGACATTGAAAAAGAACCGACTGGCCCTATGTTGGTCGGTTCTTACACACACGCAGCGTTTGAATCAGATGAAGTATTTAATCAGTTTTTAGAAGAGAACAATAGCATCATTTTTAAAAAGAACGGCAGCAAGTACGCAGATTATGATCAGGCGGATAAGATGATTGAAACACTTAAAAATGATAAGTTTGCAAGCTTTGCTTTAAGTGGAGAAAAGGAACGGATATTCACTGCTAACTTATTCGGTGTCGATTGGAAATGTAAGGTTGACAACATCAATCATGAAAATCAATTCTTCTCTGATTTAAAGACCACCCAGAACATCTATAAGCGTGAATGGAGCGAGAAATATGACAGCTGGGTATCTTTTATCGAGAAGTGGGATTACGTCCTCCAGATGGCTATATACCGCAAAATTATCGAGCGGAATACAGGTCAACTCTACACGCCTTATATCGTGGCAGTTAGCAAAGAAAAAATACCGAATAAAGCAGTTGTTTATTTTGATGAAAGTCGCTTTGATTTTGAATATGAATACGCAGAAATGAAGTTGCAGCGGATTATCGAAGTTAAGAATGGCGAGGTTGATCCAGTTGCTTGTGGCAAGTGTGATTATTGCAAGAGTACAAAGAAATTGAACGGAACGATTGAGGTCGGTGAGTTGATTCATGTATAACCAATCAAATGTCAGATTGCCGGAATGGATGTTTGAAGTCGCACGTGACAAAGAACATCTAACGCAGCTGATTGTTGACTATATTAATAAGCTTTATCCGGGTTACAGGGTTATAAAAGTTAGAGGTCGGTTTGCGGTTTGTGATGTAGGTAGATAAAGAGTATAGGCGCATTAAACAGTTAGTGGCTGATTATATGCGCCTATATTTCAAATATAGATTAATTATCACTAGATTCGTTGTTGTCTAAGTGTTTCTCTAAAACAAATTCAATTTCCTTTGCAACGGATCTTTTATTCTTTTCTGCCTGCTCTTTAATTTGTTCAAACACCTTTTCGTCCATCCGCAAAGTAAAACGTTTTGTTTCGTTCGTCATAACTAATCACCTCTTCAAGTCTTTGTGATGATATTATGTGTCAATTATACACCAAAGGTTTACTAAAATAAATCTTATGTGCAATAAAAGAACGGTTGACGTCACATTGATGACGTGTTACAATAAAATTAAGGAGTTGACGTCATAATGAATAAAAACGACACCAACATTAAAAGGTTAACGGTTCGTATTAATAAAGATCTCAATGAGCGAATTGAAAATGAAGCCATCAATTTAGGTTTAACAAAAAACGGATTCATATCAATGGTTCTTCATAAGGAGTTTAAGAAAAAGGAAATAAAGTAATGGGGTGACATTGTGGCTAGACCAAATAAGCAAGGTATTGATTATTTCTCTTTAGATGTGCACCTGGACGATAAGTTTAAATTCATTGAAATCAAATACGATTTAGAGGGTTTTGCCATCATTATCAAATTGTTGCAAAAAATTTACTCAATCGGTTATTGGTATCAATGGACAGAGGATGAAGCTTTATTATTTTCGGATGAAATTAGAGCAGATTATGAGTTAGTAAATAACGTTGTAAATGAAGCAATCGATAGAAATGTTTTTGATAAAACATTATATGAGAAGTATAAAATACTTACTTCCAAGGGCATCCAAAAGAGATACCAGGAAGCGGTAAAAAGGCGTAAGGATGTCCAAATAGTCGAGGAATATCTAGTTATTGATAACAATTTCGGAGTAAATGTAAACATTAACTCACAAGCAACAAGGGTTAATGAAAGCAAAAGTACACAAAGTAAAGTAAAAGAAACTAAAGTAAAGAATACTAAAGAAAAGAGTTCCTCCCGTTCCAAATTAAAATTTGAAACGCACCACATGAAATTAGCGGAATTGCTTTTTAAAAATATCAAAGAGAACAACCCAAATGCTAAAGAACCAAATCTTGAGTCCTGGGCAAACACATTTAGGTTAATGATGGAAAGCCCTAAAGAAAAACGACTCGGTAAAGAAATACAAGACTTAATCTTATGGTCACAGCAACATCATTTTTGGTACAAAAACATTTTATCTGCGGACAAGCTAAGAAAACAGTTTGATAGATTGCTGTTGGAAATGAAGGATGAACAGAAAAAGCCAGTTAAAAACAACGTAATACAAATACCAAACTATGGCGGTGATCGCAATGTCGATGGAAAAGGCAATGAACAACATTCTAAGTCGGGCAGGGATGTCCAACTCTTCAAGTAAGCCAGATCCTGTTAAATGTAAACTTTGCGGAAAAGATAAGCCGCAAATGGAAATAAAACATCCGTTCAAAAATGAAATGAGGTGGGTCCATTGTGCCTGTCCATGCGAAATAGAACAAATGGAAGAATTTAAGAGGAATCAAGAAGCGCATGCAAGACGTATCCGTATTAACAAGGTCCTCAAGCTTAGCAGCTCCATGGAGGACATAAAAAATATGACATTTGATAATTACAAAATGCGAAAAGGCGCTGAAAACTCTTATAAAGAAATCCTTGATGCGGTCAAGAACTTTGACGAACGCAAGAAACATGGAGTATTTATCTTCGGAGAAACAGGCAACGGAAAAAGTCATTTAACTGCAGCTGGCGGTAATGAGTTAATCAATCAGGGATATGCAGTGATTTATATAACGGAGAAAGACTTGTTTAGTAGATTGGCAGCAACAAAGAATTTTAAAAACGAAGAATCGTTTCAAGAGATTATGGGAGCTTGCTTGGATGCAGATCTATTAATATGGGACGACTTCATGAGTAGCCAGTATTTAAGGGACGAAGAAAAGGACTGGATATTCCAAATAATAAACGGTCGTGAACGTGCAAATAAGCCGATTTGGGCAACATCAAATATTACTCCAAAGGAATTTCAAAGCGATGAAATAGCGTACAAGCTAGATGATAAAGGGCGTACTTGGTGGCGGATATTAGGCAACATGAACTGTATTTTCAACAAAGCATCTAACTATCGGAAATCAAAAGCAATGGCCAGAGCAATGGGAATCAGCATTGAAGAATACGAAAACGGAGAGGGGCAGCAGTTATGAACCTATGCACCAGATGCGGAAGAAAGTTAAAGGATGCAAAGAGCATTAAACGTGAATTTGGTCCGGTTTGCTATAAAAAATATCAAAAAGAACTTGAGGAGATTGGCACCGAGGATAATCAGATTACGATTGATGAAGTGGAGGAAACGGTATGAAGTCAGTAATGGTTTTTGATTCAAAGGATTCGCAGCAAGAAACAGAACGGAAATGGTTGCAGTGGTTTGAGGATACTAGGCCGCATAAAAGTGCGGTTGGTGATAAGGCGGTAATGACTGCAGAAGAAACACGCGCTTATATGCGAAAGTATGATGTCGGATGAATACGGCGGACGTTCATAGAGCGCCACTTTTGAAAGAAAAAAGAATGCGGGATTATGAATTTGTGCTGGAAGATTTAGAGTTAGCATTTCCTAAGCAGCAACTTGAAGAAATAACCGATCAGTGGAATAAGGGAGCGGAGCTGGATTACATCGCTAAGAAATACAAAAGGCAGTCGGATGAAATATTTTTAGCGCTGTTCCATCAAGCGAGGAATGGAAAGATAGAGCGACCATTTGCTTATCGAAAATAGGGGTGATTACATGTATTCAAAAATCCAAGAATAATACATGACCGATTACATCAGAGAACAACTATCTAAATACGGTTACAGAGATACGGAAGGCAAATCAAGAAAAGAACTCACAACGAATTAGCAAGATTACGAGCAATGGAGATTAATATTAACGCTCCGGAAAATAGTTACTTTTAGGGGGATAATCATGGATGAAAATTTAGCAAAACACATCTACCACCCGTTTTATAAAAAGGTAGACAAGCTTGTGGATGATGTAAGGCTGATGCAGTTAAGAAAAGGCGCTGAAAAATATCCAGAGCCATTCACTCCAAGTAGCTGGACTGGAAAAGAATTAGCAATACATGCGCTACAGGAGTTGAGGGACGGACAGGTTTACGTAGTTGGGATGTTGGAACGGATTGAGGAGTTGGAGAAGGATAACAAGCGTTATCGTGAAGCGCTACAGGAAATCAAGAACAAAGCTAAGGACGACTATTTTAAAACTGACATTTATATTTTGGCAGATGAAGCATTGGAGGGTGAATCTGAATGAAGGCTTATAAAGTATGGAATATACACAACCATGAAGGCTACCAAGACATAGTTTTTGCCGAATCGTCTAAAGAAGCAAAGAAACAGGGCAGCAGACTGGATAATTGCTCAGATGCGGAATGGATAGATTTAAGAGTTAATAGAGTTCCATATTTAGATGGCATGGAGAATCGGACATTAGAAGAAATAATGTATGTGGCTTTGCAAAATGGTTGGTGGTTTGAATTGGGAGATAAAAGATATTACGAGGACGACCTCGAAGAAGTTGTTGCGGATGGAGTCGTAACACCAGTGGAGCAATCATGATAACTAAAATCAAATTCAAATTAAGTATAGAAAACAAAAACAGATGCAAGCCTAGTAATTTTGATGGGCGGTTGAGTGATTACTGGCAGTCAATGCATAGCAGCATGTTTAGGAAGTGGTGATTGCATGAACAGAATATCCGTCTTTGCTTACAACGAAAACGACAAAACTAGCCCGAGTATTGCTTACAAAGGATATTTTGATGGTCAAGAGTTTATTCCAAAATTGGGTTATTGCAACTCACTTGAGGAACTATACGAATACGATTACGTTCAGTTGTTTGGAAATAAAGGGTGTCAACAGCATAGTCCGAAAAGATTTAATAAGGATTTAATAAAAAGTATGAAAAGATCCTATGCAAAAGTTTATGGGTATGAAGATCAGATGGAATTATTTTAGAAAGTGGTGAACGCAGTGAAATACCACGAAGCCAAAAGACAGCTGCAGCACGCTTTAAAACATCAGCAGACGATTAGTATTAAAAAGTTGAATGAAATCTTGCAATCTATGAATTTTAGCTTTGAAGGCGCACAGGATGAAGAAACCCAGTATCTCAAAGGTGAGATTAAGAAGTTAACTAAACAGTTGCGGAAAAATAGGAGTGATGGGAATGGAAAAGGTAAAGGTTACAAAAGAACAAGCGAAAGGTTTGAATCAAATCACAACACCACAATCGGCGGTTAAGGAGCATGTGGGTAATTGGCAAATGGGTAATAGACTTAATGATTTGACGTTAGATGAATTAATCAGAGCCCTATACATCGGCTATGAAGTAGAACCGGAGTTTAAAGTTGGGGATTGGATCATTGACAAGTCTGTCAATAAAATTGGAAAAATCACAGAAAATATAAACGGTAGAGATATTTATAACGACGGAAGGGAAATCTCATATAGTTTACTTGTCGATGTCCGCCACGCCACACCATCCGAAATAGCAGAAGAAAAAGAGCGGAGATTTTGGGCAAGGTATGATAGAGATGTGTGGGAGTTAAGAAAAGGAGACGTACTGCATGACGAAATGCACGGTGACACAATTGTGGTCAGCGTAGTGAATTCTCAAAATGATATGACGGCGGTTTTTTATGCGGATGATTATATGTATTTGAGCGACATAAAGAAATATTTCAAAGTTGCGGTATTCTCCAAAGACAGATTGGACGTGAAAACAAATGAGTGACTATTTACGAGGTCACCAAATAGAAAAGGTAAACGATCAATACATCTATTCAGACACCAAAGAACCTACAGCAGGAAACGAACGAGATTGCGGGCATTGTGGATTAGCAAATACGCCAGAAGGGCATGACGGGTGTTTAGGCACTTTGCCAGGTGTAATGAATGCTTGCTGTGGTCATGGCCATCAAGAAGCATATGTACAGTTTGAAAATGGAGTCATTATTCGAGGGAGGTTTGAGCGATGAGTGAACGGCTGGAAAAGATAAAAGAAATAAATGGCGTAGTCAATCATAATAATCCTGCTTGGCGAGAAGAGATAGAATGGCTTATCAATCGCGTGGTGGAATTGGAAAAGGAAAATAAAAGATTGATGGAAATATACTGCGATATTTGAAAGGAGAATCCCCATGAAACCCAAACCGTGGACGATGAAAGAAATCAAGTATCTTAAGGAAAATTACAAGCATATGAGAATCAGTGACTTGGCCGACAAGTTAGGAAGAACTTATGGCTCCATCCATAGTCAAAGGCAAAAGATGGGATTAACAAAAGAATACGACAAGCGAGAGTATGCACTGTATAAAAATGATGACTTGCTGCATATCGGATCAATGGAAGAATTGGCAAAGTTTCGTGGTGTAAGGAAAGAAACAATCCAATATTATGCCACTCCTGCATATCGAAGAAGAATAGAAAAAAGAAATAATCCAGGTAGTGGGATAACGCTTATAAGGTTGGATGATGACATTGCCTAAGAAAAAGAAATATACATCATGGCGCTGCAAAGACTGTGAAATTGATTACTTTGTAACAAGCGCAGTAACACACACTACTCACTGCCCACAATGTGGAGATAATCTATTTACAGAATCAATCAAAGTAGTTTGGTTGGAAAGGCCGTTCAATTACAAAAGGCCATGGTCTGAGGAAGAAAGAGAAATAATCGAGTCTGGATTACATCTCGGAAAAACATACCGAGAAATATCACAAGAATTAGATGGTAGGACGGAAAATGCAGTTAGGAGACAAATACAGCAACTTAGGAGCAAGGGAATGCTATCAATTTAAGCCACAGAGAAGCTTTATAGATTAGTTAGACTAAATGTACGTATTTTAGTGAAGTTCGCTGTAAAAGGCTAATTTAAGAGGATGGGAGAGTGTAGTAAATGGCTAGATTGAAATTTGAACTATGGAAAGATGATTGGTGCAAGAAAGAGCGTGGAATAATGGCTACTTTCACTGATGGAAAAGGACGCCCTTCGACTCATTGGTTTTCAAGCCCCAGTACATCCATTAACCATGCGGATCTTATGTATTTACAAGGTAAATTTGGCAACGTAAGAACAGAACGCCACGCTGAATTTATAAGAGAGCAATACGCTGAACAATTAAAGCAGTTTCCAGAGTTTTTATGAAACGGAGGTTTGATCCATGACTCCACGCTGGATAACCCAAAGAAACTATAAAAACAGCACGCACGAAACGCTGCAGGTCATTGAAATTTACGCTGTCGGTGAAAATAAAGAGTTAGTTAAAAAGGAAAATGAAAAATGGACACACCGCAGGGAATTGGTGTTGGTGGAGAAATAGGAGGATGAATATGAATGCAGTTGAATCTCTAAACGAACAAATTGCATTAAAAAGCATTATAAATCATGCGTTACAGGTATTTCCTAAGTCTTTTATCAATCATAACAACGAAATTATCTTGGAGCCCAGAAACAACGTTTATTTTAGATTAGATGGCATTGAATCAGAACTGGATTTCAAATGTAAAATGTTCGCTTGGCTATCAAGGCCAATTGCGAAAGGGTTAAACAGATATTGGTCATCAAAGTTGTTAAAAAGTTTCAATGAGTTGTTAAATACTCATTTTACAAAAGATGAAATGGATCAAATCTATGATCGTTTAGGAAATGATGTGAACAGAGAACTAACCATCCAATTTATTAAATCAAACTATGATTCGTTTATTTTAGAACGCGAATAATTATTAAAGGAGATTAACCAATGAAAAAAATAACAGTAACCAATCCACAGCCTGGCATTTACTATATTTGGACTCATGGAAAGAAATTAAAATATATTGTCAAATAACGTTGTAGCTTTAATGAAAAACGGAATAAAGGAGACTAACTAATGAAGCGGAAGTATATCGAAATGAAACTAGCAATCGTTGAAAAAGAAATCGAGAAATTAGAATCGAAGGAAAATAGCGTATCAGTTAATTTAAGGGAACAAAAGAAAAAGCAATGGCAACTAATCGAGCAATTAGAAACACTGGAGGAGATTAACCAATGAATCTTACAAAGTTATTTGAAAAGCAACAGGAATTAGATGCACGTATTCTTTTAGAAAAAGGATTAGTAGGACAGGATTTGCTAGATAAAAAGATTCTAGCGCTGCAGGTGGAGTTGGGTGAGCTTGCTAATGAGTGGAGAGGGTTTAAGTTTTGGAAGGTGGATAATGAGCCGAGAACATGTGTAATCAATAAAGATGGAGAAACCGCAAACCAGTATTACACTAACCCACTCCTAGAAGAATACGTTGATTGCCTGCACTTTATATTGAGTATTGGGAATGATTTGAAATGTGAATTAGAAGAATTAGAGCCTGGTCACTTCCCGACAATTTCGGAAACGCTTATAAATTTAATTCGAGATCCAGCTGAATTGAAATATGATGTGAGAGACGGAATATACGAAGAGTTCATAGTGACTTACACAGATATGTTTGAACTGTTTCTAGGTTTGGGAAGTCAATTAGGATTCACTTGGGAACAAATAGAACAAGCGTACTTCGATAAAAACAAGATTAATCATGAACGGCAAAATAACGGCTATTAGGAGGAGTAATTCATGTGTAAAGGAACTATAAACGGTGAAGATGTGTTCATTGTGAAGAAAGATGATATGCATGATTCGATAAAACATCACTACAGTCGAGATAACATCTCTGTAGATAAGTGCATCGGCGAAGAAATACAATACCTTTTGCAAAATGGCGTAGCGACACTAGGACATTCTTGTTGTGGTCACGGCAAGACGCACGCACAAGCGATTATTTACCCAGAATACCAACTGCAAGCGAGATTATTGGGATACAAAGTAGTCACTGACAGGCATCCGAATTGGGAAAAAGGCAGATATGAGACTTTCATTTATTTAAAGAGTGGGACACAAAACAAAGGATTATTCTAGGAGGTCTAACCATGAGCATGCAAGCGACCAACAAACAAAATGAATTGCCAGTTAGGCGGCGCCAGAATGAATTGATAAACAACTTACACAAGCGCGGTGTTCTCCATTCAGATGGAAGAAGCTTAGAATCGCTCACACCGGAAGAATTAGAGAACTTAAACATCGAGGTAATGAATGATTATGCTAGAGCTTATTTTGGAGGTGATTGAGTGATAAGTTTTGTTATTCCGGGGATTCCAATTCCCCAAGGACGTCCTAGAGCCGGGAGAAACGGCAGAAAAATAGTCATGTATGACCCGAAAGAATCTAAGGACTATAAAGAATATGTTTCTCTTATCGCAAAACAACATGCTCCAAAAACAGCGTTAGAAGGACCGTTAAGCGTTCGAGTGAAGATTTATAGGGAAATACCTAAGTCAACAACGAAAAAGGACAGAGCGCTCATATCTGAGGGGAATAAGCGCCCTATCACTAAGCCAGATACCGATAACTACGTAAAATCAGTTCTGGATGCCTTAAACGGTATCATTTTCAAGGATGACTCACAAGTGACAGATTTATACGCAAGTAAATTTTATTCAGATGATCCAAGGGTTGAGGTCCATGTTCAGGAGATTGATATTTTTGGAGTAGTCGATGATATCTAACAATATAGCAAAATAATCAATAAAAAAGCCGGGGCGCATCTCCCCGGCAAAACAACTCTATTTGACTATCTTAATTATACCATACTGAGGGGTTGGTAACTATGAATAGTCAACAATTAGAAAACTGGGCAGACCAGTTATTAGCAGAATACGATGAAGGCCGAAAAGACTTGAAAGTCATGAAAAACAATCTAACTGATGATTTTCCGGTAGATCAGCAGGATAAATCAAAAATCAACAGCATGGTGGATAGCATGTCGTATTCTATTCAGTGGATGGAGACGGGCAGGAATCCCGATTCTTATCGCGGCGTAGATAAAAGAGATAAATATCGCGCTAAGTTTTATGATGATATGGATATACTGCCGGATATCAATGAGGAGCTAAGGAAAGAGCGGGAATCTTTGTATATGAGTCAAGAACAAAGAACAGCATTAATGCAGCTTTTCCGTAATTTTTCGGATAGAGAAAGACAATGCTACATTATGTATGAAGCTGAAAATTTAAGTATGAGTAAAATAGCCGATAAATTAGGCGTTACTAAGGCGGCTGTGCAAAGCTATATTAACCGGGCGAGAAAAAAAGTGGAAGATATTGCTTCTTAATTCATGCCATACGTTTTGCTATACGAAGTTTCCGCTGGTAGAAGGGTTTAGAGCACTAATTAAAATTAGAATTACTGAATAAAGACCGAGAGGTCTAATCTGATTAAGCACTATAAAGATTATATAGAAGAGCATCCTTTGTGGGTGCTCTTTTTAATATCTAATACGGAGGTGCGAGGTTGATGTAAATGGCAAACTGGGATGAAATTAGAAAAGAATGGGAAACGAGTAAGGTTACATTAGCTGCATTAGCAGAAAAACATGATGTTAAATTAGGAACATTGAAAAGCAGGAAAAGTAGAGAAAAATGGTCGAGGGATGCAACTAAGAAAAAGGATGCAACCAAAACAAAAAGGATGCAACCAAAAAGAGAAGAAATAGAGCCAGTTGTTGAGTCGGAAAATCTGACTGAAAAACAACGGCTTTTTTGCATTCACTACATTAAATACTTTAATGCCACGAAGGCTTACCAGAAGGCTTATGAGTGCGCTTATTCAACAGCTATGGTTGAAGGACATAGGCATCTAAGAAATCCTAAGATAAGCGTTGAAATAGATCGTATGAAGGAAGAACAGACGAATGGATTGAAGTTAGGTGTTCGTGATATCCTTCAAAAATACATTGATATCGCCTTTGCGGATATAACTGACTTTATAACATTTGGTACTCATGAGGTCGTGCAGAAAGATGAACATACAGGCGAATTATTAACAAATGAACACGGGGAACCATTAACCGATTATGTAACGCAAATTCACTTGGTGGATTCAGAGAGGGTAGATGGAACCATTCTGACAGAAGTAAAAGAAGGTCGAGACGGAATATCAGTCAAGTTAGCCGACAAAATGAAAGCTCTTGAAATGCTCTCGAAATACTTTGATCTATTATCTGAGAATGATAAAAAACGTCTTCAGGAAGAGAAACTCAAAGCGGATGCAGCTAAAGCGATGGCTGAGGTGGAAAGAATTAGCAAAGATACCGGTGACGATATAGAAGAAATCATTGTTGTTGACGAATGGAGCGATAGCAATGAATAAGACTAAGAGAAAACAAGTCATCTTCAACGTACAGAGGAACATCAATCCACATTTTAAAGATGTGTGGACCTCAAAAGTGCCTTACAACATTCTAAAAGGCGGCCGTAACTCTTTTAAATCATCAGTTATTGCTTTGAAACTGGTATTCATGATGCTCTTATATATCATTCAAGGTGAAAAGGCAAATGTGGTTGTTATTCGTAAAGTGGGTAATACAATTCGCGATTCGGTCTTCAACAAGATTCAATGGGCAATCAAGTTATTTGGGATGACTAGCAGATTTAAAGCTACGGTATCGCCGTTTAAAATAGTTCATAAGAAAACAGGAAGCACATTCTATTTCTACGGTCAAGATGACTTCCAAAAACTGAAATCAAATGACATTGAAGACATTATCGCCGTTTGGTATGAAGAAGCTGCAGAGTTTGCTAGCGAGGAAGAATTTGACCAATCAAACGTTACCTTCATGCGACAGAAACACGTGTTAGCTCCATTTGTTCAGTTCTTCTGGTCTTATAACCCACCGCGTAACCCATATCATTGGATTAATGAATGGGCTGACAGGATGGTTGGAGAAAGTGATTATCTGGTACATGAATCAAGTTATTTGGATGATGAACTAGGATTTGTTACTGAGCAGATGCTTAAAGATATTAATCGTATTAAGAATAATGACTATGATTATTATCGTTATATCTATCTTGGAGAGCCTGTCGGGCTTGGAACGAATGTTTATAATATTAATTTATTTAAAGAACTGGAAGAATTGCCTTCTGATGATAGAATCATAGCTTTGTATTATTCTTCTGATGGTGGGCATTCGCAATCAGCTACTACTCATGGTTGTTATGGATTAACAGCTAAGGGTAAGGTTATTCTGTTGAATACGTACTATTATAGTCCTGCTGGCAGAGTTGAAAAGAAGGCTCCTAGCGATCTATCGAAGGATTTAAATGAATTTATAACAAAGACAGCGCAGCAAGATTATTGGCGCGGTGCTAGGATAATGAATCGTACCATTGATAGTGCCGAAGGAGCGCTTAGAAATCAGTATTACAAAGATTATCGACAGCATTTAACGCCTGTCTCCAAGAAAAAGAAAGTTGATATGATTGACTACCCTACCGACCTTTTAGCGCAAGGTCGTTTTTATTATCTCAAAAATCCTTATCCAACTGGAATGCAGCATGCAGACAGTAATGACATTTTCATAGAGGAACATAAGAAGTTCTCTTGGAAAGAAGAAACAATAAACAGTGATAATCCGGAAGTTATCAAAGAGGATGATCATACTTGTGACCAATTTATATATTTATGTTTATCTAATGCACGTGACTTCAGATTGAAAGTTTAGGAGGTGAAGCCGTGAAAGTTATCCAGCACATTAAAAATCTATTTAAGAGAGGAGGTTACGCATTGTCTGGTAAAGATTTAAAATCAATTAATGAACATCCTAAAATTAATATTGATCCAAGGGAACTAGCAAGAATAGAGCGTAATTTAAGGCAGTATGAAGGCGATTATCCGAATGTAGAGTATTACAATTCTCATGGAGACTTGCAAAGACGTGATTATATGTCACTGAATTTGCGAAAATTGAGTGCTGATGTGCTAGCTGGACTTATTTTTAATGAGCAATGTGAGATTAATGTTTCTGATGCAGATGACAAAACAGAAAAGCCAAATTCATTCGAATCAGCTCATGAGTTTATCAAGCATGTATTTGAACACAATAAGTTCAAGAAAAATTTAGCTGATTACCTGGAGCCTGCACTTGCTCTTGGTGGATTGACAGTAAGGCCTTATGTAGATATGGAAACGGGAGAAATTGAATTCTCTTGGGCTATTGCTAACGCTTTTTATCCGTTAAGAAATAATAGCAACGGGATAAGTGAAGGTGTAATGAAATCGGTAACCACTAAACATGATGGAATCCGCACCATTTATTACACATTACTTGAATTTCACGAGTGGGAAAAAGGCGAGGAAGGCAATAATTTGTATGTTATTACAAATGAACTTTATAAATCGGAAAGTCCGAATGAAGTTGGTAAGCGTGTTGCTTTAGAAGAAATATACGAAGGCATGCGGGAAAAGACTTATATCCAAGGTTTGACTAGACCACTATTTAATTACTTAAAGCCATCTGGATTTAATAATATAAATCCACACAGTCCACTAGGGCTAGGCATTTGCGATAACTCTGTATCCACTCTTAAAAAGATAAATGACACATACGATCAGTTCTGGTGGGAAATCAGAATGGGGCAGCGCACGGTGTTTGTAGATGATTCCGTGTTGAATACTATCCCAGACGAAAGCGGACGACCTCCTAAACAGGTTTTTGACCCAGATGTTAACATTTATAAATCAATGCGTATGGGTGAAAACAAAGATGCGATACATGATGCCACTAGAGATATTCGTACAGAACAGTATATAGCAGCCATTAATCAGTCGTTGCGAACTCTAGAAATGGAATTAAAGCTTTCTGTCGGTACATTCTCTTTTGATGGTCGCAGCATGAAAACAGCAACCGAGGTTGTTAGTGAGAATGATTTAACTTATCGCACTCGTAATGACCATGTTTACGAGGTTGAGCAGTTCATTAAAGGCTTAATCGTATCTGTATTAGAACTAGCTCAAGCCACTACATGGAATAACGAACGTCTATTTGATGGCGAAATACCAACATTCGAGCATATTGGTGTGGACTTTGATGATGGTGTTTTTCAAGATCGAACGGCTTTGCTGCGATTCTATGGACAGGCTAAACAGTTTGGCTTTATTCCTACAACAGAAGCAATTGAGCGCATATTCAAAGTTCCGAAAGAAACTGCTGAGGAATGGTATGAGCAAATTATTATGGACCAATCGGATATGGACCCAGTGGAGATTAATACTCGGAGGGAACGGCGAGAGCTTGGAGTTGAAGAGTAATGGAACCTAAAAAACCAAGAATTACCCCCGTTCAACTGGATTTATGGTCCGGCAACATGTCTGAACTCTATAATTCTCTTGAAGGAGAAATAATCCGCATTATCATTAAACGCTTGAAACGTGGTTCTGATAATATTACCCAATGGCAAGCGCAAAAACTATCCGAATTACGCTTATTCAACAATGAAGTCACGAAACTACTTTCGGAAGTTACTAGCGTGGCAGAATCAGAGATTAAACGCATGTTTGAAGATACAGGAACAGCCATTGTAGAGGATATTGACCGAGTTATGCCTTATCCTACCCAACCAATGCCAAACAATCTAGATAGCGTTATGCGTGCTTATCATGAGCAGGCATGGAGTGAGATTGATAACTACGTCAATCAAACTCTGATTACTACTAATTTCGGAAATGGAACAGCAGCAAAGGCATATACGGATGTATTAAACAAAACAGCTGCATCATTCAACACTGGATTATATACATTTGAGGATGCGGTTGAGCGCTCTGTAATGGAATTAGCACAAAAGGGTATTAATTCTACTTTTATAGATAAAGGTGGCAACACTTGGAGTCTTGAAAGGTATTCAAGAGCAGTTTTGAAGTCTACGCTGGGGAACACATACGATAACCTGCGCAAAGACCGTATGGCTGATTATGGAGTTTATAACGTTGTGGTTACAAGTCACGCAGGAGCGCGCGATGCCTGTTCGGTTATTCAAGGTCAAGTAGTCGATTTAAGGCCGATGGAGGAATTGCCACCAGACAGCGAATATCGTTCAATATATGACCCTTATTGGAAGGCTGCGTATCAAACGCCGGGCGGCCATAGAGGTGTTGAATGTAAACATCTACACATTCCTTTCATTCCTGGAGTAAACACCAATAACCAACCGCAATTTGACCAGGAATTAAATGCAAAGGTTGCTAAGGCTCGTGATAAGCAAAGGCAAATTGAAAGGTCGATTGTTAAATATAAAAAGAATCTCATGGTCTCTAATGAGTTGGGCAGCGATAAGGCTGCATACTGGCAATCTATGGTTACTCGAAGGCAAAAAGCTATACGTATCCATTTGAAGAACAATGGGGAGTATTTGAGTCGGAATTACCGGAGAGAAAAAGTATATACTCCGATTGATACACTGTTGAAGGACTTTTCTTATAAGGATTGAAAGAGGTGATCCATTATCTCGTTGGTAGCATACGTTAGCTACTATTTTTTATGCTTATTTTCGTCTTTTTAGCACTTGCAGACGTTAAAGATTCAAGGCGGTTCGTGGTCGTAACCCACGTTAAAAAACGTAACCAAATGGAGGTAATTATAGATGAATAGAGAGTTTCTAAAAGGTTTAGGACTTGAAGATGATGCAATTGACAAGGTGATGACTGAACATGGAAAATCACTTAATTCCGTAAAAGAAAAAGCTGACAAAGTAGATGGTCTCGAAAGCCAAATAGAAGATTACAAATCTCAAATTTCAGACCGGGATAATCAGCTGGAGGAATTGAAAAAAATTAACCCCAAAGAGTTGCAAGCTGAAATCGATCGTTTGAAAGAAACGAATGAAACATCTGCAAAGGATTTTCAAGCAAAGTTGGAAAAACAAGCATTTGAATTTGGTCTTGAAAGAGCGTTAGTTAATGCCAACGTGCATAATCCGAAAGCTGTTAAAGCACTCTTAGACATTGAACAAATCAAATTAGATGGCGATAAGTTTTTAGGGTTAGACACTCAACTCGAATCATTAAAGGAGTCGGACCCGAACCAATTCAAACAAGACCAAAAACCAAATTCACCAACTATTGTTGCTCCCGGTAACCCAAACGGTGGCGGAAGTGGAACGTTAACAAAAGAACAGATCATGAAAGAACCGGATGCTATTAAGCGTCAGAAATTGATTCAAGAAAACAGTCAATTATTTCAATAAAGAGAGGACAATTTAAATGAAAAAACAAAAACAGTTATTAAAAATGAACTTGCAAACATTCGCTAGAGCGGACAACTACCCAGAGCCAAACACACAAATGCAGGATAACTTTAGTGCGTTAGAAGCAAAATCGATCGATTACACTTATCGCTTTGGGGAGAATTTCAGCAAATTCATCGAAGCGTTGGGCATTACTCGTCAAGTTCCGGTTCAAGAAGGTTTCACAATTAAAATGTACACTGCGCCAGAGGTTGATTTAGCTGATGGCAACGTGGGAGAAGGGGAACTGATTCCGCTTTCTAAAGTGACGCCTCAACCAGCCAAAACTAAGGAAGTCACGCTCAAAAAGTATCGTAAAGTAACGACAGCCGAAGCGATTCAGCGTTACGGTCGCGATGAAGCGATTAACATTACAGATGATGCGCTTGTAAGAGAAGTGCAAAAGGGTATTCGCGACGATCTATTTGATGCCATTAAAACACACGGAACTGAACAAGCAAATTTAAACGCTGGTACACTCCAAGGTGCTTTAGCATCTGCGTGGGGAGCGTTAGAAGTTTTATTCGAAGATGATGTAATCACAACAGTAGCTTTTGTCAATCCAATGGATGTGGCTGCTGAAATTGCGAACAAAGAAATCACTTTAGAAAATCAATTCGGATTACGTTACTACGTTGATGTAACTGGCACTGTGGTAATGCTGAACAACACTATCCCACAAGGGACTGTATATGCTACTGCTGCCGATAACTTGCAAGTCGCTTACATTCCGGCTAATTCCGAAGCGTACCAAGAATTTAATATGTATACTGATGAATTTGGATATATCGCAATGGCTCATGGCCAGCAGCTAGAAACAATGTCTGTACAGACTGTACTGGCATCTGGTGTATTAATTTTCCCAGAGCGCTTAGACGGTATGGTTAAGATTGATATTGCAGGTACATCGGGGGAGTAATAAACCCCGAAATTGACAATGTCACGCCAACGACTGACGGGGCAGTCATTGATTTTAAATAAGGAGGGCTTTTATGTATAAAATCTACAAAGGTGAGAGCGTGGTTGTAGAGGGTGAAAGCCCTCTAACAATCACTGGAATTAATCCAAATACAGATGTTGCTGCAGGTGAATATCAAGCGGTAAGGGTTGAGGATGATAGGGAATCTGAAAGAGTGGATATCCCTGCATTTAAAACATTACCAATTGCAGTTACTGGCGTTTCTGTTAATCCAACAACTTTATCATTAGACACAGGAGCGACAGGTAATATAACAGCGACGGTTACTCCGGCAAACGCAACAAATAAAAGTGTTACTTGGCAATCAAGCAATACTGGTGTAGCAACAGTTAATGGCTCTGGTGTTGTAACTGCAGTAAGTGCAGGCAGTGCCACAATTACGGTTACGACAGCTGATAGTGCTAAAACAGCGACTTGCGAGGTAACAGTAACGGATCCAGTAATTAATGTAACTGGTGTAGTTTTATCACCTAAAACATCTAATGGCGAAGCAGGCACAGAAGGAACAAGGCAATTGACAGCTACTGTAGAGCCGACAAATGCCACGAATAAGAGTGTATCTTATGCGATTGCACCATCCGCAACAGGTTTATCTGTCAATAACAGTGGTTTAATCAGTTGGTCAGCTGATACACCTGCAGGAGAATATACAACTACGGTTACTACGGCCGATGGCTCCCATACTGATATGCATGTATTGACGTTGACGGAACCAGAGCCGGACCCAGAACCGGAAGAACCAGATCCAGAGGAGCCAACTGATCCAGAAGGCGGTGCTTAATAATGCCGTATTTAACGTATGAGGAATTTAAAGAATTAAACAAGGCAGATGTTGACGAGAAGACTTTTGATAAGTTGCTTCCCAAGGCATCTGCCTTGTTAAATAATGTCACAAACCACTTTTATGTCATAAATGATATTTTGCTAGATAATCCGTGGCGCGTGAATCAACTTAAACAAGCATTATGTGCTCAAATAGAGTACTTTCATGAATTAGGTGCATCTACATTCGAATCTATTAATAAAGCGCCACAGACGTTTTCTGCGGGCAGGACAAGCGTATCCAATGCTAGTCGTTATAATCCAAGTGGTGCAAATGAAAGTAAATCACTTGTTGCCGAAGATGTTTATATTTTCTTGGAAGGAACAGGGCTGTTATATGCCGGTGTTGCTACATGGTAATGCCTAAACCGCCGAAAGAGTTCTGTATCGACTCCTTTATTTATAGTGAATTTGTAGAAGATGGTTGGAATGGTCCGGTATACAAAGAACCTGTCTTAATCGAACATTGCCGTATTGATCGCGGTGCTGAATACAGTCAATCTACAAACGGAAAGGTTTTGCTTTTTAATGCAATTGTTTTTTGCTATGAAGGGATTACAACGCCGATGCCGGTATTTAAAACTGAAGACACAATTCATTTCGATGGAGTAAACCACAAAATCATTAAAATTATTCCAAATTATGAAGCATATGAGCCTGTTTTATATTCGTATGAATTGGAAGTGGTTTAATGGTAAAAATCACTGTAAATCTAGGTGGTGTAAGGGAAAAGTTAAGCCCCCAAGCAGAACGGCGGGGGCAATATGCACTTGCGAACCAAGCGCTTGCGGATATGAATCAGTTTGTTCCGATGAAAGACGGGATTCTAAGGCAGACAGCAACCATTGATATTGACGGCAAAGGGATTAACTACAACACTCCATATGCTCGAAAACAATTTTATATGCATGCATATAACTACACAACACCAGGCACTGGTCCACGTTGGGATAATAAAGCAAAGGGAATGTACATGCAGGATTGGATAAACGCTTATATAAAGGGGGCTGATTGGAATTGATTTTATTGAAAGATTAGCAGAAAAAGTTAACCAGATTCCCAATCTACCAATTAGGGTTGAGCCCGGTTATCTCGGAGCTGGTGAATCATTCGTATTTTATCCATTACCAGGCTCACGAGTAACGCAAGAATATATGGACGGAACAAGTGACCAGCAATTAAACTTTGAATTTGCTATGCGTTCAACGATTCAAGGAAAGATTAATCAAACGTTGTGGGTTGTTTCCAATGCATTGGAAGAATTGAAAGAATTAGAAAGTCAAGATGGTAGTTTCGAGTTTCAAAACATTGTAATCACAAACAAGCCTTTCATCAACCAAGCTGATGACCAAGGCTTTTTTACTTTTTTATTAGATATACAAGCAAATATTACAGTTTTTAAGGAGGAAAAAATCAATGGCTAGAAATAAAAACGCACTAAGAGGTCATTTTATTCAAGCATACACACCCGGAGAGGAAGAGCCGGGAACTGAATGGTTAGAGTTAGCTAAATGGATTACAACTATCGGTGACGATACACAGGAAGAAACAGAAGAATTCGCTGATTATGCAGGTGACGGAACGCCCACAAATGACGTTATTTCTGTCGCGGGTGCTTATACACCAGAAGGAACCTATGACCCTGATAATCCTGCACAAAAGCTAATTGCTGATTTAAAATATAAAACAGGAGAAGGCCGTAAAATTTGGCATCGGGTAGTGTCTGCAGACGGTCAAAAAGAATGGGTTGGAAAAGCGACTGTAACAGCGATTGTGGCGGGTGCGGGTGATGCATCAGCTTACGAAACATTCAGCTGCAATATTCGATTTGACCAGCTACCAGAGGAAACCGTTCTAACTGGTAATGATGGTGAGTCGGGGGAGCAATCCGCCCCACCGTTGGGAGAGTGACACCGACAACGGATGGGGCAATAGTAGAATTTGAAGAAAATAATGGAGATGCCTAAAAAAGGAATCTCTTTTTATTTAGGAGGATGAATATGTCAGGTATTCAAATTGATATAAAGAGATCCGGTTTCCCTGTGAAAATCGGTGAAGTTGATTTATGGTTTGATGATTCATTAGAAAATATAGTCAATTTTTTTGACGCAGAAAAGAAATTACAGGAAAAAGATTTAGAAATAGCTGAGAAGCTTAAAAAGTATGAAGATGTTGATGAAACCAACATGGATACCAAAACAGCAAATAAAATTTTGGAATTAAAAAAAGAGAGTATAGCTGCCTTTTATGATGAAACCTTTGGAGAAGGTAGTTTTAAAAAGGTTTATGACAAATACCCTCACGTTGACGAATTAGAATCTATCATCGTCCCTATTAGTAAGGCTATAAGCGATGCAGCTATTGAAAGGCAAAACAAACGAATGAAACAAGCAGAATCTGAATTGAACGAGATTGATAAAAAAAGAGCAAAAAAGAAGTAGGTGTACCAAATGCGGTTGAAGCTTAACGACCCTTTAGTCACCTCTATTGATTATAAAGGCAAAGAATATGACATAGATTTATCGTTTGACAACGTACTTGATGTTTTTGATGTACTCAAGATTCCTCATCAACATCCATATGCCAAGGCTAAGAAGTGTCTTGAATATTTGCTGGGCGAAGGGGACATTGAGGAACAGCATGTTATTGATCTATGGAATTATATTTTTGAGAATTTTATCATATTCGAAAGGAAAAAACCTATTGAATATGACCTAAAGGGAAATCCGATGCCAGTGCACGAAGATGACGAAGAAGAACAGCACATCGATATAGCGCAAGATGCAGAATTAATCTATGCTTCGTTTTTACAGGCTTACAACATCGATTTATATCAGCATCAAGGGAAGATGCACTGGCACCTGTTTAAATCGCTTTTAAACGGTTTGCCATCAAACACCATCTTGCAAAGGATTGTACAAATCAGAGCTTGGAAGCCTAGCAAGCACGATTCTGCGGAAGATAAGAAAAACATGGAGAAATTACAATCAATATATGCATTGGAAGATAACGAGCCGGAGTAATGGCTCTTTTTTAATTTTTGAGGAAAGGAGGAGATTACTATTTCAGATGGCCGTATATCCATAGATATTGAAGTTAACGGAAAAGAGGTCCGAGTCGCATCCAAAAGCTTAGGAGAGCTAGAAATGGCGGGGCATGATGCAGGACAAGGCGTGAAAGAAACTGAAGAAGGCTTAAAAGGGGCCAATCAGGAGTCCCAAAAAGCATCAGGTAACATTAAAAAGTTTGCCGCAGCATTAGGTTTAGTCGCAATCGGTGCAGCAGCGTTTACTTTATTAAGAAATTCAATGGATGATGCAATTGCTAGATTTGATACACTAAACACTTTTCCTAAAGTTATGGAGCAAGTAGGTTTTTCGGCAGAAGAATCAGAGAGAGCTATCAGCAGGCTTTCTGACGGGATTGACGGACTGCCTACCAAGCTAGATGATGTTACATCGACAGCGCAACGATTAGCTGTTATGACCGGAGATTTAGACGGTGCAGTCGATACTACTCTTGCATTGAATAATGCATTTTTAGCTAGTGGGGCTAGTACGGCAGATGCATCGCGCGGACTTGAACAATATGTGCAGATGTTGGCCAAAGGAGAAGTGGACCTGCAATCATGGCGAACGCTACAAGAAACAATGGGAGTGGCGCTTAATGATGTTGCTGAGTCATTTGGATTTGCGGGTGAAGCCGCACAAAGTCAATTATATGATGCTTTAAAAGAAGGGCATATTACATTTAAAGATTTTAACGCGAGATTAATAGAATTGAGCAATGAAACAGGCGGTTTTGCTGACAGAGCAAAGACAGCTAGTAGTGGTATCGCTACATCGATAGGTAACTTGCGAAACGCAGCAGCAAAGGGAATCGCTAATATTATACAGTCTTTTGATAATTTATCGAAAGAAGTAACAGGCAAGGATATCGCCCAAAACATCGACGGCATGAAAAATATAATTAATGCATCGTTTAAAATTATCGGTGATGTAATCGAGGGTACTGTGCCCATCGTAAAAGTGTTTGCAGCAGTGGTTAAATTGATGATACCTGTAGTAAAAGCATTAACGCCTGCAATAATTGGCGCGACAACGGCTTATGCAGGCTTTTTAATTGTAAGTAAAGTAACGGCAATCATAAAGGCATCCACAATAGCGATGGGACTGTTAACCGGCAGTATGAAAGCGGCAGAAGTCGCAACTATCGCATTAGCGGCAGCGAAGAAACTATTAGGTGGTCCGATAGGTTGGGTAACCGCTGGAATTGGAGCACTAGCAGGCGCAGCTGTTGGATTAGTAAAATGGTTTAATAAATCAAGCGCAGAAGCTGAAAAACTGGAAAAAGAAGCCGAGAACCTTTCAAGCTCAGCGGATGAATTGACAGAAAGTATTGATGGGACATCTAAAGCTTATGAAGACAACATAAAGGAAATCACTGCATCAGCCAGTCATAGTGAAAATCTAGCGAAGAAAATAGAGGATCTATCTGCGAAAGAAAACAAATCAGCAGAGGATAAAGCGTTGCTAAAATCGCATATCGAAGCATTAAATGGCTCAATTGTAGGTTTATCTATCTCTTACGATGAAGAAGCCGATTCTATGAGTATGTCAAATGAGCAAATACAAGCGAGAGTTGACCTCATGAAAGAAGAAGAAAAAGGTATAGCAGCACAAGAAAGGTTAGCTGAAATTGCACAAGAGCAAATAGATACTCAATTACAACTAAATGAAGTTATCGAATTACGGGATCAATGGAATCAAAAGTTAGATGAAGGTACTGTGAAATCAGGAGAACACAAAGATGCTATAGCTGAACTAGATGAACAAGAAAACTTGTTAAAAGGAACGTTAATCGAGTTAGGAGAGCAATACGGCATAACAGAAGGCCAAGTTATTGAAGCGGCTAATAATGCAGCTTTAGCAGTCGAGGAAGGTAATTTAAGACAAGTGACATCATATGCGGACCTTGACGAACGTCATCAAGAAGTTTTTGACAACATGAAATCTAGTTATGACGAATTAGTGGTAAACGCAACTAATGCCTTTGCCAAAATGAACGAAGAATCAAAAGTGTCTGCCGATGAAATGATTGCTAACCTTAAGCACAATCAGCAAATGACAGAAGAATGGGGAACAAACATTGCTGAACTGTACGAGTATGCATCTAAAAACGGTCACGAAGGATTTTTACACTGGCTAGAACAATTAGGACCGGATTCAGCGGCTGAAATAGCAGTAATCAACGGAATGTCTGATACGAAGTTAAAAGAATTTGCTGAGTTAATGGATGATGGAGCTTCAGTTGCAGGAGACAGTTTCAAAACGTCATTAGGTGAAGAGTTTAATGATGCTGTTGATGTAATGATTAATTTTGTGGATGATGGCTCACAAACGTTAAGGGAACAAATTAAAAACTCCGGTTTTGATGAAATTGGGAGTATGGTGCCAGAGGGACTTGTTGAAGGAATTAAATCCGGAACAGGTGATGCAGAGAAAGCCAGTAAAGATATGGCTGATAAGACAACAAAAGCAACTAAAGAAGCGTTTGATACTCATAGTCCATCTCGGGTATATAAAAAGATTGGTGGGGACCTTACAGACGGATTATCGCTAGGTGTGCGAACAGGAACAGCCGTAGTTATGAGAGCAGTACAAACGATGTTTAGCCGCGTGTTAGTTACTTCTAACTCGAGTTTTAGACGGGTCAATAGTTCGTTTAAACGCGGTACTAGCATGATTAGAACAACGATGGTTAATCAATTCCAGTCGATTGGTTTAAATGCGATGTCTGGATTAAATGTTGGCTTAAATGCCGGTAGCGGACGTGTGATGTCTACAGCAAGGGGCATTGCAAATCGTGTTGCCGCAACGATGAAAAGTGCATTAAGGATACATTCCCCTTCTAGAGTGATGGAGGAAGAGGTCGGCTTGGAAACTACCGCGGGTATCGTAGTTGGTCTCCAAAAAGGCGCTCGATCTGTTTACTCAGAACTTAATAAACTGTCTAGTGGAATGATGCGAACGTCTACACCAGAAGCAGCCTTAGGAACATCAAGCATGGCTCATCCTACAACTGTAACCCATGTTGTAGAAAGAATTAGAGATAACGCTACGGCTTCGGTAAACGCCGGAAATCGCAGCCAAACAATAAATATCGAAGCTGGAGATGTCATCGTGGACGGAGATAAAGTAGGTACGGTTATTTGGCGGAAAGTGAAAGAAGAAATAGACCGTGACAATGACATCGTAAAGGCATTTGGGGGGTGATACTTTGCTTTTTAATGGAATAGATTTAGAGCCATATTTTAGGATTAAAGACATCCGAGGTAGAGGGCTTATACAGCGACAAATCAACGGCGTTACTGTTCCCGGAATGCCGGGAGAACATTTGTCTTCAATTGAAGAACCAGTCAAGTACCTTGAAATTGATATAAGGATTGTTAATGAAAATTTAAGAGGTACGATTGATGAATTAAATGAAATTTTTTCAACGGATGGCCCGGTGCCAATAGTGTTTCCGGACGAACTGGACAAAGTATATTACGGAACGGTTGAAACGTCATCTGAAAATGGCGAGAAGTTTCATTTAAATCGTCACGATACTACGTTTGTAATTAGACGTTCCGATCCATATAAATACAGTCCTGAACAATCATACGACCTCTTAGACGAATCAACCGTTTACAATCAAGGCACAGCAGAAGCAGACCCTATATTTGAAATGGAAGTCCTAAAGCCTGTCACATTTGCCATGATTCAGAATCAGAATCAAGAGTATCAAATGATTGGGACTCCTGCAGATGATGATGTTGAGGTTGTGAATACCAAGCCGTTAATCCTATCAGAACGCGGAGAAACACTTGATACGTGGGCAACAACAGGATTGAAGGTTGATGACTACTTTATAGACAATATCGCTGGAAGTTTAAGATATGACGGGACTGGTATTTTAGCGCAAAGCTACGGAACAGGTAATGAAATACATGGTCCTGCAGCAATCAAAGAATTACCATCCTCACTACAGGACTTTGAAATTGAAACGGTATTCGATACAATCTCCAATTTTCCGGAAGACAATTACCGGATGGAGATTTATTTTTTTGATGAAGGTATGAAGATGCTTGGGAAAATGGGGATTAATGATAATAACCGCAATTTTATCCGTAGAATTGGTCTGGGACGTGTTGGTGAGTATGCAGGGGCTAACACCCGTTATGCAATTGGCTCTAATCGTTTCCAGCGGGATGATTTGCAGAGAGTTGCTTTAATGTACTTGCGGGTAAAGCGTGTGGGTAATAAATATACGTTTTATATCACGGAAATACGCAACGGGAGACACGCTTCGGGTGTAACTGTAGAGGAAACGTATACTGATGTTGCCGGAGATTACCTAGGACGATTAAAATATGTACAGTTGTTTATCGGGAACTGGCAAGACCGCAATAGAACATTTAGAACAAGAATTAACTATATAAATGTTTACGAATTACTACAAGAAACAGTTGACCAGACACCTTATGCATTATATCCAGGGGATCTTGTTGAACTTAATCATAAAGACGATGACATATTAGTAAATGGAGAACCGCGAAATGACCTTAAAAATTTCGGAGGTTCTTTTTTTAAGTTAAAAAAGGGCGGAAATACCATCATTGTTACCCCTGAGGATAGTTTTAAAACTAGGGTTAAGTTTAGGGATAAGTTTAGATAGGAGGGAGGAAATCAATGTCACAAATACACATCACAAACGGACAGCAAGACACTATTTTAGACTTTATTACTGCAAACAATATTATCAGTGACAATCATAAAAAATCACTTGAAAACACACTGGAAACTTATCAGTTTATCACTTTTGCGGATAAAAGGTTTAGTCAGTATTTAGAAAAACGTAATCGTATTATTATACCAGATGAAGATGAAACGTTACGGGAATTTGTTATAGCAGAAGCAATCAAATATAAGGACCGTGAAGGATATAAAGCGCAAGTCTATGCCAATGCTTCCTATCTTGAATTAAAGAAAGCTAGCATTTTATATCCTAGTACCTTTACTGGTAGCGCTAGCCAGCATGCAGGGAGAGCCCTAAACGCGACTGGTTGGCAAGTAGGGATTGTCGAATCAAATGGCACCCGTACTTTATCCATTGAAAACTACACGAATCCGTATGAGTTTTTGAAGCGAATCGCGAGGGAATTTGGTTTAGAATTACGATTCCGAATCGAACATAACGGTAATAAAGTTACAGGGCGTTACGTTGATTTACTTGAACGTGTAGGCATCTGGCAAGGTCGTGAGGTTGAATTTGGTAAGGATTTAGATGGCATCCGTAGAATAGAAAAACAGGATATCGTCACAGCTTTATTAGGCTTGGGTCCAGAGGACGGTGACGGTAATCGCATAGAGGTGCTAGTCGAAGATGAAGAAGCTTTAAAACGTTGGGGCAGAGTTGACGAACATGGCAACCTACACCATTTAATTGAGCCGTATGAAATCCAATCCGATCGCACGGAAATGACAGAACAAGAAGCACGGCAATATACGCGCACGGCACTTGATAAACGTATCGACACACAAGTTACCTATGAGACTACTATTATTGACCTCGAAAATGTCCCGGGGATGGAAAATAAGAAAATTAGATTTGGTGACACGATAAAAATTAAAGACACAAAATTTAATCCGCCTTTATATCTTGAAGCTAGAGTATTTGAACAAACTCGCTCAATTAAATCTAAGGCTAAAAAAGACATCAAGCTTGGTGACTACACCGAGTACACAGAAGAGGAAGTCAACGCCCTTTTCAGACAGTTTCAGGACGAAATCCGTAAACGAATTGAGCGCATGGTTTTAGCGACTATTGTATCCAACGCGGGGACTGTATTTAAGAACGGGATTGGTTCTACACAACTCGAAGCCAAGACGTTCCTTAGTGGGCATGAAGTGGACGAAGATGGCACCAAATATGAATATCGTTGGCATAAGTTCGATAAGGACGGCCACTATGTCGCTGGATTTTTCGAGACCGGAAAAAGGATAAGTGTAAACGCTGATACGATTGACGAGAAAGCTTCCTATCGCATTGAAATCATCTTAAATGACGAGGTATTAACACTGTCGGAAATCACGCTGTCGAACGTGTTTGACGGAGAAGAAGGAGAACCTGGACAGTCGTTATATACATGGATGAAGTATGCTGATAGCCCTACTTCTGGTATGTCTGACTCTCCGGAAAATAAGAAATATATCGGACTGGCTTACAACAAAGAAACGCCTGTTATGTCTACTGATTATGGTGATTACACGTGGTCGAAAATCGAAGGCGAGCAAGGTGTGCCCGGCGAACCGGGAGACGATGGAACTCCCCGTTTTACTTGGATTAAATACGCAGATGACGAAAACGGGAGCGGTATGAGTGACAGCTCTGAAGGTAAAACGCATATAGGGTTAGCTTTTAATAAAGAAACACCTAATGAGAGTACAGATGCTGGAGATTACGAATGGTCTTATATGCCTCAGAATATTGAGATTGGTGGAAGGAACTATTTCGTAATACACGAATCCAAGGAAGACACATTATTATCTTGGGCAACCGGTAGAGAAAATACTGAGATTGGATCTTTAGCAAGTGGATTTATCTCAGCTAAAACAGGAGAAAATTTTGTGGTTGGTCCGGTCGGAACAAATCAATTATTTTATTATGACGAAAACAAGCAGCATATAGGCGGTTACGGAAACCAACACGGCGGAGAGTCTATACTTATTCCGGATGATGAGGGCATCCGATTCATACGTGTTGTTTTTAGATATAATTTTTTGGGTAACTATTCGAAAAATGATGTGGTCATCCAAAAAGGGAACAAAGCAACCGACTGGACACCAGCACCCGAAGACGTCCAGCACGAGATAGATATAGTTGACCAAAAAGCTGACAACGCTCAGGAATCTGCTGACGGTAAAAACACTGTATTTAGGCAATCCACAACTCCATCAACATCTAATCGTAAGATAGGCGATTTATGGTTTAAAACAGACGAAGGGAATCTGATGCACGTTTGGACCGGCGAATGGACGAAAACAAAATTTGATTACCAAGCGTTGTCTGTCGGTAAACTATCAGCGATTAGTGCTGATTTAGGAAATGTGACGGCTGGGGATATTCAAGGGGTGACAGTGAACTTAGGGAATGGCAAGTTTATTGTGGATGAAAATGGTAATGTTTCGTTTGCCGGAGATTTGGATGGAGCATCCGGAACGTTTAATGGGATTGTCTCCAGCGGAATACTAAAGACAACTATGGTGAAAATCGGTCCAGATAATCCTAGTATAGGAAATTATCTAATTGGAATGGAAATTAAAAACCCTGTAAGAATATCTGATGAGGTTTATCAGTGGGGAGAACCTTTTGTTATAGAAGTAGAAAATAATCACACTAAGATGGACTTCCCCGGAGCCCTCAACCTTTGGGGAGTGGGTCTTAACTTTAATGGGGGGGCTGTAGAAACAATAGTGTCTCGAGGTTCAAACGCAAATGGAGAATACGTACGCTATGCAAGCGGTATACAGATTTGCTGGTGTAATCCAGTCCCGGCAAGAACAAACAGGGGGGCTGCCAGCGGTATTTATTACTCCGATATTATACGTGTAGATTTTCCTGCGAGTTTTGATAGATTTATTGGGGTGATTGTCAATTCAGACGGTACGCTAAGATGGGCAGATATTACAAATACACCTCTGCTAAGCTCCTGTCAAGTAAGACAGTTTGCAGTAGGCGAATATAATACGGATATGGATATTCGAGTTATGGCTATAGGGTGGTGGAAATAGTGCAAATATTATTTAGTCCTCAAATGAGCGACGAGCCTATACATTATGTTTTCGAAGACGAAAAAATTGTAGCCACATATAAAGGAATAACCGACACATTCGACTTCTCTGATTTTGGCGACGGAGTGCTTCAAACATATACTGAAGACATGGAAACAGGAGAGGTTATTGAGACAATCGAAACATCGTTATCTATTGTGCCCATAATTCATGCTGAAAGAAAAAATGGGGAATTATTTGTGAGGCTATTAAACTTTTATGATGAGGAAGAAACTGATCCAGATGTTTTATATCCCAAATGGGGGGTAGTTTCCGATGGCTAAAATGGAATGGAAATCAGCAGAAGAAATCGAATCTGAAAAGAATACGCCAAAGCCGTTGTCTGAATTAGACAAGTTGAAACAAGAAAACGAAATGCTGGCGCTAGCAGTAATGGAATTATCATCTTTTATGCTGGAAGGGGGGAAATAGATGTTGGCTATGTTATTTGCAACTTATATCATCCGCGGCAAGTGGGCATATAAAGAAGTCCCAGGAATACTTCAAGATGATGTTAAAAAGTTATTAATTGCTGAAGGCAGAGAAGATTTAATAAGCGCATAGGCGCTATTTTTTATGACTTAAATGCCCTCCTTAAATATCCGATATAGGTATTTGGGAGGGTGTTGAGATTGGAAATAACTAGAAATCCACTTAATGATATAGCATTGCAGTTATTTTATCTGGGAATAATGATAGTTGTTTTTATGGTAGCGGCAGCTATTATAATAAGATTTTTACCTATATTACGTAGAGCTCAGAACTTCATTCTAAGTTTAGCGGGACTAGCAGCTTTTTATGTATGGGTTCAAATTACTTTTATGTGAATTTGATTTTAGGTAAAAAGAAGGACTTTTTCCCCTCTTGTCGAATGAGTAGATAGGAGGGGATTCAAATGAAAAGGGATATGGAACTTGTTAGAGAAATATTATTATCGATTGAAGAGAGCGATAATCGTAAGGAATTAGATATTCCTAAAGAATGGGATAGAGAAGTCGTGGCTTATCATCTCAAGATATTAGATCAAGCTAATTTTGTTGAAAATAAAACTAAATGGGCTGGCGATAACGTGTTTTGGCTTTATGCTTCTCTAACCTGGGATGGTCATGAATTCTTAGATTCTATTAAAAATGATAATGTATGGCACAAGACCAAAGAAGGAATAAAGACTAAAGGATTCGAGCTCGGAACCGTTCCTCTAGAAGTGGTGAAGGAATTCGCTAAATTACAATTAAAAACGGTATTTGGTTTAGAATGATACAAATAAAAAGCCCCTCATTAGGGGATGCTTTTTATTTTGGTGAAAAGAAGGACTTTCTCCCCACATGTCGAATGATGATATGAGGAGGGATATCATGACCGCGAAATCGGAATACCAACTGATGGCACTCATTGATTTATTAATCAAAAAAGGTGTCATCACTGATAAAGAACTTGAAGAAACAGACAACATTATAGAAAGTTTACTAAGTAAAGAGCGCTCCTGATGGGGTGCTCTTTTACAAGTTTTAATTTCTTTTCTTAATAACCGATATAGGGAATTAGGAGGGGATGTTGAGGATGAAAAAAAGAAAAATAACGAAAACTTCTTCATTTTTAGCTAGGGTTGAAGATAAAATTGTTAAATTAATCATTCCTGTTTTTGCGATATCGTCTGTGGTCCTTATACCCTATTTGGGAATAACTATACCAAAAGTTGAATTGAGAGACATTTTACAAGCCTTCGCACAATTAAATGTAACAGTTGCTATCGGAATTGGCACTTTGGCAATAGCCATTAGAGCGCCTGATAACACGAAGGTAGAATTAATTAAAGAAATATTAACAATCTTAATGATTAGCGTCTTTAGTTTTCTTCTCTCATTCATTCACCACGAAGGGATTCAAAGAGTGTATATAATATTAAGCGGTCTTGTTTTGATTTATATACTTGTTACAACTGCAAATTATATTTTAAAGATTAATGAAAGTAAAGGTAATAAAAGAAAATCCACTAAAAGAAGAAAAAAATAACTTAGTATTGTTATTAGTATTGTTAAATTAAGGAATCTTATTCGAGGTGCTTTTGAAAGAAGGATTCCTTTCCCTTCCGTCGAAATATGACATAAGGAGGGGTACTATGGAAAATGAAATCCTGCACCTGAAACTCAATGCTATAATTGATGCTTTGCGTAATAAGGGATTGTTGCTGGAAGGTGAAATAGAAATCCTCAATAAATCCCTTATGCAAACGGCGGAAGTCGCAGGATGGGACAAAGAAAAAGCAGAAGAATATTTAATTGATTAAAGGCATCTCGAATAGAGGTGCTTTTTCTTATGGGGAAATACGAGAAAGTCCAACTCAAAATAGGACAAGGAGATGAACTTAAAGATGGGTGGTTTTAATTTGGAACATTTAGAAGCAGCACGTTTTTTCTTATTTGGAGACGTAAAGTTTTTACATTTACTTTTATTGCTAATGGCACTGGATATTGTTACAGGAGTTTTTAAGGCATGGAAGAATCAGAACTTATGGAGTCGTAAATCACTGTTTGGATATGCACGAAAGGTGCTTGTACTTGTAGTGATTATCTTGGCAAACGTTGTAGATCAAATATTAGGTTTAAATGGGGCGGTCACTTATGCGACGGTCCTTTTTTATATTGCAAACGAGGGTTTGTCAATTTTAGAAAATATGGCTCAATTGGGTGTATTGGTACCAACTAATCTAGCCAAAAAATTAAAGACAATTGATAATAGCGGCCAAACTTTACCAGACGAAATTAGAAAAGAATTTAGTACTAAAGAAGAAAAGTAAGACATTTTACAACAAAATAAACTGATTAATCAGGTGGCTAGTCCAATCGGGCAAGCCACCTTTTTAATATAAAATATTAGGAGGAGATTTATTATGGCAAAAATCGCATTAGGTGCAGGCCATGGGTATAATACACCCGGGAAGAGATCCCCGGCAGGAGAAAGAGAGTGGTCATTTAACAACAAAGTTGTTACAGCAGCAATCAAGTATTTAAATGAATACGAAAATGCTACAATAATTCGTTTGGATGACCCAACAGGAAATACGGATGTGTCTCTAACAGCACGTACAAATAAAGCGAACAGTCAAGGTGCAGATATTTTAGTTTCATATCACCATAATGCTAACACTGGTCAATGGGGAACTTGGACAGGTACTGAAACGTATCATTATCCTGGTTCATCCTCTGGGCTAGCTCTTGCACGTAAAATCCATCCAGCAATTGTAGGAGCAATGGGACTACGTGACCGGGGGATTAAATCAGAGAACTTCCATATGGTCCGCGAATCTCGTATGCCAGCAATTCTTATTGAAGGTGGTTTCATGGATTCTACGATTGATATTGTAAAAATGCGTAACAGTACTGTAATGGACCTTACAGGAAAGGCTTTAGCTGACGCTATCGCTTCGCACTTTGGACTAAAAAAGAAATCCGGAGGCGGAGGCAATACGTACACAGTTAAAAAGGGTGATACACTTTGGAGTATTGCCCAAGCACATAACATGACTGTGCAGCAGCTTAAAGATTTAAATGGGTTAACCAATGATACTATTTATCCTGGTCAAGTTTTAAATGTCAGTGGTGGCGGTGCTGTGTATCATACTGTAACAAGCGGAGAAACTCTATGGGGAATCGCGCAGCAATATAATACTACTGTTACTGCTATCAAGAGTCTAAATGGATTGCCTGGCGATATTATTCAGCCTGGCCAAAAATTAAGAGTGAAATAAATTAAAATTAAATAAGTAAATTAAGCTTTATTTTTATGGTGCAAAAATCCCCAGCTGCGGAAACAGTTGGGGTACTTTTGTTAAAATTAAATAAAAAAGTATTTATAAATGACACAAGTTGTATCTTATTTGCACATTTTCTTCTCAAATAGTATACAAAAGTACTAAAAATGGTATAATAGGTTTAGAGGATAACATTTTCGACTTTTCTGAAAAAAGGAAATAGATAAAAGGAGGATTCTATGGATTATACTATTTCCATAAACGGATTCCATGGAACTTCAAAAAACGCTGCAAGTAATATTTTGAAGGGGAAGAAATATACATATAATGAGCGAGAAGATCACTGGTTAGGTCAAGGCATATATTTTTTTAAAGATGATCCTGATCAAGCGATGAGTTGGGGATTAACTCAAGTTGACAATGGAGAAAGGGCCGCAGTTTTACAAACGGTAATTAACGTGCAGTCTTCATCATCTTTAGATTTGAATACAAGATCAGGAATACATAAATTTAAAGAGTTGCAAAAAATAATACTTAAAGAAGCAAAAGAAAAAGGAATTGAAGTGAATACTCAAAAGGATGAAACCGATCATAACTTCGAGAAAAAATTCAGGTGTTTCATATTAGATCTATTACCACCCCATATTAAAGTGATACAAAACTATTTTAAATTAGATAAACAACCAGGCTTTGTTTTAAAATCTGAGATAATGGAAAGACTTAATATAGAAATGTATAGTGTTCAGATATGCGTAAGAGATCCTAGAGTAATAGATGAAGATACTATAGAAGTATACAAAGAGAAGAGAAAACAAATACATAAGAATTTAAAGTTTAAGAAGCCAACTAAGAGGAAAAGGAATATAATTGTTAAATAATTGAAATGGGAAGAGTGATTTAAATGGAATATAATATTACATTTGAAAAATTTAAAGAAGTCGCAGAAAGATATGGACTGAAAGCCGAAATGAGTGACAGACCGGGATTTTATGTTGGTGATAAGGAATTAAATTTGGATGAATTGTTTATGGATTACTATAAATTTTTAAATATTGAGGATAGGGTTGCAGATAATATTGATGTTAAAATCAACAAAGAAAAAAGTAAAATTAGGTTTAATCATATAACAAATAAATTTAATGCAGAAGAGCGAGAGGTTGCTTAAAATGAAGTCTACTCTATCATTTAAACATTATGATGTAATAGAAACGGTATATAGATTTAATCCTGGAAGCGAATTGGAAGAAGAAGATGTAACGCCAGATTTAAATCTTAAGATAAATTATTTAGAAGAAAATCGCAAAAAAGCCGCATTAATCTTTTCTGTGGAACTTGGGGACCCAGAATTAGGGGATAACTCATTTTATATTAAAGCTACAATTGTAGGTATTTTTTATTTAAGTAGTGATGAAGATGAAGAGATTCCAGATGAATTTATTGACCATATGTATAAGAAAAATGCATTAGCAATATTATATCCTTATATGAGGTCGTTAATCTCTGACTTAACTTCAAAAGGAAGCGAGAACCCGATCATATTACCACCTATAAATATTGGTGCAATAGTAGAAGAACAAGATTTGATTATAGAAGAATACAGTGCAGAAGACACAATTATTTAAAAGCCCATATGGGCTTTTTTATTTGACTTGAAACAGAATGAACGTTCGTATATAATCAAATGTAAATGAAGAACGAATGTTCGTCAAGGAGGAATAAACATGAAAGGATTATTTGACCGCTCGATAAAAAATAATGAAACAATCGTTATCTTTTATATGGGCCAGGATAATAAAGTCACACAGCGCTATGTAAGAGTTTTAAAATATAATAATGATTATGCATTGGTGTATTGTTATTATCGAAAGAAAGTACGCACGTTGAAGCTTGATAATATCCTTTCCGCTGGACCTAGAAAGGGGATTGCATAATGATTAATGACAGAGGAACAAAGAAATGGACTTCTTTAATGCTGCCGGAGCATATTGAAGCACTGAAAAAGTTACGTGAAGAAGAGGGATGGAAGGAAAAACCAATCATTGATGAACACTTAATAGAAGAAATAAATTTAACGATGCAGCTGGCACTGAAAGATGACTTAACAATCGAAGTAGAGTATTTTAAGGACCATGATTATCATAAAATTAAAGGGAAATTGTTGGGTGTGGATCCGTTATTAAATTATGTGAGATTTGAGGATGATGAGATTCCGTTGGATAGTGTGACGGGTGCTAGGATAGATTGATAAAAGAAGGGAGATTAAACCCTTCTTTTTTTATGCCGGCGCGCCGGCATATTGACGGCAATAATTTTGTTTCGTGATATTTTTCGTTGTTACGTGATGTGGCTAAAATGTTATACAATCAATGTTTTTGTATTTTGAAATTACACGATTTACCCTACATTTGTACCTTGACAGGGTAGAGGTCGTTGGTTCGAGCCCAATCGGAATCACTAACTAGAACGCTTGACTCTTAAGGAGTTAAGCGTTTTGATTTATTTATAATAATTATAAACAACTCATTCGTTGCCAAAATGTTACGTGGGAATGAACATGATATTATTAATAAATAATACGCTTGATAGGCTTATTTACGCTTAGGTATGTAAAACCTATACTTTCATTAGAACTTTTATTATATGTTTTGTTTTTTTAGAAAGTAATTCCTCGATTCATATCAAAAATAATCCCCTATAGCTGGATATAAAACACCAACTACAGGGGATTTATTTGTCTCGTACTTAAGTTTACAAGTTTATCGGTTTTCCGCCGGTTACTCCATAGATTTGACCGGTGATATAACTTCCTTCATCGGAAGCAAGAAGCACATATACCGGCGCAAGCTCTACCGGCTGTCCTGCACGGCCTAGAGGAGAGTTTTGACCAAATTCAGGGATTTGTCCTTCCAATTTACCGTTATCCAGCTGCAGAGGTGTCCAAATAGGTCCTGGTGCAACACCATTGACACGTACACCCTTCGAAGCGAAGTAAGAAGAAAGGGAAACCGTGAAGTTGCTGACTGCACCGTTTGTAGCTGCATAATCCAATAAAGGTGTGGATGGATCAAAGGACTGAACGGATGTCGTAGTGATAATCGCGCTTCCAGGTTCGAGATGTTCTTCTGCAGCTTTCACAGTCTCAAACATGCTGATGATGTTTACTTTGAAGGTGTCATGTACTTGCTTCATCGTAAAGTCACTTAAGGAGGCTTGAGCGATTTGTTGCGCGGCATTTAATACGAGTGTATCCAATCCGCCAAAAGCATCCACTGTTTTTGTAACAATTTCCGTCGCTGCGCCGTCATCCCGCAGGTCATACGGCAGGAGTAAAGCTTTTTTGCCTGCTTTTTCAATTAATTCTTTGACTTCATTGGCATCTGCTTCTTCCCCAGGGAAGTATTGGATAGCAACATTGGCACCCTCGCGCGCATAAGCAATGGCAGCGGCCCGGCCAATCCCGGAATCGCCTCCGGTAATCAAGGCATTTCGCCCCTCCAGGCGATTGTATCCTTTATAGGATTCTTCTCCGCTGTCAGGTTTAGGTCTCATTTCATTTTGTAATGCCGGGGTGTCCTGTTCTTGATCTGGGAACTTGTCCGTATGAAATTTTTTACGTGGGTCTGTCAAATGTGAGGTATCCATCAGAAATCATCTCCTATCTTGTATCATTCTTAGATTAATAGATTCGAAAACTTGGTATTCGCCAAGCCTGTGGATGAATGCTTTAATTGCACTTATGCAGAATAAATATATTCCGCTTTATCTGCTAACAAAAGGGTCTGAATCGTTATTAGGGCCCTTTGTGAAATTGCATTCATCATAACCTGTGTTCTCTAAGGAATTTCCCTGTATTCATTTTCATTAAACATGTCCAAATCTTATTCTTTTCAAAGTTAATCTTATAGCCAGCATTAAAGTAAAAGTCAAAAAGGGGTTATTTTATCAATTCATACTTCTGCTGCGGAGGAGACTTTAATGTTTAAAGAAATGTAAAAAACAGCTTTTGGCTCTTTACGAGAAAGAACCAAAAGCTGTTTTGTTTTAGCTGTATTTATATATCGATCTTATATGCATCATTTATTCCGATGCTCTATGATGAAACGGACATTTCCCTTTTATCGGCTCAATATCATCTCCGATAAAAAACTGCTTCCATTCATTATGCGTAAGCTCACCAAAGTTTCCGATATCTGGATGTTTAGGCAGCTCATCCCAGGCTTCTACACGTTCACGTACTCTTTCGCGTGACATAATCCCAGCTCTTTCAGTACCCTCTAAACCTTCAAAGATTTTACGTGGCTGGAATCCCAGCACCATTGCATTTCCAAGGTCCCGAGTTTTTCGTTTCTTATATGCAGGTGCATTTCCAAATGCAAATATTGGCTCACCATTAAAATGGAAATCCCATAAATGATGTTCTGGATCACGAGGGGCATCGGCTGGCCATTCAACTTCATCAACTTCATGCAAATACTGCAGAATCTCCCAAAATTGTTTTCGATAGTCCTCGAGATTTCCTTCTTGCTCAAACGGCTCAACAAATACGAAAAGTCCATGTCTTTTATAGTTGGGTAATTTGAATAACTGTAAAAAGTTTTCAATTGCAGAGGGTAAATTACTCCAGTCATCTTGACTGATATAGGCATACCGCAGCTCACCCTTTAATTCAGCTCTCATTCCAAAAAAGCATGGGAACGTTTTATCTGTTACCGTATGATGAAACGTTTCATATTCTTTATGGAGCCAACTTGGTAAGTCTGTCCTATTATGAAAATCTTCTTTTGTCAGTAAAACCTTTTCTTTCGTAGTCATAGTTCGCCTCCACTAAGATTTTTCATGTATTATATATATTCTCTTTACCCGTCCTTTCATTTCTAAAACGATGAGGTCTTTGGGGGAATATTATATAGAACAGGCTGAACTACATGGCAAAGGTTAAACGAACAAAGAATACTGCATAAGCTTTCGCTGAAAATAGCATGTGATAAACAAACCTGGTTTTCATCATCATTTTTGATAATTAAAACCAGGTTCAAAACAGAATATTTAATTTAGTGGATTACAGTCGGCTGCAAGTATGCTATTTCTTGCTCAAGCGTTTCTATACGTTTTGATAAATTGTTGAACTCTTTTTCGTAAAGAACAGTCATTTTATCCATCTGTTCCACTAGATCTTTTATCATATCCTTATTTGTCTTTAGAAGGGCTTTCACTTCCAGATGCTCTTCGCGGAGTTCATGCTGTCCTTCTCTCATCTCTGTAAGCATATGTAACATAAGTTTCAAATTTTCATTTCGTTCGTTGTTTTTATTCATTGTTCTTCTCCTTTTCGGTTGAATTACCTTAGTTTTTCAATATTGATTCTGTCCTTTACAGATTGATAGATTTAAAAGCATCCTGGTTATTATAAACGGGACTAACATAAAACAAAAGATAATCGTTCTATAACAGAGCAGTTTTTGATATGCTTGTGATGAAGAAATTGGATATACTTGCTGTCCGCAGTTAAAGAATTTCTCTGAAGAATAAACTTCTGTTAAGAAAGCAAACTAATAAAATGAGTTATTAAATGAATAAAAAAGGAGTGCTCCCATGACGAATCGTAACCAATCTAACTTGAATCTGGAAAACACGTATACGACCCTCCCGGAAATTTTTTATCAAAAGCTCAATCCCAATCCAGTTCCAGCGCCAAAATTAGTAATATACAATAAAACTTTAGGTGATTCCCTTGGACTGGACTCCTCCTATATGACGAGTGAAGAAGGAATTCAAATTCTGGCAGGAAATAAAATGCCTTGGGACACCGTTCCGGTAGCCCAAGCTTATGCGGGTCACCAATTTGGTCACTTCACGATGCTTGGTGATGGCCGTGCGCTGCTTATTGGTGAACAAATAACACCAGAAAACGAGCGTTATGATGTTCAACTAAAAGGAGCAGGAGAAACGCCATATTCACGTGGTGGAGATGGACGAGCAGCGCTTGGTCCGATGCTAAGAGAATATATTATAAGTGAGGCAATGTATCACTTAAGTATCCCAACTACAAGAGGACTTGCAGTTATTACAACTGGTGAAGAAATTGAGCGGGAAACGGAACTTGAAGGTGCCATTTTAACACGAATAGCGGATAGCCATATACGTGTTGGGACCTTTCAATTTGCCGCGAAATATGGGGAACTAAACGATTTGATTGCACTTGCAGATTATACGATTGATCGGCATTATCCTTATGTAAGATCCCATTCCAACCCTTATCTTGCACTCTTAGAAGAAGTAATTAAACGTCAAGCAGCGTTAATAGCGCAGTGGCAGCTTGTTGGATTTATTCATGGTGTGATGAATACGGATAATATGGCAATCAGTGGTGAAACAATTGATTATGGACCTTGTGCATTTATGGATACATACCATCAGGAAACTGTATTTAGTTCAATTGATGTTAACGGCAGGTACGCGTATAGGAATCAGCCCAGTATTGCTGCATGGAATCTTGCTCGATTTGCGGAAGCTATTTTGCCTCTGCTTGGCAGCAGTAAGGAAGCAGCTGTTCAAACAGCACAAACTGCAATCTCTCAATTTGGCGAGCAATACGAACGAAATTGGTATGCTGGTATGCGTGCAAAGCTGGGAATTTTTAATGAAGAAGAGGGAGACGCATCTTTAATTGAAAAACTACTAAGTATGATGCAATATTACCATGCAGATTACACGAATACATTTCTTTCCTTAACTTTTAATCATAACGAAAATATGCCAATGGCAGCTGCTCCTGATTTTCAGAACTGGCAGGCTGAATGGAAGGAAAGATTAAAACGCCAGGATGAATCACAAGCTGCTGTTAAAGAATTGATGCAGAATAGCAATCCTGCCTTGATTCCTCGAAATCAGTGGGTAGAGAAGGCGCTTGAAGCTGCCGTCCAGCAGCAGGATTATACGGTAATGGAAAAATTATTGCATGTATTAAAAAACCCCTATGCACATTCTGCAGAACAGGCAGCATATGCGAAACAGGAGTTTGATACAGGTCAATCATTTCAGACTTACTGTGGGACTTGACCCTATTGCTCACAAATCAGCAGAAGAAACAACACTTTTGTTTTTTCTACTGATTTCTTATGTTTTATGGGATAGAAACGTTCTAATAGACAGTTCCATCGCTTCTCTTGTTGGTACTGTCTTATAGAGAGGTCCTAACAGACAGTTTCACCGCTTTTCTTTCTGTTACTGTCTAATAGAGATGTTCTCATCGACTGTTCTTTCACTTTTCTTGCTCCCACTGGCTTTTATATATTCTGAACTAAATTAATCAGCATTCTATTTAAAATCCGAACGAATTAAAATATCGTTCGGATTTTAATATGTTATATATCCTTTGTCTCTGCCTCTTTGTTTTTTGTGAAAAATGCTGTTGGACTGTCTGCTTTAATCTTCAAGCATCTTGGCTGCAATGCTTTGAATAATATCACCTCTGCTTAGAACGCCGACAACTCGCTTTGCCTGATTGATGACAGGAAGTTTTTTGAAATGATGCTTGGACAATAAACGGATAGCGGTTTCAAAATCGTCCTTAGGGGATACATAGAGTATATTTTTTTTCGTCATAATGTCTTTCACTTTTGTTTGAAGTTTCTCCCGAAGAACATCCTCCATTTCGCCATCCTCTATAATATAAACGAGACCAGCAAAGCCGACTGGTTTTGGAGATAAGTAACGCAATATATCCCCATCTGAAATCATGCCGATTAGATTACCTGCTTCATTTACAACAGGCACTCCACCAATTCGGTTTGTATAAAGAATAGCTAATAGATCTTTAATCGTACATGTTGGTTTGACTGTAAGTACTTTGGTTATCATAAAGTCCCTGACTTGCATATAAGCCCCTCATTTCATTCTGTATACACTTGGTAGTATATGTTTATTTTAACAAATATATTTTTTTCTATCTAATAATAGCTGTATTTAATAGTGGGGTGGTTGGTATATTATTTCTCACTTTTCCATCTCCATTTATTTTGTTCATTTTATAAAAAGAATGGGCATCATTTTCAAGGCAGCCGGCTTATTAATAAATAATGACGAATATGCTATATTTAGAAGAGATAACATGGTGAAAAGGCAGGATAGGAAAAATGAATATAAAGAAAATAACATTGCTTGCATTATTTATAGGTTTATCTGTGGTTGGTGCAATGATAAAAATACCGGCAGTGGTTACCAGTGTCGCTTTAGACGCATTCCCTGCGTTACTGGCTGCAGTTTATTTTGGTCCTTTGGCGGGTGGTATTGTCGGGGGAGCAGGACATATGGTGTCTGCTATCATAGGCGGAATGGCGATGGGGCCGCTGCATTTGCTGATTGCCTTAGAAATGTTTGTTTTAGTCTGTTTATTTGGTTCACTTTATCAACGGGGACGGAAATATGCAGCAGCAGCGTCGTTCTTTATCGGGAATGCGCTTATTGCACCAGTGCCGTTTATCTTTATCTTTAGTTTCGCATTCTTTACAGCTTTGCTTCCTTCATTGGTAATCGGTTCATTTGTAAATACAGTAGTTGCTATGCTGCTTATTCCGAGAGTGAGCAGGGTTTTTCGGGATGCCTATCAGCGTGCTTAAAGAATGTTGACTTGGCCTGTGTTAAGCCAGTCTATTGGAGTTGGGAGCCTATTATTAATGATGTTTTCCGAATATATAAAAGGACCTTATGAACCATGTGATGATTCATAAGGTCTTTTATATTTATTGAACTGGAGTTTTTTCTTCTACGTAAGGAATTGTCAGTGGTCCAAGCGGGAGAACTGCTACTGTCATGTCATCACCATATTTTTTCTTCAGTTGATCGATTGTCTTTTCGATATCGGTTGTTGGATTTAACATGGTTGCTTTTATTTGTTCATCTGATAGCTGCGAATAGACGTAAACATCAGCCCAAACTTGTATTACTGCTTGTTTTTGCACTTGCCATTGATCAAACATTTCAAATTCAGGATGATTAATTAAGTCAAGTAATTCTTGTGGTGTATCAGCCATATCAAAGATTTTTGCGTAGTTTCCATGGTTTGGCAATCCATCCGAACATTCGGAAGCAATAATAATTGATCCGCCTTCTTTGACAATTTTATGTGCAGCACTCATTCCTTTTACAGCCTGATAAAGATTCTGATCTAGTGGATAACCAGAATTTGATGTGATTACAACGTCAAACCTTTCCTCGCATTGGAACATAGCATGCTCTTTTGCAAAAGCACATCCCTTGTCATGTGCTTCGTAAAGTTCCCCTGCAAAGACACTGGTAATTTCTTTCTCGCGATTTAAAGTTACGTTTAGCATAAAGTCAGGCTTGCATAAACTGTTAATTTCTCTTGTCATATCTTGAACAGGGTTATTAACCATATTGCCCCAAGTGGATAGCGGGTCACCAATCATCCTTGCATTGTGGAAGGTAAGAATTGTCTCAATACCAGCAATACCAGGCATAATACCTTTTGGCCCCCCTGAAAAACCTGCAAAGAAATGTGGTTCAATAAAGCCTGTGACAATTCGAAAGTCGGCTTCAACATACTCTTTATTTAAATAAATGTCACAGCCGAATTCGCTTTTTCCAAGATTTACATGTGTATCTTTGTCATGGCATTGATTGTTTATAATTCGAATATTATTCACTGCCCATTCGCCGAGCATTTCGATAAACTCTTCCCGGGTCTGATCACGGTGTGTACCTGTACCATTTATGATAACGAAGTTTTCCAGTGGAACATGGTCCAATTCCTCGATAAGGAGAGGGACAAGAATATGATTTGGAGTGGGTCTTGTTATATCGCTAATAACGATTGCAACTGTATCTGTTGCTTTCACTTGTTCTTTTAGAGATCTTGTGCCAATAGGATTTCTTATAGCTTCGAGTAAATTCTCTTTTTCATTTTCTAATCTGGGTAAATTCTTCGGTTCAATAATAAAAGCTTTATCAGGCAAATTAATTGTAAGCCCGTCTTTTCCGTACAATAATTCAGTTTTCATTATTTATGCTCCTTTATTTCAGCTTATTTTCCTAATTAACAAGTAATTATAAAGTGTATATCCCATTATGCAGGGTGATGCGGCAGGTTAATTATTGGAAGCCTTTACAAAAGTTTCTTCAGTTTCTTTGTGTGTGTTGCCAAGTATGAGATCTTCGCGTGTGCCGTCAATCCCTCTTATTCTTTGATAACGATCAATTAAGATAACGCCAAGTGGACAGAGAAGAGATGTCGTGATTGTCGATATTGAAATTTGCGCAGTTGCAATTGGCACGATACTTTGTATTGCTTCAAATTCTGCTGCTGTCATTGCGCCTGAACTTGCTGCTACAGCTGCAGCTGCAGCAACTGCCGCTGGTGTTGCTGCCGCGTTGCCAGCTGTGGATGCCTCAGAAATTGGTGCGATAAAGCTTTTTTCCTTGAAGAGTTTGAAAACAAGAATTCCCAGTCCGCCAGATACAGTGAATGTAAGAATTGCTAACACTAAACCACCAGCAAGCACATCTGGGTTAAAGAAGTTTGAAAGGTCCATTCCAGCCCCTAATGCAAAAGCAAAGAAAGGGATGGTAATGGATTCACCAGGCTTTAAAAACTCGCGGATTTTCGGATCAAGATTTCCTAAGATCATGCCAATCCCAATCGGAAGCAGGACAGCAATAAATGCAATAAACGGAAATGTTGTTCCAAGCACGCCTAAAGCAACGAGTGTTAAAAATGGCCCGTCATTTATTGCAAGTATTGAAAGTCCGCCAACATCAGAACGATTACCAAATTTTCCGGTTAAAGCAGCAAACATTCCACTATTACTGTTCGTCATTCCTGCAATAATTGCAAGTGCAGAGAGTCCGAACAGTCCTGAAATTGGGTCAAAGAAATATGCAAAAGTAAATCCGACCGCGATTCCGCCTAAGTATTTTGAGCCAGTCAGCAGAACACCTTTCTTTAAAGCCTTTCCACCAACTTTTAAATTCATCTGGCTTCCCACACAGAAAAGGAAGAGGGCAATCAATACAAGTGCACTGTCCTTAAATAATTCTTGAGCAAATCCGCCGATTCTAAGAAACTCATAAAAACCCTCATCAGTTGGCGCAGCTCCCAATGCTTTTAAAATGGATTGTGTAAATGGAAGATGTAACTGATCAATCGTGTTTAAAGTTGCTCCAAGTAATAGGGGAACAACCATCAGCCCGCCAGGCACCTTTTCAATCGTATCCTTAATATTCAAGTACATGTCCTCCTTTTAATGGATGAAAATAGGTGCGAACCACCTGTTCGGCCGCCAGTTCCAATAACTCAGCCGCCTGAATCATTGCCTGTTCAAGTGCCATTGGCTGATTAATCATGCTGTGGATACTTACGACACCTTGATCATAAAGAACATCGACACCTGAACCGACAGAACCTGCAATAATAATTGTTGGTACATTTTGTCTTTGTGCAGCCTGTGCAACCCCGAGAGGAGTTTTACCTGACGCTGTTTGATAGTCAACCTGACCTTCTCCAGTAATAATTAGATCAGCATTCTGTAAATAACTTCCGAGTTTACTATATTCAAGAACGACATCAATGCCGCGCCGTGTTTCAGCAGGAAAAAACGCTTGGAATGCTCCGCCAATTCCACCAGCTGCTCCAGCACCCTTTTTATCATGTAAGTAAATACCAGTTACTCGAGCAACTTCATTCGCCCAATGTGTAAGATTCTCATCAAGTAATTCTACTTCATCAGGTGTTGCACCTTTTTGCGGTCCAAAAACATAAGATGCTCCATTTGGCCCGATTAATGGATTTTGGACGTCAGAAGCAATGATAAATGTGCAGTCCTGAATTCTGGAGTCCAGACTGTCTAAGTCGATGTGATCAACATGATGCAGCTCCGCTCCGCCAAAGCCGATCTCCTTGCCTTTATGGTTAAGAATTTTTAAACCAAGAGCCTGCAGCATACCAGCACCACCATCGTTCGTTGCGGAACCCCCAATTCCTAATATGAAAGTTCTGTAACCATCATCTAATGCTTGCTTGATTAATTGGCCCGTTCCATAAGTGGTAGTTTCAAGAGGCGAGAGAGTTTCAGCCGAAACAAGATCTAAACCGGACGCAGCTGCCATTTCAATGACACAGGTTTGACCATCTCCTAAAATTCCGTAGCTTGCAGTTACTTCATTTCCCAGCGGTCCAACTACTTTTATAGTTTTTATTTTACCTTTTGTTGCACTTACTAACGTTTCCGTTGTTCCTTCTCCGCCATCTGCGACTGGAATTAAAATCGTTTCAGCAGCTGGATAGCTTCTTTTTATTCCTTTATCAATAGCTTCTGCTGCGTGTACAGCAGACAAACTGCCTTTAAATGAGTCTGGTGCAATAATTATTTTCATAAAATCCCACTTTCCATAAACGCTTTCAAATAGTTTAGTTAAAATTATACGAATCTTGACTGTATTTGTATATGGTTGTAGCATACAAATATTAGAATAGTTATTATCACTTATTTGTTTGTATTGACCAAGGAGTGCTAAAATGCTGACTAGAGAAATTGCGAATGCTATTGTCCAAGAAACATCATTGCGCATTAATCGCAATGTAAATATTATGGATACAGCAGGTATTATCATTGCTTCAATGGATGAATCACGGATTGATACTGTACACGAAGGTGCGAGAAAAGTAATCGAGACAGGGGAAGGTCTCCAGATTTTCTCTGCAAATGAAAAGGATTGGCCAGGTGTACAGCCTGGTATCAATTTGCCGATTCTATTTAAGGAGAAGGTAATTGGAGTTATTGGAGTTACTGGCAGTCCTGATGTGATGGGCGATATAGGTGAGCTAGTAAAAATGACAACAGAGCTGATGATTAAACAGGAATTTATCGCTTCTCAATTTGAGTGGAGGCAAAGAATGAAAGAAACGATTATTGAACAGCTTTTAAAGAAAGAACCATCCTTTGGCGAAATCGATCGTGGATTCAGCATGCTTAATATGGAATTTCCGGCACCATATTTAGGAATAATTATTTCATTTAATAAACAAGCTTTTCAGAAACAAGAAGTTATCAAGCAAATTGAACAGCTGCTTGGTGAGGAAAAGACAATAACAGGATTTATTAATCTGCAGCAGCTGTATATTGCAATTAGTAATATTGATGAAAAGAAGTTAATGAAGCGAATGGAAGACCTTCATCAATTATTAGATAACCTTAGGCTATCTGCAATAATATCCTATAGTCTGCCATTTTACTCATTAGAGGGATATCATCAATCTTATATTGATTGCAATCTGGCATTGGAAATAAATAGGGGGGCAGAAGACATCGTTTCTTTTGCAAAGATTGAAGCGAAATCGCTTATTCATCAGTTGGATGAAAAGATTACAAAACGATTTGCCAGACGGGTATTAAATGAAATTGATGAAGTAAAAGTAGTGAACCTTGATGCTTTCTTTAAAAATGGGCTGAACATCCAAAAAACAGCCGAAGCACTTTATGTACATCGAAATACGTTAATTTATCGATTAAATAAAATAACGAAGGAAACAGGCTATGACCCTCGCATTTTTCATGATGCCGTGATTTTGCAGGTTGCTTTATGGATCTACCAAAAAGAAAACCAGCCGTAATAGAAATCCAAACATTTTGGCTCTCAGCACAGTTGGAATACGAAGTAAGCTCCGGGTGCCAATAATAGTTTACTTTGATTAAAATAGCAAGACGTTGATAAATAGATTTTGATGTGAGGTTTGAACAATAAAAGGATATTAATTTTTATTTATAATTAAAACACCTATTGATAAAGTTGAGAAAGTTTGATAAAGTAACATCAATTGAAACGTTATGTGTAACTGGCGAACGCGGAGTACCGCAGGGGAGCACATAATCAGAAAATGTCGATCGCCTGGGCAGAGGTAAGGGTTTTATATAAAACATCCTTGCCTCTTTATGTTTAATCAGGAGGCGATTGGAATAAAAAAATACGATTAAAGCGAAGAGTGTTATGGATAAAACTATAACAGGAGCAGCTTCTGGAGAGAATGCATGCGAATGCAGCGCCGAAGGGTTCAAAATCTCAGGCAAAAGGACAGAAGAATAACAGATGTTTATTTGTTATTTTCATTGTTCTCTTGAGATTGGATATTTCCAATCTTTTTTTGTAGGCACAGATTACATTTAATTAATTAGATAACGATCTGCAAAAGTATAAAAGAACAAAGGAGAAAAAGAAAAATATGGTGACGGTAACTTTAGATAAGGTAAAAACAATTAAGACATTAAATCATATAGCTGAAAGCGGATTAAAAGTATTTCATCATGAAGATTATCGGATTGATGCTGAAAGTGAAGATCCTGATGCAATTATTGTACGCAGTTATAATATGCATGACATGGAGATTAAGAATAATTTAAAAGCAGTTGCACGAGCTGGTGCAGGAGTAAATAATATTCCAATCGATAAATACTCAGAAGCAGGAGTTGTTGTTTTCAACACACCTGGTGCAAACGCAAATGCTGTCAAAGAAATAGTACTTACTTCATTAATGGCATCATCACGTAATATCTTTGACGGAATTGAGTGGGCCAAAACACTTGAAGGCAAAGGTGAAGAAGTGCCCCAGCTTGTCGAGACAGGGAAGAAGCGATTTGTTGGGAAGGAAATCAAAGGCAAAAAGCTCGGCGTTATTGGACTTGGTTCAGTAGGCGCATTGGTTGCTAATGATGCACTTAATTTAGATATGGATGTTATTGGCTTTGACCCGTATATTTCCATTGATACTGCATGGTCACTTTCACGGAATGTGGAGCGCGCAATGTCAATTGAGGAAGTTTTTGAAACAGCAGATTATATTACAGTACATGTGCCGTTGACTAATGAGACAAAAGATATGTTTAATGAAAAAGCATTTCAATTAATGAAGCCAGGTGTTCATATTCTTAATTTCTCGCGTGGCGGTCTCGTTCACGAAGGAGATTTAGAAATTGCTCTAGAAGCAGGAGTTGTAGGGAAGTACATTACTGATTTTCCCACGGATACAATCCTAAAAATGAAAAATGCTGTTTCACTGCCTCATTTAGGGGCTTCTACAATTGAATCAGAAGAAAATTGTGCAGTCATGGCAACGAGCCAAGTAAAAACGTATCTTGAAACAGGTAATATCAAAAATGCAGTTAATTTCCCTAATGCCGAACTTCCGTATACTGGTAAGCAGAGGATTACTGTTTTCCATCATAATGTGCCAAATATGGTAGGTCAGATTAGTGCAATTATTTCTGAAAAGCACTTAAATATTGCAGCGATGATTAATAAAAGCCGCGGCAACTATGCTTATACAATGATTGATATTGATGAAAAAGTAAATGGTGATGTTATCCCTGGAATCAGAGCAGCAATTAATCAAATAGAGGATGTTATTCGCATCCGCGTGATTTAAAGAGAAACATGTTACTTCCCTTATATTAAGAGAAGTGGCATGTTTTTTGTATAAACTTTTCAGGGCATCTTCATTGTCTGCCCTGGAAATATATAATAATTCAACAAACATCCCATTTAACTTTACCCCTTATCTGTTATACTAAGTAAACAAAACATTAATAAAGGAATGATAGTTATTGGCAGATACACATGTTTTTTCTAAAGGAGAGGAAATTGCTAACGCGATTACACATGGAATTGGTGCTTTATTAAGTATTGCAGGGTTAGTCGTATTAATCGTAACTGCAGTGACTGAGGGAACTGGGTGGCATATCGTCAGTTTTACGATATTTGGCTCGACAATGCTTCTTCTATATATATCCTCTACTTTTGTTCACGCATTGCCACAAGGAAAGACAAAAGATTTATTTGAGATATTCGATCATTCTTCGATTTATTTATTCATCGCGGGCTCGTACACACCACTTATTTTTCATGTGATTCAAGGGGCGCTTGGCTGGACAATGTTTGGAATTGTTTGGGGAATAGCGATAGGCGGTATTGTATTTAAAGTATTTTTCACAAAAAAGTTTATCATGCTGTCTACTTTGTTATATGTCCTTATGGGCTGGATTATCGTGATTGGCTGGCGGCAAATATTAGATTATCTTCACCCTGAGGGTTTAATTTTGCTCGTGGCAGGTGGATTATTTTACACGATTGGTGCTGTATTTTATGTATGGCGCGGTTTTTACTACCACCACCTCGTCTGGCATTTATTCGTCTTGTTTGGAACGGCATGCCACTATTTCTGTATTCTGCTTTATGTTACTCCATAATAGAAAAAGGCTGGAGCATAACTAATGCCAGCGATATAAAATCCGAACGAATTTGAGTTATCGTTCGGATTTTAGTCTATTCTTTTTCTTTTGTCTCAGCTTCTTATAATATACCTGTTAAAGATTACTTTTTATCATCCGCATTATCTTCAACAATATAAGGTCGCATCATATCATAATCCTCATGCTCTAAAATATGACAGTGCCACACGAATTCTCCGCTATATGGTGCAAATTTAGCGATTACTCGGGTAATGTTAGCCGCAGGTACTTCAATAGTATCCTTCCAGCCCCGATTATTCACTGCTGGGGCTTCAGGAGGTCCAGTAAAAATAATCTTTCCATCTGCATTATATTGGTCGAGATCGAATGGCTGGTGATCCATTACCTGAAATTGAATGAGATGAATGTGAATCGGGTGGGAAAAGTTCGTTGTATTTGTCAGTGCCCAAATTTCTGTAGTACCGAGTTGCGGATTTTCTGTAACTGGATCATGCCAATGTTTATTATTCAAAAGCAGTAATGGGCGACCGAATTCATCTTCCGATCCGATTAATTTTAAATAGCGGACGACAGAGACTTTATTATTTTTTAAAGAAGGTATGACTGATAAGGATGAAGGCAATTTACTTTTATCCTTATTTTTTAATGGCTGGTTTACGCGAAATTGCATAATATTCGCTGTGTCATCATTTGGATCAGCATCAGGCCCCAAATTATTTTTTAAAGTTAGACTCTTCCCAGCTGCTTTTGAGAAATCAATGATGACATCCATTCGTTCGGCAGGCTGGAAATTGATTGTGTTCATTTCCACTGTTTTTCTAAGCAATCCACCGTCTGAACCAATTTGCTGGAAAGTGCTGTCATCAGAATCAAGCTGCAATTGATAAGATCTTGTATTTGAAGCGTTTAACATACGGAAGCGGTATTTTCTTGGTTCAACTTCAAGATATGGCCATGCTTTACCATTGACTAAAATCGTATCCCCATTAAATGCTGGCAATATCGAGGGATGCGGCAGATTCGGTGCTGGATCTTCAGGTCCTGCTGGATAAAATAAAGAACCATCCGCATTAAAAGACCGATCAGTAATCATGAGTGGAATTTCATAATCTCCCGCTGGCAAATTTAAAACCTTTTCTTGTTTATCACGGAGTATATACATCCCCGCAAGTCCAGCATAAACATTCAGACGTGTAATTCCCATTGCATGGTCATGGTACCAAAGCAAGCTGCCGCGCTGGTGGTTCGGATACGTAAAAGTTTTTCTTGAAAAAACTGGTCCTGTTTCCTGGAACCCGCTTGTATACCATGCTTCCGGATGTCCATCACTATCTGGTTTTGTTTCAATACCATGTAAATGTACAACTGTTCGAACAATCGGAAGTCGATTGAGACCATGAATCGATAAATCGACTGGAAGCAGATGTTGACTGGGCAGGTGATTTAGCCATGTTACGTGAACGGGTTCATCTCGATTTGCTTCAATCATTGGTCCTGGAAATTGTCCGTTATACCCCCATAAAGTTGTTGCAGGTAAATCACGATGTACTTTTGCTCGGAATTGCTCCATTGTTATTTCGTAATGCACACCGTCCTTTGTTTTCCTTTTTGGCTCTAAAACACTGAGTCTTGGAAGTGAATCAACAAATTTTTCTAGCTTAGGACGCATTGGTCTTCACCTCATTTCTTTCCTTATAGTAATACATGTAACTAAGGTTAAAAGCGGAAAGGCTTTTGTACTATATGAAATAAAAAATCTCAGTGTTCAAAATCTGTATATAGTAGTAAAAAATATTCTGTGGTAAAATAGAAAACATGTGATTTGATTGGAGGAATAATAATGGCAGAGGTACCTTTTATTGCAATTGAAGGTCCAATCGGGATTGGGAAGACTTCACTTGCGAAAAAGATATCCAGTCATTTTGATTTTCATTTATTAAAAGAAATTGTTGAGGAAAATCCTTTTCTTGGCAAATTTTATGATGATATCAGTGAGTGGAGCTTTCAAACAGAAATGTTTTTCCTGTGCAACCGCTATAAGCAGCTGGAAGATATAGAGAAGAAATACTTAAATGCAGATAAGCCTGTTGTTGCAGATTACCATATTACAAAAAATATGATCTTTGCAAAACGTACGTTGAAGGAACAACAGCTGGAGAAATATGAACAGATTTATGAAATATTGACAAAGGATATGCCGCTTCCTAACATGCTGATTTATTTAAATGGCAGCCTTGACACGATTCTGCAACGTATTCAAAAGAGAGGCAGGGATATTGAACAAAATATTATGCCGGCTTATTTGGAGCAGCTTTCTCAAGACTATGAGCATTTTATGAATGAATTTGAAAAGGCACATCCAGAGATTCCTGTCATTCGGATTAATGGAGACACGTGTGACTTCATCAATCATCAGGATGAACTTGAAGAAATACTAGCTGTGGTTTCGAAAGAATTGGATAAAACAATGATTAGAAGATAATGAAGGAGAACAAATCATGAACGCAAGAGAGAAATACCAGATCCCAAACGATGCTGTAATCACGGTTGCTGGTACAGTTGGTGTTGGTAAATCTACAATGACAAAGGCTTTAGCAAATGCATTGAAATTTAAAACATCATTTGAAAAGGTTGATAATAATCCATACTTAGAAAAATTTTATAAGGATTTTGAACGCTGGAGCTTCCATTTGCAAGTATACTTTCTTGCGGAGCGTTTCAAGGAACAGAAAAAAATCTTTGAATTCGGCGGCGGTTTTGTTCAAGACCGTTCAATTTATGAGGATACCGGAATTTTTGCGAAAATGCATTATGATAAAGGAACAATGTCACCTACCGATTATGAAACATATAAAAATCTTTTCGATGCAATGGTGATGACGCCTTATTTTCCGCATCCGAACTTATTAATCTACCTGGAAGGTTCGCTGGAAGATGTGCTCGGCCGCATTCAAGAACGCGGGCGTGAAATGGAGAAGCAAACCCCGATTAGTTATTGGGAGGAAATGCATGAGCGTTATAGTACATGGATTGACAATTTTAATGCATGTCCTGTTCTGCGTATTAATATTTCTGATTATGACATTGTAAAAGAAGCGGGTTCAATCGACACAATACTTGAAAAGGTTGGTCGTTCGCTAAATGTAATGACATTAAGATAAAGAATAAGACGTTGGGACAAAAGAAATATAATTTAATACAACCCGAACGATGCCTTAATTCGTTCGGGTTTTAAGTGGAATCCTGATTATCTTAATTCAGAGTAATGTTTGTTTTGCTCTTTCCCTTATTCCTTTTGGAAGTCCAGAGTCCAAATACTCCTCGCTTTCCGTGGGCGGCTGGTAAGCTCCGACGCACAGGACGTGCTAATGCAGATGTTGCCACAGGACGTGGCGTACTTAATCTGCCTTCGTGCTGCGCACGCAGTGGTCTTACCGATGCCTTGGCTCCCACTGGAGTCTCGGAGTATTTGGACTGTTCCGGCTAAAAACGGATGGTTATTTCATTGAATGATGTCAGAAGATATGCACGTTAATTATTCTAATATTTTTTTAGACTACACACTGTCATAATTTCAGAGGTAATCCAACAAGTTCTTTTATTTTTATTTTGTTACTTCAATAAGAACACTAAATAATATTTTCAGCACTTAGCAGCCCGAATACACTTCGCTTTCCAGGGGCGGCTGGTGAGTCACTCGTGCTAATGCACTCGCAGTCTCACCGAGGCCTTTCCTCCCCTAGGAGTCTCCGTGTATTCGGGTTGCTTCGTGCTGATTAGCTTATTTTGCGTTCTAATTTTAGTTATAAAAGAGTGGCTCCTTATCTTAAGCTAGCAGCTAAAATGTCTTTATGTGTATACATTAAAATAGTCTCACAGAAATTAACTTGCATATCTGCTGCCAAAATTCAATGAAATAACTATTTGTTTATCCGGGGAGCATTCCAAATGCCCCCAAGACTCCTGCAGGAAGAGAGGCCTAGATGAGACCATGGAGTGCCTCAGCACGGAAGGGGCTCATCAGCCGCCTGCGGAAATGACCTGACCCCCAAAAGTTAGAGTAAAAATTTAACGATTGGGGTGTTTTTTGTTGGCGAAGTATACGGGCAAATTCAAATCAAAAATCGCAAAAGAATATCTGGAAGGAAAACTAAGTTATCGCAGTCTAGCGGAGAAATATGAAATTCCTACGACCACGCTTCGAGGTTGGGTAAGAATTTATAAACATTTTGGAGAAAAACAATTAGTGGTGAAAAATAAGGATCAGGAAATTTACTCTGTTCAATTTAAGCGAGATGTATTAAGCTTTATGAAGAGTACTGGTGCTTCAGCGTCCGACACAGCTCTTCAATTTGGAATCAAGAATCCCTCCATGTTATCTAGATGGAGAAAATCATTCCAGGAAGGCAAATCTGAAGCTCAGAATAACCAGAGGGAGCTGCTTCCTATGCCTGATAAATCGAAGAAGCAAAAGAAGAAACCGATAAATAATAAAGAAACAGTGACTTTAAAGCAATTAGAAAGAGAAAATGAGCTTTTACGTTTAGAGGTGGCCTATTTAAAAAAGTTGCGAGCTTTTCAGGAAGATCCGGAAGCCTTTCTCGAAAAGCACAAACAGCGTTATCAGCCGAACTCAAAAAACAATTCAAATTAAAAGATGTCTTAAACATTGTTGGAATCCCTGAATCATCCTACCACTACCATATGAACGGAAAGAAAGAAGAAGAGGACTCAGACCAAGTATTGAAAGAATGTATTGGAGAAATATTTAAAGAATATAAAGGAATTTATGGTTACCGTAGAATCAAAAAAGCTTTGGAAGAAGACTATGGCTATATCGTAAATCATAAGAAAGTTCAACGTCTGATGAAAGAAATGGGACTCCAATGTGTGAAGTTTGGAAGAAAATCAAGAAAATATAATGCTTACAAGGGAACGGTAGGTAAGGTGGCGAAGAACCGTATGAATCGTCGGTTTCACACGAAAATACCTTATCAGAAATTGACCACAGATATCACAGAATTTAAGTGTTCAGGAGGAAAGAAACTCTATTTAAGTCCAATCCTGGACATGTTTAACGGGGAAATATTATCTTACGGCATCAGCACATCTCCAACACTTGAATTCGTATTGAATCCACTTGAAGAAGCGCTAGACACTGTCAAAAACTCAAAATATAGGACAACCATCCATTCTGATCAAGGATGGCATTATCAACATGATAAATGGGTGAAAACCCTCAAGGGAAATAAGGTATTTCAAAGTATGTCACGTAAAGGGAATTGTATAGATAACGCACCAATTGAAAGCTTTTTCGGTATATTAAAGCAAGAAATGTATCACGGAGAGCCTCTCTGTACCTATGATGAATTAAAGATTAAGATTGAGGAATATATTTCTCTATATAATAATAAACGTATTAAGAAAAAGCTGGATGGTATGAGTCCCGTTCAATACCGAATTCATACCAGCCAACTTGCAGCTTAAAAACTCCAACTTTTGGGGGTCACACCAAAAGCGAAGGGGGCATTTGGAATGCGGACCTTCAGCAGGATAATTAAAAAGCAAAACGAACATTACTCTGAATTAAGGTAATCAGGACTTTGTATCGATTATGAATCATTTTCCAGTTATAAAAGGTTAACATTAAAAGCTTTTTATTCAATACTGTTCGTCTCTTATTTGGCTGGTATTAGTTAAGTCCCAGCCTCTTTTCTTTGTTTAATCGCTACATGAATTGAAAAGCTTGCTATAATAAAATTGTAAATAGTAATAGAAAGGAATTTGCATGATGCCAGATCAATCAAAGAGTATGATTAAATTAAATGAAGTCCGTACTGAATTGACTCGTTTTATGATTACTTATAAATTTGCAATGGATGAAATGAACACAAAGTTAAATATACTTCGAGAGGAATTTCAATTTATTCATGAATATAATCCAATTGAACATATTACCTCACGGATCAAATCACCAGAAAGTATGTTAAAAAAACTGCAGAGAAAAAATTTGCCGATTTCCATAGATTCGATTAAAGAAAATGTGAAAGATATAGTAGGGATTCGTGTTGTGTGTTCGTTTATTTCAGATATTTACACGATCAGCAAGATGATTCAGCAACAAAAGGATGTTAAGCTAATTGAGGAAAAGGATTATATAAAAGATCCAAAAGAAAATGGCTATAAAAGTCTGCACCTCATCTTAGCAATTCCAGTATTCATGTCAGACAGGGAAGAAGAAGTATATGTCGAATTGCAAATTCGCACGGTCGCCATGGATTTCTGGGCGAGTCTGGAGCATAAAATTTATTACAAATATAATGGGGATATACCGAATCATTTAACGGGAGAAATTACAGAGGCAGCTCGTGTAGCAAATGAACTTGATATGAAAATGGAAAAGCTCAATAAAGAAGTTGATGAAATCAAGCGAAAAAATGAAGAAGAAGATCTAAATTATCTGCAGATTAATGAAGAAAAAATTCATTTGCCGATTAACTTTTTGAAGACATTGACGAATGGATATTTAAAATAAATATATCCCCTTAGCCAATTGGAGAAAGGGATGCGGTCATTGAAAAGGTTTAATCTTTCATCTTAAGAGTGAAGCATTTTAATAATGAACTGATAAAGAAAAAGTATTCCATCTAAAAACAGCCTATGTTATAGAAAGGGCTGTTTTTAGACTGTCCTTATTTAAACGTGTGGTTGAGCGTTTTATTTCTTTCTTACGATTGTTTCCGTTGCTATATCATGCGGGAGCAAAGCACCTTCAGCCTGCTCAAAGCTTTTACGGTCGCGTATATAGTTTATTGTACTCATTGTATCTCTGTAAGCCATTCTCTTGATAATTTGTTTGTCTGTAAGTGAATTGCCAGCCTGATTAACAAGTTCCAGACCCATTAGTTTATAGCCAACCGTCTGTCCGCATGACTTTAACTGTACGTACTCCAGTGCATATTGCGTGATAATCGGTGTAACAACTCCGTGGAAAGCCTCATTTTTAATTTTCTTTCTCAAAAAATATTCCGCGCCGAGAGATACTGCAGAAGATAAGAAGGAATCAATCATAATTGCTTTAAATCTCTTTTTTGTAAGTTCTTTCATTTTCATACCTCCATAGAATGTAGTTACTAGATTATACGTCTTTATTAAGATATAGGTTTCAATAATGTTTTTTCTTATTTAAGGAAAAAATATAGTGAAAAGATGCTCGAAGAAAATCGGTTCTTGCTGTTTGCTGCGCATGGTGAGTGATTTTCCTATCAAGGGAAAAAATATACGAGAATGAGTAGAAACCAAATATAGTAATGAAAAGGAAGGAGATGCATAAACGACTATTCGATCTACAGCATCCTTAGCTCTATTATGAAAAGCACATAGTTTATTGTTAAACACTAGAAATGTCCTAGTTGAATAGATGAAGATTTTTCTTAAATTAGGAAAAAACGAGTTTTTAAATTCATTTTGGGAGTATTCACCCTTTTTTTACTAGAGTCTAATGGAGTGAAAAGTAATCGTATTATATTCGCAACAATCTTTCCGACTATTTATGAAATGGTTAAATTTTCCGATTTTTATTACAATTCTTTCTGTTAAGATGTGAGTTAACTGTAATCTTATTAACATATTTTTGTAATAAAAATGAGAAGGGAGAGGTGGTGTGAATAAAAAACAGTGGAGCGGTTTAATTATCTTAGTAATTCTGATTCTGTCAACGGCTTATACATATGCGGCTGCAAGTGAATCAGCTTTAAATACGTATAAACAGCCATTCTATGAATTGATGACAAAATTGGAAACAGTAATTGTAAATGTTAAACAGCAGCATGATCATCAACTGCAGTATGAGGTTATAAAAATAAAAGAACAAAAAGAAGATGAATTGAATTTATATGCGAGTCAAGAATTTGAACGAATTATAAAAGAGATTAAGGGATATCATGCGAATCTTAAAGAAGAAATAGAAGCAATGGATGGTAACCAAGGAGTGAAGCAGCTTTCAAATTATGAAAGCGTAAAGCAGGAAGTAATTATAGAGGACATTAATGCTGAAATTACAGATTATCTTTCTGAAGTATTATCAAACCGATAAAATAAAAGGGGTGTCACGGTTGAAAAAAATCTTAGGGACTTTAAAAGGAAAAATTCTTGCAGTTCTTGTTGCGGTAGGGCTAGTTTCAGGGGCAGGGATTGTTTTTGCTGCAACGGGTGCAGGGGAGCAATTGCAGATTTGGTATGCATCACTGTTTAACCAAACAGTAGACAATATAGAGGCTGATGTTGAAGCATACAGTGAAGGTAAGCTTGCAGATTTAACTGCAGAGTATGAAGAGTTAAAAGCTACTGCAGGTGTAGACATTGACTTAAGCAGAGAGTTAGCTACTGGAAATTCATTAGAGGAAATAATCCAGGCTAAACTAGCGCATATTGAAGAAATCGATGCAGAGCAGCAGGAAATACTCGCGAATATTGGCTACGAATTTTATAATGTCTTCCTTGATGGATACATGGAAATTATTAGAAATACTAATAAAGGACTGGAGTATGCAACAAATGATTTGGGAATCTATACAGCTGAATTAGGAAATGAAGCGATTGGTCAAATGACGAATGATATTACTGCTGTTAAGGATAACGCAGTGGCTGATTTAGAGAATGCAATTCGTCAAGCACAGGAAACGCTCGGTGCAGAGCTGGAAACACAGGAAGAAATAACGACGCGTAATTTGATGAATCAAGTTAATTGGGCAGTCGATGACTTACGCAAAAATGTAGTTGAAGTATTGGATGGACTCGTTACTGAACAAGAAGCTGTAATCATTGCTAAGGCAAAAGAACTTGAGAACGAAGCAAAGGCAGCTTTAGATGAGGTTGTCTCAGGGATAAATAAGTAATTTATAAGCAGGGATAGTATGAACTGTGCTGTATACTTCATACTATCCCGGTGTTATAACTTGGAGGTCAGAATGAAAAATAAGAAAAAGTGGCTTATCAGCTTCCTGATTGTTTTTGTTATCAGTTGCGGCAGCTTCGGGGCAGTCATTGCCGATACTTCTATTACTGGCATGCTTTCAAGCTGGCTGACAAATAAATCGGACGAGGCTATCCAGGAGATAGATAAAGAAATTCTAGAAGAACAAGCAGTGCAGACAGAACGTTTAAAAGCGGAGCTTGATGAAAGTCTCGAGAAGCTGAATGGTGAAATGAATGCTTTTATCGAAGCGGAAAAAGAAAAAAGAGTTTTAGCTCTGCAAGGATATGCTGACAAGTTAATCGCTGAAATGGATATAAATGAAGCAGACCAGAAGGCAGAAATTGAAAGAGAAATAGAACGTATCTATAGGGAGGCAAGTCAGGAAATAGAACAATTAAAAATGAAGATTGAAATACAAAGTGAAGAAGAGCACGAGGAAACGGGTGAATGAAGGGACAGAAATTTACCTCCTCATGCTCTTTTATTATGTTTTTTTATTCTGCAGTCAACTGTGTTACTTTCCCGCGACATATACCACACTTAAAAAGGATTATTCATTTTTCTTTTTTTGAAATACCCCGCCCAATGAAAAAACCATAAATACTCCTTGAGATAATATGCTGCATCTTCTAGTAAAAAATACAACAGCAAAACGCAACTCATTTTAAGTTGACGTAATCGCAGTTCGTTTTTATTGAATTAGCGCAACACTTTCTATAAAATTAAATTTAGTATGCTAAATACTTATAAAAGGTAACCTGCTTATTAAAATGTGGTACCTTAAAAAATACAAATGAAGTGAAACCAAGCATTTTAATGTTATATGAATATACTGAAGGTGGGAACATAAATGGAACCGTATCGCATAAATCCGGATAAAGGAATGGAGTTTGGAATTTATACACTGGGAGATCATATACCAGACCCGCATACTGGAGAAAGAATTTCAGCACAGCAAAGATTGCAGGAAATCATTGAATTAGCGAAGCTGTCAGAACAAGCAGGCTTAGACTTTTTCAGTGTCGGTGAAAGTCACCAAGAGTATTTTGCAACACAAGCTCATTCCGTAGTTTTGGCAGCAATTGCTCAAGCAACAGAGAAAATAAAAATCGCAAGCTCTTCAACGATTATAAGTACTTCAGATCCGGTTCGGGTTTTTGAAGACTTTGCTACAATTGACTTAATATCGAATGGTCGTGCAGAGATTATTGCAGGGCGTGCATCCAGAGTGGGTTTATTTGAATTATTGGGTTATGATATTCGTGATTATGAAGAATTATATGAGGAAAAATTTGATTTACTGCTTCAAATTAATGAACAAGAAACAGTAAACTGGGATGGGGAATTCCGTGCACCTTTAAAAAATGCACAAATCATACCAAGGCCTAAAACAGGCAAGCTGCCAATTTGGCGAGCAGTCGGCGGTCCACCTGCCAGTGCGATTAAAGCTGGCTATAAGGGAGTGCCAATGTTCCTTGCTACATTAGGGGGGCCTGCGACGAGCTTTAAGTATTCTATTGATGTCTATCGGGAAACAGCAGCCAGAAATGGCCATGACCCTGAACAATTGCCAGTTTCAACGGCAGGCTTATTTTATACTGCTGAAACAACACAGCAGGCACAAAAGGAATACTATCCATACATCAATGAAGGAATGAAATTAACAAACGGGAGAGGCTATCCAAAGCAGCACTTTGCTCAGTCATCCGATAAACGTGATGTAATGAATATAGGAAGTCCCCAGCAAATAATTGAAAAAATACTTTATCAGCATGAATTATTTGGACACCAGCGCTATATTGCTCAAATTGACTTTGGTGGAGTTCCCTTTGAAAAACTAATGAAGAATATTGAATTGATTGGTAATGAGATATTACCAGCAATCCGAAAATATACAGCAAAGAAGTAAGGAGAGATAACGATGAAAGTTGCATTATTACAGGGTTCCATTGTTGGTTCGAAAACAAGAACGGCAATGGAATACGTACAGAATGTTTTTAAAAATAACTATCCTGACGCAGAGACAGCTATGCTTGATCTGGCTAAATATGATATCCCCTTTAGTGATGGGAGAAATTACTTGGAATATACGGGAGATGCCGGGCATGTTACGAAAACTTTGATGGATGCAGATGTAATTGTAATTGGTACTCCAATATTCCAAGCTTCGATTCCGGCAACACTTAAAAATATCTTTGATTTGCTTCCTGAGCAGGCTTTAATGAACAAAGTAGTAAGCATTGTAGTTACAGCGGGCTCGCCAAAGCATTATTTAATTCCAGAAACGCAAATTAAGCCGATTATAGCTTATATGAAAGGTCAACTTACACAGTCCTATGTGTTCATTGAGGAAAAGGACTTTTATCTTAAAGAAATTATTAATGACGATGTTCTATTTAGAATTGATCGTTTGGTAGAGGATACAGTTTCGTTAAATAAAGCATTAGTGGAACAGCGTGCTGCTAGAGAAGCAGAGTATGGATTTTAATTTTTATTCATTTTTATGTTTGACAACGAAGGACGTTGGTACAAAAGAAATATAATTTAACAACATCCGAACGATATTTTAAATTCGTTCGGATGTTAAGTGAAATCCTGACTATCTTAATTCAGTACTTTGCAGACTCCTTTGAAAAATCGCAGCCCGAATACACTTCGCTTTCCAGGGGCGGCATTCAATATCCATGCTATTTAAAAGCCTGTACAAGCCATAGCCAGTTGGACCGGCTTCATAGCACACGTGTAATTGTTCCGGCTTGCCTAACTTATTCATTAATTTTCTTATGGACTGTACAGAATAGCTTATCATCCCAATGTATCTAGGCTTTGAACGACCCTCGTCAGCGACTGCCACCGCAATATTCTCCTTAGAAACGTCTAACCCAACATATTTTGTGGTATTATTCATTATAACTAGCTCCTTTCATATAATAGCTCTGATTTGGTTTAGTATGTTCTTACTTATTCTATACCCAAATTAACCTACGAGATTACGAATAGGGGCTAGTTTCGTTCATAATAACTCCTGCAGGAAGAGAGGCCTAGATGAGACCATGGAGTGCATCAGCACGGGGCAGATTAAGTACGCCACGTCCTGTGGCAACATCTGCACTAGCACGTCCTGTGCGTCGGGGCTCATCAGCCGCCTGCGGAAAGCGAAGGGGCAATTGGAATGCGGACCTTCAGCAGGATAATTAAACAGCAAAACGAACATTACTCTGAATTAAGGTAATCAGGATTTTGTATCGACTATGAATCATTTTCCAGTTATAAAAGGTTAACATTAAAAGCTCTTAATTCGATAATGTTCGTCTTTTATTTGGTTGGTATTAGTTGAGTCTCTGCCTCTTTTTTTGTTCTGAAAATTAATACGGTTGTGGCCAATGAAGTGAAATATAATAACGATAAAAGCCTAATATAAATTAACTGAATTACGATAATCTATAAGGTCTGACGATAAGAAATTTGCTTTCCTTTCATTGGATAGATTATCATTTAATTATTAGTTCTCACAGAATTATGTGAAATCCATCACTATATCACAGCAAAATGTTTTATTATTGCAGACAGAGGAAAAGGGGAATTGTAATTGAACATTGGGATAGACAAAATTGGTTTTCATACACCACATTTATACGTTGACATGAATAAGCTCGCAGTGGCGAGGGATGTAGAACCAGAAAAATTTACGATTGGAATTGGTCAGGAAAAGATGGCGCTTGCACCGAAAACACAGGATGCGGTAACGTTAGCAGCAAATGCAGCGCAACTTATACTTGATGAAAATGATAAGGAAAAAATTGATTTAGTTATCTTTGGTACTGAATCTGGAATAGATCATTCGAAATCGGCTGCAGTTTATATCCATCGTTTACTTGGGATAAACCCATATGCTCGTTCAATCGAACTTAAACAAGCATGCTATGGAGCAACTGCTGGAATCCAAATGGCGAAAGGGCATATTGCATTGAACCCAGAAAGCAAAGTACTTGTTCTCGGTGCAGATATTGCGAGATATGGACTGAACACATCGGGAGAATCAACACAAGGAGCAGGAGCAGTTGCTTTAGTGATCAGCAAGAATCCGAAGCTGCTTGTATTGGAAGAAGAAAGTGCTTATTTAACTGATGATATTATGGACTTTTGGCGTCCGGTTTATTCTGATACAGCATTTGTTGATGGGAAATTCTCGAATGAGCAATATATTTCATTCTTTAATAAAGTCTGGGAAAAGTATAAGGAAAAAACAAATTTAGCCTTAAAAGACTTCTCAGCAATTTGTTTCCATCTTCCATATACTAAAATGGGACTAAAAGCATTACGCACGATTTTAGAAGAGGGAACGGAAGAGGAACAAACACGATTAAAAAAACATTATCAAACAAGTACATTGTATAATCGGATTGTAGGCAATATTTATACAGGCTCTTTATATTTAAGTTTGTTATCCTTGCTTGAACAAAATGATGATTTAAAAGCTGGATCAAGAATAGGTTTATACAGCTATGGATCAGGTGCAGTAGGTGAGTTCTTTTCTGGTAATCTGCAGCCTGATTACAAGGAATATCTATATACAGATGAGCATCTGGAAATGTTCGATAGACGAAAAGAGGTAAGTGTTGAAGAATATGAAGCAATATTTATAGATACCTTACCTTCTGATGGTTCAGATGTTGTTCTAAATCATACGGATGACCCGGCAGCGATTTACCTGGCCGGAATAGAAGATAATAAACGAATATATAGAAGTGGAAAGTAAGTAAGATAAAAGCTCTGGCAATTTCCTGCCAGAGCTTTTAATTAAGCTTTGTTAAAGTGATAGCTGACTTCTGCCAGCTGATCATTATATTCTACTTTAAAATCGTATCCACTAAAAAACCATTCATCATTTTTCTCGACGAAATATGTAATTCCATCAATTGTTTCAGTTGATAGAGGATCCTCAGGAGTGCCTATATTGATTCCTACTGAAAAATTATCATGCACCTCAGTCTTACCATAGACTTTACCGAAAAAGCGAACACCTTCCCCTTTTTCTAAACCCATTTCGTCTATATACCACTTATGTGCTTGCTCCGATACAGTAATTTTCATATTGTCAGCAGATATTACTCTGCAACCTCCTCTCAGAACTTAAAAGCTATTATTAGTTTAGCATATAATTTTGATTTAGCCATTATTCGTGCTGCAAAGGTCAACGAATGTTCAAAATTGTTTTTTGGCTTTTCAGCTCTTTTCTATTCATCTTCATGCTACTATAAAGCGAGGCGGAATGTAGTAAAACCAGTTTAGATTAAAGGAATAAAGGGTGGTAGTATGAGTGTTTGGCTATATGCAAATATAATTCTAATCATTATCGTTATAACGACGATTGATTATCAATTATCTGCGCTTCCGGTCCATGTTATTTTTGGTTTATTAGGATTTATTCTTGTATTATTTAATTGGACAAGACATGCTTTTTTCTCAACGATTCGTAATGCGCGTCATCGCAGCAAAAAGATTCGTTTAGCGGCAATATCAAAGAAAATATTGCCATTCCACCGCTGGGTTGGCTCGACTGCTTTAGTTTTTATTATTACACATGCTGTCCTGATTATAAAAAAATATGGTTTTCTTGTTTCAGACTGGAAAATGCTGAGTGGTCTGGCAGCCGGCATAATTCTCCTTGCAATGGTTGCAACGGGATGGCTGCGTTATTATCTGCCATCTGGAAGCAGAAGGAGGGCTCATATTATTATAGGTTTTATTTTATTTTTCTTTGTTGCCTTTCACACGTTACTTTTCTAATAGAATAGATAATATGAATGAATGCGTTTACAACATATGTTTATTGTTATAAAATAAAGAAAAATCAATATTTATAATGTGTGCAGTAATGATAATTGTGTAAATTAATCTTTTTCTATAACAGGGAGGGGTTTTTGATGGGAGAAACAAAGCATTCTGGGCCCGTTAAGCTGCCGTTAAAGCCAGAACCGAAGCTTTGGGCCAGTAAAGTGCCTTTTGGATTAGGGAAGGTTAAGCCACATCATATACGTGATATGTTAAAGGTTGCCTGGGATAATAAAGATAATTTACCTTATGCAAAAAGAATATTGACTCAGGGAGTATGTGATGGCTGTGCATTGGGGGTGTCTGGCCTGCGCGATCAGACACTGCGGGGAGTTCATCTTTGTACAACAAGATTGAATGTGCTCCGCCTGAATACCATGCCAGAAATCAAAGAAGCAGATCTTCGTAGAGATATAGAAGACTTGCGCAAATTATCAAGTACTGAGCTTCGCAAGCTTGGGAGGATTCCTTATCCGCTTATTCGCGAACCTGGTGAAGGGCGATTTCGCAGAATCACTTGGGATAATGCAATGGAAAAAATCGCGGATAAGATGAAAAGACTTAATCCAAAACGATTTGCATTTTACACAACCTCTCGTGGGATTACCAATGAAGTGTATTACACACTTGGTAAAGTTGCACGTTTTTTAGGCACGAATAATATCGATAACGCTTCAAGGATTTGTCATTCTCCTTCAAAGACCGCCCTTAATCGTTCCGTTGGTGTTGGCGCTTCAACTTGTAATTATAAAGATTGGATTGGTACAGATGTATTGTTGTTCTGGGGTTCTGTAGCTGCTAATAATCAGCCAGTATCAACGAAATATATGTATGCTGCCAAAAGAAAAGGCACAAAGATTATTATGATTAATCCCTATCATGAACCAGCAATGGATGAGTATTGGGTGCCATCAATTCCTGAATCAGCTTTGTTCGGCACGAAGCTGGCTGATGATGTATATCAAGTGAATATTGGTGGAGATATCGCATTTATGCATGGAATTATGAAGCATTGGTTTGAAATGGAATTAGAAAATCCGGGGTCAGCTCTAAATCATACTTTTATTAAAGAACATGTAAATGGTTTAGAGGATCTCCAAGAAAAAGTAATGCAATATAATTGGGAACAGCTGGAATCAACGTCTGGTATCTCTAAAGAGCGGATGCTCGAACTCGCACGGCTGCTTGCGAATTCAGAATCTGCTGTATTTGTCTGGTCTATGGGGCTGACACAGCATCGATTTGGAACAGATAATATTTCACAAGTTGCAAATCTGGCGTTATTAAGAGGTTTTCTTGGCAGAGAGCATTGCGGTTTAATGCCAATTCGCGGCCACTCGGGAGTGCAGGGGTCCGGAGAGATGGGAGCAGATCCGTTTGTTCTTCCCGGTGGAGGAATGGATAGCGAAAACCGCCAGCGGGTGGAAAACATCTGGGACTTTGAAATTCCAAAATGGCAAGGTGATATTGTTGGAGTTTCATTAGAAAATGCCTTACTACCAGATGAACATGAGCGCAAACTGTCTCTTTATTATTTATCTGGCGGGAATTTTCTCGAAACGATGCCTAACCCGGATTTTGTACAACATTGCTTAGAAAATATTGATCTCCGTGTCCATCAAGATATTATTTTAAATTCATCTACGCTTGTTGATGCTAAAGAGGCGGTAATCGTTCTTCCTGCAATGACAAGATACGAACAAATTGGCGGCGGGACATCTACATCAACAGAAAGAATGGTTTACTTTTCTCCAGAAATCAAAGGACCCCGGATTGAAGAAGCAAGATGTGAATGGGAAATTTATATTGACCTTGCTCAAAGAGTGAAGCCAGATGAAAGCGACAAGATTAGATTTGAACATGCGCAGGAAATTCGTGACGAAATAGCGCTAGCTGCACCAAACTACAATGGTATCCAGCATTTAAAGATTAGGGGAGATTTATTCCAATGGGGTGGTGCATGGCTTTGTGAGGATGGAGTCTGTCCGACTGCTGATGGAAAAGGAAATCTAATTACAGTGGAAATCCCCGAACTTCGAAAAACTGAGGGGCAGTTTTATGTAACGACGCGAAGAGGCAAGCAATTTAATTCGATGATTTATGATGAGCGTGATCCATTTAACGCGGCAGATCGCGACGATGTGTTAATGAATGAAGAAGACGCTCAAGAACTCGGTATTGCTGAAGGAAATCCTATCGTGGTTTACAATCAGTATGGAATGTATAAAGGACTGGCGAAATTTGTTCCTGTGCGAAAAGGGAATATTGAATTGCATTGGCCAGAGGGAAATGTTGTCATTCCTCAAGGTGTCTATGAAGATTTTGCTGGAATACCTGAATATAATACAGCAGTAATAGTTGAAAAAGCAGATAGCTTCTATGCCCAAAAAGATACGAAATATGCAGAGAAGAGGGTTGAAGAGCTTGAGCTCGAACCCAGTTGAGGAGGGGGTTCTGGTGAAAGAACCAGAAAGGTCAGGCTGGAAAACGATAAGAATATCTGGATCTGGAGAGGAAATTTTATATGAAAAAATTACTCCTGAATTTCCTGTAACGATTATATTAGACGGTCAAGAATTTGCGACAATTGTCTGCTCACCGAGTGAATTAGAGAATCTGACAATTGGTTTTTTAGCCTCAGAAGGGGTTATTCGGACATATAATGAGATAAAGTCACTTCAGATAGATGGCTACAAAGGCTATGTCTATATTCATTTGAAAAAGCCAGTTACAGCAGAAAGGCTAGACCATTCCAGTCGCTTTATTGGGTCGTGCTGCGGGAAGAGCCGGCAATTTTACTTTAAGAGTGATGCACGAACTGCTAAGACGATTACAAATAAATTTACAGTATCGACTGCAGCCTGTTTTAAACTGATGAAGGAGTTAATGGAGGGATCCGAGGAATTTAATCAGACTGGCGGTGTGCACAATGCCGCACTTGCAACTGCAGAAAACTTATTAATAACTAGTACAGATATTGGAAGACACAATACGCTAGATAAAATTTTTGGAACGATGCTCCGTGATAAAATATCTGCCAGAGATAAACTAATCGTCTTTAGTGGTCGTATTTCCTCGGAAGTGCTTTTAAAGGTTTCGAAAATGGGAATCGGTTTTATCATTTCAAAAGCAGCCTTGACAGACCTTGCGGTTGAACTAGCGAATGATTTAGGAATCACTGTGATTGGCTTTGCAAGAGATGACCGCATGAATATTTATTCACACCCAGAGAGAATTTCCAATCTTTCAATTGAGAATAAATTAGGATGAATTACTAGAATAATATATACTATTGGAAAAGAAGATAGCTTATTTAAGATAAGGAGGAAAATGATGGTAAAGGTATTATTATTTGCAGAACTCCAGGATAGAATTGGTCACAATGAACTGGAAATTCCAATCGGAGAGACGAATGTTCAGCAATTAAAACAAAAGCTGGAACAGGAATACCCAGCATTAAGTCTGGAAAAAGTGATGACTGCAATCAATGAAGAATATGCAAATGATAGTGATGCAATTGCTGCAGGTGATACCGTTGCATTTATCCCGCCTGTCAGTGGAGGTTAATTGAATAGGAATCTTGGAATTTATGAGGGAGGCTATAAAATGGCGCAGGGTGAGTTGGCTGGCGTATTGCTTGCTGGTGGTGCATCAAGAAGATTTGGCAGTCCTAAAGCATTTGCAAGCGTTGAAGGCAAAGCCTTTTATCAGCACTCTCTTGAGACGCTTCAAGCAATCACAGAGACGATTCTAATTGTCACGAATCAAGAGCTGGAAGCGAAGTTTAAGAAGTTATCTGATAAGACTCTTCTTACAGATGAGGATAAATATAGCGGAAAAGGACCGCTGGCTGGACTATATTCTGCCATGCAAGCAAAATCAGCTGAATGGTACGTATTGATTCCAGTAGATGTACCATTCATGAAACCCGAAGTCTACCAAGTTTTGCTGGAACAAATCGAACGAAATAAACAAGCAATTATTCCTTTAGCAGGAGAAAGAATCCAGCCTCTCATTGCGCTTTACCATCATTCATTGAAGTCTAGTATAAAAGAATTACTAGATAATGAGCAATTGGCAATGCGAGCATTAATCGATATTTCTAAAGTGAAATATGTCCCATTTACAGAGGATGTTTTTTTCATTAATATTAATTGGCAAGAGGACTACAAAAGATATGTCAGGAATAGGGGTTAGGATGCTTATGCTTGAAGAACATTTGGAATTAACACCGCAACAGATACGCTGTGCAGTACTAACAGTAAGTGACACAAGAAACAAAAAGACGGATAAAAGCGGTAAGCTTATTATAGAACTGCTACAGGATAAAGAGTATGAGGTTGCTGCCTATGAAATTGTCCCTGATGACTCGGAAATCATTAAAGCAGCCGTAAAATTGCTTGTGAAAAATCATGCTGTAAATGCATTAATTTTAAATGGCGGTACGGGTATTGCGGCACGTGATGTGACAATAGAAGCAGTCAGGCCATTGTTTTCGAAGGAGTTACCCGGTTTTGGTGAAATATTTCGCATGCTAAGCTATCAGGAAGATATCGGCAGCGCGAGTATCCTTTCCCGAGCAACCTGCGGATCTATTAATCACCGCCTTGTATTTATCATACCTGGTTCAACCGGTGCGGTTCGTCTGGCAATGGAAAGGCTGATTATTCCAGAATTGGGTCATGGTGTACGTGAACTAAATAAAGATTTGTGATTCAGCAACTTTGCGTTCCTAGCTGGAAGCTTATCTAGTGTGCTGATAATATTGGTACAATAATAAAAATTATAGTGTCATACATCTATCAGTGCGACACTTGAGCAGTAAAAAGGAAAACCTCTAACAGAGAAGTTTTCCTTTTTAGATTTATAAGCTTCTGCTAAAGTCCCCGCTATTTCCGCCGCTTTTCTCAAGTAAAAGTGTTTCGGAGACAATCATGCCTTTGTCGATTGCTTTACACATGTCGTAAACAGTAAGTGCTGTCACTGATGCAGCTGTCAATGCTTCCATTTCTACTCCTGTGCTGCCTACAGTTTTAACCTTTGCTATAATTACTAATTCATACCTGTCTATATCCGCTTCTTTCCATTCAAAAGAAATGGACACCCCGCTGATTGGAATAGGGTGGCACATTGGGATAAGGGAAGCGGTTTGTTTTGCCCCCATAATACCAGCTACTTCTGCGACACTTAAAACATCACCTTTTTTATTTCTTTGTTCTGTAATATTTTTATAGACTTCCTTTGTCATCTGGATTCCAGAACGAGCGACTGCAACCCTTGCTGTTTCAGCTTTATCTGAAATATCTACCATTCTTGCCCGTCCATCTTTATCAAAATGTGTAAACTCTGCCATTCATATCACCCCTGTTTTCTCCATTATCGTCTTCAACGTGTTCTTAACGTAATGATAGCATTCCATATAAAATATGGGTAGAAAAGAAATAAGTCTAAATGTGAAAACACTCACATTTTATTGTGAAATTATATACAAGTTTATCACTATAACCATAGTGATAATAGGCTTTGTTGCGCCATTGAATGTTCACAAACTAATGATAACAAGTGATTAAAATCACATTGAAAATGTTGATGCTAAATTATACTTGAATTACAGATAAGGAGAACCTTTCAGTCAAGCAGATAACAGTGCATGACCAGTAAGATTGACTGGGGGTCATTAAAACTTATCCTACAAAATTCATGAGGTGATAAAAATGATGAAAAAATTAAGTTATCGTGTTGGTATCGGTCTGGTCGCGAGTGCATTGTTGTTATCTGCATGTGGGGAATCATTAGATGAGACAGAACAAGTTCAGCCTGTTGACAAAGTTCAAGCAGCTGAAAAAACTGAAACAGAAATTATTAAACCACATCAGGATTTAAATCAAGAGCCAGTTCCTTTAGAAATGGAGCGGGACGGTACAGATGTTTACGTTAAAATGACCTCACAGATCACGGACATTGAAATTGCACCAGGTGAATTGTATAAAGCATGGACATTCAACGGAGAAGCTCCAGGGCCTGTTGTCGTAGTAAACGAGGGAGACACCATTCATTTTACATTAGATAATCTTGATCCAGCTATCCCGCACAGCATGGACTTTCATGCAGTTCACACAGCACCAGACAAGGGATTTGCTGATGTAGAACCAAATGAAGAAGGTACATTCTCTTATAAAGCTAACAGCCCAGGGGTATTTATGTATCATTGTGGAACGGACCCGGTTCTTTCTCACATTGCAAATGGTATGCATGGAGTAATTATCGTAAAACCAGCTGATGGTTATCCTACAGATAATGAGGTTGATAAGGAGTTTGTAATTATTCAAAATGAATGGTATAAATACAATGATCTAGATGATATGACAAATGGAAATCCATCTCAGGTTGTATTCTCTTCTAAATCATTTGAAGATGGGGATCAGCCAAACACAAATGGTACAACAACAGCATTAAAGGATGAGCCACTTCAAGCTAAAGTTGGCGACAAAGTTCGGTTTTATATCAATAACGTTGGCCCAAATGAAGTAAGTTCGTTTCACGTAATTGGAACAATTATGGAAGATGTCTATATGGATGGGCATCCAGCCAACCACTTAGAAGGCATGCAAACAGTTATGCTGCCAGCGAGTGGTGGAGCGGTAGTAGAATTTACTGTAACCGAGGCGGGGACATACCCATTCGTAACACATCAATTCAACCACGCGACAATAGGCGCAGTTGGTACAATTGAAGTAACTGAATAAAACCTTACAGAAAGCTCTAAACATTTCATGTAAAATGTTTAGAGCTTTTTATTATTGTCGCTTTTTGTAATAATAACGTATTTAAAAACAAAGATTCTGAAGGATGTGATAAATATCACATCTTTTTCGATTCACCTTATATAGGATGGAGAGCAAAGCAGCTAGTTTTATCAAAAAGAAAAGGAGTGAATGATAGTGTCAGGACCGGCATTAAAACATGTAGACAGTCATTCAGCAATCCATGAAGCAGCTTTGAATGAAGCGATTGAATTGAATGAAATACTTGAGAGCCTATTAAAAAATAACGAATTAGACAAAGGATTGGAAGTGGCTTATGTTGCAGTTGAACACTGGGAAACGAGAACCCTGAGACATGCTCAATCAGAAGAAGAGGGACTTTATAAAGAAATGGTTGAGGAAAAACCAGAACTGAAAGATTCGATTGTTGCTCTGACAAGGGATCATGATATACTCCGATTCATTGTAAAAGAAATCAAGGGGAAATTAGGAGAAGATGGCTTTAACGCAGAGGTCATGCAGCATTTTCATTCCTTAGTCATTGTTGATGAATATCATAATCAGGAAGAGGAACGGATATTGCCGCATCACTAAGTCAGTTAGGCAGGAAAGGATAGTGAAAATGAACAGAGAGAAACAATTAACTAAGGAAAGACCTCAATCTTTAAGAGTTGTTTCGCCACTGCTCTACCAATCTATTTTAATAGAGCTCGAGAAACAAAATATTCACTCATATGACGTGCAAATCGATGCAGTAAAAGGGAATAAGGGCATCCATATTATCTTGAAATACGGAGAAAGCTTTACACATCAAAAGGAACAATCTTTTACTAATCATGCAATTGAGAAAAACAGCTCTGAAATAGCCGAATTTGTGAAAAAGGCTGGAGAGACGTGTAAGGAAGTGATGATCAATGAATATTTTAAAATGATGCGACCGTAAGTCATTGTAAAAAGTTATTGTGACTGGGAGGAGAAAATGTGTTCCAATTTGAAGAAAATGCTGGTTTTGTACAAGACCGAGAAGATCTGCTATCGGTATTGCGTATGCGTTTTGGTGATTTGAATCCGGGTGTTATTGAATCAGTTTATGAACTAAATGACTTAGATACATTAGAAAGGCTGATATTAGTAGCAGCAAATGCTCCTAGTTTAAAAGTATTTTTAGAAGAGCTGGAAGAAGGCTCAGAAAGTTTTCGCATAATAGGAGACCGCTTCAATCCGATCGATACGATGTTCGAGGGGAGTGACATAAAGGGTGAAGAAAAGTAATAAACTGCTGGAATCATTGAAACATTTAAAAGAAGGAACACGAATAAATGAGGGCTGGACAGAGGAAAGTCCGAGACCAAGGGATGCAGAGGATATTTATCGCCGGAGATGGCAGCATGATAAGGTTGTCCGTTCAACACATGGAGTCAACTGTACTGGTTCTTGCAGCTGGAAAATTTATGTAAAAGATGGAATTATCACGTCAGAGACTCAGCAAACCGACTACCCGTCAACAGGTGATGACTTTCCAGAGTATGAACCGCGAGGCTGCCCGCGGGGAGCGAGTTTTTCATGGTACACATACAGTCCGATAAGGGTAAAGTATCCATATATGCGTGGGGATTTGTACAAATTATGGAAGGAAGAACGTGGGAAAACAGATGATCCAATTGCTGCATGGGAAAATATTGTTGGAAATCCCGAGAAGCGGGAGCGATTTGTCAAAGCACGAGGAAAAGGCGGATTTGTTCGTGCGGAGTGGCGTGATGTTTGCGAATTAATTGCGACTGCTTCCATTTATACAATTAAAAAATACGGACCAGATCGGATTGTTGGCTTTAGCCCGATACCTGCAATGTCAATGGTCAGCTATGCGGCTGGGACACGCTTTCTATCTTTAATTGGTGGAACAATTCTAAGCTTCTATGATTGGTATGCTGATTTGCCGCCAGCATCTCCTCAGGTCTGGGGCGATCAGACGGATGTACCGGAAAGTGCAGACTGGTATAATGCAAAGTATTTTATAATCTGGGGGACGAACTTACCGCAGACCAGAACACCGGATGCACATTTTATGGTAGAAGCAAGATATAACGGAACAAAGGTTGTTGGTGTCAGTCCAGACTATGCAGAATATGAGAAGTTTGCTGATGTGTGGCTGCCTGCACGTGCTGGGACGGATGGTGCGCTTGCTATGGCGATGACCCATGTTATCCTAAAGGAATTTTATGTAGAGAAAGAAACACCTTATTTCATTGACTATGTCAAAAAATTTACGGATTTGCCTTTCCTTGTCACGTTAACTGAAATGGATGGTGACTTTCGTACGGATCGTTTCTTAAGGTCATCTGATATTGGTGAAGAGCGTGAACTTGGCGAATGGAAAACAGTTGTCTGGGATGAACAGACGAAACAGCTGGAAGTGCCGAATGGCAGTCAGGGTTTTAGATGGGATAAAGGAAGTAAATGGAATTTAGAGTTGGATAAAGAGGATGGAACAACAATTGACCCTAAATTAAGTTTTATTGATATATCAGATGAAGTAGCACTCGTTACCTTTCCGAATTTCTCTGGAGAAGAAGGCGGCACTGTAGTTCGTGGAGTTCCAGTCAAGTATATCCCAGATCAACAGGGGAATGTCATCAAGGTGACGACAGTGTATGACTTAATGATGGCGCATACTGGTGTCAATCGTGATTTGCCTGGGGACTACCCCTCTGATTACCATGATCCAAAACCATATACACCTGCATGGCAGGAAAGTATTACAGGTGTCAATAAAAGTCATGTTATTCAGGTAGCAAAGGAATTTGCAGATAATGCCGCACGAACAAAAGGGAAATCAATGATTGCAATGGGTGGTGGAACCAACCATTGGTATCATAGTGATCAAATTTACCGTTCGATTTTAAATCTTATTTTACTGACAGGCTCTCAAGGAGTAAATGGTGGTGGCTGGGCACATTATGTTGGTCAGGAAAAAGTACGTCCACTTGAGGGCTGGCAGCAGGTTGCCTTTGCAGGTGATTGGGTTAAACCCCCACGACATCAGAATGGCACCTCTTATTTCTATTTTGCAACAGATCAATTCCGCTATGAGACAGAAATTAATAAAGAACAATCAAACTGGGGAGGAAAGTATAATTCCATGCATCCAGCTGATGTCAACGCATTGTCGGCAAGACTGGGTTGGCTTCCATCTTTTCCTCAGTTCACCCAGAATTCAATTGATCTTGTGAAAGAAAGCAGAGAAAGAGGCGCAAAGACGGACAAGGAAGTAATTGCAGATATCCTTCAGCAAATTAAGGATGGAAAAATTGATTGGGCAATTGAAAATCCCGATGATCCAAAGAACTTTCCGAGAGTATTTTTTAACTGGCGTTCCAATTTATTAGGTGACAGTGGAAAAGGACATGAATACTTTGCAAGACACTTAATTGGCGGTGAAGATCAAATTTTAACGGATACAAAGAATTCTTGGCAGCCTGAAGTGGTGAATGCACAAGGTGAAGCACCTCGAGGCAAGGTGGATCTTCTGGTCAGTATCGATTTTAGAATGACAAGCTCAGGGTTATTTTCTGACATAGTGCTTCCTGCTGCAACTTGGTATGAAAAATTTGATATCAGCAGCACGGATATGCATCCATTTGTGCACCCGTTTAATGCAGCGATTTCCCCACCATGGCAGGCAAAAAGTGACTGGATTACATTTCGTGAAATTGGAAAAGTGTTTTCAGAGCTAGCTGAAAAACATTTGCCAAAAACAGAAGAACTAATGATGACACCGCTGGGACATGACACTATTGGAGAAATTGCGCAGCCGCTTGGTAAAATTAAAGATTGGCGAGAAGGGGAAGTTGAGGCTATTCCAGGAAAAACGATGCCAAATCTGCAAATTGTTCCCCGTGATTACCCAAATGTCTATCAAATGATGACAACAATTGGCCCAAACATTAAAAAAGGCTATGGTACGAAAGGGGTAATGATTGATGGAGAAAATGTCTATAAAGAATTAAGCAGCCGTCTTGGTATCTCGAAAAGGGAAGGTATTGGTAAAGGAAAGCCAAATTTATTTACAGATGTTCAGGCGATTAATGCTATTCTTCTGATGTCTGGTGCTACTAACGGGAAGCGTGCAGTTGAAGGCTGGAAATCTTTAGAAGCAAAAACAGGTCAAAAACTTACGGAAATTGCAGCAGCCAGAGAAGAAGAAGATTTCACATTGGATGATTTGACTGCACAACCGCGACATGCGATATCTACTCCTGTTTGGAGCGGTTTGGAGAAGGATAATCGCCGCTATTCTCCATTTACGGTCAATACAGAATATAAGCTTCCTTGGCATACTTTAACCGGCAGACAAAGCTTTTACCTTGATCACGAAATGATGCTGGATTTTGGTGAGGGATTGCCATTATATTTACCGCCGCTTTCACATGGGCCATTTTTAAAAAATGAAAAAGGTGTAGAGGAAAATGGCAAATCAATTACGGTGAGGTATTTAACACCACATCAAAAATGGGGCATTCATACGATGTTTACGGACACGACAATGATGGCTCAATTATTTAGAGGTCAGCAGGTTGTCTGGATGAATGAAAAAGATGGTGCTTCAATTGGGATTAAAGATAATGACTGGATTGAAGTTTATAACCGGAATGGAGCAATTGCAGCAAGGGTTGTACTCACCTATCGGCTCCCGACAGGCATGGCATATATGTATCATGCACAGGATCGTACTTTAGGTGTGCCAGGGACAGCAATAAATAAAAAACGCGGCGGCACTCATAACAGTGTTACACGGATTTCTCTAAAACCGACTCATATGATTGGCGGGTACTCTCAGTTGAGCTATGGCTTTAATTATTATGGTCCCACTGGTCATCAGCGCGATACAATTGCTGTGATCAGAGGACTCAAGGAGGTAGATTGGCTTGAGAATTAAAGCGCAGGTTGCAATGGTGATGCATTTAGATAAGTGTATCGGCTGTCACACTTGCTCTGTGACTTGTAAAACAACGTGGACGAATCGTCCTGGGACAGAATATATGTGGTTTAATAATGTGGAAACTCGGCCAGGCCCTGGCTATCCCAAACAATGGGAAGATACAGATCGTTTTAAAGGCGGATGGGAATTAAGAAACGGCAAATTAAAGCTTAAAGCTGGTGGACCCATTTCGAAGCTGGCTAATATTTTTTACAATCCGGATATGGCGAATATGGATGACTTTTATGAACCATGGACATATGATTATGATCATTTAATTCACAGTCCTAAAAAAGAAAATGTACCTGTTGCTAGACCGATGTCACAAATTACCGGGAAATATATTGATAAACCGGAGTGGGGCTCGAACTGGGATGATGATTTGGCTGGCGGAAGTGAAATTGTGCCACTTGATCCAAACGTGGAAAAGCTTCAAGAACATATTTCAATGGAATATGAAAAAACGTTTATGATGTATTTACCAAGAATCTGTGAACACTGTCTAAATCCGTCCTGCGTAGCATCATGTCCTTCAGGCGCGCTCTATAAGCGTGATGAGGATGGGATTGTGCTTGTAGATCAAGATGCTTGCAGAGGCTGGCGTTTCTGTATGAATGGATGTCCATATCATAAAGTTTATTATAATTGGAGCACGCATAAAGCGGAAAAATGTAACTTTTGTTATCCGAGAACAGAAGCAGGCCTACCAACAATTTGTTCGGAAACTTGTGTTGGACGAATTCGTTATATTGGTGTTGTTTTATATGATGCTGACAAAGTAAAAGAAGCCGCATCTGTTCCAGACCCACAAGATTTGTATGAGGCACAACTGGATTGCTTTCTCGATCCTTTTGACCCAGAAGTGCAAGAAGAGGCAAGAAAAGCGGGAATTAATGATGCCTGGATTGAAGCTGCAAAAGAATCGCCAGTTTATAAAATGGCAATAAAGTGGAAAATCGCACTGCCATTACATCCGGAATACCGTACAATGCCAATGGTTTGGTATGTTCCGCCATTAAGTCCGATTATGAATCATATTACAAATGAAGAGGAACTGGATACAAATGGCTACATACCAGCAGTAGATCAAATGCGCATACCGATGGAGTATTTGGCTTCCCTTTTATCTGCTGGCGATACAGCAGTTATCCGAAAGGTTTTGCTGAAATTGACTGCGATGAGAGCTCATATGCGCGGGAAAACGGTTGGTGGAATAGACGAATTCAGACAAAGTGAATTAGTGAAAGAAGCGGAGACGAATCCCGAAGAAATCGAAGAAATGGCACGACTGCTCGGTGTGGCAAAATATGATGAGCGTTTTGTTATACCTACAGGCCGCAGAGAAATGGACGATGATTTGTACTATAGCCAAGGTGCTTGCAGTCTGGAAGATTTAGCTCCTCCTGAGGGGGTTACATTGGAATCGTTTGGAGGCAGAAATCTATGATAAAGCGAGAAGAAACAGCAGTGCTTATCATTGCATCCCGCCTTCTAAGTTATCCAGATGAAACGTTCCCTGCCTATGAATCGGCAATGGATGAGCTTACAGCTGAGGAAGTTCAATCGAAGGACTTAAAGCAGCAGCTGAAAAAAAGCTATAGAGCTCTTTTCCAGCTTTCTCGACAGGAACGGAGTGAAACGTATGTGGCAACTTTTGATTTAAAGTCAAAGCTCGGGCTGTATTTAACTGCACATGAGCTCGGCGACAGTTCAAAAAGGGGAGCTGCCCTTATTAAGCTGCAAAAAATGATAAATCAAGCTGGGTTTGAAAGAGAAGGAGATGAACTGGCTGATTATATACCGATGCTGCTTGAATTTTTAGCAATTGCTCCACTAACGAAGGACCATGAGCGGTTATCTCGCCGGCTTGCTGTGGCAGTCCAAAGAATGCTGAACCATATTGAAGATACAAATCCCTATCAAGCAATTCTCTATGTTTTAATGCGTTTTGTATTTCCTGTTCCTACGAAAGAGGAAGTTGAAAAATTAGAATTTGACAGAGAAGAAGCTGATTTAGAAGAATTGCCTTTCCCTATTATGTATCAATAGGGAAAGGTCACTAAAAACGAAGGAGGAACAGATATGACCGGAATATTCTGGTGGGTCATATTCCCTTATATAACAGGGCTTATCATGATAATTGGACTCCTTTATCGTTATGCTTTCAGACAATTAACCTGGGCAGCTCCGTCGACAGAATTCTTTGAGAAGAAATGGCTGCGTATAGGCTCTCCATTATTTCACTGGGGCATCATTTTAGCCTTTATTGGGCATGTAATGGGGATGGTTATTCCGATGAGCTTCTATCAGGCGATTGGCGTAACAGATCATATGTATCATTTGGGTGCAATCTATGGTGGCGGACTTGCCGGTTTAATGGTAGTCGCAGGTCTGATTATCCTGTTAATTCGCAAGATGATAATTGATCCTGTTCGTATACATGCTACCTTTGCTGATTTTTTTACGGTAATTGCTTTGATTGTTGTTTCGGGAATTGGAACTTATATGACGATAGTGTACAATACGACGGTGGGTGCCTATGAATATCGCGACACAATCGGTGTTTGGTTTCGAAGCTTGTTTGTTTTTCAGCCGCAATATGAGCTGATGGAAAATGTTCCAGTTATTTTTAAATTGCATGTAATTGCTGCGTTTGGGCTGATTGCATCGATTCCATTTACCCGGCTGATTCATTTTTACAGTATTCCTGTGAAATATCCAACACGAGCACCGCAGCAATACCGCTCACGAACAGGCTACCGGAACAAAAGTTCATAAATGGCTATCTTTTAAATTGTTCCCTGTTTCTCCGGGAAACCTGCAAGCCCATTCACAATGCTCTTTTCGTGGGAGTATTGTGAATGGGCTTGCTTCATGTTGATAAATTAATTTTATACTCAGGTATTTGATTTCCTGACTTTCAGGAGGATAGGATAGCCAGAGTATATTAGTTTGTAATAATTACAGTCTGCACAGTTCGATTGGGCACTTTTCGCAGCGGTTAATTTCTTTTAAAGCGGTGATATCCAATATTTCAATTCTGCCGTTTGCGGTTTGGATTAAACCATCTTTTTTAAAAACAGAAAGCAGACGATTCACGGTCTCACGTGTTGCGCCAATTAAATTTGCTAAATCATAGTTTGTAAACTTCTCAGTTATAAGAATAGTATTACCACGCTGAATTCCATATGTATTTGCGGCTCGAACAAGAATAGAAGCAAGTGCACCATTTTTTCCATATAATAATAAATCACGTAATTTAAGCTGGACATAACGACGGATTTGACTTTGCCATTGTGTAAATTCTGCAGCCAGCTCCATATCCTGCTTTAACAATAATTCTAACTCATTCTGTTGAATAACCCCGACTTCCGAGTATTCAATCACTTGTGCAGAAAAACTATTAGATTGGACATTTGTTGCATCGTATTCACCAAATAAGTCGCCAGGAAAATAAAGAGACAGTGTTAAATCCTTTCCTGATTCATTTAATTTAGTCAGCTTAACTTTTCCGTCTAGTAAATAATATAAACTATTATTTACATCACCTTCCCAGAAAACATTTGATCCTTCCTGATACTGCCCGACATACATGATTTCTTTCAAACGGTTCATACAATGAATCGAAAAATCTTTTGTATTGGCTTCTACAGCTAGTTGGGTGTATACATTCATTTAGACTTGCTCCTTTCAAGTACGTAAAGGGAGGAATAAAACGAAATTTTATATTTATGTTAATAACTTTAAGGTACTATAACCGTTATATTGAATATTTAAACTAATTTAATAATACCAAAATAAATTAAAATAAAAAACCGTACGCAATCAAATCATTCAATCGATTGCATACGATTATAGAATTTAACTTAGTTTCATTTACTTTGAGAAATCGGATTTTGAGATATCATTAAATATGCCAACATAATACTGGATTTCACCAGTATTCGTCTTTACTGGACTGATAGAAAGCCAGCCTTGATAGATTTCACCGCTCTTTCGTTTATTCCATATTTGACCTTCCCAGTATCCGTATTCCTGGATTGAATTCCACATCTCTTGGTAAAAGTCTTTCCCATGTTTACCAGAATGGAGTATTGTTGGCTTATTGCCAATCGCCTCTTCCTTTGTATAACCAGTAATTCTTGTAAATGCTGGATTTACATTGCGAATGGTTAAATTTCTTGTTGTAACCATAATACCTTCAACTGTGTCTTCAATAATTTTGCGTTCAATATTTATTTTATCCTGGAAATACATAAATACTACAATTACAAAACTCACTAAGGCTAGTTCTGATAAAAGCATAAAAGCTATTGCGTGGTGACCTGTTATGCTGCTGACGGCTGTCAACAAAAGTGGCGGGAAGAAGCCGCCAAGTCCTCCCATTGCGGATACAATTCCGTTTACAATTCCAGCCTGGCTGGAAAAATAGAGCGGGACGAGCTTGAAAATCGTTCCATTGCCGATCCCAACAGTAATTGCAACAACAAGCGCACCAACTGTGTACCATGCAATATTTGGTGAGAAGGATAGAAGAATCCCTGAAAATGTCACTCCAATAAAGGTGACCATTAAAATGACAAATGGGTTAAATTTATCTCCTAAAAATCCGCCTAGTGGACGCAGTAATGTAGCGATTCCTATGAAAATAGCTGTTCTTATTCCTGCATCGATTGGTTCGAGTCCAAAATTTTCAACAAGGAAGCTAGGTAAAAACATAGTAAATGCAACAAATGCTCCAAATGTAATGAAATAGAACAGGCTGAGAAACCAGAGTGTGGAATTGCGGTAAACTCCTTTGATTTGTTCCATCATTGATTTCCTTACTTTCTCTTCATTTTTATCACCGAATATAAAAATGAGCAAAGAAAATATAATGAGAATGACTAAGAATAGCCTTACTGTATTGATCCAACCGATTGATGCGGCAATGATTGGTGCACCAAACGTCGTTATAGCTGTACCGATATTACCAACACCATATATTCCGTTTATAAAACCATGTTTTTCTTTAGGGAAATACTTTGGCAAGGAAGTAACCCCAATCGAAAAGGTTGCACCGCCAACTCCAAGCAGCAGTCCGCCAATAACTAAGTCAATAAAAGAATTTGCCATACTAATGAAGAATACAGGGAATAATAGAATTAGAAAGCTAGTTAGAAATATAATTCTAGCTCCTAATCGATCTGTATAAAAACCGATTGGTATCCGTAATAAGGAACCTAAGATTACGGGAATTGCAGTAACCAAAGATGCTTGTCCAGAAGTTAAAGCAATATCTTTCTGAATGTAGGACATAAGGGAAGAGATTAAGACCCAGATCATAAAACCTACAACAAGACTCGACGTTTGCAATGAAAGCTGTGCAGTTGGTTTTTTCATCATATCTTTTCTTTCCTTTCACGTTCAATTATTTATTAATCGTTTTTATTTTAAACAATGAACATGATAGAAAGATGTAAGAAATGTCACAAAACAGATTGAATTTACTTTAATATCCACTTGGAACTGCTGATAACATTAATGCAGGGTAATATGAATTTTGCAGTTTTTCAATTCGACTGAAGGTCCACGGTACAATTGCTCCTCTCTTCAAGGGCAGTCAGGTGACCACGATGAATAATTTTTTAGCTAGCTGTGATGTAATCCAGCAACGAAATTTAAACCTGGTATTTTAGGGTAATACTATAATAATAAAGAAATGTAATAAAAATCGAATATGCGTTCGTTTTTATTTAATTTATCGCTCTATATGTGTTAAAATAATAAGTAGATATTTAGAACGGAGGCATAACTAGTGAAAGAAAAATTTGAACTTGTATCTAAATATGAACCAGCTGGCGACCAGCCGAATGCAATAAATGAACTTGTTGAAAGGGTGCTGGCAGGCCAGCGCCATCAAACATTGTTAGGTGCTACGGGTACAGGAAAAACGTTTACTGTATCGAATGTTGTGAAGGAAATTAATCGTCCGACTTTAGTGATTGCTCATAACAAGACTTTAGCCGGGCAGTTATACAGTGAGTTCAAGGAGTTTTTTCCGAATAATGCTGTCGAATACTTTGTCAGTTATTATGATTATTATCAGCCGGAAGCATACGTTCCCTCTACAGATACATTTATTGAAAAAGACGCTAGTATCAATGATGAGATAGATAAATTGCGGCACTCTGCAACAACGGCCTTATTTGAGCGTGAGGATGTACTTGTTGTTGCAAGTGTGTCTTGTATATATGGGTTAGGTAATCCGGAAGAATATCGCAGTCAAGTGTTATCCCTTCGTATGGGAATGGAAAAAGACCGGGATCAGCTGCTAAGAGATTTAGTTGATATTCAATATGCAAGAAATGATATTGAGTTTCAGCGCGGAACATTCCGGGTTCGGGGTGACTCTGTTGAAATTATTCCTGCTTCCCGGGAAGAGCATTGTTTGCGGATTGAATTTTTCGGTGATGAAATTGATCGAATTCGTGAAGTAGACGCACTTACTGGTGAGATTATTGGTGATCGCGAACATGTGGCTATTTTCCCGGCGTCTCACTTCGTTACGCGGGAAGATAAAATGAAAATCGCAATTCAAAATATCGAAAATGAACTGGAAGAGCGACTGAAGGAATTCAGAGCAGAAAATAAATTGCTTGAGGCGCAGCGTATCGAACAGCGGACACAGTATGATTTGGAAATGATGCGGGAAATGGGTTTTTGTTCAGGGATTGAGAACTATTCACGCCATTTAACATTGAGAGAATCAGGTGCGACGCCATATACACTTATCGATTATTTTCCAGAGGACTTTCTTGTAGTAATTGATGAATCGCATGTTACATTACCGCAAATCCGTGGAATGTACAATGGAGACCAAGCGCGTAAACAAGTGCTGGTGGATCATGGGTTTCGTCTGCCCTCAGCTTTAGACAACCGTCCATTGCGGTTTGAGGAATTTGAAGAGAAAACGAAACAGCTCATCTATGTATCGGCAACCCCAGGACCATTTGAATTAGAGCATACACCAGAAATGACAGAACAAATTATTCGTCCAACAGGTCTTTTAGATCCGGAAATAGAAGTAAGGCCAATTGAAGGTCAAATTGATAATTTGATTGAAGAAATTAATATCCGGACTGCCCGCAATGAACGTGTGCTAGTAACGACATTGACGAAAAAAATGTCTGAGGATCTTACGGATTACTTAAAAGAACTTGGTATTAAAGTGGCCTATTTACATTCTGAAATAAAAACACTTGAGCGAATTGAAGTTATCCGAGATCTGCGAATTGGAAAATTTGATGTTTTGATTGGAATTAACCTGTTGCGTGAAGGGTTAGATATACCAGAAGTATCACTTGTAACAATCCTTGATGCAGATAAAGAAGGCTTCTTGCGTTCAGAAAGATCGCTTATTCAGACTATGGGAAGAGCGGCACGTAATGAAAATGGCGAAGTTATTATGTATGCTGATAAAATTACGGACTCTATGCAAAAGGCGATGGATGAAACAAACCGAAGACGAGAAATTCAAATGGCTTACAATGAGAAGCATAATATTACACCGAAGACCATTAAGAAGGAAGTTCGTGATGTAATTAAGGCAACATTCGCAGCAGAGGAACAGGAAGATTATGGCAAGAAAATCACAAGTTTCTCTCAAGTTACCAAGAAAAATCGTCCACAGGTTATCGAGCAGCTTGAAAAAGAAATGCGAGAAGCTGCAAAAGCTCTTGATTTTGAAAAAGCAGCGGAGCTTCGTGACGTTGTTTTTGAACTTAAAGCGGAAGGATGAACGTCGTTATGACAAGTAAACAAATAGTAGTGCAAGGAGCCAGAGCACATAATTTAAAAAATATTGATGTTTCCATACCTAAAAATAAGTTAGTCGTTGTGACTGGTTTATCAGGGTCTGGTAAATCATCTCTGGCCTTTGATACGATATATGCCGAAGGGCAAAGAAGATATGTTGAATCGCTCTCAGCTTATGCCAGACAGTTCTTGGGACAGACCAATAAGCCTGACGTTGATTTAATTGAAGGACTGTCGCCGGCAATTTCAATTGATCAGAAAACAACAAGCAACAATCCGCGATCGACAGTTGCGACAGTTACGGAAATCTATGATTATTTGCGACTGTTATATGCGCGCATTGGCCATCCAACTTGTCCAATTCACGGAATCGAGATATCCTCACAAACTATCCAGCAAATGGTTGACCGTGTTATGGAATATCCGGAAAGGACGAAAATGCAAATTCTCGCACCAGTAGTTTCCGGCCGTCGCGGTGAGCATGTAAAAGTAATTGAAAAGCTGCGTCAGGAAGGGTATGTTCGTTTGCGCATTGGCGGAGAAATGCGAGAAATCAGTGAAGAAATTAAACTGGAAAAAAATAAAAAGCATTCTATTGAAGTTGTAATTGACAGGATTGTAGTGAAGGACAATATTGAATCACGCCTTGCTGACTCGATTGAAACTGGGCTTGGCTTAGGCGAGGGGAAAATAATTGTAGATGTTATTGGGGAAGAAGAGCTTGTTTTCAGTGAAAACCACTCCTGTCCAATTTGCGGTTTTTCTATAGGAGAAATCGAACCGCGACTATTTTCATTTAACAGTCCGTTCGGGGCCTGTCCTACTTGTGATGGATTAGGTACAAAGCTTGAAGTAGATCTGGAACTGGTTATTCCTGATTGGGATTTGACTCTGAATGAGCATGCGATTGAGGCGTGGAAGCCAATCAGTTCGCAATATTATCCGCAATTATTAAAGAGTGTTTGTGAGCATTATAATATCGACATGGATATCCCTGTTAAGGACATTCCAAAAGAACAGATGGACATTATTTTATATGGCAGCGGAAAGGAAAAAATCCGTTTCTATTTTAAAAATGACTTTGGCAAGATTCGTGATGTTGAGATTGTTTTCGAAGGTGTAATAAATAATTTAGACCGAAGATATAGAGAAACATCATCCGACTTTACAAGGGAAACGTTAGAGAAATTCATGGCAGTAAATAAATGTAAAACATGCAAAGGCTATCGCTTGAAAAAAGAAGCATTATCCATACTTGTTGATGGCAAGCATCTTAGTCTGATAACCGAGTATTCTGTTGCGGAAGCGATGGAGTTTTTTAGAAATCTAAAGATGTCGGAAAAGGAAAAGCAGATTGCAAGACTTGTTCTAAAAGAGATAGATAACCGGCTTGAGTTTTTATATAATGTTGGGCTTGATTACTTAACGTTATCGAGAGCTGCGGGAACATTGTCCGGCGGCGAAGCGCAGAGGATTCGTCTGGCAACACAGATTGGGTCAGCGTTAACAGGTGTTTTATATGTTCTTGACGAGCCCTCAATTGGACTGCATCAGCGTGATAATGACAAGTTGATTGAGTCACTAAAAAATATGCGGGATATGGATAATACTTTAATTGTAGTTGAACATGATGAAGATACGATGCTTGCAGCGGACTGGCTAATTGATATCGGACCTGGAGCAGGTCAGCATGGCGGGGAAATTATTGCCAGTGATACACCGGAAAACGTGATGAAGAATGATGAATCATTAACTGGACGCTATTTATCGGGTAAGGAATTTATCCCGCTCCCAGCTAAGAGACGAAAAGCTGATAAACGTTATATTGAAGTTGTTGGGGCACAGGAAAATAACCTGAAAAATGTTAATGCCAAAATTCCGATTGGTTTAATGACTGCTGTGACAGGTGTTTCAGGCTCTGGGAAGAGTACCCTTGTTAATGAAATTATTTATAAAGGTCTATCATCCAAGCTTTATCGTGCCAAGCATAGAAAGCCTGGCAAACATAAGGAGATCAAAGGGATTGAACATATTGAAAAAATTATTGATATAGATCAATCACCAATCGGCAGGACACCGAGGTCGAATGCAGCAACTTACACGGGAGTATTCGATGATATTCGGGATGTTTATGCACAAACGAATGAAGCAAAAATCCGCGGATATAAGAAGGGGCGTTTCAGCTTTAATGTTAAAGGCGGACGCTGCGAAGCTTGCAGAGGTGACGGGATCATCAAGATAGAAATGCATTTCCTGCCAGATGTATATGTCCCTTGTGAAGTTTGCCATGGGAAACGCTATAATCGGGAAACATTAGAAGTAAAGTATAAAGGTAAGAGTATTGCAGACATTTTAGATATGCGAATTGAAGAAGCGCTAGAATTCTTTAGTGCAATTCCGAAAATCAAACGGAAAATTCAAACTCTAAATGATGTAGGACTTGGTTATGTGACACTAGGCCAACCAGCTACAACTTTATCTGGTGGAGAGGCGCAGCGGGTAAAACTGGCGAGTGAGCTGCATAAGCGTTCGAATGGAAAGTCACTCTATATTTTGGACGAGCCGACTACAGGACTGCATGCTCATGATATCCGCCGCTTGTTAGATGTTCTGCATCGTCTCGTTGACAATGGAGATACGGTACTCATCATTGAGCATAATCTCGATGTGATTAAAACCGCTGACCATGTTATTGACCTTGGACCAGAAAGTGGTCAAGGCGGCGGTCAAATCATTGCGACAGGAACTCCGGAAGCAATTGCTAAAAAAGCAGATATCTCTTATACAGGTAAATATTTAAAATCAATTCTTGAACGCGACCAAAAGCGAATGGAAGCAAGAGTAAAAGAAATAGAGGCAGTAAAATAAATAAGAGGAACAGCATTACAGAAAAATGCTGTTCCTTTTATTATATGAAGGTGGAGATTCAAAGAAAAGGAATACTTTATCTTTGACTGGAACCAGTGCTTTCGTTACATTAAAGAAGTAATTAGTCAGGGGGAATAGAAATGAAACCAATTAATATTGCTGAGGTGCAAGCGCAGTTCGATAAATTTATTAATAAAACAGTTTATGTTCATCTGGAAACAACGACAGGAATGTATGCTAGCTTGATGGATAAGGATGCATTTACAGTAGGCGCGTTTATCCGAAACGCAGAAGTGAAATTTACCAATGCAAAAATTGTACAATCAGGAAACGCTTATCGTGCCGGCTTAAAAATGGAAATGGGCTGGGTTTATGCAGAAGGTCTCACCGATTGGACGCTTCATGAGGATCAGCTATTACTGGCAGGCCATGACCATGAAGGCCGGCTGCTCGTTGCTCTTGAAATCAGCGAACGGCCATTTCGCTACTAATGCTAGTATTAAAACTGTAAATAGATTATATGTATAAAAAATAGGGAATAGGTGATATGTATGAATAAACATGTTGTAGTAATCTATCCACATCCTGATGACGAATCATTTGGTGCGGCGGGCAGTATCCTGCAATTTCGCGAGGATGGAATTCCGGTCACGTATCTTTGCGGTACATTGGGAGAAATGGGGAGAAACATGGGCAAGCCAAATATTGCCAGCCGAGAGACATTGCCTCAGGTAAGAAAAGAGGAGCTGAAGAGAGCTTGTGAAGTTCTTGATATAAATCTTGAGATGCTTGGTTATCGTGATAAAACATTAGAATTTGAGGACCGTAATATGGTTGCTTTACATTTAAAAGAATTTCTTGATAAAATACAACCGCATTTAGTTATTACCCACTATCCAGAACATGCTGTACACCCAGATCATAATGCGCTCGGTGCTGCTGCTATTCAAGCGGTTCAGATGATGGAGGAGGGTGACCGGCCTGAAGTTTGGGCACAAGCAATCACGAATGATTTTCTGGAGGTGCTTGGAACGCCAGAAGTCATAAATGATATCTCAAAGCACAGTGAGAAAAAGATGGAAGCTATTTTTTGTCATGCATCTCAAGCGAATGGTGTGCTATCACAATTTAAACAAAGAGAAACTCTTGACCCGAGAATAGAAAATGAAGTACAGCGAAGATTCAGTATTGAACAATTCTATATTTGGAAATTTACGGATTAAATATATTGCGGCAATGAAACTATTTGATTGTTTTTATCGTATGAAGAGATAAAGACTTATAACAACAGGAGGGATATTTATGAAAAAGCTTTATCGCTCAACAGATAATAAATATGTGGCAGGTGTTTTTGGAGGGCTTTCTGATTACTTCAATGTCGATGCAAATCTTTTACGCTTAATCTTTGTTATTTGTTTAATTCCAAGCTTTTTTACATTTGCACTTATCTATCTCGTTGCGGTTGTAATTATTCCTAAAGATATGGAGATTTATTAATGATGAGATTCATTTTAACAGTCATCCTTAATACAGTCGCATTGCTAATTGTCAATCAGATATTTGATTCTTTTTATATTGCAGGAATTGGAACTGCTATTTTGGCAAGTATTGTATTAGCGATACTAAATGTTATTTTAAAGCCGATACTCATTATATTTACATTGCCGATTACAATATTGACCTTAGGGTTTTTCTTATTAGTGATTAATGCAATTACGCTGTTTGCAGCACAAGCGATTATTGGAGATTCTTTTGTTATCGATGGTTTTGGTATAACATTCATTGCTTCCATTTTAATATCAATAATAACACTGGTGCTGGGTGGATTGATTAAAGATTAATCAGGAATATATTTGCCTGCTCAATTTAAGGTTTACTAATCGTAGGTCAACAGCCTACGATTTTTGTTTTTTCTGTGCTACAATAAAGTGAAACTTCTTTATGAAATTATTCAGACATACATACGATAATATTCAAGCAAAATTCTTCAACAATGGAGGGAACAAAGCAATGACGGTAACCGTACGAACAAAGGATTTGCTGGAAAATTTCAATTTAACGCTTGTAGCTGGAGCAGATGGAATTAACCGTGAAATAATTACAAGTGATATCTCGCGACCAGGAATAGAAATGACGGGTTATTTTAATTATTATCCAAAAGAAAGGCTTCAGCTGATTGGGCGAACTGAAATGGCATACTTTTTGGATTTGGACAAAGAGGCACAGCGTGACAGAGCAGAAAAACTTTGTTCAAGCATCACACCAGGAATTGTCTTTTCACGAGGGATGGACATCCCCGGGGTATTTATTGAAGCGGCAAATCAGGCTAGTGTACCTCTATTGCGATCACCACGTAAAACAACACGAGTTATCAGCCGATTAACAAATTATCTTGAAGAAAAATTTGCACCAACAACCTCAATTCATGGTGTGCTGGTTGATATATATGGTGTTGGTGTACTAATTATTGGACAAAGCGGTGTCGGGAAAAGTGAGACAGCACTTGAATTAGTAAAACGCGGACATCGTCTTGTTGCAGATGACAGTGTGGAAATCCGGCAGGAAGACTATGATAGTCTAATTGGCAGCTCACCTGCCATACTTGAACATATGCTGGAAATCCGCGGAATAGGCATCATCGATGTAATGACTTTATTTGGTGCTGGTGCAGTCCGAACAAGCAAATATATTTCAGTTGTTATAAATCTGGAAAATTGGGTTGAAGATAAACAATATGACCGGTTAGGGCTGGATGAAGATAAGATGCAAATTATGGACGTTCATCTGCCAAAAGCAACCATTCCTGTTAGACCCGGAAGAAATCTGGCGGTCATTATTGAAGTAGCAGCAATGAATTTCCGCTTAAAAAGAATGGGATTCAATGCAGCTCAAGACTTTTCTGAACGTTTAACGGATTTAATTCAAAAAGAAAAAGACATATTAGACTAGGGGGAACGTCTTTGATTTATACTGTGCAGCCACTTGACCGTGTAATGTTGGAAATAGGGCCATTTACGATTTATTGGTATGGTGTAATTATAGCGTCTGGTGCATTATTAGGGATTTATTTAGCAATGAGAGAAGCAGAACGACTTGGCTGGAAAAGAGATTTAATTATTGACTTTGTTGTATTTGCTATTCCGATTGCAATAATATCAGCAAGACTTTTTTATGTGTTTTTTGAATTTGACCGTTATGTTAACGGACCGCTATGGAAGGTTATTGCCATCTGGGAAGGCGGAATTGCAATACATGGGGCCGTTTTTGGCGGTGTACTTACAGCGATTATTTTTTCGCGTGTAAGAAATATCTCTTTCTGGAAGCTAGCAGATATTATTGCCCCGAGTTTGATTCTTGGCCAGGCAATTGGACGCTGGGGTAATTTCATGAACCAAGAGGCGCATGGTGGACCAGTTTCAGAAGCAGCGTATAATAATTTCCTGCAATACCTGCCAGATTTTATTATGAATCAAATGACAATCGGCGGTGTCATGTATCACCCGACTTTCTTATACGAATCTGCTTGGAACATCCTTGTTTTTGCTTTTCTGATTTTATTGAGAAAATATAATTTATTGCGTGGAGAAATATTCTTGAATTACCTGATCTTTTACTCGATAGGACGATTCTTTATTGAAGGGTTGCGCACAGACAGCCTGTATATTATTGAAGGCTTAAGAACAGCCCAGGTGGTGTCTGTAACACTTATTGTTCTTGCAATTATCCTGATTATCTATCGACGTAAATCGGGCGCTGAAACAGCAAGATACCTTGATTTGCCTGAAAGGAAAAAGAAAAAAACACATAATAAAAATGCGAAGAAAAGTAAAAAGAAACGTTAATAGTTAGTTGTTTCTTGAACTTTAGTAAAGGTGAAAAGTGATTGAAAAGGAAAGGAAAGAGAATATGAGTATTCGTACGATACTGTTTGATTTGGATGGAACCTTAATAGATACTAATCAATTAATTATGGCCTCCTTTAGACATACATTTAATTATTTTAAATTGAATTTTACTGATGAGCAGATTGTGGCGTTTAATGGACCGCCGCTTGTTGATACATTCATGAAGATTGATCCATTAAGAGCGAATGAGATGGTAGAGACATATCGGACGCATAATCATCTTGAGCATGATAATTATGTAGAAGCGTTTCCCAAAGTAGTGGAAACACTAAAAGCTTTAGAAGGTATGGAAATAAAGCTTGGAATTGTTTCTACCAAGATGGCAAAAGGAGTACATATGGGATTGGCGCATACGGGTATTACGGATTTTTTCGACTCGATTATAACTTTTGATGATGTGGCAAATCCTAAACCACATCCAGAGCCAGTGTTTAAGGCGATTCAGGAATTAGATGCAGATGTTCACTCCACATTAATGGTTGGAGATAATTTTCACGATATAGTTGCGGGACAGAATGCTGGTGTTCAAACAGCTGCAGTTGCATGGTCGCAAAAAGGAAGAGATCATTTATTAACATATAAACCAACTTTTATGCTGGAGAATATGACGGATCTTCTGCAGATAGTGGATGGTAAGTGATGCGAAAAACAGAGCGTTTCGATGTGAAGGAAGCAAATTCACTCTGGCAAATTTACAAAACAGTTTCCTTTTGGAAGGTCGTAAAAAACTTTATAGTCATTCAAGCTGCTCGTTATACACCATTTCTTGGAGTGAAAAACTGGATGTATCGCAGTTTTTTAAGAATGAAAGTCGGAAAAGAGACTGCATTTGCCTTAATGGTTATGCCAGATATAATGTTTCCGGAAAAAATAACAGTAGGTAATAACACGATTATTGGCTACAATACGACAATTCTCGCACATGAGTATTTAATTAAGGAATATCGAATCGGCGAAGTAATTATTGGTGATGAGGTTTTAATTGGGGCGAATACAACGATTTTACCAGGTGTTAAAATTGGCGATGGTGCGACCGTTTCAGCGGGGGCCCTAGTACATAAAGATGTACCTGCTGGAGCATTTGTAGGCGGGAATCCGATGAAAGTGATTTATACAAGAGAAGAACAAGAACGGCGTGCAATAGCTGAAAAGGTGGATGAGTAAAATGGAAATACCTTCAGGTGTAATTCCGGCAATACGAAGGATGAAGGACTTTGAAAAAGTGCTGCAATCCAATCACGACACAGTTGTCTTTCTTGAATCGAGAGTATCCCAGCTTAAAAGCATTGTAAAGTATACGAGGCAGGAGAATAAGAAGATTTTACTTCATTTTGATTTGATACAAGGATTAAAGGCTGATGAATATGGCATGGAATACTTAATCCACGAGGTGAAACCGGACGGAATTTTATCTACACGTGGAAATGTGATTGCGCTTGCTAAGAAGCATAAGCTGCTCGCAATCCAACGTTTATTCCTCTTAGATAGTACTGCATTGGATCAAAATATAAAGCTGGTAGAAAAATTTCAGCCAGATTGTGTAGAAGTAATGCCAGGCCTTATTCCGGATATGATTTCCGAAATTCATGAGGTAACCAAACTCCCAATTATAGCTGGCGGTTTGATAAAGAAAGAGGAGCAAGTGAATGCTGCGTTGCGTGCAGGAGCGACAGCGATAACAACATCGGAAAAACAACTATGGTCTCTCTAAATATATAAAATTAATAATTTGATACAGGGGTGATTGGGTGAGCGAGAAATATATTTTAGCTTTAGATCAAGGGACGACGAGTTCGCGAGCCATTTTATTTAATGGGTCAGGAGAAATCGTCATGTCTGCTCAGCATGAATTTGAACAGTTTTTTCCACATCCCGGCTGGGTAGAGCATGATGCAAATGAAATATGGACATCGATACTAGCTTGTGTAGCAGAGGTATTGCGCAAGGCTGATATTAATCCTGAGCAGATTGCGGGGATAGGAATTACAAATCAGCGGGAAACAGCGGTGGTCTGGGATAGAACTACTGGTAAACCGATTTACCATGCAATTGTCTGGCAATCGAGACAAACAGAAGAAATTTGTAAAGAGATAGCTGATGCAGGGTATGAAGATATGATTCGAGAAAAAACAGGCTTGCTCATCGATCCTTATTTTACTGGGACAAAAGTAAAATGGATTTTAGACAATGTCGAAGGTGCGCGTGAAAAAGCGGAGAAAGGTGAGCTGCAATTTGGTACAATTGACAGCTGGCTAATCTATAAACTATCTGGCCGAAAAGTACATGTAACTGATTATTCCAATGCCTCTCGGACAATGATGTTTAATATTCATGATCTCAAATGGGATGATGAGCTTTTGGAAATGCTGCAAGTGCCTAAGAGCATGCTGCCAGAGGTGAGGGAGTCATCGGAGATTTATGCACATACAGTCAACTATCACTTTTTTGGACACGAAGTTCCCATTGCGGGAATTGCTGGTGATCAGCAGGCAGCATTATTTGGACAAACCTGCTTTGAAAAAGGAATGGCAAAAAATACATATGGTACAGGCTGTTTTATGTTGCTTAATACTGGAGAAGAAGCTGTTGCCTCTGAACATGGCTTGCTTACTACAATAGCTTGGTGTATGAATGGTAAGGTTGAATACGCTTTAGAAGGCAGTGTGTTTGTTGCAGGATCTGCAATTCAGTGGCTGCGTGATGGTTTAAAGCTTATTGAAAGTGCACCGGAAACTGAAATTCTTGCAAATAGTGTGTCCTCGAGTGAAGGGGTTTATATGGTACCTGCATTTGTAGGTCTTGGAACCCCATATTGGGATAGTGATGCTCGAGGAGCAATATTTGGCTTAACACGGGGTACAACAAAAGAACATCTTGTTCGAGGGACATTGGAGTCACTTGCTTATCAGACGAAAGATGTGCTTGATGCAATGATAAAAGACTCTGGGATTGAGCTAAAGACACTTCGTGTTGACGGTGGAGCAGTAAAAAATAATCTGCTGATGCAATTTCAAAGTAATTTGCTTGATGTTCCCGTTGAACGTCCGGTTGTCCAAGAAACAACTGCACTCGGAGCAGCATATCTTGCAGGCTTAGCCGTTGGTTTTTGGAAGCATAAAGATGAGCTTGCTGAGCTGTGGAAGAGAGAAGCGAACTTTACCAATGAAATGAACCAAGAAGAACGTGATTCTCTTTACCAAGGCTGGCAAAATGCAATACAAGCAACAAGAATGTTTAAATAAATAACTCACCTATCATAACCGATGGTTTTTGCCGATAATTTTAAATTCTGGTATTGCGATACAAGCTGTTTTAACAATTAATTGGTGCAAGTTGAGTAAATTAATACAAAAAGATGCAGATTAGTGTTATACTGAAAATAAGTTAATAAAAGGACGGAGAAATGGAGAAACCGCAAAAGCAGCTAATCATTTATTTGATTAGTCACTTTTGCGGTTTTTTATTTATAAAGTCCAAAAAATGTATAGCAATTGATTAATTATAAAAGCTAATTAAGGGAGCTGAACTAAATGAAAAAATTATCAAGCTTAAATAGGAAAGAACAACTGGAAAATATCGAAAAAGAAACGTTTGATATCATTATTATAGGTGGAGGAATTACGGGAGCGGGTATTGCTTTAGACGCTGTAACGCGCGGGATGAAACCGTTGTTGATTGAGATGCAGGATTTTGCAGGCGGCACTTCCAGCCGATCTACTAAGCTTATTCATGGCGGGCTGCGTTATTTGCAACAATTTGAAGTGAAAATGGTTGCTGATGTTGGGAAGGAACGAGCGATTGTATATGAAAACGGACCACATGTTACAACGCCAGAATGGATGCTTCTGCCGTTTCATAAAGGAAGCAACCTTGGACCGTTTACAACAAATATTGGTCTAAGAGTATATGACTTCCTTGCCGGTGTAAAACGGACAGAGCGCAGGAAAATGCTCAGTATTCAAGAGACTTTAGAAAAAGAGCCCTTAGTTAAAAAGCAAGATTTAAAGGGATCAGGTTACTATGTAGAGTATAAAACAGATGATGCAAGACTAACGATTGAGGTAATGAAAAAGGCAGCAGAAAAGGGAGCAGATGCTTTAAACTATGTAAAAGCTGCTGATTTTATATATGATGAGAACAATCAAGTTGTTGGTGTAATTGCGGTTGATCAAATTACAGAGAAATCATATGAGTTCAAAGGGAAGAAAGTTATTAATGCTTCTGGTCCCTGGGTTGATCAATTGAGAGAGAAAGATGGTTCAAAGCAAGGAAAAACATTGTTGCTCACGAAGGGGATTCATTTAGTATTTGATAAGTCGAGTTTTCCTCTGGAGCAGGCGGTTTACTTTGATACCCCAGATAAACGAATGATATTTGCAATTCCAAGAGAGGGAAAAACATATGTAGGAACAACGGATACAGTTTACGATGGTGATATTATTCATCCTCTTGTTACAAAGGAAGACAGAGATTATGTCCTAAAGGCAATTGATTATATGTTTCCTGATCTTGGGATTTCAACAGCTGATGTGGAATCAAGCTGGGCAGGTTTAAGACCGTTGATAGCTGAAGAAGGAAAAAATAGTCCAAGCGAAGTCTCTCGAAAAGATGAAATATTTGTTTCGGATTCTGGCTTAATTACAATTGCAGGAGGAAAGCTTACCGGTTATCGTAAAATGGCAGAACAAATTATTGATGTAGTTGCTGAACAGTTTAAAGAAGAAATAGGTGTACTGTACAGTGCATCATCAACAAAGAAACTGCCTGTATCAGGTGGAGAAGTTGGCGGCTCAAAAGGCTTCAACGAATTCAAAGCACTAAAGCTTAAGGAAGCAATTAAGCTTGGTATGGATGAGGCCAATGCAAACAAATTAATTCAAACCTATGGTGCAAATAGCGATACAGTGTTTAATTATTACGAACAATATCAAACAGAAGCAGCTAAATATGAAATTAATCCAATTATCTTCGCGGAACTTTTATATGCAATCGAAAACGAAGCAGCATATAAGCCGAGTGACTTTTTTGTAAGAAGAACAGGTGCTTTATATTTCAATATTGCCTTGGTCAAACAAGCGAAAGAAAAGGTTATCTGCTTTATGGCGGAGCGATTAGCTTGGTCGGAACAACAAACAGAAGACTATCGCGAAGAACTGGATCAATTGCTTACCGACGCAGTAACTTTTGCATAAGCTTATTCGATAAAAATAGACGTTTTTCTGCTTTTTACATGGGCATATTCCTTTATAGTCGAAATATGTTATACTAGAACATATGTCAATTTTAGGAGTAGACAAATGAATAAAGCGAAAAAACAACAAAAGAAAATAAATAATATTCTCCCGTTTATTCCTGATGGAGATTTTTACTTTACAAAGGGTGTTGAGGCTTTTCAAAAGAGGAAATTTGATTTCTCATTGAAATGGTTAAAAAAGGCGATCGAATCTCAACCCGATAATCCGCTATTTAATTGTCAGATGTCAATTGTATATACAGAAATTGGAGCATACCATTTAGCAAATCAATTGTTGAACAATGTACTTCAATCAAGTGAATATACGGATTGTTACTATTTGCTTGCTAATAATTATGCACATTTAGGATTATTAAATGATGCAACGAAATATGCGAACCTTTATCTTGAAAAAGAGTCAGATGGTGACTTTACCGAAGAAGCATATACGCTGCTTGATTTAATTGACTTTGAACTTGAGGATGAATTGGATGATGACTGGTTATTTGAGGAAGAGGACGATTTATTAAAATATCAGGAGACAGTCTTTTATCTAATGGAAAATAATGACTGGGAAAAAGCAATCCCAATCATTGAAGAGATGCTTCTGCTTTTTCCTGAACATCTTATTGTTAAACATGACTATGCCCAAGCAATGTTCTACACTGGACAGAAAGAAAAAGCTGTTCAGATTGAGCAGGAAATCCTTGAAAACTCAGAACATGAACTGCAAAGTAATATGAATCTTGCCTTATTTTATTATGAATTGGATTTGGAAAAGGAATACAGCGTTAAGATTAAGAAATTACTTAATGTATATCCAATTCATTCAGATCAGCAAATAAAACTGGCAGTAACCCTAGCGAAAACAGGAAATTACGAAGAAGCATTTCTGCGTTTTAACAAAATTAATCGGAGAATGGCGAGAGGTCACTTGTCTTATTATAAATGGTACAGCATTGCAGCTTTTCATAGTAATGAACACGAAGTTGCTGAAGACTTGTGGAAAGAGGGCTGTGTAAAACACCGTGCACTTGAAGACCATGATGCACCTTGGAAATAATGTTGTGAGCATTATATTAGACGATTGAATAAAGATTCTATAAGCTATAATTAGATTAAATTAAAAAAGAGGCGATAACTATGTCTGAAGAGCATGTATATGATGTAATTATAGTAGGTGCTGGTCCAGCTGGCATGACGGCCGCAGTATATGCATCACGTGCAAATTTAGAGACACTGATGATTGAAAGAGGTATTCCAGGCGGTCAAATGGCAAACACCGAAGATGTCGAGAACTATCCTGGTTATGATCATATTCTTGGTCCTGACTTATCAAATAAAATGTTTGAGCATGCAAAGAAGTTCGGTGCAGAGTATGCATATGGTGATATAAAAGAAGTAATTGACAATGGAGCATATAAAACAGTTGTTGCAGGAAATAAAGAATATAAGACAAAAGCATTAATTATTACAACTGGTGCACAGTTTAAAAAACTTGGCATTCCTGGTGAAGAAGAGCTTGCAGGGCGCGGAGTATCTTATTGTGCAGTATGTGACGGGGCTTTCTTTAAAGAAAGACATCTCGTAGTTGTAGGCGGAGGAGACTCAGCAGTTGAGGAAGGGGTTTACCTGACTCGATTCGCTAGTAAAGTAACAATCGTCCATCGCCGTGACGAATTACGTGCACAGAAAATACTTCAAGATCGAGCATTCAACAATGATAAAGTTGAATTTATCTGGAATACTGCGGTTACTGAAATTAAAGGTCCAGATGGGAAAGTCAGCGGTGTCACACTGAAAAATAATGAAACTGGTGAAGAATACGACTTCGCAGCCGATGGGGTATTTCCATATATTGGGATGGTGCCATTAAGTGAACCATTCGCTTCTCTGGGTATTACAAATGATGAAGGATATATTGTAACAAATGAGAATATGGCAACGAAGGTACCAGGCGTTTTTGCAGCTGGTGATATTCGTGAGAAGAAGCTAAGACAGATTGTAACTGCAACTGGAGACGGCAGTATTGCAGCGGAAGAGGCTATTAGTTATGTGGAACAATTATCTGAAACAATTGATACAGCAAAATAATAAGCAAAAATTTACGAAAAGTAATTGCTTTTTAACGCTGCTGTAATCCATTCGAAACAATAATTGGGTACACTATATATAACTAATTGACCCCCTTTTAATAGATAAATTAGTTTTCTGCACAGGTTGCTATCACCTGTGCATTTTTTTTGCTCTAAATTCATATGATTCCATATATTTGTTAAATGAGACAGGACGTCTGATTCACAGAAACGGATAGTTGTTGGATTCTGCACATTCATAGTATAATGGAATATAGAAGATTAAGGTCGACCGTATTGTGTAGTGTTTCTATAACAAATAGCAATTATAGGATCCTTTAAAGGAGAGCGATAATAATGACAGACATGAAAAAAGCGCAAACAGACGAAACAAGGCTAGTTATCATAACTGGAATGTCCGGTGCAGGAAAAACAGTAGCTGTACAAAGTTTCGAGGATTTAGGTTATTATTGCGTAGATAACTTGCCGCCAACATTACTGCCGAAATTTCTTGAACTGATGAAGGATTCAACAAATAATATAACAAAAGTAGCTTTAGTCATGGACTTGCGCGGCCGTGAGTTTTTTGATTCATTATTTGAAGCTTTAGATGTATTGAATGATGAGGATTGGCTGAAGGAACATATTCTGTTTCTTGATGCTAAGGATACTGCTTTAGTCAGCCGCTATAAGGAAACAAGACGCTCTCATCCGCTCGCTGTTGGAGGATTGCCTTTGACAGGAATAAGCCAGGAACGGGAAATACTTGATGAATTGCGCGGCAGAGCACAGAGAATCATTGATACAACAGATCTGAAGCCGCGTGAATTAAGAGATAAAATTCTAAAAATCTATTCTGAAGACCACGAGGAAATCTTTTCAATAAATATGGTTTCTTTTGGATTTAAATATGGATTGCCCATTGATGCAGACTTAGTATTTGATGTCCGCTTTCTGCCCAACCCGCATTATGTAGGACATCTCCAGCCACTGACGGGCTTAAACCAAGAGGTTTCTTCATATGTATTTAAATGGTCTGATACACAGAAGTTTATTGATAAAACATTAGATTTACTAAAATTTATGCTGCCACAATATAAAAAAGAAGGAAAATCCCAGCTTGTTATCGCGATTGGATGTACAGGCGGACAGCATCGTTCTGTAGCAATTGCAGAGCATTTTGCAAAGGCTTTGTCTGAAGGTTACATCACTCATGTAAGTCACCGTGATATTGATAAGAGAAAGGGAAATTAAGATGGAGCACGCAAAGAAACCAAAAGTTGCCGTAATCGGAGGCGGTACAGGTATGCCTGTACTTCTTCGTGGTTTAAAGAATATGCCGATTGATCTCGTTGCAATAGTGACAGTTGCTGATGATGGCGGGAGTACTGGAAGACTGAGAAATGAAATGGCGATTCCAGCTCCAGGAGATATCCGTAATGTTATAGCTGCTTTATCTGATGCAGAACCGATGCTAATTGAATTATTTCAGCATCGCTTTCAAGTTGGAAACGGGCTTTCAGGACATTCACTTGGAAACTTGCTGCTAGCGGCAATGACTTCTGTAACAGGGGATTTTTATGATGGAATTAAAGAGATTTCACGTGTCCTAAATGTAAAAGGGACAATTTATCCCATTTCCACCGAGAATTTATCACTTCATGCCAAAATGGAAGATGGTACTGTTGTTTCGGGCGAATCGAATATTCCGCTTTCCAATAAGAAAATTGATCATGTATTTCTAAGCCCACAGCCTGTGAAGCCATTCAATCATGCTGTACAGGCGATTATCGATGCTGATTTAATTGTTGTGGGACCAGGAAGTCTATATACAAGTATTATGCCCAATCTGATTGTGCCTAGTGTTCAAGAGGCTTTAGAGAAAACTGCTGCAAAAATTGTCTATGTATGTAATTTAATGACCCAAGCAGGAGAAACAACTGGTTACACTGCTTCAGATCATATAGAAGCAATTAATCGCCATATTGGCAGAGGAATTGTTCAATCGATTATAGTACATAATGAGCAAATTCAAGAAGCAATCAGAGAAAAATATGCTGAAGAAAATGCAGAGCCTGTTATTTATGATACAGATCGGCTGCTTGCATTGGGGCTGGAAATAATCGAAGGGGATATTATTAATAAACAGCATCCTGCATTAAGACATGACAATGATAAAATTGCGGAATTATTATATTCATTGCTAGTCGACTAATATGAAAACAGTAAAGGAGGAAAAATTATGTCCTTTGCTTCAGAAATTAAAAAAGAACTTACGGCAATTGAATCGGATATAGAAGAGCAAAAGGCAGAACTAGCTGCACTCATACGCATGAATGGAATTGTATCCCTTTCACGCGACCGTTATTCTTTAGATGTTCAAACAGAAAATGCTGCGATTGCAAGGAGAATTTATTCATTGATTAAAGATAACTATGAGCAGCCGCTGGAGATTCTAGTTCGTAAAAAAATGAAGCTAAAAAAGAATAATGTCTATATCGTAAGAATGAAAAAAAATGTGTTTGAATTTCTTAATGAATTGAAAATCATCGAGGAACCTCATCAGATTATTCGCAACATATCTCCAGAAATTATAACAGATGAAAACACGAAACGCGCCTATCTGCGTGGGGCTTTCCTGGCTGGCGGGTCAATCAATAACCCGGAAACATCCTCTTATCATCTGGAAATATTTAATTTTCATGAGGAGCATAATACTTCGCTAAGCGGGTTATTGAATCAATTTGATTTAAAATCGAAAACATTAGAACGTAAGCATGGACATATTGTCTATATTAAAGAGGCTGAAAAAATAACCGAGTTTCTTAGTATAATTGGTGCGCATAATGCATTATTTAAATTTGAAGACGTACGTATTGTTCGTGATATGCGAAATTCTGTCAACCGTTTAGTAAACTGTGAAACAGCTAATTTAAATAAAACAATCGGCGCAGCTTTTAGACAAATTGAGAATATTAAACTGATTGAAAGAACAGTAGGATTAGACCAGCTTCCTGAAAAACTGCAAGAAATAGCCATACTTCGAATGGAGCATGAAGATGTTTCTTTGAAAGAATTAGGTGAACTTGTAGGAAATGGAAGAATTTCTAAATCGGGTGTAAATCACCGTTTGAAAAAAATTGATGAGTTTGCCGATAAAATAAGGCTTGGTGAGTTTACAGCAAAAAGTTAATTATTAATATAAATTATTCTCATTTATATTTCTTTCATGCTATAATACAGATAATTGGAAAATTATTTTTGATTTGCGCAACGAAAAGAACAGCTGTTTAACATTTTTATGAATCTTAAATGGATATATTATGGGAATATTACTAGCAAATAGAAGAATGAAAGCAGTACTTCACAGCTTTAGTCTAAATCTGAGATTGGAGCTGTCTGCACTTTTTTCTGCATGTATTATTAAATAAAAATATGCAGGTTCTGTTAAATGTTAGCGTTTTCTATATCTTAGGGAGGATGAGTTGAGTTGGTAGAGAATTTAGTAAAGGTGGACTTAGATACTGGTTTACAGGCGCGCCCTGCTGCACAATTTGTGCAAGAGGCGAATCGTTATTCTTCACATTTATTTTTGGAGAAGGATGGGAAGAAGGTAAATGCGAAAAGTATTATGGGTCTCATGAGCTTAGCAATAGCGAACGGTGAAGAGATCAAAATAATTGCCGATGGTCCAGATGAAGAAACTGCCATGAATCATTTAGTCTCCTTCGTGACGAGAGGTTAATATAAAAAAATATAAGAAACCAGTAAAAGGCTGTAAACATAAATTTATGTTTACAGCCTTTTATTTTTACCGTAAACATAATATCGGCAGCACTTGTTATTTACAGTTAACTGAATTAAAATAATAAATAGAATTTTCAACAAGGTAAACCTCATTATGTCATTGAAGGAGTGGTAACGGTGAATAGTAATACAAATGTCCAAAGTGAGTTAGGTATACTGCTAGAGCGGGCGAGGAGAAATACATTAGGTGACCTCTTAACTCGGACGAAAGAAAGAACACCAGATAAATTTGCACTTGCGTATAATGACCGGAGATTAACCTATGAAGAGCTTGACTATGCTGTAAATCAGACAGCGAATGCATTTTTATCAGACGGAATGACAAAGGGCGATATGATAACGGTTATGTCCAAAAACAGTCTTGATTTTGTCATTTCAGCTTTTGCACTCGCGAGAATTGGAACGGTAATGATTCCAATCAATTATATGCTCAATAGAGGAGATGTAGAGTATATTGTAGACCACGCAGCCGCAGTTGGATTCTTGGCATCCCAAGAGTATGCTGACCTTCTTGATCAAGCTGCTGGCAATCAAGAGATTAAATATCGTTATTTGATGGATACTGTATCTAGTTATGGTAAAAATGGAGAATGGAAGCCATTATCGCAAGTGCAAAAAACACAATCAAAAGTACTGGTTGAAGCTGACCTTCGTGATGATGATGTCGTACAGATTCTGTATACAAGTGGCACAGAATCAAGACCAAAGGGTGTCATGCTTACTCATAAGAATTTGATTAGTGAATATGTAAGCAGTGTTATTGATGGGAAAATGGAAGCGAAAGATGTAGCAATTCATGCACTTCCTTTATATCATAGTGCACAGCTGCACGTTTTCTTAGGACCGAGTATATATCTTGGATCAAGTGGAATCATTCTGGCAGCATCCAGTCCAGAACTAATCTTAAAAACGATTGAAGAAGAAAAGGCTACACTGCTTTTTTGTCCGCCTACGGTTTGGATAGGGTTATTAAGACATCCAGATTTTGATAAACGAGACCTGTCATCTTTAGAGAAATGCTACTATGGAGCGGCGATTATGCCGAAGGAAATTTTAAAAGAACTCGCTGAGCGCCTGCCAAAAGCAAAATTTTGGAATTTTTATGGACAGACGGAGGTAGCGCCACTAGCCACTGCACTTCAGCCAGAGGATCAATTAAGAAAACTTGGTTCTGCTGGGAGAGCAACCTTAAATGTTCAAACAAAAATAGTCGATAACGAAGATAATGAAGTTCCCCGCGGTGAAATCGGTGAAATTGTACATCGTACACCACACGCTATGAAAGGCTATTTACATGAGCCAGAGAAAACTGCTGAGGCTTTTCGAAATGGCTGGTTCCATAGTAGTGATTTAGGTGTAATGGATGATGAGGGCTATATTACAATTATTGATCGAAAAAAAGATATGATTAACACCGGCGGGATTAATGTTTCTTCCAGAGAGGTTGAGGAGACAATTTATCAATTGCCGGGTGTCACTGAAGTTGCTGTAATCAGTATCCCTGATGCCTATTGGATTGAAGCCGTGACAGCAATTGTTGTGCCAAAGGTTGGAGCGAAACTGACGGAAGAGATGATCATTGAATTTTGCCAAGAGAAGTTGTCGAAGCATAAAGTGCCAAAATATGTAGAAATTACACATGAGCTTCCGAAAAACCCAAGTGGAAAAGTATTGAAGAGGGCATTACGAGATAAATATGAAGGTTTAGCAGAGAAATAAAAATGATTTAGTAATTGAGGCGTTCTGCTGCTAAGGGATGAACGCCCATTATACATAAAAATACACGAATTTGAAATACTATTTAATGGAGGTGGTTTGTCATGTCAAGAAAGAATGACAGCTGGAGTAAAAAGAGAGTAAACTCAAGTGTGAATCCCCAAGGATATTCAGAGGATGAAGCAGATCAACAGCCAAAGTCACAGCTGGAACAGCGTGCAAAAAAGAAAAATACCAAAATATAAGTTTTATAAGTTAAAAATAGTTCCGAACATCTATTTCGATGCTTGGAGCTATTTTTTAGGGTAGCACTATCTTGATAATATCTAAATTATAAGAATGATTTTATTATTGTATTCTGCTTTTTATTCATTGCTGCACATGCTATACTATTACTATTCTATTTTTATGTGGAGAGGTTACTAGTTTTATAGAGCTATGCAAGGAATAGAACGAGTAACTTTTAAAATTTAATATATCTTTTCATATAATTACAGGGATATGGCCTGACAGTTTCTACCAGTTTACCGTAAATAAACTGACTATGAAAAGCACAGCTGCAAATGAAAAGAACACTTTTTTGGTGAACTTTTATTTTGCTTCTTTTCGAATATTTAAGCTCGAAGCTTGCTTTTATCATAGTTATGGTAGAAGCGAGGTTCGTGCTTTTTTATTTACTGAGGAGGATTAAAATGGAGTTATTGCAGCAAAAAATAGTAAATGAAGGAAAGGTTTTATCTGACACTGTATTAAAGGTAGATTCATTTCTAAATCATCAAATTGACCCTGAATTAATGTTGGCTTTAGGCAAGGAATATGCTGCCAGATTTGCCGATTGTGGAATAACAAAGATCTTGACACTTGAATCATCTGGAATTGCACCAGCAACGATGGCTGGACTGGAGCTGAAAGTACCTGTAATTTTTGCGAGAAAACGCAAGTCACTCACTCTAGTTGATCAGTTATATTCCGCAAAAGTGTATTCATTTACTAAAAAAGAAACAAATGAAATATCTGTATCAAAAGATTATCTTTCAGAAAAGGATGTTGTACTCATAATCGATGACTTTTTAGCGAATGGCCAAGCAGTTTTAGGGCTGCTTGATATTGTCGAACAGGCTGATGCCAAGCTTGCAGGAGTTGGTATTGTTATTGAAAAAGGATTTCAAAATGGTGGAAATCAATTTCGGGAACGGGGTATACGTGTAGAATCTTTAGCAATTATTTCTTCATTAGAAAATGGAATGGTACGCTTCAAAGAGGAGGAAACGGTACGATGAAAACTGCAGCATTAGGATTTCAGCATGTTCTGGCAATGTATGCCGGAGCTATACTCGTTCCTTTAATTGTAGGGGAAGCGCTTGGACTGACTTCAGTGCAATTAACTTACCTTGTGGCGATAGACATTTTAATGTGTGGTGTTGCTACATTATTGCAGGTTGTGAAAAATCGCTTTTTTGGGATTGGTCTTCCAGTTGTACTCGGATGTACTTTCACTGCAGTTGGTCCAATGATTGCAATTGGCGGAGAGTATGGAATCACCGCAATTTATGGAGCAATTATTGTTACGGGAATTGTTGTTGTACTCATTAGCAGTTTTTTTGGCAGTTTAGTACGTTTTTTCCCGCCGGTTGTTACTGGTGCAGTGGTAACGATTATTGGGATTACACTCATTCCAGTTGCTATTAATAATCTAGGTGGTGGTCAAGGAGCCAGTGACTTTGGTTCCTTTGCAAATATTGGCCTAGGATTCGGGACGTTGCTATTTATTATTTTACTGTACAGATTTGCTTCAGGATTTATTCGTTCGATTTCCATTCTGATTGGTTTAGTTGTTGGAACGCTGGCTGCTATGTTCATGGGGAAAGTGGACTTTTCGGCAGTATCGGAAGCATCGTATTTTCACTTGGTGGAGCCGTTTTATTTCGGAATGCCAACATTTGAATGGCCAGCGATTTTTACAATGCTGCTGGTTGCTATTGTTTCTCTAGTAGAGTCGACAGGTGTATATTTCGCATTAGGTGATATAACAGATAGAAAACTGTCGGAGAACGATCTTGCTAAGGGATATCGCGCTGAAGGAATTGCAATTTTCTTTGGAGGGATTTTTAATGCCTTTCAGTATACTGCATTTTCGCAAAATGTTGGTCTCATTCAGATGACAGGAGTTAAAGCGAGAAAAGTCATTGTTGTAGCTGGTGTAATGTTAATTGCTTTAGGATTCATCCCCAAAATAGCAGCACTGACAACAATCATTCCGACAGCAGTTCTGGGGGGAGCAATGGTTGCAATGTTTGGTATGGTTATTTCACAGGGAATTAAAATGCTCAGCAGAGTGATTGCAGATTCTCCAGAGAATTCAATGATTATCGCTTGTTCAATCGGGATGGGACTTGGTGTAACTGTGGTCCCTGAATTATTCTCACAATTACCATCCAGTATTCAGATTTTAACAAGCAATGGAATTGTTGCAGGAAGTGTAACGGCAATTGTATTAAATATTGTATTTCATATGCTTCCATCGAGAAAAGAGAAACCAGTATTAAAAGAACAGGAAGTTTGATTGGATTTTTAATGCATGAATAACCCAGCTCTCAGGCTGTTTACTTCATTTGTCGTTTAAGTTCCAAATTGAACTTTTTCTTTGGTTTGAGGATGGAGTAAATAGTAAAAAGCGTGGTACTCGTCAAATTATGACAAGTACCACGCTTTTTTGCGTTATCATTTCCGCTTACTTTTCATCTTCTTTACGTTCTAAAATCTTATCAATTAAGCCATACTCTACGGAACGTTCTGCAGTCATAAAGTTATCACGTTCTGTGTCACGCTCGATTACTTCTAATGGCTGTCCAGTCTTTTCAGAAAGGATTTCATTCATGCGCTTTTTGATTTCAATAATTCTTTTCGCATGAATTTCAATATCTGTTGCTTGACCTTGTGCGCCGCCTAAAGGCTGGTGAATCATAATTTCACTGTTTGGCAGTGCATATCGTTTTCCTTTTTCTCCTGCTGCAAGCAAGAAGGATCCCATTGAAGCGGCCATTCCAATACAAATTGTTGAAACATCTGATTTAATGAAATTCATGGTATCATAAATTGCCATTCCAGCTGTGATAGATCCACCTGGAGAGTTAATGTATAACGAAATATCCTTACCCGGATCTTCCGCCTCTAAGAAAAGCAGCTGTGCAACGATGGAGTTAGCCACGTTGTCGTCAATTGCACTTCCCAGTAAAATAATACGGTCTTTTAATAGTCTCGAATAAATATCATATGCACGTTCCCCGCGGTTTGTTTGTTCAATAACTGTAGGTACTAAATTCATTTGCAAATCCTCCTTATTAACTTTAATAATGCTTTTGAATCTATTTTTATGATATATGATTGGTCAATAAAGGTCAAACGTAAAACCTCTATTTTTTAAAAATATACTATGTGTAAGGATTCCCGATTTATATTTTTATAAACAATAGAATATAAATTATAACCTAACTCTTGCATAAGTAACATGCAAATTCGTCTTTCGTTATAATATTGGTCAGCAATCGACTAAACAGGCTGTCATTCTCCGCAGCAGATACAAACTGCTGACAATTTTGACGCAGGGATTTTATGTGCCTGTTCAAGTTTGTTAAACCCGCTATTCAAAGCATTTCAGTATCACGGCATTCGGTGATTAAGAACAATTTTTGATGTGAAAGTTGAGTTATAAGAAATGCTTGTGAAAAGGACTTGTAAGAATCCTTGGAAACAGCTATAATAGTCTATGTGCCAAAATTATATATTGATGCGCCCATAGCTCAGCTGGATAGAGCACTGGTTTCCGGTACCAGGTTTGCCGGGGGTTCGAATCCCTCTGGGCGCGCTAAATACCGAAAGTAAAGACAAGGTTTCTATGAACCTTGTCTTTTATTTATTCAATTCTTGGCAGTTCCTCTGCGATTGCTTCTGTTGCTTCTAATACATTTAGATAATCTATATTAATCTTTAGATGGTGTTCCTTGTAGATTACTTGTCTTTCATTGAATAGTTCTTTAATTTGGTCAAGATTCTTTCCTTGTAATACAGGTCGTGTTTCGAGGAGCAGACTTATTCTTTCCTTCCATGCATCCCAAGAAATGTGCAGGAATAATACAGTTGCATTATCCATGCAAAATCTGCGTACATCTTCTTGAAGGAAGGCACCTCCCCCCACTGAGATGATTTTGCTGGTTGCTGCACAAGCCTTGATAATCTCCGCCTTCTCAGCCCTTCGGAATTCGGCTTCTCCATATTCTTTAAAAATATCTACAGTGTGCATGCCATAACTTTTTTCAATCTCATTATCAATATCGATAAAACCACGATTTAACTTCTTAGCTATTTCTTTGCCAACTGTCGTTTTTCCAACTCCCATAAACCCTATGAGAATAATGCTTTTTTTATTCAAATTATTCCCCCCTGGAAAGATTGTTTTTTTCTTTATGTACGATAGATTTTGCAAGACGATCGGCAATAGTATTTTGTTTTTCCGGAATCCATTTAATGAAAAAGTAGGGGAAATCGGCTGCTAATTCCTGTATACGCTCGAGTAATGGAAGAAAAATTTTGTTTTTTGTATGCCTTTTTTCAATCGTATCAACGACAATTTTAGAGTCTGTTCTGAATGAGAGAATTTCGTTGGGAAATTTTTCATTGCAAAGCTCCAGCCCTTTAATTACCGCATGAAATTCCGCTTCATGATTTGATAGATTGCCGGCTGGAAAGGAGAACTCATGAAACTCCTTCTCTTTTTTTATAACTATACCTATTCCGCTGGGTCCTGGATTCCCGCTGGATGCTGCGTCTGTATAAACCTCAATCACTTGTTTCCACACTCCTTATTACAAGTAGTATAAGCTATTTTAATATTCATGTAAAAAAATATAAGAAAGCAGTTTAATGAATATAGAGATTTTTCTTATTTAAGGAAAATAAATAATCGAAATAATATTTTATTACTTGCAATATTAATAAATATTCAGTATATTATTTACACAGAGTCATTCCTAACTAAATTTGAGGGGGGATGTAATGTCAGAAGTTATTTTAGAATTAAAGGAATTAAGCACGCACTTTTTCACTGATCACGGTGAAATACCCGCTGTTGACAAGGTAAGTCTTAAAGTACATAAAGGGGAAATTGTTGGAATAGTAGGGGAGTCAGGCAGTGGGAAAAGTGTTACCTCATTGTCTATCATGCAGCTTATTCCTCAACCTCCGGGAAAAATTGTTGGCGGTGAAATTTCATTTAAAGGTGAAAATCTGGCAAATGCTTCAGAAAAGAAAATGAAGAAAATCCGCGGTAATGAAATCTCTATGATTTTTCAAGAACCAATGACTTCATTAAATCCGTTATTTACAATTGGAAATCAGATGCAGGAAGCAATTCGACTGCATCAAAAAATTTCAAAAAAATCTGCGATTGACAAAGCGGTGCAGATGCTTAAAATAGTCGGAATCCCGCGTGCGGAAGAAATTGTAAAAGAATATCCGCACCAGCTGTCTGGCGGAATGCGACAAAGGGTAATGATTGCAATGGCGATGTCCAGTTATCCAAAGCTGCTTATTGCTGATGAGCCAACAACTGCGTTAGATGTAACGATTCAAGCGCAAATATTGGACTTAATGAAGAAAATTAATCAGGAAGAGGATACTGGCATATTACTTATAACACATGATCTAGGCGTTGTAGCCGACATTTGTGACAGTGTAGTTGTTATGTATTCTGGACAAGTTGTAGAACAAGGAAACAAAAGAGAAATTTTAAAAGATCCACAGCATCCATATTCGCAGGGGCTAATCCGATCATTGCCTAAGCTGCATGAACAGGATAAAAAGTTATATTCAATTCCAGGCACTGTTGCAAGGCCTAAAATGAATCAAGTTGGCTGCCGTTTTGCTCCTCGTTGTGAATTTGCCTTTGAACGTTGTTTTAAAGAAAATCCAGCTCTGTATGATTTGGAAAATGGCCGTAAAAGTCGCTGCTTTTTACATGCTGACAAGGAAGGGGAGCGGATAGCGGATGCAACCATTACTAGAAGTTAAAAAACTAAAAAAGTATTTCCCCATTCATGGAGGCGTCTTAGGGAAAAAAATCGGTGAAGTTAAAGCGGTTGATGATGTTTCCTTCGAAGTTAAAAAAGGAGAGATTCTCGGAATTGTTGGTGAATCCGGATGCGGGAAATCCACGACCGGGAAATCTATTTTGCGGTTAATAGAACCGACAGAGGGTGAAGTGTGGTTTGAAGGGAATGAGGTTACCACTGTTTCTTCAGAAGAGATGCGGAAGCTGAGGAGAAACATGCAAATTATCTTTCAGGATCCATATGCTTCACTCAACCCAAGGCATACCGTAGAAAAGATAATTGCTGAACCTCTGCTTGTGCATGGAATGACTTCGGCTAAGGAACGAAAAGAAAGAGTGCAGGAGCTTTTAGAAGTTGTAGGTCTTAGCACTTATCACGCGACACGATATCCTCATCAATTTAGCGGAGGACAGAGGCAGCGGATTGGAATTGCGCGTGCACTGGCAAATAATCCTAAACTAATCATTTGCGATGAACCTGTATCAGCTCTTGATGTCTCAGTACAATCTCAAATTTTAAATCTAATGGCAGATTTACGAGATGAATTTAACTTAACCTATATATTTATTGCCCATGATTTAAGTGTCGTAAAGCATATTAGTGATCGCGTTGGTGTGATGTATTTAGGGAGAATGGTAGAGCTTGCAGATAAGGAAGAGCTTTACGAGAATCCAAAACATCCATATACACAGGCTTTGATGTCTGCAGTTCCGGACCCCGACCCAGATATTGAGAAAGAGAGAATTATTTTAAAGGGTGATGTACCTAGTCCGGCTAATCCGCCAACTGGCTGTGCGTTTCATACACGCTGTCCAGCCGCAATGGAAATTTGCAGTAAAGTAAGACCGGAATTTGAACCAGTCAGCAATCATCATTTTGTTGCTTGCCACCTACATGGTGCAAAGCAGTAGAATAAATAAAATAAAAAAGGGGGAAGAAAATTTTATGAAAATACGTTTTTCTTTATTTGCTGCTATCATGGCTCTATTTCTTATCGTACTAGCAGCTTGCAGCGGTGATGGTGGAGCTAACACGAATGATTCAGGGGAAGAAAAAGGTGATGCTGCCGAAGAAACAGACGAGAATGCTAATGAGGATGAGGCAAGCGGTGACGATGCAAATGCTTCTGGAGAACAAATATTAGTATTTGCCAGAGGTGGAGACTCAGAGAGTCTTGACCCAGGGAGCACAACAGATGGTGAATCATCACGTGTTACAAAGCAAGTGCTTGAGGGGTTACTGGAATTTGAACCAGAATCTTTTGAGTTAACACCAGGATTAGCTCATGATTGGAATGTTTCTGATGACGGACTTACGTACACATTTTATTTAGAAGAAGGTGTGACATTCCATGATGGTACTGATTTTAATGCAGAAGCAGTAAAAACAAACTTTGAAAGATGGTCAGATCCTGAACATGAATACGCCTTCACTGATGAAGAATATGTTTATTCTATGTATGGCACAATGTTTGGCGGCTTCAAGGGTGATGAGGGACATGTAATTGAAGAAATTAATGTTGTAAATGATCATGAAATTCAATTTGTTTTAAATCAGCCATTAGGATTTTTCCTTCAAAATATGGGGATGAGCTATTTTGCGCTCACTTCACCAGCTGCACTTGAGGAATATGGCTCGAAAATTAATGAAAACCCTGTAGGAACTGGCCCATTCAAATTTGTCAGCTGGAGCAAGGACGATTCAATTATTCTTGATAAGTTTGAGGATTATCGCGTCGAAGGTCTTCCCAAGCTTGATCGTGTAATTTTTGAAGTTATTCCAGATAATGCAGCGCGCTTAATTGCACTTCGTTCAGGTGAAATCGATATTATGGATGGTTTAAATCCAGATGATGCTGCAGCAGTAGAAACTGAAGAAGGCTTGGAACTTTTAACTAGAACAGAGAATAATGTTGGTTATCTTGGCTTTAATACACAAAAAGAACCGTTTGATAAGGTAGAGCTCCGGCATGCAGTGAACTATGCAATTGATAAACAAGCAATCGCTGATGCTTTATATGCTGGATATGCAACAACAGCGAAAAACCCGTTGCCTCCAGGATATCTGGGGTATAACGAAGATGTTGAGCCTTATGCATATAATCCAGATAAAGCACGTGAATTACTAGCAGAAGCAGGTTTTGAAGAGGGATTGGAAATTGAATTATGGACTATGCCAGTAGCACGTCCATATATGCCAGATCCTGAAACGGTTGCTCAAATTATCCAGAACAACTTAGCAGATGTTGGTATTAATGCAAATATAGTGCGTGAGGAATGGGCGCCTTATCTAGAGAAAACATCACAAGGTGAGCACCAGCTTTATATGCTTGGCTGGTCTGGAACAAATGGAGACCCGGATTACTTCTTAAGCAGTCTTTTACATGGTTCTAACGTAGGAAGCAGTAACCGTGAATTCTACCAAAATGATGAGGTGGATGAACTTTTAGATGCTGCTAAACGAGCGGTGGATCAAGACGAACGCGCAGAACTTTACGCAAAAGCACAAGAGCTTATTTCGGCAGACTCACCGATGGTGACGCTTGTACACTCTCGACCTGTAATGGCAACAACTAGCAATGTGCTAAACTATGTACCACATCCATCAACAAGTGAATCCTTAGCTGAGGTAGAATTGCAGAATTAAACACAAAAAAGGGGATAGTAGTCTATTGCTGCTATCCCTTAATTTTTAGTCATAAAAATGATTGAAATACCTTTTTAGAATGAGGGTGAGAAGATGGTAACCTATATTATGCGGCGTTTATTAATGCTTATACCAGTATTAATAGGGATGACACTAATAACATTTTCAATTGTACATCTTATCCCGGGAAATCCTGCACAGGTAATATTAGGTGAAACAGCAACAGCAGAAGCAATTGCTAATTTAGAAGCTACCATGGGGCTAAATGAACCCTATCTTATACAATATGGGTATTATGTTCTCGATTTGCTTCAAGGAGATTTGGGTACTTCACTCCGGTCAAAAGCAGATGTATCATCAGAAATCTGGCCATATATAGCTGCAACATTTGAACTGACCTTTTTTGCCATGCTATTTGCAATTGTGGTTGGTGTGAATGCAGGGATTATAAGTGCCTGGAAACAAAACTCGTGGTTTGATTTATTAGCTATGATTTTTGCTTTAATAGGTGTTTCTATGCCGGTATTCTGGCTGGCTTTGATGGAACAGTGGGTATTTGCGCAAGAGCTTGGCTGGCTGCCTGCTTATGGCAGACAGAACAGCAGAGATCCGATTGCAGCAATAACCCATTTGTACGTACTAGACTCATTAATTCATTTGGATTTCCCGAGAATGTTAACCACCCTTAAGCATCTTGTATTGCCGAGTATTGCATTAGGAACGATTCCAATGGCGATTATTGCTCGGATGACCAGGTCAAGCATGCTTGAAGTAATGAAGTCAGATTATATAAGAACGGTTCGTGCTAAAGGTTCTGGTCAATTTTTAGTTATATATAAGCATGCATTAAAAAATGCAATGATTCCTGTTTTGACTGTAATTGGCCTTCAGGCTGGTGTTCTCTTGGGGGGAGCAATTCTCACAGAAACAATCTTCAGCTGGCCGGGGGTAGGCAGATATGTTTATGAAGCGATAAACTATCGGGATTATCCAGTGATTCAGTCTGGAATTCTGGTAATTGCTTTTATCTTTGTCATTATTAATTTGCTTGTTGATATTCTATATAAAAAAATTGATCCGAGAATCAAATATTAGGGGGTGGTGCAAATGAAAATAGATGAAAAGAATGCGGAACAAGTCGTACCTAACCCAGCGATAACTGGTCAGCAAGTTGACGCTGAAGAAATAGAAGTTATTTCTCCTTGGAAAGAGACATTCAAGCAGCTTGCCAAGAATCGGTTTGCAATTATTGGTTTCTCTATTATTGTCTTTTTTATTCTAGTTGCAATCATTGCGCCACTTTTTACATCCTATAGCTATTATGAACAGGACTTGGCCAGTCGTCTTAAACCACCGTCAGCGGATTACTGGTTAGGAACAGATCATTTAGGGAGAGATATTTTTACTAGGCTTGTTTATGGAGCACGGGTATCTCTCATGGTTGGTTTCTTTGCGGTAACTGGTGCTTTAATATTTGGTACACTGCTAGGGATTGTTGCTGGCTATTTTGGCCGCTGGATAGATATGGTTATTTCGCGTATTTTTGATATATTATTGGCTTTTCCAAGTATTTTGCTAGCAATTGCTATTGTTGCAATTTTGGGAGCATCTCTGCAAAATGCTCTAATTGCAATTGCGATTATAAATATTCCGATTTTTGGGCGGCTTGTCCGCTCGCGGGTCATTAGTCTGCGGGAAGAGGAATATATCATGGCTGCAAAAGCACAAGGAATGAAACACGGAAGAATAATATTTCAGCATATTTTGCCAAATAGTGTTGCGCCCATTATTGTTCAGTCTACTCTTGGCTTTGGTACTGCGATTTTAGAAGCTGCAGCATTGGGGTTCTTAGGTCTGGGGGCACAGCCGCCGACTCCTGAATGGGGCCAAATGCTAGCGGATTCCAGGGATTTCATTCAGCTCGCTCCATGGACGGTAATCGTTCCGGGCGTCGCTATTGTATTAGTTGTATTAGGTTTTAATTTAATTGGAGATGGACTGCGTGATGCTTTGGATCCAAAAATGAAGCATTAAACAATCAGATGAAAATATTAATAATCACTCAACTTTTGCTGTGTAAGGTATGTAAACAATATTTACCGAGCGAAAGTTGAGTCTGTTATTCAGAATACACTTCATAACCTGGAAGTGTATTTTTGGTTTTATACAAAAGCGGGATGGAATCCGCTGCATCTGCTGAAAGGTTAAATAACTTATGATAAAGTGAAGACAGAAGAGTAACTTTTTTTATGATTTAAATGACAATATAAGAGATATTCATAATCGAGTGGAGGCTGCTTCAAATGAAACAAGGTTTATTTCAACAGCAAACGATTCAGAGAAAAATAAATCAAACACTTATCCAGTCTCTTCACATGCTGCAGTTTACTTCACTGGAACTCTATGAATATATTAATGAAATATCGAAAGAAAACCCATTAATTGAAGAAGTTATCTATGATTTTGATATCCGGCCTGCGAAATATAAAACAGAGGAGACCGTATCATTTGCTGATATTAACCCTTCCAAAAAAAGTGTATATGATCAATTGAAGGAGCAGTTAATTACGTCTGATTTACATAACAATTTAAGAAAAGTAGTTGAATATGGAATTAATTCATTGGATGAGGCTGGCTACTTGGACATTTCACTTGAAGAATGGGCAGAGAATTGCGGAACAACCACTAACATAACTGAAATTGCTTTAGCTGAATTACAAAAGCTGGAACCGACTGGTATAGGTGCCCGGAGCTTGGGGGAATGCCTATTATTGCAGCTAAAGGAAATGGCAGGTTATGAGAGTTATATGGAGGAGCTGCTGCTCGAGCATCTTGACTGGATTGCTGATTATAAATATGAAACGATAATAGAAAAGTATTCACTGACTGAAATTGAACTGTCACAGTTGAATAAAATGATTCAATCCTGTAATCCAAAACCTGGACAGTTGCTTAGCCGGTCAGAACATGAATATATTTTTCCTGAAGCAAATGTTTATAAAGATAAAGGATCATGGAAAATCACCTTTTATAATTGGGCTGCTCCAAAGATTGTTTATAATAAGCTGAATATTGAACATGCAGATCAAGCAACAGAACATTTTCTAAAAGCGAAGACGGAACAAATCGAGTGGATTAGAAAGGTGATTGCATATCGAACGTCAACGATAGAACTGGTGATTAGAAAAATTGTAGACAAGCAGCTTGATTTCTTTGAAAATGGTTTACTACACCTTGTTCCCATGACTCTAAATGATATAGCTAATGAGCTCAAACTTCATATATCAACAATCAGCAGAGCGATTACTAATAAATATATTCAGACGCCTCACGGAGTTTTTCCAGCTAAATTCTTTTTCCAGTCCGGATTGAAGCAGGGAGAAAGAGAGGTAGCGGCAATTGTATTAAAAAGCTTGATTCATGATATTATAAAAAATGAAGATAAAATAAATCCGCTTTCAGATGAAAAAGTAAAAAGGAAATTAAGTGCTGACTATGGACTTGCAATTGCGAGAAGAACAGTAATGAAATATCGTCAGCAATTAAGAATTGAATCCTCAGTGAAACGAAAGAAGGTGACTTAGAATATGCGTATTATATTTTATACAAAAGAAGTCTGCTCATTATGTGATGAAGCTGAAGCTTTACTGTCTGCATTTTCATTCGAATATCCTCATACAGTTGAAAAACGTGATATTTATTCTAATGATGCATGGCTGGAGGAATACCAGCTATTAATACCAGTTGTTGAAATAAATGGGGAACAATTAAATTGTGAGGAATTAAATTACAATGCCCTGGAGAGCTTGTTAAAAAAGCATCGTGCTTCATAAAAAAACAAATTAAAAAAGGAATCAGGTATATAGCTTACCTGATTCCTTTTTTAATTTTCTTACAATAAATAATTTCTATAAAATAGGATTTTCATTAAAAAGATAAACTTTATAAAGAGATTCACTTTATTTTTGTCAATATATGATAGTTTTTGATGGTTTTTATATGAATTTATTGAATCTTAGATAGTAATTAGTTGTAAAATAATTCACCTATGTTATAATTAAAACGTGAGAGGGACGGAATTCGTCTAGTATGGACCCTAACTGTCCAGCCATAAGGAGCACATTATGAAATCTATCGTTAATCTACAAAAGAAACTCGTGCCAGATTTACTTGATGTAATGAATGAGCGTTACTCAATCCTTCAAAGTGTAAGTCTTATGCAGCCGATTGGCAGAAGAGCCCTTGCTGAGAATGTCAATTTAACAGAGCGCCAAGTGCGTGGTGAAATTGATTTTCTGCAGAATCAAGGACTAATTGAAGTTACGAGTAAAGGGATGTATGCAACGCAAGAAGGACAACATGCGCTAGAAAATCTTGCTGACTTTATAAGTGAACTCCGTGGATTAAATGTTTTAGAAGAACAGTTAATGGCAAAACTTACACTAGATCAAGTAATTATTGTTCCTGGGAACAGTGATGAAAATGATTGGGTTAAACAAGAGATGGGTAAAGCCTGTGTTAGTTATTTAAAAACAATTATCTCATCCAATGATACGATTGCTGTTACTGGAGGAACTTCAATTGCAGCTGTGGCAGATGTAATGATGCCGCTTAATAAGGAAGGGGATTATTTATTTGTCCCTGCACGTGGTGCCCTTGGTGAAAAGGTAGAGAACCAAGCGACAAGAATCGTTGAGACAATGGCTCAAAAAGCACGTGGAAATTATAGCTTGCTTTATGTCCCGGATCCTTTAAGTGAAGCTGCATATCAAAGCTTGATGGAAGAACCGTCCATTCATGATATTGTCTCGAAAATTAAACAGGCAAATATTGTGCTTCATGGTGTAGGTGATGCAATGGCAATGGCCAACCGCAGAAAAACATCTGATGTCGTCATTAAAAAGCTGGAAGAAAAGCAGGCAATAAGCGAGGCTTTTGGTTATTATTTTAACCAAAAAGGGAATGTTGTTCATAAGGTGAGAACAGTTGGCATCCATCTTGAAGATCTTGCATCAATCGAGCATGTAGTAACGATTGCAGGTGGAAAAACAAAAGCAAGAGCGATTGCCTCGTATTTTAAAACGGGCAAAAGTGACTTACTTATAACCGATGAAGCCTGTGCAGAAGAGATTTTGAAAGGGTAAATCCTTTTTAAATAAATTTATTAATTATTTTCAAATAGGAGGAAGATGAAATGACAGTAAAAGTTGGTATTAACGGCTTTGGAAGAATAGGTAGAATTGTTTTACGCGATGCTTTAGGTAAAGAAGGTATTGAAGTAGTTGCAGTAAACGACCTGACAGATGCTAACATGCTTGCACATCTTTTAAAATATGATTCAATTCACGGTGTGATGAAAGAAGAGATTACAGTAGAAGGCTCTAGTATCATGATTGATGATAAAGAAATTAAAGTTTTATCAGAAAGAGATCCAGCTAACCTGCCTTGGGGCGAACTAGGTGTAGATATTGTTATTGAGTCTACTGGTATCTTCACAAAACGTGATGCAGCTCAGAAGCATATTGATGCAGGTGCTAAGAAAGTTATTATTTCTGCTCCAGCAACTGACGAAGATTTAACTGTTGTAATGGGAGTTAACGAAGACAAATATGATGCTGCAAACCATCATGTTATTTCAAATGCTTCTTGTACTACTAACTGTCTAGCTCCATTTGCAAAAGTACTGCATGACACATTTGGCATTAAACGTGGAATGATGACAACTATTCACTCTTATACAAACGATCAGCAAATCCTTGATTTACCTCATAAGGATTACCGTCGTGCACGTGCAGCAGCACAAAATATCATTCCTACAACAACAGGGGCTGCAAAAGCAGTAGGTAAAGTACTGCCTGAATTAAACGGTAAATTGAATGGTATGGCTGTTCGTGTACCAACAGCAGACGGTTCTTTAGTTGACCTTGTAGCTGAACTTGATAAAAACGTAACAGAAGAGGAAGTAAATAACGCATTAAGAGAAGCAGCAGAAGGACCACTAAAAGGCGTTCTTGAATATACGGAAGCACCAATTGTTTCTTCAGACATTATTGGAAACCGTCATTCTTCAATCGTTGATGGATTATCAACAATGGTACTTGAAGGGAACCAAGTGAAAGTAATTTCTTGGTATGATAATGAATACGGCTATGCTTCACGCTGTGTAGATTTAGCTCTATTCATGGATGAAAAAGGACTATAAAAATAATCCCAATACTAATTATTTTTTAGAAAGCGGAGGAGGACAAAAAACCTCCACCGCTTTTTATTTACATAATAACTGTGAGCATTTGAACTTCCTTTTCAACTGGGGTCTACAGTCGAAGTGGAACCTGGATGTTGGAACATCAGCCATTAGAGAAAGTAACGTGTGAAAGGGCTGTGGGGCAGGGTGCTAATATTGCACTTGCTTATTTGTTGAACAACAAAGGAGATTCGACTAAAAGTTATCGTAATTACAAGCGTTTGATTTCTGGCTGGTATATAATGATTAATGAAATGCCTTATAAGGGTAAACTGAATAATGTGCAACTTATTGTACTTACAATATGGGAGGGTATGCAGATGAATAAAAAAACACTAAAAGACATTGACGTAAAGGGAAAGAAAGTATTTTGCCGTGTCGATTTCAATGTACCTATGAAGGACGGCAAAGTAACAGATGACACCCGAATTAAAGCAGCAATCCCGACAATAAACTATTTAGTTGAAAATGGAGCAAAAGTTATTCTAGCAAGCCATTTAGGCCGGCCAAAAGGAAAAGTTGTAGAAGAGCTTCGTCTGGACCCTGTTTCAGAGCGTTTAAGTAACTTACTTGAAAAGGAAATCCTAAAAACAGATGCTGTCTACGGCGAAGAAGTGGATCAAGCTATTTCTCAGCTCAAGGCTGGTGATATTCTTTTAATTGAAAATGTCCGCTTTGAAGCTGGAGAAGAAAAGAATGATCCAGAGTTATCTGCTCAATTTGCAGCGATGGCTGATGTTTATGTAAATGATGCATTTGGAGCGGCACATCGTGCACATGCTTCAACAACAGGTGTAGCAGAGAAGCTACCAGCTGCAGCAGGATTCTTATTAGAAAAAGAAATTGAAGTGCTTGGACAAGCATTAGAAAATCCTAAAAGACCATTTACCGCAATCATAGGCGGCGCGAAGGTTAAAGATAAAATTAATGTAATTGATAACCTCTTAGATAAAGTAGATAACTTGATTATTGGTGGCGGGTTAGCTTATACATTCATTAAAGCGCAAGGCTATGAGGTTGGAAAGTCTTTATTAGAAGAAGATAAGATTGAACTTGCAAAAGAATTTATTGAAAAGGCAAAAGAAAAAGGTGTTAACTTCCTTATGCCAGTAGACACAGTAGTTGCAAATGAATTTTCAGAGACAGCAGATACGAAAATTGTCTCAGCAACTGAAATTCCCGCAGATTGGGAAGGTTTGGATATCGGACCAGAGACACGTGCATTATATAGAAGTGTTATTTTAGAATCCGAGTTAATACTTTGGAATGGTCCAATGGGAGTATTTGAACTGAATCCATTTGCAGGCGGAACGAGAGAGGTTGCAGAAGCTTTAGGAGATTCACAAGGTTATTCCATTATTGGTGGTGGTGATTCTGCTGCTGCTGTAGAAAAGTTTGGCTTAGCAGCTGAAATGGATCATATCTCAACAGGCGGAGGCGCGTCACTTGAGTTTATGGAAGGGAAAGTACTTCCTGGTGTAGCGGCTTTAAATAATAAATAATTAATTAATATGGAGGGTGGAAATATGCGTAAAGTAGTAATTGCAGGTAATTGGAAAATGAATAAAGTATTTGAGGAGTCAAAGCAATTTGCTGAAGAAGCAGCGGGCAAACTTTCACAATCAGATAAAGTGGATGCAGTAATTTGTGCTCCATTTCCTTACTTGTCAGCTTTAGTTGAACAAGCAAAAGGAACAGCATTAAAAATAGCAGCGCAAAATATGCATTTTGAGGATAGTGGTGCATATACTGGCGAGGTTAGCCCTGTAATGCTAAAAGATATTGGCGTCAGCCATGTCGTTATTGGTCATTCAGAGCGAAGAGAATATTTTGCAGAAACGAACGAAACGGTAAATAAGAAAGCAATTGCTGCACATCAGCATGGACTAGTGCCAATTATCTGTGTTGGTGAAACGCTGGAGCAAAGAGAAGCAAATGAAACAGTTGCTCACGTAAAAGAGCAAGTTACAAAAGGGCTGGCTGACTTAACTGAAGAACAAATAGCTGTAACTATAATTGCATATGAACCAATTTGGGCAATTGGGACAGGGAAAACAGCTTCAAGTGAAGAGGCAAATGAAGTATGTCATGCTATTCGCCAAGTCGTTAAAGAGCTAACAAATGAAGCGACAGCAGAGAAAGTTGTCATTCAATATGGTGGAAGTGTAAAACCAGCAAACATTGATGAATTACTTGCACAATCAGATATTGACGGAGCATTAGTCGGTGGTGCCAGTCTTGAAGCAGATTCCTTCCTTCAGCTTGTGGAGGCAGGTACAAAATGAGTCAAGACAAATTAGCAGCATTAATCATCCTTGATGGCTTTGCAATCAGAGATGAAGTGAAAGGCAATGCAGTTAAACAAGCGAAAACACCGAACTTTGATCGTTACTGGGAAGCGTATCCACATAATCAGTTAATTGCAAGTGGTGAAGCTGTTGGCCTGCCAGAAGGTCAAATGGGAAACTCTGAGGTTGGTCACTTAAATATCGGTGCAGGTCGTGTTGTGTACCAGAGCTTAACGAGAGTGAACCTGTCTATTCGTGAAGGTAACTTTTATCAAATTAAAGCTTTCCTGGAGTCCATTCATAAAGCAAAAACGAATAATAAGGCATTGCATTTATTTGGTCTTTTATCTGATGGAGGGGTTCACAGTCATATTAATCACTTATTTGCTTTGCTTGAGTTAGCCAAAGAAAATGAATTGGAAAATGTTTATGTCCATGGCTTCCTTGATGGACGAGACGTTGGCCCGCAAACTGCTGGAGACTATATTCGACAAACAGAAGAGAAAATGAAGGAACTTGGTGTAGGTAAGTTTGCGACGATTTCTGGACGTTATTATTCGATGGACCGTGACCGCCGCTGGGAAAGAGTGAAGAAATCCTACGAGGCAATGACGCATGGGAAAGGACCAAAATATAAACATGCAATCGATGTTATTTATGATTCCTATGAAAAAGGTGTTTTTGACGAATTTGTCATACCTTCTGTTATCGTCGATGAGCAGGACGAGCCTGTAGGATTGATTGAAGATAATGATTCAATTATTTTCTATAATTTCCGTCCTGACCGGGCAATACAAATATCACAAACATTTGTTGATGCTGACTTCCGTGATTTTGACCGTGGAGAAAATGTGCCTGCAGACCTTGATTTTGTAACATTTACTAATTATAGTGATGATATCAATGGTTTTGTTGCTTTTGAGCCTAACAATTTAACAAATACAATTGGTGAGGTTCTTTCAAAGAATGGTCTGAATCAGCTGCGTATTGCCGAGACAGAGAAGTATCCGCATGTGACATACTTTATGAGCGGCGGAAAAAAGGAAGAATTTCCGGGTGAAAAAAGAATTCTTATTAATTCACCTAAAGTAGCCACTTATGATTTGAAGCCCGAAATGAGTGCCTATGAAGTAACAGAAGCATTGCTTCAGGAGCTTGAAAACGGAAACCAGCAGGCTATCATTCTTAATTTCGCGAACCCTGATATGGTGGGACATTCTGGTATGCTCGGGCCGACGATTAAAGCAATTGAAGCGGTCGATGAATGTCTTGGGAAAATTGTCGACAAAATTACTGAATTAGGCGGGACAGCAATCATTACTGCAGACCATGGGAATTCAGATGAAGTAGTTACGCTTGAAGATGAGCCAATGACTGCACATACGACAAATCCAGTACCAGTTATCGTTACAAAAGAAGATTGCGAGCTGCGTGATGGCGGTAAACTCGCTGATCTATCACCGACCATGCTGGATCTTTTAGATATTGAAAAACCAGTAGAAATGACTGGAGAATCTTTAATCAAAAAATAATTTAAATAAAGTGTGTGTTTAAAAGACAGGATAAAGACCAAGTTCGACTAATACAGGAACTGCCTGTTGCATCGCCGACACAAGCATAATCTGTGCGTCGAACTTCGGAGTGTCTTTTTATCGGATCTTTTGAACAGCCTAAATAAAAAGGAGAGATTATAAATGCCTTACATTACAGACGTTTATGCAAGAGAAGTATTAGATTCACGTGGAAATCCAACAGTTGAGGTAGAAATTACTACAGAGTCAGGCGGATTTGGTTCAGCGTTAGTGCCAAGTGGTGCCTCTACAGGTGAATATGAAGCAGTAGAGCTGCGCGATGGTGATAAATCACGTTACCTAGGAAAAGGTGTACAAAAAGCAGTTAATAATGTTAATGAAATTATTGCTCCAGAACTAATTGGACTTGATGTTACAAGACAAAATATCATTGATGCTTTATTAATCGACTTAGATGGCACAGAAAATAAAGCTAAATTAGGTGCAAACGCAATCCTTGGTGTATCAATGGCTGCTGCACATGCTGCATCCAGCTACTTGGATATTCCTTTATATAATTACTTAGGCGGGTTCAATGCTAAAACACTTCCAACACCAATGATGAACATTTTAAATGGCGGAGAGCATGCAGACAATAACGTAGATATTCAAGAGTTCATGATTATGCCAGTGGCAGCTCCGACATTTAAGGAAGCCCTACGTACAGGAGCGGAAATTTTCCATTCCTTGAAAAAGGTTTTATCTGAAAAAGGTTTAAATACTGCTGTAGGTGATGAAGGTGGATTTGCACCAAACCTTGCATCAAACGAAGAAGCATTACAGACAATTATGGAAGCAATCGAAGCTGCTGGCTATAAACCAGGTGAAGAAATTAAGCTGGCAATGGACGTGGCAGCATCTGAAATCTATGATGATGGCAAGTACAATCTAAAAGGCGAAGGTGTTGTACGTACGTCAGCAGAAATGGTAGACTGGTATGAAGAAATGATTAATAAATATCCAATTGTTTCAATTGAAGATGGTTTGGATGAAAATGACTGGGAAGGCTTTAAGCTTCTGACAGATCGTATTGGTGACCGAGTGCAATTAGTTGGTGACGATTTGTTTGTTACAAATACAGCTAAACTGTCTCAAGGAATTGAGCAGGGTGTAGGAAACTCTATCCTGATCAAAGTTAACCAGATTGGTACTCTTACTGAAACATTTGAAGCAATTGAAATGGCAAAACGCGCTGGCTATACTGCAGTAATCTCACATCGTTCAGGTGAAACGGAGGATGCAACAATTGCAGACATAGCAGTTGCAACAAATGCTGGACAAATTAAAACGGGTGCTCCGTCACGTACAGACCGTGTAGCGAAGTACAACCAGTTATTACGTATTGAAGATGAATTAGCTGGCATGGGTGAATATGCAGGCGACAGAGCATTTTATAATTTAAATAAATAAGCAGAAGAAAACAATATCCCAGGCAGGAATAATTATTCGGCCTGGGATATTTATGTTAGAGGATTGTATTTGAGTGAGCAGGATTGGTCGGCTATACTTAGTGTTATAGGAAAAAAATGGAGCAGTTGAAACGAGGGCTTACAGATGGATATTTTACAAACAATTAAATCGCGCCGATCAACATTAGCTTTTAAAAAAGATGAAATTGCACTAGATGTATTGAAAGAAATATTTGCCTATGGTTCCTATGCACCTACACATTATATGTCAGAAGCTTGGAGAATTAAGCTTTACCAAGGGGAAGGGAAAAATGATTTAGTCGGGGCGATTATTAAAAGCTACCAGCGAACGGGGATGCTGAAAAGCGATGACTCACCAGCAACATTACGGTCAATTGAATCGATTGCAAGCTTTCTATTAAGGATTCCGCATCATGCACTGATTTATTTTGAAAAGAAAGCAGACCCCATTCGAAATGAGGAAGAGTATTCTTCCATCGCTGCTTTCATTCAGAACTGTCAGCTCGCAGCATGGGAATATAATATAGGAATGCTTTGGACGATTACACCCTATATGCACGATGAAGCGTTTATAGAGGAAGTAGGTTTAGACAACGAAAAGCACAAGATATCTGCGGTCCTGCAAATCGGTTATCCAGAAAAAGTGACGAGACTAAAAGAAAGAACCCCTGTTGATCGTTATTTGGAAATAATTGATAAACAAAACACAAAAATCTGATTCGATTTTTGTGTTTTGTTTAAACTGTAGTTGTAAGTATACCGTGAACCGTATCGCGGCTGTTGTGCATTCAGGTTCCTGAGAAGCTGGCATAACACACTTATCTCTAACTGAAGAAACAACACTCAATGAATAGCGCGGATTGCGGGTTATTTATGTTTGCTGGCAGCCAGCTGTTTAACTATCCATTGCTCCACGTCTTCAAAAACTTCGGCTTTATTTATTTCATGCAGTAATTCATGTCTAGCTCCAGCATAAAGCTGAACAGCAATGTTTTCGATTTCAGCATCATGGTAGGCTTTAGCTGAATGGAATACACCTTTTCCATAATTACCGACAGGATCCTTATCACCACTAAGAAAAAGAATGGGTAAATCTTTGCGAAGACGAATATTTTTAGTTTTATCCTGCATTGTGATAATGCCAGTTAATAAGTCAACAAAAAATTGTGCAGTAGGTATAAAACCTGAAAATGGATCTTTTATATATTCATCAACTACTTCATGATCGCGAGTCAACCAATCAAAAGTTGTCCGCGGGTTCTGTATCACTTTATTATTACGGCCAAACACAAGATTGTTCATTATTTTCGATTTTATTTGAGGTGGGAGAAGAGATGCCATGCTTCTGCCTAAATAACTGGTGACGCTTGGAAAGAAACCCGTGCCAGATAAAATGACGCCAGCTGCAGCATTAGAATATTTCTGCAAATAATTTCTTGTAATGAATGAGCCCATACTATGTCCAAAAATAAAAATTGGCAGGCTGGGATGCTCTTTTTGTATATGTTTTGTCAAAAGATGCATATCCTCAACAATGAATTGAAAGCCTTTTTCTTTTGCAAAATAACCGAGTTTTCCTTGTTTATCACCTGTTTGCCCGTGTCCCCGATGATCTTCACCGTAAACGATAAAGCCACATTCGTTCAGGAATGCAGCAAATTCATGATAGCGGTGAATATGTTCTGCCATGCCATGAGAAATTTGCACAACTGCTTTTGGTTCGGTGATTGTTTTTCCCCAGTGTTTCACATAAAGTGCACAGTTATCTTCCGTCGTTAACCAAGTGAATTCACTCATCTCGTTATGCCTCCCATAGCTTTGTATATAAACTATCATAGCTGATTTATAACGCATTTCCAATTTATTCTTCAAGAACATATGTAAACAGCTGAATAAAATGAGAATTATCTTGCTATGTAAAATATAAGTATGATAAAGTATAGTATAGTTAGTGTCGTCACAGGAGGTGTCATTTGGAACATGTTAATGGCAGTCAATATTTTATTAGTAATTGATGCAATCATCTTGATTATTTTTGTTTTATTACAGTCAGGGAAAAGTGCTGGACTTTCTGGAGCGGTTTCCGGGGGTGCTGAACAACTGTTTGGAAAACAAAAAGCGCGTGGAATTGATCTGATTTTGCATCGTGGTACAGTAGTGACAGGTATATTGTTTTTCCTATTAGCTTTTCTAAGTGCATATGTTTTACAATAAAAATCAGCCCTTATCACGATTGTGGTAAGGGCTTTTTTCCAGATATGGTAGTTTAGAAATTTTAAAATTAGAATGAAGGAGCAAGATAGCATGAAAATTATACAGCCAAAGCCATTTACATTTGAAGCAGGACCACGGGCTGTGTTATTGTTACATGGTTTTACCGGACATTCTGCAGATGTTAGAATGCTTGGACGTTTTTTAGAGAAAAAGGGATATACGACTCATGCGCCGATTTATCGTGGACATGGACTGCCACCGGAAGAGTTGATTAAGTCCAATCCTGAACAGTGGTGGGAAGATGTGAAAGAAGCACTGGAGCATTTGAAAGAGCTTGGCTACGAAGAAGTTGCAGTGGCTGGACTTTCACTTGGTGGTGTACTCGGATTAAAACTCGCATACAGCACACAAATAAAAGGAGTTATTCCAATGTGCGCCCCCATGTTCTTCGATAATAAGACACAGCTATATCAAGGATTTCAAAGTTTTTCAAAAGAGTATAAACAGTTGGAAAGCAAAGATGATCAAACAATTGAAAAAGAAGTACAAGAACTTATGGATAACTCGGAAAATGTATTCAATGAGTTACGTCAGACCATTAAAGAGGTAAAGGATAATATTGATACAATTTATACTCCGACCTTTGTTGTCCAAGCTGGGTTGGATCAAATGATTAATCCAGAAAGTGCAACTTATATTTATGAGCATGTTGAAACAGATATGAAAGAGATAAAGTGGTATGAAGACTCAGCACATGTAATTACATTAGACAGGCAAAAAGATGAGTTACATGAGGATATATATCAATTTTTAGAGAAATTGGACTGGAAAGCATGATTATAAATCTTGGAAAGGGTAAATAATATAGAGAAAGAGGGTGAGCGTATGAAAGAAAAGCTGCTGCAATTTTTTAAAGAGATAGAGCAGAAGCCATTAAGTGTAGATGAAATTGAAGAACAGCTCGCGATAGAGGATGCAGAAGAATTTAAAGAGCTTATCAAAACGTTAAATCAGCTCGAAGAAACAGGAGAGCTTGTTCGAACAAGAAAAAACCGCTATGGACTGCCGGAAAAGATGAATCTTGTTCTTGGCAAAGTCCAAATGCATAAAAAAGGCTTTGCCTTCCTGATCCCTGATGAGGAGGCTCAAAGTGATGTATATATTAATCCTTCTGACTTAGCTTCAGCAATGAACGGTGATAAGGTGCTCGTCAGACTGGAAAAACACTCCTATGATGGTGGACGTCCAGAAGGTGTGGTTGTGAGGATACTTGAACGGGCGGTAACCGAAATTGTTGGGACGTATGATGATAATCGTAATTTTGGGTTTGTTATAGCAGATGATAAACGAATTCCACATGATATTTTTATTCCTAAAAATAAAGCAAATGGTGCGGTAGATGGTCATAAGGTACTTGCGAGGATAACAAAGTATCCTGAAGGTACAAGCAGTGCTGAAGCAGAAATAACCCAGATATTAGGTCATAAAAATGATCCAGGGATAGATATCTTATCCATCATTTATAAATATGGAATTACAATTGATTTTCCTGATGAAGTATTGGAGCAGGCTGGGAATACAGCGGATACTATTGCGCCAGAGGAGCTCGAAGGCAGGGTCGATCGCCGTGATGAGATTATCGTAACAATTGATGGAGCAGATGCGAAGGACTTAGATGATGCAGTATCTGTTAAAAAATTAGAAAACGGCAATTATCAGCTTGGCGTTTATATTGCAGATGTAAGTTATTATGCTGAAGAAGGCTCTCCAATTGACAGAGAAGCGTATGAAAGAGGTACAAGTGTTTATTTGGTGGATCGAGTGATTCCAATGATACCACATCGCCTTTCGAATGGAATTTGTTCCTTAAATCCGCAAGTCGATCGTTTGACGATTGGTTGTGAAATGGAAATTACTTCTAGCGGTGAAGTAGTTAAACATGAAATTTTCCCAAGTGTAATTAATACGACGGAAAGAATGACATATACAGATGTAAATAAAATATTAGTCGATAAAGACGAGGCATTACGTGGAAAGTATGAATCGCTCGTGCCAATGTTTGAACAAATGGAGAAACTTGCAGCCATCTTGCGTGGAAAACGCCAGGGCCGTGGAGCAATTGATTTTGATTTTAAAGAAGCACAGGTGCTTGTTGATGAGGAAGGTAAAGCTTTTGATGTTGTGCTGCGTGAAAGATCAGTAGGCGAACGATTAATCGAGGAATTTATGCTTGCCGCAAATGAAACGATTGCTGAGCATTTCCATTGGCTGGAATTGCCATTTATTCACCGTATTCATGAAGAACCAAATGAAGGGAAATTAGAAAGCTTTTTCGAATTTCTAGCGGGGCTTGGCATTTCCGTAAAAGGAACAGCTAATGAAATTCATCCACAGGCATTACAAAAGGTTATTGAAGACATCAAGGATGAGCCAGAAGAAATGATTGTTTCCAAACTGATGCTTCGCTCGATGAAACAAGCGAAGTATGATCCTGAAAGTGTTGGCCATTTTGGATTAGCAACACAATTTTACACACACTTTACTTCACCAATCCGAAGATACCCGGATCTAATCGTTCACCGTTTGATCCGTACCTATCTATTTAATAAGGATATGGACAAGACAACGGTTAAACATTGGAAGGAAAATCTTCCTGAGATTGCGAGACATACCTCAGAAATGGAAAGACGTGCCGTTGATGCAGAACGGGAAACAGATGACTTAAAGAAAGCAGAATACATGAAGGATAAGCTTGGAGAAGAGTACATGGGTGTGATTAGCTCGGTCACTAACTTTGGATTATTCGTGGAGCTTGAAAATACAGTCGAAGGACTTGTTCATGTAAGTTATCTTGTTGATGATTATTATCACTTTAATGACAGAGCACATGCATTAATCGGTGAACGGACAGCTAAGATATACCGTGTTGGTGATGAGGTTAAGGTAAAAGTCATCAATGTTAACCTTGATGAACGTGCAGTTGATTTTGAATTACTTGAGTCGACCTCAAAGAGTAAACGTGAACCGATTAAACGGGAAATTCCTGCAAAAAGGAAGAAGAAAGCTAATGGTAAAGAAAGACCAAAAGCAAAAGGGAAGAAGCAGAAGCGAGGAAAAAGGAAATAAAGAATGGACAGTGAGCGGAAATTGCTCACTGTTTTTGTCTATTTTAATAGGATATTAAAAAGAAAATATTTAGAGTTGTGTATGGGAAAAACAATTTGTTGACCGCTAAGTTCATTTTCCTATATACTGTTTCTATATTTAGTGGGATATTGAGGGACAGAATTTATGTCCTAAATCGAGGTGTCGTTATGGATAATGTCGTTCTAGCTTTATTATTAACATTATTTGCCGGGCTTGCTACTGGAATAGGAAGCTTGCTGGCGTTTTTTACTAAAACTACAAATACGAAATTTCTTTCATTTGCACTTGGTCTATCAGCTGGTGTAATGATTTATGTATCGATGATTGAAATCTTCTTTAAGGCGAAAGATGCTTTGGTATCTTCGATGGGAGAAACAGAAGGATATTGGGCAACAATCATTGCTTTCTTTGCAGGGATGCTTATTATTGGATTAATTGATAAGTTTATACCGAAGCACTCGAATCCGCATGAGGTAAAAAATGTTGAAGATATGGAGAAACCTGGCAAAGCGATTAAAGATCCGGAATTAATGAAAATGGGTGTATTTACTGCACTGGCAATTGCAATTCATAATTTTCCTGAAGGTATTGCAACTTTTGTTTCAACGCTCCAGGATCCTTCAATAGGTATTGCAATCGCAGCAGCTGTAGCAATTCATAATATCCCTGAGGGAATTGCTGTTTCTGTTCCAATCTACTATGCAGCTGGCGATAAAAAGAAAGCATTTAAGCTGTCATTCTTATCTGGTTTGGCTGAGCCTGTTGGTGCAATCATTGCATTTCTTGTTTTAATGCCTTTCTTAAGTGACTTTGTTTTTGGGATAATATTTGCAATGGTCGCAGGAATTATGGTGTTTATTTCTTTAGATGAACTGCTTCCAGCAGCAAAAAAATATGATGAAACACATTTATCAATTTATGGTGTGATTGCAGGAATGGCAATTATGGCTATCAGTCTGATTTTATTGCCGCAATAGTATTCTGTTTGGCTTCATAGCCAGAGTTTGGTAAAATAGAATTCTATGCAAGCTTGAGGAGGTGCATCTATGCCAAAAGGACATGGAAAAGCAATAGCAGAAAATAAAAAGGCGCGACATGATTATTTTATCGAAGAAACGTATGAAGCAGGCATTGTTCTTCAAGGTACCGAGATTAAATCGCTCAGGCTGGGCAGAGTGAATATTAAGGATGCCCATGCCAGAATCGACCGTAAAGGAGAAATCAACCTTGTTAATCTGCATATAGCAGAATATGAACAGGGAAATAGATACAATCATGATCCAACCAGATCACGCAAGCTCTTGCTGCATCGCAAAGAGATCGACAAGCTCATTGGACTCACACAGCAGCAAGGTTACACTTTAGTGCCATTAAAGATTTATATTAAAAATGGCTACGCTAAAGTTCTGATTGGTTTAGGTAAAGGGAAGAAGAAATTTGATAAGCGTGAGGATCTGAAAAAACAACAAATGAAACGTGATGCAGATCGAGCTATAAAGGAATATAATCACTAAGTCCATGTAAATTATTCCTGCACTTTAAATTTACTCAGGTTTATGCTATAATCAATATATAGCTTAGGCTAACCCTAGCTGTTCTCAATTTATGGGGACGTTACGGATTCGACAGGGGTAGGTTGAGCTCAGGTTGCGCGTCGAGGTTACGGCTCGTAAAACGTAAAACGCCTATAACTGGCAAAAACGAAAATCTTTCTTTAGCAGCTGCGTAAGCACTGACTAGAGGATCCTTCCTGCAATCGCCTGTGTTGCAGATTGAAGGGTCTCAAATGAAGCAGGCTGGACTAACTTCCACCGTCTGAGGAACGCTAGTTGAGAACAATCAGACTAGCTGTCACAAAGCCTGTTGATAGGCTGAGTGAATAGCGAAATATGAATATATCAACTACACGTGTAGAAGCCTGAGTGGCAATATCTCTGGACGAGGGTTCGACTCCCTCCGTCTCCACCAATACATAATGTTGGTGGTTTTTTTGTGTCTGAATTCAAGTATAACCCTGCCACTTAGGCAAGGCTATACTACAAGACAAAAAACATAAAATTATTTTGTGAAACTTATTTAACCCCGGGGACCCAGCCTGGACGTGATTGAATCATGCGGATCATCTGTCCCGGTATGACATTTACTCGTGACATATCCATTTCAGTGATGATTTCTTCTTTTGCCGTAACTTTTTCAATCCAATGGGGCTCAATTAATAATTCTCTGCCTAATGCTATTAGTTCTGCACCTGTTTTCATAGCTTCTAATGCATCTTTTTTCGAATAAATTGATCCTACACCAATAAGTGGCAGGCGACCATCAATGACCTGATGTAAAATTTTAATGCGATTTTCTTTCTTACCTTCGTAACGGCGTGCTAATGAACGGAAGTCCCCGAGTGAAACGTGTAGATAGTCGAGTGGCTCATTCGCTAAGCGATCAATAAGCTGTACTGTGTCATCGAGCGTAATCCCATCTTCCTCAGGTTCTTCTGGGCTAAACCGATAGCCAACGATAAATGAATCATCTGCATATTGTTGTTTTACACGATTTACTTCTGTTACTATTTCCAATGGGAAACGCATACGTTTTTCAAATGTACCACCGTATTCGTCTGTACGTTTATTTGTGAATCCAGAGAAAAACTGTTGCAGTAAATACGTATTTGCACCGTGTATCTCAACGCCATCATAGCCTGCTTCAATGGCCCGCCGTGTTGTTTCTCCGAATGCTTTCACAATTTCCTTAATCTCACCAACAGTTAAAGCCCGTGCTTTCCCTCCATCTGCGGCTATCGTATCACTGGCACTGACAACATCGCCATTTGGTACAAGTTCACGGGGGGACTGGCGACCGCCGTGATAAATTTGTAAAATCGCCTTAGCACCACCTTTATGTATAGCCTGTGCCACTTTACGTAAACTGTCGGTATAAGCATCTGTATGTCCCGCAAATTGACCCGGGAAGCCCTTGCCGCTAGGGATTACATATGTACATGCGGTAATCACGGCTCCTACGCCATAGGAACGTTCTTCATAATATGCTAATTCTTCATCGGATACCGTATCGTCTGGATTAGCAGAATATGTTGTCATTGGCGCCATCACATAGCGATTGCGAAGCTTGACGCCATTATCAAATGTAAATGGTGTTAAATAAGTTGTCATTCTTCTTCACTCCTTCTAATTCATGGTAAAGTAATGAGTTTAGTCGGTCAATGGTTTTGCTTCACATTATTTGACCATTTTATCTAATTCTGCCAGTCAATGTGATGGAACCTATTTCGTCTAGATTTTCAAAAATCAATGAAAACTGTATAGAAAAACAATTAATTTGGATATCAAGTTTTGAATGGTTAGGAAGGAAAGCCAATAAGCAATATTGAAAGCTTTTTGTCTACTGTTCAGCTTTTTTCTTATTGTGGCTTACTTAAATAAAGTGTATACCATAGCCGGGTATAGGACTTTTAGCGCCAGTCTGGGAAGAAGTACAAACTGGACTGAAGATTATGGTTAAGAATAGGCGAGTGCCTATTCGACTTTTTGAATGCAGCATACGTTATAAAAGATAGGCAGACGCATAATTACTTATAGTTAGTCACTTTTGATTAAGATACAGGGGGAAAGTACATGGATAATGAAGTATCCTACGTTCAGCCGCAGTATAACGAGGAAAGAATTGATAGCAGGCAGCATGGGTTTCAGTTTGTGCACCCGGGATTTGGAGGATATTATAGCAATGGCTTCGCTGGACCGTTTCTCGGGGGAATATTAGGTGGATTAGTTGGCAGCGCAATATTCCCGCATTATGGTTACGGCTATGGAAATCCCTATCCTTATCCTTACTATGGTTATGGATATCCAGTATACCCGTATTATTAACGTGCAACAATCGTATCCACGTGAAGAGGTATTCATGTAATAAAAAATGTGCAAGCGGCTCATAGTCTGCTTGCACATTTTTTATTATAGCAAGATATATTTAAGCTACACTTTTACATACTTCTGCACATTTAAAACATGCTTCCGCACATTTCTGACAGTGTTCGTGGTTATGCTTTTTACATTCATTTCCACAAGCTTCACAAATTTTAGCGCAAACTGCAGCTAATTCAGATACAAATGGGGTATTTCTTGAAACAGCATGCTCTAAATAAGAGCAAATGTCAGCACACTCTCTGTCGAGCCGAACGCAATCGACCATCATCTTTACATTTTCCTCTTTTAAACAAGCATCATAGCAATGATTGCAAGCGGCCGCACACTCATGCAGCGCGTTAATTAGTTCTTGGTGTTGTTTGTGTGACATAATCAAATCCTCCTCTTAAATTAATAGGGTATACATTATTAAATTTCCCATTTCTTATATAAATAAACAAAATTAATTAATAATCCATCATTTGCAAGCTATGCGATCTATTTGTTGAGTTTAGACGGAATCAAACAAGTATATTTTTAATTTCATTTGACATAACATACCATATGGGGGTATAGTATATTTATAATGAAAAGGAAGTGATTCTTTTGGATAAATTTTTACATGATCACCCGAGCACGCCAAGGACACAAGATGAAAAGCAAAAGGTGATTAATCGTTTAAAACGCATAGAAGGTCAAGTTCGCGGTATACAGAAAATGGTAGAGGAAGATCGTTATTGTATGGATATTTTAGTGCAGATTAGCGCAATCCAATCTGCTTTAAAAAATGTTGGATTCGCTGTTACAGAGCGCCATATCAACCATTGTGTCAGTGATGCAATCAAACAAGGCGAAGGCAAGGAAACAATTGATGAGTTAATGAGTGTGATGAAACAGTTTTCTAAGTAGGAGGTAGACGTGATGAGTGAAAAAAGACATGCAACAATTGGAATTACAGGAATGACGTGTGCGGCTTGTTCCACCCGTGTTGAAAAAGTATTAAATAAAATGGAAGGAGTCGACGCACAGGTGAACTTAACAACAGAAAAAGCAACGGTCGACTACAATCCAGAACAAACTACAATAGATGATATAACGAAAAAAATCGAAAATGTCGGTTACGGCGTTTTAATGGAAAAAACAGAACTCGATGTTTTCGGAATGACCTGTGCTGCATGTTCCAGCCGGATTGAAAAGGTGTTGAATAAACAAGCAGGTGTAAAGCAGGCTACAGTCAACTTAACAACTGAAACGGCATCAATCGAATATAATCCCGGACTCACGAATACAAAAGCGATTATTGAAAAAATCAAAAATGTCGGATATGATGCAAAGCCAAAAGCTGAAGCAGAAGAAAAACAAACCCATAAAGAAAAAGAAATAAAAACGATGCAGGTGAAATTAATTATTTCAGCTTTATTAGCTGCACCGCTTTTAGTGACGATGTTTGTTCATTTATTCAATATGGATATACCAGATATATTCATGAACCCATGGTTTCAATTTGCATTAGCAACACCCGTTCAATTTATTATTGGCTGGCAATTCTATGTTGGTGCATATAAGAACTTGCGTAACGGCGGAGCGAATATGGACGTGCTTGTTGCCTTAGGTACAAGTGCTGCATACTTTTATAGTTTATATGAAGCATTTAAAACAATTGGCAATCCGGCCTATGAACCACATTTATATTTTGAAACAAGTGCTGTTTTAATTACATTAATTTTATTTGGCAAGTATCTGGAGGCAAGAGCAAAAAGTCAGACAACAAATGCATTATCCTCACTGCTTAATTTACAGGCGAAGGAAGCCCGTGTCTTAAGAAATGAAGAGGAAATAATGATCCCTGTTGAGGAAGTTAATGTTGGTGACCGATTAGTTGTAAAACCAGGTGAAAAAATACCTGTAGATGGTATCGTTGCAAAAGGAAGAACGTCTGTCGATGAATCGATGCTGACTGGTGAATCCATACCGATTGAGAAAGAAATGGGTGCAATTGTCATTGGTTCAACAATAAATAAAAATGGCTCAATTGAAATGGAAGCAACAAAGGTAGGGAAAGATACCGCTCTAGCATCAATTGTAAAGGTGGTTGAAGATGCCCAAGGATCAAAAGCGCCAATTCAGCGATTAGCTGACGTGATTTCCGGATATTTCGTACCGATAGTTGTGGTGATTGCAATTCTGACATTTACTGTATGGATTGCATTTGTACAGCCCGGGCAATTTGAATCAGCTTTGATTGCAGCGATTGCAGTGCTTGTAATTGCATGTCCATGTGCTTTAGGACTTGCAACACCAACTTCAATTATGGTTGGAACAGGGAAGGCTGCTGAGAATGGTATTTTATTTAAAGGCGGAGAACACCTTGAGAGAACACATCAGTTGGAGGCAATTGTTCTTGATAAAACAGGAACAATTACAAAAGGTAAACCTGAAGTGACAGACTTTACAGGTGATGAAGAAGCATTACAGCTGCTGGCAAGTGCAGAAAAAGGCTCAGAGCATCCACTTGCAGAAGCTATCGTTGCTTATGCAACTGAAAAAGAGATTGATTTAATTGAAGTAGATAATTTTGAGGCGGTACCCGGGCATGGTATTGAAGTTGCAATCTCCGGTAAACATATTCTTGTCGGTAATCGAAAATTAATGCAAGATCACCAGATTGAAATTGGTGATGCAGAGCAGGCATTAGTTGAGTATGAGATTGCAGGGAAAACAGCAATGCTCCTTGCGATTGATGGACAGTACCGTGGAATTGTTGCTGTAGCAGATACAATTAAAGAAACAGCGCCACAAGCTATTGCAGAACTAAGAGAACAAGGCTTGGAAGTAATCATGTTAACAGGAGATAACGAGCGAACTGCACAGGCAATTGCAAGAGAGGTTGGCATTGACCAGGTAATTGCCGAGGTATTACCTGAGGAAAAAGCGGATAAAGTGAAAGAAATTCAAAATAGAGGTAAAAAGGTTGCAATGGTTGGTGATGGCGTGAATGATGCCCCTGCACTGGCTATCGCTGATATTGGAATTGCAATCGGAACAGGAACAGAAGTGGCGATTGAAGCTGCTGATGTTACGATTCTTGGTGGTGAGCTGCTGCTTATACCGAAGGCAATTAAAATTAGCCATGCAACAATCAAAAATATTCGCCAAAACCTTTTCTGGGCTTTTGGCTATAACACAGCCGGAATTCCAGTTGCAGCAGTTGGCTTGCTTGCACCATGGGTTGCAGGAGCGGCAATGGCACTGAGTTCCGTAAGTGTTGTGACCAATGCTTTGCGTTTAAAAAGGGTTAAGCTTTAAACTTGTCCGTCTTTAAAGGAGGTGAGAAATGATGCAAACAAAAACATTAGATGTTCAAGGCATGTCATGTGGACACTGTAAAATGTCAGTAGAAGGTGCTCTGAAAGGATTAGAAGGTGTGTCTGTTGCAGAGGTTGATTTGAATACTGGTAAAGTAGAAATCACTTATGATGGAGCAAAAGTTTCTTTGGAGAATATGAAAGAGGCAGTAGAAGATCAAGGTTATGATGTAGTTCAATAATACATGAAAAAGCAAAAGCTGGTTTCCTGAAGGGGGAGACCGGCTTTATTTATTAAAAACTATTTTTATATATCTAACAGAATCTGATGTTACTATTTGAATCTAATTTATTCGCCAATTTATCTATTTTTTCATTTACATCTCAAAATCCTACATCATTTTGGGATACTATAGCTGCATTTAGGAAAAGGGACTTTCTTATCCTTTCTTCTTGTCCTCCTTTGGTAGCCATTATGCTGGATAAAAGTATTGCTGATGCAGTTAGAAATGCTGTCACCGCAAGAGATCCTACAATGACAGGTGAAAATGGAAACATTCTTATGATATAGACAAATCTCTACTTATTAATGAATTACATGCTGCACTCTGGTTGCGTTAAATAGTTTACGATTACTGAGAATAAAAGAAAAACCAAGTAAAAGAGAGCATGTCTATTAAATAGTAGTCATGCTCCCTTTTATTTAAGGAGTTTTCTTAGTGTTTTTTAAGATAATTTTGATTTGAGGGATACTTGGCAGATCGTTCATGCTTATGCTTAAATCCTGATTTGGAACCTCAAAGTTTAATCGATTTGCTAAAAAGTTGAGACTTATTTTCATAATCTCTACAGTAACCCATTCTCCCGCGCAACGATGACCCAAAAAGTAATCGCCGCCACCCTGGGGGATAAAAGAAAAAGGGCTTTCTTTCCAATCGGCAAAACGCTCCGGTTTAAATGTATCAGGCTGTTCCCAAATGTCTGGATGATGATTTGTGCCATATAAATCAAGTAATGTTAACGTTCCTTCCTCAAATTTAAAATCATTCCAAATGAAATCTCTTTTTACTAATGCAGCAGCAAACGGAAAGAAGGGGTAAAAACGGCGTACTTCCTGAATAAACATCTGGGCGTACTTTTCGTTTTGGGATTTGAGTTTTTTCTTTTTATCAGGATGTTCAAGTAAAGCTAAGGCAATAAAGTTTATAAATATAGCAATTGCCACAATTGGTCTTAAAATATTTATTACTTCTACAGCAGCAACTTCAGTGTCGAGAAGTTTGCCTTCCAAGTCATAGTGCCAGGAGAAACTGTGTAATGCACTGTTTTCAGGAGATTTAATTTTACCTTCACGAACCTTAATGACTTGTTTTTCAATCCATCTCTCTAATTGATTTCGCGCATTTCTGCCTTGCCAATGTGGCGGGCCAAATGCAGCAGGCGACTCAAACATCGCAGCTAATTCTTTAGATATCTCTCCTATATTTTTTTCATCTACAGGAACTCCAGCCCATTTACAGGCAATTCTTGCCATGATTATTTTTACTTCCTCATACAGTACAATTACGTCCATCTTTTCCCATTCGGTAGCAGCTAATTCCCACTGATTTTCCGCAATCTTATTTAATTCTTCAAGTCTATTTGAAGTCATAATGGACATAAACATATTCTTGCGATGCTTATGGTCCTGCTCATCTAATGTCTGGACCCCATTTTTCCCAAATAGTGTTTGAATCACGCGATTTGGCGCGGCACTTTCTCTTTTAAACTTTTCATTGTCATAAAATATTTCCGCAGCTTCCTCACCTGTCATACAAATTGCTTTTTTCCCAAGCAGTCGAGTCTCGAATACATCGGAATTAAAACCATGACTGCGATTCGTAATATACATATAACCCTCTTTAAGAAGATTGAAGCTGTTGTCAATCCCTTTTTCATGGACTGCTTTATTAATATTGGACATTGAATTCATCTCCAGTTTTAAATGTGATATAGTTAACCCTCGATATAATTGAACTGCAAAATAAAGAAAGTCTATTAATGGTAATAACCAAATAAGCTCCAAATTAAACTACATACGAATAAAATATTTTCCTTCACTATATAAGGAAATAATTATATACTTATATAGTGAAGGAGTGATTCAATGCCATATTTAACCGTTGATATAGAGAAAGCCGCTGTGATTCTAAAATTACTTGGTGATAAAACACGTCTTACGATGATGAAATTAATGGATAATCATGCATGCTGTGTATGTGAGTTTGTTGAGATATTTCAAATTAGTCAACCTGCAATCAGCCAGCATTTACGTAAATTTAAAGATTTAGGGCTTATAGAAGAAGATAAAAAAGGACAATGGATCTTCTACTCAATAAATAAAACAAACGAGTACTATTCTTTTGTTAAATCTATCCTGGAGCAGTTACCGGATCAGGCTGATAAATTAATAGAATTAGAAAAAGAAGGTAATCGAATTTCTTGTTGTTAATGGGAGGAAAAACTTTGACATCGACGCTTATACTAGCAAGCTTAATATTTGTGGTCACAATCGTTTTTGTTATTTGGCAGCCAAAAGGATTAAATATAGGCTGGTCAGCCATGGGAGGAGCAACTCTTGCGTTTGTATGCGGAATAGTTGGAATGAATGATGTGCTGGAAGTAATTGATATTACTTGGAATGCCACTTTAACTTTTGTAGCAATTATTTTAATTTCACTTATTCTGGATGAAATTGGTTTATTTGAATGGGCTGCTTTGCATATGGTTAGAGCGGCTAACGGCAATGGAATAAAAATGTTCATCTTTATTAGCTTCTTAGGGGCTATTGTTGCAGCTTTATTTGCAAATGATGGGGCGGCGCTTATACTAACACCAATTGTTCTCGCGATGGTGCGTAACTTAAACTTTAAAGAGCAAATGATATTTCCATTTATTATGGCAAGTGGATTTATTGCAGATACAACTTCCTTGCCTTTTATTGTAAGTAACTTAGTAAATATTGTATCTGCTGATTTCTTTGGAATTGGTTTTGCAGAATATGCCTTGAGGATGATCATTCCAAATGTTTTTTCTCTCATTGCTACCATCACAGTATTGCTTATTTATTTTAGGAAAAGCATTCCAAAGCAGTATGAGTTAACCAACTTAAGGGAACCAAAAACTGCCATTAAGGATAGAAAAATATTTCGTTTGTCATGGTATGTTTTAAGCTTATTGATTATTGGTTATTTTACAAGCGAATTTATTGGTGTACCGGTTTCTCTTATTGCGGGTGTAATCGCAATTATATATATTTTATTAGCCAGAAAGAGCCCTGCAGTCCATACAAAAAAAGTAATAAAAGATGCACCGTGGAATATCGTCATATTTTCTATCGGAATGTATATTGTTGTCTATGGGCTGGGAAATGCTGGTTTAACCTCTGCGTTGGGAAAATTAATACAAACTACAGCTGATCTTGGACTATTTTCAGCAACTATAGGAATGGGCTTTATTGCTGCTTTCTTGTCGTCAGTTATGAATAATCTGCCAACTGTTATGATTGATGCACTTGCAATCGCAGAAACGAATACAACAGGTGCAGTGAGAGAAGCCTTAATTTATGCAAACGTAATCGGCTCTGACCTCGGGCCAAAAATTACCCCAATTGGCTCGCTGGCAACCTTAGTTTGGCTCCATGTTTTATCTAATAAAGGTATAAAGATTTCATGGGGAACCTATTTCAAGGTTGGAATTGTACTTACACTCCCTATCTTATTTATTACTTTAGCAGGATTATATCTAACATTCGTCATTTATTAAAGGAGAGAAATTATGAATAAAAAATCAATTTACTTTTTATGCACTGGAAATTCATGTCGCAGCCAAATGGCAGAGGGGTTTGCAAAAGCGTATTTAGGAAAGGATTGGGAGGTCAGAAGTGCAGGAATTGAGGCACATGGCTTAAATCCAAAGGCACTTAAGGTTATGAAGGAAGCGGGGATAGATATTTCTGATCAAGTGTCAGAAATAATAAATCTGGAATATTTAAATAAGGCAACAATAGCTGTTACATTATGTGGAGATGCAGAAGAAAGATGTCCAGTAACCCCGTCCCATGTAAAGAGAGTGCATTGGGGTTTTGATGACCCAGCTAAGGCTGAAGGTACAGAGGAAGAAGTATGGAGACTATTTCAGCGTGTACGTGATGAGATAGGTGAACGGATTAATCATTTTGCGAAAACAGGGGAGTAATAGAGAAAGCCTGGAATGACTTCCAGGCCTTCTTTTTGATTGAAATATTGTAAAATGTTATGGAATGTTGGACAGATAATCAACCTTTATACCTTTGAAGCTTCTAATATAAGTTTTTCAATTGCATGGGCAACACCGTTTTCATTATTTGTCAGTGTCTGAAAATCTGCGGCTGCTTTTACTTCTGGAATCGCGTTACCCATGGCAACTCCACAGCCCGCAAATTGAATCATTGATAAGTCGTTTTCATTATCGCCGATGCACATAACTTCCTCTTTTTTGATGCCAAGTTCCTCGGTCAGCATTTTTACTGCATTTCCTTTGCTTACATTGGGATGAACGAATTCTAGAAAGTATGGTGCACTCTGAACGATTGTGTATTGTTCAGATAAATCTTCGGGAAGTGCTTGCACAATCCTGTCAATATTGGCGGGATCATTAATATACATAATTTTTGGTATGGATACATGGACTGGAATCTCGTTTACTGTTCGATAATGCAAAGGAACTTTTGTTAAATAGGATTCCAGTATGGTATATTCACTAATATCTGCGTTGGGTGTATAAAGATTTTCAGCATCAAAGAAATGCATTGGTGTATTAAGCTCATTACTCAAATTATACAGCTTAACTAAATCTTTATGCCCTAGCGAAATTTCAGATATTGCTTCTTTAGTATGTGTATTTTGAACTAGTGCGCCATTATATGCGATGGCATAATCACCAATTTCATTTAGGATTAATTCATCAATATAGCTGCGCATTCCGCCTATCGGCCGGCCGGAACAGAGTACTATTTTAACTCCTTGTCTTTTCGCTTCAGCTAATGCAGCTTTGACTTCCCCCGGTACTTCGTGACGATCATTTAAAAGGGTGCCGTCCATATCGATTGCTATCAATTTGTACATTTTTATTCTCCATTCTTTATCTGTTATATACATTATACGCCATTCGGTCTCACATGGCATGTGAAAGACTGGATGCGTATGTGAATAAGCTGGAATTAAGGTAAAGGGAGGATAGGAAGTTGTATCACTATTTATTATTTCCTTCCGTAGTCTGCTTTAATCTCTCCCCATTTTTTTGTATCCCATTTCAGTATTTTATTGTCATATGAATGGGTGTGAAGCCAGTGAAGAGCACGGTCGATTAGTTCCCATATTTCAGCAGTAGTTCCGTCTTTTTTAAGAGTGGTAGAAACCTTTTTTTCTCTTACCCATTTCATAGCATTCCGGGAATCTGTGTAAATTACTTTATTGCTTCCCAGCTCGTTTAAGTATGCGAGTGCATGAACAATCGCAAGGAATTCACCTAAATTATTTGTACCCTTGCTGATTGGACCATATGAGAAGATGACTTCTCCTGTTTTAGTGTCAACACCTTGGTATTCCACTGGACCCGGATTGCCTCGTGTCCCGACATCAACCGAAATACTGTTATAATCAATTTCACTGGTTCCCGCTTCAGCTATTCTCGATTGGTTATCTCCCGTCTTTTTGGAATTACCTTTTCCCCAATGAGATTCCCAGCCATCGCGATAAGCCTTTTCTGCTTGTTCATGACTTTCAAAAGCTTTAAATTTTGCTTGTTTAAAGTTATTTGTTTGTGCCTGACAGTCAGTCCAGCTTGAATAAACCCCGGGTTTCCTGCCAGCCCAAACCACATAGTATTTTTTTTTCGCCATTGTATTACTCCTTGATCATAAATGATATTCATCCATTATAGCATCACAGCTGTGAATTAAAAAAACAGTGTTCGAAAATTAATCCGCTTTCTCAGTGTAATATAGCATAACATATGTACAGTGACCACATTAGTTATGAGCCAATCCATTCAGGTAAACATAAAAGCAGCATGACAATCTATACCTGACTTGAAAGTGATTAATCAGCATAATTATAAGAAGAATACAGATGCCAGATCCCCTTTATAAAGAGTTGATTTAAGCAGCTGAATACTTTTGGCTTATTAATTTATTTTAGAATTAAAAATCAAGAACAATTCATATATTCTTTAAAATATTTACAAAGGCAAGTGGCTATAATAATTATATAGGGAATAGAAATCTTCAATTTTGAAGGGGGAAAAATTTATCTTATGGCTGGACTAAAAGTATATAATTTTTCATTCCACAACCTGACAAGAAAAGATATGTCTTTTATTGAAGTGTTCCAGCACATTTTAAAATTTATGAAGGGTGACCCAAATGGAAGTTATAAATTAATGTTCGGAACAGATTCGCAAGTACATGCTTCCTATACACTGTTCATCACCGGCATCGTTATTCAGCGTGAAACGAAAGGTGCCTGGGCATGTATCCGAAAGGTAATGATACCAAGGAAAATGATAAATTTACATGAACGAATCTCCTATGAAACAACGTTAACTGAAGAAGTTGTATCAATGTTTAGTGATGAGATGAAGGAGCAGTTAATCAGCGTCATCCTGCCAAATATTTATAGAGGTGCATCCTTCAGCATTGAGGGTCATATAGATATTGGTTCTGGAAGAAAAAATAAAACGAGAATATTTGTCAATGAGATGGTTTCAAGAATGGAATCATTAGGCATTGAACCTAAAATAAAACCAGAGTCTTTTGTAGCAAGCTCCTATGCAAATCGATATACAAAATAACGATTCAAAAATAAGTCAGGTTAATAAAAAGTAATCAGACAAGGCCGTGATCTCTGGAATACCAATCACTTAAGAGACTATTATATTTTTTCAATAATAAATTTTCAAACTTTTTTATGAAAAGGTATTGCATTATTAATTAATTTCGCATAGACTGTTATACAACAAAATAAAATATAATAGATTGTTATATAAAAGGAGGGCGGTAATATGAAACAGAATGAGAAGCTTGCTTGTCCAGAGTGTGGCAAGGAGGTAGACTCTAAAAGTTTTACTATGGAATGTGACTACTGTTTGTCAAAAAGGGCTGAATAAATGAGTAATATTTTTTTAGATTTCCTGTTATAGTACAATTGAAGATATGTTAAGAAAGTTATACAACAGAGACGAGGAGGAGAACGGATGCTAATGAATCAATCGACTGTAGAAATAACTCATGAAAGACAATTCTCAGAAATACTGACACCGCATGCATTGGAATTTCTTGAGAAGCTGCATCGTAATTTTAATGAACAGCGTAAACATCTTTTGGAATACAGGCAACAGCTGCAGGAGGGATTGAATGAAGGCAAACAGCTGGACTTTTTAAAGGAGACGAAGCACATCCGCGAAGGAAACTGGACAATTGGACAATTGCCTAGGGATTTGCAGGATAGAAGAGTAGAAATTACTGGCCCAGTCAATCGGAAAATGATTATTAATGCGTTGAATTCAGGGGCGAATGGTTTTATGGCTGATTTCGAGGATGCGACCTCACCTACTTGGGAAAATGTAATCAATGGACAAATTAATTTAAGAGATGCAATAAGGAAATCAATCGATTTTGTAGCAGGAAATGGAAAGAGATATGAGCTGCAGGAGGAAACGGCTGTACTAATTGTTCGTCCGCGTGGCTGGCATTTAGAAGAAAGACATATTCAAGTTAATGGAGAGCTGATGTCAGCTAGTTTAGTAGACTTTGGACTTTACTTTTTTCATAATGCAAAGGAATTATTGGAAAGAGGAACAGGCCCCTATTTTTATTTGCCAAAAGTGGAGAATCATCTGGAGGCACGTCTGTGGAATGATGTCTTTGTATTTTCGCAAAATGAGCTTGGGATTTCCCAAGGTACGATAAAAGCAACTGTATTAATTGAAACGATTACAGCTGCCTTCGAAATGGATGAGATATTGTATGAGCTCCGAGAGCATGCTGCTGGCTTGAACTGCGGACGGTGGGATTATATATTTAGCTATATTAAAAGATTTCATCAGCACCCGGAGCGAATTTTACCTGACAGATCTGAGGTTACGATGGAAGTACCATTTATGAGGTCATACTCCTTACTTGCAATTCAAACTTGCCATAAGCGCAATGCAATGGCAATCGGCGGGATGGCAGCACATATACCAGTAAAAAATGATCCCGCTGCAAATCAGATTGCCTTTGACAAGGTCAGAAGAGATAAAGAACGTGAAGCTAGGGATGGACATGATGGAACATGGGTTGCACACCCGGGAATGGTCATGCTTGTTAAAGAAATCTTTAACAAGATAATGCCCACACCAAACCAAATAAACAGGAAACGCGAAAATGTAAAAGTAAATGCACAGGATTTGCTTGAATTACCTGTTGGGGAAATTACCGGAGAAGGTCTGCGAACAAATATCAATGTTGGGATTCAATATACGGCTGCATGGCTATCAGGAACAGGGGCTGTACCAATCAATAATTTAATGGAGGATGCTGCAACAGCAGAAATATCAAGAGCTCAAGTATGGCAATGGTTACGCTCTCCGAAAGGAATCCTCTCGGATGGACGGAAGGTGACGATGGAGCTTGTTGAGCATTTATTAAAAGAAGAATTAGAGAAGATTGAAAGTCAAAAGGGCAGAGAAGCTTTCATAACTGGAAACTTTGAACAGGCAGCTGGAATATTTGAGGAGTTAGTCAAGCAAGACTCATTTGGTGAATTTTTGACGATACCGGCATATGAGCAATTAATAAAGGGAGGAAGAGATTAATGACAAATGAACGTGCAATTAAATTACAAGAGCAATGGAAAAAGGATCAGCGCTGGGCGGGAATTGAACGGCCATATACTGCGGAGGAGGTCATTCGCTTAAAAGGATCAATTGATTTAGAGTTTACATTAGCAATGCGCGGTTCAAAGAAATTATGGGAGTTAATTCATCAGGAAGATTATGTAAACGCTTTAGGTGCTTTAACTGGAAATCAAGCTGTACAGCAGGTCAAGGCAGGTTTGAAGGCGATATATTTAAGCGGATGGCAGGTCGCTGCTGACGCAAATATGGCAGGTCAGATGTATCCGGATCAAAGTTTATACCCAGTAAATAGTGTGCCGAATGTTGTGAAACGAATTAATCAAGCTTTACAGCGGGCAGATCAAATTCATTATTCAGAAGGAGATACAGAGATAGATTGGTTTGCTCCAATTGTAGCTGATGCGGAAGCTGGATTTGGAGGTCAACTTAATGTGTTTGAATTAATGAAAGCAATGATTGAATCAGGGGCATCTGGTGTGCATTTTGAGGATCAGTTATCTTCGGAAAAGAAGTGCGGCCATCTAGGTGGTAAAGTTTTATTGCCTACACAAACTGCAGTAAAGAATTTAATTGCGGCGCGATTTGCCGCAGATGTGATGGGCACGCCGACTATAATTATCGCACGTACAGATGCAAATGCTGCTGATATGATCACAAGTGATATCGATCCATATGATGCAAACTTTATTACTGGAGAACGCACTTCTGAAGGGTTTTACAGAACAAGGTCAGGGCTTGACCAAGCAATTGCCCGCGGATTAGCTTATGCTCCATATGCTGATATGATATGGTGTGAAACATCAGAACCTAGTTTAGAAGAAGCACAGCAATTTGCTGATGCAATCCATGAAAAGTACCCAGACAAATTATTGGCTTATAACTGTTCGCCATCTTTTAATTGGAAACGAAAGCTTTCCGATGATGAGATTGCAAGTTTTCAACGAGAGCTTGGGAAAATGGGGTACAAATTCCAGTTTGTCACATTAGCAGGCTTCCATGCTTTGAATCACAGTATGTTTGAACTTGCCAGGAAATATAAGGACGAAGGAATGGCAGCATACTCTGAACTGCAGCAGAATGAATTTTCAAGTGAGGAGCATGGTTACAGTGCAACACGACATCAGCGTGAAGTAGGTACAGGCTATTTTGATGAAGTAGCACAGGTTATTTCTGGCGGAACTGCCTCTACGACAGCGTTGAAAGGATCGACAGAGGCGGAGCAGTTTACGAGCTGACTGAAAATTAATTGGAAATCGCATCTAATCTTAAAATGCTTGCCTCATTAAGTTGAGGTAAGCATTTTTTAGTTTACCTAATACTTTTATCTTACCGAGGTTGACTTTTCATGACTTTTCATGTACAATATACTTAATTACGTATAATTTAATTACAAATAATTGCTTTGTAAATTTCGTGGAGGTGTTTGAATGGTTACGCTTTATGTTACTCCAAGTTGTACTTCCTGTAGAAAGGCAAAGAAATGGTTTGAAAATAATAACATTCCATTTAAAGAGCGAAATATTATGTCCGAACCTTTAACAAGGGATGAAATAAAAGAAATTCTTAGACTGACTGATAATGGAACAGAAGAAATTATTTCCACACGGTCTAAAGTTTATCAGCGTTTAAATATTGATATGGAAAAGCTGCCCCTTCAAAGCTTATTAAAATTGATTGAAGAAAATCCAGGGATTTTAAAAAGACCGATTATGCTGGATGATAAGCGCCTGCAGGTTGGTTATAACGAAGATGAAATCCGCAGTTTCTTACCACGTTCGGTTCGAACATTCAATTTGATTGAAATGCATAAGATGATTAACTAAATATAGATAACGGAAGTCTTCATGACTTGCCAATAAAAGTGCTATTTTTCGGTTATCCGGGGAATAGCACTTTTTGTTTTTTGCTGTACAATCGAGTTTAGTTATATTTTTAAGAAGAAGTGCAACTTTTTAAGAGCAGGCTGCATCTTATCTGTGAGGGGGAGGGAATAGTTTGAGCCTAATCGACAGGTTAAAGAGAAAGGAAGAGCATGCACTAATAGAGCTAATGGAGCTTTACGGAGATTATTTGCTGCGCATGGCTTTTCTCTTATTAAAGGATCATCATACAGCAGAAGAGGCTGTTCAAGATACGTTTTTAATTGTTTTTGAAAAAATATCTCAGCTGGAAAATGAATCCGTATTGAAGAGCTGGCTCACAACAATTACAATGAATCGCTGTCGTGAGCAAATGCGGAAATGGAGCTGGAAAAATATTTTGCTCAATTTTGATATTATGGAGCGCTTTAATGAAAATGAGACTTCCCCAGGCCCAGAAGATAATTTATTGGAAGTGGAGTGGAATCAGCATATAACAACTGCTATTCAGCAGCTCGATTATAAGTATAGGGAAATGATTACGCTATTTTATTTCAATGAATTAAAAATTACGGAAATAGCTGATTTGACGGGAATAAAGGAGAATACGGTAAAATCACGTTTAAAGCGCGGAAAATTGCAATTAAAACAAATTTTAGAAGTGAAGGAGGAAGTGAAAAGTGGGAGAGAAGAAACAAATAAAGAAACAACTTGATAATGAATTAAAAAATCTTGTATTTATGAAACAGGAAGAAGTTTTAAAGCAGCTTACTCCTAGAGACTGGCGAACGAAAGTAAGGCGGTTCTGGAATAAAGAAATCACGATTCCGCTTCTTCCAGTAAGCTCTGTTTTTGTTTTGCTGCTATTTGGCTATGGATTTTTTAATGTATATGATAATAGGGAATTAGAGCATCAAGAACTTATTGAATTAGGCGGCAGCACCTATTGGAAGGATGAAATAGAGGAGCGGATTGCGGATGAAGACTAGGATTACGCTTAAACTAAAACATCTTGTTATGATTCTTATGGCTATTTTTATCATTTTGCCTTTGTCGGGTATGTATATTTTACCGCAAATTGAGCTTATGATTGCCAAGCATAATATAGCGAACGGGGAAATACGGGGAAAGGAACAGATTTTTGCTCTGCTTGAGGATAAAATAATGCCTTCACAAAAGTACAAAATTATTCAGAAATACTTTTTAGAAGATGACGGCCTGGATAACTATGATATTTATGTTGGACCTATGTCCACCTCCAGCTATGTTGATGCTGACTCTGTGCGATTTAGCTGGGAGGATAAGTTTCCTTATTTAGAAGATTATTTGAAAAATGGGCCTATAGATTATTACTTAGTGGAAGTAGCCAGAAATCTCGCAGGAGATGCCGCCCAAAGAGAAGATTTTGACCGGGTTGAAACGATTTATGATTTGGCACTTGAGCGTTTTGAACAGTCGGGGGATGATTTTCAGCAGTATGAATTAAATTTAACACGTATTCAGCTGCTATTAAAGGCGAATCAATTGGATTTGGCAGAAAAACATATCCAGGATATGTTAACGAAAATACCTGACGAACAGTCCTACTATCAGGCAGAGGCAGCTAAATACTATGCTGAAGTCATGGTGAGGCAAGGAAAGAAAACGGAAGCCTTAGGGGAAGTACAAAAGGCGCTTAAGGAGTATGAAGCCGACTATAAAAAAGAGGAAAATGAAGAAGCAATTGAACAGGCAGTTGTTTATGAACAATTAAAACGAATGGAAAGTCAATTGCTTATTGCTTCAAATATTTATGATGGGGAAGGAACTACAGTTTCTGGAAAAGTGACTCGTGATGATGGTACGCCAATTGCCCACACAGGAATTTATTTAAGGGAAGCAAATTATGTGAATCAATCAATCTCACGCGATGAAATGTATCAAGTGACCACAGATGAAAATGGAAATTATGAAATTGAAAACGTCATACCTGGGGACTACCAACTATATGCAGGCTTTATGTTTGATGATATTGATGGGTATACTTGGCCGGTTGATATGGATGATTGGATTGTCGTTGGTGGTGATGCAAATATTTCTTATGATATTAATCTTGTGGAAACAATGGAGGTATTATCACCGGTAAATGGGGAAGTTCTTACCAAAGATGAAATCTATTTTGTATGGGAAGAGATAGAAAAAGCTTCGTATTATATGATTGAATTTCATGTAGAAGAAGAAAATGCCTCCTATGGTTATAGTCTTGATATGAAGTTTACTGAAACTGAGGCAACTATCCCGATTGAAACACTTTACAGTTTAGGATCAAATAGTATCTTGAGTAAAGAGGAAACAGAAGAGGATTATTTTTCACCTGCAACATTACTTGGCTTTGCAAACCCAAAAGGAAAATTTTCCTGGGGCGTTCAAGCATATGATGATAATGGAAAATTATTAACCCAGAGTGGCGGCTACCGATTAAATGAAGGAACAATAGGCAATTTACCGATTTTATATTTAGAAGAGCGAGAATTAACAGAGGCGGATGAGCAGCTATTAGATTCAAAGCTTGAGGAAGCTCTCGCAAGCTATAAAAAAGCAGTAAAAGAAGACCCGAGGGATGTGCATAGCCTGCGTATGATTACAAATGTAATTGGAATTAAGGGGGATGGCACCTGGGAAACGCTGGAATCATTAAGAATTCCATATGTTGAAAAACTGGCTGAAATAACAAAAGACACTCGGGATATTTATGAAGTGGTCAATTACTATTATGATCTAAAGAATTGGGAAGCGTATGAGAAGTGGTATGAATTCTACAAAGAGGAACACGATGGTTCTGCAGATCCTTTTGTTAAAAGTATGCATGCAAATGCACTTATGTATCAAGGGGATTATGCTGAAGCAGCAAGTCTCCAGAAGCAAGCCTTGGAGGAAGGGGCAAGTAATCAATTCTCAGGTAATTTAATTGCCTTAGAACTTTATCTCGGAATCCCTATCGATGTATTGCTTGAATATGCAAAAAAGTATCCATATATACACTATGATAATGAGAATAGTCCAGGTATCCATTGGGAAAATAACTTAAATGAAATTCAAAAAGAGTTAGCGGCACATCCGGATGCAGTAGAAGAGTTGAAGAAAGGCCTAGAATATTATTTTAAAAATGATACTAAAAAAATCCAAGCATGGAAAAAAACAGCCAATGCCCCATTTGAGAAATTTATCAGTTCACTAGAAGCCCAATAATAAACGGGACGTTCAGGCACTTTCCTGGACGTCCCGAATTATTAGGGACAGAGATGAAGTACTTGCTTGTCCCGCTATTACAGCACATACCAATAAATACAAATAAAATGGAACAGACTTCCAACCAGAATGAATATGTGGAAGATCTCATGAAAGCCCCAGTCTTTAAATTGAAGGAACTTAGGCTTGAATCCATAAATAATGCCGCCAATTGTATATGCAACACCACCGAGGATAAGATATACCATGCCAGCTGTCCCTAATGAAGGAGCAAGCTCACCTGTGAAAAAGATGACTAGCCAGCCCATTAAAATATAAATCGATGTCGACAGCCATCTGGGAGAGTTAAACCATGTTAATTTAAAAATTACTCCGAGTATTGCCAAGCCATTAATCACACTGAAGAGAATCCAGCCCAATGTATTATTTAAGCTAATTAAACAAAGGGGAGTATATGTTCCTGCAATTAATACAAAAATCATGGAGTGGTCTATTCTTCTTAACCAAGCAATTACTTTATCTTTTGCAATGACCATATGATATGTTGCAGAAGCGGAGTAGAGCAGAATCATACTCACACCGAAAATAATGACTGCAACAATACCAACACTCGAATAACCTTCAGACACTGCTTTAATTATCATTGCAATCAATCCAACAATAGCTAATACCGCACCAAATAAATGTGTAAGTCCATTAATTGGTTCCCTAATATACTGATTCACCAGAACAACCCCCTTAACTTTATGATGTAGTTTCAAAAACCACATCATAATGATATAATGAATTTGCAAGCAAGTCAAGCAGAGGGACAATCAATGGATAACCCTCTGGCCCAAAAGGAGCAAAGAATAATGAATATAGAAAAACTATTGGCAGATTTACATCTCGATACAAATCTATCAAGCGAGGATATTCCTGATTTAGATTTGTATATGGACCAGGTCATTCAATTATTTGAAAAAAAATTTGAAGCAACAAAGCGTACACCGGAAGAAAAAATATTAACCAAAACAATGATTAACAATTATTCCAAGGGGAAGTTGTTTTTCCCGATTCAAAATAAAAAGTATTCGAGACAGCACATTATGCTGATGAATCTAATTTATGAGATGAAGACAGTGCTGTCGATTCGTGATATTAAGCATACGGTAACGAAATTAAATAAGGATATTACAGAAAATGCTTTTGATCTGGAAGCACTTTATGAAAGTTATCTCGAGTTAGCAGAAGCTAATGCTGCAGAGTTTCAAGATAATAGTATTCAATTAAGCGTGCAGGCAGGGGGAAAAGCGGAACAGATTGATGATAAGCATGATTCTTATTATGAGAAACTGTTGCTTATTCTTTCTTTTGTAAATATGAGTAATTACTACCGTCGGGCAGCAGAGAAAATGATTGACCAGATAGAAGAAATAGAAACGAAAAAAGACTAGTTCACTTAACCTGTGATAAAATAGAATCAAACAAAAGGTGAGGAGAATAAAATTGACAATATATCCGAATATTACTGAAACGAAAAATCTGATTAAAGAAATTGTTTCAATTCCAAGCCCTTCCGGAAATACTTCAAAGGTAATTTCCTTCATCGAAGAAAAACTAAATGAATTAAATGTTAAAAGTTATAGAAATCGTAAAGGTGGTCTCATTGCAACCATACCAGGAAAAAACAATGAAGAGCATCGCATGTTAACTGCACATGTAGATACTTTGGGAGCCATGGTTAAGGAAGTGAAAAGTAATGGACGTCTGCGATTGGATTTAATTGGCGGCTTTACTTACAATTCAGTTGAAGGGGAGTACTGTGAAATAGAAACAGCATCAGGGAATATTTTCACAGGCACCATTCTTCTGCATCAAACATCTGTACATGTCTATAAAAATGCTGGTGATGTGAAGCGCAATCAAGAAAATATGGAAGTGAGAATTGATGCAAAGGTTGAAAATGCTGATGATGTACGTGCACTTGGGATAGAAGTAGGAGATTTTGTTTCCTTTGACCCACGTGTTGAAATTACCAATAACGGTTTTATCAAATCGCGTCATTTAGATGATAAAGCGAGTGTTGCCATGCTGCTTCAGCTCATCAAAAGAATTAAAGCTGAAAACATTGTTTTACCATACACAACGCATTTTCTTATTTCTAATAATGAGGAAATTGGCTATGGCGGCAACTCTAATATTACGCCTGAAACAGTTGAATATTTAGCTGTCGATATGGGAGCAATGGGAGATGGACAATCTACAGATGAATATACTGTATCCATCTGTGTGAAAGATGCTTCTGGGCCATACCATTACGGATTGCGAAAAAATCTGGCCAAATTAGCAATGGACAATAATATTGGATATAAGCTGGATATATACCCTTATTACGGTTCAGATGCTTCAGCAGCAATTCGCGCAGGACACGATATTGTACATGGGCTCATAGGTCCAGGGATTGATTCTTCCCATGCTTTTGAACGTACACATGAAGATTCATTAATAAATACGGAAGAGCTTCTATATCATTATGTGCAATCGGCATTAGTGAAAAGAGGCTAAAGTCAAAACTTGTAGTATATTATTTCCCAATATTGAAAGAAGGTTAGAATAATGAAGCTAAGTATACTAGATCAAGTGCCAATTTCTAATGGGAAAACTGCAAAGGAGGCACTCGAAGCTACAATAGAACTTGCTCAGTTTGCTGATAAACTAGGGTTTAAGCGATATTGGATTGCGGAGCACCATGGTTTTAAAGGGCTGGCTAGTCCTGCTCCAGATATTCTGCTAGGGATAATTGGTTCCAAAACAAAACAAATACGCATTGGGTCGGGTGCAGTACTGCTTCCGAATTATCAGGCTTATAATATCGCAGAAAGGTACAATCTGCTTGCTTCATTGTATCCAGGCAGAGTAGATGTCGGATTGGGAAGAGCACCAGGCGGTTCAGCTGAAGCGTCCATTGCTCTAGTTGATAACTTTCTTGAGCAAGTGCGGAAGTATCCTGAAAAGGTAGATGATTTATTGCGGTTCTTTCACAATGACTTTTCGGAAGAACATATTTTTTCAAAAGTACAACCGACTCCTGTCCCAAAAGAAAAGCCTGTTCCATGGCTGCTTGGTACAAGTGTAAAAAGTGCTGTCCTTGCACTGGAAAAAGGCCTGCCATATGTTTTTGGCCACTTTATGAGTGATGAAGATGGTCCGTCGATAATTAAAGGATATTTTGATAACTTTCAAGGTGAAAAGCCGCTTGCCATGGTGACTGTATCCGTAATTTGTGCGGAAACAACGGAAGAGGCAGAAGAGCTTGCTCTAAGTAATCAGGTATGGAAGCTTATGCAAGATCAAGGACTTGGAAATGGATTTGTCCCTTCAATAGGAGAAACGAAGGAGTATGAATTCACTGCAGAAGATCTTGATTCACTTAGAAAGTCAAATCACCGGCAGATTATTGGCAATCCTGCTGAAGTAAGAATTGCATTGGAAAAGCTTTCAGAGATTTATGAAACGAACGAATTTATGATTATAACTATTACACATGATTATGAAGCAAGAAAGCGTTCCTACGAATTAATTGCAAAAGAATTTCAGCTTTCATAAGCATACTTCCTTATACATGCATAAATCTATAGATTTAAAGTATATTTAATATAAAGAAGAATGTCAGATATACTAGACTTGGCTAAATACATTAGTACATAAAGCCAGTCTACACTATTAGAAGCTTCACCATTCAGGAGGTATTTATGCAAAGCTGGGTCACAGAAATAATGGAGCAGTTTGGCTATTTGGGAATTTTTCTCATGATGGCTTTAGAGAATATATTTCCACCCATCCCGTCGGAGATTGTTTTGCCATTTGGCGGATTTCTGACTACCTATTCCACACTTACTGTATTAGGAGTAATAATTGCTGCCACATTAGGATCTGTAATTGGTGCAATGATTTTATATGGTATTGGCATGTTAATTGATGTTGAACGGTTAGAAAAAATCATTGACCGTTTTGGACATATTCTTAGAATAAAAAAGGAAGATGTCCATAAGGCTGATGCCTGGTTTGATAAATATGGTTATTGGACAGTATTTTTCTGCCGGATGGTGCCCTTAATCCGGAGTTTAATTTCAATTCCTGCAGGGATGTCAAATATGAGGTTCTCCATATTTCTCTTGTTAACTACAATAGGGACATTGATCTGGAATATTCTTCTTATTTCTGTAGGAGTAGTACTAGGTGCGAATTGGGAGAATATTTTAGGATTTATGGACGTCTATTCAAATATTGTCTATGTCTTAATTGCGATCACTGTTGTAGTTGTTATTTATCTTTATATCAGAATGCGAAAAAAACGTAAAAAGGAATAGCACAGTGTGCTATTCCTCAAGCTGTCGAGAAAGTAGATGTTTTTTCTCGGCAGTCTGAGGGCATTTATCAATCAATAAATGATAGATGCCCTATCTTTTTTGTTGATCGGGTGGCGTCAAGAAAAAGCTGATTTACAACGCTAAGCACATTTCCCTGACGTTACCCGAGAATAGACTCTTAAAATCGAGAATTAATTTTCCTGTAACTCTTTCACTTTTCTATAAAATGTTGGCTTTTTATCCTCTGTCGTAGTCAATGATTCTCATTATGATCAAAAAGCATTAGATATGCAAAAAACTCATCTGTATCTTGATTAACATGAGATGTGTCGATTCCACGTTCGATAATCATATCCACTTTTAGTTCTTCGCAATTGGAAGTTATTTCATTTAACTGGGGTTCAATAATGACAAGGATGCTTTCATTACCAGATGAAATCCTCATTTGATTGTAGTAATGATCACTTTTTTCATTTCTTACTACTTCATACGAAATGAAATTTAGGTTACCCAAGTTAGATGTTATAGGGTTTTTTATGTGTACATAAATATAGTTAAGCATTGTCATTTTTAAGAAAATAGATTCGGGTTCTGATAATTCCGTTTCGACAATATCTAATTTTTTTTGAAATGCGGAGATAACTTTATTAACTGATTGTAACGGTCGAATCTCATGGGAATATTGCTGCTTCAAATATACTTCATACTCATCATGATCCACGTAATCGCCTCCATAAAAAAGAAATGAGAGATGCTCTAGAGAATTACTTTTTCATAAAAAATCCCTTTTTAAAATTATTTATGTAAGAGCGCTCTGATATTACATAATTCTGCATATAAATCTAAAACCCTTTTTTAAAAAAATTAAAAAAAGATAAATTGTTGAGGTGTTTCGAATAAAAAGGAATAGCACTGTGTGCTATTCCTTTTTATTGCGGGACAGTTAGGGGCAAGCCCAGACCTTCCCATTTTCAGGCTTATGTTAAATACGCCTCAAGTCCTAATTCAAGATATATCTCAGGCTCATTATCCTGATACGTTATTCACGATAAGATTAAATCAAGATCAAGAAAGGAGGCAGAGCAAATGACTAAATTTGTATTATTTATTGGGGGGCTAATCGCTTTCTTTGTTTTACTGGCAAACCTTGGACCAATGGTGATATTTGGATTAAGTATTTGGCTCCTGTATATCGTATTTAAAAAGTTTATGAAAGCTGATGCCGTTGCGGGGAAAATCGGCTGGGCAATTGTAGGAATGCTTGTCTTAAGCGTAACCTTATCAAATATTTATGCTTTGATTGGAGTAGCTGCAATTTATATGCTCTATCTAATTTATAAAAACTGGAAGGGAATAGAAGATTCCCCAGTTATTTATGAAATGAAGGATGAGGACCCATTTACAAACTTTGAAAAAGAATGGGCAGACCTCAATCGATAATCAGTAAAGAAATTAAATAAAACGGACAATTAAAAGGAGAGATTACGTATGGCTATAAATATCTTCACGCGAATGAAGGACAGTATTTCAGCAGACTTACATGAATTAATGGATAAAAAGGAGCAGAAAAATCCAATCACTGCTTTAAATCAGTATCTGCGTCAGAGTGAACAGGAAAAAGAGAAGGTTAGAAAACTGATTGAACGTCAATACAAATTAAAAGAGGAATTCTCTCGTGAGTATTTAAAAGCGCAGGATCTAGCAGATAAGCGCTTAAAGCAGTCTGAAGTCGCTGAAAAGGCCGAAGAGGCTGACTTATATGATTTCGCGATGAAAGAGCATGAAGAATATCAAGCACGTGCAATACGCTTAAAAGCAAGCCGTGAGGAAGCAATTGAACAGTTGACTTCCCTGGAAAACAAATATGAAGAGATGAAACACCGTCTAAAAGATATGCATATGCGCCGTATGGAATTAATGGGACGAGAAAATATTGCAAGAGCAAACCAGCAAATGAACCGTGTAATCGAAGACGTATCAGATAAGCCGTTTGCTAAGTTTGCTGAGCTTGAACAATATATTGAAAACCTGGAGTATCAAGTAAACAATGCCTTTTACAAGAGCGGTTTTGACACTAAAATTGCTAAACTTGAAAAGGAAATGGAAGAAAAAAAGAATAGTAAGAGCGAATAGTGTAATACAGGCAATATAGAGCAGTTAAAAAATCAAAAATTTAGAAGAAAAGATAGAATGAAACATGCTATACTTGAATAGACGCAGATTGTATCTGCGTCTATTCAATAGTTTTCGAATGCGAGGAGGACTACAGCAATGTTTAAACATATTCCAACTGGAAACTACAACTGGATAATTATAATTGGTGTCATCCTCTTTGTATTCGAAGTTATTTTCTTCTATGGAGGAGCCATTATTCCAGCAATCTTTTCAGCCATATTTATATATATCGGCTGGAAGAAATTTGATATGCTTTGGGGGAAAATCTTATTCTGGGTATCGCTTGCCAGTCTGGTTTTTTCCGTCCTCAACTTGATGGCAGTAAGGTTTTTAATCTTAGTAGCTGTCGTGCTCTTTATAGTTAATTTTACAAAATCAACACGGGATGCAAGGCATGAAGCTCCAATCCTGCCAGGAAGAACAGCAAATCAAGAGCCGCTTTTGAAGATGGAACTATTATTTGACCATACAATTTTTGATGATCAGTATACAGATGAAATAGCTTACCAATGGCGAGATGTAAATATTCACAGCTTTATGGGGGATAAAATAATAGACTTAAGCAATACAGTTCTGCCAAATGACACAGCGGTGATTTCTATTCGCCATGGACTTGGGAACATTGAAATTTATGTGCCTTATGAAGTAGAAGTCAGCATCCATCATAGTGCTATTTTTGGGAGAGCACATATTTTTAATGAAAACCATGAAAAAATGATGAATAAATCTTTACACTATCAAACGAGAGATTATGATTTAGCAACATCGAGAGTAAAAATAATCACCTCAGTATTTTCAGGAGATATCGAGGTGAGACGTATATGAGTACAGTTATCCGGCATATCTTTCCGGCAATTTTATACAGTTTTATTTTCACTTTGGCTGTTCTGTCACTTGTTTTTCTTGTATTTCCTCTTGAAGAAATTTCATATCTTTGGGAGAAAAAGATTGGCAATGTTTCATTTATCATATGGATTATTGGGTTATTGATTGCAGGTGGCACAATTTTTGGTTTAACTGTTGGCTGGTATTGGAAACAGCGGTTGTATCATATTGAAAAGAAGCTGGATGATTTGAGTAAAGGTCAGCGACTATCTGCAGAGAAGGATCCATACCATGAGCTCACAAGTATTCAGAAACGATTAGAGCTTATTCAGGAGCGTATGCAGCAGCAGACAGAATATACGCAGAAATTGGCAACAGAAAGAGCAGAAGAACGCGAGCAAAGCCTTCAGGAAATTGTCGTCCAGGAGCGAAACAGGCTTGCCAGGGAGCTGCATGATTCAGTAAGCCAGCAGTTATTTGCAGCTTCGATGATGATGTCAGCAATCAACGATAATCACCTTCCAGAGAAAAATGACCTTAGAAAAAGATTAGGGCTTGTAGAAAAAATGATTCATCAATCACAGTTAGAGATGAGGGCATTACTATTGCACTTACGCCCAGCAGCATTAAAAGGAAAGTCTTTACAAAAAGGTGTGGAAGAGCTGCTCGCAGAAATGCAACAGAAAGTAACAATGGATATTACTTGGAATGTGGAGGGTTTTTCGGTTGATAAGGGAATCGAGGATCAGCTGTTTCGAATAATTCAGGAAGCGATGTCTAATACCTTACGTCATGCAATGGCGACTAATTTCCAATTACTGCTAATCTTTCGAGATGCGACAGTCATTTTAAGGATTACCGATAATGGTGTCGGGTTTGATATGAAAAAGTTGAAAACAGGTTCCTACGGGATGCAAAATATGCGAGAACGTGCATATGAGGTCGGCGGGAGCTTTAAGGTAATTAGTTTGCCGAATGAAGGCACGAGGCTCGAAGTGAAAGTGCCGATACTTAAAACGAATGAGCGGCAAGGAATTTCTAAAGCTGAAAGCGAGGAAGAGTGATGATTAAAGTATTATTTGCTGATGATCATGAAATGGTTAGAATTGGTGTTTCAGCATATCTGTCAGCTCAGCCGGATATTGATATTATAGCTGAAGCAGATGATGGTGCGCCCGCAGTAAAGCTTGCATTAGAATTGAAGCCAGATATTATTTTAATGGATCTCGTAATGAAGGAAATGGATGGTATTGAGGCAACGAAGAAAATTATTGAAGCTTGGCCAGAGGCGAAAATTATTATTGTAACGAGCTTCCTTGACGATGAAAAAGTTTATCCTGCTTTAGAAGTGGGAGCAACGAGCTACTTATTAAAAACTTCCAAGGCAGATGAAATTGCAAAAGCAATCCGTGCAACATATAACGGGCAATCCATTCTTGAGCCAGAGGTCGCGGGTAAGATTATGCATCGTATGCGAAATAAAAATGAAATTTTACCCCACGAACAGCTGACAGAGCGGGAAAAAGAAATTCTTTTACTAATTGCAAAAGGGAAAACAAATCAGGAAATAGCTGATGAATTATTTATTGCTTTAAAAACAGTAAAGGTACATGTGAGTAACGTTCTTGGTAAGCTTGAGGTGCAAGATCGTACACAGGCGGTAATCTATGCATTTCAAAACAAACTTGTATAATTATTTCCAAAAAGAATAAATAAGATGTAATTATTCCAAGGGCAGTCGAAAAATGACTGTCCTTCTTATTTTGTAAAAAAAGTTGTAATATAATCATTTTAGAGGGATTTGTTACAGCAGAATTGCAGGCATAACGACCTATAAAAAGAAAAACGTGTTGATAATATAGAGATTTTCAGAGTTAAAAGGATCGATTTTTCACATATAAAGAAATAATATGTCATTATTTGAAACATAACTGTAATATTACTATAACATGCATGAAATTTAAGGGTGCTATACTACCCATGTACTAGAAAAAATAAACATATAAATTTCACGATATTGCAAGCGAACACACATGAAATTTTACATAAAATTGTACTGCAATGGTTGTGATGGAAATGGGGAACGAGAAAATTGAAGAAGACATTAGTAACAATTTCCACTGTTGCAGTGGTTGGTTTAAGTAGCGTATTTTTCAGTACTCCAGCATCAGCAGATACGTTAGATAATCTAAAAAATAAGGAAAATCAGATTCAACAAGATAGAGATAGTATTAAAGCAAACCTTTCTGATGCAGAGTCAGAAGTTGCAGATTTACTTATCGACCTAGAAGAAATTAATGATGAAATTGAACGTGTTACAAAGGCACTAGAAGAAAACAAAACAGTATTAAAGAAAAATGAAGATGATATTTCTAATACACAGTCTGAAGTAGACAAGCTTGAAGAAGAAATTGTTGAGCTTGAAGAAGCGATTGAAAAACGTTTTGAAATTTTGAAAGAACGTGCGGTTGCTTATCAGAAAAGTGGCGGAAACATTTCTTACATAGAAGTTCTATTTGGATCAAAAAACTTTGGTGATTTTATCAGCCGTGTAAGTGCGATAAATAAAATTACAGACTCCGATGCAGCTTTAATGGAGCAAATTGAAGAAGATAAAGTGAAAGTAGAAGATAAACAAGATGAGGTTCTTGCTAAACTTGACGAATTAAAAGAAATGAATGTTGAGCTTGAAGGAATGCAAGCACTGATTAAAACGCAGCAAGATGAAAACAAAGCTAAAAAAGCAACATTAAAAGAAAAAGAAGAAACACTTCTTGTTAAAGTAGAAGAACTTGAAATTAAGGACAGCAAACTTGCTTCACTTGAAAAAGAAGTAAGACAAAATATTAAAGAACTAACACAGCCAGTACAGGAAACACAGGTAGCGAGTGAAACTGCTGATAATTCATCTGATGGCGGGAAACTTAATACATTATCAGAATCAAGACCAGCAGCCTCTGGCGGAACAGGCGCGGCAACGAACGCTGGATTTGCTCACCTTGGCACTCCATATGTTTGGGGAGGAAAAGGACCAGGCGGCTTTGACTGTTCAGGTTTTGTTTCATGGGCATTTGCTCAAGAAGGAATCTCAATTCCATCCAGTACATCTGGATTGCAAAGTACAGGTACAAAAGTTTCTTCAAGCAATATGCAGCCAGGAGACATTGTATTTTTCGACACTTATAAAACAAACGGACATGTTGGAATCTACCTAGGTGGCGGTAAATTCATCGGAGCTCAAAACTCAACAGGGTTAGCAGTGGCTGACATGTCAAGCGGCTACTGGGCTGGTAAATTCTCTGGTCATGTACGCAGCGTACGCTAATAAAAAACGTAAAAATCCATCCTTACGGGGATGGATTTTTTATTCTCTATTTATGGAGTTAGACACCTGAAACGTTACAACGTTTTAGCGTGAAATTTTGCGCAGAAAAGTATGTTTGGAATACGGATTTCCCGCAGAATGAACGAAGAGCAAAACGATTCAAAATGCGGTAAAAGCAAAAATCGGATAAATTGCTGCATGCGCTTAAAACCTGGCTGGTGAAAAAAAATACAATCATAAAACGTTCTGTATAGACTGATTTCTTTGGATATATTATAATGAAAAATAGAAAAGTGGGTGATTCAATGGGAAGGTAAAAAGCACTAAAAGTAGAATACTAAACTTTGATTCAGTCATTAGTGGCTTTGTCTTCTTTGATTGAATCAGAATCGAAAAATAAAATTTTAAATTAACCTAGGAGGTGAAGTTCCTATTGCAAATGCAATAGGAACCTTAATTGGACGTATTGCCCATATTTAACTTACTTGCAGTTGCAGTACTTATAGGACTTACCGCATTTTTCGTTATGGCGGAATTTGCGATTGTAAAAATTAGAAGTACACAACTAGAACCACATATCGAAAATGGAAAAAAGTCTGCTGTTTCAGCTAAAATAGTTATAACCCATTTAGATGAATATTTATCAGCCTGTCAGCTCGGAATTACGATTACTGCTCTAGGTATTGGACGTTTAGCAGAACCTACTTTTGAGAAAATGTTACATCCAGTTCTGGAGTACTTAAACATTGGTGCTGGAGCTGTAACGACTTTATCGATTGTTATCTCATTTATTATTGCTACATTTCTGCATGTAGTAATTGGGGAGCTTGCTCCAAAAACAATAGCAATTCAAAAGGCAGAGCAAGTTACATTGTTTATTGCAAAACCACTTATTTGGTTCTATCGCTTGCTCTATCCGTTCATTTGGCTATTAAATGGATCTGCACGACTAATCGTTCGCATACTTGGTTTTCAACCAATGGGCAGCCACGAACAATCACATACGGAAGAAGAACTTCGTTTAATCCTTGCTGATAGTTTTGAAAGTGGTGAAATTAATCAAGCAGAGATGATGTATGTTAACAACATTTTTGAATTTGATGAGCGAGTAGCAAGGGAAATCATGGTTCCTCGAACAGAAATGGTCTACTTTTCAAAAGAGGACAGTTTTGAAACCAACCTTGACGTCATTCTTGAAGGTCAGTTTACGAGATACCCTGTAGCTGATGAAGACAAGGATAACATCGTTGGTCTTGTTAACTTGAAAGAAGTTTTCACAGGACATATCCAAGATAAAAATGTAAGAATTGAACAGTTTATCCGGCCAATCCTTCACATATCAGAAGCAACACCGATAAAACAGGTGCTTTTAAAGATGCAGAAGGAAAGAATTCATATGGCCATTGTGAACGACGAATACGGTGGCACTGCTGGTTTAATTACTGTTGAAGATATATTGGAAGAAATCGTTGGAGACATCCGAGATGAATTCGATGAAGATGAAGTGCCGGATGTTCAGGAAATCAATGATAAAACATTAATTGTATCAGGTAAAATACACTTAGAAGATCTAAATGACATTTTAGGTATCGAACTTGAGGATGATGAGGTTGATACAATTGGTGGATGGATTTTCACAGCAAATCTTGACGCTCAAGAGGGCGTAACGATTGAATATGAAAACCACCGCTTCATTATCGAAGAAATGGACGGTTACCAAATTAAAAAAGTAAGAATTATAAAACCATAAATTATCAAAGAGTCAGACTTTTGTCTGGCTCTTTTTAGTTCTCACATTTAAATATTAATTTATAGCTTTTTAGTCGTTAATCGAATACATAATCGGGAGTAAGAGAAGGTTTGAGAATATCGCTGTTTATGTCATTATTGAAGTCAGCCAATTTAAATCAGAGCTCACTGCGGTTGAATGATGGATACAAAAAGAAAAAGATAATCACTTCTTATAAGCGGATTATCTTTTTCTTTATATTTATTATGAAACAAGCTTTAATCCGATTGCTGCACCTAGCACCATACCGATAAATAGTAGTCTTTTCCAATCCTTTGACTCCCCGTATAAAAGCATACCTAGAATTGCTCCGCCAGAAGCGCCAATTCCTGTCCAAATTGCATAGGCTGTACCCATTGGCAGGGTTTCCATCGCATAGGCGAGTAAAATAAAACTTATTCCAAATCCTGATATTAATAAAATCAATGATTGCCAATTACGGTCCTTATGCAATTTATTAATCATTGTAACACCAAGCATTTCAAATAAACCAGCAAATAATAAAGAAATCCATGCCATTAGGATGCATCTCCTTTCTGAACCTTGTCGGGTGTAACTAATTTTAATCCAATAACACCAGCTAATAATACTAAAATCAGGATTATTTTTTGTGCTTCAACTGTTTCACCAAAGAATAGTATTTCTGAAAATACAGTTCCGGCAGTACCTAAACCGACAAATATAGCATAAACGGTTCCTACAGGTAGTTTTTTTCCAGCCATAATCATCAAATAGAAGCTGACAAAAATTGCTAAAGCAGTTCCAGACCAAGTCCAAAAATCATTTGCGTGTTTCAAACCAATAACCCAAAATACCTCAAAAAAAGCAGCAATAAAAACTTTAACCCATTCTTTATTCATACAAGAGATACCTCCGATTTTATTATTGCCGGAAAACAAAAAGCCTGAGAGAAAACTGTTAAACAGTTTCTCCCAGGCTTTTATCCCTCCGTGGCACAGCATAAGCTATGAGTTTTCTCTCGGACCAGTCCAGCATATTAGCTGCGGAACCCTAGAAAACAATTAAAATATGCAATTATTTATTATTATACACATTTAATGAATTAAATCAAGATTAGAGAGCAACTCCAGAATTAATCTGAATGTTTAACTTAATTGAATTAGGGTTAAATACATAAAAGAACAAAAAATTATCTTTTCTATAGGAGGCCGTATAGTAGAATGAGTGGGAAAATTACTGAAACAATCAAATGGCTAAAAGACGTAAGAAAAGACGATGCAAATAAAGTGTTCACGATGTATTTAAACACAGACCGTTCTGATCCAAATCAACAAGGGGATGAATGGAAAATTCATTTCAAAAATGGTATGCGCAATTTCGACAAATACTTACAGCAAGACGATAATAAAGAGGAAAGAAAAAATTTCCTGAAAATAAAAGAGAAAGTGACAAAGTTTATTAAAGAACAAGAAACAGACTTTTTGAGAAGCGTAATTGTTTTTGCGACTGCCGATGACGATATCTGGTTTGCGAAGTGTGTACAAATGCGTGTAGATAATGAATTCTATTGGCAAGACACACCAGAATTAAATCAGCTCAACAAGTTAAAGGAAATGTATCCAAAACTTGGTGTTATACTCGTTCAGCAGAACCAAATTAAAGTTATTAACTCTGAAACAAATCGAATTTTAGATACTTTCTATTATGAGTTAGATGTAGAAACAGAGGATTGGCGACTAAAACAAGGGCCGCGCCGGGTTGCTTCTGCTGGTGCTGGTGGACCTAATATGCAAAAAGATAGTTTTGAATCAAGGTATACTGCTAACATTCAACGCTGGTATAAATCAATTGCCCCTAAACTAGACAAGCTCGCTAAAGATAGTGGCTGGGAAAGAATTTATCTGATAGGGGAAGGCGATGGGATAGTGGAGCTTTCAAAACAAATGAATAAACCAATTGAAAAAACAATCCAGAAAAACATGCTGGATCATGATGAAAATAAAGTATTAGAGGAAGTTCTCTCGTAACATTAAAAAAACAGTGAAACCATTTACTATAAATGGTTTCACTGTTTTTTATTCTTCCGATAAGTATTTTTCGTTCACATAGCCTGTGAATTCGCTGGTAATCACCTTTACCCATTTGTTTCCACTGTCCTCAACTTGTACAGTCTCATCAAGTACGAGAAGTCCTGCGATTTCATAGTCTACGCCTGGTCCGCTGCGCGCATATAAGGAATCAGCAAGTACTGTTCTGGTTGAAGTAGAAACCTCTGCAGTTTCATCTGTTTGGCTTTCTTCCTCGTCGTTTCCGACTGCGCCAGCAGCTCCTGCAGCCGCTTCATCTCCGCCAGCATCGTCTTCATCATTCGATTGCTTCTCTTCATCAGCGGTATTTTCTGTTTGAGCGGCAGACAGATCGGTGAACTCCGGGTTATTGAATTTTTGCTGCATAAAACCAACAAACACAATAAATGCTAAAGCAAAAATAGTCAATAATACTGCAAATAGATTTTTATAACGTTTCATCATTTAAACTCCTATACGATAATATCTAAAAGTAGTATACACGAGTTTCACTAAAAAGGCTAAGCTGCTTTACATTCTGGGCAAAGGCCGTAAATTTCAAACTTATGATCCTCTATTATATAATCTTCCAGTCTGTTTTTTATATCATCCATTGGACAAATATCGATTTCTTTTGTCTTACCACAGATACTGCAAATAAAATGATGGTGATGGTGCATTGTGCAATTCATGCGAAAATGCTTTTCTCCATTTAATTCTGTTGTTTCAAGAATTTTCATTTCATTATATAGATGAAGGTTTCTGTATACAGTATCAAAGCTGATTCCGCGGTATCTTTCTTCCATAAATTGCAGGAGATCCTTTGCTGTCCGATAGCCATCAGCTTGCTCAAAGAAAGTTAAAATATCTTTTCTTCTATTTGTTGTTTTATAACCTTTATTTTTTAATAACTCTACAGCTTCTTTCGTGTTCATTAGGTTTCCCTCACTTTCTATGCTGATTTCCGCCCTCGTTTATATCCAATTGATAGGAGTAATATCGCGACGGCAATCATAACAATTGTTCCACCTGGTGGGATACTTAGATAATATCCAGTTATTATGCCTATAATAACAGATAATTCACCAAAAAGAATAGATAAGAGCATCATTTGTTTAAAGCCTTTAGCAATTCGCATTGCAGCCGCCACTGGAAGGGTCATTAAGGCGGAGACGAGCAGCACTCCAACAATTCGGATAGAAGCAGCAATCACCAATGCTGTCAAAATAATAAATAATAAATGAATTTGTTTTGTATGAATTCCTGAAATTTTAGCATGTTCTTCGTCGAAAGATAATGTAAATAGCTCTTTATAAAATAAAATAATAACAGCTACAACAACAGCAAAAATAATAAATATCAGAAAGAAATCATTTCTGCTTACCGCTGAAACAGATCCAAATAAATAGCCGAATAAATCTGTATTAAAGCCATTCGCAACAGATATAAAAATTACACTTAAGCCAACTCCAGCGGATAAAATGATGGGTATGGCCAATTCCTCGTAACTTTTGTATACACTGCGCAGTTTTTCAATCAGTATGGAACCAAATACAGAGAAAGCCATTCCACTGTATAGTGGTGAGAAGGTAATCAACAGCAGTTTCTCAAGCATAAGGCCAAAGGCAATACCTGCTAATGTTACATGTGAGAGCGCATCAGCGATTAAGGATAAACGGCGTACAACGATAAAAGTCCCAAGTAATGGAGCTATAATCCCAATTAATAATCCTGTTAAAAATGTATATCTTAAAAAATCATATTGAAAAAAATCTGCTAGCATAGTTTTTCCTCCATTACTGGTTGTGAGCAACGATATTCACAGGGTGGTTATAAAAAGAAGATAAATCTTGCTCTGAGAGTGAAGTATACTCCTCTGGATTTCCGTGAAAATGCAATGTTTTATTTAAACAAACAATATCTGTTGCATATTCTGTCATTATACCCGTATCGTGCGTAACAAGCAGCATCGTAATTTCCTGTTCTTGATTCAGCTTGAATAATAAGTCATAAAAACGTTTCACATTTTCTTGATCGATTCCTACTGTAGGTTCGTCCAAAATTAATAGTTCTGGATCGTTGACCAAGGCCCGTGCAATAAAAATTCGCTGTTGCTGGCCACCTGAGAGGTTTCCAATGTTTTCATAAGCATAGTCAAGCATGTCGACTAACCCAATCGCGTGCAGAATTTTTGCTTTATGTTCTTTATTTAAAAATTTAAAGTAACCTATCTTTGCAGTGAGTCCAGTAGAAACAACCTCAAAGACAGTAGCTGGGAAACCTAGATTAAAACTATTTGCTTTTTGCGATACAAAGCCTATTTTATTTCTTTCATTAAATTTTCCGATTGGTTTATCGAATAATTTAATATCTCCTTGGTCAGGTTTCAGCAGACCAAGCATTAATTTAATTAAAGTAGTTTTTCCACCACCGTTTGGACCGATTAGACCCATGAACTTTCCCTTTAATATTTCAAAGTTGATATCATCTAAAATGAGTTTGTCCTCATAGGAAAAACGAATATTATTCATTGTTATGATTGGCTCGTTCATGCTTTCACTTCCTTCTTTTACATTCTTTTTTAGTTCATTGCTTTGTCTAAAACTTCAAGATTATCCATCATTATAGATAGGTAATCACGTTGTTCACTGATATCCTCATCTGTTCGAACAGAAAGATTGTGGATTGTCAAAGGTTCAGCTCTGATTTCTTCTTTGATAACCTCAGATACTCTTGTTGTAACATTTTGTTCGAAAATGATATGTTTTAGTCCATGTTCGTTTGCAGTGTCAATAATTGATATCAGTTCTTTCTGTGATGGTTCATTCTCTGTAGACAGTCCGTGAATTGCGATTTGTTCTATATTATATCTGTCTTCCCAATATCCGAAAGCTGCATGTGTCACTAACAGCTTTTTATTTGTCTTCGATTCTGTTAATTGCTGAAATGCATTATCTAATTTCGTAAGTTCGGCTTCAAGATTAGCCAGATTTTCATTATATAATTCTATCTCCTCGGGATGTGTTTTAACCAGTTCATCTTTAATGATGTGAGCAATATCAATCATCCGAAGTGGGTCAAGCCAAATATGCGGATCTATATCTCCATGGTCATGGCCGTGATGATCATCATCTTCTTCGTGCCCATGTTCATGATTATTATGGAGAAAGAGGTCCTCGTGCTCACCAATTTCAATCAATTTTACATCCTGGTCTTTTAATGCCTCAGCTGCAGTGGAAGCGAAAGCCTCAAGACCCGCTCCAATATAGAAAAAGGCCTCCCCATCGGCAATATCTGTAAGTTCTTTAGATGTTGGCTCATAAGTATGTTCGTCCACGCCTGGCGGATATACTGTTATTGCCTCTACCGTATCTCCAGCAATTTCTTCAACAAGAAATTGTAAAGGATAGACAGTTGTGTAGATTTTCGATTCTGTGTTATTATCATCACTCGTATTACTACAAGCAGTAATTATGAAAAAAACAAATAATAATATCATTAATTTATATGACTTCACGTAATTTCCTCCTATAATTCATCTTAATACTACCCAAGAAACGCTCAATAATAAAAAGCTATTCTTAATAATATCGTAACCATTCCGATTTGTAAACAGTAACCGTTCCGATTTACTTAAAATCTATGATATATCTTTTAGAGGTTTACAAGGGTAATTGCTAATGTATCAAGTGATCTCAGGATTAAGTATGGATATTAATAATTAAAGAATACTCTTGTGGAGATTTGTTCAGAGGTTATTTATATATAGCTTGCTAACTCTGTTATAACGGAATTTGTATACTAAGTTGGGGCTGTCCAGGGGCATACGTACTTTTAGGCATGATGAACGAATTGCACAATAATATTTCAATAGCCGCCTTGAGTATTGCTGAGGGGATATCGGTTGCAGACTATTATAGGAAGAAAAAACGTTAAAGATAAATAATTAGATTATTTTTGCTATATTTATTGCGAAATGTCAGAAAGTATTTTATACTAAGAATAACGAGATAGGAGCCTATCTTATATTTTTTACGAATTAATGAATGAGCATTCATTCAAAAAACGGATTGGGGGATACAACATGAAGCTGTCAATCAAGCGAGCGGTGGTGCTGGGATCTGGAGTAATGGGTTCTGGAATTGCTGCACACTTGGCGAATATTGGCATTCCAGTCTTAATGCTGGATATTTTGCCGAAAGAATTAACAAAGCAGGAAGAAAATCAAGGTCTTACGATGGAAGATAAAGCGGTTAGAAACCGATTAGTTAACAAGAGTAAAAAAGCATTATTAAAACAAAAGCCTTCACCGATTACTTCAAAGGACAGTCTGAATTTAATTGAGACTGGCAACTTTGAAGATGATATCGGAAAGCTTGCTGGTGCAGATTGGATTATCGAAGTTGTAACTGAAAATCTGGAAATTAAAAAACGGATTTTTCAATGGATCGATGAATACCGGAAAGAGGGCAGTATTGTCAGCTCAAATACGTCTGGGATATCTGTCGAAGCAATGATTGAAGATTGCAGTGATGATTTGAAAAAACACTTTTTAGGAACACATTTTTTCAATCCACCACGTTACTTAAAACTGCTGGAAGTAATTCCGACGAAACATACGGACGAATCAATTCTTTCGTTTATGAAGGAATTTGGTGAAAATGTTCTGGGTAAGGGTGTAGTTGAAGCAAAGGACACACCGAATTTTATTGCCAATCGTATCGGTACCTATGGACTTTTGGTTACGGTACAAGAGATGCTGAAAAACGGATTTAGTGTCGGAGAAATTGACTCAGTTACAGGTCCTTTAATAGGAAGACCAAAAAGTGCTACATTCAGAACACTGGATGTTGTTGGTCTTGATACATTCATTCATGTTGCTAAAAATGTCTACGATAAAGTAGAAGGAAATGAAAAGGCGGTCTTCGATCCACCCGAATTTATGAAAAAGATGCTGGATAATGGTTGGCTTGGTGCGAAAACGGCAAAGGGTTTTTATCAGAAGAAGGATGGAGTTATCTATGAGCTCAATCCGGAATCGCTGGAATATGAAGAACGAAAAAAGTTAAAAACAGCAGCTACTGAAATGGCTAAGCAGGCAAAAGGCTCACGCGGTAAATTGAAAGCGCTTCTATCTGTAAAAGATGACCGTGCCGCAGACCTTGTTTGGTCGATAATAAAGCCAGTTCTGCTTTACTCAGCGGAATTGCTTGGAGAAATTGCTGATGACATTACAGCAATTGACCAAGCGATGAAATGGGGCTTTGGATGGGATATTGGACCATTTGAAACATGGGATGCGATTGGCCTAAGAAAAGTGACAGAACGTATACAAAGTGAGGGACAGACGGTTCCTGACTGGGTACTCGAACTGTTAGAAAGAGGATATGAATCGTTTTATAAGCAAGAGAATGGACAGATTTTTTACTATCATAAGGGGGATTATCAGCAGTTAGAAATGAACCCACGGGAATTTAATCTCCGTCTCTTGAAAAATGAAAAAAATGTCATTAAGAAAAATAATGGGGCAAGTTTAATAGATATTGGTGATGATGTCGCTTTACTTGAGTTCACCTCACCGAATAACTCGATTGGTTTAGATGTAATGCAGATGGTGAGTTTTGCTATTGAGGAAGCGGAAAAAAGTTATAAAGGGCTGGTTATCGGAAATCAAGGCAAAAACTTCTGTGTTGGCGCAAATCTAGCATTAATGCTAATGGAAGCACAGGATGATAACTTTTATGAATTAGATATGGTTATCCGCCAATTTCAGAATATGGCAATGCAAATTAAGTATGCCAACAAGCCTGTGGTTTCAGCTCCGTTTAATATGGCTCTTGGTGGAGGAGCAGAGATATCTTTGCCTGCTGCAGCAATCCAGGCCTCTCCAGAAACATATATGGGACTTGTTGAGTTTGGAGTAGGTCTTATCCCTGGTGGCGGAGGAACGAAAGAACTTTACTTGAAGGAACTTCGAAACCTGCCTAAAGGTATTGACTTTGATTTGTCGAAGATAGCGAATGATGTATTTGAAAAAGTAGCTACAGCCAAGGTCTCTACTTCTGCAAAAGAAGCCTTGGATAATGGATATCTTGATCAATTTGATGCAATTAGTGCAAATCCTGATCATCTGCTTTATGATGCAAAACAAAAAGTGATTGCATTAGACCAGGCCGGATACAGAGCACGTACCCGGGAAAAAGTTCCTGTTGCAGGTAATTCAGGGTATGCAGCAATGATGCTTGGTGCGAAGTCCTTACAGCTAAGTGGTTATGCATCAGAGCATGATCTTAAAATTGCTGAAAAGTTGGCTTATGTATTATCTGGCGGTCGAATTAAAGCAGGAACGTTAATTGATGAACAGGCGATGCTCGATCTTGAGCGTGAAGCATTTTTAAGTCTGATTGGTGAGCCGAAAACACAAGCACGGATGCAACACATGCTTATGAAAGGAAAACCATTACGTAATTAAAAGTAAGGGGGAAGGGAAATTGAAGGAAGCAGTAATTGTTGCAGGAGCTAGAACCCCTGTAGGAAAAGCAAATAAAGGAACACTTGCCGATACACGGCCAGATGATCTTGCGGCTTTAACGATTAAAGAAACATTAAAACGAGCAGGGAATTATGATGGGAATATTGATGATGTCATTATCGGCTGTGCTATGCCGGAAGCGGAGCAAGGAATGAATATGGCAAGAAATATTGCTGGTCTTGCTGGCCTTCGGGAGGATGTGCCTGGGATAACGATTAATCGCTATTGTTCTTCCGGTTTACAAAGTATTGCTTACGGAGCTGAACGGATTATGGTTGGTGCAAGCGATACAATCATCGCAGGGGGAGCAGAGTCCATGAGCCTTATTCCGATGGGCGGCCATGTCATTAAACCAAATCCCAGACTAGTAGAGAATGCAATTGGTTATTACATGGGGATGGGGCATACCGCAGAAGAAGTAGCAAACCGATTCGGAATTTCTCGTACAGACCAGGACGCTTTTGCAGTACAAAGTCACGAACGTGCAGCACAAGCTATAAAGGAAGGGAAATTTAACGATGAAATTGTCCCTGTTGAACTAACGGAACGTGTACTTGATGCCGAAAATAAGGTAATAGAAAGAACGAAACGTTTTGAAATGGATGAAGGTGTACGTGAAGGAACAAATGCTGCTATTCTTTCTAAACTGAGACCAGCATTCCATATAAAAGGATCTGTAACGGCAGGAAATGCATCACAAATGAGCGATGGGGCTGCGACAGTATTATTAATGGAACATGAAAAAGCAAAAGCCGAGGGATTACAGCCATTATTAAAATTCCGTTCCTATGCAGTTGCAGGGGTGGAGCCTGAGATTATGGGCGTAGGTCCTGTTGAAGCGATACCGAAAGCTTTAAAAATTGCAGGATTAGACCTGTCAGATATCGGGTTAATTGAGCTGAACGAGGCGTTTGCGTCGCAATCTTTACGCGTGATTGAAGCATTAAATTTAGATACTTCAATTGTTAATGTAAATGGCGGAGCAATTGCACTTGGTCATCCACTTGGAATGACTGGAACGAAGCTGACATTGACACTTGCTCATGAGATGAAACGCCGCAATGTACAGTTTGGTATAGTAACGATGTGTATCGGTGGCGGAATGGGAGCAGCTGGAGTGTTTGAACTAGTCTAATTGGTTAGTTGAAGCAAAACTATGGATATCATAAAACGAACAAAGGGGAGATTAAAGTGAGTGAAACAAAAGATAAGCTTTTCAAAGGTGGAGCATTTCTAGTTGAGGATTTGGCTGGTGAAGATATTCTGACGCTTGAGGATTTAACAGATGAACATAAAATGATTGCAAAGACCACAGAAGAATATGTAGTTAACGAAGTTGTTCCTCTAGTTGATAATCTGGAGAACCATGAATTTAACCATTCAGTGGACCTGTTAAAAAAAGCAGGAGATCTCGGCTTGCTAGGAGCAGATGTTCCAGAAACCTATGGCGGCTTAGGGCTGGATAAAATCAGTTCATCATTAATTACTGAAAAAATGTCACTTGCAGGCGGATTCTCCATTACTCATGGTGCACATGTTGGAATTGGTTCCTTGCCAATCGTATTTTTCGGGAATAATGAACAGAAGGAGAAGTATTTGCCAAAGCTGGCAACTGGTGAACTAATTGCTGCTTATGCTCTAACTGAGCCTGGCTCTGGATCAGATGCGTTAGGTGCAAAAACCACAGCAAAACTAAATGATGCAGGTACCCATTATATTTTAAATGGGGAGAAACAATGGATAACAAACTCTGCTTTTGCTGATGTGTTTGTAGTATACGCTAAAATTGATGGTGAACATTTTTCGGCATTTATTGTTGAACGTGAATTCCCTGGTGTGTCTACAGGAGCAGAAGAGAAAAAAATGGGAATCAAAAGCTCTTCAACACGTACATTAATTTTAGAAGATGCTGAAATTCCAGTTGAAAACTTGCTAGGTGAAAAAGGCCGCGGCCATATTATCGCCTTTAATATTTTAAATGTGGGCCGCTATAAGCTGGCGATTGGAAGTGTTGGCGGTGCGAAGCGTTCTCTGGAGCTGGCAGTGAAATATGCGAATGAACGTAAACAATTTAATACATCCATTTCGAACTTTAATTTAACGAAGGAAAAGCTTGCTACAATGGCTTCAGAAATTTATGCAAATGAGAGTGCAGTCTACCGGACAGTTGGTTTGTTCGAACAGCGAATGGGTGCCTTATCGGAAGAAGAATTAAATGATGGCCGTGAAATAGCTAGAGCAATTGCTGAGTATCAAATTGAGTGCTCCATGACGAAGTATATGGCAACAGAGCTGCTTGATCGCACGGCTGATGAAGCAGTTCAACTTCATGGCGGATACGGATTCATGCAAGAATATGAAGTTGAAAGGATTTATCGTGATTCAAGAATTAACCGGATTTTTGAAGGGACGAATGAAATCAATCGCCTGCTCGTGCCAGGTACATTACTGAAGAAAGCAATGAAAGGAGAACTCCCACTCTTACAAAAAGCTCAAAGTCTTCAGGAAGAGTTAATGATGATGATGCCTGAAGAACCGGGTGAAGAAGCTCTCGAACAGGAAAAATATCTATTAAATAATGCAAAGAAAATTGTATTGCTTGGCGCAGGTTTAGCAGCACAGAAATATATGCAAAAACTGGACCAGGAGCAGGAAGTTTTAGTGAATCTTGCGGATATGGTTGCTGAAGTATTTAATATGGAGTCAGCAATATTGCGCACAGAGAAAGCAATAAACCAATCAGATGCTGATAAAAACAGACTGAAGCTTCTATATACTCAAGTCTATGTGCAGGAAGCATTTAACCGGATTGAAGCAGATGCAAAGGAAACGTTGATTGCAGTTGAAGAAGGAGACACATTAAGAATGATGCTTTCCTCATTGCGTAAATTAACACGTCATACACCAATAAATGTTATTGCTAAGAAACGGGAAATCGCTAAAGTGATTATTGATAAAGAAAATTATCTAGTTTAAAGACTTTAACAAAACAGCACAGCTCCATAGTGGGCATGTGCTGTTTTTGGGATTGGAACATTTAAAATTTCCGATTACAGGCTTCTATGATAAAATGATGCTGAATGATTATAAATGAGGTGATATAGCAATGAGTATTACATTTTATTGGTATCCGAATTGCAGTACCTGTAAAAAGGCTAAGAAATGGTTTGACGATAATGACATACCATATGAGGCAATCCATATTGTGGAAGATACACCAACAAAAGAAGAGTTGCTGCGTATTATTGGGAAGAGTGAACTTCCAGCAAAGAAATTTTTCAATACAAGTGGAAAAAAATATCGGGAATTAAATATAAAGGATAAAATTAAAGAAGCAACAGTTGATGAAATGGCAGGAATTCTAGCTTCTGATGGAATGCTGATTAAACGCCCGATTGCTGTTCGAGATGATAAGGTCACTGTAGGTTTTAAAGAAGAATTATATGAAGAAAACTGGGGTTGAAAAAATTAATAGAAACTTCAGAAGTTTGTTTCAGCTAGTGGATTTTATCAGGTTTCCATTGTATAGTTGAAATAAGAGGGAATAGGAAAGGATGAGAATCATGAGCTTGCCAAACGATTTAATGTACACAAAAGAACATGAGTGGATCAAAAAAGAAGAAGGAAACAAAGTACGTATTGGGATTACTGATTTCGCTCAAGATGAACTAGGAGATATTGTTTTTGTAGAACTTCCAGAAGTCGATGAAACAATTGATGCAGATGATTCATTCGGCAGTGTGGAGTCTGTTAAAACAGTTTCAGAACTTTATGCGCCTGTAAGTGGTACAGTTGTTGAAGTGAATGAAGAACTTGAAGACAGTCCGGAGCTTGTGAACGAGTCACCCTACGAAAATGCGTGGATGATTGTAGTAGAACTCAATGATGAAAGTGAATTGGACGAACTTCTGACAGCAGAACAGTATCAAGCAGTCATTGAAGAGGATTAATAATTTCCTGTTGCAGCAGGGGAAGCCAGCCTCTTCAAGAGTATTTGATCTTTCAAGAAAACAAGAGAGGCTGACTATACTACATTCGGTGTATAGTCAGCCTCTCTTGTTTCATATACTATATAAATACAATGAAACACAACTCCAAAACTTCGACTTACCTTATTTGGAATATTGCTTAATAAAATGGATAAGCATATTACTTGATTGGATAAGGAGTGCAGTGAGATGATAACATACGAATCTGAAAAAGTGATTATCGTTGAGGGATTAACAGATAAAAGAAAAATTGAAAAGATCCTCAACGAAAATGTAACAATAATCTGTACAAACGGAACACTAAGCATCAATAGGTTTGATGAACTTTTAGACACTTATGGTCTTGATGAAAATGAAGTTTATATTTTTGTTGATGAAGATAAATCCGGAATAAAGCTGAGAAAGCAGCTTGCGAAAGAACTGCCGCATGCTGAACATATTTATACGAGCAGTGATTATCGCGAAGTGGCAACTACACCTTATAAGTTTCTTGCTTCAGCGCTTGTAGCGAAACATTTTCAGGTTCGGCCATTCTTTTTAATCTAAGTAATTCAGGGTGAGCAAATGAAAGAAATAACAGATCAAGAATTAAAAAATGAGCGACTTTTGTTATATATTTACAGTCCGTTTTGTGGGACATGCAGTGTTGCGCGTGCAATGCTTGAAAAAATTGAAGCAATTCATCAAACGGAAATATTCTATGAAATGAATGCAAGTTACTATGAGAAATTTCTGCATGAATACAAAGTTGAAAGTGTTCCATGTCTATTGATAAAGGAAAATAATCAAGTGAAGGAAAAAATTTATACCTTTTATTCAACAGGGAATATATACCATTATCTGGTTAAGTATAAACCGGAACTTTTTGTGTCGCCTTCCTAGCTGTTGACAGAATGAATTCAAAAATGCTATGATTCCTGTACCGCAGTGCAACTGACTGTGGAATTTGTTGACATGTTAGGCTCCCAGCCAGAGATTGAACGTGCAATATCAATCCGAATGGTTTAATAAGCATAAAATATCACTTTATCAATTAAATAATGCGAATATCTCTTATCATGAGCGGTGGAGGGACTGGCCCTACGAAACTGCGGCAACCTTCAATTTATTTTGAAAGGTGCCAAATCCTGCAAATTTTATTTGACAGATGAGAAAACGTTAGATTAATTATTAATTATAAATAAACGTCTTTCTGTCACTTACAGAAAGACGTTTATTTGTAGTTTAAATTATTTAAGACATCTAGAGAGTGTGAGATACGATAAGACTGCTTGTTATTAGAAGCGAATAATGCACCATTCTGAACGGGAATTTTTTCCGCGAATGTTTTTATGTTTGATGCAGATGCTAATAATTCTATCTCTGTCTCATCAAATGTTTCTGGGAAGGAGAAACGAAATTGATTTCCATTAAAGGACTAAGTAAGTATTTTTTGACTAAAGATAAACGAATAACAGCGGTCGATGATTTGGACCTGGACATAAAAAACGGGGAAATATTCGGAGTTATTGGCTATAGTGGGGCTGGCAAAAGTACATTTATCCGTTTATTGAATCGGCTGGAGGAACCATCAGAAGGCAGTATAAAAATTGGCGAAAAGGATATTACAACCTTAAAAACAAATGAACTGCGGCTGGCCCGACAAGATATTGGCATGATTTTTCAGCACTTCAACCTTCTGTGGTCACGGACGGTTGCTGAGAATATAGCATTTCCGTTAGAAATTGCAGGTGTTGGAAAGGCAGAGCGTGAAAAGCGTGTACAAGAGCTAATCGACCTTGTTGGTTTAACGGGGCGTGAGAAAGCTTATCCATCTGAATTAAGTGGTGGACAAAAACAGCGGGTTGGAATCGCAAGAGCACTTGCGAATAAACCGAAATTATTATTATGTGATGAAGCAACCTCTGCTTTGGATCCAGAAACAACGAACTCTATTCTTGAACTATTGGTTGATATTAATGAAAAATTTGGCTTAACTATTATTTTAATTACCCATGAAATGCAAGTCATTCGTAAAATATGCCATCGTGTAGCAGTAATGGAAGCAGGTAAGGTAGTAGAGCTTGGAAATGTGCTTGATGTTTTCCTGCATCCCGAACAGCCTGTAACAAAGAGATTTGTTGGACAAGTAATGGGTGCAGATGAGGAAGAGGAAAGCTTTAATAGTATTTTTAATGAAAATCAGGAAGGTACTTTACTGCGTTTACAATTTGTTGGTGAACTAGCAAATCAAGCATTGATCAGTCAGCTTGCGAAAAAGTACCCGATTGAAATTAATATATTGCAAGGAAAGATAACACATACAAAAGCCGGCAGCTATGGAACGTTATTTGTTCAAATAACTGGTGAGCCACAAGAAATCAACCGTGCAATTCAATATGTTACTACAGATACCTCTGTAGAATTGGAGGTAATAGAGCATGCTGGATAATATAAGAGTTGACGAATTGCTGACAGCAACATATGAAACCTTTTACATGACGATTATTTCATTAATCGGCACGTTGCTATTTGGTATATTATTGGGTCTCTTGCTGTTCCTGACAAATAAAGGTGGAATCTGGGAAAATAAAATCATTAATATGTGTACAGCAGCTGTTGTCAATGTGTTTAGATCTATTCCATTTATTATATTAATATTGTTGCTGTTCCCATTTACGAATTTTTTAATTGGTACGATACGCGGACCGAGTGCAGCACTTCCTGCATTGATAATTGGTACGGCCCCTTTCTATGCAAGACTTGTTGAGATTGCATTTAAAGAAGTCGACAAGGGTGTCATAGAGGCTGCAAAGTCAATCGGTGCAAAGACGCGTACAATTATCTTTAAAGTGCTGCTGCCTGAATCCATGCCAGCTTTAATATCAGGTCTTACTGTGACTGCAATAGCACTTATTGGCTATACTGCGATGGCTGGAATAATTGGTGCTGGTGGACTAGGAGACTATGCATATTTTTACGGCTTCCAGCGACGTGATTTTGATCTTGTGTTTATTTGTACAATTATTATTTTAATTATTGTGTTTATCATTCAATTCATTGGAGATTTTATTACAACTAAGCTAGATAAAAGATAGTATTAAAGGAGAGAAAGCAAAATGAAGAAGATTTTTGGTTTACTTGTATTATCACTCATTATATTATTAGCTGCTTGTGGGACAAGTGATGATAAGACAGAAGAAAGTGCAGACAAAGAATCAAATGAACCAGTGGAGCTTGTTGTTGGTGCATCAAGTACACCTCATGCTGAAATTTTAGAAGAAGCAAAGAACTTACTTAAAGACGAAGGGATTACACTGACAATTGAAACATATCAGGATTATATACTTCCTAATGAGGACTTAGAGAATGGAACACTGGATGCTAACTTCTTTCAGCATATCCCTTATCTTGAGCAGACAGTAGCAGATACGGGTTATGATTTAGATTATATTGACGGCATTCATATTGAACCGATGGGTGTTTATTCGAAAAACATTACAAGCATTGATGAAATTAGAGATGGAACAGAAGTAATCATGAGCCGTTCGATTCCTGACCATGGACGAATTCTTTCTTTATTTGAACAACAAGGTTTAATCAAATTAGATGAAAACGCAGAGAAATCAACAGCTACCCTTGATGATATTGTGGAAAATCCAAGAGAATTAACATTTTCAGCTGATGTTGATCCGTTGTTGCTTCCTGAAATGTATCTTTCTGAAGCAGACGCACTTGTTGCTATAAATACGAACTATGCAATTGATGCAGACCTTAATCCATTGAAGGATGCACTATTTATTGAAGATGAAAACTCGGAATATGTGAATGTAATTGGTGTTCGTGCCAATGATAAGGATAATCCTGAGTTAAATAAATTAGTTGAAATACTGCAATCTGAAGAAATACAAAACTATATTCTTGATACGTATGAAGGTGCAGTAGTTCCAGTTGGCGGAAACAACTAACTTTTGAATTCATTAGTATATGGGAGCATAAACGTTAAAGTTTATGCTCCTTTCATATTATATCGTGCAGAATGTAAAATAACGGTTAATTTCCTGCAGGATACGTTTATATACGCATTGTGAAGGGAAAGGACCTGTGATACGATTTATAATGTAATTAAATTGAAAGGATGATTCATTATCGACAGTAGTGTAAACATGAATTACACACAGGAGATGGAAAAATCGATGAGCCAGTCTCATCACATGAGCTTTTCAGATTATGAAAGGAAGCTTTCAAACCGCATAAAGGTAGAAAAGCGCCGAGAACAGGAATATCAGCACTGCAAACAAATAGTAGCAGAAATTGACAATCAAATTTTCAAATAAAATTTTAAGGACACGGAGCTGGTTCAATGCTCCGTGTCCTTCTCTATTTTTTCTGCATTTGACACTTACTTTTTTACTCCTCTCAAAATCAACCCATCTGCCTCTGACCATTCAGCATAATAAATTTTATTGATATCCTGATATCCTTTTTCGGCCAGCAGAGAGAGCAGCCATTGTTCATCCTTATTTATAAATTTTAATGCTTGTTTCTGTATTCTTCCCTCATCAACGAGTAAATGGGAAAGTGCCTCTTCGTGTGGTGTAATTGATAACATTTCAGCAGTTACTGCAGAGGTTTGTTCATTTCTCATTACACTTAATTGACCGCTGGATTCCAAAATACCGTATTTTACCTCTTTAATTGAAAAAATACCTTGCTGACGAAGCATTGTACGAAGTTGTTCTGATTCAAGTTTGTTCTCTTTGAGAACTTTTGTATCCAACTCCCCATCATTGATTATGACAGATGGTTTTCCCTTGATGAGTGTTCGTGTTTTATCAAATCTACGTACAATCAATTCGACAATGTAAATAAGAATGGCCCATAATCCTATTGTGTAAAGCACTTGCCAGATGCTTACCATGTCATCGTACACAGCATCCTCAAGCAGACCGCCAAGAATTAATAAGTAAACAAAATCAAGCGGAGTAATTTGTGCGAGCTCTTTTTTTCCTAACAATCGTACAACAAGTAATAACGCTAAAAGCCCAATAATTATTTTTACAGTTATTGACGTTGCCATAATATATATCACCTTTCTCTAAAATCATTCTATTCACTCTAATACCCTTAATTTAATTTGCTAACTCAATTTTCTCATGGAATTCTATTGTTGAAGAGCAAGAATAAACTAGTTGCTTTTTATTTCGCAGGAGTCTGCTAAAATATGTAGATTTTTAAATAATTGAATGGTCAAGTACTAAGCTTTGTATTCATTTATAATTTTCTTCGTTTCGTCTATAGACATAAGTGATAAATATAGAATAAGGAAAAGGAGGAAGGGCAATGACTGCAGAAGTAGTAGTAATGAATAAACGTGGTATTTCACTGGCAGCCGACAGTGCGATAACCAGTGGAAGGGAAGGCGTGCAAAAGGTATATAATACAGCTAATAAATTATTCTCCTTATCAAGTGAACATCCAATTGGGGTTATGGTATATGGTGCCGCATCTTTTATGGAGGTTCCGTGGGAGGTAATCATTAAAGCGTACAGGGATAAACTTGGCAGCCAAAAATTTGCGGATTTAACAGATTATGCGGCTGACTTTTTAAATTTTTTAAGAGAGGATGAACGTTTTAGAAAGAGAGAAGTAGAGGAGATAATTATTTATCGCACGTTCTCAGATATATTAAAACGGCTCGTCAAGGAAGTTGAAGAGAGAATTGCAGCGGAAAGCAGTAATAGTGAAGCGGTTTCTCCAGAACAAGTCAGTGATTGGTTAGCAGAAAATGTAAATAGAAGGATAAACTATTTTGAAAAGGAAGATAGCACCTTTCTAGATTTGAATTTTGAAACCTTTAAAGAGAAGTTCGGTGAAGTAATAAAAGAAGTAAAAGATGAGCTTATTTTATATGAGGTACCAAGTGATTTAAGAGAAAAATTTTACGTGCTTGCTTATGAAGCAATAAAACATGATTATTTCAGCGTTGGGAGCACTGGTTTAGTGATTGCTGGATATGGAGAAAACGAAATATTTCCTCATTTATTAAATTACCGGCTGGAAGGTTTCGTATTCAATCAGCTGAAATATAAGAAACTCAAGGAAAAGCAAATTAGTTACACAGCAAATAAAAAAGATGGTACAGCTTCGATTACTGCTTTTGCACAGCGGGAAATGGTTGATTCATTTATTGGTGGAATGGAACCGAATATGGAGGATGTTATATTCGACATCATTTTTAAAGTGTTAAAAGCATATCCAGAACAGATTCAAAAACATTTATCAATTGATTTTACAAATGAACAAGTTACAAAAATACAAAGACTGGGTAAAGAAGTGTATGAGTCAATTGAAGATGCAGTAAGGGAATACCAGCAAACGAATTATATTGAACCATTATTTAGTGTTGTAAGATCTCTGCCAAAGGAGGAGCTTGCAGATATGGCTGAAACGCTCGTAAGTCTTACTTCATTTAAGCGCCGTGTATCGAGGGCTACAGAGTCTGTCGGCCCGCCAGTCGATGTTGCGATAATTACAAAAGGTGATGGTTTTGTATGGATGAAAAGAAAAAATTACGTGAATCCTGAAATCAATGCACGATTATAACTGCGGAAAAGAGGTGAGAAGCTGTGCTGTCTAAAGAAAAGAATTCAAAAAATGATACGTATTTCAGTTTACCGACTGAGGATCGGATTGACCTTGAGTTAGAGACTAAAGAAAAAGAAGAGAAAGAAATTACGGCTGAAAAAGTATTCAATAAACTGGATGAGAAAAATAAATAAACCGAATGAGTACAGATTTATAGAGTAAAACAGAATGATAAAACCAGTTGAAAAAATATCTAAATCAGATTTTCATGTTTAGGAATTTTATAATGTGGAATTAAATTACTGTACAGGCAAGATTATCAAATATTGAGAGGAGTTATTAATAATGGCTAAGAACAATAATGGTAAGATGTCTCGTGAAGAAGCAGGAAGAAAAGGTGGAAGAGCTACTTCCCAGAATCATGACCAGGAATTCTATGAGGAAATCGGTCAAAAAGGCGGAGAAGCAACATCCAAAAATCATGACCAGGATTTCTACGAGGAAATTGGTCAGAAAGGCGGAGAAGCGACTTCGAAAAATCATGACCAAGAATTCTATGAGGAGATTGGCCGAAAAGGCGGAGAAGCAACTTCTCGTAATCATGACCAAGAATTCTATGAGGAAATTGGTCAAAAGGGTGGAGAAGCAACGTCGAAAAACCATGATCAAGAGTTCTACGAAGAAATTGGTGAAAAAGGCGGAAATGCTCGTGCCCGCCAGCGTAAAAACAATAATAACAACAATTCATAATTAAATATAAGTTTAAATGTATTAGAAGGAAAAAGAGGTTAATCTCTTTTTCCTTCTTTTCTTTGAAATATAACTTTCATTCAAGCCGGGTCAGGATTTAATTTTAAAGTAGAGCTTATCTAGCATGATATAAATCCTAAAAATTTTAATACATATTATGGGTGTGAGGATCAAGTTTAATAGAAAGCAGTTCTATTAACTATTTTAGTGGGAAAATATCACTTAATTGAGAACCGGAAATAGTGTATAATGATATAGTATATATTATAGAAGGAACAGACTGAATAAAACATCTTGAATTATGGTGAAAACTAGATAGTTAAAGGGTTTCTCAGTTTCTTTCTATATATATCAATATAGATTTTGCATAGGAGGGACAGTTTATTTCATCTTTTGGCTGGCAGCATCGTTGATAATTTAAGATAAACCTTATAATGAAGGGTTTCTTCGCTTTTAAATCAGTCTTATTGCATGAAAATCACAAGAGTTGATTATTAATTTGAAATGCTTTAAGATTGGAATGAGTATAGATTGAGAATGAAAGTTTCATCTCGAAAATAGAAAAAAGCATTTGGAGGTAATGGTTATGGCAGGATCAGTATTAGAAATTAAAAATCTTCATGTTTCTATTGAAGATAAAGAAATCCTTAAAGGAGTCGACCTTACAATTAAAGGTGGAGAATTCCACGCAATTATGGGGCCGAACGGAACAGGTAAATCAACACTAGCTTCTGCGGTTATGGGACATCCATTATATGAAATTACAGAAGGTAGTATTACTTTAGATGGTGAAGATGTACTAGAAATGGAAGTAGATGAGCGTGCTCGTGCTGGTCTGTTCCTAGCAATGCAATATCCAAGTGAAATCAGTGGAGTTACTACTTCTGACTTTTTGCGCACAGCGATTAATGCGCGTCGTGAAGAAGGAGATGAAATTCCACTAATGAAATTCATCAAAGAACTAGATGAAACACTAGATTACCTTGAGATTGATAAGAGCATGGCTACTCGTTACCTGAACGAAGGTTTCTCAGGTGGAGAAAAGAAACGTAACGAGATTCTTCAGCTTATGCTGTTAAAACCAGAGATCGCTATTTTAGATGAAATTGACTCAGGACTAGATATTGACGCATTGAAAGTAGTTTCAAAAGGAATTAACAAAATGCGTAACGATAATTTTGGTACGTTGATTATTACGCACTACCAACGTTTACTAAACTATATTACACCGGACTATGTACACGTAATGATGCAAGGCCGAGTTGTAAAATCTGGTGGACCAGAGCTGGCTAAGAAATTAGAAGCTCAAGGTTACGAATGGATTAAAGAAGAGTTAGGTATTGAAGACGAGACTGTTGGGCAAAATGCGTAAACGTTAGGAGGAGTAATATGACTGTGGACACAAAGCTGTCATTTGACAAGGCTTATATCGATCAGTTTTCAAAGGATAGAAACGAGCCAGACTGGATGCGTGACTTCCGTCTGGATGCTATAGAGCGGGCTGAGACCCTTGAAATGCCGAAACCGGACAAAACAAAGATTAGAAACTGGAATTTTACAGATTTCAACCATGAATTTAAGACAGGGGAAGCTGTATCTTCAGTAAAAGACCTTCCTGAAGAAATCAGAGACTTCTTTGACGAAGATAAAGCTCCTGAAAACTTGCTGATTCAAAGAAATCATTCTGTAGCTTATCAATCACTAGATAGCAAGCTTAAAGAAAAAGGTGTAATCTTCACTGATATCTTTACAGCAGTTCGCGAGCATGGCGATTTAGTGAAAAAGTACTTTATGACAGATGCAGTTGCAGTTGACGAGCATAAGCTTACTGCACTACACGCTGCTCTAGTAAATGGAGGTATTTTCCTTTACGTACCAGAAAATGTACAGATTGAAGAACCAATCCAAACAATCTTCTGGCAGGAAGATCCTAAAATTACTTTAGTGAATCACGTTATTGTTGTTGCTGATAAAAACAGTTCATTGACATATGTCGAGAATAACTTGTCTCATTCTAGTGAGAATGAAACAGTGGCAAGCATTATTACGGAAGTTTTTGCACATGACAATGCACAAGTTGCATTTGGTGCGGTTGATAACTTTGCTGCAAACACAACAACTTATGTTACGCGTCGCGGCGTAGCTGATCGTGATGCTACACTTGATTGGGCATTAGGTCAAATGAATGATGGAAATACCATATCAGAAAACATCACACGACTAGTAGGGGATAACTCTACATCTCAAGCGAAAGCTGTTTCGGTTGGGAGAGGAAATCAAACACAAAACTTCACATCTGTAATGAACCAATACGGTAAAAACACAGATGGTTTTATTTTACAACGTGGGGTAATGACTGAAGGTTCTACTGCAATATTCAACGCAGTTGGTAAAATAGAGCATGGTGGAACAAAAGCAAACTCTGAACAAGAATCACGTGTATTGATGCTGAGCGAAAATGCTCGTGGAGACGCGAACCCGATTCTTCTTATCGATGAAGATGATGTTACAGCGGGACACGCTGCATCAGTAGGACGCGTTGATCCATTGCAAATGTACTATTTAACAAGTCGTGGTTTAACAACAGAAGAAGCACAGCGACTATTAATCCATGGATTCCTTGATCCGGTAGTATCTCAATTACCAATTGAATCAGTAAAACAACAATTGAAACAAGTAATTGAAAGGAAAATTAACTAATGGATGTTCAAGCCATTAGAGAACAATTTCCAATCCTGGATCAAGAGGTAAATGGGTATCCCTTAGTATATTTAGATTCATCTGCTACTTCTCAAAAACCGGCTTCGGTTATTGAGGCGGTGAATAAATATTACAGTGAAAATAACTCTAACGTGCATCGTGGAGTGCATACTTTGGGAACGCGTGCGACTGATCAATACGAAGGTGCACGTGAAAAGGTACGCGACTTTATCAATGCAAAAAGTACAGCGGAAATTATTTTCACAAGAGGAACAACTACTTCCCTTAACATTGTGGCTTCAAGCTATGCTCGTGCGAATTTAAAACCGGGTGATGAAATTGTTATTACGCCTATGGAACACCATAGTAATATTATACCTTGGCAGCAAGCAGCGAAAGCAACAGGAGCAACATTAAAGTATGTTCCGCTGCTTGATGATGGAACAATTTCATTAGAAGATGTGAAGGAAACAGTTACGTCTCAAACGAAAATTGTAGCTATAACTCATGTTTCTAATGTACTTGGTACAATCAATCCAATTAAAGAGATTGCTAAAATAACCCATGATCAAAATGCAATACTTGTTGTGGATGGAGCACAAGGCATTCCACATATGGAAGTAGATGTTCAAGAGTTGGATTGTGATTTCTATGCATTTTCTGGACATAAGATGTGTGCCCCAACAGGAATAGGCGTTTTATACGGTAAACGTGAACTATTGGAAAACATGGAACCTGTGGAATTTGGCGGGGAAATGATTGATTTTGTAAATCTGTATGATTCAACCTGGAAAGAGCTTCCGTGGAAATTTGAGGCAGGAACACCAATCATTGCTGGTGCAATTGGTTTGGCTGCAGCAATTGACTTTCTTAAAGAGGTTGGACAGGATAATATATTAAAGCATGAACAAAAACTGGCGAAATATGCAATGGAACAAATGCGTACAATTGATGGCATCTCCATCTATGGTCCAGAAGACCGTGCAGCACTCGTGACTTTTAACTTGGATGAAGTACACCCGCATGATACTGCAACAGTATTAGATGCTGCCGGAATTGCGGTGCGTGCAGGTCATCATTGTGCCCAGCCGTTGATGAAGTGGCTGGATGTTACAGCTACTGCTAGAGCTAGTTTTTACCTGTACAATACAGAAGAAGATATTGATCGACTCGTAGCAGGACTCTTGAAAGCGAAGGAGTATTTTGGCGATGTCTTTTGATAATTTAGATACACTATACAGACAAGTCATTATGGATCACTATAAGAACCCAAAAAATCGTGGAACAATTGATGGTGATGCATTGACTGTAGACATGAACAACCCGACTTGTGGAGACCGGATTCAGCTTCAGCTTCAGCTTGAAGATGGAATCGTAAAGGATGCTCGTTTTGAAGGAGAAGGCTGCTCAATCAGCTTGTCTTCTGCTTCAATGATGACACAAGCTATTAAGAACAAGCCAGTTAAAGAAGCATTAGCAATGTCAGAAGTGTTTTCTGATATGATGCTTGGCAAAGATGTAAATGCAGACGACTTTGACCTTGGCGACATTCAAGCGCTTCAAGGTGTATCCAATTTTCCAGCACGCATTAAATGCGCAACATTGGCATGGAAAGCGATGGAAAAAGGAGTACACGAAGAAGAATAGGGTAATTGTTTTTCGAATACCTAAGGAGGTTAAACAATGGCGAAGAATATACCAGAAATGGAAGATTATAAATATGGTTTCCACGACAAAGACGTATCCGTTTTCCGTACTGAAAGAGGATTAACGCGTAAGGTCGTTGAAGAAATCTCTAAAATGAAAGATGAGCCACAATGGATGCTTGATTACCGTTTGAAAGCGTTGGAGCATTTCTATGCTCGTCCAATGCCACAATGGGGTGGAGATCTTTCAGAATTAGATTTTGATGAAATTATTTACTATGTAAAACCATCTGAAAAACAAGGTAGAACATGGGATGAAGTACCTGAGGAAATCAAACAGACTTTTGATAAACTTGGAATTCCAGAAGCAGAACAAAAATACCTTGCAGGTGTGTCTGCACAGTACGAATCTGAGGTTGTATACCAAAGCTTGAAGGAAGACTTAAGAGAATTGGGCATCATCTTTAAAGATACAGATTCAGCATTAAAAGAAAATGAAGAACTATTTAAAGAGTATTTTGGTAAAGTAGTTCCTTATTCTGATAATAAATTCTCAGCTCTAAACTCTGCTGTTTGGTCTGGAGGATCGTTTATCTATGTGCCTAAAGGGGTGCAAACCTCTACACCGCTTCAAGCGTATTTCCGTATTAATACGGAAAATATGGGACAGTTTGAAAGAACATTAATCATCGTTGATGAAGGTGCATCTGTTCACTATGTAGAAGGATGTACTGCTCCAACATACAGCTCCAGCTCACTTCACAGTGCGGTTGTTGAGATTATTGTTAAGAGAGATGCATACTGCCGTTATACGACAATCCAAAACTGGTCGAACAACGTTTATAATCTGGTAACAAAACGTGCTACGGTAGATGCGAACGGTACAATGGAATGGATCGATGGAAACCTCGGTTCTAAATTGACAATGAAATATCCTGCAATCCTTCTAAAAGGAGAAGGTGCAAGAGGAAATACGATGTCAATCGCTCTAGCTGGCAGAGGGCAATTGCAGCATGCTGGTGCGAAAATGCATCATTTAGCACCAAATACTTCTTCTACAATCGTTTCTAAGTCTATTTCTAAGAACGGTGGAAAAGTATCTTATCTTGGTCTTGTTCACTTTGGACGCAAGGCTGACGGTGCACGTGCAAACATTGAGTGTGATACATTAATTATGGATAACGAATCTACTTCAGATACAATTCCATATAATGAAATCTTAAATGATAACATCTCTCTTGAGCACGAAGCAAAAGTTTCCAAGGTTTCTGAAGAGCAATTATTCTATCTGATGAGCCGTGGATTAAATGAAGAAGAAGCTACTGAAATGATCGTAATGGGCTTCATCGAGCCATTTACGAAAGAACTTCCAATGGAATATGCAGTAGAAATGAACAGACTCATTTCTCATGAAATGGAAGGTTCTATTGGTTAATTCTTTAAAGTGGCAGGTATACCAAACTGTATTGAAAAAATGGGAAAATAAAACGTGCTAGTCGAAGCCAATTTACATTTCCGTTTATTAAAGAAGGCGAACATATAAAGTTCGCCTTCTTTTGTTTTTCATGTAATATAGAAGAATGTACCGTGAAGGAGGAGAGAGAAAATGCAGAAAAATACATCTGTGTTCTGTATGGGGGAGTTACTAATTGACTTTTATTGTAAAGATACCGGGAATAATTTAGAAACAGGAAAATTATTCGAAAAGCAGGCTGGAGGTGCTCCTGCTAATGTGTGTGCAACAATTGCAAAATTAGGTGGAACAGCAGCCTTTAGCGGAAAAGTTGGAAATGATCCCTTTGGCAGATTCTTGCAAAAAACATTACAAGAGCAGGGTGTCGATACTTCTATGCTTTTACTGGATGATGTTCATCCGACCACACTAGCTTTTGTCTCCTTAATGGAAAATGGGGAAAGAGACTTTATTTTTCACCGAGGAGCAGATGCATTTTTACTTGAAGATGAAGTCGATCAGGAATATGTAAAGGAAACAGCTATTCTCCATTTTGGTTCAGCAACAGCTTTATTGGATAATCCTTTTCAATCTACATATCTTAACACAATGAAAACTGCAAAAGAGAATGGTAAATTCATTTCATTCGACCCTAACTATAGAGAAGATCTTTGGAAAGGAAACATTGAAGAATTTACTGAATTAGCGAAACAGGGGTGTGCAGCTGCAGATTTTGTCAAAGTCAGTCAAGAAGAGTTAGAAATCATTACTAATGAAAGTGATTTAAAGGCAGGTGTTCAGATACTGCATCAAGTTGGGGCTTCTTTTGTTACTGTAACGTTGGGTAAAGATGGCACATTTATATCTGATATATTGAATCAAGAAATCATTCCAAGCATAGAAATCAATTCCATCGATACAACCGGTGCGGGAGATGCATTTGTTGGTGCAACGCTGTATCATCTAGCACAAGCTGATGAACCCAAAGCTGTTTTGAAGAATTTTAAACAAATGAAAGAAATAACATATATAAGCAATAAAGTTGCTGCAGTCGTTTGTACCAGAGTGGGAGCATTTACTGCTCCAGCTTTGCATGAAGTCCTGTAAGCAGCAATTAACAATATTATATATCAGAAATCAATCGACTCACCTCTTCCAATCCTGGGCATATACTGCTTACATCTGAAGTTTGGGAGGGGAAAATGTGTCGGAATACGTTCATTCTGTAAAACAATGGTGTGACGAAGCATTGCAATATTATCAGGAAATAAGCAGTGAGCTGAGAGAACAAGCAGACGCAAAAAGTTTAGAACAATGGGAACAGCGACTATTGCAATTTAGGGAAGAACTTTCTCAAAATAAAACTTTACAGGATTCCATAGTCTTTGAACGTGGCAAAGAATTAAATTTACAGTTAAATTCTTTTCTTCAAACGAGGGAAAGTAGACAAATGGAGACTGAACGAGCAGAGAATCGGTTAACGGTTGTTGAAATAGGTGGACATGTGCTGCCGCCGCTTCCCTATAGATATGATGCACTGGAGCCTTATATCTCTCGGGAAATAATGGAGTTACACCATGATAAGCATCATCGCAGCTATGTCGATGGATTAAATAAAGCTGAAAAGGAAATGCAGCAAGCAAGATTGTCTGGCAACTTTGATCTTATCAAGCATTGGGAAAGGGAAGCTGCTTTTAATGGTGCTGGCCACTATCTCCATACTATATTTTGGAATAATATGCATCCAAGCGGAGGCGGTAAACCTGCTGGAGAGTTAATGAAAGCAATCAATGAGGCTTTCGGGGGATTTGATGCTTTCAAAAAGCATTTTACAGCAGCAGCTGACAAGGTTGAAGGTGGCGGATGGGCAATTTTAGTCTGGTCTCCTCGTTCCAGGCGTCTGGAAATCTTACAGGCTGAAAAACATCAGAACCTTAGCCAGTGGGATATTGTTCCAATTCTTGTTCTCGATGTTTGGGAACATGCATATTATCTCCAATATAAAAATGAAAGAAAAAAATATATAGATAACTGGTGGAATATAGTAAATTGGAGAGATGCTGAAAAGAGATTCAAAGCAGCTCAGAAGTTAAAGTGGGAGCCATTTTAAATATAACCAGACAGATAAGACCGTTTCATGCATTGGCATGTTCGGTCTTTTTTGCTGGAAAATTATAATACATACTAAAAAAAGATTAATCTCCTCTCTTAAAGGAAGTGCTAAGCAAAATTCTAATTTACTTGACTCACTATCTTTTAGCAACGAACGGTGCACTATTTGGCTTTAGTAAACCACTGGCACACCTAGCTCGCTTAAGCACACAGGAACTTATTGTGTGGACAGGCTGCTCCATACTGAAAAGTTTGTTTAGTGTGATCATTATATTGTCCCAATAAATAAAGAACTCATTTTTTAGACTAGCAACTGAAAATACAGCTAAATGCAGGCTAAAAGCTAAACTAGTCAATCGTGTCATTCGAATCATTTTAAGTCATACGTTATAAAGCTTTAAACATAAATCATTGAATTGGAAGTTTTTGCTCATACTAGTATAAACAAAGCTTTTCAAGTAAAGTCTTGTCTTTAAAGGAGGAGAAGTGAATGTATAAAGAAGTACTGAATAGCACTGCTCATCGCGATTATCCATTGCCGGATAAACCTTGGATAATGACCCAAAAGTGGAATGACTTACTATTCATGCATTTTCCAGTATCTCAAAATATACTTGCTGCACAGCTTCCGAAAGGGATTGAATTAGATACGTTTGAGGGGAATTCCTGGATTTCAATCACTCCATTTAGAGTAACGAATATGCATTTTCGGAATATGCCCCCGTTGCCATTAATACATTCCTTTATAGAAATAAATGTACGAACGTATGTAAAGAGAAATGGCGTACCAGGTGTATTTTTTTTATGTATGGATGTGAATAATTTGCCTGCAGTTCTTGGAGCTAGAATCGCTGCCCTGCCTTATTTTTATGCGAAAATGAATATGAAAAAGAAAAAAGATACAATTCATATTGAATCCATACGAAAAAATACATCAGATATTGCCTTAAAGGGATCGTACAGACCTGCATCTGCAGCATACTTTCCTGAGCGCTCCAGTCTGACTTATTGGCTAATGGAACGCTATTTTCTTTGGTCATCTAGAGGAGATACCTTATTCAGAGGAGATATCCATCATATGCAGTGGAAAGTTCAAGATGCTGAAGTTATTATCGAAAAGCAAAATTTGCTTCCCGACTTGCCAGATCATTCGATACTTGGAAACCCTATTTTTCATCTGGCGGATACGAAGCGAGTGCTTGTTTGGCCAATCAAGAAAGTAAAGTGAGTGAAGGAATGAATTTAATATTAATAATAATGCTACTCTACATTAATCTTGTCCCTCTTGAATAAAATAGAATACATGTCCAAATGAAAGGAGGGTTGTCTTGAAATCATTTTTTGTTAAAAATGCTCTCGTATTATCAGGTAGTCTTATTCAAGGATTTGGAATGGGGTTATTTTTATTTCCACATTTTATTCCTTCTGGTGGAGCCGGAGGGATAACTGTATTGTTAAATTATTGGTTTGGTATCAGTATGGGTACGGCTCTTTGGCTTGTGAATTTTATCTTATTATTAGCAGGTGTAAAATTTTTGGGTAAACGGTTTGCACTTTGGACAATTGTCGCTATTACGATGACTTCTATTTCAGTTGATTTATTTGAACAAGTTGGTATAGGAAACAGAATGTTATTAGTTGATCTTATTTTAGGTTCTATTTTTTTAGGCGCCGGTATCGGAATACTTATGCGTCAAGGTGTCTCCAATGGTGGCATTGGAGTGGTTGCCTTAATTATCTCCAGGAAACGCAACATATTACCTGGGCGCCCATTATTTTCGATTAATTTCTTTATATTTTTATTTACTGCTGTAATCATTGATTGGAAAATTATTTTACTTGCACTTATTAGTCAATGGATTTCAACAATGGTAGTCAATATTATAATGCAATTATCATCTCAGCAAATCTATACTTTTGACTGGCGGAAAAAAGCATAATTTGATTTATACATATTTATACTTAATTATTTTCTTTTTATGTTTTTTTCCGTCCATGCCTTTAACGTGGATAAGCAATAGTACAAGTAAACAAACTAAAAATGTAAATGCAGCAATTGATAAAAACATACCTGTACGTGACCATTCCATCAGGCGCGTAAATACCGGTGGTCCCAAGGCCACCCCAAGAAAACGAACAGAGCCATATAGTGAAGAAACAAAACCTCTTCGTTCCTTCCCAACTGCTCCGGTTATCAAGCTGTTTACACAAGGTAAAGTCAGACCTGTACCAAGACTGCTTAACGCTAATATGATTAAAAATGGAACCAGCTGTTCTACCGTGACAAGCAGGGAATAGGAGATTGTCATACATAATAATCCTATAATCGATAATCTTTTCATTTTTTCTAGATTGCTCCCAATTTTACTTCCGGTAATGTAAGAGGTCGTTACCATTACAAGTAATGGTATGGCTAATATAAGACCTTTAGGAGCTCCATCGATATTATATTTCGTTTCCAATATATCTGATAAGTAAAAAAGGATTCCAAATAAAGTGAATAAACATGTTCCTCCAGCTAAATATGCTGTAAAAAGCCATCTTCCTTCATGTTTGAATACACTAAGGAGACCCCTTACATATTTCCTGAATGGCGGAGGAACTTGCCGATTGCTTTTTTCCTTAACAAAAATCCAGACTAAAATCACGGAAATAATACTTAATACAGGAAAGACGAAAAAAACGGAATGCCAGACAATTAATGCCAAGAGTGAACCGAGAATAGGGGATAATACCTTTCCAAGTCCATTTGATGCCTCAAAAATACCGAGAATCCGACTGCGCTCTCCACTTCTAAATAAATCTCCTATTAAAGCCATTGCAATAGGAGCTCCTCCAGCTGCTCCTATTCCTTGCAAGCTTCTTCCAACAATAATCCAGACATATGAGTTTGAAAAAACAGCTGCACCTAGACCAGCAAGCAGCGCACCGCCGGCAAAAAGGATTAATGACGGAATGATGATTATTTTTCTAGAGTAACGATCTGACAGGTAGCCAACTATTGGAATCATAAGAGCGGCTGCTATAGAAAATACGGTGATTGTCAGGCTTACCTGTAACTGAGTTAAGCCCAAAGAAGATTTCATTTCTGGGAGTATTGGGATTAACATAGAATTTCCTAATGTCATCATAAGTGGGATTGACCCAATTGCAACAATTAGCATTCCCTTATTTTTCTTTTTCAATGTCGTGCACTCCTTATGGAAATACTATTTTACATTAATTGGGGGTGTAACCAGCCACCCTTTTTCTTTTGATAAGTTGATTATTTTTTGCTCATATTCTTCTTTCTGAGAATAAAATTCACTAAACATAGTACGAATGTCTTCATGGATAACGATTCCAGTAACATAGCTGCATAATTGTCTTCCTGTAATCAGCTCATTCTGCACAAAAATAGCTATTTCTGGATCGTGAAACCGTGCACCTGCGGGAATATCTTCTACTTCTACATTAGGCCTGTCCGGCGGGGCTGGCGGCAAGCGAATTCCAGCTTCTTTTAAAATAGCTTCGACTTGTTGTGCTTCCTGTTCAAAACAACTTTCAACCAGTTCTTCTAAGTTGGCTTTCAAGTCGTGATCTCCAGTATGATTGATGAATACTTGCATTTTGACGAGTAAGTTTTTATTGCTGTAAAGATAAGCCCAAAGATGATAAATTTCTCCTGAATGAAAGGGCTCTTCGGTTGTTTTATTAATGCCCATAAAAATCCCTCCTGTTTTATGCCTGTTTAGTTTTCCTTCAAAGCTTAGATATTATCCATTAATAAAATCGATAATAAAAATATTGATACGGACAGGAACCTAGTTTTGTTTTATTCATAGGCTAACATCAAATAATGAAATGAATCATAAGGAATGAACTGTAGAATGAAAAAAAGAGTGATAGTAAGTGTTTTTATGCTTTCGATGATACTTATTTTTACAGGGTGCAGCCAACAGAATAATGCATCAACAAGTGCAGAACAAGATAAAGTAATTAACATTGGTTATCAAAAAAACGGACCCTTGGTCATATTAAAATCACTTGGAACATTAGATGAGCGCTTAGAAAAAATGGGTTATACCGTGGAATGGAATGAATTTCAAGCTGGTCCGCTTTTAGTAGAAGCTTTAAACGCTGAGAGTATTGATTTTGGAAGAACTGGAAATGTACCAGTAATATTTGCACAAGCTGCTGGTGCCCCTTTTGTATATATTGCAGCTGGATATTCTAAATATGAGGGCAGTGGCATACTGGTGAGGAAGGATTCAGATATCGTGCAATTAAAAGATTTAAAAGGAAAGACAATAGGATTTTCAAAAGGTTCGAGCTCTCATTATTTACTTGTAAAGGCCTTGCAAAAGGTTGGTCTAAGTCTGGATGATATAACTTCTGCATACCTTAACCCCGGAGACGCAAGGGTTGCCTTTGAACAAGGCACAATTGATGCTATCGCGGTGTGGGATCCATATGTTGCGTCAACAGAGCTTCATTCAAATGGAAAAGTTATAGCTAATGGAGAAGGGTTGACGACTGACCGGGATTTTTTTGTTGCGACGAAAGACTTTCAAACAAAACATGGTGAAGTGATTGATATTATTTTAGAGGAACTTGACTCATCTTCTAAATGGGCAAATGAAAATCATGATAAACTTGTTGAGCTGTTGGCTCCGATTTTAAATATTGATAAAGAATCTATTCAAATGTCCGTCGAACGCCGCGTTTATGGAGTGGAAGAGATAACAGATGCAATTATTGATGAACAGCAAGAAATAGCCGACATCTTTTATGAACTAAAAATCATACCGGAAGAACTAAATGTAAGAGATGTTATAAACTAGGATAAATTTATTTTACAAAGGAAGGCTAATCAAAAGCAGCAGTACATCTGTTAACAATGAGGTGGGAATCTGTATGAACAGGAGTGAAGATGCTTCTTGGGGAAGAGTTTTGCCATGGTTTATTCCTTGTTTTATCATTGTTGGATGGCAATTATTATCATGGGCTGGAATGATCCCAGAAAGAATACTGCCCGCTCCATCAAAAATAATTGAAGCAGCGCTTAAAATGATGGTAACCGGAGAATTATACGATCATATGTCCATCAGTCTCAGCAGGGCATTGGCCGGTTTTCTAATCGGAGGACTGATTGGTTTTTTATTTGGCTTATTTAATGGGGTTTTTCGTATTTCTGAACTCGTTTTTGATACGTCAATACAAATGTTGCGCAACATTCCCCATCTAGCCCTTATACCCCTTGTCATTCTCTGGTTTGGAATTGGAGAAACTTCAAAGATATTCCTCGTAGCATTGGGAGTGTTATTTCCAGTGTATATCAATACGTATCATGGAATAAAATCAGTAGATAAAAGTTTAATCGAAATGGGTAAAGCATACGGTTTGAAGGGGAAAAAACTGTTTTTTCATGTAATCTTACCAGGGTCAATGTCATCAATTCTGGTCGGTATCAGATTTTCTTTAGGTGTCATGTGGTTAACTTTAATTGTTGCTGAAACAATTTCTGCTAGTTCGGGTATTGGGTATATGGCAATGAATGCGCGAGAGTTTATGCAAATGGATGTCATTTTATTAAGTATTTTAATCTACGCTGCATTTGGGAAGGTATCAGATGTGATTGCGAGATACTTTGAAACGAAATTACTAAAATGGAATGCATAGCAAGGGATAAGAAAGCAGGTTCTTCAGGGGAGGTAAAAGCATTGAAAGACGTTTATCAGCAAGGGGTAAATGTCCATGTAAATGACGTTAATAAAAGGTATGAAGATCATATTGTATTAAATCGGCTCGATTTAACTATAAAGGCAGGAGAATTTGTGGCAATTGTTGGCAAGAGCGGGTGTGGCAAAAGTACGCTATTACGGCTAATTGCCGGTTTAGAAGATTTTGAGGATGGTTCTATCGAATTGGACGGAAAATCATTGCATGGGTTAAATGAAAACGCGCGAATGATGTTTCAAGATGGCAGATTACTTCCATGGAAGCGGGTAATAGACAATGTAAGTCTAGGCTTGACTGCAGATAGTAAGCATAAAGCAGCCGAAGCATTATCACAAGTAGGACTGCAAGAAAGAATGAATGATTTCCCCTCTAAGTTGTCAGGCGGGCAAAAACAGCGGGTTGCATTGGCTAGAGCGCTTGTCCATGATCCAGACTTATTATTATTAGATGAACCTTTAGGTGCGCTTGATGCACTTACTCGCATGGAAATGCAAGAATTAATTGAAGCATTATGGAAGCGCAGGAAGTTTACAACCATTCTTGTAACTCATGATGTGGAAGAGGCTGTTGCGATATCTGATCGAGTAGTGTTAATTGGGAACGGTAAAATGAAGCTAAACCAACCGATTCATTTACCTAGACCGCGCAAACGGACAAATCCGGCATTTGCTATGTATGTGGAAGAGATTCTCTCGCAAATCATGAATAGAGAAAGAAAGGATAACTACAGTATTCTATTTCGTCAGGGTATGGAATCACTTCTTAACTCCGTAAATAATTAAGGCAACTCCAAGGAAAATTAAAAAGAATTTGCCAAATGATATTTTATAAGACATTCCAATAATGCCAATTGCAGTTGTAAGGAGAAGCACTAATGGACCAATGAAAGCCAGCGAACTATTTATCATGAGAGCTTTTTCTACTTCATTAAATTTTATCATTAACAAGGCTGCAAGTATTTCAATTGATCCAGAAAGCAAACGCAATAATGCCATTCCGATAACGGCTTTTTCTAATAAGGCAAACATATAATTACCCTCCACTACTCTATGTATTATTGAAATTATATGCATAACTTGTCCATTTAAGGACCAATTTTATGTTTATGTATTTACTGCCCTTGCTCAAGAATGAGTAAGGGTTGTTATATTTGAGAAACAAAAGACAGGTTGAAATTATTCAGATTTAATATTGCATGTACATGTATAAGAATGTTTTATACAGTAAAACTAAGCGCATGAAGGAGGAGATATTCGAATGGACTGGGATTTATTATGGAAAGCGATAATTATAGTTGTTGGTGGAACGATTCTGTTGCGGTTTGCAGGAAGAAAATCGATTTCCCAAATGACACTTGCACAAACTGTAATAATGATTGGAATTGGTTCATTACTTATTCAGCCGATAGCAGGGGAAGGTATTTGGAGTACATTATTGGTCGGGTTATTTTTAGTGCTGACCTTAATCGTGATCGAGCATATGCAGGTGAAGTGGGATTCCTTCGAAAAGCTTATTCAGGTAGGTCAAAGATTTTAATTGCCAACGGTATCATTCAAGTAAAAACCTTGAAAAAAGTTAGATTAACGGTAGATCAACTGGAGATGAATCTTCGTCAACAAAGTGTTCAGCGAATAGAGGACGTTCAGTGGGCAACATTAGAAGCAAACGGACGCGTTGCATTGGTTCTAAAAGAAGATGCACAGCCGATTACAAAAAGGGAGTTCAAACAATTAACCAGTATGCTGGAACAAACATTGAACGAACTTAATCTTTATTCTGATACAGGGAAAATAATACAACAAAAGAAAGCCGCATCTTCAAAGCAGCAAGAAACAATCTTTGCGGAGGTCCAAAGAAAGGCTCATAAAAATACACCTCCGAAACAATTGCGATAAAAGCGACAATTATTAAAAGTTATAAAAAGGTTTATTCTATAAGGAATAAATATCTTCTAAAATTGACTTAACAGAAGCGAGTTCAAGTCTGAGATTTATTGAATCTTGTTCCTTAGCCGCTGCAATAAGATTATTGATACTTTGATATAATCCTTCATATTCATCTTCATCACCGATTAATTGTATCTTCCATTTATTTTCACTATATATATCTTTCAGTTCTTCTGCTTGTAGTGTAATTTTATTCCAATTTAACTGATCTAATGCCTGCTCAAGTTCATCGATATGTTGAAAGAAATACTCTCCTCCAACTTGATTAGAACATCCTGAAAGCATGATGAATAGAAGTGCAAGCAAGATTATTCTTTTTTTTATTTTTAGTCTCTCCTTATTTTTTATGTATGGTTACATATAGATTGCCCCATAATAAACAAAATACGTGCTAAGTTTTCAGAAAGGTTGAGAATTTAATAATGCCTGAGATGATATTAATTTTAATCCGCTCAATAACAGCATTTCTCTTATTATTGATATTGACGCGGATTATGGGGAAAAAGCAAATTTCACACCTTACTTTCTTTGATTACTGTGTCGGTATTACCATTGGTTCGATAGCCGCAACTTTATCAGTGGATCAGAACGTTAAAATAGTTAATGGATTAGTATCTTTAACTGTTTGGGGGCTTCTTCCAATTATTCTTGCATACATAGGTGTAAAATCAATGGCCTTCTCAAGAGTAATGGATGGCAAAGCAATCATATTAATTCGAAATGGGGAAGTATTATATAAGAATCTAAAAAAGAGTTTGTTAACAATTGATGAATTACTAATGTTATTAAGGGAGAAGGGTACATTTAAAGTTGCTGATGTGGAAATGGCTGTTTTTGAAACAAATGGACAGCTGAGTGTCATGCTCAAAACGAATCGACAACCTGTGACACCGCAAACAATGGGAATCACAATACAACTGGAAGAAGCGCCAAAAGTTTTAATTATGGATGGAATCATTCAAAAGAAAAGTATCAAAGATCTTGGTTATTCGAAGGAATGGCTGGAAACAGAAGTACAGAAATATGGAGCTAAAGAAATAAAAGACGTGTTTTTAGCTCAAATAGATTCCAAAGGCAGGATGTATGTAAATTTATATGAAGGATAAAGACTCCAATTTTTAGGAGGATAATGGATGAAATAAAGGTTAATTGTACATCATTTATTTTGCAGGATTCATGTGGTTAGATTCGCGTTAATTAGGAGATGGATGTATGGACCAATATTTAATGCCAGTAATTGTTGGAACGCTTGTAGGCCTTGTTGCAAGGGTAATCTTATTACGAACAGACTTCAGACAATACCCCACATATCCAACTGGAAGAATTATTCATATCTCAGCAGGGTTTATTGCAGCTTTTATAGGAGCAGTAGCGGTTCCTTCTGTCTTGGAATCGGATTGGACTGCTGTTACCTTTCTAGGATTGGCAGCAACCCAATTTCGGGAAATACGTAAAATGGAAAGAGAAACACTTGAAAAAGTAGACAGAAAAGAGTTAGTAGAGCGTGGAGAGTCTTTTATTGAGGGGATGGCACAAGCATTTGAAGGCAGAAATTATATTGTTATGTTTATCGCTCTAATAGCTACATTACTCTGCATTTACAATGTATGGCTGGGAATTATTATCGCAATTGCAGGCACTTTTTTTATTAAAACGAAAATGAAAGGAAAACTGTTAACAGATATTGCTGATGTTTCGCAAGGTGATATTCGCTTTGAGGGCCCTAATCTTTTTGTCAGCGATATCCATATTAAAAACGTCGGATTATCAGACAGTAAGAAGATTATTACAGAAAAAGCAGTAGGTGCAATCGTAATACCTAAAAATGAGAACAGTGTCCTTATTATATCTAATTTAGGTCAAAGACAAGCGATGCTCCATCATGTGGCGAATGTTCTCGGAGTCTATTTAGATTCTGGTGAACCAGATTTTGTTCCTCTCTCAAAAAGAGATATGGAGGACGGGAGAGTAGCATTATTTATTATGCCAAGGGAGAAAGATTTTCACCAAATAAAAACAGTGTTAGAAAATGTCCCTGTACTTGATAGTGCTATCCGTTTACCCAGTGAAGCGGACAAAGGGAAAAAATAAAAGGAGAAATCGATATGCAGGAAAATGGAAGTCAAATTATTGCTATCGTAACAACGGAAAAGGAGAATCTTAAAGGCGGCGGGGTGCCAGTTTTTATTACGAAGGATAAGGACTCTCTGCAAATGATCAGTTTTACACTTGAAAAAACGTTAGATGCATCAGCCCATGAAGTAGATCAGGATACAATGATTATTGTAAAGCGTTAGCTGGTCATTAGCAGTTAATCAAGCAAATTAAATAATCAGCGGTTAAAAGCAACTGTAAAAGATACAGTTGCTTTTAAATAAGAAAATACACGTATCTAAATGCTTACTTTTTCTAGTTTTGTAAATGCTTGCTTCAGGTCTTCAATAATATCCTGGACATTCTCAACTCCAACAGAAAAACGTAATAATCGTTCATCTACTCCTCGACGAATTCGCTCATCAAGTGGAATATCTGCATGGGTTTGGGTTGTCGGGTACGTAATAAAACTTTCTACACCACCCAGACTTTCTGCAAAGGTAATCAGCTGTATACTTTGCAGAAAGGGGGCGATGTAGTTAGAATCCCGAAGACGGAAGGAGAGCATGCCGCCAATACCTGGATACAGTACCTCGCTGACAACGGGTTCATTCTTTAAATAAGCGACAACTTCTTTTGCGTTTTGTTGGTGCTTGTCCATTCTTAAAGCTAATGTCTTCAAACCTCTGACAAGCAGCCATGAATCAAAGGGCGAAAGGACTGCTCCTGTATCGTTGTGATTTTTTGCCAAGGAAGCACAAAGTACTTTCCCTTTACCTACAACGAGTCCTGCTAGCACATCATTATGCCCGCCAATATATTTTGTTGCACTATGAATAACGATATCTGCCCCTAAGTCTATAGGACGCTGGAAATAAGGAGTTAAAAATGTATTGTCTACAATAAGCAATAAATCATATTGCTTTGCTAACCCAGCGAATGCAGCAATATCAATTTCCAGCATAAGTGGATTTGTTGGTGTTTCGATAAAAATTGCTTTTGTTTTGCTGGTGATTAATTTTTCTGTTTCAGAGACATCAGTAAAGTCGGCGTAGTTTGTTTTAATATTATACTTTTCTCCATATTGCTCAAGTAAACGATATGTTCCTCCATAAACATCTTCAGATAAAATTAATTCATCCCCAGAGCGGAAAAGGGACAAAACAAGTTGAATTCCAGCCATTCCTGAACTGCAGGCAAATCCTGCATCACCATTTTCTAAGCTTGCAATCCCTTCTTCTAATATTGCTCTTGTTGGATTTTTGGTACGCGTATAGTCATAGCCTGTTGATTTTCCAAGTCCCTGATGTTCATAGGCTGTAGATAAATAAATAGGTAAGTTTACGGCACCAGTTTTTTCATCTGAATGATTTCCCAGCTGCACTAAATTCGTTTCAATACTTCTGCTCATAATAACATCCTTTCTAAAGTAATAAAAAAAGACCATCTATAAGAAGAAGGTCTCTAAATTCGAAAACAATCCACTTATCTTTAAGGTGATAAATCACCTATTGGAATTAGCACCTTGACCTAAACTAAATAGCCGGTTGCTGAGACTTCATAGGGCCAGTTCCCTCCGTCTCTCTTGATAAGAAAAAAATATGAAATTTTTAAAATTTGAATTATTTTAATCTTAGTATAATAATTAAGGTATTGCAAGCAAAAAACCGGAGAATACTCTCTTTTAAAGTGCAATAAGTTTAAACACTGCATGCTATAAACTATAAATAAGGAAAAAACTGTTACCTGAACATACTCCGCTTTCCATTGTAAGCCGGTCACTAATAAGTACGGGTTCATATAGCCGTTGCTGCTCCGAGCGAGTCGGAGCAGATGTAATGTGGAAAGACTTTCTGAATGTCATAAGATATATTAATTGTGGCTAAATTATTTTAATGTTAAGATACGATGTTATAGTTTCTTATTAAAAAGTGATAAGATAGAAAATAAGTATTAAAGGATGGATGTGGGTAATTTTGGTATTTATTATTTGTATACTCATCGGATTATTGACAGCATTTATCGGCTCGCTTATGGGACTTGGCGGGGGAATTATATTAGTTCCGACATTGCTGTTCATTGCTTCTATTTCAGATGCTTTTGCATGGGCAACACCACAGACAATCGTTGGTGTATCACTAATAGTCATGATTTTTACAGGACTTTCATCAACACTCGCTTATTTAAAAGTAAAGCGTGTTGACTATAAGACTGGCTTGCTATTTTTAATAGGAAGTATTCCTGGCGGAGTTATTGGCTCATGGCTGAATCAATATGTTGATGGTGATGCTTTTCAGCTTTACTTTGGAATAGTTATGATTTTAATTTCGCTGCTTTTGTTTATTAAAAAGAAAGATCCCGAAAAAGCTGAACTAACTGGGAACAACGTGCGTACTTTTGAACTAAATGGAGTTACATATCGATATAAAGTTAAAAAATCACTTGCAATTATATTGGCACTGACCGTAGGAATCTTATCTGGATTATTTGGAATTGGCGGAGGTTCGATTATGGTTCCTGCAATGATTCTATTATTTGGCTTCCCGGTACACATCGCTGCTGCGACATCAATGTTTATGATTTTCTTTGTAAGTATCTTTAGTTCAATTACACATATTGCACTTGGTCATATTGCGTGGGGATATGTAATATTCTTTATTCCGGGTGCCTGGATTGGCGGGAAACTTGGCGCAAAGGTAAATCAAAAGCTTTCAGGCAATGCACTAGGATGGATTTTACGAGTGCTGCTTATCTTTATTGGTATTCGCATGATTATTCAAGGCTTGGGTTAAGGAGCATGGTTCATGAAAGAAAAAATTTATTTATATTATACGAATGATTTGCATAGTGACTTTTCTCAATGGTCACGAACTGCAGGTTATCTGAAAAACTTGAAAAAGAAACGAGAAATAAGAAATGATGCTTATTTTTTAGTTGATGCGGGCGATCACATGGATCGAGTTCATCCAATTTCCGAAGCATTTATGGGGAAAGCAAATGTTCAGCTGATGAATGAAGTCGGCTATGACATTGTAACATTAGGAAATAATGAAGGGATTACACTTTCACATGATGATTTATATCAACTTTATAATGATGCTGCCTTTGATGTAGTTTGTGCTAATTTAAAGCATATGAAGGAACAGCCGCCCAATTGGCTGCTTGAGTCAAAGATAGTACAAACAAAATCAGGTATAAGTATTGGATTTATCGGACTTTCAGCACCGTTTAATGCGTTTTATGAATTACTCGGCTGGCATCTTACTGTACCATCGGAAGAGTTAGAAAAACAATTACAAAAATTGAAAGGGAAAACAGATGTCATTGTTTTGCTTTCTCATTTAGGAATAACAGAAGACCAAGAATTGGCAAGAAAATATGCCGAAATCGATGTAATTATTGGTGGGCACACACATCATTTACTGCGTACAGGAGAGTATGTAAATAACTCTGTAATTACAGCAGCTGGCAAACATTGCAAGTATGTAGGTGAAGTTATATTGACATGGGATCATGACGAAAAAAAACTGAACCATAAAGAAGCATATACTACAGATGTTTCTGATTATCCATATGATCCTGACACAGAAAAAATGCTTTCCGGCCTGCAAGCAGAAGCTGATAAGAGACTAGATGAAATCGCAGTAACACTTGATGAACCACTTGAAGTACATTGGTTCAAGCATACACCAATCATGCAAGCCTTAACAGAATCTGTTAAGGCTTGGACTAAAGCAGATTGTGCTCTCTTAAATGCAGGGCTGCTAATGGATCATTTTCCTTCTGGAAATGTAACCTATGGAGATTTGCACCGAATCTGTCCACATCCAATCAATCCAGTAGTTGTCAAACTAAGGGGCGATGAATTAATGGAGGTAATTCGTGCATCTTTCAAAAGTGATTTTATGGAACTGAAATTAAAAGGATTTGGATTTCGCGGGGAAGTAATTGGCCGCATGCACTTTGCAGGACTTGATGTTGCTACAAAAATACAAGAAGATGGATATGAATTAGTTACTGAAGCAGTGTTTAACAATGGGGCTCCAATTGACCGTGATAAAAATTACCTTGTTGCTACTGCTGATACGTTTACTTTTGGACGTTTACTTCCGGAAATTGCGAGGTCAGAAGTAAAACAGTACTTTCTTCCAGAATTCTTGAGAGACTTATTAGGCGACGCCTTGCAAAGCTTCATTAATAAGCCAAAATCAACATAAGTATTTTGATGGGCCATTTTCTTCGGGTGACACGTCAGCCGCCTTGTGCATAGGTTATTATGTGAATCTAAAGGAGGCTAGGCGATGATCACTGTGAATCCAATTGAAATTGATGGAATGCATTTTACAGCGGTAAAGGTTGAGCTGCCTAAAACCAACCTGTTGACCATTTCAAATGAAGTGGGCTACATTATGTGTGCGGCTTTGGATGTAACAATTTTTAATGAAATTCCAGCATTAATGAAAAGAAATGTAATCGCAGGTCGCGCAATGGGTGTTCGGACGATTGATCAGCTTCTGAATGCACCACTCGAAAAAATAACGGATGCATCTAGAGAATATGGCTGGGAAGAAGGTATGACAGGCAGAGAGGCGTTGCTGAAAATTTCATAAATCCCAGTTGAATCCCCTTGAGAAATTGCTCGGGGGATTTTTATTTAACAACTTTCATAACTATCTAATTTGGAGAAATATGGGGGAGTAATCTATAAACTCAGTTAATCTGAATTAAAATTACCAGGAGTTTTTATTAATTAATGATATCACTGCGATATTCTTAAGGGAAAGGTGGAATTTTTTTGTGAAAATTAGGTTATTATACAAGCGTATTCCATCCTATCAAAAAATAGTGAATTTATACATTGCGTGATACAATAAGACTATAGGATCTTCTGGATTATTTTACAGCAATTATTATGAGGAGAATAAGATGAAGCTTGCAGCTGCTAATTCGATTAAGCCTGGTGCAACACTTGCTCGAACGATTTATAGTGAGCATGGAAGTGTTTTGCTTGTTAAGGGTGTAAAAATCTCGCGAACGATGCTTGATCGACTAATAAATCAAGGAATTACATATGTCTTTATCGATGATGAACTCACCAAAGATATTTATGTTGAACCAGTGATTTCGGAAAAGACACGTTCACGTGCATCAAAAACAATTGAAGATACATTTCTAAATATCAGCAGAAATGGCCTAAGTGAAACGAAGTCTTATCTGCTAAATGATAAAAAAGATGAATTCGGAGAAATCGCCGATGAATTAATTAATAGCATTATGTCTTATGGGAAATCGATTTCTTTGCTGGCTGATATATATGTTTCAGATAATTATATTTTCCAGCATTCCTTAAATGTTGCTATCTATGCAACGTCGATCGGATTGAAATTGAAGATGCCCTCGGAAAAGCTGAGTGAGCTAGCGGTCGGAGCCATGCTCCATGATGTTGGGAAAATATTTATTGATCCGGACATTTTAAATAAGACTGGACCGCTGACTGAAGAAGAATATACTATTATGAAGACACATGCGGAAATCGGCTACAATTATTTAAGAACCCAAAGGGAATATCCTGCAGTTATCGCACACTGTGCGTATCAGCATCATGAAAGACTTGATGGGACAGGTTATCCACGAGGCCTTAAAGGGAACGAGATTATCACACCTGCTAAGATAATTGCGATTGCTGACGTTTTTGATGCGGTAACGAGCAATCGGGTATACCGAAAAGCAATGCTACCCCATGAAGGGTTAGAAATGATTTACGCAGGAGCCGCGAGTATTTTTGATACAACGATGGTCGAGGCTTTTAGAAAAAGTATAATTGCTTACCCTGAAGGACTGTTTGTGGTTCTAAGTGACGGCAGTGAAGGAGTTGTCATTAGACAAAATAAGCATTTATGTGACCGCCCCGTTATTCGAATTATAAAAGAGAACGGGGAACCCTTAGATATACCATATGAAATTGACTTGGGAACAAAAATGAATCTTACAATAAAAGAAGTTTTAAGGGACTGAACAACTAGTCTATCCCCCTCTCATCATGCATAAGCATGATGAGAGGGGGTGTTTTGATTGAGAAGGAAAAGATATCAAAAGGGGATTATTTCGCCTCCAGGACAACGGATATTGCTGTTGACCATAATTGTTTTTACGATATGCGTCCTAGTGAGTATTATTTATATTGATAGAGGGATTAAACCAACATTAATGGAAATAGCAAAAGAAAAGACAAATGAATTTGCCACACGAGCGATTAATTCCGCTGTAAGCTTTACAGAGAATTATGATTTTAGTGATATTGCAAATATTACATATGATAATAATGGGAATGTTTCATTTTATTCCGTGAAACAATCAGCAATCAGTGAAATAAGTCGGCAGGCAACAAATCGGGTAGAGGAATATTTCTCTGGGTTAAATCGAGGGGACCCGATTAGCTATGATTCTTCCACTGATGGACCTTATGATTATCCCGATGGTGCGGAGGAACGGTTATTGTATGATCCGACTCTTGTAGAGATACCGCTTGGTCAAGTGACTGGTAATACGGTTTTAGCAAATCTAGGTCCAAAGATACCGATAAATTTAGAGGTGATTGGTACGGTGCGCACGAATATTGTGCAACGAAAATCAGAGTTTGGAATCAATGGTGCCTGGCTTTCCATTTATCTGAATGTCGAAGCTGATGTACAAATTATTATTCCCTTCAGTTCAGAGGTTACTACTGTAAGTGCTGATATTTATATCGATGGTGGTGCACTGATGGGGGAGGTTCCAGATTTTTACGGCGGTGGTGGAAATGGACCTTCGATTGCTGTTCCAAAAGGAGATTTCCAGGAAAACTTGCAAGAAGAGGAATAATCTAGTATAGTAAATTCATAAATTAATAATAACCTTATCAGATCGGTGAGGTAGAGGCGCAAGTAATATGAGTAGCTAACAGGAGAATGACAACAATGATTGTTTGCCAAAGGATTGCTTGCCGAAGCGTAATAAGTGTCGGCTTATTATTTTGCTGATATGTCTTTGAATAAGAGGCATATTGTCATGCATGGACAGTGCATGGAGAACTACTGATCGAAATGGAGGATAACGTATATTGTCGAGTTTTAAAGCAATGATGGTTATTTTCTATCATTGTTTTTTATTTGAATGGTGTACCTTCCTTTCGTTCGAAAATCTTCATGCATAAATTTTTATTATTGGAGGTTAGGGACAATGGTAGGTACATTTTTTTCGATTATTCCAGCACTCATTATGCTCGTGCTTGTTATCGCAACGAAAAAAGTATTGCTTTCCCTTGGCGTTGGGATTGCACTAGGTGCTTTTTTTATTCATGAATTTGATATAATTAACTCTTTACAGGAGATATGGCTTGTATTCTATGAAATATTTATTGTAGATGGGGAATTAAATACAGGCAATATCCTCTTACTTGTTTTCCTGCTGCTATTAGGAATAATGACAGCATTTTTACAGGCATCTGGAGGGAGCCGGGCATTTGGAGAATGGATGCTGAAGCGTGTAAAGACACGGACTGGTGCTCAGGTTATGACTGCCGTGCTTGGACTTATCATTTTTATTGATGATTACTTCAGCAGCTTGTCTGTAGGACAAATTGCAAGGCCGTTAACAGATCGTAAAAATATTTCACGTGCGAAACTAGCTTATATTATTGACTCTTCAGCTGCACCGATTACAGTGCTTTCACCTATATCCAGCTGGGGAGCGTATATTATCGGAGTTCTTGGTTCCATCTTTATTGCTAACGGCATTACGGATATTGCGCCGATAGAGGCATTCATTCAGATGATTCCAATGAATCTATATGCATTATCAGCAATTTTAATGGTATTTATTGTAGCTTATTTAAAAGCGGATATTGGCCCAATGAAACGCCATGAAGAACGTGCAATAAAAACCGGGGAATTAATTGATCCAAACAACACCAATGTTCCAGGTGATTTAAGTGATTCAATTGATGCACATCAGCAAGGAAAGGTTTATCATTTAATTGTGCCAATTGTTGTCCTTGTAGCTGCAACTGTTGCGGCAATGCTTATAACAGGGGCTATGGAGACAAAAGGAAGTATTACGCTACTTTCAATGTTTGCAAATACAGATGTAAATCTATCCTTAGTTATTGGAGGATCGGCGGCAGTGGTTACTGCTCTTCTTCTTCATGCTGGTCATCGTAAACCAAGAGAAAAAATGACTAATATTTATCTCGAGGGTATGAAGTCAATGCTGCCGGCGATTTATATATTAATATTAGCATGGATGATTGGATCAATTATCTCGAAGCTGGAGACAGGTTCCTATTTAGCAGAACTGCTCCACAGTGCTTCGATTGGTTCTGTATTTATACCAGTCCTATTCTTTGTATTTGCTGGTGTGATGGCACTTGCAACTGGAACATCATGGGGCACATTTACAATAATGCTCCCAATCGGGGCAGAGGTTTGCATGGTAATTGATGAGAATATGCTCTTACCAACATTAGCAGCAGTCCTTGCTGGGGCAGTTTTTGGTGACCACTGTTCACCAATTTCAGACACGACTATCCTATCGGCAACCGGAGCAGGGGCCAATCATATCGATCACGTCTTGACTCAGCTGCCATACGCTCTAATTACTGCGAGTGTATCAATCATCGGTTATTTATTGATTGGTTTGTTGGACCAGGTTGTTCTGCCACTAATTGTGAGCTTAGCACTCATCATAATCATTGGAATCATCATTCATTTGCGAAATAAAGATAAACACGAAACTGCATGATAAAAAGCATCCTTTTCTTTCTTGAGAAGGATGCTTTTTAATTTATCCAAATTTATTAATCAATAAGAAAATGCTTAATTAAAATATAATATTCAGAAAAAATGGTATATAAAAAATATTCTTTGACTTTGAAGGTCTATCATTATATAATACAAGCATAAATATCAGAAAAGAAAAATAACTCAAAGATTCTCTTTCTTGTAAAGTTGCATAGGAAGTTGAGTCTTAAAAGGAGGGTGTTACATGTCGACACGTTCACAGTGGGGAACGAGAGCAGGTTTTATTTTGGCGGCAGTTGGTTCGGCAATTGGACTAGGGAATATATGGCGTTTTCCTGCGGTTGCCTATGAAAATGGAGGAGGAGCATTTTTTATTCCCTATTTATTCGCACTTTTAACTGCCGGGATACCGATTCTCATCATGGAATTTACGATGGGACATAGATTTCGGGGTTCAGCTCCACTCTCATTTAGACGGATGAACAAGAAAGCGGAAGTCGTTGGTTGGTGGGGAGTACTGGTAGCATTTGTTATCTCAACTTACTATGCTGTAATTATCGCATGGTCAATTTCTTACTCTTACTTCTCCCTGAAATTATCGTGGGGGTCTGACACAGAAGGATTTTTGTATGGTGATTATTTAAAGTTAGCTGAAACTCCAGGTCAGATTGGGAGTATGGTTCCCGGAGTGTTATTTCCGTTAATCATCGTTTGGTTACTTGTATTACTTATTCTTTTCAGAGGTGTAAAAAAAGGAATTGAACTGGCAAATAGAATTTTTATACCGGCATTAGTCATCATATTTCTTATAATTGTTATTCGCGCAGTAACACTTCCGGGGGCTCTTTCGGGATTGGATGCATTTTTTAAACCGGACTTCAGTCAATTCTTTTCACCAGATGTATGGATTGCAGCTTACGGACAAATCTTCTTTAGTTTGTCAATTGCGTTCGCGATTATGATTACTTATTCAAGTTACTTGCCGCGAAAGTCAGACCTGACAAACAATGCATTTATTGTTGGGTTTGGAAATTCCGGGTTTGAATTATTAGCTGGGATTGGGGTATTTGCTGTATTGGGCTTTATGGCCACAACTGCGAATGTGCCAATTGATGAAGTTGTACGTGGTGGTGTGGGGCTTGCCTTTGTTGCTTTTCCGGCAATAATAAATGAATTCCCAGCAATGAAGGAACTATTTGGGCTGTTATTCTTCCTGTCACTAACACTTGCCGGATTAACCTCGTTAATTTCGATAACAGAGACTTATGTTGCTGGCTTAGTTGATAAGTTTAATATATCCAGGACAAAAGCAGTATTGTTCGGTGGTGGATTAGCTGCAATAATTTCCTTATTATTTGCAACACAAGGCGGACTATACTTCTTGGATTCAGTTGATTACTTCATTAATCAGTTTGGAGTTGCTTTAATTGGATTAGTTGAGGTTGTTTTAGTTGTATGGATCTTGCGGAAGCTGAAAGAATTCAAGAACCATGCTGATGGGATTTCTGATATTCGTTTAGGCTCTTGGTGGACAATAAGTTTAAGCATCGTAACACCTATTGTTATGGGGTATATGATGTTTGGTTTATTTAAGCAGAATATTTTAAGAGAGTTTGACAATCCTACGGGGAACTATGAAGGTTATGCAAATGAATTTATTCTTTATAGTGGCTGGTGCATTGCAGCATTAGCTTTACTAGTCGGTTACCTGATGACTTTACCAAAATGGAGAACGAATGTGGAAATAAAAGATGAAGAAGAATACATTGAGGACAAGGAGGCTAAATAATGAGTGGATCGGCGATCTTTGTTATGGTTCTTGGTATCATTATTCTTTGGGGCGGGTTGGCAGCAAGCATATGGCATGCAATGAAAAGTTCTAAGAATGCAAATTAAAAAAATGAAGTGGAGACAGAAGAAATATAATTTAATAAAATCCGAACGATACCTTAATTCGTTCGGATTTTAAGCGGAATCCTGATTATCTTAATTCAGATTAATGTCTGTTTTGCTCTTTCCCTTCTCCGCTGTAGGTCCGCATTCCAAATGCCCCTTCGCTTTTGGTGTGACCCCAAAAGCGAAGTGTATTCGGGCTGCGATTTTCCAGGGGAGTATGCAATATACTGAATTAAGGTGATCAGCACTTTGCATCGACTATGAATTATTATCCCATTGTAAAAAGTTAACTTTAAAAGCTTTTTATTCGATAATGTTCGTTTTTTAATTGGTTGGTATTAAATCTGTCCCAGTCTAATTTTTTCGCTTTGTCATTTGTTCCCATCGGCGTAAATATGGATAGGGGTCAAAAGACCATTCACTATATCCGTCATCCTTATACATACCGTAGTGCAAATGTGGCGGGAATTTACCCGCAGTGCCAGGAGGCCCATAGCCAGTTGAACCGACGCTTCCTAAAATGTCACCTGGTTTAACCACTTTTCCAATCTTAATTTCATCATCATAGCCGTTCATGTGAGCATAATAATGATATACATTATATATATCTCTAATGCCAACTCTCCAGCCGCCGAATCGGTTCCACCCCATCATTTCCACAACACCATATGTTGTTGATTTGATCGGTGTACCATAATCGGCAAAAATGTCGGTGCCTTCGTGGATTCTTAATCCGCCAAAACCGCGTCTGTCCCCCCAAGTGTTACGATAGCTATAATTATATTTGGTATCTACAGGGAAGTCCCGCTCGGTTAAATGTATATTATTAAAGGTTTTAAATACCCTTGCTGTATTCATAATCGATTTAACGGTAAGATCACGCTGATAATATTTCCATAACCCAATTTTGATGTCATCGGCTGTTTGTCCTTCTTGAAGCAATAATAACCCCATTGTATAAAGGATATCTTCGGGATTGTTTGGATCTGCGTTGCCATCACCATTTCCATCTTTCCCAATTCCGCCAAAAAGTTCAATAATAAACGGATGAGTGACCATTGAAAAATTACCAATCCCAAACCATTGTTCCTCTGGCACCTCAATGGATATTAAATCTTCGTCTTCAGAAGATTGTTTTTTATTGCGTTCATAGTTGTCAATTGCTGCGAAATAATACCATGGTATTTGTATGAGCGCCTCTGTTTTAAGAAATAATGCCTTTCTGTCCTGATGAACGTTTTCTGCTGCTGCATCGGTCGAATTAACGCTGATTGCATATAGAAAGAAACCAACAATTAACCAAAATTTACTTCTGGGAAGCAAAAGTTTCACCTCCTACTTTGCTCATGGATTTATTTTAAAAATACTTTAATTGCAAAATGTGCTCCAATTGTCCTTCTATGTTAGTTTGCATAAAGACTGGGAAATCATACACGAAATATTTCACTCTCGTATTACATATGGTAAACTATAGTCAGGCTAGCTGGAGGTGGAGGACGTTGTTTGAGTTAAATGGAAAACATTATGAAGTAATTGAGAATATAAAAGAAGGTTTTCAAGAAGATGCCATAAAGGAAAGGTATTCAGATATTTTGGCTAAATATGATTTTATTGTTGGTGACTGGGGATATGAACAGTTAAGAATGAAAGGTTTTTATCAAGACCGAAATACGAAGGCACCGATAGATGCAAAAATTAGTGCCCTTGAAGATTATCTCCTCGAACACTGTAATTTTGGATGTGCATACTTTGTGCTGAAGAAAGTGACGAAATAAAGCCTGGTCGTTCATTTATTGAACAACCAGGCTATTATTTTGTGCTGAAGTATTGTCTATACTATATAAACTGTAATCCAATTTTATGCTGTTCTTAGCTGCAGCTAATGGAAGCCAGCAGTGGGAGTTACTCTTGTACTTGTGTGCAGTTAACTCAGTCGATTCATGATATGGGTGCTGGAATCTTTTATTTTTATTACAAAAGTGAAAAGCAGAAGGTTAGATCAGTCTAATCTTCTGCAGCGGCGATAGCCGTGAAATTTCTTTTCAATGATAGAACCTAAACGAAAAATTGCCGACTCATTCCCTGTCGTGCTGATAATTTGAATACTAATTGGCATATCGTTTTCGTCTTTACCAACAGGAAGCGTCAGTGCCGGCAAGCCCCAGACGTTGGCATAGGCTACATACGGCATAAATTGCAAATATGTTTTCCTGATTGAGAAAATCTCTTTAAATACTTGGCCATGCATTCCAGCACCGGTATGATATACGGGCAGGATAAGCAATCGTTTTCTTAAATAATCAGAAATCCACTCATCACCTTGCATGATGGTCTCGTCGATTTCTCTAACTCTTCTTTTCGATGGTTTGAACATCTTCGCACCAATTATTGCCCAGGATAAGTATGGGTGGACTCTGGTCCTTTGGGTAAGTTTTTCTTTTAAGAAAGATTGAACGACATGGGAACGGTCATTACTATAGGCTTCACGCTCAATTAATGCACTGCCGTCAATTGACATAATTTCCTGCCATAATAGTGCACTCTCGTCAAATAATGGTGGAACTCCGCGTTTTGTATAGATTAGTTGATCTAAAAAGTCTTCAACGGCATTCACAACGGATTTTGTTTTTTCTGATAAAGGATAGTTAACCCGATCGGAAAGAATTTCAATTTTATACTCTTGGAGGAAGTTTGTCGGAGAAGCCGAATCTGAGATAATTTTATAAATTAACTCCATATCCCGTACTGATTTTCCAAGAGGTCCCATTGCAAGCATCCTGTCTTGTAATGGATTGGTTACTTCTGGATAATGTCCAGCTGATGAAACCTGGTTCATTCCAGGCTTGAAACCGACAATCCCATTAAAATGTGCAGGAAACCGAATTGAACCACCAATATCAGATCCAATACCTGCAGCAGCGCCCCCAACTGCTAATAACGCTCCTTCACCGCCACTTGAACCGCCAGCAGTACGATTAAGATCCCAGGGATTATTTGTACGGCCATATAGTTTGTTATCCGTTTCCTGGCAGAAACAGAGTGCAGGGGTATTTGTTTTACCTAAAATAATAGCACCTTCATTTTTAAGTTTACTTATTACTGCTGCATCTTCGCGTGCAATCAGATCCTGGCGGTGCTCCAGGCCACCTGTAGTTTTCATGTTTGTAATATGAAATGATTCCTTCACACTGATTGGTACACCAGCAAGTACCCCTTGTCGTTTTACACTATTTCTTCGTTCGTTGTCGTAATGTTTTGCTTCTTCAAGAGCATCGGTGAATCTTTCCTCTACTACAGCATTAATGGAGGGATTGACGTTACGAATATGCTCAATATACGTACTTACTGCTTCATAGCTGGTTATTTCTTTTTTTCGCAGCTTTTCCGCAAGTGCTGTAGCGTCCATATCTAATATCCATTTGTTTATTTTAAATTCCCCCTCTAAAAGATATAGTCACATAGTATAACTATAGCATTTTTTTCTTCAAAATCACATTATATGTGATATGATGGAGGTGAGAAAGTTAATGGAGGGCATATGATGTACTTTGTTGATCGAAAAAAAATTGAGGAAATTTTACAATATATGAATGAATTGCTTGAAGAAGTGATTAATAATAATTTTCAAACAGGAATTGAAAAAATGGGACTGGAAAGAATCACACATGTTCTCATTGAGTCTGCATTGGATGTTGGGAATATGATGATTGACGGATTTATCATGCGTGATCCTGGGAGCTACGAAGACATTATCGATATTCTCATTGATGAGAAAGTAATCCCTGAGAGGCAAGAAGAGATATATAAGCAATTTATAGGTTTAAGAAAAAGTTTAGTAACAGACTATATGATGATTGATCATAAACAACTGGAAATTGAACTAAAGGAATATGCACCAACTCTAAAAGAATTTAGTAATTATATTCAAGCATATTTGAAAAATGAACTTGGCGTTGCGAATGCATTTATACCGGAGAATGAAAAGTAGTTGGATGGGATGTCAGCTTTTAAGATGGAATCATGCTTCTTAATGAAAAACGAAGGTGAAAAAAATGAAAAATTGTAAGACCACAAAGGATCAGCTTCTAATGTTATTTAAAAAAAATGATGGAATTACAATTGAGGAGATAATGAAAAACTTTACGATTTCTGAACCTGCAATTCGTAAGCACCTTCATGAATTGGTGAAGCAGGGTCTTGTGTCGAAAGAACAGCACAAGCAGAAAATCGGAAGACCATTCTTTACCTATGGACTGACGAGAAAAGGACATGGGTTATTTCCGAATCAATATGAAAGCTTGCCAGTCACATTACTTGAAGATCTTGAAAATTTACAAGGTCCTCAAGCCGTCCGTGCACTATTGAATAAAAGAATGGAAAGGGAGCAGGAAGAGCTCCAAGAGGGTTTAACGGATTCTGAAGAATTTGAAGATAAAATTGCAGCTTTAGTTGAATTACAAAATAATAATGGGTATATGCTTGAAGTGGAAAGAACCCAAGAGGGACATTTTATTTTAACAAATTTCAATTGTCCTATTGCAAATATTGCACATAAATATCGTCAGGTTTGCACAAATGAGAAAAAGATTTACAGCAGTGTATTTCCAAATAGTGAGGTGATACCTCAGAATTTTATAACAGCCGGAGACCATGTTTGTAAGTGGATGATTAAGGCGGCAGCAGAAGATGAGTAGCAGTCATCTTCTTTTTTTGGTGCTTTTTCACTAAGAAACAGCAGACTAAAACTTTCTTGTATATAAGTTTTAGTTATCTGATAATATAAAAAATGTATATTTTATTAATATATTAAAGTTTGATATTATTTAGTTAATTACTTAACTTCTAATAAGCCTTACTGAATTTAAGTTATATTTCATATTAAATGCGGGGGGATTCTATGATTTTAGGATTGCATCATGCCCAAATTACAATTCCGCTGGGGGCAGAAGCAGATGGGAAAGATTTTTATTGCAAGATACTGGGGCTGTCTGAGATTGAAAAACCTGAATCATTGAAAGATAGAGGAGGATTTTGGCTGAAAGCGGGAGATAAGGAAGTACATGTGGGGACAGAGGATGGCTTTGATAGAATAAAAACAAAAGCACACTTAGCCTACAGAGTTGATGATATATCCCATTGGAGAAAGACTTTGGAACAAAATTTGATTGAAATTATCGATTCTGTGCCAATACCGAATGTTGAGCGGTTTGAGTTTAGAGATCCTTTTGGCAATAGGATTGAAATGATATAGGAACGATAGTTGTAACTGGCAGGATTAATACACAGAAATAACATGAAAACAGCCTGGTCCATATGTGAACCAGGCTGTTTATGATATACCGTTTATTATCGCCTAAAAGCTTTTATGAAGGCATTCTTTTTTTATGAAAGTTAATCCACAATCTCTTCATGAACTTCTGAAGAGTGGGCAAGACGGCTTGACGCTGCGGCAGCTATAGCACCTACAATATCATCGAGAAAAGTATGCACATACCCAGTTGATTTATCATTTAGCCGTTTTAGGATTCCTGGTTTTTGCTTATCAATGTACCCATAATTTGTTAACCCAATTGAACCATACACATTGACAATGGAAAGAGCAATGATTTCATCTACACCATATAAGCTTTCATCCGTTGCAATTGTTTCTTGCAGTGGTTCACTAAGCAGTTTTTTCTCTGCAAGCACATCTAGTTCAATACCTGTAATCACAGCATTTTGCACTTCACGTTTTGTAAGCACGCGATTTACATTATAGCGGCATTCATCCATTGACAATTCCTGATGATAGCCCGACTGTAAGTAATAAACAAGTTCCGCAATGTCGTCTATTTTAACACCACGGTCCTCGAGTAATTGTCTAGCCTGTTTTTCCAATACACCTTGTTTTACATGCTTTTTCATTTATAATCACCTTTTCTTTTTAGTTAAGTTATCCCCATGCTTTACATATAGTTAAATAGGATAGCTGTATTATGTGATAAGGAGGAGTTAACTTGTCTTTTCGAGAGCTGCTGACTGATTATTATCAAATCCATGCCGAGGAAAAAGTTGTTGTTGCAGAGAGAAACGGTTTTATGTCGGATGGTTTGTTTTATTTTACCATTGATTCTGTGAATTTTGAAATTATATTTATGGAGCAGGCTGTACTTGCATATTATTTAATTGAAAATGGCTATCGTCATATTGCCTTGCCAATTAGAAATAGGCAAGATGAATGGTTTTCGGACTATCAGGGCAACAAATATCTATTGTATCAATTATCAGAACGAAATTTAGAAAAAGATAACCCTGGAAAAAGTTTAGCAGCATTTCACCAAATTGGTTCCAGTTACCAATTTGAACCAAAAACAATATCAAGCTACGGTCAATGGAAAAAGCTATGGGTCGATAAACTGACCTTATTTGAAGAGAGAATTGCACAATTCACAATGGAAAACGAAACAGAAAACAATAGCTTATTAATTGATGCTCTCCCATATATTATTGGTATGAGTGAGAATGCTATTCAGTACCTGCGCGAGACGGAAGAAGAAGAATTTCGCTATGCAGAGTTTGATCAGGGAACGATTGCTTTCCTTCGTTATACTTATGATTTACAACACGAGGCTATTTGGCCGGACCAATTCGTGTATGATCACCCAGCAAGGGATATTGCAGAACATATCCGCATGCTTTTCTTAACAAATCAATCCGACAGGGTGCTCACAGAGTTTATTCAGGAGTATCAAATGACACGTCCCATCTCCTTTTTCACCTGGAGATTAATCTATGCTCGGCTGTTGTTTCCGCTTCACTTATTCGATGCAATGGAACAATGTCTGAGATACGAAAACAATCAAGAAGGCTACAAAGCTTTTAGCGGGTTATTGGAGCAACAAGCAAACTATGAAAAACGACTGCAGCATTTTTATAAAAAAGCAGGTATTCTTAAAGAAGAAAGCGACCTTATTGAGGTAGGCTGGCTTTGATGATATGATAAAAGAAATACAGCAAGGATGAAAAAAGGCAGAAGATAACCATCCTCTGCCTTGAAATTATAATTAAAATACTTGTTCGATTTCAGTAACACCAGGAACTTCTGCCATTAGTGCGCGCTCAATACCCGCTTTTAAAGTGATTGTGGAGCTTGGGCAATTACCGCATGCACCCATAAGTCGAAGAAGAACAATTCCGTCCTCATCAACATCTATTAGTTCAACATCGCCGCCATCCCGAAGCAAGAATGGACGCAGTTTGTTTAATACTTCTTGTACTTGCTCTTGCATGAATCATTTCCCCTTTCTAAATGTTATTATAAAACGATTCAATAAAAAATTCTATTGGTGAAGAACAATTAATTGTATAATTTAATTATATTGTACCTTTGCCGTCAGCTTTTGTAAAATAAAAAAGACTAATTCAAATATGAAATATAGCGGGAGGGAATTTCATGAAGAATACAAAGTTAAAAGTAACAGTATATGGAGCTGAGCAAATTTGTGCCAGCTGTGTTGGGGCGCCTGGTTCAAAGGATACGTATGAGTGGCTTCAGGCTGCAATTTCCCGGAAATATGAAGCTGAGGATATAGGCTATGAATATATTGATATTAATCAGACACAAGCCGAGGAAAAGCATGCAGCATTTGTACAACGGATATTTAAGGAAGATTTGTTTTATCCAATTGTATTTGTGAATGAAGAGATGGTGGCAGAAGGAATACCGAGATTAAAAACAATATATCAATCCTTGGATAAAAATGGGGCAGTTCTACGGCTTGAAGCATAGAACGAAATTATTGAACATATTGCAAAGTGTTTGTATAATTAATAATAAGCATTTACGTCGATCATCTGCGTAAATAAGCTGTTAATGTAAAGGAGGAGATTCAACATGATTATTACACTAACAGATAATGCAAGAAATCAGGTTAAAGAAATGATGAAGGAAGAGAATGATAATGTGCGTTTGCGCTTTGGTATACAAGGTGGGGGTTGCAGCGGCCTTTCTTATTCTTTAGGCTTTGATGATGAAATTAATGAAGAATTAGATGTTATAGAAGAAATAAATGAAATCCCTGTTGTATTTTTTAATCAGGATGTGCCAATTATTGAAGGCACTACAATAGATTTTAAACAAAATATGATGGGGGGAGGCTTTAGCATCGAGAATCCAAATGCTATTGTTTCCTGTGGCTGTGGATCTTCTTTCCGTCCAAAGGAATATTCTGGACCAATTGAAAAGTGCTAAATACATTGACAAGGTAAAGTGACCTATTGAATGTATCTTGGGCGGAAGCAGGTGAGGATTGTGGAGAATACAGAAAAAATTGATGTAAGTCAGCTATGCGTAGCAAAAGTTCCCTTCTTTAATCATCTAACCGAAGAAGAAATGATGAGGGTGGTTGAGAAAAGCAGCCATAAACATTTTGCAAAAGGAGAAGTCCTGATCCATGATGGTGATCCGTTAGATTATTTATACATTGTTCACCAAGGAAGGGTGAAAATTTACCAGCTGTTTGAATCAGGAAAAGAGCAATTGCTGCGTATATTGGAGCCTGGAGAATTCATGGGTGAAATGGCCCTTTTTACGAGCAAAGATATGGACAGCTATGCAGAAGCGATGGATAAAACAGAAATTTGTGCAATTCACCGGGATGATATGCAGCATTTGATGAAGGATTATCCAACGATAGCAATCAAAATTCTGGAACAATTCAGCAACCGGCTGGATCAAACAGAAAAGCTTGTAGGCGCCCTGAGTGCAAAAGATGTGGAGATGAGAATTGCAACTTATCTTGTTGAACTTGCTGAAAAGAATAAGAATACAGATCTTGTGCTGCCAATGAGTAAAAAAGATCTTGCTTCTTATCTTGGAACAACAAGAGAAACGATAAGCAGGCGGCTTTCTACATTTCAAACGAATGGGTGGATTGAGCAAAAAGGCCATCAAAATATAAATATTTTAAATATCGAAGCATTAAGACAAACCGGAGCGGTTGAATAAACCTGCTTAAATAAAAAACAATCCTAATTCTTATTTAGGATTGTTTTTTATTTAGATGAATTAAAAGATATCCATGTCAGATGAATGCTTAGGTTGTACGCGTGCCTTTGGATTCATATATTGCATAGCATTATTTATTGCTGTAGGACCCTCACCAAAGCCAATTGCAATCAGTTTCACTTTGCCCGGGTATGTTGTAACGTCACCAGCAGCATAAATTCCTGGGATATTTGTTTCCATTTTTGTGTTCACAACGATGCTATTTTTTTCAATATTCAAGCCCCAATCTTTAATTGGACCCAATGAAGATATAAATCCATAATTACAAATAATATCATCGACATCAAGATGGATTTGGTTTTCAGCTTTTACCTCTTGAAGAGTTAATTGATCAATTTTATCTGTTGTTGAAATTTCAGCAGCAGCATATGGTGTAATAACTTCAACCGTTGATTGTTTTAACAGCTCCACACTATGTTCATGTGCTCTGAATTGGTCCCTGCGATGAATCAATGTGACTTTCTTTGCAATTTTCTCCAGCATCAGTGCCCAATCTACAGCTGAATCACCACCGCCAAGGAGTGCGACCTGTTTATCTTTAAAACGGTTCATATCTGTTACATGATAGTGAAGATTAATACCTTCAAACGCTTCACTGTTATTGATATTTAAGCGACGGGGAGTAAATGCACCATTTCCAGCCGTAATAATGATGGTTTTTGTATAATGCAGTTCACCATTATTAGCTGTCATTTTAAATGTCCCATCTTCCATGCGCTCAACCTTCTCGATAGCTTGTTCAAGAACTATTGCCGGGTCAAAAAACATTGCTTGTTTTTCTAAGTTAGCCACTAAATCAGCAGCTTTTATTTTTGAAAAACCAGCTACATCATATATATATTTTTCTGGATAAAGGGCCGCCAGTTGTCCGCCTGTTTGGGGCAGGCTTTCAATTATTTTCACTTTTGCTTGTCGCATACCACCATAAAAAGCTGTAAATAAGCCAGCTGGTCCAGCACCGATTATCGTTATATCGTATAGTTCCTCAGACACGGAGATTCCCTCATTTCTTTCAATAAAATTTGCACCAATCTTATCCTACCATAAATCTCTGTCAATCGTTAATAAACTAGCTTATTATGAAACTCTACGCATATGAAGGTTACATATAGAATAAATATTATTATTAACTCCATTTTTTTCAAGATGAAAATTAATTTATATTTAAGGAGATATATTTCAAATATGTAACAGTAATATTTTCTTTCTGTTACATTTATGCTATAATGTTTACTTGTGATTTGCAAGAATGCTAATAAGCCACTATATCATCATGTAGAGCAACGCAAAAATGGCTAATGGAGTGTTAAATTATAATGTATAAACCACATATTGTGATTCTAGGTGCGGGCTATGGAGGTCTGATGACTGCTGCTAGATTGCAGAAAATATTGCATGTTAATGAAGCGAATATTACTTTAGTAAATAGAAATGATTACCATTATCAAACAACATGGCTTCATGAGAATGCTGCTGGAACACTAAAACCTGAACATACGATGATTCCAATCAGAGATGTAATTAATCAGGATAAAATTGACTTTGTTATCGATGACGTTCTTCTGATAAAAAAAGAAGAGAAAAAGGTCAAATTAAAAAAGCAAGAAATATCTTATGATATTCTTGTAGTAGGGCTGGGATTTGAAGCAGAAACAGCGAAAATTCCAGAAGTGTGTGAGCATATTTTTCCTATAGAGAATCTAAATAATGCGAGATTGCTAAGAGAGCATTTAGAATATAATTTTGCTATATATGCAAATGAAGAAAATAAGAATGCTGCAAGGCTGAATATTGTCATTGCTGGCGGCGGGTTGACAGGCATAGAATACGCTGGTGAACTGGTAAATCGGGTTCCGGCTTTAAGTAAGGAATACGATATTGATAAGACACAAGTGCGAATTATCAATCTTGAATGTGAACAATCTATACTAGAAGGCTGGAATGACTCACTTGTCAATTATGCGATGAACTCACTTGAATCCCGAGGTGTTGAATTTATAACTGGTGCTAAACTCATAGAAGCAGCTCAAGATGTGATTGTATATGAGAAAGACGGGGACAGAATTGAAATACAAGCTAAAACAGTCGTTTGGGCTGGTGGTGTACGTGCTAATTCAATACTTGAAAAATCAGGTGTATCAACAACAAATGGAAAAGCAGAAGTGAGAAGTGATCTTCGACTAATCGATAATGATGATATTTATGTTATTGGTGATTGTGCTCATATCCATAATCCAGAAACAAATACGGCTTATCCGGCAACAGCGAAAACTGCTGTAGAGGCAGCGATGGTTGCTGCTTATAATATCAAAGCGCAAATTAATGGCGAGTCCTTAATTTCTTTTAAAGCAAAAAAGAAAGGCGTAATTGCTTCCCTTGGTTATAATGATGCTGTAGGCGTATTATTTAATGGAAGAAAGTATTTTGGATGGAAAGCAGCTTTAGTGAAGAAAATGAGTGAAAACCGCTATCTTTTCCAGCTTGGAGGCATGAATCTGCTATTTAAAAAAGGCAGATTTAATATTTTTTAATAGTAAAGAAGAGCAAAGGCTGTTTGTCTTTGCTTTTCTAATCTTTTATTATAAAATAAGCTTGAACAACTAATTGGATGTAATCGATTAGAAGGCGAAGGGAGTTACATCAGTGATACAGCTTGTAGTTTCGGTAATGTTATATTTTGTTATGTTTTTTGGGGTAGCTTTTATATTAAATATGCTGCTTCGCAGAACATGGCTGATGTCTGTGCTTTATCCATTTGTAGCGTTAATCATTATTGATGGGATTTCAATTTGGGAATATTTTAGTAAAACAAGTGAAGCATTTGGAATTCTTGGTGATAAAATTGGATCACTGGCGGCAGCTGATTATATTATAATGGGTGCAGGCTTCGTGGGTACCATTGTTTCAGGGATTACGATTAAAATTCTAAGAAAGAGCGGCTACCGCATGTTTTAAAAGGTACATAGAACATAAAAACCACAGTCTAAAAACTGTGGTTTTTGCTATTATTGACTATCCTTTCATTCCGTATTTTTTTATTTTACTATATAAAGTGACTCTTGAAATGCCAAGTCTTCTTGCTGCATCCGATTTATTACCATTCGTTTGCCGCAGTGTATCTTCTATTACTATCTTCTCTACACTTTCTTTCTCTCCTGCTAAAGGGATTGCATGCTTTATTTCATTAACACTTTTAGATTGCATAGGGAAGTACTTTAGCAATTCTTGTTTCTTAATTATCGGATGTTCTGCAAGTATGACTAATCGTTCCATCATATTCTTTAACTCTCTAACATTACCTGGCCAATTATATTGCAATAATATCTGTACAGCAGATTGATCGATTTTAGGAACAGGAACTTTATATTTTAAGGAGAATTGTTCTAAAAACTGCTGTGCTAAATTAGGAATATCATCAAGCCGGTCACGCAAAGGAGGCATCGTTAACTGAATGACATTTAAACGATAATAGAGATCCGACCGAAACTTATTCTCCATCATCATTTCGGGTAAATTTTGATTCGTTGCGGCAATAAAGCGGACATCGACTTCTTGGCCAAGTGAGTCGCCAATTCGGTAAATTCGATTTTCTTGCAGCACACGCAGCAGTTTTACCTGCATTTCAAGAGGAAGTTCACCAATCTCATCAAGGAAGAGTGTGCCTCCATGGGCCATTTCAATTTTACCTGGTTTACCCTCTTTTGAAGCACCAGTAAAGGAGCCTGCTTCATAACCAAAAAGCTCACTCTCGAATAAGGCATAAGGAATAGCACCACAGTTAACAGGCACAAATGGACCATCATTTCGTGAGCTGGCTTCGTGAATAGCTCTTGCACAGACTTCTTTTCCTGTTCCGCTTTCTCCAAGTACTAAAGTTGTAGCATTTGTTTTTGCAGCTTTCCATGCAGTTTGGATTGTTTCTTTCAGTTGCATGCTTTGTCCTTTCAATTTGGAGAAGGGGGATTCATCAATCTGACTTTTTACCTTCATGCGCAGCTCATTTAATTCTTGTGATGTTGTTACAAGGTTATCATTTAACCTTACTAATTGCGTAATATCTCTTTCTATAGAAACAGAGCCAATAATATCCCCGTCTTCATCCAGAATGAGGGAAGTATTAACGACAACATGTTTGTCTTCACGAGGGCGGTGGTAAAGGTTTTTGACTTCATTCTCGCTTTGAAGTACTTTCAATACCATTAAATCATTTGGTTCAAAGAATTTGGTTATCGGTTGATTTATAATTTCTTCTTTCATTATGCTGTAAGTATTAACAGCTGCTTCATTCCAATAGAGCACGACTTTATGTTTATTTATGACCGTAATTGCATCATCTTCAGCAGCTAATATTGCATCCAATATATAATTTTCCGCTTGCAAAATAACACCTCACATTGTAAACATGCTGTAAAGTAATTGTACAATTACTTTACACATATGTAAAATGACATGTTGACGATTTCTTTTTAGTTAAATCATAAAAAAATATTATTAAATGCTTAACCTTGTAAATCAAAGGTTTTTACCCTAAAGGGAAAAAAATTGCTAAAGTTGGCATGGAATTTGCTATAATAGATAAAGAGGAGTTAATGAATAAGCTGGTAATCGGAGGATTACTTTCACTATTAGCTGCTTTGTACATTCAAGCAGCTTGATAAAAGATAAAAATAGGGCAATTTTTTCTTTTATCTATTCTGAAAGCCTTTTCATTATTGGTATAGAGAGATTATAGTTTAAGAGTTAACTTTTCTGTAAAAAGTGGAGAAAGCTATTAGACACAGTACAAACAAGTATTACATTGCAAAGGAGAATATAGTATGTCTAATTTAACACGTGATTTTTTTATGGGTTTATCAAATAGTAAATATTTGAATCAAAGTGCAAAAAAATGGGGTTTCCGTCTTGGCGCGGAAAAGTTTGTTGCTGGTACGGATTTAATTAGTGCTGTTGAGAGTATTAAAGAATTAAATACGCATGGAATCAGTACGACACTTGATAATTTAGGAGAGTTTGTAGAGGATCATTCTGAAGCGACGCATGCAAAAAATCAAGTTCTGCAAATCCTTGACACATTACATGAAGAGGAGCTGGACAGCCATGTTTCTGTAAAGCTGACACAGCTGGGATTAGATATTGATACAGAGTTCTGTCTTGAGAATATGAGAGAAATTTTAACCAAAGCCGCTGAATATGATATTTTCATTAATTTAGATATGGAAAAATATATCCATTATCAAAAAACGCTCGATGTCTTAGCTGAACTGCGTAAAGAATACAAAAATGTTGGGACAGTATTGCAGACTTATTTATATCGTACACTGGATGATTTAGAAGAATTAAAGGATGTTAGACTGCGTATTGTAAAAGGGGCATATAAAGAATCGGAAGAAGTGGCTTATCAAGCAAAAGAAGAAATCGATGCGAACTATCTCGAAGCGGTGAAGCAAAGATTGCTGAGAAACACATTTACATCAATTGCAACCCATGACCACCATATTATTAATGAAGTAAAGAAATTTGTGGATGCAAACAATATCGATAAAAGTATATTTGAATTCCAAATGCTTTACGGTTTCCGTACTGAAATGCAATTTGGTTTAGCTGAGGAAGGTTATAATTTCTGTACGTATATTCCTTTTGGTGACGATTGGTTCGGGTACTTTATGCGCCGCTTGGCTGAAAGACCGCAAAACGTTAATTTGGTGTTGAAAGATACACTTTATACGAAAGAGAATACACTTAAAAAAGGTCCGGTAATTGCTGGGGCAGCCGCAATTGCTTCGGTGGCATTTCTTGCTGGCAGAAAAACGAGAAAAAAATAACTTGAAAAAAGATGTTATGATGCTTTTTTAAGTGAAAATAAGATATAATGGGAGAAATTTATTTATATAAAATAAAAGGGGGCATTGATTTATGTCAGATCATAGCTACCAATTGTTAGCAATTATTCTGTATTTTGTTGGAATGATACTAATTGGTTTATTTTCTTACCGCAGGACAAAGAACTTCGATGATTATATGCTGGGAGGGCGGCAGCTGGGTCCGGTTACATCCGCGCTAAGCGCAGGAGCTTCGGATATGTCACAGTGGCTCCTGATGGGGCTTCCAGGTGCATTGTACGTAGCGGGGTTAGTTGAAATTTGGATGCCAATCGGTTTAGCGGCAGGAACTTGGCTAAACTGGAAAATTGTCGCACCGCGTCTTCGGACATATACACAGGTATCTAATAACTCAATAACAATTCCGAGTTTTTTAGATAACCGTTTTAAGAAGAATGCAAAAGTATTGCGAGTAGTTTCAGGGATTGTTATTTTACTATACTTTACATTTTATGTTTCATCAGGAATGGTAGCTGGCGGAGTGTTCTTCGAAAGTGCATTCGGTTATGACTATCATACTGGTTTAATGATTGTTGGTGGAGTCACGATTATTTATACATTTATTGGCGGGTTTTTGGCTGTTAGTTTAACCGATGTGGTTCAAGGGACAATGATGTTTCTGGCTTTACTTCTTGTTCCTGTTATTGGACTTTTTGTAACGGGTGGTTTTGAAGCAACTGCTGCAAGTGCTGCTGCAGCGAATCCGGATATCCTGAATATCTTTTCTACAGCGACCTTTGCAGGAGTTGTTTCCTCGCTGGCGTGGGGACTTGGATATTTTGGACAGCCACACATTATCATTCGATTTATGGCAATAAAATCTGCAAAAGAAACAAAGTCTGCTAGAAGAATCGGTTTTGGCTGGGTAGTTTTATCTTTAGGTGGAGCGGTTGCAACCGGGATTGTCGGTGCTGCATACTTCCAGCAAAATACTGGTGCAGTGTTAAAAGATCCAGAAGCAGTATTCCTGTCATTAGGACAAATTTTGTTCCATCCATTTATCGCTGGTTTAATGTTAGCATCAGTACTTGCAGCAATAATGAGTACTGTATCTTCACAAATGCTTGTTACTTCATCAGCGCTTGTAGAAGATATTTATAAAGTGATATTTAAGAGTGACATGAGTGAGAAGGCTTATGTTAACTTAGGGCGTGCTGCTGTATTAGTTATCGCATTAATTGCTATATTTTTTGCATGGGAAAAGAACGACACCATTCTTGGATTGGTTGCCTTCGCCTGGGCAGGATTCGGATCTTCATTTGGTCCAGTTATATTACTTTCACTTTACTGGAAAAAGTTCACAAGTGCGGGTGCGCTTTGGGCAATGGTTGTAGGAGCAGTTACAGTGTTTGCATGGGGCAACTCATTCCTGTCAAAACATTTATATGAAATCGTACCAGGTTTTGTATTTGCGATGATTACAGCGATTATCGTGAGTAAACTGACATACAAACACGACCCGGAAATCGAAGCAGAGTTTGATGAGACGGTACGACTAGTCAAAGAATCGAGTTAATGTTACTAAAAAGATGAGCAATGTGCTGCTCATCTTTTTGCTTTCTTGTCCCAGACCTTTAAGTTCTGGGGTCAGGAATATCTTTTCTGGTGGAGGCTGATGGGAAAACAATGGAGTAATCAATAATGAAATAGAAGATTGTCCGCACTAACTATAGTATGGATAAAGTCGAAGTGCAAACCAATTCGCAAGTTGGGCAGTATATGATAAGATATTGAAAAACCTTTAGAGAGTGATGCTGTATGAAAAAGAAGAAAACGAATGTACACCGTATGCTGGATAAGGAAAAAGTCAATTATACTACACATGAATACGCTTGGAGCGAGGAGCATCTCGATGCAGAAACAGCTGCACAAAATGCAAAGCTTCCCTTAGAAAAGGTGTATAAAACACTGGTAACAGTCGGTGATAAAACTGGTCCGCTTGTTGCTTGTATTAATGCTCAGGACGAACTAAATTTAAAAGCATTGGCAAAAATAAGTGGAAATAAAAAAGTGGATATGCTCCCGATGAAGGAACTGGAAAAAACAACGGGCTATATTCGTGGAGGGTGTTCACCAATTGGTATGAAAAAAAGCTATCCAACTTATCTTGACGAAAGAGCAAAAGCGCTGGAAACAATTGTAGTTTCTGCTGGAAAACAAGGACATCAAGTTGAACTGAAACCAGACGAGTTAATAAAGTTAACACATGCCAGCTATCGTGAGATTACTCAAAATTAAAACTGGTCTCCTGTTTATCGGGAGACCAGTTTCTTATTTTCCTTTTTCTTTTTTGAGTGCTGCCTTAACATATCCCAAAAATTCCTCTGCCTTTTCTTCAGGTGCCTTTGTCATTAAACTGACTGTGATAAATAGGGAAGCAGAAAGGATCAATCCCCAAATTCCAGTTGACAGACCAAGCGGTTTTATGCGAAAGGCCTCAAATAAAATAACAATGATTCCACTGCCAATGACACTAGCTAAAACCCCGGCAGCTGTTCCTCGTTTCCAGAAAAAGGTTCCAAAAATTGCCGGAACAACAATTATTAAACCAGCGGAGGAAGCTACAGAAAGCACAACAATAATATTTAGTTCCATCTCCGCGAATAAATAGGCAAGAATGGCGATAATTGGAATGACAATTTTTCCGATTTGTAACTGCATGCGATCAGTTGGTTGCTTTTTCATATTTCCATATACATCTTTTGCGAACATGGACGCCAAAGTTAGCAGGATAGAGTCAATAGTTGAAATAGCTGCTGCCATGATACCGACCATAACAATAACACCGAGTATAGACGGCACTAAGTCAGATGAAAGAATAGATGGTGTAGCCAAATCAGCATTTTCTAAATCCGGAAACATAATCGTAGCAGAGAAACCCCAAAATATTGCAACGAGTGTATACACTAACCCAAAAAGCATAAAGCCCGTAATCATGATTTTTAGATTTTTCATTGAAGAGGGCATAAACAAACGCTGACTAACCTGTGGATTCGAAAGACTAAAAAATAGCCATGGTATCGTAAGCCCGATAAAAGTTAAAAAGTCAAAATAACCATTTCCAGGCACTGCTAATATTTGTGGATGCTCTGTCTCTAAAGTTTCGAAAAAGCCGCTGAATCCACCTAATCCGTTAACTAAAACTAAAATGACGATGGTTGACGTGATAATCATAAAAAGTGCTTGTAAAGAGTCTGTCCATGCTACAGAGCGAATTCCGGCAATATATGAAAATAGTACAGCTAAGATAGTTGCAATAATAACTCCTGTTGAAAATGAAATTTCATTATCTGTGATACCAGCAAGCAAATAACCAACCCCAGTCAATTGAACAGCACTGTATGGGATAAGAAAAAGACAGCTTGTAAGTGCGACAACAATAGAAATAGTTTTATTCTGATATCTGTCTCCCAGCATTTGTGAAGGGGTGACATAGCCGTATTTCTTTCCGACAACCCAGAAACGTGGTCCAAAAAAGACAATCAGTGATACGCCCATTAAATAGATTAATTCAAAACCAAGTGCTCCAACTCCGCCAGTATATGTGAGTCCAGCTAACCCGACGAGCATAAATGCACTATATGTAGTTGCACTGTAGCTGAGTGCTGAAACAATTCCCCCGAGTTTTCGGTCTCCGAGAAAGTAGCTGACCATATTATTTTGTTTTCCAGTACGAGACAAAACAGCAATAACTAGAGATACTATAATATAAATTCCAATAGCCCACCAAACGTAAGATGCATTCATTCTTCCTTACCCCAATTCCTGATCAAAATATAGTTCATTCCAATAACGATGATTGTAAGCAATGTCCAGAACAGAAAGCTTCCATACCATTTTTCAATGGTTGAAAGCACCGTAAATGGAATGATGAAGGCTGAAAGAATTAATATTGCGATAATAAATGCAAAAACACCCTCTTTTCTACTCATAAAAATCCCCCTATTACTTATAATTATTTTACTTTGCAGTATATTTGTGAAAAAAATCACATAATGAGCATGAAGAAATGATTAATTTTGCAAATATACAGAAACTATCATAACAAATATTATTTAGATATGCTATAACTATTTTAAAAATTCTTATGCAACCTTTTTAAAGAGCGAACGACTGTTAATTTAAAGAGACAGACTTTTTAATAAAATATATTGAAAATGGAGGGGTCAATTATGAAGAAGTTTCTGCCGTTTGTATTCATGCTATTTTTATTTCTTGGAGCCTGCAGCGATGAAAGTACAGAAAGCACTGTCATAGAAAATACAGAATATGATTTGGCTATGGAAGAAAGCGGTGAAATGGAGCTTGCGGAAAATTCAGGTGACCATACTGATAGTGACAGTTCCTCAAGTGATAAATCAGACACTGTAAATGAACTGGCAGAAGGTGAAGAAGTAAAGGATGTTAATCGAAAAGTAATTTATACAGCTAATTTAGATGTAGAAACGGATAGCTATTCGGAGCTTAGCGATCACATTCAGACCGAAACTGCAAAGCTGGGTGGTTACGTAGTAGAAGCTAACATGTATCGTGACATGGATAATAATCATACGGGAGGTGAAATTGTTGTCAGGATCCCACAAGAAAACTTTGATGCTTTTATCGAGTTAGTAGAAACTGGCAGCAGCAAAGTTTTAAATCATTATGTAACAGGACAGGATGTGACGGAAGAATTTATCGATTTAAATTCCCGGTTAAAATCCAAAAAGGCTGTGGAAGCTAGATTGCTTGAATTTATGACAAACGCAGAAAAGACAGAAGACTTACTGGCTATTTCGGATAATCTGGCAAATGTGCAAGAAGAGATAGAAACAATTACAGGAAGAATGAATTATTTGCAGGATAAGACCGATCTTGCAACAGTAACGATTAATATTCATGAAAGCAATGTCAGCTTGTCAGGTATGAATGACGATGATTTAAATACATGGGAAGAAACAAAGAAACAATTTATGAGAAGCATTAACTTTATTATCACAGCAATTTCATCTGTCGTTATTTTCATTGGAGGCAATGCGCCAGTTTTAGTTTTACTTGGTTTTATGGCTTTTATTGTACTGGTAATAATTAGAAGGAAACGAAAGATAAATAAAAAACCTGAGAGTAAAGAAGTGGATGATGAATTATAATAATCTTTTGACAACAATTAAGGAGCTGATACAATAAAAAGAAAGGTATTTTTTGGGATGGAGGAGAAACATGGAAACATTAGAAATTGGCAGGGCAAAACTCACATGGTTAAGAGGTGGTGTAAATTTCCTTGACGGTGGAGCGATGTTTGGTGTAGTGCCAAAAGCTTTATGGTCAAGAAAATATCCTCATAACGACAAAAATCAGATTGAATTGCGTACAGATCCGATTTTACTGCAACTAGACGGGAAGAATTACTTAATTGATTCTGGACTAGGTGTGGATAAATTAAATGATAAACAAATAAGAAACTTTGGGGCGAAGGAGCTTTCTTTTGTTGAAGAGTCACTTGAAACATTAGGGCTGTCTGGAGAATCAATTGATGCAGTGCTTATGACCCACTTGCATTTTGACCATGCGAGCGGGCTCTCTAAAATTGATGAAAATGAAGCTATATCTATATTTCCAAATGCTGCTATTTATACTACCGCGATAGAATGGAATGAGATGCGGAATCCTAATATTCGTTCGATTAATACATATTGGGAAAGAAATTGGCAGCCAATCGAAGAGCAGGTTGTAACTTTTGCTGATCAAATTGAAATTACAGAAGGCTTACGTATGATTCATACTGGTGGTCATAGTGATGGACACGCGATTATCGTCTTTGAAGAAGGTGAAAACTGTTTTATACATATGGGAGATATTATGCCGACAAATGCCCATCAGAATAAGCTGTGGGCTTTAGCGTATGATGATTATCCTGTTACATCTGTTCATGAAAAAGAGGAATGGATGGATTTTGGCTACAGGAAACAAGCTTGGTACACATTTTACCATGATGCTTATTACCGTGCAGTACGTTTTAATCAAGCAGGGGAGAGAATTGATGCGTTAGAACGTGAACGTCAATATGAATGAGACAGACGAATAGCGGTAAAAAAGTAAAAGGAGCAGCTCTAAAAAATAGAGCTGCTGCCTTATACTTTTAAGCTGTTTGAATCGAAGCTACGATGCCACCGGTTTCAATATCAACATAGAATTCGTACTGTTTGTTAACACCGTCAACATTTCTAGTAATTCCACCACGGTATGCATCGTAAACTAGACCGTTCTTCTCTACTTCTTCTGGCTTCATATAAATCCATGAACCACTAATTGGACCGCTTCGCTTGAATAGTTCCTTTGCATTGCTTAGCGCTTTTTCCGGTGTCACCTTTTGTTGTACTTCCAACTGTGATTTAAGTAGGTAACCTACAGCAACTCCGATACCTGCAGCAAGAATCAGATCTCTCTTTTTCAACTTGCTCACCTCTCATTATTGAAATTAACAGTAAATACTAATTTCAGTATACCTTACTTATCTATAAATTTAAAATTTGATTGTTGCAGTAAACTGGAAAGCTGACTAGTATTTCCGTTATACTAGAATTGTTCATTGTTAAAAACAGGTTGTTCAAAAAAGTGTAAAATGAGTGAATATTAACGGGAGGGCTACTAGTGAATCAAGAAACGTTAGACTTATTTAAGAATTTAACTGAGCTGCAAGGTGCACCTGGAAACGAACATGCGGTACGTGCTTTTATGAAGAAAGAATTAGAAAAGTATGCAGATAATATTATCCAGGATAATCTGGGCGGCGTATTTGGTGTTAAAAAAGGAGTTGGCCCACGTGTAATGGTTGCAGGCCATATGGATGAAGTAGGATTTATGGTCACACAAATAACAGATAACGGAATGATTCGTTTTCAGACATTAGGTGGATGGTGGAATCAAGTGATGCTTGCTCAGCGTGTTCAAGTAATGACAGGGAATGGGCCGGTGATTGGCGTAATCTCTTCTATTCCTCCACATTTATTAACGGAAGCACAGCGTTCTAAGCCGATGGAAATTAAAAATATGTTAATTGATATTGGAGCGGATGATCGAGCGGATGCAGAAAAAATCGGAGTAAGACCAGGAGACTCGATTGTTCCTGTAACACCATTCCAGCCCATGGCAAATGAGAAGAAAATTCTTGCTAAAGCATGGGATAATCGATATGGCTGTGGATTGTCAATTGAATTGTTAAAAGAATTACAAAATGAAACGATTCCAAATGAGCTTTATTCTGGTGCAACAGTTCAAGAGGAAGTGGGTCTTCGGGGAGCGCAGGTAGCTGCTAATATGATTAAGCCTGATATTGCATATGTACTTGATGCATCACCTGCTAATGATGCATCTGGTGATAAAACTGCTTTCGGACAGTTAGGAAAAGGTGCTTTAGTTCGGATTTTTGACCGAACAATGGTAACACATCGCGGTATGCGGGAATTTGTCTTAGATACAGCAGAAAGTAATGATATACCTTATCAGTATTTTATCTCTCAAGGCGGGACAGATGCAGGAAAGATTCACCTTTCTAATAACGGTGTACCAAGTGCAGTAATTGGAATATGCTCTCGTTATATTCACACATCTGCTTCTATAATCCATGTGGATGATTATGCTGCAGCAAAAGAATTATTGGTGAAATTGGTGAAAGCAACAAATCAAAGTACAGTAGATATGATTCGTAAAAATAGTTAATGTAGATAGGGAAAACTGCTGCCAGCGATTGCAGCGGTTTTTCCCCGTGAGGTGTATATATGAAAATAATAATTGGAACAAAAAATCCAACGAAGATAAATGCTTGTAAAGCAATCTTTTCTGAATATGAGATAGAGGGGGCTTCTGTCGCATCTAAGGTTTCGGCTCAGCCATTTTCTGATGAAGAAACAAGAACAGGTGCTATTAATCGTGCTTATGGTTCCGCAGCATTAAATGATAATGGTTTAGGTATTGGTTTGGAAGGCGGTATTATGTTTGTCGACAACAAGCTTTACCTCTGTAATTGGGGAGCTTTGGTCACTCCAGGAAATGATGTTTATACTGCAAGTGGTGCACGAATAGTTCTGCCACAAGAATTTATAGCTGACTTGGAAAGCGGTAAAGAACTTGGGACCATTATGGCGGACTTCTCGAAAAAAGAAAATGTAAGCTCTAAAGAAGGTGCAGTTGGAATTTTTACGAATGATCTAATTGATCGCAGTGAAATGTTTATGCATGTAGTTAAACTCTTACGTGGACAATGGGAGTATTCGGACAAACAAAAACGAAAGCATTAGATGATAAAAATGAGTGCAGAGATTGTCTGCACTCATTTCTTATAATAATTTATTTATATATATAAGCTAGAACCTCTAAAGCTTGATCAACCGTCTCAACAGTAATATTCGCCTTGTTAGAAAGTTCTTTAAGAGGGTGAATCAATTCTTCAGGACGGATGATGATTGTTGGTTTATTCATCGTAATCGCCGCAGAGGCATCCATAGCCGTATTCCATTGTTTATATTTTTCACCAAATAATGCAATCACAACATCGGATTTTTGCATTAATACTTGTGTTCTTAGATTATTAACAGCAGAAGCTGCATCATCCTTATAGAATTTACCTGGCCGCTCTCCAAGAATTTGCTCCCCAATATCATCGGAAAGATCATGTTCTGTTTGTGGTCCGACAAATGTGAGTGGAAGATTTTTTTCCTTTGCCTTTTCTTTAACTTGTTCACGCCAATCATCATGAATTTGACCTGCTAAATAAACTGTTAATTCCATTAAAGTTGCACCTCCAAATTTATCGCTCTATTTTAATACTAAGATTAAATGATTGAAATTGCAATTCATACACAATAGCGAAAGCTTCCAGCGGAAATAAAGGAAATTTAGATGATGCTTTGCCGGGTTGATGTTGCTTATCATAGAAGATTTACGCTAGTCCCTGGGAGCTAGATGAAGAGGTAATTCATACTTAAGGCTTGATAATTGAATCAGAATAAAATCAACGGTATGATATGATAAGAAATGGAGTGATAATGAATGCAACAACTAGAAACAAGGGATCAATTTAATCAACTTAAAAATAATGAAAATGTGATATTCGTATTTTCTGCAGGCTGGTGTCCCGATTGTCGTGTAATCGAACCAGTATTACCTGAAATAGAGGAAAAATATGCCGATTTTACTTTTGTTGAAGTAAACAGGGATGATTTCATTGAGGTTTGTCAGGAACATGATATTTATGGGATTCCAAGTTTTCTCGCTTTTATGAACGGTGAAGAAGCAGGACGCTTCGTAAGCAAGGATCGTAAAACGAAAGAAGAAATTATTCAGTTTATCGATGGATTCGCTAAGTAATTCAGTCTTAACAGCTGTTTGATTGAATATATTGTTAGCAGATTTTTTAAATAAACTATCAATCCGGAAGCTGACTAACTAAAAATAAAAGGAGGTTAAAAACTTCGATGAAAATGACAACAAGCCGCATGAATGATATATTACAAAAGCGGTTAAATAATCATGATAAATATGCCTTTAGGTTCAATCGCAAAGATGATAAACTTCGTATTGAATGGAAGGATACTAAACAAGGGTTAACTTTGACTTTGCCGAATCTTGTTGCAAAATATGATACTCGCGGTGAAGAAACAATCGATGAAGTAGTCGAGCATATTAATGAAGCATTAAGGATGATGAAAGAAGAAGTAAAGCTTACTGGGATGGAGAAGCACGTTATTCCGGTTATTCGTTCCACATCCTTTCCGAGAAAAACAAAAGCAGGAAAAAAACTCGTTTATAAAGACCATACTGCTGAAACGAGAATTTTCTATGCTTTAGATGAAGGGAAATCCTACCGTTTAATCGATGAAAGTTTACTCGCTGAAGCTGGCTGGAACAAAAAGCATATCGATGAAATAGGAATGTTTAATGCAAGGTCACTTTCAACTGATTATAAAGTGGATCGGGTTGCTGAAAATGATTTTTATTTTATCGCAACACAGGATGGTTATGATGCTACTAGAATCTTAAATGAAGCATTTTTAGAAGAAATGAAAGCAAATATGAAAGGCGATATGACTGTAGCTACACCGCATCAAGATGTATTGGTTATTGCAGACATTCAAAATAAGACAGGCTATGACATTCTTGCACAGCTGACAATGAAGTACTTCACAGAGGGCCGTATTCCAATTACTTCTCTGCCGTTTGTTTATGATGAGAAAAAGCTTGAGCCAATCTTCATACTTGCAAAAAATCGTCCGGAGAAAAACTAGAGAGGAAGAACGAAATGAATGTATTTTATAACCCGGAAGGAATCGGTGATGTACTGATTATTCCAGTAGAAGACGGAAAACGCTATGAAATGAAACATGAAAAATATGGAGACATAACGAAAATAACCAGCAATGACGGGGACCTGCTTGGCTATAATATATTTGAAGCTTCCAAGCATTTGGAAATCCCGGGTACTGGGACACTTAAATTAACAGAGTCATTTCTAGCTGAGATAAAAAACTTTTTTGAAAAAAATAATCTAAATGATCCACTTGATTTTGATTTAAGTCCAAAATTTGTTGTGGGCTATGTTAAAGAAAAGGTTCAACATGAAAATGCTGATAAACTAAGTGTTTGTACTGTGGATGTTGGAAATGAAATGTTACAGATTGTATGTGGTGCCCCGAATGTAGCAGCTGATCAAAAGGTCTTGGTTGCAAAGGTTGGCGCTACAATGCCAAGTGGCTTAAAAATCAAACCAACTGAGCTTCGCGGGGTACCATCAAATGGTATGATCTGTTCTCAAAAAGAATTAGGACTGCCAAACGCGCCTGAAGAAAAAGGGATCTACGTTCTAAACGACAGCTACCAAGCTGGAGAAGAATTCACATTTTAAACTAAAAAGCACATGCCATTTCTTCAAAAGAAAAGCATGTGCTTTTTTATTTTCTATTAAAACGGTCACATAATGAATGGTAAGAAGTATTGGGATTGCAAACCTCCAGTAAAAAAGCAGTTCAACAAAATTAAAATTGTCTTGGATTAAATAGAACAGATGTTTACATGAAATATGTGAAACAAACAGTCGTGTCCTTTACGTTTCCAGCTTTAAATTCACAATAGTCAAAAGCATAGAATATCTGTTTTTCTCAAAGAAAACTACAAATAAAAAAGAAAACTGTTAAAATAGAAGAAGCAAGACGTAAGAAATAGAAATGAGTGAACTAAAATGTGGAAGCAATTGAAAAATAAAATGAAAAATCTAATCCAAGCCGATACAATAGATACAAACGAGCTGGAGCAGGAAATTCGTCCTTATCGCCAGGAAATAAAACCTAAAATAACGTATCAATATCCTGAAAATAAATCTTTTCGTTTCCCAGTAATTCCTGATGAGCAAAAACCAGTTGCCAAGAATGAAGAAAGTCCAGCATATCTGCGTCGTGATCAGGTGAAAAAACGAGAGCCTAAAATTAAACGAGAGCTTAAAACTAATCGAGTACAAGAACAGCAATATACCAGGAAAGTCTATAAAAATGAGGATGCACCACCATTTACACCCTCAGAGGTACCATCACCAATTTATGGACTTCAAAAACGCAATAATTCTATTGAAAATATACCCGCATACCAGCGGAAACAGCAAGAACAGGAAACTTTGGAAAAAGAAGTATTAGAGAAAGTGTTCCATGCGTCTTACGAACAAGAGGATAGTGAAAAGGAGATACAAGTCTTTGAAGCTGTCTCGGCCATTGAGAAACCTGAAGAAGAAATAACAGAAAGAAGCGATTTGCAAATTATTCCATTTCAACCAGCAATGGAAACAGAGGAAATAATAGAAGATTCTGCAGAAAGTAAGGAAGAAAAAACAAAAGAAAAAGTTGAGTTTAAAACAATTCAGCAAATGATTAAAGAAGAAAATACACCGGCTATAACACAAAAGGAACAGAAAAAACAGAAACAGCGAAAAAACTATGCTGAAAAAAGAAAAGAAAAAGAGAAGCATAATCTTAAACCGTATAATGTAATGATGACACCTGCAGATAAACAGCGGGTTTTATATCAGTCAGGTACGATAAACAGGCCGAAAACTGCTGAAAAACCAAAAGAAACAGAGAAAGTAGATCGTAAGCCTTCAATATTAGAAAACAAAGAAGAAAAACAACAGCAAATTCCATATCATTTACTTGATGATCCTGTCCCAGCTAATAATGAAAATGATATTTGGATTGAGGAACAACAGGATTTGCTTGAACAGACATTGAAGCACTTTAATGTTGCAGCGCGAGTAGTGAAAGCAACACAAGGACCGTCAGTTACACGGTTTGAGGTGCAGCCGGAAATGGGAGTTAAAGTAAGCAAAATAAGAAATTTGAGTGATGATCTTAAATTAAATATGTCTGCAAAAGATATCCGTATTGAAGCTCCAATACCTGGGAAAAATACGGTTGGAATAGAAGTGCCAAATCCTAAGGCACAAACTGTAGGTCTTCAAGAGATTCTTGAGACCGACCAATTTACAAATAGTAATTCTCCTCTGGCAATTGCCTTAGGCTTGGATATAGAAGGGGAACCAAAGGTAACGAATATCCAAAAGATGCCCCATGGATTGATTGCAGGAGCTACTGGTTCCGGAAAAAGTGTCTGTATTAATGCAATCTTGCTCAGTATTTTATATAAAGCAAGTCATGAAGATGTGAAATTCTTACTAATTGATCCTAAAATGGTTGAATTAGCACCTTATAATGGTATCCCTCATCTTGTTGCTCCCGTAATTACAGATGTAAAAGCTGCAACTCAGAGCTTAAAATGGGCAGTGAATGAGATGGAGGAACGCTATGAAAGCTTTGTTGAAGAGGGAGTACGTGACATAGAACGCTATAATAGAAAAGTAGTGAATGCTGGACGTACAGATAAGAAAATGCCGTATATCGTTATTGTAATTGATGAACTTGCTGATTTAATGATGATGTCGCCACAGGATGTCGAAAACTCAATTAGCAGAATCGCTCAAAAGGCCAGAGCATGCGGTATTCATTTACTGCTCGCTACACAACGTCCATCTGTTGATGTAATTACTGGCTTAATTAAAGCTAATATTCCTACAAGGATAGCTTTTAGTGTCTCTTCACAAGTTGATTCCCGGACAATTTTAGATGCCAGCGGGGCGGAGAAGCTGCTTGGAAAAGGCGATATGCTGTTCATGGAAAATGGTACAGGAAAGAGTGTCCGTTTGCAGGGTCCTTTTGTTTCTGACGATGAAATTGAAAGAGTTACTGCATTTGCACGTGAAATTGCAGAACCTGAATATTTATTTGAACAAGAACAGCTGCTTGAGCAAATTTTTGCAGATGAAGACGAGGATGAATTACTTGATGAAGCAATTCAATTTGTCCTTCATCAGAGAAGTGCAAGCACATCCATGCTGCAGCGTCATTTTAAAGTGGGATATAATCGTGCCGCAAGATTAATTGATACGATGGAAGCCAGAGGTATTATTTCTGGACAAAATGGCAGTAAACCCAGAGATGTGCTCGTGACAGAATCAATGGTAGAATAGTATATAAGATTTGTTTCCGTTTTAATTTTTTATTAACATACTAATAATACGTATATTATAAGGAGAACAGGTTATGAAAGAAATAGAACAAAAACTCTCGGGTAAGATTGAACGATTAACAAATAAAACATTTAAATTTGATGAAAGAATACGTGAGGGCTGGTTTTCGGCAGTATATTTTTTAAAAACGAAGAAAATTGCTGAAGAAAAGCTTCCAAATAATCATGTTACAATGCAGTTTTTTCAAAAAGAAGAAGCTGTTTTATGTGGGGCAGACGAGGTAATTGCTCTATTACATACCTTCGCAGATAAACCGGAAACCCTAGAGATTAAATCTTTAAAAGACGGGGATAAAATCAGTCCATATGAGACAGTCCTAACTATATCAGGGTCATACCAGCAATTCGGTTACCTGGAAGGAATTATCGATGGAATTTTAGCAAGAAGAACATCTGTGGCAACGAATGTATACAATGTGGTAAAAGCTGCAAGAACGAGTGGCGTACAAAAGCCTGTTATATTCATGGGTGATAGGGATGATCACTATACAACCCAAGCTGGTGATGGCTATGCTGCATTTATTGGTGGTTCTACTGCTCAGGCGACACATGCGATGAATGAATGGTGGGGAAAAGAAGGTATGGGAACCATGCCGCATGCCTTGATTCAAATGTTTCGCGGAGATGTTGTTGCTGCGGCTGAAGCATATCATGAAATGTTTCCAGACGATGAATTAGCGGCACTTGTAGATTATAATAATGACGTTATAACGGATTCTTTAAAGGTAGCTAAAAAGTTCGGTGAAAAATTGAAGTCTGTTCGTCTGGACACGTCCCGGACACTAGTCGATAAGTATTTCTTAAGAAATCATCATTTAATGGGAACCTTTGACCCCAGAGGCGTAAACCCAGAATTATTATTTGCTTTAAGAAAAGCTTTGGATGATGAAGGCTTCCAGCATGTTAAAATCATGGTATCAGGCGGATTCACGGAAGAACGTATTACAGAATTTGAAAAAGCCGGTGTTCCAGTTGATATGTATGGTGTAGGAAGAAGTTTGCTCCGGCTAAATTTTGGATTTACAGGCGACCTGGTGCTATTAAATGGATCACCTGAAGCAAAGGAAGGGCGGAGATTCCGCCCGAATCCGCGTTTAGAACTAGTGGAATACAGCGAATAATAGAAACAAGATAGGATGAAAGAAGTATTTTCATGTGGTAGAATTTTTGCTATAATGATTAATTGTGTGATAATCTATCACAAATAGTAAGTAAAATCCTTTTTTGAACATTTGGAGGTTCTTTTTTATGACAACTTACCATCTTATTGGTATAAAGGGAACTGGAATGAGTGCACTTGCCCAAATTCTTTTTGATTCTGGGGAAAAAGTTCAAGGTTCTGATGTTGAGAAACACTTTTTCACTGAAGAAGCACTTTTGGAAAAAAACATTCCAATCCTTCCATTCACAACTGATAATATTAAAAAAAATTATACAATAATTGCAGGTAATGCATTTTCTGATGACCACGAAGAAATTCAAGAAGCAAAACGCTTAGGCTGTACTTTTTATAGATATCATGATTTTCTTGGAGAATTGGCGAAACAATATAGAAGTATTGCAATAACTGGTTCACATGGAAAGACGTCTACGACTGGATTGCTTGCGCATGTTCTTAACGAAGCTTTCCCTATTTCTCATCTGATTGGAGATGGAACGGGAAAAGGGCATGTGGATAGTGAATATTTTGTATTTGAAGCATGTGAATACCGCCGGCATTTTCTAAGCTATGAGCCTGATTATGCAATTATGACAAATATTGATTTTGACCATCCTGATTACTTTACAAGTGTTGACGATGTGTTTAGTGCTTTCCAAGCAATGGCTGACCGTGTGAGGAAAGGCATTATTGCTTGTGGTGATGATGAATATCTTCAAAGGATTACAGCAAAAGTGCCTGTCGTTTACTATGGTTTCGGTTCAGGAAATGACTTCCAAGCACAGAATATTCAAAATACAAAAAACGGAACTTCTTTTGATGTATTTGTAAGAAATACTTTCTATGATACCTTTACAATACCAATGTATGGTGACCATCATATACTTAATGCGCTCTCGGTCATTGCTTTGTGTCATTATGAGGGTATGCCGGCAGAAGATATTAAGAAATTAAGCAGTTTTAGTGGAGTGAAGCGTCGTTTTAGCGAAAAGACCGTCGGCAAGCAAATTATTATTGACGATTATGCGCATCATCCGCGTGAAATTATGGCAACTATTGAATCAGCAAAGAAAAAATATCCCACTAAGCGTATTGTAGCAATTTTTCAACCACATACGTTTACGAGAACAAAGACCTTCTTACAAGAGTTTGCGGATAGTCTTGCAGGAGCGGATGAAATTTATCTTTGTGATATCTTTGGTTCTGCTCGAGAAGAAACAGGCAAGTTAACGATTGCTGATCTTCAAGCTTTAATTGATGATTGTAAAATGCTTGATATAAATCATACAGAGGTTCTTGAACAGTATGAGGACAGTGTGCTCCTATTCATGGGAGCAGGGGATATACAGAAGTTTATTGAGGCGTATAAGCCAGGTGTACATGACAAAATAATTAATAAGTAATAAAATGCCTGTTAGGAAGGGAGACTAAAGCTAATGATTCATGCGCTTTGGAGGAGACAACCTGCAGGCTTTTTTTATTTTAAATTGCTGTCTGCATAATTTTCATCATATTATTCGAAAATAGTGTAATAAAGTTATATACTAATGTTATTAGTTGCTCGGCAATTTTTAGTGTGTAAATGTTTAGCATCAAAGAGTTGGGGTATATTTAATTAAGTACCGTTGACATTTAGCACTATAAAGATGTTATTTAGCAATATATAAATTTTTAATTAAATGAAGGAGCTGTTTTAGAATATGGAAATCATGCTTTATACTGCTATAATCATCGCACTTATAGCTCTTGTGGTACTGACAGTCTATATTATTAATACTTTAAAAGTAACGAAGGAATTTATGAACGATGTTTCCACGACACTGGATGGAATTGAAACACAGATGAAGGGAGTTACGGATGAAACGACAGAATTATTAACAAAAACAAATCGTTTAGCAGCTGACGCAGAGCAAAAATCTGCTAAATTAGATGGGCTGCTGGATGGGGCAAGAGGTATTGGAGAAACAATCAATGAGTTTGATCATTCGTTAAAACAACTTACAAATAGTGTTTCTCGCGCTTCTCAAGAGGAACAGGAAAAAACTTCTCAAGCAGTAAAGTGGGGAGCATCTATATTAGAATATGTTTTTAAAAAAGAAAAATAGTAACCACTAAAACAATTTAAATTTAATGGAGGGAATAGAAGTGGCAGAAAATAATAACTCAAGAGATTTTACAGTCGGCGTAATTTTAGGAGCAGTAATCGGAGCATCAACAGCGTTACTATTCGCACCGAAGTCAGGCAGAGAAACCCGCAGTGACTTGAGCATGGGTGCACAGCAAATGAAATACCGTGCTGGAGAGTTTAAAGATATGGCAGCTGAAAAGAGTTCTGATTGGAAGGATAAAGCCTATACAACTGGATCTGAACTTAAAAAGAAAGCAATGAGCACTTCAGCAGACCTTACGAAGAAATCAAAAGAATTAACTAAAGCTGCAGCGGATAAAGCGCAGGAAGTTTCCAAAGCAGTGACTCAAAAAACGCAGGATTTAACAGAAAAAGCTACTGAAAAAGCAGAGGAAGCAGCTAAAGCAACAGAAGAAGCAGCAAAAACTGCAGAAAAAACAGTAAATAAAAAAGTAGAACAAGCAGCTGATAAAGCAGACAAACAGATTGACAAGTCTGCTGGCAAGGCAGAGAAAGCAGTAAACAAAACAGAAAAGACGGCGGATAAAGCAGTTAAAACAGCTGATAAAGCGGTAAACAAAGCAACTGATAATACAAAAAGTAAATAATAAAAAGCTACAGCTGGATTTGGCTGTAGCTTTTTCATTTTCCATGCGTATAAAACTTTAAAATGATTTGGTTTTACAATGCTGCATTCTCAACTCGAATAGGATAGCTCGTCAATAATTTACTTTACGCATGATATTTTAGTCTATGTTGATCACTTGTCCCAGATAATCTCAAGTTTATCTCCAGAACGAATGATCGTATCGAAACTTGCTTTTTTATCATTGCAATAGATGTTAAATTTACCTGATGCATGTGTTAAATCAATATCTACTTCACCAAAAACTTGTTGAAAAATAAATGGTGTTTGAGTTTTCTCTGTTATTTTAATTTGTTCATTTCTTTCGATTAAGCTATGAAAGTCAAGCGTTTCATCCTTTCGCATGACATGATATGCTTGCTGTCTTAATGTTACTTTTTCACCATTAAATGAAATATGAATGGATTGCCAATAGGGCTTGTCCAGTTCTTCAAAAAGATCTGCAATGTCCGGTTTATTCGCTGAGATAAGACTTAACTGATCTGATTCGTGCAGCCGGTCATTTAGAGAAGCTGCATTTCCGTTTATAAGTATTTGAGTTTCTGCTCGTATAAGATTGATTTGTTTGTGATTCACAATAACAGGGTATTCTTTTGTTAACTGCTTGCCTGGAAAATAATAATCAAAGAAATCTTCCACTTTTTCAAGTCTTTTCCACTCAATTCTATCTTTATCTTGGATAATATAGTCGGTCGAAACAGCTCGTTTATTGACGGAATAAGAATTTCCCATCTTATAGGTTTGATTTTCAAAATAAACCTGAAATTGTGCTGTATCATCAATTAACTCACCCAGAGTAATGTGGGCGGGAGCACCGTCTATTCCTTTTTCTATACGAATGTAATCCCCATTTTGGGCCGGGTTATTTACAGTTGTTTTGATTTCATTAATAAATACCTCCGGCGCTTTTCCAAATTCTCCAGGGATTGTAACATCCTGTCCATTTACAGTAACTATTTTAGCGATTCCGGGTTTTCCATATAGTCGATTGATTTCATAGCCGGCTTGCACAAGGCAGTCTCCAACCGTTAATTGGTTCATTTCAAATAAGCGCACGGTTTGACCGTTAACTTTCACACTTACATATTGAACTGGGCGTTCTTTTGCTGTAATTGCAATACCGATTGGTGTTACAAACATAGGTCCAGCAGGTAAACTATCTGTTGCCGAAAGTTGGGCGACTGCCTCAACTCCTCTTACAGCTACCCGGTTGCTTGGCAAATCTAACTTTTCGGCCAGTTTTTCTGTTATTTGCGGTGTAAGACTGCCACCGCCAACAAGCATTACAGCTCGTGGTGACTTTGCGTTGAGCTGCAGAATTTCATCTGCAATTACTCCTACCAGAGAATCAATCTTTTCTTGAATATCCTGTACTAAATTTTCATAAGAAACCTCTGTTATAAAACCAAGTATATCCTCGACTTCCGCTAATCCCTCATTCACAACTTGCCGTTTCAACAGCTCAGCTTTTGGAAAATCGAGCAGATATTGGTCACTGACCGCTTCTGTTATTTCATCACCAGCAGCTGGTACCATTCCATAGGCGACAACGGTACCTTTGTCTGTAATTGCGATGTCACTTGTTCCAGCTCCAATATCTACTAGCACAACATTTAATCTGCGCATGGATTCTGGAATTAGTACATGCAGTGCAGCGATTGGCTCAAGTGTCATAGCTTCCATTTCCAGTCCAGCTTTTGTGATAGCTGTCAGCAAGGATTCAACAACAATTTTTGGCAAGAAGGTAGCGATAATATCGGCACTTGCTTCGTTTCCTTTTTGTTCGATAAGCGAACCGATTCTCTCACCATCCAATTTGTAATAGAGAAGAGAGTAGCCGACACAATAATAATTACTGTAGCTGTCATTTCCGTGTTCATTTGTCAGTTTTTCCTGTGCTGCTTGTAATGCCGAAAGCTCAAGATGTTTAACATCCTCCCTTGTATGGATGGGGTATGTTTTTAAATCAACTACTGCACGTGCTTCAATCGTTTTTAGTGCTCGACCAGCAGCTGCAACACAAACTTTATGTAATGAATAGCCAAGGCGGTCTTCTAACGTTTCCTTTACTGTATTAATAATGTTTGCCACAGCTATTACATCGTGGATTTGGCCATCACGCATAGAACGGTCATCATGTTCTTTTGTATAATGATCTATAATTTTAAATGAATCATTTTCTTTTTGAATAATCGTCCCTGTGACAGAACGTGTTCCAATATCGAGGGCAAAAATCACATCATCCAAAATGTATTGCTCCTTTCCAGCAAATAGATATGCTTTGAAGAAAAGTATTTTTATAATGTATTCTATGTGCTTATCTCTCTTATACTACCAAAAGATGCTTCTCATTTCATTCTGAGTGTGTTTATTTTGATGAAAAAAGCTTTATAAAAATAACTTCATAGATATATTATAAACTTAATAGTGACAAATGGTCGATATTTGGCTATAATTGTTTCTAATTATTAAAATCATTACAGGAGGCGTATGGGATGAGCAGTAATAAAATGGAACAACTTAGAAACCAGCTAGATGAAGTGAACTTAGAAATTCTGAACTTAATTAATCGCCGGGCAGAATTAGTTCAAGAAATTGGCGAAGTGAAGAGCAAGCAGAGTATGTATCGTTTTGATCCTATACGTGAAAGGGAAATGCTTGATTTAATTAAAAAGCATAATAATGGACCGTTTGAAAATGCAACAATTGATCATATTTTCAAAGAAATTTTTAAAGCAGGACTTGAACTTCAAAAAGATGATGGGAAGAAAGCTTTACTAGTTTCCCGTAAAAAACAAGCTGAAAACACTGTAATTGAAATTAATGGAGCAACGATAGGTGATGGGAGTGCTAATTATATCTTTGGACCATGTGCGGTTGAAAGCTATGAACAGGTTGCTCAAGTAGCAGAAACAATCAAATCAAAAGGTTTAAAACTATTGCGCGGGGGAGCATTTAAACCACGTACATCGCCATATGATTTCCAGGGTCTTGGAGTAGAAGGATTACAAATTCTCAAGCGTGTCGCTGATGAATATGGACTTGCGGTTATAAGTGAAATTGTTAACCCAGCACATATTGAGGAAGCGGTTGAGTATATTGATGTCATTCAAATTGGTGCAAGAAATATGCAAAACTTCGAATTACTAAAAGCTGCTGGAGATGTGAACAAACCGGTTCTGCTTAAGCGGGGATTATCTGCAACCATTTCTGAGTTCATTAATGCTGCAGAATACATTATTTCACGCGGTAATCCAAATATCATTCTTTGTGAGCGCGGGATTAGAACATATGAAACTGCTACGAGAAATACACTGGATATTTCCGCGGTGCCAGTATTAAAGAAAGAAACGCATCTTCCGATTATGGTAGATGTAACACATTCCACAGGGAGACGAGATTTATTACTCCCAGCGGCTAAAGCGGCTCTCGCAATTGGCGCAGATGGGATTATGGCAGAAGTGCATCCGGATCCTGCGGTAGCATTATCTGATTCGGCTCAGCAGATGGATATTCCAACATTCGATCGTTTCTTCGAAGAAATAACAGATTTGGAAAGACGTTTGAAATAGCAGAAACTGCTTCCTGAAGAGGGAAGCAGTTTTTAATTGGATTATTTTAGAATGAAAATGGGAATAATTTAAAAGAGTGTGAAAGTAATTTTTCTGCAAAAAATACGAATAAAAGCTAGAAAAACTCCTATTTATTTTGAAAAAATTTTCATGGTAGCGTATGATATAAAAAAGGAGTACGAATTTACTGGAGGTATCTTGATGACAATAACAATTTATGATGTCGCGCGAGAAGCTAACGTATCCATGGCTACTGTCTCGCGTGTTGTGAATGGCAACCCGAATGTGAAACCAACCACAAGAAAGAAAGTATTAGCTACTATTGAACGCTTAGGCTATCGCCCGAATGCTGTGGCTCGTGGATTGGCAAGTAAAAAAACAACAACAGTCGGAGCTATCATTCCAGACATATCTAATATTTTCTTTTCTGAATTAGCACGAGGAATCGAAGACATCGCAACAATGTATAAGTATAATATTATTTTAAGTAATTCAGATTCGAATAAGGAAAAAGAATTACAGCTTATTAATACAATGCTGGAAAAACAAGTAGATGGAATTTTGTTTATGGGCGGCAATATAACGGAAGAACATATCCAGCAATTTAAAACAGCATCTGTTCCAGTAGTCTTGGCTGCTACTTATGATTCTACTGATGTTATACCATCGGTTAATATAGATTATGAACTGGCTGCATATGAAGCGACTAAAGAACTGATTGCTGGCGGCAATGAACAGCCGGCACTAGTTGCTGGGACAAATGATTCAATGGTTAATAATTTAAAGTATGAAGGGTATCTTCGGGCTTTAAAGGAAGCAAATATTGAGGTGGATGACTCCTATATTATTAAGGGCGAGTATTCATATAACGGCGGGCTCTCAGCAGTTGAGAAGCTGCTGGAATTAGATAAACTCCCTTCGTCAGTCTTTGTTACCTTTGATGAAATTGCAATCGGTGTGATTCATGGTTTTCAAGACCGCGGCTATAAGGTTCCTGAAGATGTACAAGTATTTGGTTTCGATAATACGAAGCTTGCGAAAATGGTGCGTCCGACCCTTTCGACAGTTGTTCAGCCAATGTATGACATTGGAGCAGTAGCGATGCGATTGCTGACGAAGTATATGAATAAAGAAGAAGTGTCAGATAAAAATGTTGTCCTTCCGCATCGTTTAGAGAAAAGAAATTCAACAGTTCATGATGAACAATAATGTTTTTAAAAAAGCAGAAACGAGAGCGATTCTCTCATTTCTGCTTTTTAATGTTAAAAATTAGCCGTTTTCATTGCATCTAAAACGATAGCTTTCTCAGAAAAATTAATTAATTTATCCCCAATGACTTGCGTATTTTCGTGCCCTTTACCAGCAAGCAGAATGAAATCATTTTTATTGCTTACTTCAATTGCATGGCGTATCGCTTGTTCCCGATCTTTTATAGCGATATAGTTGCCGTTATATTTCTCAATTGCAGCAGTGGTTTCTGCCATCATCTGATCAATATCATGATTTTTTGGATTGTCTAAAGTAACTACAGAGAGGTCTGCGTTTTCTGCGGCCACTCGTCCCATTCCGGAACGTTTTTCTGTACCGCTTTCTGACATATCTGCGTAAACACCGAAGACAACAATAATTTTGCCTTTCACAAATGGTCTGAGAACGTCGATTGTTTTTTTCAAGGCATCCTCAGTATGAGCAAAATCTACGATTACTTTAAAATCATCCTTTTCATAGACAACTTCCAATCTGCCGGAAATATTCTTGACCCTATCTAATCCGGTTTTAATATCTTCCAGACTTATTCCATTGCAATACGCAGCAGCAATTGCTGCAAGACTATTTGAAACATAAATTTCACCTGGCTGGTGAATCGTGATTTCAGCTGTCTCATTTGGTGTGTGAAGTGTAAAGGTTGTTTCGTTAAAGTTATATTTGATATTAGTAGCATAGAAATCAGCTTTTTTATGAATGCCATAGGCAATCGTTTTTACAGTTTGGTTTTCGAGCTGTTCAATCAACTTTTGACCATATACATCATCTGCATTAATGATATTGACATCCTCTGTCATCTGGAAAAGCATTGCCTTTGCCTGGAAATAATCTTCCATTGATTTATGCAGTTCTAAATGGTCTGGACTTAAATTAGTGAAGATCCCTGTATTAAAGCTTGTAGCAGCCACTCTGTCCAATTGTAAGGCATGGGAGGAAACCTCCATTAAACAAAAGTTCGTCTCAGCTTGATTCATTTCAGCAAAGAATTGCTGTAAATTCAGGGACTCGGGTGTTGTATTATCATTAATAATTGATTTTCCATTAATATTCGTTCCTAGTGTTCCAATTACACCGACAGATTGCTGAGCTGTTTCAAGAATTGATTTAATATAGTAGGTGATTGACGTTTTTCCATTCGTACCCGTTACTCCAATCATCTTTAACTTCTCTGAAGGCTGTTCATAGAAGTTAGCGCTTATTTGTGCTAGAGCCTTCCGCGCGTTCTTAACTAGAAACTGCGGAATGTCAATATGTTCTTGATACTCTTCGACAACAGCGATAATTGCTCCGCGTGTCGCAGCATCTGCAAGATACTTATGTCCATCTGTTTGATAGCCGCGAATGCACACAAATAGATAATCCTCTGCAACCATCTGTGAATGATAAGATACACCTGCAATCTCAATATCCTGCATATCCATAATTGGATTATTTTCTATTTCTACCGTTTTTAATAGTTCATGTAGTTTCATGTGTAAAATCCTTTCTGGTACTTTCGATTTCATTTTCTTTCTAAATCAAGACAAGAAATCAGTCCAGCAACAGTGGATGATTTCTCAATAATTATATCTTTAATTATAGGTAAAGTCTATTGAAGAAAAGAAATCTTGGTATACTAAGGATTTATATTTTGCCTCTGAGAATGCTTTGTGTATTTCAGCATACTTTGTAACAGTTTATTGTTTTTCTCTTCTATTTCAGTTTTCCTCGGAATGTGTGGCAAAGCATCTTCACCGTCATGCCAAGCAGGTGGGAGGGCTACTGGAGCTTCCGGCTGCCATTTGCTTAACCAATCATCTGGAATACTTCCTTCGAGTACTTTATTATACTTCATGACGCTCCACAGCTGAGACCATGCTCTTGGAACAACGCGCCAAATATCATAACCGCCCCCGCCAGTTGCGACCCATTTGCCATCACAGTATTGATGTGCGAGTTCGTGTGCCAGCTGTGGAATCTTTTCATAAATTGCCATTGTACCGCATAAATGGGTCAGTGGATCATATACATGAGCATCTGCACCGTTTTGGGTTAAAATAATATCCGGCTGAAAGTATGCTGCAATCTCTTTGAATGCGGTTTCATAAAGCTGCAGGAAAGATTCATCTTGCGTGAACGCATCAATGGGCAAATTGAAGGAATAGCCATGGCCTTCTTTAATCCCGCGCTCATCAACGTTTCCTGTTCCAGGAAAGAGGTATCTTCCAGTCTCATGAATGGAAAAGGTGCATACATTTGGATCATCATAAAATGCTAATTGAACACCATCTCCATGATGTGCATCTGTATCGACATAGAGTACTTTTAGATTATACTTTTCCCGAAGATACTTAATTGCGATTGCGCCATCATTATAGATACAAAAACCAGCTGCCTGCCGCTGAAAGCCATGGTGCAGGCCGCCACCCAGATTTAGAGCATGCAGCGTTTCACCGTTTAAAACTGCATCAACTGCTGTCAATGTGCCTCCTACAAGATAGCTGGATGCCTCGTGCATATTGGCAAACATTGGAGTGTCTTCGGTTCCCAATCCAAAAACAATACCTTTATCTTCACCCAGTCTATTTTGACTAGCCCTTTTAACCGCCTCAATGTATTGCACATCGTGAAAAAGTGCTAATTCCTCATCTGTAGCTTTTCTCGGGGGAATAATATCCTCCGGGTCGAGCAAATTCATACATTCTAATAAATCCTTTGTAAGTAATACGCGTTTTTGATTAAAGGGATGCTCGGGATTAAAATGATAGGTTAAAAATTCATTAGAAAAAATAAATTTAGCATGTTGCATCATAACTTTGGCTCCATTATATTATTTGGCCATAGCAGTGGAAAGCCAGCATCCCGGATATCTTTGATAATTGGCATCGGATTCATTGTTTGCACACGAAAAACAAGGACTTTATAATGCGGGTCATCGTTATAAGGATAAATAAGGACGGAAGCAATATTCACATTATGATTACCGAAAATCTGTGCAACCTCTGGCAATATGCCAGGGCGATGCGGAACTTTTACTTCAATTTGTGATCCTTTAACATGTGTGCCGGTTAGTTGGATTAATTTGTGCAGCATATGTTTCTCGGTTACAACGCCTACAAGCTTATTATTGCTTACTACAGGGACACAGGCGAATTCTTTATCATAAAAAATACGGGCAATCTCTTCGACAAAATCCATTGGATGAACTGTAACAACGGGCTGACTCATAATCGTTTGAATTTCGTTCTGAAGTTCCTGACTTTCACCGTCTTTAATGAATATTGATGGACTGGCATCACGTACATCTCTGTCAGAAACGATGCCAATTACTTGATTCTCTTCATCAACAATTGGAATATGCCTGATTCGGTGTTTCTTTAATAATTTTAAAGCTTCTTCAATTGTAGCAGTCGGCGACAGGCTAACAACGTCTCTGTTCATAATTGTCTCTACAAGCATTTATAATCCCTCTCTCATTTTCCTTTGATTATGCCTCGTTAAAAATCTGAGCTGGTTAAATCTATCTATCGATGCTTCTGGCACATTCTTTCCAATACGCGCCATTAAACAATTTGCTGGATGTGAGATGATTTCAGGGTCATCTGTTGGGGCGGGAGTTAAGCCGCCAGCTGCCATCATTTTCTCCATGATTTTACGGTAATTCCAGATACTCAATTTTGTGCCTTCAAGATCCCAATGCCAATAATATTCAGTTGATATAACGATATAATTTTCCATAAATGGGTCCATCATTGAAACTTTGAGCAGATTAGATGCCACGCGTTCTCCACGATATTCGGGTATTATTTCAATTGCACCTAGGACGATTAAATCTTTCATATTGAATTCTGACCACCGTTCTAAGGGGTCAGGGTAAAGATATGTAACATATCCAACAATCATTTCCTCTGTACGTGCAACCATTATTCTGCCTTCGGGACAATCAGCAATACTTATAATTGCCTCAAATTGCTTTGCGGCTGGGCGAAATGCTGTCAGCTTTTCGTGAAAATTATATTTTTGCAATTGGTCAGATCGGAGCGGCCCCTCTATGATAATTGGGCCATTCGATGTCATATAGGTTATCGAATGATAATTTTTCTCATGCTTCACTCTGTCACCACCTAATATTTTTAATGCGCTTACATTCAGTATACAGTATTTACAGGGAAAAATTTAGACAGTTTATCAAGTTTCATAATTTTTTTAAAAAATGAAGTCAGTTATCGTTGCTGCAGCGGGATAATGACGTAGAAACTTTGTTGGGGTTTCTTAAAAGCTGGATTATATTAAAATAATACAGCTTTTAAGTTAGTTATCAGCAGTTACTATCAATTTTCGTGGTGAAGGGGATGTATTTTCTTTCGCATGATAAGAAGTTTATATATTTCCAGTCAGCATTATAAAATGAAGGTGAATTTATATTGTTCTTACGTGAAAGCTGAGGGAAAAGAAAAAGCCGAGAGCTTGAGGCTCTCGACTGTTAATCTTCTTTATCATCAGCATCTTTCTTCTTGTCTGTTTCTTTTTTGTCATCTTTAGACGCACCATCTTTTTTATCTTTCTTTGTTTCCTTGCTTTCCTGTTTTTCTTCTGATTTTTCATCTGCATTTGTTGTTTTTTCTTCAGGTTCCGGTGTCTCGCCAACAATAACTGTATTCGATTCTTTTGATTCATCCCCGAAATAATCAACTGCTTTTACATAGTATACGGCATTTTTCTTGCCAATTGAATATTCGGTAGAGGCAGTGCTTCCAACCCGTGAGAATTTACTGCCAGGCTCTTTCGCTTCGTATATTCTGTAACCTACAACATCCTTACTTCCTGAAGCATTCCAAGTTAATTTATTGCCAGAAGCTTTAACAGAAGTTGGTGATGCAGGTGCCTTATTATCATTTGAAATAGTATTGCTGCTAGCTGCTGAGCCACCAGGCATACCAATGTTCTCCCATTTACTGCGATCGCCATTTGCCGGCAGCATGAGAGCGGGATTGCTTAGCTTATCGATACCGAATTTCTGTAAATATTCCGGAGTAAACATGAGACCGTTACCGTTCGTAAACTCTCCGGGAGTATCTGGGCCAGCTGAGACAGACTGTCCGTTTACTTTGATATGAGTTCCAGTTGTTAAACTATTGTCTTTTTCAGTTGGTACGAATTTTGCATTAAATAATCCTGTTTTAACCAATCCGGCTTTTTCACATAATTCACTTGGTAGCATTCCTGAAAGGGCACAATAACTTCTTGAAACAATGCCATCAGGCTGCTGGAAGTTTTGTGAAGGTGCAACAAGCTCAGGATTGATATCACTGGCAGCATTTACTAATTCCGCCCACAGCTTCATATTGCGGTTGCTGTGGTATAAATCACAGGATTTACATTCTAACGAATCTGGATGTTCGTATCCAAGCCATGTTCCCATTGTAATATTAGGATTGCTCCCGAAAAAGTGAACATTTTCCACATTTTGGGAAGTACCTGTTTTACCGGCCCAGTCAACGTTTTGGTATTTAAGTTGTGAGTTAAGGTAAGTTCCAGTACCTTTTGAGATGACATCACGCATCATATCAATAAGTAAATAGCTTGTTTGCGGTGAGAATACTTCAACTGGATCTGCTTTATGTTCATAAATTGTTTCACCATCTTTAGTCGTAATTTTCTCGATGATATATGCATCAATAAACTTGCCGTTATTTGCGATGGTTGAAAAAGCATTTGCTGTTTCTTCCAGCGTTATGCCGCGAGTTGTACCGCCAATTGCTAGTGATGGATGTGTATATTCATCCTCTTCGATAGTGGTTATGCCCATTTTATTTAGATATTTATCAACTGGATTTTCATCCATCATTCTTAAATAAGTGCGAACTGCTGGCACATTAAAGGAAAATGCCAAATGTTCCTTAGCTGACATAAGACCATGATGTCTTAAATCTACGTTTCTAATCTCCGAAGATCCGCCTCCGCTTTTAACAAATAAGGGGATGTCAGCTATTGGAGTACCAGGGTGAATTAATCCTTCTTCCAAAGCAGGTCCATAGGCAAGGAGCGGCTTCATCGTACTTCCGATTGATCTGACTCTTTTCGTATAGTTTAATTGATCTTCAAGACTGTATTGCCGGCTGCCTAGGAAGCTGATGATTTTTCCTGTAGAGTTTTCAATCATTACCCCCGCGGCCTGGACGTATTGTTTTTCTTGGATTTCTCCATTAGCTGTTTTCAAATTTGTAATCGTATCCGGGCCATAATGCTGATATTCTTTTGCAACCTTTTGGAAAGCATCATACAAATCTTTATCAATAGTAGTGTGAATCTCGTATCCATTAATCCGTAAAGCACGAGATGCCATATTTTCATATTCTTCCTTTAATTCGGGTCTTGCTTTTATATCTTGGGCAGTGTGACCGCCTTCTTCAACGAAATAGTCAAAGAGAATTTTTTCAGCCCGTGTTTCGATTTCTGCTGTCAAAATTGGATAGCGTTCAAAAGGTGATTCTTCTTCTTCTTTAAAATCTTCTACAAGGTTATAATTTAGTGCTTCCTCATATTGTTCCTTTGTAATATATTCCATGTCATACATACGATTTAGAACAGTTTTCATTCTGTTTAATCCAGGCTGTATCCCATCCTCACCTTTTAAACCGCCACCGCCTGTAAAAGGAGTATAGGCAGAAGGGCTTTGTGGCAATCCTGCTAAGTATGCAGCCTGCGCGAGATTTACTTCACTTGCGTCGATCCCGAAGATGCCGTTTGCAGCTGTCTGAACTCCGGCAATATTTCTTCCCGAAGAGTCTCTTCCATATGGAACAATATTCAGGTATGCTTCAAGAATTTCATCTTTCTCAAAGAAACGCTCTAGACGCAGCGCAAGCAGAATTTCTTTTGCTTTTCTCTCGAATGATACTTCATTCGTCAAAATCTGATTCTTGATTAATTGCTGTGTCAATGTACTTCCGCCAGTTTGAGTAGCGGAGCTTGAAACCTCTTGATAGACGGCACGCAAAATCGCTTTAGGAACAACACCTTTATGCTCGTTAAAATGTTCATCCTCTGTAGCAATTACGGCTTTGAGGAGCAAAGGTTCAATTTGATCGAGTGTTGTTTCATCACGATGAATATCCGCGCTCAACTCTCCGAAATAAACATTGTTTGCGAAGTACATTCTGGATGTTTCGGCGTAATCATAAATATCCTGTGCCATTGTTTCGTAATCGAGAATTTTTTCATCTTTAACGAGTGAAGCAAAATATCCTGCACCAATCCCGCCAACGAAAAAGAAACCAATAAAACCGACGATGAGAAAGAATAAAGTAACATTCCAGACAACCCCATATGTAATACGTGTGTTTCGTTGGATTTTACCAGTTTTCCAGATGGTCTTAAATTTATGAAGTGCATTTTTTATGCTTTCTTTATAATTCATTTGAAACCCTCCTAAAATACGTTTATAATTATACCATATCTATCTTTTTTCATGAATTGTTTTTTAATTTTTCGTTGCATCTTAATCGTTCTTATGTTTATAATGTATATTAACTTTACATAGCCTTTTGCGAAGAAGGAAGTCAGTAGCCTGGTAAATCCCTATTACAGAGAGTTGGCGGGGGTGTAAGCCAATATAAATTTACAGGTGAATTACAGTCTGGAGCATTTCTTTTGGTGTAGAATCAAAAGAGCGGTGGAGACATCGTTAACAATCCCAAGTGGCAATCTGATTGCAACAAGGGTGGTACCGCGTGTTTAAGCTCGTCCCTTTTCTGAAGGGCGGGCTTTTTTGTTTTTTAATGAATCACTTATACTGGTGATAATATGAATTTAAGGAGAAGAAGTGAAATGAATATTTTAGAAGAACTTGAATGGCGTGGATTAGTGAATCAGATTACAGATAGAGAAGGTCTGGAAAATCATTTAAATACACAGCCAATTACATTATATTGTGGATTTGACCCAACCGCAGATAGTCTGCACATCGGTCATCTCGTTCCAATTGTAATGCTCAAGCGTTTCCAAAAAGCGGGTCATAAGCCAATCGCATTAGTTGGCGGCGGTACGGGAATGATTGGTGATCCGAGTGGCCGTTCAACAGAGCGTTCACTTAATAGTGAAGAGGTTGTTATGGGCTTTGCAAATAGCATCAAGAATCAAATAGGCAGGCTAGTGAAATTTGGCGAAGGAGAGAACCCAGTCGTTTCAAGAAATAATCATGATTGGCTAAGTGGAATGAGTTTTATTGAAATACTTCGTGACGCAGGCAAGCATTTCAGCATTAATTACATGCTAGCTAAAGAAGCGGTATCCAGCCGGATTGAGCAAGGGATTACGTATACGGAATTCAGTTATATGCTTTTACAATCGATTGATTACATGAAGCTATACGAGGAAGAGAATTGCCAGCTGCAAATCGGTGGAAGTGACCAATGGGGCAATATTACAGCTGGAATGGAATTAATTCGCCGGACAAGAGAAAATCCAGAAGAAGAAATTAATGTCTTCGGTCTAACGGTTCCATTAATCACAAAAGCAGATGGGACGAAGTTTGGAAAAACTGCTGGAAATGCAATCTGGCTGGACCCTGAGAAAACAACACCATATGAGTTTTATCAATTCTGGATTAATACGGACGACCGTGATGTCGTTAAGTTTTTACGCTACTTTACCTTCTTATCGAAAGAAGAAATAGATACACTTGCCGTTGAGGTTGAAAACCAGCCTGAGAAGCGCAAGGCGCAAAAACGTCTCGCTGAGGAAATGACAAAAATGGTGCATAGTGAAGCTGCCTTAGAGCAAGCAATTAAAATTTCCGAAGCATTATTCAGTGGAAATTTAAAAGATTTGTCTGTAAATGAGATCGAGCAAGGATTTAAAGATGTGCCTACACACAAGCTTGAAAAAGCAGATAGTGGTTTAGTTGATCTTTTAGTCAACGCCAAAATATCACCATCTAAACGTCAAGCAAGAGAAGATATCCAAAATGGAGCAATTTATATTAATGGAGAAAGACAACAAGATACGTACTACGAAATAACAGAAAAGGATCGTATCGAGGATAAATTTACGATTATAAGAAGAGGCAAGAAGAAATATACGCTTATTGATTTTAATTAATAAATTAACGGTAAATACAGCCTGAATCGATAGTTATATCAATTTAGGCTGTTTTTATATTGAAAATTATTCACATATTGTTCATTAAAAACGGTTGATTCTCAGCCTTTTCGTTGGTACATTTATGAAGAGATATGTTAAAGTTTGTTTGACTTTGTTACGTATTGTCGTATCATTTTTAAAAGTATAAGCAATGAAGGGGCTAAAGCATGCTGCCGATTGAAAGAAAGAATAAAATTAAAGAATTGATTTTAGAAAGACATGCAATGAAAATTTCCGAATTAAGTGATGAAATAGGTGTCTCTGAAATGACGATTCATCGTGATATTAAGCCTTTAATTGAAGAAGGAGTTGTTGTAAAGACCTTCGGAGGTATTACTTCAGCAAATAAAAAGGAAGAATACACCAAAGAGGATGTATGTGATTTTTGTCATCGAAAAGTGGAGGATCGACTTGCATATCGATTATTTCTTCCAGAGGATATTATGGTTACGGCATGTTGTGCACATTGTGGGCTATTAAAATATCGACAGTTAAAGGATAAGGTGTCACATGCAATTTGTCGAGATTTAATTATGCAAACAACAATTAGTGCTCCACTGGCATGGTATGTGATGGAAACTTCCATTCAGGTTGGCTGCTGTGAGCCACAGGTTTTAACATTCAAGCATGAGGAGCATGCAAGAAACTTCATTCAAGGTTTTGGAGGGAAATTATATCGTTTTGATGAAGCTTTGGAAATGGTTCATCAAAAAATGAGCAGTGACAATCATTCTTGCGGACATTGAACAGCTTTCTATTAAGTCGCAAAATGAATGCAATGAGATTTTATTAAATATAACGGGGGTAATGAAATGAAAAAAGTAGCAGTCTATTTAATTATGTTTATGCTTGCAATATTGGTTGCCTGTGGAGATGCAGAGACAGAAGAGACAGATCAATCAGATGAATTAGCAGTACTTGAAGTAGAATTTATTGTACCTGATACCGCTGATCCAGGAGAAACAGTTACATTAGAAGCAGTTGTTACATACGGAGAAGAGAAGGTAGAAGACGCAAAGGAAGTTGTGTTTGAATACTGGTTAAAAGGAAATGAAGATAATAGTTTAAAAATAGATGGTATGCATCAAGAAAATGGCAGTTATATTGCGGATGTGACCTTTGAAGAAGCAGGAATTTATGAAATGTATGCCCATACGACTGCAAAAGGCTTGCATACGATGCCGCTAACCTCTATTACGATAGGGGATGGCGGAGAAGTTGAAGATGAGGAAGAGCAGGCTGAGAGCGAGCATCATGACCATGGCAATCACGCCGAAGGTTTTCATTTACATTTTATGAAACCTGAGGAGGTAATGGTAAGTGAGGAGACTGATCTCGTCGTACATTTACAAATGGATGAGAGTGCGTTAGCTGCTGCAACTGTACGTTATGAGATTGCGCCAGAAGGAAAACCGGAAAATACAGCATGGGTTGATGCGGAAGAAACAGCTGAAGGTGAGTATGCTAGCTCCCATACATTTACGGAGGCTGGGACCTATACAATTGTTATTCATGTAGAAGATGATTCAGGACTCCATGAGCACGAAGAATTTAGCGTAGAAGCAGTGAATTAATATATGCAGTTTAATAAAGCGGAAAGTGAGTATGGTGCTTACCTTCTGCTTTCTTTTTATGAGTAATCTTTAAGACAAAATTGAACTAATTGTAATTATCAGTTCAACATTATTTGTTTTTTGCCGATATTAATATAGAAGTATATTTGTGAAATTCAGTTAAAGGTGAACCAGAACTAGTTATGAGGAGAACGTTATTATGAGAAAAAGAGATCTGCTTACTCCAATCGGTATTACAATTGGTTTTATTATGATTATGCTGGCGATTGTATCGGACAGTGGAACAGAGGGGTTACACCGTTTTTTAGATATTGCAAGTATTTTTATTGTAATTGGTGGAGTGATCGGTTCCATGCTGATCACGTTTAAAATGGAGCAAATTAAATTAGCTGGAAGAATTATAAAAGAAACGATGTATAAAAATGACATGAAATTGCCTGAGTTAATTCGTCTCTTTGTACGGCTTTCTGAGGTAGCAAGACGAGAAGGGATTCTGGCACTTGAAAATGAACTGGATGAAATAGATGACCCTTATATTAAAAAAGGCCTTCTGCTTCTTGTAGATGGAATTGAACCCGAAGTCATTAAGGATATTATGGAAGCTGAAATAACAGCAATGGAAGACAGACATTATCAAGGAAGAATTCTTTTGGAGAAAGCTGGGGAATATGCGCCCTCTTGGGGAATGATTGGTACTTTGGTTGGGCTGATTCTTATGTTGAATAAGTTATCTGACCCGGCGACACTTGGTCCGAGTATGGCGGTTGCATTGATTACCACTTTGTACGGAACAGTGCTTGCAAATCTTGTCTTCCTTCCGATGGCAAGTAAGCTGGAAGGGAAAACGGAAGAAGAAATATTCACGAAGCAGATTATTATTGAAGGAATTATCGGTGTGCAGTCCGGTCAAAACCCTCGATTATTGGAAGAAAAGTTAAGCGCTTTTCTATCAAATGATTCAAAAATGAGATTGAAAAATGGTGAAATGAACGCAAAGGATAAAAACAGTTTTTTAGGAGAGAGCGTTAATGAAGCGTAGAAGAATACGAAAAACTAAAAAAACTGGAGCACCATTATGGATGGTAACTTTTTCTGATATGGTCACTCTGATTCTAGTGTTCTTTATTTTGCTTTTTTCCATGTCACAAATCAATCAGGACAAGTTTGATTTAGTTTCACAATCTTTTCAAAATCGTGGAGTTTTTGATTTTTCCTCGTCGATTGTGCCTTTAGAAAATCCGGGCAGCCACACAGATGAGGATGAAGAAGATGATTTTCTGTCCCAATCTCAAGAAGAGGAAGAGACTGGGGAATCAGAAGCAAAAGAGGATGAATTAAGCTCGTTAACAGAGGAAGTCGAACGTTTTTTAAATGAGCATAACCTAAGTGAATATATTTCTGCTAACAGGACAGCTCAAGGGGTAGAGTTGATTTTACAGGACAGCATCTTTTTTAATCTTGGTGAAGCAGAGGTTCTCGAGGAGGGTTTTCCATTCCTGGACATGGTAGGAAAGCTTATATCTGGCATAGATAATGAAGTTAAAGTTGAAGGGCATACAGATAGCCGGCCGATACGTAATTATCGCTACCCATCAAACTGGGAACTTTCTGGGGCTCGGGCAAGTGTGATTGTCCGCTACCTTGTAGAAGAACAAGGAATAGACGAAGCTCGTTTTTCTATTGCGGGATATGGTGATACAAGACCGATTGAGCCAAATGATACACCAGATAATATGAGGAAAAACAGAAGAGTGGAAATTGTGATTTTGGAAGAGTAGACAGTGTGATAAATGTTTTAGAAACACATGGATTAGATGAGATAATCCATGTGTTTTTAAATTTATTATGAAGAGAAAAAATAAAAAGCCTTAGAATTATTCATTCTAAGGCTTTTACATGTGAGTTTATTATCTTGAGTAGAACTCAACAATAAACTGTTCGTTGATTTCAGCTGGAAGTTCAGAACGCTCAGGGTAACGAGAGTAAGAACCTTCTAGTTTGTCAGCATCAAAAGTTGTATACTCTGGTACAAAGCTAGTTGCTTCAATAGCTTCTTTTACGATGTCAAGATTTTGAGATCTTTCACGTAAGCCAATTGTTTGTCCAGGAGTTACAGCGTAAGATGGAATATCAACACGACGGCCATCAACTAAAACATGACCGTGGTTTACTAGCTGACGAGCTTGTTTGCGCGTACGAGCTAAACCTAAACGGTAAACAAGGTTATCAAGACGAGATTCAAGTAAAATCATGAAGTTCTCACCGTGAATACCTTTCATTTTACCAGCTTTATTGAAAAGGTTACGGAATTGACGTTCGTTTAATCCGTACATAAAACGTAATTTTTGCTTCTCTTGCAACTGCATTCCGTATTCAGAGATTTTCTTTCTTTGGTTCGGTCCATGTTGACCAGGAGCGTAAGGGCGTTTATCTAATTCCTTACCAGTTCCAGTTAATGAAATGCCAAAACGTCGAGATTTTTTCCATACAGGGCCTGTATAGCGTGACATAGACATTTCCTCCTTTGATTGTATTTTTGTATAAAAATAAATCACCGCGTTAATTCTGTTGTCTAGTTTGTTTTCATGTACCATCGCTCCAGCAGCAGAGAGTTACACGATACACCTTTAAGCTTAAGAAGTCTTAAGGAACAAACTAGGTGCAATAGATCAATCGCTAAGGCTACCTTTAAATTTACACAAATTATATTATATAAGTTTGCAACTAGAAAGTCAATGATGGGTTTAATCTTTTTAATAGATAATCCATTACAAATGTTACCTTTTACCTACTAATTGCTAAAAATAATAAAATTAACCGCTTTTTATAGGGAAACAGAACTATGTGGTGTATAATTATAATCGATTACATAGCTAATTATTTTTTATAAAAAGGTGATTTATATGAATGCAATCAAAGAACTGCAGCACATTTTTTTTGAAATCATAGCAACACTTTATAATGAACCAAATCGGGAAGTAAGGATGTATAATGAATTCCTATTCCAATTAAACAAGTATTTAACGACAGATTATGCTGCAATCTATATGCATTATAAAAAAACAAAGACTTATCGGTTAATACATTCTGTTTCAAGTGATCAAACGCTTAGGCCTGAAGAAATCGTATTAGATGTGAAAGAGATTGACGCACAAGCATGCTTCAAAAATGAGAATATTGCTCACCATATATATTTAATTCCTATACAATTACCAACTGAAAAAGCATTCATCCTCATCGCAGCAAAAAAACACTTTTTGTCGGAAACTTTGCAAAAGCAATTACAAACGGAGTCTGAAAAATTTCTTGGAATCGTGCACTCGATGCAGATGAATATGCTGGAGAGTCATAATAATAGATTTTTATTAGATGTTAGTACAAAGTTATTACAATCACATGACAAGAAAATTATTCTTGAAGAAATCATTGCATCACTTACAAAGCTTTACCCTAATTTTACCTATTATTTGATTTTGACCCAAGAACATGACACGACTCAAAATCTCCCAATCAAAATTATGGAATACAATGATGAGAACCTAAAGCATACAAGTATACAGGTTTTCATGAATGCTGAGCTGCAATTGGAGCGGTTAGAAAGTGAAGGAAAAAAAGCAATCTACGCGCCATTAATTGGTGAGCAAAGTGTTTACGGTGTGCTTGAAATAAAAGCGCCAATTGATTGTTATTTTAGCACGCAAGAATTAGATTTTATTAAGGAGTTTGCTGTGTTAGCAGGTAAAGCTCTAGAGAAAACCATCCTGTACGAAGATTCACTCGTGCAAGTTAATAATTTAACTTTATTAAATGATATCATTCACGACTTAAATTCTTCAGTAGGACTTACTCAGATTACAGAGCTTGTCAAGAATAAAATTAAATCACTGACAACAGCAACACAAGTTGGATTTGTCTATTTTGATGACGAGGTGAAATACGGATTTCATATTTTATCTGGAAGTACTGCTCTCTTTAAAGGGAATACAGGGCACAGGCTCATCGAGAAAATTAAAATTAAATTAAATAAAAATCTTGAACCAGTGTTCAGCGGCAATGATTCTGAAATTGCCGATTATGGTTTCCGCTCAGTGATGGTAATACCAATGATTTACTCTGGTCTTAGTATGGGGTTTACTGTAATTCTCCACGAAAATAAATATCATTTTACATTTGAAAGATTTAAGCTGATTGAGTCATTAATTCAGCATTCTGCTTTAGCGATTTCCAATACAATCTTAAAAGAAAAGTTGCAGGAAACAGTAATTACAGATTTTTTGACACAGCTGCATTCAAGAAGATATCTTGAAGACAGCATTAACCAGCATATGGATAATGGCAGTAAGGGAGTTTTGATGCTATTTGATATCGATGATTTTAAACAAGTGAATGATCAGTTTGGGCATCATATCGGAGATGTTGTATTAAAGCAAGTTGCACATATTATTGATAGTGAGATCGGAAATGCAGGTATTGCAGCAAGGTGGGGAGGGGAAGAACTGGCAATTTATCTTCCAGATGCTACCCTGGAAACAGGAAATTTGATAGCTGATAAAATACGGATATTGGTAGCCAGTGTAACGGCTCCTGCAGTGACCGTATCCTGTGGCATCTCTTTATGGAGAAAGGAAAAGCAGGATAATAGAGAAACGTTGTTTTTGCGGGCAGACAAGGCATTGTATAAGGCGAAATCAAATGGGAAAAATCGCGTTCTTTCCTTAAACTAAAAATGAGCAGCTATTTTTATGGCTGCTCATTTTAAAATTTTAAAGATATTGCTGCAATGCCTCAACATATTTCTCAAGGTATTCTTCATCTGTTTCGTCAAAACGATTTTTAATCGGACTGTCAATATCGAGAACTCCGAAAATCTCATCATTCAAGATAATAGGAACTACAATTTCAGATTGACTCGCGGCATCGCATGCAATATGACCAGGAAATGCATGGACATCTTCTACGCGCTGTGTTTTTTTATCCTTAATTGCCGTACCGCACACTCCCTTGCCATATGGAATTCTTACACAAGCAGGGAGACCTTGAAATGGTCCTAATACAAGTTCATCGTTTTTCCATAGATAAAAACCAACCCAATTGACCTCATCTAAAAATTGGTTAAGCAAACTGGAAGCATTGGATAAAATTGCGATTTGGTCATTTTCACTTTCAGACAGGGCATGAAGCTGTTTAATTAATAGTTCATAATCTTTCATTCGATCCTGTGAATAGGCAAGTTGTTGAAACATAAATTTTCTCCTCCATTTATCGTTTAAGTAATTTATATTAGTTTTTAATGCAAGTATCGCTTAAAATAGAAATGTGTCTTATTGATATACTTGGTCAGGTGCTTTTCCTGATACCATGAATCGACAAGGACAAATATATTGTCGAGAAGTAAATACAGGAATTGAAGACAATTTGTCGTATTGGAAAAGTAAGGAGCTGATTACAAAATGAAAAAAAACCCATCAAAGCAAAAAGTTATCGATGCTGCTTCTTCACTGTTTTTCCAAAAAGGCTTTCACGGAACATCTGTTAGAGATATTGCAGAGAAAGCAGCGGTCAATGTATCTTCAGTAAGCTACTATTTTAAGGGGAAACAAGGACTTTTAGAGCATGCAGTTACAAGTTATTATGAAGAATATCTTAAGACTATTGAACAGGGTATAAATGAAACTTCAGATTGGACTGCGCTCGAAAGACTCCATGCATTAATTTTTACAATTATACAATATAAACAATCAAAACTTCAATTGACTTGTTTTATCCAACGTGAACTTTCTCTGGATTCAGTATTTGTCAGGGAAATGGCTGTGACTTATCTTGCAAAAGAGAATTATTATATTCGTTCGATTTTTTCAGAGGCATTAGCTGTACAGAAATTTGGAGGAGACAGAAAGGAATATTTACTTTTGCAATTTAAAGGTATGCTGATTACACCATATATTTTACATAATGAGTGGAAAGATCAAGTAATTGGTGAATATTCACATGAAATGTTTGTAAATAAATATGCAGAAATAATTCAAAAATGGGTTGAATTTATTGTCGAAAATTAATGCTATTTATAAATTTTATATGAAAAAACCTAAAAATAAGACAAATTATTGTTTTTCTTAGCCAAAATTACTGTTTACATGCTATTATAGGAGATATATTATTATTTAACAGGAGCACAATTACAAAAGTTAACAGTATTTTTTTACTGACACCGAATGTATAAATCCTCTTATAGAAATGGGGCTAGGAGGTACGCTATGGAACTTTTTATTGGAATAATATTGGCAATTATCGCATTAATTATCATTGGACTTATATTGCGAAAGCGAATTTACGATTATGTTGACCGTCTGGAGGCTTGGAAGCTGGATATTATGGGCAGAAATGTTGCTGCTCAATTAAGCCAGATAAAGAATTTGAATCTTTCTGGGGAAACACAGCTTAAATTTGAGACCTGGAAAGAAAGATGGGACTATATAGTAGGTAAGGAACTTGCTGATATTGAGGATCATTTATTGGATGCAGAAGATGCTGCAGATCGTTTTATGGTAACAGAGGCTAAAAAAACACTCAAAGAAGCTGAGGAAATTTTGCAGTCTGTTGAAGGCAGTATTGAAAATATTCTTCAAGAATTGGAAGAACTGCTGGAGTCTGAAAAGACGAGCAGAATTGAAGTAGAGTCTATCGAGCCGTCTATTAAGGAACTGAAAAGAAAAATTTCACAAAATAGATATCAATTTGGCAAAGCAGATAGTTACTATGACTCGAAGCTTGGAGAACTTGATAAGAGTCTTGCCTCTTATCATGCTGAAACAGAAGATGGCAACTATATGGAAGCGAAACAGCTGGTGGATAGCATCAAACAAGAACTTGAAATTCTAGCTGAGAAAATTGAGGCTTTCCCGGCAATTTATAAAAAAGCAAAACATGATTTGCCTTCACAGCTTGATAACATATTATCTGGAATCAGGGATATGAAAAAAGAAGGCTATTTTATTGAGCATCTTGATTTTGAAAATGAAATTCGTACATATCAAGAAAGAGTAGTGAATATTATGGAGGCGCTGGAGCAAGGTGACTTGGATGATGGAAGCACAAGCTTAAATGAAATCGAAGAAAGACTTGCAGAAATGTATGAAGCGCTGGAAGAAGAAGCACTGGCAAAGAGCTATATAGAAAAAAATGTCTCGTCTTATCAGGAGGCAGTTACTGCACTAAATACCTCATTTGAAGAAACGAAGGCAGAAGTTGACGAACTGAAAAAAGCTTATTATGTGGAAGATTCGGAATTGGAAAGCTTCCTTTCTGTGGGTATGAAAGCAGAAGAACTAAAAGAACAATTGCATGCTGTTATGGAAAAGCTGGAAGAAAATAATTCAGCACATACTGAACTCAGAGAATTGATTGAGACAGGCTTAGCTCAAATAGAAGATTTGGAAGCGATGCATGAAACATTTAAAGATAATATTCAAACCTTGCGGAAGGACGAGCTTGCTGCTAAGGATAAGCTAGCTGAAATGCGCAACGAAATAACAGCATTGAATCGCCGCTTAAGGAAAAGCAATATTCCAGGTGTACCGACATATATTTGGAATAGTTTGGAAGAAACACAGGATAAAAATGTGAAAGTAATCAAGGCGCTGGAACAACAGCCGCTAGACACAACTGCTGTCCATCGTGCATTATCTGAAGCAGAAAGTTCGATTGAACAAACAAAAGACAAAATCGATATGATGCTTGATCAAGCTTATTTAACGGAACAGGTTATCCAGTATGCTAATCGGTACAGAAGCCGCAACCCAATATTAGCAGGGAATCTTGCCGAAGCAGAACGGCTATTCAGGGCTTATGAATATGAATTGTCCCTTGAAAAGGCTGCGAAAGCAATTGAAGAAATTGAACCTGGGGCACTTAAACGAATTGAAGAATCCCAGATGGCAATAAATAGTTAATCAGTCAAGGCTGTTTAAAAAGGATTTTCCTTTTTACAACAGCCTTTCCTTTTTTAATAATGAAAGCAAAAGAATTCCTTGAATAATATAAATTGACTCTCTCGTTTCACGCGTAAACCTCGTGTAGCCATTGTGCCGGGATTCATTTGGAGTCATTCTGAATTAAATTACTCAACAATTTGTATTGATTCTTCATTAAATTAATGCTGGAAACAGTATCGTAATTCCAAAAGCCAGCTATTTGATATTAAGCTTGAACAAGCTGGTTTTGTGTTTTCCTTGTAAGAGAGATTATTTTTATATCCATCAAGAAAGTTTATTTGTTTCCACTTTTTTCGAATCGCAAAGCACTTGTGTTTTTGTGGATTATAAAGTAAGATGCTTAAGGAATTATTGTAAGATACAGGATAAAAGCCGGGTTTAGAAAAGAGGGGGAAGAAGATGATTTATCTTGATAATAGTGCTACTACGATGCCTGACAAATCTGTCGTAGAAAGCTTCAAAAAAACAACTGAGCTATTTTTTGCGAATCCATCCTCGATTCATCAATTAGGAGGAACTTCAGAAAAACTCCTGCATACAGCGAAAAGACAGGCTGCAGAACTGCTTGAGGTTGATGCTGATGAAATTGTGTTTACTTCAGGCGGGACAGAAGGGAATAATATCGCTATCAAAGGAATTGCCCTTGAACATCAAAATCGTGGAAGACATATTATTACGTCGGCTATTGAACATCCTTCGATAGATGAAGCGTGCAGCAGTTTAGAAAAGCTGGGCTTTGAAATTACAGTACTTCCTGTCGACGAAAAAGGCGTTGTCAATATTCGAGATTTAGAACGCGTAATACGAGAAGATACGATATTAATTAGTATTATGCATGTGAATAATGAACTTGGTTCAATTCAGCCCATTAAAGAAATTGGGGAGATTGCAAAACGTTATCCTAAATTATTTTTCCATGTTGATGCGGTGCAAGGGCTGGGTAAAATTCCATTAAAATTAAAGGATTCAGGAATAGACCTATGTACATTTTCAGGACATAAAATTCATGGATTGAAAGGTACAGGTATTTTATATATAAAAAAGGCGACAACAGTTTTTCCACTTTTTCATGGTGGCGGCCAAGAAAATGGCCTGCGCTCTGGAACAGAAAATCTGGCAGGAGCTGTTGCTATGGTAAAGGCTCTGCGTTTAATAAAAGAAAAAGAATCTCATGATTACTCTAATTTACTTGAATTAGGAAAATATTTAAGAGAAGAGTTAAAGAGAATTGCTGGTGTCCGAATTAATAGCCCTGAAAACGGTGCACCATATATTATGAATATTTCTGTACCGGGTGTGAAACCCGAAGTGATTATTCATATGCTCGGGGAAAGGGAAATATATATTTCAACAAAATCAGCTTGTTCCTCAAAACAAAAAGATGAGAGTAAGATCCTTGCAGCATGTGGATTAAAACGCGAAGAGGCAATTTCAGGTTTAAGAATCAGTTTATCTTATGACAATACAATAGAAGAAATAAAACGATTCATCCAAGCTTTAAGTGAGGCAGTAAATCAATTTAAGGAAGCATTGAGGTAGATAATTATGCAATATGATCATATATTAATCCGCTATGGAGAAATGGCGTTAAAGGGGAAAAATATCCGCAGCTTTATTATTAAATTACAGGAGAATCTGCAAGCGAAGCTGAAAGACTTTCCTAATGTAAAAGTAAAACGTACACAAGGGAGAATGTTTATTTTATTAAATGGACATGCGCCAGATCCAATTATTGCTATTTGCCAGAAAGTCTTTGGTATTCAAAGTCTAAGTCTTGCAATTAAAGTGGAAAATGATTTAGATAAGATTAAGGAAGCAGCACTTTATGCTTTAAAACAAGGCGAAAACATTGAAAAATTTAAGATGTCTGTTAAACGAATTAATAAAGGTTTTCCACACGGTTCACAAGAAATGAATCAGATTCTCGGAACACATTTATTAGTAAATACAGAAGATATTACTGTTGATGTGCATCAGCCTGATATGGAGATTAAAGTAGAAATTCGGGCAGAAGCAACTTATATTACATCACAAAATCTTCCTGGTGCTGGCGGATTACCTGTTGGTACATCAGGAAAATCGCTGTTGCTGCTTTCAGGTGGAATTGATAGTCCGGTTGCTGGGTACCTGGCAATGAAACGTGGTGTTCAGCTTGAAGCGATTCATTTTCATTCACCGCCATACACCAGCGAACGCGCAAAACAGAAAGTACTCGACCTTGCAAAGAAATTAACCGATTATGGTAAATCAGTTACAGTGCACATTGTGCCATTTACGAAACTGCAGCAAGAAATTTTTCGTGAAATGCCAGATAGCTATGCGATGACAATAATGCGCCGGATGATGTTTCGAATTGCTGAATCAGTTTGCGAAAAAGAGAATATCCTCTCTTTGACAACAGGAGAAAACCTTGGTCAAGTAGCAAGCCAGACGATGGAAAGCATGCATACGATAAATGAGGTTACTAACTATCCAATAATAAGACCATTAATCTCAATGGATAAACAGGAGGTTATCGATATATCACATAAGATAGGAACTTACGATATTTCGATTTTGCCTTATGAAGATTGCTGTACGATTTTTGTTCCGAAAGCGCCTAAAACGAAGCCGCGCAAAGATAAAGTGAATCATTATGAATCTGCATATGACTTCAGTGAAACAATCCAAGAAGCGATTAATGGCATTGAAACAATTAAAATTACTCCTAAAACTGGTGAATCAAACTTTGAGGATCTTTTCTAGACAGAGATTTTCCAGTGACCTGGCAGACTTGCCAATAAATACTATTATATTTGATACATGAAACCTCTTTTGGTGACACATGCTATAGTTACCAAGGAGGTGAGCTAACAATGGCTAGTAATAATTCAAATCAATTAGTAGTCCCTGGTGCAGAGCAAGCTTTAAACCAAATGAAATACGAGATTGCTCAGGAATTTGGTGTTCAGCTAGGTGCTGATACAACATCTCGTGCAAATGGATCTGTAGGTGGAGAGATTACAAAGCGTTTAGTAACAATCGCACAGCAACAAATGGGTGGACATTAAGCAATCACTAACTGTGAGTCTGCCAGTAAATAAAAAATTTCAAACGTATGATATTTAGCTAAATAAAAGAGCTATTCCAATAGTATTGGAATAGCTCTTTAAATTTTCTCACAGGAAGGTACGCTTAACCCGGTCCCAATAAGAATTATTTTTTAACTTGACTGTTTTAATAACCGTATTATCCATCTCAACATTTAAATTAAAAATCCGGCGAATTGGAAAAGCTTCATTATCAAGACTGATAATCGGATGATCATTTCCTAACTGTAAAATATCGAGTCGTAATTTTCTCCCCTTATTTAATACGAAAGAGGAACCTAATGTGCGGTATTGATTATTATTTAGAGAAGCAACTTCAGAAACTTGATAGCAGGCTGTTAATGGATCGATAACTGCACCATTTGCTGATTTACTATAGCCAGTGCTGCCTGTAGGTGTTGAAACAATTAAGCCATCCCCACGGAAAGTTTCGAACTGCCGATCGTCAATATGTACATCCATAACGATTGTTTTTACAATTGTAGAACGCACACTTACTTCATTTAAACAATAATAAGAAGTTCCATCATTAACCTGCACTTTGATAACCGGGAATCGTCTTACTTCCAGTTCTTCATGCATCAAGGAATGAAGCATCTCATCAAAAATATCAATATTAAAATCACAATAAAGTCCAGATTCACCTTCCCGGGTAATTCCGATATAGAGGCAATCCTGGCGAAAATGACTTTTTCTTACTGCCTGCAGGAAAGTACCATCGCCCCCAATACTTGCGATAATATTCGCTTCCTTGTCAGTGTCAACGATTGTAAAACCATTTTTTTCTGCGACTTCAATTAGATTTGCGACCTTTGCATTCGTTTCCTCATCTTTACGATAGTAGAAATATAAATTATTGCGATTTGGCAAGTTACGCTCCCCCAATCTTTGAGTATAGTTTCATCATACCACTAGTGCCCTTTTTATCCAATCAATCATTAGGCAAAAAAGGTTAAATTTGCTTAAAAATAGTATATAATGACGTTGGGTAAGCTTTGTATATTCGTTCACAAAAATGTACTTATTAAATATGTGAAAAGATTGGACATTAATTACGAGTTTATTCATAATGAAGAAGGAATATAACTTTGGGAGGCATGGTGTAAATGAAAAAAATAACGTTTCATCAAGAACCAGTTACATTATTGGGAAATGAAGTGAAAGTTGGCGATAAAGCGCCTGATTTCACTGTCTTATCGAACGATTTAAACGAAGTGACTTTAGAAAACTACAAAGGAAAAGTGAAACTAATTAGTGTTGTTCCTTCACTTGATACTGGTGTATGTTCAGACCAGACGAGACGCTTTAATGAAGAAGCAGACAACCTTGATAATGTTCATGTATTAACAATCAGCATGGATTTGCCATTCGCACAAAAGCGCTGGTGTGCTGCAGAGGGAATCGAGAAAGTCTCAACATTCTCTGATCACCGTGATGCAGACTTTGGTGAAAAGTATGGTGTTCTAATTAAAGAGCTTCGCTTGTTAGCAAGATCGATTTTTGTAGTCGATTCAAATGATGAAGTAGCTTATGTTGAATATGTTGATGAGGTTTCTAGCCACCCGGATTATGAGGCTGCACTCGAAGCGGCAAAACAAGCAAAATAAAGTTTTATGAGCAGTGGGAGATAACGAATGGAAAAATCAACAGTAGAAATTTTATTTGAGTGGCTAGATCAGACAACAAGACAGGTTCAGCAGCATATGAATGAACCTTATCTCGACAGCCTCTCGGAAACAATGGAAACAGTATTTTACGATGAATCAGCAAATGATCTCGATGATATTCTAAGGAAAAAGCTTGATGATGCATTAGAAGAGCTTCATAAATTGAATTACACACATGAAGATATGCGGAAAGCTATCCAGCTTGCAATTCTAAAAGGAATGAAAGACTCGACTCAGGAACAGCATTTGATGACACCAGAATCCATTGGCCTAATTGTCGGCTATTTAGCAGATAAACTGATGAAAGATAAACAGGATGTGCGAATATTTGATCCGGCAAGCGGGACAGGGAACTTGTTAACAACAGTAATGGAACGTTTATCGCAGCAGAAGACGGTTTATGCAAGTGAAGTAGACCCAACATTAATTCAGCTTTCTGTACTAAGTGCAAATCTCCAGAAAAAAGAAATCGAATTTTTCCATCAGGATAGTTTAAGCCCTTTATTGCTTGATCCAGTTGACCTCGTTGTCTCTGATCTGCCAGTTGGCTATTATCCAGATGATATTAGAGCAAGTGAATATGAATTAAAGGCTGATAAGGGACATGCTTATGCACATCACTTATTTATCGAGCAAAGCTTAAAATACACAAAAGATGCTGGTTATCTCATTTTTGTTATACCTGATTTTCTATTTGAAAGTGATCAGTCAGAGAAGCTGAACCATTATTTACGTGAAAATGCGCATATTGTTGGCGTACTTCGATTACCTGAGAGTGTATTTAAGTCGAAACGAAACGTAAAAAGCATCCTGGTGCTTCAGAAAAAAGGGGAACACACAAAAGGGCCAAAGCAGCCACTACTTGTCCAAATGCCTTCATTGACAAATGCAAATGCAATGTCAGATATTCTTGCACAAATGAATGGTTGGTTTAGCACTTACAATAGTAACTAAAACTATTTTAATGTTGGAGTGATTGTATGAATAATGTATTAGCGATTAACGCAGGCAGCTCATCACTGAAGTTTCAATTGATTCAAATGCCGGAAGAAAAGGTTTCTGCAAAAGGACTTGTCGAGAGAATAGGTTTAAAGGATTCCACTTTTCAAGTTGAAGTGAATGGTAAAAAAGATAAAACAACAACTGATATCCCAAATCATGGAAAGGCAGTAAAAATGCTGTTGGATGCTTTAATCCAATCTGGTGTAATATCCTCCTTTGATGAGATTGATGCAGTTGGCCATCGTGTTGTGCACGGTGGAGAGCATTTCAGTGATTCTGTTTTAATTACAAATGATGTAATGAAGACGATTGAAGAAGTTTCTGAGCTTGCTCCGCTTCATAATCCTGCAAACCTGACAGGAATTCATGCATTTAAAGAAATTTTGCCTAATGTGCCAATGGTTGCGGTGTTTGATACAGCTTTCCATCAAACAATGCCGAAATCATCCTATTTATATAGTTTGCCAAAAGAATACTATACAGAGTATGGAATACGTAAATACGGATTTCATGGTACATCTCACAAGTATGTATCACAGCGTGCAGCTGAACTCATTGGAACACCTATCGAAAATTTAAGATTAATCTCTTGTCATATTGGCAATGGTGCAAGTGTAACTGCAATTGAAGCTGGGAAATCGATAGATACATCGATGGGCTTTACACCACTTGCAGGGGTTACAATGGGGACGAGGTCGGGAGATATTGATCCTGCATTGATTCCGTATATTATGGAGAAAACAGGTAAATCTGCTGATGAAGTGATTAATGTCTTGAATAAGGAAAGTGGAATGCTTGCATTATCAGGATTCTCAAGTGATCTTCGGGATATCGAAGAGCAAGCAGCTACAAATGAACGAGCAGAGCTGGCATTAACCGTATTCGCAGAGCGTATCCATAAATATATTGGATCTTATGCGGCAAAAATGTCAGGTGTTGATGCGATTATTTTTACAGCTGGTGTAGGAGAAAATAGCGATATTGTTCGAGAGAAGATTCTTACTGGCCTAGAATTCATGGGTGTGTATTGGGATTCTAAACTCAACGATGTCCGCGGGAAAGAACAATTTATAAATTACCCGCATTCACCGGTCAAAGTTATCATTATCCCGACTAATGAGGAAATAATGATTGCGAGAGATACACTGCGCTTAAGTAAGATAGAGCCTAATCTAACTGGAGTTAGTGCTAATCAGTGATAAAATCATTAAAAATTTAATTAAATGATCATTACAAACGAACCTTTCTCTTGTATCAGAAATGATACGACTGAAAGGTTTTATTTATGATGAAATCTTGGATTAATAGCAAGGAAAACAGGATTGATAGATTGTTAATTATAATTCCTGCTCTGAAAATTAACTACTTATCCTTATAGCCAGCCTTTATATACTCGAAAGATAAATTTCTAATCCGCAAAAGATATTAAAAATTTAAACAATTATCTTAAAATTATGGATTGTTAATGTAACCGTTTTCAATTAATATGGGTTCTAGAAAGGAGGGAGAATAATGCATGCAGAAGTAATGAATAATGATACAAATAATACGAAAAAAGCCTTAAATAAGAAAAAGATGCGAAACAAGCAGCCTGGAAACAAGCAAGCTAAAAAAGGAAGATGGGTACCGTATATTTTTATTCTTCCATCATTTTTAATTATTGTTTCCTTTTTATTCTATCCAATTGGAACTGTTTTCTATTATAGTTTTCAGCATTATGATATTTCTGCACCATTTTATAACTCTTTCGCTGGTTTAGATAATTTTATAAAGATATTTACGGAAGACGAACTATTTCTGCCTAGCCTTTGGACCAGTTTAAAGTGGGTGGTATCACAGGTAGGACTTCAGTTAGTGCTCGGTTTAATTCTTGCTTTGTTACTAAATCAGACATTTAAATTTAGAGGGGTTGTACGAGCAGTTGCCTTTGTCCCTTGGGCGATTTCGGGTGTACTTGCATCTGTCATGTGGTCATTACTGTACAACGAGCATATGGGTGTTTTCAATGATTTATTAATGAAAATGGGCTTCATTGATGAACCGCAGGCTTTCTTGGCTAGTACGACCAGTGCATTTGTATCAGTAGTCATTGCTGAGTTATGGAGAGGGATTCCATTCTTTGCTATTACACTACTTGCTTCATTGCAAAGTATTCCCGAAGAGCTGTATGAAGCCGTGAGGGTAGATGGTGCTGGCAGGTGGAAAACATTTACCGCCATTACATTACCACATTTAAAAAATACGATTGTTTTAACAACGTTGTTAAGGACGGTTTGGGAATTTAACAATGTAGATTTAATCTTTAACTTAACAGGTGGGGGACCTGCACATTCTACGACTACACTTACAATGTACATTGCCGATCTTGCAGTCAATGGAAGTAACTTTGGTTATGGTTCGGCTCTAACAGTAGTTTCATTTGGAATTCTATTTATTTTTGCTGTACTTTACTTAAGAATTACCCGCTATGAGAGGGAGTGAGTTTGATGATAACAAGTAGAAAGCGTGCAGATAAATTAATTTTTTTCTATCTACCCTTAACATTAATGCTGAGCTTTACACTATTTCCAATTTATTGGACGATTAATACTGCATTTAAAGCAGAAGGGGATATCATTAAAAAGCCTTTAGAATACTTACCTGTATCGCCTACAATAGACAACTTTGTAATGGCTTGGAATAATGTTGGATTTGCAACCTTTTTTAAAAATAGTTTAATCGTCGGTATTACAACGGTATTCGTAGTAATCATCTGCTCTACATTATCCGGATATGCACTCAGCAGATATCAATTTAAAGGAAGACGACCATTTTTGCTAATGCTGCTTGCAACCCAATTTATCCCGAGAGCAATGTTAATCATCCCGTTGTTTATTATTTTCAAGAACCTTGGATTAATTAGTAATCCACTTTCTTTAATTATTACGTATACAGCCGTTGAAATACCTTTTACAACTGTATTAATGAGTGGATTCATTTCAAATATACCAAAAGAGTTAGAGGAAGCTGCAGCGGTTGATGGGGCAACAAAACTTCAATCGATAAGATATGTTTTATTCCCATTGCTTCTGCCGGGTATTGTTGCAACAGGGGTATTTACTTTCATTTATACTTGGAACGAGTTTTTAATTGCTTTAATGTTAACGAATGATCAGAGCAAATTCACCTTGCCTGTTGGTTTAAGCTTTATGATGGGTGAATTTAATGTAAACTATGGTGCTCTTGCTGCAGGCAGTGTAATTGCTTTAATACCTGCCGTAATTTTATTTGCCTATGCGCAAAAACACCTTGTTAGTGGTATGGGTGGAGCTGTTAAGGGTTAATTAAAAAAGGGGGAATAAGAATGCGTAGAGGAATTTATATTTTAGCCATTAGCTTAGCTGTCCTTTTCATTTTAAGTGGCTGTGGCGAAAACACAGAAACAAAGGGAGAAGGCCAAGTTACAATTTCCTTCTGGGATGAAAATGCTGGGCCACAACGTACACCGATTTGGGAAGAACTAATTGAACGATTTAAGGAGGAAAATCCTGATATTAACGTAGAATATGTTGGTATACCGAATAAATCGGCTAAATCAAAGTTAGATGCTGCAATTGCTGCAGATGATATGCCTGATGTCGGTTCTGTTCAGACAAGCTGGTTACCGGAATTCTCTGTTCGTGAAGCTTTACTTCCTCTTGATTCCTATTTTGTGGAATCTGAGTTAAGCGGGCTAATAAATGAGGGAGCAACCGACTTTAATAAACAAATTGTACAAGATGAACAGCTCTACGGAATTCCCTATACGCAAAACTTGGATGTTATCTGGGTACGCAAAGATTGGTTTGAAGATGCTGGTGTAAAAATTCCTGTAACATGGGAAGAGTTTTTTACTGCAATTGAAGAAATGACAACTGAAGAACGCTATGGTTATACAATTCGTGGAGGTGCTGGTGGTTCTTTTCAATTGCAGCGTCTAATGTTTGCTTATTCTGGTTTTGATTCCTACTTTGATGAAGATGGAAATGTTGTTATTAACCATCCTAAACATGTGGAATTTGTTGAGAGATATTTGGGACTTTATAACGAGTACACACCTAAAAGCGATATAACAAATGGGTATAAAGAAATGATTGCAGGCTTTGATACGGGAGTTGTTGCAATGGTTCACCATAATATAGGCTCATTTGGTGAACATAGAAAAGCACTTGAACCAGAACAATTTCAGGCAATTCCATTACCACAGACGGAAGATGGAAGATATATAGCTGAGGGTGGCAATACGATTAATATGGCGATTTTTAACACGACAGAACATCCGGATGAAGCATGGAAATTTGTTGAATTTATTAATCGTGCTGAAAGCCAGAGCTATTGGAATGAAGAAGTTGGGCAAATCCCAACTAACTCTGATGTATTAGATGAAGAATGGATTCAAAATGCAGAGCATATTAAAACAGCTTTTGAAGTGTATGATAACCCAGAAACAATATTGTATCAGCCGCCATTCTACTTATCGGATTATCGTTCTATATTAGATAACACGGTAGATCCAGGTACACAAGCAGTAATGAGTGGGGAAAAAACGGTCCAGGAGTTTCTAGATGAATGGGCAAAGGCTATAAAGGATTCAGAAGATAAATACCGTGAATACATGAATAATTAAAACAGTTGTGGATGAGGTATAGATTGAGAAACATCGTCCGCATTGTTAGAGAGGGGAATTTAAATGAGAAGTTTTAATGAAAAAGATAACCCATTAGCAGTCGCTGAGAAGGCATGCAGAACAATTATGGATACATTTTCACCTGAAGATTTGCCGCCAGCTCGTTCCTTCCACTATCATCAAGGGGTCTTTCTTTACGGAATGCAGCGTGTTTGGGAGGAAACAGGCAAGGAGGAGTACATTGAATATATTAAAGGATATATAGATAGTTTAATTGATAGTGAGGGAAATCTTTATTTCGCAAGAGACGAGCTGGATTCAATTCAAGCTGGGATATTATTATTCCCATTATATAAAAAAACCAAGGATGAAAAGTACCTTATAGCTGCAAAGAAGCTTAGAAACTTATTAAGGACAATTAACAAAACTTCTGATGGAGGTTTCTGGCATAAAGATAAATATCCATATCAAATGTGGTTGGATGGGATATTCATGGCCGGTCCATTTATGGTAATGTATGGCAAGGAATTTCTTGAAACTGAGCTTATTCGTGACGTATTATATCAAGAAAAACGTATGAGAGAACATTTGCGAGACAGTGAGACAGGATTGCTTTATCATGCATGGGATGAAAAGAAAATACAGCCATGGGCAAATAAAGTAACAGGTCGTTCAACTGAGTTTTGGGGACGCTCCGCCGGCTGGTATGGTACAGCACTCATTGATTTAATTGAGCTGATGAATGGGAAAGAGTATGGTCAGAAACATCTTAAAGAAAATCTCAAAGATTTTATTGCAGCGGTTGTGAAATACCAGGATGAAAAGACAGGATTATGGTATCAGATTATAGATAAAGGCAATAAAGAAGATAACTGGCTTGAGTCTTCAAGCTCAGCATTGTTTTTATATTTCATGGCAAAGGCCATAAAAATCGGAGTCATCGATGAATCTTATCGTTCCGCCGTCGAGAGAACTTACGATGGATTGCTAAATCAAATGGTTGAAGTTAACAATGAGAAACTTATTTTGAAAGGAATTTGTATCGGAACTTCAGCAGGGTTATACGATTATTATATTGGACGTCCAACCTCGAAAAACGACTTACATGGTATGGGTGCTTTTGTTCTCGCTTGTATGGCATTACATGATTTAAATAAAGAATAAAACTGCAAACCAATGAAAAGCAGGGCTCTGAAATTATATAAAAATGCGAATCCTTGAGTAATTTACACTTATATTAGCTGTTATATATTTAATTATTATTATGAATAGTAGCCGATTATTCATTATATAGTTTATTCTATTATAAGGATCTGGTTTTAATAGACAAGGAGCCCTTACAATGAACAAACTAAAGGAATTTACGCAAAGGTATATCTTTTTTTCAGTCAAATCAACGATAATTGCTTTATATCTTCCGCTGATTATACTATTTGTCATTATCACAGCAAGCATTTCATTTATTCTAGCATCCTCACAAATAGAAGATAATACGTATAAAAATTTAGAGGATACGATATTCCAGACGAAAAATCATATTGAGTTCGTGCTAATGGATATTTTTCGTCAGCATGTTGAACTGGCTAATGATCCCAAAATTATATCGTTACTCGTTTCAGACAAAGAAGAAATTACACCAGCCGATTATATTAATATTGACGAGGAGATTGATACAATATATTTGCGAAACAGCGAAATCATTGAATCAATTTTAGTCGATATGAATGATGGAGAATTTTCCTTTTTTCGAAGTCCACATGAAGTAAGAAATACTTCTTTCTCATATGATTCGTATTTTAGGGATTACCAGGGGAGCAAAGAAGGATATTATTGGAGGAATATCCACCCTGATGAAGTATTTGAGCAGGGGAGCGAAGTACTAACATTATTTAAGTTATTTGGAACGAAAGATTCAGAATCGAAAGGGATCATATTGTTCAATCTGAAAAGTGTTTTCCTAAAGCAAATTCTTAATCAGCAGCTGATGGATCAGGAAGGCTATATTACACTAATTAGCCCCGAGGGAAATATTCATTCAAAACAAATCAACGAAAAATATCAAATTGACCAGGATCAATGGCTGGAATTATACGAATTAGCTGATAAAAGTGGTGAATATAAACTAAAAAGTAATCAAGGTGAGGACTTGATCATTTCCTATGACACAATTACTATAAATAATTGGAAAATTGCTGCAGTTATTCCGCAAACGGAGCTTAATAGTAAAGTAGATTCAATCAAGTACATAACATTAGTTTTGATTCTCGCATTAATTGTACTTGCAATTTTTTTTACGAATATTATTGGAAAGTTCATATCCAAGCCAATCGAGAATTTAGGAAACAAAATGCAGTTCTGGGATGATCAGACACCTATCAAATTAGTTAAACCCTCTGGACCTAAGGAAGTAGTAAATATTCAACATAGCTTTAGCGAACTCACAAGCAGAATCAATAGATTAATGAGTGATATTAAAATAGAACAGGAGGATAAGCGTGAACTTGAGCTTGCTATTATTCATGCGCAGATTAATCCTCACTTTTTATATAACACACTTTATTCGATTAAGGAATTATGTGATCTGGGACTCAACAAAGATGCAAGCAGTATGATAAGTGCCCTTTCAGGATTTTATCGAATCGGACTCAGTGAAGGAAAGGAAATTATTACGATTGAGGAAGAGGTAGAGCATATAAAGTATTATTTGTATATGGAAGAGTTGCGGTATGGGGATCAATTTTCTTATGAAATCGATGTCGATCCAGCTATTAACTCTTATGAGATTGTAAAAGTATCCTTACAGCCTATCATAGAAAATGCGATATACCATGGTGTAAAACAGAGTCGTGGTATGGGGAATATAAGAATTAAAGGTTTTGAGGCTGAGGGGAACATTTGCTTTGAAGTGATCGATAATGGGCCAGGTATTAAGTCTGAACAACTTTTGCAAATTAAGAAAGAAATAAATTATCCACGGAAAAAGCAGAAGAAACATATTGGTGTGGGAATCAAAAGTGTCCATGAACGGATAAAATTATATTTTGGTAAATCATATGGTCTAAAAATTACAAATGGCAATGATGGTGGAGTATGTGTAACGATTACCATTCCGAAAAAGATAGGAGAATAAACGGGTATGAGAAAAGTAGTAATTGCAGAAGATGATAGAATTATTCGACGTGGCTTACTCGAAACAATTCCCTGGGAAGAAAACGGCATTTCTATTGTTGGAGATGCTGGGGATGGAGAGGTAGCATTAGAATTAGTTGCCAAGGAACAACCAGCAATTATTATTTCAGATATTCGCATGCCTTTTATGAGTGGCTTGGAAATGGCAAAACAAGTGAACAAGAAAAACCCTTATACGAAAATAATCTTTCTTACTGGCTATCAGGATTTCAAATATGCCCAAGAAGCTGTAAAACTAAATGCATTTGACTTCTTGCTTAAGCCGATTGATTCAGATCTATTGTTAGAAAAAGTGAAGAAAGCAGGAGATGAGTGGGCAGCTGAAATAGCAAGAGAAAGGACAATTATGAAGTCATTGCCATTATTACAAGAAAAATTTCTGAAACAATTGATCGAAAATGACAATGAAACAATCGATATTGAAAATGAGTTAAAAGAACTCAATATTCTTCTTGAGGGACCATGTTTTCTTGCTGTATTAATCTATGTTTCCCCTGAAAATAATGAGGATATCGACACAGTTAAGGCAGAGTTAGAGATATTCCTCTCAGAAAGAAACGGAGCATTGCTCCAAAAGTCTTTAAATAACTTTGCATTATTTCTTTCGGCAGAAGAAGAGGGATTATTCGTTATTAGTGATTTATTTCATCGGATTAAAGGGCGAATTGCCGGTAAGGTAACCATTACACTTGGTCGACAATATGAAAACTTATTTGAAATTAAGAAATCATTTATGGAATCTTACCTTGCAATGGAATTGCGATATATTTTGGGCGAGGGGAAGTTATATTCAATAGAAGATGCAACATTAGAAGCTGAAGAAAATAATAGTAATTTGCGAGGCTTAGAGCAAAAGCTTGAACGACAAATTAAGATGGGACTCCCAAAAGAGGTAATTCTTACTTTGAATGAGTTGGATTTTGTCAGCAGGAAACAGATGCTGCCTTTGCAAGAAATAAAAATATTTTCAATCAAATACAGCACGATTTTATTTAATGAAATAGAAAAGTGGAAAAAGACTGCAGTGGATTCTTCTATATTTGAACTTTACCAGAGTATTGCTGAACTCGAAACCTTAAACGAAATAAAGTCATCACTAATCATACTTGTAGAGGAATGGGCTAACTCCATGGAGCAAAATGAAGAAAACTCACTAAATAGTCTTGTAGACCAAGCAATTTCATATTTACAATCAAATTATCATCAAGCTGGTTTAACTTTACAAAGAGTTGCAGATGTTGTTCATGTGAGTGCTCCATATTTAAGTAATCTGTTTAAGGCAGAAAAAGGTTTTAACTTTGGAGATTATTTAATTAAATTACGAATGGAAAAGGCGATGGAGATTTTACGCAGAATAGACGTTAAATCCTATGAGGTTGCTGAAAGTGTTGGATATAGTAATCCACAATATTTTAGTACATGTTTTAAAAAATATACTGGCTATACACCTAGGGAATACCAAAGTCAATTTCAGTATAATAATAGTTAATTTACTATTCCATTTATCTTAATATTGTTATAAGTGCGATCAATAGCACTTGAAATTCGTGAAAATCTTATATATACTTGAATTAGTTATTTCCATATAATAAAATTAGTTTCCAAATAGGAAACATTCTAGTTTGGAGGTGTTGGGAGTAAGGAAAAGTGCATGAGAACGGAAAAATGAAAGCGGTTGAACTTCGATTTAGAAAAAACGCATCATTTTACATCACATTAGATGCGGATTAACTTAACGAATATTCGAGGAGGAATGAACATGCAAATTGAAACACGCTATGCTAACCACCCAGAAGATATTAAAAGGTACAATACAGATGAATTACGGGATAATTTCCTAGTTGAAAAGCTTTTTGATGCTGGTAAGGTACATCTGACATACACACATGTAGACAGAATGATATTTGGGGGAATAACACCTGCTGAAGAAGAATTAACAATAAAGCTTGATAAACAGCTCGGAGTAACATATTTCTTAGAACGCCGTGAACTTGGAATTATTAATATTGGTGCTGAAGGTTTCGTTGTTCTGGACGGCAAGGAGTATGAAATGAAACGCCATGATGGATTATATGTTGGCAGAGGTACACAGGAAGTGCTTTTCCGCTCAAAGGATGCAAGTAATCCAGCTAAATTCTATATTAATTCCGCACCAGCGCATCACACATACCCAACCGTAAAAATTGATATTAAAGATATTAAACCACTAGAACTCGGTGAGAAGGGTACATTGAATGAACGAAAAATTCACCAATATATTCATCCTAATGTTTGTGAAAGCTGTCAATTACAGATGGGCTTAACGATTTTGCTTCCTGGAAGTGTTTGGAACACAATGCCAGCTCACACACATGACCGTCGCAGTGAAGTATATTTATATTTTGATATGGAAGAAGATACACGTGTATTTCATTTTATGGGTGAACCAAGCGAAACGAGACATCTCATATTGAAAAATGAACAGGCTGTAATCTCACCAAGCTGGTCGATACACACTGGAACTGCAACAAGCAATTATACATTTATTTGGGGGATGTGCGGTGAGAATATTACGTACGATGATATGGATCATGTGAAAATGAATGAACTAAAATAATTGACTATTTCGGGAGGCAGGTACAGATGGCAACGCAATTAGATGATTTTTCACTTGAATTTTTCTCGTTAAAAGGTAAGGCAGCGATCGTTACAGGGGGGAATACTGGACTTGGGCAAGCCTATGCAGTAGCACTTGCTAAAGCAGGAGCTGACCTATTTGTCGTTACTCACGGAACGAATTGGGATGAAACGAAGAAGTTAATCGAAAAGGAAGGAAGCAGGGCAGCGTTTTTTCAAGCTGATTTAACCAAAAGAGAGAAAGTTAAAGAACTTGTTGCAACTTGTAAAGAGGTGTATGGAAGAATTGATATTTTAGTAAATAATGCTGGTACGATTCGCCGGTCTCCATTACTGGAATATAAGGAAGATGACTGGGACGAGGTTATCGAACTTAACTTAAATGCTGTCTACCTGTTAAGTCAAGAAGCAGCAAAGGTTATGGTTAAACAGAAGAGTGGAAAGATCATTAATATCGCCTCGATGCTTACCTTCCAAGGGGGGAAATTTATACCCCCATATACTGCAAGTAAGCATGCGGTAGCGGGATTGACTAAATCCTTTGCGAATGAATTAGCTGAGCATGGAATCCAGATTAATGCGATTGCTCCAGGCTATGTAGAAACGAAGAATACGGCTCCAATCCGAAATGACGAAAAACGGTATGCGGAAATTACTGCACGTATTCCCGCTGGTTACTGGGCAACACCAGCTGATTTAATGGGTGCGATCGTATTTCTATCCAGTAGAGCATCGGATTATATGAATGGTCATATTCTTGCAGTTGATGGTGGATGGTTAGCCAGATAATTAGTGGAATGAATGGAAACTACAAAGTAAGCCATATCACATTATGTTGTGATATGGCTTACTTTGAAAAATGATAAGTGAAAATAATGATAAGAGGAGAAAATCATGGAATTAAATCTTGGGATACGAGCGCATGACATTGAAAAAAGTAGTGTAAAAGAAATTGCTGATGAGGTTTCAAATAAAGGGTTATCGGCTGTTCAACTAGCTCTTGCCAAATCGATTAAGCAATTCAGCACGAGTACAGGAAGCTTAAGCCCTGGATATGCTAGGCACATACAGAATACATTTCAAGAGAGTGGAGTTCAAATTGCATTATTAGGCTGCTATATCAACATGATTCATCCAGACTTAGAAAAGAGAAAAGAAAACTTAGAGCGCTTTAAAGAGCATATTCGCTTTGCGAGGGATTTTGGTACAAGTATCGTTGGGACGGAAACTGGAAGTGTACTGCCTGGAATGGGCTACTCGGAGAATAACTACGGGGAGCAACCTTTTCAGGATGTTGTAAGCAGTGTCCGTGAATTAGTGGAAGAAGCAGAAAAGTTCGGTGTGATTGTCGGGATTGAAGGAGGCATTAACCACCCTATCCATACGCCGCAAAGAGTGAAGAGACTGTTAGATGAGATAGCTTCAAATAATTTGCAAGTCATCTTTGATCCGGCAAATTTCATGTCGTTGGATAATTATAAAGATCAAGAATCCGTGTTTGAAGAAGCCATCAATTTATTTGGTGACCGTATTGTCATCATTCATGCAAAAGACTTTATCATAGAGAATGATTGGATCAAGATGGTTCCGGTTGGCAAAGGCCAGTTAGATTATGAAAAATTATTTGATTTGCTAGAGGATAGGAAGCCCTTTATTAATGTACTGCTAGAGAATACGAAGGAACCACATATAGATGAAAGTATCACATTCTTGCGAAAAAAATTTAATGTGAACCAATGTTGATTATCTTAGGGGCCGCCATAAAAAGTGAGCAGGCACCTATAGATAGGTGCCTGCCCACTTTCTTATAAATTGTTAAGTAATTATAGAGTGGGATGCTGCAAGAAATACAAATTAAATTATGTCGTTTAAAATTTCTGTCTTGCACGTTTTAACTGCTTGAATGATTGCATTTTTAGATTCTGCATTAATTCGATATTTTGGAACACTAACGCTAATAGCTCCATATGTTTTTCCATTGAGGCTTAGGCTTGTGCCAATACAAAAAACTTCATCTTCATGCTCGCTATTATCAAATGCAAATCCTTGTTTTCTTACATTCTCAATTTCTTGCAGGAATATCTTTTCCGAAGTAATTGTATTTTGGGTTTTGGGAATGAGCGCATGGTTTGCTAGATATTTCTCTATTTCATCGTCTGTTTGTTCAGCTAGAATGGATTTACCCATTGCAGAGCAATATAAGGGAATACTTTTTCCAACTTTAGAGTATAACGAAACGGGGTTGCTGCTTTCAAGTTTTGTAATATAGACAATCCTGGAAATATCTAAAATTCCCAGGTGTACCGTTTCCGCAGTAATTCTTTGCAGTTTCTCTATGTGTGGCTGAGCAATACGCTTAATATCAAGTTTCTGAATACCTTTATTCGCATATTTAATAATGGAAGGCCCCAGGCTGAATTTTTTCGCTTCCGGATCCTTTTCTACATAGCCAATGTGAATCAATGTATCTAGTATTTTTAATGCTGTTGAATTTGTTAAACCTGTTTCAGCTGCGATTTGATTTAATCTCTGTGGTGAATCACTTGAAGACAAAAAAGATAAAATTCGATCAGCTTTTAGCAACACAGCACCGTAAAGTTGTTTATTACTATTCATTATTCCGCTCCTCTTACTAATATATATTCAAATCTAAATCATTTTGCGAGATATGGAAAATAAACTGATTTGTAATCTTAAATAATATTATATATAATTGCGCGGAAATTTTCCAATTAATAAAATAACTTTCTCTTATAGAAAATCTAATCTGTGGAGGTATATTATGAAAAAAACGAATACGTTATCAAAATTAATTAATTGCGGTGTAGTCGCAGTTGTACGTGCAGACAGGGAGGAAGAGGCTATCAAGATTTCGCAAGCATGTATTAAGGGTGGGGTGACAGGAATAGAAATTACATTCACTATTCAGCGTGCTGAAGAGGTAATTCGTGAATTAGTAGATTTATATAAGGGAGATAACCGGGTAGTAGTTGGAGCAGGAACAGTACTTGACGTAACAACAGCAAGACTGGCAATTTTGGCAGGAGCCAGATTTATCGTCAGTCCGAACTTTGACTTGGAAACAGCTAAAATTTGTAATCTTTATCAAATACCTTATGTTCCGGGATGTATGACTATCTCAGAGATGAAGCGTGCATTAGAATTCGGTGCAGATATTATTAAATTATTCCCTGGTGATGCATTCGGTCCAAGGGTTGTCAAAGCGGTTAAAGCACCACTTCCACAGGTGAACTTAATGCCAACAGGCGGAGTGAGTTTAGATAATATAGGTGAATGGATTCAGAATGGTGCAGTAGCTGTTGGCGTTGGCGGTAATCTAATAGCACCAGCAAAAAATGGAGATTATGAAAAAATAACCGAACTGGCACAAGTATATAAACAAAAATTCATAGAAGCGAGAGATGCTTAACATGAAAAGAATTTTAACCTTTGGAGAAATTATCCTTCGCCTATCAACAAATATTGGTGAGCGATTGTATAAAACAGATCAATTAGCTATGCATTATGGGGGTTCTGAAGCCAATGTAGGTGTCTCTTTAGCTAATTTTGGACATAAGGTTTACATGATTAGTAAAGTGCCTGAGAATCCACTTGGGAATGCAGCTAAATATCAATTGGAAGGTAATGGGGTGCATACAGATTATTTATTAAAAGGTGGAGAGCGCTTAAGTACCTATTATCTAGAAACAGGAGTAGGCGAAAGAAATGCCCAAGTCACATATGACCGAAAAAACTCCAGTGTTTCCGCTCTAGCAATTGATGAGATTAACACTGACAAAGTTTTTGAAGATGCTGCACTTTTTCACGTGTCAGGCATTACACCAGCTTTGTCTGAAAACTTGGAAAATCTAACATTCCTTCTCTTAAAAGAAGCAAAGAAAAGAGGTGTCAGAACAAGCTTTGACTTCAATTATCGTTCTAAACTCTGGAGTCATGAGCGAGCAGCGCACGTATTTAAACAATTTCTCTCCTATATCGATATTTGCTTTTGTGGTGAATTAGATGCGATTCATTTCCTTGGTATCGATAAACTAAGGGCATCAATAAATGAAGCGGATAGATTAAAAGCATATTATCAAGAAATACAAACATTGTATCCCAACATAAAATATTTAAGTTCGACCTTTCGAGAAGTAATTTCAGCTTCTATGAACAGATTACAAGGAAATTATTTTACAAATGGTGTTTTATATCAGTCTAAAGTGCATCAAATTGATCAGATTGTTGATCGTGTAGGTGCTGGAGACGCATTTGCCGCAGGGATATTACATGGAATACTGCAAGAGTTGGATCCTGAGTTAACTGTCTCGTTTGCAACAGCCGGTGCTGCTTTAAAACATACACTGCAGGGTGATAATAATAGTTTCTCAGAGGACGAAATTATGTCATTTTTTAAAAAAGAATCTAGTAAAATCATTCGTTAACTGACTTTGCTGCAACGATTCTAAATATGGAAGTCAAATGCCAATAGGAGGGAAATGACATGGTGAGTATAAATGATTACCTGGATGATTTATACAATGAATTAATTAAAAAGAACAATGATGTTTTTAACCATGATTGGCAATTCAATCTTCGTGAAAAGGTTAAAGAATCACTAGGGGAATTTATCAGTAATTCGACTGATTTTAACACAGGCGTGCTGGAAAAAGAAGATATGGGAACTTATGAACGAATGCGGGTAGAGATTACAACATTTTATCCGCTCAGAATGCCATTATATATATTAATCCCAAAAAATAGGCTAAAAGGAAAACTGCCTGCAGTACTTACAATACACGGTCACGGTTATGGTGTAAAAGAAGCGCTTGGGTTAAACCCTGATGGTACGGAAAGTGAATGCGCTGGAGTCCATAATAATTTTGCGAGAAAGCTAGTGGAAAAAGGCGTAGTTGTCGTTGCTCCTGAATTGGTCGGATTTGGAGACCGTAAGTTAGAAGAAGATATTGGAAAAGGTAAACCCGAGGATAATTCCTGCTATCGAATCGCAAGTCAGTTATTATTGATGGGAAAAACACTCGCAGGATTAAGAGTTTACGAATGCAGACGCGTAATTGATTTTATTCAATCATTGACATACGTTAATCAAAAACAAATTGGCTGTTTTGGTCTTTCTGGTGGTGCTCTCGTTACAGCTTTTACGTCAATGATTGATGTGCGAATAAAAGCAGCAGTACTTGCTGGATACACAAATACATTTAAAGGAAGTATTATGGATCGCAGGCATTGTCTTGATAATTATATTCCTGGAATTCTGCAACTAGCTGAATTGCCAGAGCTAATTGGATTAATTGCACCAAGGCCGCTTTTCATTGAATCGGGAACAAAAGATCATTTATTTCCCTTAAAATATGTTCATACAGCTTTAGCGAAGTTAGAAATTATATATGAATCTATGGGCTCTAAAAAAGACCTTTCTTCATCAATATTTGAAGGAGGACATGAAATCGATGGAAAGGAATCTATTGATTGGATTGTTCGTCAACTTAGAAAATGAATGAGACATATAACCTTCCATTTTGGGTAAACTGTATGAGAGGGAGGTGCTTTTAATGAAACGAGTAGTGTTAATTGGTGGAAGCGGGACAATTGGAAGTATTCTATTAGCTGGATTAAAGCATGACTTTGAAGTATATAATCTTGACTTAGCCAATAATCCAGGGGATAACTACCATTTAAAGACAGATGCCCAGAATTATTCGGAACTATTAAACCACATGCCAAAAGATGCGGATGTTGTCATTAATTTATTATCTATACCTTTCTCGGGGGAAGTTGTAGATATCTCAACGATGAATAAAATGGTGGATGTATTTCTTAAGTCTTCTTATAATATATTTCAGGCAGCTGTAGAATTAAATATACCAAAAGTAATTATTGCCAGCAGTAATCATGTTACAGATTATTATGAGTCAGAGGGAAATTCGAAGTTAGGAAGAAGAATTAGTGTGAAAGATTATCCATATTCTCGAGGTCTTTATGGCGTACTTAAGCTTGCGGTCGAAAATATTGGTTTTACCTTCAGTAATAAATATAACTTATCAGTAATTAATCTGAGAATTGGATCTGTTAAGCTAGATGAAGAAACAACAATCTATAAGGATATTGACCGATATAAGAAAACATGGCTTTCTGAAGTGGATACAGTATCCTTGTTTCGCGATTCCATTTTAAGTGATATAAAATTTGGCACCTTCTATGGAGTGTCGGATAACCCGGAAAAGCCTTGGAGCAATAAAGATGCAAAAGAGGAGCTGGGCTTCGTATCCAAAGTAAATGCTGAGGATATCATTAACGAGACAAAAAAGAATAATAAAAAGTAGGAGGTGTCCCAATAAGGAATACCTTCTACTTTTTTATGTTGCAGTTTGTATTTAAAAACAACGTATTGAATTTTCGCATAGAATATTTCCTTGGCAGACCAATTTAATACGATTTTACAGCGGGAATCAATAACTGTCTAATAATTATTTTTTGTAGTCCTTGCGATATTTCCCAGGGGTTATTCCTTCCATTTTTCTAAATGAGCGAATAAAATTTTGCGAATTATTATACCGTAATTTTAAAGCAATATCTTTTACAGAAAGGTCTGTTTCAAGTAACCATTTCTTTGCTATGTCTAATCGATACATCAATAAGTATTCACTGAATGAGATATTCATTTCCTTTTGAAATATGCTGCTGAGATAGTTTGGATTATAATGAAGTCTCGCAGCTATTGCATCCAAAGAAATGTCTTCGTCATATTCCCTTTGAATGATGTGAATAATTTTGTCTGAAATTGTTTTATATTGACTTTCGGTTCTTTCCTCTATTTTATCAATAAGAGGATATATTAGATTATCTTTAAACCATTTCTGCACCTCATCGGAGGTTGTTAAACTTTCCAATTCCACTAATATTGGTCTTTCATCCAACTCCTTGAGCTCAATTCCCATTATTTGTTTTAATTCCATTAAATCATATAGAAATTTAATTAGCGTAATCTGATATTGATTGTGATGAAATCCTTTCTCAAATAGGCTGTTAAACAGCTTTTGCAATTCTTTATCGGCTTTCAAACGCTCAGCAACCTTGATAGCATCAAACAATGTGTTTTTAATATTTGTGGGTAACTGTGTATTGAATGGATAGTTTCTATCAAGATTGTCATAGAAAATAATCGACTCAGTTCCTAATTTTAATCGATATTTTAATGCTTCAAGGCTTTCCTTATAGGCTTCCTTTGAAGCAGCTAAATCATTAAATGGGAGACTGATTCCAATACTAACCGGAAACCCGAATTCATTCTTTACCTTCGTTTGAATCATCTGGGCAAGCTTGTTCAGATAGGAATTATAAAGTTCTTCTGTGTCAAAATTGCTCGTAAGTATAGTAATCTGAGATTGATTCAAGACGACGGGTGTAAAGCGTTTATCGTCTTCAAGTATATCTTCAATCATTGCATTAATTGCAAATAAAAGTACGTCTTCTTCTTTCTTTTGATAATTCGTTTCTTTTAAAGTATCTATTTGTATTGTGAATACAGAAAGTTTGTTCCAGGTTTGATTGTAATTAAAAGAAGCTAACTTTCCATCTATTTCTTCCTTATTCACTTTTCCTTGTAAAAGTCTAATTATAAAAAAGCTTTTCAATTGGGAAACCTGGTTTTGTAATCGAGATTGTAATTCAACATTCTGATGCAGCATTTGTTCAATATTTGATTTTATCGATTCAAACTCATTTTGTGATTGCTCGGATGCTTTTGGAGTAAATGATTTATTTATGAATTCTTGTAAATGGCGGATTGGTTTGTAAATAATACTTGTACCAACAATAGAAACAATTAATGAAAGGATTAATAATAGTGTGCATATAAAAAGTGTAAACCAGCCAATCGCCCGAGATTCTTTATTAAGATCACTTATTTTTACTAAGGATAAGTATGTCCAGCCATTATATTCTGACGTTCTGTAGGTGGCCTTATAATCTAATCCATGAAGTGTCACTTCAAATTGTCCCGCCTTTGCATCTAAATCAGCAAGGGGTATGAATTCGTCTATTTCGGTCAAGTTTTTTCCAACATTATTTGAATCACTGTGTGCAATAACTTGTAAGGAGTCATTAAATATAAGGAATGTCTCAGACTCCGCTTGCTTTACCATAATAGGTGTTAACGTACAGGTAGGTATAAGAACACCAACTATTCCGGTTTTTTCTGAACTTAGAATAGGGAGCTGTTTTACTAAATTAACATAATAGGGACAATTACTTCTGGCATCATGATGGAACACAATATCCTCATATCCTTCTAATATCCAAGAAGATACATTCCTTTGATCCATATACATTGAATGGACTTTGCTGTATTCAGTATCTTCAAGACGTACAAGACCATTATTATTAATTAGCCACCTATTTTCGAGACTGACTAAAATGACATCTTGTATGCCGGTATCAAGTGTCTGAAAGTGCAGAAGGTCTTGTTTTATATCGTGGTAATTCATGAAGTTTTCAGCTGTTAAAGGGTCTCTTAGCACTTCTTTAACTCGTTGTGATGAGATGAAATGTGTTAAAGAATGATCAACATTTTTTAAAACCTGTTCAACATTCGTTTGGATTTGATAAACACTTTGTTGTTTTTCTTTAGCAACATTTGTTTGTATAACCTCGGAAGATCGTAAATAAGAAAATACACCAACAATAATTACGGGAACAGTACTTAAAATAATGAGTAATGTAATCAGCTTATAATAATGTTTAAATGAATCTTTCTTCATATCAATCTTCCCCAAATATTTACTTTTTTTAATAATTTAATATCGTTATCATAATGACCTATAGAGAAGCTGTAATGTCCATTCTAATAGATAAAGCTGTTTTACGGCTTAGTGTGTTTTCTGTTTATGCTCAAAGGAAAATACAGGAAATGAGTTATATACGAGGAGCTCATGCTGCTTAATATATATTTCAATCTGACTCCGTACCCAGCTTGTCCTTATTATTTATCTTGTTTTGTTTTCTTTGAAGATCGCCAAATGATAAATTAGCTGACAGCATCACTATAAATGCAGCTGTACTTATAGAGAAAAAGGGAAACAATCCAGGAATATGCATCATTAAAATATATAATCCATATAAAATGAGAACCATTGTAATGGAATAATGTAAATTTGTGAGACCAATCAGAATTGCATATTTAATATATTGCCAAAATGAAAGATTGTAATGAACGTAAACTGGTATAATATAAAGAACCAGAATAAAATAAATAACACCTGCTAGAAATAGTCCACCTAATAATATTGGATAGAGTGGACTGTCGTTAACTGTACCAACATATTGTAAATCTACATACAAAATAGCTCCAGTTATTAATAGAATAATACCAAAAAGATTTGCTATTTTGAATTCCTTTTTAAATGAGCCTAAAAAGGTTTTAAAAATTGGGATGTCTGTTTCTTTGTGAATCCACTTTCTAATGACTGTAAATAGGGCAACTGTCGCTGGCATATAACCGCAAATAATAAACCCAATGACAGTAAACAGTATCCATAGAATATTTATATATGCCAACCGCATAACCCAAAGACTGATTCGATAAAAGCCGCCCCAAATCCCTGTCATTTCCATATCTGTTTTCCTCCCCTTTAACTAAAGCGCTTACAACTAATTCGTATATTCTTTAAGAATACAGTAATGCGCTAACATTTGATTATATCCTAATAAGAATTTTTTAACTTGCAGCCAATTAATTGTTTAGCTTAATGGATTGTGCTTCTAAATCTATAAGGTAACTTAAGTAAGTTATATTACAAAATTATCATAATCTAAGGAAAATAACAACGTTTTCAAAATATAAAGAAAGTAATAAAGAGAAGATGATTATTTAGCGATTCATGTTTCTCTATAGCATTGATAATTATACATATTTATTGTGGACTGATTCGCATTTTGAAGTATCTGAGAAAGTGATTATGTACAACTCGATATATTTAGAATAGTATTACATTTATAAAATTGAAATGGAGGTCAAATGAATGAAAATAAGAAAGAAGTTAGCAGCAATCATAGGTACATCATTGTTACTGCTTTTATTATTAGTTGCATGCAATAATGAAAGCGCTTCAGAAAACGGGGATTCAGTCAGTGCAAATGGGGACGGAGCGGTAGATGATGACAGCCCATTCCAATTTTCAATGATGGCAAATCTGCATACACCAGAAGTTCCAGGGGATACAATCATCGAATTATTAGAAGAGAAAACAAATACAGAGATTGAAATTCAATGGGTGCCCGATAATAACTATGAAGACAGATTAAATACAGCATTTGCAACAAGCACGCTTCCAGAAGCTGTATTCATAAAAAACCAAACAACATTTATGCAGTATAAAGATGCTATTAGAGATGAACAATTCTGGGAAGTAGGAGCATATCTAGATGACTTTAAGAATTTAAGCAATTTAAGAGAAGAAATACTTGACAATACAAAGGTGGATGGAAAAATTTATTCAATTTATCAGGGAAGACCATTATCTCGTCAAGGGATTATTTATCGAAAGGACTGGGCGGACAATTTGGGATTATCTGCGCCAACAACAACGGAAGAATTTATGGAAATGGCAAGAGCATTCACGGAAGATGATCCGGATGGGAATGGAAAAGACGATACATTTGGAGTAACAGATCGGAGTGATTTAGTTTATGGTGCATTTAAAACTGTTTCTTCATGGTTTGGTACCCCGAATAACTGGGGGGAACGAGATGGAGAGATACTCCCGGAATTTATGTTCCCTGAATACAAGGAAACAATGGATTTCTTCAAAGAAATGCATGAGAACGGATATATTAATCAAGATTTTCCTGTAACAAGCAAAGTCGACCAACAAGAATTCATTATAAATGGGACTGCAGGAATTTACGTAGGTTCCATGGGAGATGTTGTTTCTTTAAATCATGATGCTCAAGCTATCAATCCGGATGTTGAATATGAGGTTCATAACTATGTTGAGGGACCCGACGGGGAATTTGGAGTATGGGCAATTCCTGGATATGGAAATTTAGTTATGTTCCCTAAAAGTGCTATTGAAACAGAAGATGAATTATTAAAAATTCTAGGGTTTTTTGATGCCTTAATGGATCCAGAAGTATCTAATCTCATCTATTGGGGCAGTGAAGGAGAACATTATACAGTTAAGGATGGAGGAGCTGTTCCTGTAGAAGACCAGGCTTTATTTGATAGAGAGGTTAAGCCTTACCAGGCAATTGAAGTAGGTGAGCCAGAAACGAATGGAAGATATGAAGGTTACTTCGAATATCCTCCTAAGGCGAAGTCGGAGGAATTGTTTAAGGAAAATGAAAACTATCTCATACATGATCCAACAGTAACATTGGATTCGGATACTAATGTACAAGACGGTGCTAGATTATTACAAATTATGACGGATGCAACCTATCAATATATTCTTGGACAGATTGATGAAAAGGGATTTGACAAGGCACTAGAAAATTGGAAATCTCAAGGCGGAGATAAGATTATTGAAGAATTTAATGCCTCCTATGCAGAGCAAAATTAAATAGGAGAACTTTTATCATCATTAACAAAGGTGCTTTCTAATAAAATACTGTTCTATTATATTCTGATGCAGTTGAAATTAACTGCGGGCGCACCTCATTGATTTCTATCGATCTGGAGATCTGCAGTCCGAATACACGGGAATTTCTTTCAGTTTGACAGCACAAGGCAGATGATGTAAACAAGTTATCTCACAAAGTATACATCACCTTGTCCAGGGCAGCGCAGTTCAGCAGCCTGGGAAAGCGGAGATATTCGGACAGCGGCTATCCGGCTGCAGTTTGAGATTAATTACGATGCAGCAGTTTTATTAACTGTTTTTAATTAGTAATTACTTTTTTACAATAACAAAATTGTTCTTTCATAATCATTTTCTATGGTTTCCTAACAAATAACCATCTTGATACTGCCTGTTTGGACGGGTAGTAACATAATGATTATTCGTGATAGAGTATGGTTCTATTATGATCACACAATAGGTTAAAACATAGATTATCTTTAAAAATTGAAAAGGAAAGGGAGTTGAGAATGGAAAGTACTGTCAGTCAAAAAGAACAATTGCGTTTGGATAAAAAGAAACGCAGACAGGAATTATTTAGAAGTATTAAGAAGAATAAACTGCTCTACTTAATGATTTTGCCGGGTATGATATATTTTATTATTTATAAATATCTTCCAATGACTGGTTTAATTATCTCCTTTCAGGACTATAAACCATATTTAGGTATCAGCGGGAGTGAGTGGGTTTGGTTTAAACATTTTGAACGGCTGTTTACCAGCGCAGAGTTTTGGATGATATTTAGAAATACACTTATATTGTTTGCATTACAGATTTTAGTATTTTTCCCTATTCCCATTGTTCTCTCCTTAATGTTGAACGAAATTAGACATTCTTTATATAAACGTGGAATACAAACGCTGATTTACATTCCGCATTTTATGTCCTGGGTTGTAATTGTTTCCATAAGCTATGTAATGCTAACGCTTGATGGTGGAATTGTAAATTCACTTTTACAATACTTAGGCTTTGAGAAGATTAACTTTCTAATGAATGAAGATTGGTTTCGTCCAATGTACATTCTCCAAGTAATTTGGCGAGAAGCTGGCTGGGGAACAATTATTTTTCTGGCAGCAATTACTGGAGTCGACCCACAACTTTATGAAGCAGCCAAAATGGATGGTGCAAATCGATTCAGACAGATTTGGCATATTACATTGCCAGCTATTCGAAGTGTGATTATTATCCTGCTTATTCTTAAAATTGGTGACGTATTGGAGCTGGGCTTTGAACATGTTTATCTATTGTTAAATGCATCAAATCGTTCTGTCGGCGAGATATTTGACACATATGTATACGTAGCTGGTTTACAGCAAGGCCAATTCAGTTACAGTACAGCGGTAGGCTTTTTCAAAGGAATTGTCGGTCTTATACTAGTGGTCTTTGCGAATCGATTAGCGAAACGTTTTGGAGAAGAAGGTATTTATTAAACGAATGTTAGATATGGAGGGAAATAAGGATTATGCTCAATCGAGTTTCAATTGGAAGTAAAATTTTCGACATTGTCAATTATATACTGTTAGGATTAATAGCCCTAGTTATGTTTCTCCCGTTTATACATGTAGTAGGGAGTTCATTTGCAACAAGTGCTGAAATAGCAGAAAAAAGTTTTCTATTATTTCCTACTGAGTTTTCGCTGGATGCTTACCGTTACATATTTTCAACGGATACGATTTTTCGTGCATTGCTTGTTTCGATTATGGTGACGGTAGGAGGCACTCTATGGAGTATGTTCTTGTCGACGTTAACAGCATATGGTTTATCGAGAAGGGATCTCGCTGGCAGGAAATATTTCAATTTTCTAATTGTATTCACCATGTTATTTAGTGGAGGCATGATACCTACTTTCCTGGTCGTAGAACAAACAGGGTTGCTAAACTCATTATGGGCTTTAATTATTCCTGTTTCTATTAATGCATTTAATATGATTATTTTGCGAAGCTTTTTTATGAATTTACCAGCTGGGTTGGAGGAATCAGCGAAAATTGACGGTGCGAATGACTTTAGTATTTTATTTCGAATTGTTATTCCGCTGTCATTACCAGCTATTGCTACGATTTCATTATTCTATGCTGTAACATACTGGAATACGTATATGCACGCTATCCTGTACTTAAGCGATGCAGCAAAGTGGCCTGTGCAAGTATTGCTGCGCCAAATTGTTGTCTTAGCAAGTGGCATTAACTACGACGGAGCGGCATTTACAGATGTACCACCACCAGAAGTAACGGTTAAAATGGCAACAATTGTTGTAGCAACCGTTCCGGTACTGTTGGTATATCCGTTCCTTCAAAAATATTTTACAAAAGGAGCATTATTGGGATCTGTTAAAGGCTAAATGGGATTAGTACACACTAAATGGTAGGGGGAGAAATAAAATGAAGACATTTCGAAATCCAATCATTCCAGGGTTTTATCCAGACCCGTCTATTTGCAGGGTAGAAGATGATTATTATTTAGTAACTTCTACGTTCGAATATTTTCCTGGAGTACCAATCTTTCATAGTAAGGACTTAGTGAATTGGAAGCAAATCGGTCATGTACTGGACCGCCCGTCACAATTAAACCTTGACAATACACCTCCTTCTAAAGGGATTTATGCACCAACATTGAGGCACCATGATGGTATTTTTTATATGATAACAACATTTGTTGTAAGTCAGGAAGGGAGAAGGAAGAACTTCTATGTAACTGCGACAGACCCAGCAGGTCCGTGGTCTGATCCGAATTGGCTGGAAGATGCACCTGGTATTGATCCTTCTTTATTTTTTGATGATGACGGAACTGTTTACTATACAGGTAATCGACAGCCTCCAGAAGGACAGAAGCATTTGAAACATATGGAAATTTATCTCCAAAAATTGGATCTTGAGGAAAAACAATTAATTGGTGAAAAATATAGTCTTTGGGATGGTGCGCTGAAGAATGCCCACGCCCAGGAAGCTCCCCATTTGTTTAAGATTAATGGCTGGTATTATTTAATCATTGCAGAAGGCGGGACAGGTTTTACGCACAGTGTGACTGTTGCAAGGAGTAAGTCTGTCCTAGGCCCTTATGAATCTGCAAAAACAAACCCGATATTAACCCACCGGCACTTAGGCAGAGATTATCCGATCGTTAATATAGGACATGCAGATATTGTACAAACACAAAATAATGAATGGTGGATGGTATGTTTAGGCTCCCGTCCATATGGCGGGGGATATAGAAATTTAGGAAGAGAGACATTCCTTGTACCAATGGCTTGGGAGCATGATTGGCCAGTAATAAACCCTGGTAAAGGCATAGTGGAGGAAGTAATGAATTTTCCAAATTTGGAAGAGGTGAAATGGGCAAGTGCTCCTTCTAGAGATGACTTTGATTCGCCAAACCTTGGGCTGCAATGGAATTTTCTCAGAACACCACGAGGTGATTTTTGGTCGCTGACGGAGCGGCCTGGTTATCTCCGTTTAAGGGCGAAGGAAGACGTCATTACAGAACAGCATAATCCAAGCTTCATTGGAAGAAGACAGCAGCATACGAATTTTTCAGTAACAACTGCAATGGAATTTAAACCAGTACAGGATTTTGATTCTGCAGGGATTGTTTTACTTCAAAATAATGATTTTCAATTTCGAATGGAGTATGTGCGTGATCAAGGAGAACATGTAATACGTCTTGTGAAGCGAGCATATGGGAAAGAAGAGATTATCGAAGCGATTGAATTAGAAACAGAGCAATTGTTTTTAAAAGTAGAAGCGAGTGGACAGGATTACAGTTTTTATTATGGATTATCAAATGACAGCTTTAAGACACTTGCATCAGATGTCAGCGGAATCATTTTAAGTACAGATGTTGCAGGTGGCTTCGTAGGTGCGTATATCGGGATGTATTGCAGCAGCAATGGGCAACAGAGCAATAATAAGGCAGATTTCGACTGGTTTGAGTATGCCGGATTATCTAAGAATATATAATGGAGGATGAAAATGGAGAATCAATTACATTTCAATGGAAAATCTCCACTAGAATGGGCAGTAGCAGCTAGTCAAACCCTAATGGAACAATATGAACCAAATAAACTGCCGCCCGAAAATAGATGGCATTATCATCAAGGGGTTTTCTTATGTGGACTGCTTGACGTGTGGAAGGAAACGAAGGAGAAGGAATACTATTACTATGTCAAAGAGTATGTTGATAAACTAGTTGATAAGGAAGGAAACTTTATATTTCGTCGCAGTGAGCTGGATGCCATACAACCTGGATTACTATTACTTCCCTTATATGAAGAAACAAATGACAATCGTTATAAAGCTGCAGCTACAAAGCTTAGAAATCTGTTAGATACATTAAACAAAACGAGTGAGGGCGGTTTTTGGCATAAAGATAATTACCCGTATCAAATGTGGCTTGATGGGCTATATATGGCGGGACCATTTATGATTACATTCGGTCAAATGTTTCAAGAACCAGAATTAACTGATCTGGTCATGCATCAAGAAGAACTTATGCGCAGGTATACAAAAGACGACATGACAGGATTATATTTTCATGGCTGGGATGAGAAGAAACAGCAGTCATGGGCTGCGAAAAATGGCCATGCACCAGAAATATGGGGGCGTGCACTGGGATGGTATGCGATGACAGTCGTGAACTTTATTGAATTGTTACCCGTATCCCATCACAAACATGACATATTGATTCAGGTTATCCGTGACTTGTTTGTAAACTTAAGAGACTATCAAGATGAAGAAACTGGTTTATGGTACCAGGTTGTTAATAAGGGACATTTGAATGATAACTGGCTGGAAAGTTCAAGCTCCTGTTTATTTGTTTATGCGATGGCGAAGGCAGTTAGAAAAGGATATGTGAATGAGGAATATTTAGATGCAGCAAGGAAGGCATATGAAGGAATTATAAAAAATAACGTCATTATCGACAAAAAAGATAATTTGACACTTACTGGTATTTCTATTGGAACATCGATTGGCGAATACGATTATTATATTAATAGGGAAACGAGCAATAATGATTTACATGGTGTTGGGGCCTTTATTTTAGCAAGTGTGCAGATGCAACAGCATGTAAAAAAAGAATAGATAGGAAAAAAATTATGATTACAAAGAAAAAACTCCTGAAAATAACATTGAATATTTTATTAGTAATACTATTTTTGAATGGATGCAGCAGTAAAGAAGATGCAGTTAACTGGCTATTCTTTTCAACATTAACAAGTGAAACAGGTGCAGAGCTAGAGGAATTAGTGCAGGAAAATGAAATAGATATTAACAAGGAGAATATTGATTTGCAATTTTATTCACCTATTTATGAACGATTAATTGGAGAAATAGCAGCACACCATGGAGATATAATTTTTGTGGAGGAGCAATTACTTACACCAGCAACTTTTGATGCAGAGGGGTTACAACCTTTGGATGAAGCTATTGAGGAAGGAATGGAAGTATCTGATAAATTCAAACTAATCGATCCGAAGTCGGGAGAGGAAAATATATACGGTCTTCCGATTGAAAAGGATTCTTTCATGTTAAAGTTGCTTGGTATGGACATCAACGAACCAATCGTCGCAATCGTTCCTATTTATAGTGAGAAGTCTGATTCATCAATTAAAGCGTTGGCGGAGCTGTCCAAGACGGATATAGATTATTAGCTGTTCCACAAATTGCTGATAAATGGAGGGGAAAATGGACCGAGTGAATTTTTATCTTGCAGGGGATTCAACCATGTCAAATTATGCAGATTCCAGAGCACCAAGAATGGGATGGGGACAAGTATTTCATCACTATTTTACAGATTGGGTAAAGATTTGGAACGAGGCAGCTTCTGGTCGCAGTTCAAAGACTTTTATTGAAGAGGGAAGGCTGGACAAAATAAAAAACAGCATGGGGCAAAATGATTATTTGTTTATTCAGTTTGGTCATAATGATTCAAAAAGAAACAGTGAAAGATATACAGAACCATTTACAACTTATAAAGCTAATTTAAAAAAGTTTATTATGGCCGCTCTAGAAAAAAGAGCACATCCAATTCTGATTACTCCTGTCCAAAGGCGTAATTTTACAGATAGTGGAAAAGTAATTGATAAACATGGAGATTATCCTGCAGCAATGCGTGAATTGGCATTAGAATTGAATGTCCCATTACTTGATATAACAAAAGAGAGTACAAGGTTGCTTGAAAAATTGGGGGTGGAAGCTTCCAAAGATTTATTTATGTGGCTTAAGCCCGGGGAATATGCGTATTATCCAGATGGAGAACAAGATAATACGCACTTTACAGAATATGGAGCATATCAAATAGCAGGCCTTATTGTTGAAGAGATTCGGCAACTCAACCTGGAAATTACAGAGTATATAAGATAAAGCAAATCCAAAAAAATATCAAAATAGTTGTTCTATACAGAAATTTAGATTATTATGAAAGTAACAACGTTGTTATTATGTAGGAATCATAATAAATTTAAATAAAGCCCAGGCATCCGAAAATTAAAGTTTTTAGCAGTTTAATGAAAATGCTTGCAAATATGGCAAAGTGAAGTTCGTTTATCAGGTAATTTGCGAATTTAAAAGCTTTATATTGAACAAAGATAGTGCAGGGAAAAGAGGATAAATTTTTACCTTTATGAATGCTTAATTAAAAATACGAGGAAATATTAAATGATTAGAACTAAAAAAATGGGAGATGTCACATGAAGAAAAAATATGCTTTAGTAGGTACTGGTGGTCGTGCAGAATTCTTTTATGGGGCAATGGTTGAACGATATAGAGAAACAACTGCATTAGTAGCATTTTGTGATACAAATCAAACTCGAATGGACTATTCGAATAAATTATTGGCTGAGAAATATGAACATCCCAAAATAGCTACTTATTTGGCAGACCAATTTGAGATAATGATTCAAGAAAAAAAACCAGATACAATAATTGTTACATCCATCGATAGAACGCATCATGTATACATTACTAAAGCATTAGAGCTCGGATGTGATGTCATAACCGAAAAACCGATGACGGTTGATGAAGATAAGACCCAGGAAATTATTGATACTATTAAGAGAACAGGAAAAGAAGTTCGCGTGACATTTAATTATAGATATGCGCCGCATAATACAAAAATCCGGGAGCTAATTCGCGATGGTGTAATTGGTGAAGTATATTCTGTGAATTTTGAATGGGCATTAGATACCCAGCATGGTGCAGATTATTTTAGAAGATGGCATCGAGATAAACAAAATAGTGGTGGACTTTTAGTTCACAAATCAACCCACCATTTTGATCTGGTTAATTTCTGGTTGGGAACAACACCTGAAGTTGTTTATGCTGCAGGAGGTTTACGTTTTTACGGAAGGGAAAATGCTGAAAAGAGAGGCATATCAAATTTTTATCATCGTGCACATGGTAATGAAAACGCTAAAGACGATCCATTTGCAATTCAATTAAAAGATAATGCCCATTTAAAGGCAATGTATTTAGATGCTGAAAAAGAAGATGGATATCAACGGGACCAGAGCGTCTTTGGGGATGGGATTAGTATTGAGGATACTCTGGGTGTCATGGTCACGTATAAAAATAAAGCGATTTTAAACTATTCCCTAAATGCTTATCTCCCTTGGGAAGGGTTTATGGTATCATTCAATGGCAGTAAGGGGAGAATAGAGGTACAAGTACGTGAACAATCCTATATTAACTCTGGTGGTTCAAAAAGTGATGAAGGTAAATTAAAGGAAAAGTCAATTCGCATATTACCAATGTTTGGTGAACCCTATGAAGTAGAAGTAGTTGAAAGTGCAGGAGGTCATGGTGGCGGTGACCCTTTATTACTGGATGATTTATTTGGCACACCGAAAGAAGATGAATTTAATAGAGCAGCATCACATATCGATGGAGCAATATCCATACTTACAGGAATTGCAGGAAACCGTTCATTAAAAACAGGTTTACCAGTTAAAGTTAATGACTTAGTCCGGTTTTAACGTTTTGAAGATAATGTAAAAAAGTATGACTAAGCGCTACAACATCCTTTAGATATTAAGCGTATAATACGTTGAAAATAAGTCCTATTGAGTAAATCTATAGGACTTATTTTCAATATCTTCATCTTCAGTTAAAGAAGGTTATAATTAGCGAGTAACTAATACATCACATTTTGCGTGTCTCGTAATACTTTCAGAAACACTGCCAATAAGGAAGCGTTCTACAGCATTCATACCAGTAGCACCACAAATAATCAGATCCGCACCAAAGTTCTCTGCAATATCTCTTGGTACTTTCACTTTTGGTGAGCCGTACTCAATACATCTTACTAAATCGGTTATTCCTTCATTTCTGGCACTTTCAATATACGTATCCAGTAGTTCTTTAGCATATTCTTCTGCACGTTCAGATAATGTGCGGTCATATGCCTCAGCGGTTGCAAAGGTGCGAGAATCGATAACATGCGCAATGATTAAACGTGCATCATTTCTTTTTGCAATTGAAACTGATTTTTTAAATGCTTTTTCAGCAGCTTCAGATCCATCTACAGCAACTACAATATGTTTATAATCCATGTTTATCTCCCCTTTCATATTAAGTATATACCCTATTTGAAAACGCTACAATCAGGATAAGGCAAAAATTAATTACAATACTGTTACATTTAGTGGGACATACTAGGAATAGGAGGTGAAGCAATTGAAGAAACAAAATAAAATGAAAAATAAACTATTCAGTGATCCAAAAGGAAATGAAGTGATCAAGAACCAGCTGAATGAAAGTTATCAAAGTGGTGTTGTAGAAGATCAATTAGAGAACAACCGCGGCATCCATCATTTCAATAATAAAAGCAGATAAAATTTGAAATAGGGAGGCAGAAAAGCATAGTTGTTTGCTATCTGCTTCCTTTTTTTAGTTAATTTTTAAAAGATAGAAAATAATAAAAATATAAGTCCGCCAAACTTAATGATTTTTCATCTGCTTTTTGCTACAATTATTATTGCAACGACTATAAGTTAATACAGGGAGGACTGGGCGATGAGAATAGGTATTCCTAAAGAGATATTAAATAACGAAAACCGTGTAGCAATGGCACCATCTGGTGTTTATTCGTTGACGCAGGCTGGCCATGAGATTTTTATTCAGACTGGTGCAGGTCACGGTTCAAGCTTTTCAGATGAACAATACAAAGAAGTTGGAGCAGTGATTGTTGAAACAGCTAAGGAAGCCTGGGATCAAGAAATGGTTCTTAAGGTTAAAGAACCACAAGAAGAAGAGTTCCAATTTTTCCGTAAAGATTTAATTGTGTTTACATATTTGCATTTAGCAAATGAACCTGAATTAACTCAAGCATTAATTGATCAGAAAGTTGTCGGACTTGCATATGAAACAGTACAGCTTCCTAACCGTTCATTACCGCTTTTGACGCCAATGAGTGAAGTTGCTGGAAGAATGGTAACACAAGTAGGAGCGCAGCTGCTTGAACATCCTAAGGGAGGAAAAGGTATTCTGCTTTCTGGAATTCCCGGAGTTGCAAGAGGCAGGGTGACAATTATTGGCGGAGGCGTTGTAGGGACCAACGCTGCAAAGATTGCAGTAGGTCTAGGTGCGAATGTTACAATTATCGATTTAAACCCAGATCGTTTAAGACAGCTTGATGATATATTTGGAAATGCAATCAATACATTGATTTCAAATCCGCATAATATTCGAGAGTCTGTTATCAATTCAGATTTGGTCATTGGTTCTGTACTGATTCCAGGAGCTAAAGCGCCTGTATTAGTTACGGAAGAAATGGTGAAAGAAATGTCTCCTGGCTCTGTAATGGTTGACGTTGCAATTGACCAGGGAGGAAACTTTGAGACAAGTGACCGAATTACAACACATGATAACCCGACATTTGTGAAGCACGGGGTTGTGCATTATACTGTTGCAAACATGCCTGGTGCAGTGCCGCAGACGTCAACAATTGGATTGACGAATGCTACGTTGCCTTATATACTTCAAATCGCTAATAAAGGCTACAAGCAAGCTTCATTGGACAATGAAGCGATTCAAAAAGGTATAAATACATTAGATGGGTTTGTAACCTATAAAGCAGTTGCTGAAACGCATGGCAACGTGTATGAGGATGCAAAGGTTTTATTGAATAAATAGTTGAAAATAGAAACGCACTGGTATTTTGCACCAGTGCGTTTCTATTTCTATTCAATTATTTGCAGTTCTTTTGGATAAGCAGTAAGAATTTCTACTCCATTTTTTGTCATGAAAATCATGTCCTCAATTCTCACACCACCGGTTCCTGGTATGTAGATTCCTGGCTCAATTGTAAAGGACATGCCTTCTTTCAGCGGCAATTCATTGTCACTGCTCATGGAAGGATATTCATGTGTTTCAATACCAAGACCGTGACCAATGCGATGGTTGAAATACTCGCCAAATCCAGCGTTTTCGATGTATTGGCGGGATGCCAAATCAACTTTATTTACAGGTGTACCGCTAACGGAAGCTTCAATTCCTTTTCGATTTGCACCAAGTACGGTATTATAAATTCTTTCTTGTTCTGAAGAAATGGACTTATATGCTACAGTTCTTGTAATATCGGAACAGTATCCTTCAAAAATTACTCCAAGATCGAATAAAACGATATCTCCTGCAGTGATTTTTTTCATTCCGGGTGTTCCATGCGGAGAAGCTGTCTTCGTGCCTGATAAGCACATTGTTGTAAATGACATTTCTTGAATTCCCTGTTTCTTTAACTCATATTCAATTTTTGCGATGACTTCAAGCTCCGTTATGCCTTCTTGAATCGCCTTTACACCAGTTTCGACTCCAAAATCAGCGAGTTGAGCTGCTTGTTTTAATAGTGTATATTCTTTTTTACTTTTAATCACCCGCAGATTGGCTAATGTATTCTCCAGGTCAACAATTTCCACAGTTGTGAAATTGTCTTTTAGCAGCTGATAGCGCTCTAGTGTAAAATGATTATGTTCAATTGCAAGTGTCTTCGGAAGTTTATTGTTTTCTTTTAAATAATTTCCTAGCAGCTGCCATGGATTTTCATGGTCATGATAGCTGATTATTATATCCTTCCAGCCAGCATCCTTTGCATCTTCCACTTCCATTGCAGGAATGACAATAATTGGATTGATATTCTCACTTACATAAACTGCAATTACCCGCTCATGCGGTTCTGTATAATAATTGCTTAAATAGTAAAAGTTTGCCGTAGAAGTAACCAGCGCACTATCGAAGTTCTTCTTCTTCATTTCTGTTAATAAATTTTCTAATCGAGCGTTCATTGATGTTCACCTCATTAAAATATACTATAATTAAGTATAGCATTAGAAAAAAAAATTAGCATTTTATAGTTTTGTTGAAACCTTTATTAAAATTAAATCGTATAAGATAGAGAACGAAGAAATCATTTTTCTTCCAAGTGAAGTGTAAGAAGGGCGAGTGTTTGGGTAAGTAATCAAATAGTATATAAAATATCAAGGAGGAGATTTTATGTTTCAATTTTTCAAGAGGATGAAAACGGTGGTCAGCTCAGAACTGAATGCGATGCTTGATAAAGCAGAAGATCCAGTAAAAATGCTTGATCAATTTCTGCGTGATATGGGTGAGGATATTCGTGATGCAGAAGCAGCAATTGCAAAGCAAATTGCGAATGAAAAAATGTTAAAACGCAAAGCAAATGATGCACAAGCTATGGTTGAAAAAAGACAGGAGCAAGCTGAAAAAGCAGTGGAAGCTGGTAATGATGATTTAGCTCGCCGTGCCCTTCAGGATAAAAAAGACCATGAAGAAACTGCTGCACAACTAAATGAATCATGGGAACGGGCTAAAGCAGATGTAGAATCATTGCGTACGAAGTTAGATGAGATGAAACGTGAATACCAGGAAATGAATATGAAAAAAGATTCATTAAAAGCCCGCGCAGAATCTGCAAAAGCAAGAACAAAAATGAACCGCACGATGTCATCCATCAATGGAGATGATTCCCGTCAAGGATTCCAGCGTATGGAAGAGAAAGTATTGCGCTTTGAAGCTGAAGCAGAAACATCTGAGGATATTTCGCAAGCAAGCCGTACATTAGATGATGAATTTAGAGATCTTATAACAAATAATGTAGATGATGAATTAGCCGCATTAAAGCAAAAACTCGGTAAAAGTGAAGAATAAAAGTAAGATAGAGGGGCAGTTCACCTGCTCCTTTTTACTTTGTAAAGCAGACTATAAAACATACTGTTTGTGGATAACTTCTGTTTGTGCACTACTATGTTGTTCTTTGCACATCTATTTTATTTATGTTTTAATTTGAATAGATAGATATTTTGTGAGAAGGAGAGATTTGAATGAAAGTATCGTATCATGGACATTCAGTAGTGAAAGTAGAAACAGATGAACATACAATTTTAATCGATCCATTTATATCTGGAAATGAAGCATGTGACCTCGATGCAAATACAATCAAGGCGGATGTTATTTTACTTACACATGGACATAATGATCATGTAGGGGATACACTTGAAATTGCAAAGCGTAATAATTCTTTAGTAGTTGCTCCTAATGAATTAGCTATTTACTTAGGTGAAAAGGGATTAAACACACATCCAATGCATATAGGCGGTTCCCATGAATTTGCTTTTGGTACAGTTAAGTTTACACAAGCATTTCATGGTTCAGCTTATACGGAGGAAGATGGAACATCAATCTATTGTGGAATGCCAGGGGGAATACTGCTAACCGTTAATGGTAAAACGATTTATCATGTAGGCGATACAGCATTATTTACAGATTTAAAAATGTATGGCGAAATGTATGAAATTGAATTAGCGTTTATTCCAATCGGCGACAATTTTACAATGGGACCAGAGGATGCACTTATTGCCGCGGATTGGATCCGTGCGAATACTAGTATTCCTGTTCACTACAATACATTCCCAGTTATTGAGCAGGACCCGCATGCTTGGGCAAGCAGGGTCAAAACGGGGAAAGGACATGTCATGGGAATCGGCGATACAATTGAATTATAAATAAAATGTGAATTAAAGAAACGCAAGGAATCAGACTTTCTGATCTCTTGCGTTTCTTTATAGGGTTTACATAAAATTAAGTATCGTTTTAGTGAACGACTTGGTATAATGTAGTGCAAAAGAACTAATGAATTCACAAGGAGGATTAGAGGGTGTATAAATTGGAATTGTTCTATTTAATTTTTTTCTTTTTATTTGGTCTGACATTTGGTTCCTTTTTTAATGTTGTGGGATTACGTTCCCCACGTACAGAGTCTTTTCTATATAATCGTTCCTGCTGCCCGAAGTGTAAAAGAACTTTGAACTGGTATGAATTGATTCCGCTTTTTTCTTTTCTTATACAGCAAGGGAAATGCCGCAGCTGTAAAATGAAAATTTCATTCATTTATCCATTTGTTGAAAGTTTAACAGGTGTATTGTTTGCGTTTGGTTTTTGGATGATTGGTTTTGAATGGGAGCTGATCACTGCACTCTTGCTTATATCCATGTTAATGATTATTTTCGTTTCCGATCTGAAATATATGATTATACAAAATAGAATTCTGCTGTTTTTTCTTCCATTTTTTCTTTTCATGCGATTTATTGTACCATTAGGTTCGTGGTGGTCACCGATAGCAGGTGGACTTGGAGCATTCCTTCTCGTTGCCCTTCTTATAATATTAAGTCGAGGTGGAATGGGAGCAGGTGATATGAAGTTATTTGCAGTGTTAGGAATTGTATTGGGCCATGAAAAAATATTCCTGACATTCTTCCTTGCATGTTTTTGTGGCGCATTTATAGGAATATTGCTGATGCTTTTTAAACTGGTAAAACGTAAACAGCCGATCCCGTTTGGGCCCTATATTGTATTTGCAGCTCTTATTTCATATTTTTATGGAGAGAGCATCATAGATTGGTATTTAAGCTTTTTAATATAATGTACAGTACTGACAAAGGAAATTGAATTATATTATTATTATAAACAAATATTAACTAAGAACAAGTGATACGAAAGTCTTCTGCACGTGTCTTTATTGCTCGATTGTTACTCTCCTTAATTTTACATTAACTTCTTAACTTCTTTTCCTCAGAATGTCAGTTCAATTCTGATCTTCCCTCTAAATAAATGATAAATTTCAATATCGTCTCCGAATCATTGTGTGTTCTCGTTCTTTCATGATTGAGTCTATCATAAACTATTAAAAAACAATGAGGAGGCACCAACTTGAAAAACTATCCTATTCTAAGAATCCTGCTTGCAGGTGTCATGATTTATTTCGCATGGCCAATGATCCCGCTTGCAACAACTGCTTTGGAACTCACTTTCTGGGGCTTGTGGCTTTTCTTTTTCTTGCTGATTATGGGGGCGAATTTAGCAAACCTTTTACAAATGATTCCCCCTCCGGTTATGGAACAGGAATATAAAAAGGTGAAACAAGTCGCTAATCATTGAGATAAACCTTTCGAATCTGTATAATAAAATTTAGATGTTGATATAGTACAGATGGGGGAAGGTGTTAACGATGGCAACGAAGCATGAATTGATTTTACAGCATATTATATCATTGGAAGTCGGCCAGAAAATATCCGTACGCCAGATTGCTAAAGATTTGCATGTTAGTGATGGCACCGCTTATCGAGCAATAAAGGAAGCGGAAAATCAGGGGTTAGTCAGTACAATTGAACGTGTAGGAACAATTCGTATCGAGAAGAAGAAAAAGGAAAACTTCGAAAGACTGACATTTGCCGAAGTTGTTAACATAATTGATGGACAGGTACTGGGCGGGCGTGATGGACTTCATAAAACCTTAAGCAAGTTCTTAATTGGTGCAATGGAATTGGATGCAATGATGCGGTATACTGAGGCCGGTTCCTTATTGATTGTTGGAAATCGCGTGAAAGCGCATGAACTGGCTTTAAGAGCAGGGGCTGCTGTGTTAATTACAGGCGGTTTTGAAACGGAAGAGAAGAATAAGCGATTAGCTGATGAGAATGAACTGCCGATTATAACAACGAGCTACGATTCTTTTACAGTTGCTTCGATGATTAACAGGGCAATCTATGATCAGCTCATTAAAAAGGAAATAGTCTTTGTAGGAGATATTGCAACACCGTTTACTGAAACATTTTACTTGCATTCTAAGGATCAAATCAAGCGCTGGTACGAGCTCAATGAAAAATCATCACATACTCGCTTTCCAGTTGTTGACAGTAAAATGCGGGTTGTTGGCATGGTTTCCTCAAAAGATATTGTTGGACGGGAGGAAACACTGCCAATTGATAAAGTGATGAGCCGGAAACCACATTTTGTCCAGTCAAAAACGTCATTAGCTGCTGCTTCCCATACAATGGTTTGGGAAGGAATCGAACTTCTTCCTGTAGTTGATGAATCAAAGAGTTTAATTGGAGTCGTTTCAAGGCAGGATGTTTTAAAAGCGATGCAGCAAACCCAAAGGCAGCCGCAGGTCGGTGAAACGATCAGTGATATTATTAATCGTAATTTGAATGCTGCAGAGGATGAACCTGGTATTTTTGTTTCGAAGGTTATACCACAGATGACGAACCATCTGGGAACATTGGGTCACGGTGTATTTACTTCCTTAATCATTGAAGCAAGTAACCGCTTGTTAATGGAAGAAAGAAAAGCAGATATCTCAATTGAAAATATTACTGTTTATTTCAATAAGCCTGTACAAATTGACAGTACACTGCGAATTAAGCCAACAATTCTTGATGCTGGCCGGTTGTATGCGAAGATTGATGTAGAAGTCTATAGTGAGAAAGCGTTAATCGGGAAGGGTTTAATTATGGCGCAATTAATTAGCAGATAAGTACAGAAGAAATGCATCTCAATCCTTGTATATACAAAATGAGATGCATTTTTCATGTTAGAATGAATTTAATTTCAGAGCTGTAATATTCGATTCTTTTTCTGTTTTCTCATTCAGCTGGGTTTAATTTGCGCCATTCATTGCGATAATGCTTGGCTTCTCTGTAACCGCGTGTCAGCTGCATTATGCCAAGAAGTGCAAAAATGATCCCAATAAATAGAGAAAGTCCACTTTCATAGAAAAAGTACTGATTGATGCCAAAAAATAGTATAAACAGACCTAGGCAAAAGCGAGACTTTCCGTTAAAATACTTTTGCGTTAAGATATCTTTGCTTTTCACAATCGCAACCTTATAATAAACATATAATGCAATTGAAATGACAATAACAATGGGGAATATAATCATATATTATCTCTCCTAAAAATATTTTAAATCCAGTAATAGTTCGCTGATGAATACCACTCTCTATTGTAACGTGTTTTTATTTATATTGCTAGAATAGATTGTATTTTACCAGCAAAGAAGGAGTATATAATGGAAAAAACTAAAATTGTAACATTGATTAAAGAATATGAAACAATTATTATCCACCGGCATGTCCGTCCAGATCCAGATGCACTTGGTTCACAAGCCGGATTAAAAGAATTGATAAAAAATTCCTTTCCTGAAAAAAATGTATATATCGTTGGAGAAGATGATCCGGAATTTGCTTATTTAGTAAAAATGGATACTATTGCAGATGAGGTTTATCAGGGAGCATTGGTAATTGCTTGCGATACCGCGAATACTCCGCGAATTGATGATCAGCGGTATCTTCTTGGCGAGACACTAATCAAAATAGATCATCATCCAAATGTGGATCAATATGGGGATTTACAGTGGGTAGATACTTTTGCCAGTTCAACAAGTGAGATGATATACGATTTATTTAATTATGGAAAAAATGATGGATTGAAACTGAATGATGCGGGAGCAAGATTGCTCTATGCGGGAATTGTTGGGGATACTGGAAGGTTTTTGTTTCCGAGTACAACGAAGCAAACCTTTCAATTTGCAGCAGAGCTAGTCACTTATCATTTTGACCGACCGGCCTTATATCAGGATTTATATAGCGTTGAAACTCATATATTACGGTTAAGAGGTCATATTTTACAGGAATTTAGAATGTTCCATTCAGGACTTTGTGCAGTTAAACTAACAAAGGAATTGCTGAAGGAATTCGATGTGACAGCGGATGAGACAGGACAGCTGATTAGCGTGCTTGGAGATGTAAAAGGCATCAAAGCGTGGGTGTTTTTTGTAGAAGAAGATGAATTGATACGTGTTCGTCTCCGGTCGAAAGGACCAGTAATTAATGAAATAGCAGCTAAGTACAATGGGGGAGGACATCCACTTGCCTCAGGCGCAACGGTTTACAGCTGGGAAGAAGCAGCGAATGTAATTAAAGACCTTGATGAAGTATGTGATAAATTTTAATTAAACCCAGACCATTTGCTTGGTCTGGGTTTATCAATGTATAACTTCCGCTTTAATTGGAATTATCCAGCAGCCAGCAGGTGTTCTTTCAAAAAATACTTCAAGATTCTCCTCAGCGACTGCTTTTTCAATTCTGTGAATCAGCTTCTCTGACTCTGCAAAAGCGTTATGGCCGTTTTTTAGGCTTGCGATTTTTTGATTGCATAATTCTCTGTCTGAAATAATCATGACATTCGCCTCCTTCACCATTTTATCGTATGGAATTATTCCAAAAAGGTGTCTAAAAATCTTGAGTTTATTTTGGTTACAATCTTCTAATCTTATTTTACAATGTAATTGAACATTTTGAAATAGTCAAACAACCTATTCACAAAATGTTCAATTTAATTCAGTAATTCTGTTTCAACTATTACTTCTAATTTTGGAGCAATAGTGAGAAGGGTAACTGTAAATTGGTATGTCGCATCATCCATTTTAAAATTCTTATTTTCTATAGATGAAATTAATAATGCTTTACTTTCGGATAACGCCGTTAATTCCATACCGATTAAATGATTCACTTCTTCTTTTATCAGTCCCTTTAGCTGTGAATCCAGTAAACGATCAATTTTAAAATCTTCCCTGTTTGCAATAAACACTTCAATTTCCTGTACAAATAATAAGGTATCCTGCAGATTATTCTGGTCCTCTAGCAATACCTCATTTTGTTTTTCCAATGCCTTTACTCTCTCTTGTATTTCCAGGTTCTCTTTAATTAAATCTTCATACATGGAGCCGTACATATAAAGCAAAATAAAATAGGCAATTACTCCGCCAAAAAACATGCCGGAAATAAAACGTTGCCATGATTTTTGCTTATGATATGGAGGAATATGCATCAGGATAATCCTTTCTGTGTCAGCCACCCAATAAGTGTAATGCCAACCTTCACACCACCCATTGCGGCCATAATAAGAAGTGCTTGCTTTAACAAATCAAATGGAGTTCCATCAAACAGACCTTTTTCCACGTTAGCAATCGCATCAAAGGTTCCCCCTATGGCAGCAACAATGGCCCATATTCTTAATCGATCTGCAATTCTAACCATGGAAGACAATGGCCCATCTCCAGTTGCGAAATCGCCAAGACTTCCGATAATCGAGCCGCCGACAATTACGCCAAAAGCAATAAAAAAACAGTGAATAAATGCAGCAAAGAAACGCTCTTCCATATGTGGCGCTACCCCCTTAATTGGCATGTCCTCTGTTTATTATATGTAGCGGAAAAATACTATATGAACGAGACTGCTGTTCGCGCTCCTTCTAGATTTTAGGGTTTCCGTATGCATGTTCGGATTTACTTGTTATAATATAACCATAAAGAAAGAGGTGGAATTGTATGTCTTACACACATTTACAAGTAAGAAGTGGATTTAGCTTAATGAATAGTACGATTACTATTGAAAAATTAGTGGCTAAGGCAGAGGAATTACAATTTTCCGCACTTGCATTAACGGATGAACAAATCCTTTACGGAGTTATTCCTTTTTATAAAGCATGTTTAAACGCAAATATAAAACCTGTTATTGGGATGATTGTTACGATAACAAATTGTGATAATAGTGAGGAAAGCCAGCTTGTCCTTTTGGCGAAAAACAATCACGGCTATCGGAATTTAATTAAACTCAGCTCAAGGCTCCAGACAGGAAAGAACGAAAATATCTCGCTGGAAAACTTAAGGGCATTTACAGATGAAGTTATCGGAATCCTGCCTGTGAAGGACGCGATGCTTTCAAACGGACTTGAAGCAGACGTTTTCCATAAAGTGAAAGACTATTTAAGTTCTTATGAGAGTATTTTTTCAGAGGCCGACTTTTATATTGGAATCGAAGAAAACAATGATATAACCACTCTTCTGAAAAGTTATATTGATACGTATCCTACACAAATTACCGCTATTGGTGATGTTCATTATTTAGAGGAAAAGGATGCATACAGTTATGACTGTTTACAGGCGATGCGGCATGGTGAAGAATGGGACATGCAATTAATGAATGCAAACTACCGCAATAAGCATTTAAAAAGTGAACAAGAAATGCGTCAGGCATTAGGGGATATATGGCAAGAAGCATTAGCTGGAAATGAAAAGATTGTTAATCAGTGCGATGTTCATTTTGATTTTTCTAAACGATTGCTCCCGACATTTCCGCTTGAAAATGGCCAGGATGCATATCGTCATTTGGAGGAACAGTGCTGGAGAATGCTTGAGGACAAATATGAAGTAATTACTCCACCTATCAAAGAACGTTTGCAATATGAACTGAAAACAATCCAAACGATGGAATTTAGTGATTACTTTTTAATTATTGCTGATATTATCGCTTTTGCTAAAGGGGCGGGAATTATAGTTGGACCTGGCCGTGGTTCTTCGGCTGGCTCGATTGTTGCTTACGTTCTCGGCATTACTGCTGTTGACCCGATAAAATATAATCTGTTATTTGAACGATTTTTAAATCCGGAAAGACAGACAATGCCAGATATTGATATTGACTTCTCTGATGAGCGGCGTGATGAAGTGATTGAATATGTTCGGAGGAAATATGGCACAGCCCATGTTGCGCAAATAATTACGTTTGGAACTTTTGCGCCTCGCTCGCTTATTCGGGAATTAATAAAAACATTGTCAGTTGATCAGCAGGATGCACAGTTTATTTTGAAGGAAATTCCGCTCCAGTCAAAACAAAATTTAGTGGGAATGATTAATGATTCACCTGAACTCACGGAATATATTAAGCAGTCGCAAAAATTAAAACTGCTATTTTCGATTGCAGTTCGTTTAGAGGGGATACCACGGCATATTTCAACACATGCGGCGGGAGTTGTTATCAGTGAGCAGCCATTGATTGAACATGTACCTCTGACAACTGGGGCAGGCGAAACATATTTAACACAATATGCTATGAATGACCTGGAAGCAATAGGGCTTTTAAAAATGGATTTTCTTGGCTTAAAGAACTTATCCCTAATCGAAAGGGTTCTGAAGTCAATTCATTATTCAGTTGGGAATGAGCTCCATTTAGAAAACATTCCAAATCAGGATGAAAACACTTTTAACATGCTTAGACAGGGAAGAACAAATGGCGTTTTTCAACTTGAATCTCAAGGAATGAAACGCGTGCTCAAAGAACTGCAGCCAACGAACTTCGAAGATATTGTTGCAGTAAACGCATTATATCGACCAGGTCCAATGGATTTTATTCCTAACTATATTGCACGGAAGCATCATAAGGAGCAAGTAAGCTATCCACATCGTGATTTGGAGCCGATTTTAAGCAAAACGTATGGAGTCTTAGTTTATCAAGAACAAATTATGCAGATTGCTAAACAAATTGCAGGCTTCACCTTAGGTAAGGCTGATATTTTAAGGCGAGCCGTAAGTAAGAAAAATCAGCAAGTAATGGCTGATGAACGAGAGCACTTTATTAAAGGCTGTATCCAGAATGGGTATAATCAAAAAGTTGCAGAGGAGATATTCGGCTGGATCGTTCGTTTTTCTAATTATGGTTTTCCGCGCAGTCACGCTGTTGCCTACAGTAAAATTTCTTACCAGTTAAGCTATTTGAAAGCTCATTATCCAGCAAACTTTTTTGCAGAGATATTGAGTTCGGCAAGAAATCAGCAGGATAAAATAAACCTATATATCAAAGAAATGAATGAAATTGGATTAGAACTAATGCCACCTTCCATTAATAGGAGCTATAGGAAGTATTCCGTTGAAAAAGGGAAAATCCGCATTGGTCTGAACGCGATTAAAGGAATAGGCAATGATGCAATCCAGGAAATTATTGAGGTGCGCAGACAGGGACGTTTTAAAAATCTGTTTGACTTCTGTTTGAGAGTCTCGGAAAAATCGGTAAAGCGAGGAACGATTGAAAATCTGATTATGGCTGGAGCATTTGATGAAATGCAAACAAATCGTGCAAGCTTACTTGCATCAATAGATCAAGCAATGGAACAGGGCGAGCTTTTTAAAGAGTTTAGTGATCAGCCAAGTCTTTTCCATAACCAGATTGAGCTGGTGGACCGTTATGTGGACATTGAAGATTTCTCAATTGCTAAGAAGCTGCAGGACGAGAAGGAATTGCTTGGAATGTATATATCAAGCCACCCGCTAAAAAATTACCGTACAAAGCTTCGAGCAAATGGCTTTGTTGCGCTTTCGGATGCCGGACATCTAGCAGGAAGAAAAAATATAAAGGGAGCAGCTATCGTACAGGAAATTAAACAAATCCGCACAAAACGCGGGGACCAAATGGCATTTCTGACAATTGGTGATGAAAATATGACGATGGATGCCGTCCTGTTTCCTGAACGCTATAGAGAAGCAAAACGTTGGCTGGAAGAAGAATTGATTGTAGTGTTAATTGGGAAAATCGAAGAAAGAAATGCCCGATTACAATGGGTGATTGATGATATCCATGCTTTTTCAGAGGATGAATTACAAGACAAATCGGATAAAGTTCTATTTATTAAGTCTACAAAAGAAACAAATGAAAATGCATTGCAAGTGCTGCGTTCGATTTCGAACAATTATCCAGGGAATACACCGATAATTTTATATGACGAAGAAAAAAGACAATCGTATAAGCTTGCTGCAAGCTATTTCTTAAATCCAACTGGAGAGGCGCTCAAAAAATTAAACAATTTTTTCTTGAGAGAAAACGTTGTAATGAGAAAACATAATTAGTTCCTATACTTTACAGATAATTAACTTTTGTTATAATATAGAAGTCATTAGTGGTCAGACCACTTATAATATCTGCATTCCGTCAGTAAAGTGTGCTAAATGAAGGGGAGAGAAATTAAAGCGATGGCAAGCCTTAGAGATGAAGCATTACATATGCATAAAGTTAACCAGGGGAAATTAACAATTCAGTCAAAGGTTCCAGTGAGGGACGCAAAGGATTTGAGTTTGGCCTATTCACCAGGTGTAGCTGAACCATGTAAAGAAATTCATGATCGCACATCCCGCGTATATGACTACACAATGAAGGGAAATATGGTTGCTGTAGTGAGCGATGGTTCTGCAGTGCTTGGGCTAGGTAATATTGGCCCTGAAGCATCGTTGCCGGTCATGGAAGGAAAAGCAGTGCTTTTTAAAAGTTTTGCAGGGGTAGATGCATTTCCAATTTGTTTAGCTACAAATGATGTTGATGAGATTGTAAATACGGTGAAATTAATGGAGCCGACCTTTGGCGGTGTTAATCTTGAAGACATTGCAGCACCAAACTGCTTTATAATTGAAGAAAGATTAAAAGATGAGACAAACATCCCGATTTTTCATGATGACCAGCATGGGACAGCAATTGTTACAGTTGCAGGGCTTATTAATTCATTAAAATTAGTTGGAAAAAACTTTAAAGATATAAAAGTAGTGCTTAGTGGTGCCGGAGCTGCAGGTATAGCAATTACGCGCTTACTTGATAGTTTCGGTGTTCGCAATATGATTATGTGTGATTCTCGAGGAGCGATTTTTGAAGATCGTCCATATGGAATGAATGAAGTAAAGGAAATGGTAGCTAAGTTTACGAATTTAGATAAAGAAGAAGGTTCTTTAGAGGATGTTTTAACAGACGCAGATGTTTTTATTGGTGTTTCTGTGGCGGGTGCATTAACAAAAGAAATGGTTGCCAAAATGAATGAAAATCCAATTATTTTTGCTATGGCAAATCCGGAACCGGAAATTATGCCTGAAGATGCTAAGGAAGCAGGGGTAAAAATAATCGGTACGGGCCGTTCTGACTTTCCTAATCAGGTAAATAATGTACTAGCTTTTCCTGGGATTTTCCGAGGTGCATTAGAAGTACGTGCCACAAGAATTAATGAAAAAATGAAAGTTGCAGCAGCTGAGGCAATTGCTTCCCTGATATCGCAGGAAGAATTGAATGAAGACTATGTAATACCAGCACCATTTGATTCAAGAGTGGCACCAATTGTTGCGAAAAGTGTTGCAAAGGCAGCGATGGATTCCGGGGTAGCCAGAATTATGGTTAATCCAGAAGAAGTAGCTGAGAAGACAAGACAATTAACAAAAAATAACGGATAAATACGTATGAATGATGGAAGGGATAGATTTGAAACGTGTCGAATAAAGTGAAGCCAAAAGTATATTATGGCGTACTGGAAGAGTTGAGGAAATATATTCGAGAAAATCATCTATCCCCAGGTGATAAACTCCCTTCAGAAAGAGAACTTGCCGAGAGTCTTGGAAGAGGAAGATCATCTGTCCGTGAAGCATTACGTGCATTAGAATTATTAGGTTTGATTGAAACACGTCATGGAGAAGGCACTTACTTGCGAAGCTATCGTTCACTGCAATCTGTGGAATTATTATCATCTTTTATTTTATTAGAAGGCGGAACAAGAAAAGACTTGCTTCAGACGAAGCGGCTAATCGAGAAGGAAGCTACAAAGTTAGCTTTTCATCAATTGGATGAGAGCTCTATTTCTGAACTGGAAATATATCTTGAAAAAGATGGACATCCAGAAGAAAAGCATTCATATTTTTTTAATTATCTTTTAGCAAAGACAGATAATCAATTATTACTTAAAATTTGGACGCTAATGGAAGAATTTTCACGCTCTATCTATAAACCGTATTATGAAGCAGCATTTTATGAAGGACTTGTTGAGATTTTTTCAAAACGGGATTTCTCTGCAATAGAAGCATGGTACGAGCGTCAACAGCTTCCATTAAACGAAGATTAATTTTTTCATTGACTTATTATGACAGATTTTTCAGCTTCAATAAGTTATGATAGGTTAATAATATTGATAAAATGCTTCGTATGCTGCTAGAGAAGGAGGTATTATCTTGCTAAAAGATATATTTGGCAAGCGTAAGCGATATGCATCGATACCGAGTGAACAAGGAAAGCTTGATGTTCCAGAAGGTTTGATGCAAAAATGTAAAGGTTGCAATAAAATATTCTATCGAAAAGAAATGAAAAAAACATTAAATGTTTGTACGAATTGTGGATATCATCATCCACTTACTGCCTGGGAGCGGATTGACAGTCTATTTGATAAAGATACTTTCATAGAATGGGACGAAAACATTACATCAGCAAACCCATTAAACTTTCCAGATTATGAAGGAAAATTGGAAAAGGACCGTAAAAAAACGGGTCTGAATGAAGGGGTTGTTACAGGAAAAGGCTGGATTGATGGACATGCTGCTGCTTTCGCTGTAATGGACTCTTCTTTCCGTATGGGAAGTATGGGTTCGGCGATGGGGGAGAAAATTGCGCGTGCAATTGAAAAGGCACGTAAGGAATCACTTCCTTTTATTATATTTACCGCTTCTGGTGGAGCCAGAATGCAAGAAGGTGTTCTAAGCCTTATGCAAATGGCGAAAACATCGATTGCAATTAAACGCTTCAGTGACGCAGGCGGCTTTATGATTTCAGTTATGACACATCCCACAACAGGTGGAGTGTCGGCAAGTTTTGCATCGATTGGTGATTATAATTTTGCAGAGCCAGGTGCATTGATTGGTTTTGCAGGAAGACGGATTATTGAACAGACCATTCGGGAAAAACTGCCTAATGATTTCCAAACAGCGGAATTTCAGCTAAAGCATGGTCAGCTGGACAAAGTAATTCCTCGCGATGAAATGAAAAAGACTCTTTCAACCTTGCTTAAGTTCCATGAGAAGGGCGGGGAAGAGAAAAAATGAAGCATATACTAGAATTTGAAAAGCCAGTAGTAAACTTAAAAGAAAAAATTGCTGAGCTGAAAAAGTTTACACATGATAGTGAAATTGATTTAACTGAAGAAATAAAAACGTTAGAAGAACGTCTGAAAATATTGGAAGACGATATTTATGGTAATTTAAAACCATGGGACCGCGTACAGATGGCAAGACATCCTGAACGACCAACAACACTCGATTATATTGAAAGAATTTTTACTGACTTTATTGAATTTCATGGTGACCGCTTATTTGGTGATGACGAAGCTATTGTTGCTGGAATCGCTTTTTATAAGGACAAGCCAGTAACTGTTATAGGACATCAGCGTGGAAAAGACACGAAGGAAAATATTCGCAGAAACTTCGGAATGCCGCATCCAGAAGGATACCGAAAAGCATTGCGTCATATGAAGCAGGCTGAGAAATTTAACCGGCCAATTATTTGCTTTATAGATACAAAGGGTGCGTACCCCGGTAAAGCTGCTGAGGAACGAGGGCAAAGTGAGGCGATTGCCAAGAACCTTATGGAAATGGCTGGATTAACTGTACCAATCGTTTGTATTGTTATAGGTGAAGGAGGAAGTGGAGGAGCACTGGCACTAGGTGTAGGTGATCATGTTCATATGCTTGAAAACTCCACATACTCTGTTATTTCACCAGAAGGAGCGGCAGCACTTTTATGGAAGGATGCCAGTTTAGCGAAACATGCAGCTGAAACAATGGCCATTACTTCTTATGAGCTGAAAAAACTTCAAGTTATAGAAGAAATAATACCAGAACCGCATGGCGGGGCACATCGTGACATTGAGGAGCAAGCGAAGTTTATTGATAAAGTGCTATCACAATCACTTCGTACTCTATCAGCATTAGGCGAGGAAGAACTGCTTGAACATCGATGGGAAAAATATAAATTAATAGGTGACTTTAATTTAGTATAGCAGCTCGGGCAAATTGCCTGCTTAGTAAAATACAAACGGAAGAAGCAATGTGTTAAAGGAAGCATGATCGAGTCTGACCAATTCCTCGTATGTTAAGGCAGGAATACAGCGGACTATAACCCGTGGTATTTATGTTGCTAAGTTTAGCCGTTTTAGTATAGATAGTCGTCTTAATTAAATCAGATATTTAATAGATTTAGATAAAAAAGGACTGATAATACTCTTATTATTAGTCCTTTTTTTAAAATTAATGTAGAATTAATTGCTATTTTCGTGTTTTTTATTTATCTTTAATATAAGTAGTAAAAAATGAAACAGTGCGTGTAAAAAGATTAGTACAGTTTTACACTGCAAAAGTTAGTGGATTAATTGATAAAGAAAATGCTAAATTTGGGGTGAAGTGCATGAAACGAATTGGAGTTCTTACCAGTGGTGGAGACGCACCTGGTATGAATGCAGCAATACGTGCTGTTGTTAGAAAAGGTATCTATAATAATCTGGAAATGTACGGCATTAAATATGGATTCCAAGGATTAATGCAGGGACATATAGAGAAAATGGACATTGGTTCCGTTGGGGATATTATTCAACGTGGCGGAACAATCCTTTTTTCAGCAAGAAGTGACGATTTTAAAACAGAAGAAGGTCAGCAAAAAGCAATCGAGCAATTAAAAAAATATGGTATTGATGGTTTAGTAATTATTGGCGGAGATGGAAGTTTTCGCGGTGCGCAAGCTTTAACTGCAAAGGGATTTCCATGTATCGGTATTCCCGGAACAATCGATAATGACATAAATGGAACAGATTTTACAATAGGCTTTGATACCGCTTTAAATACAATTATTGAAGCGATTGACAAAATTCGCGATACAGCAACCTCTCACGAAAGAACATATATTATTGAGGTAATGGGGAGAGATGCAGGGGATCTGGCATTATGGGCAGGTCTTGCAGGTGGAGCAGAGAGTATTCTGATTCCTGAGAAAAAAGAGGATTTCGATAATATCGTTAATCGTCTGAAACGCGGACATGAACGCGGTAAAAAGCATAGTATTATTCTGCTGGCTGAAGGTGTAGGCAGTGGATTTGATTATGGTGATCGTATTCAGGAGGAAACAAAACTGGAAACGCGCGTAACTGTATTAGGCTATATTCAGCGTGGCGGTTCACCAACTGCAACTGACCGTGTACTTGCCAGCAGGCTGGGTGCCAAAGCAATTGAGCTCCTGATGGAGGGAAAAGCAGGAATAATGGTCGGCATTGAACACAATCAGCTTGTCAGCTATCCAATTAGTGAAATATTGCAGAAAGAAAGTACTGTCAATGAGGAAATGTATCGCTTGTCAAAAGAATTATCTATCTAACTTGAAAGATTAGGGAGGACAATAACTTGAGGAACACAAAAATAGTTTGTACAATTGGGCCCGCTTCTGAATCGGTAGAAACATTAGAAAGAATGATTGAAGCAGGAATGAACGTTGCACGTCTCAACTTTTCCCATGGGGATTATGAAGAACATGGTGCTCGAATTAAAAACATTCGCCAGGCAGCTGCTAATAAAAATAAAGATGTAGCTATATTACTGGATACAAAAGGACCTGAAATCAGAACAGCCAATTTTGCTGAGGGAGAAGCTGAAATTCTAGCGGGCAGCACGGTGTATATTGCAATGGACGAAGTAGCTGGAACTGCTGAACGCTTTTCAGTAACCTATTCTGGACTGATTGATGATATATCTGTCGGCTCGAAAATTCTTCTGGATGACGGATTAATTGAACTTGAAGTAGTTGAGATTCATAAAGAAAACAACGAAATAGAGACAAAAGCACTTAACTCGGGCCAAATTAAAAATAAAAAAGGCGTAAACGTGCCAAATGTATTTTTAAATCTTCCGGGCATGACAGATAAAGACAGAGAAGATATTATTTTCGGGATTCAAAACAATGTTGATTTTATTGCGCCATCCTTTATTCGCCGCGCTTCAGACGTATTGGAAATTCGTGAGGTGCTGGAAAAAAATGAAGGAAGCAGAATTCAAATCATTCCAAAAATCGAAAATCAGGAGGGCGTAGACCGCATTGACGAAATTCTAGAAATAAGTGACGGCCTCATGGTTGCTCGTGGAGATCTTGGTGTTGAAATCCCGGCGGAAGATGTGCCGCTCGTACAAAAAGAACTAATAAAAAAATGTAATATCGTAGGAAAGCCAGTTATCACTGCAACACAGATGCTTGACTCCATGCAGAGAAATCCACGTCCGACAAGAGCGGAAGCATCAGACGTAGCGAACGCTATCTTTGATGGTACAGATGCAATTATGCTTTCTGGGGAAACTGCTGCAGGATTATATCCAATTGAATCTGTACAAACAATGGGTAATATTGCACTGAAAACAGAATCTGCTTTGCAGCATAAGAATATTCTAAATGAACGTTCAAAAAATGTGTCAATGACAATAACGGAAGCCATTAGTCAGTCGGTAACACATACAGCAATGAATCTTGATGTAGATACAATTATTACACCTACTGAAAGCGGACATACTGCGAGAATGATATCGAAATATCGTCCAAAGGCTACAATATTAGCTGTTACGTTTGATGAGCGGGTAAATCGTCAGCTTGCACTTGTATGGGGCGTACACGCTGTTATGGGACAAGAGACAGATTCTACTGATGCAATGCTTGATGTTGCAATCGAGCGCGGTTTAGCATCCGGAATTTGCAAACACGGCAGCAGAGTAATTATCACTGCTGGTGTTCCGGTTGGAGAAAGTGGCACAACTAACCTTATGAAGGTGCACATCATCGGTGATATTATCGCTAATGGACAAGGTATTGGCAGAACAAGTGCATATGGCAAGGTTGTTATTGCTAATAATGGTGAAGAAGCAATCAAAAAAGTGAAAAAAGGGGATATCCTTGTTACACAAGGAACATATCGTGATATGATGCCTGCAATTGAAAAGGCTGGTGGAATTATTACGGTTGAAGGCGGATTAACATCCCATGCAGCAGTAGTGGGACTTAGCGTCGGCATACCTGTAATTGTAGGAGTAGACAGTGCACTTGAGCTGCTAAACGATGGTCAGGATGTTACCATTGATGGCTCTAAAGGTGATATTTATAACGGACATGCAAGTGTATTATAGTTAGTCGGCTTACATGTAAAAAATAGTAATGGTGCAGCTTTATGCGTTAAACGGATAAGCTGCACCATTCACTATTAGTATGTTTATTGCTTTTTTAGCCATCCTCAAAATAGAAAAACAATTTATAATGACGAAAGGCAGTGAGGTTATGCGCTTTTTATTGATTGGATTACTCGTTTTCATACTGCTTGAAATTGGAATTCTAATTTGGGTTGGCAGTAAAATTGGTGTTTTATCGGTTCTTTTGATAATCATTATTACAGGAATTCTTGGTTTTTACTTAGGAAGAAGGCAAGGATTTCAAACATGGAATCGAGCACTGCAGGAGATGGGCAGAAATCAGGCACCGGCTTCAGCTTTTATTGATAGTATTTGTATTATCTTTGGTTCTGTACTATTAATTGCCCCAGGCTTTATATCTGACTTTTTCGGTCTGTTATTGCTCATCCCATTTACTAGGAATTTATTAAAACTGTATATAGCCAAGATGTTGGATAAGCTAGTAAAACGCGGAATGGTTATTTACCGCCGTTATTAAAGCTAATTAGCTTTTAATGTATTTCAGTAAAGCATGGTAAATCCCAGCGTGATATAGCGCTTTAATGATAACGATAAGAAATGGTGTAATGAAGAGACCAACTACGCCCCATACTTTAAAGCCGATAAAAACGGCAACTAACCAGGCGAGGGGATGTACACCTATATTTACCGAAAGTATTTTTGGTTCAGTTAATTGGCGAACAAGAATAACGGTAGCATAAACGACTGCCAGGCCAATTGTCAGCGGATAATCACCAGTGAAAAAGGTATAAAGCATCCAAGGGATAAAAACAATGCCTGTCCCAATATAGGGAATTAAATCAATAACAATCAATAATAATGCTATGGTAAGGGCATGTTCAATTTGTAATAATAGAAACCCTATAAATATAATGTGAAATGAAATAGTAACAAGAATAAACTGAGCTTTAATAAAACCTGCTACTGACTGTTTTAAATAATGCATCAAATCTGTACTGGAATTATATATTTTCCCGGGAGTATATTTTTTGATAGATTGCTTTATCCTTGGAAAGTCCGCGGAGAGAAGAATGCTGGCCAAGAAGATAAACAGCAGGATTGTAAAAGATTCCGGGATAATAATTAATGCACTTGGTATAGCAAGCAGAAGGTTTTGAAAGAACAGACCAGCTTGCTCAGCGAAATAACCGAACAGGTTACGTATGTTTTCTTGAAAAAATAATGACTCACCCATGTTCAACCGATTGAATAGTGAAAGTACAGACTCATAGAAGGGCAGAATGGCAGCGTGAAAAAAATTATCCGCAATCACACCGATAATCTTAAGCTGTTGTGGAAGCTGTACTGCTAAGTAGGCCATGCCTTCGTATAATTCCGTAGCCATTAGAAATAAGGAACCAACGATAAGTACGAGAAGTAGGATGAGAAGCATAATACTTGCAAGTGGTCTTGGTAATTTGAGTTTTTTTTCTAAAATCCCGACACCTGGTTCGATAATAAGGGCGACTAGAACTGCAATAAATAGCGGCATCAGAAAAGAAAGTGAGAGAGTGATTAGATAATAACCAATTGCACAGAGAACGAAAATAATAAGGATCTTTAATACCTTTGTTAAAATTGAGTTGGACATATAATCACCTTGGTTTATCATTTTACCGCGGGGCAGCTCGCTTCAAGATTCCCGTCTCAAAATTCTGAGCGGAAGATTTAACTGCGAGAAGCGGTTCGATTTGTTCAACTTACAGAAGTTTGGGAAAAAAGAAACCCCTACTGTGAAGTTTTACTTTATTATCTTACATATGACAAAAAGAAGATGATTAGACTAAAATTCTATCATTTTAACGGTATATTTTAGTATTTAAACGGTTTCAATTCACTTTATAGCAATAATATCTTATAATGGTTTTGGGGATGACAATATTATAGACTACTAAATAACATCAATAAATAGAAAGTTTAGTAAATAACAGTTACCTAAAACTTATTCTGTTGTTACTTATACATGTGGAATGAAGAGGAGAGGGCAGAGAATTCAATAGAGCCTTTTGTACTGAATCTATAATATTGTTGAAATATAATTCGCTTTCGTTAGTGAAAGAATATCTTGAAAAGGAGAGGGTTAGTTATGACAACAACCAAAGGTTTAGAAGGGGTAGTAGCAGCACAATCATCTGTTAGTTCTATCATCGATGATCAGCTGACATATGTTGGTATTGCTATTGATGATCTTGCAGAAAATGCTGGCTTTGAAGAAGTTATTTATTTGCTGTGGCATCAAGAACTTCCTAATAAAGAAGAATTAGAAGCATTGCGTAAAGAACTTGCGGAAAATATGAAGCTTTCCGAGGAACTTGTAAACCATCTTAAATCCTATGATCTAAAATCTGTACACCCAATGGCTGCTCTGCGTACGGCTGTTTCATTTATGGGATTATATGATCCAGAGCCGGAAGCGACGAGCAAAGAAGCAAATCTCCATCGAGCAGTTCGTATCCAAGCGCAGATTGCAATGATTGTAGCTGCGTTTGCAAGAATTCGCAAAGGTCAGGAACCTGTTCAGCCGAAAGCAGATGTAAGTTTTGCAGAGAACTTTTTATATATGCTGAATGGCAAAGAACCGGAAGCGATTGAGGTAGAAGCGATAGATAAAGCGCTTGTACTCCATGCTGATCATGAGCTGAATGCATCTACCTTCACTGCAAGAGTTTGTATTGCAACACTTTCTGATATGTACTCTGGAATTACTGCAGCGATTGGAGCGCTTAAAGGACCGCTTCATGGCGGTGCAAACGAAGCAGTAATGAAGATGCTTACAGAAATTGGAGAAGTAGATAACGCTATTCCGTATATTGAAGAGAAGCTGGCTAATAAAGAAAAAGTTATGGGCATGGGCCACCGCGTATATAAAACGGGTGATCCACGTGCGAAGCATTTAAAGAAAATGTCCTATGAACTTACTAAACTGGCAAATGAAGAAAAATGGTACGAGATGTCTACAACGATTGAAGACTATATTACGGATAAAAAAGGTCTTATTGCCAACGTAGACTTCTACAGTGCATCTGTATATCACAGTTTAGGTATTGATCATGATCTATTTACACCGATTTTCGCTGTAAGCCGTACATCTGGCTGGCTGGCACATATTCTGGAGCAACTTGAAAACAATCGCTTAATTCGTCCGCGTGCTGATTATGTTGGACCGAAGCATGTAGAATATGTTGCACTTGAAAATCGTGCGTAATTAAGATATAGATTAGGTAATAGGAATAGCTGGGATTGATCCAGCTATTCTTAATGAATACAATTAGGAGGTAGTTTTTAATGACTCAGGGAGAAAAGATAGTTGTAGAAAATGGCAAGATGAATGTTCCAAATCATCCAGTGATCCCATTTATTGAAGGGGATGGAACTGGTCCAGATATTTGGGCTGCTGCAAGCCGTGTAATTGAAGCAGCAGTTGAAAAAGCATATAACGGTGAAAAGAAAATTGAATGGCTTGAAGTTTATGCAGGGGAAAAAGCTTTCAATAAAACAGGTGAATGGCTGCCGCAAGATACTCTAGACAAAATAGATGAGTACAAAATTGCGATTAAAGGTCCTTTAACTACACCAATTGGTGGAGGGTTCCGTTCACTGAACGTTGCATTGCGTCAAGAGCTTGATTTATATACATGCTTACGTCCTGTTCGTTATTTCGAAGGTGTTCCATCACCTGTAAAACGACCTGAAGATGTAGATATGGCAATCTTCCGTGAGAATACAGAAGATATTTATGCTGGAATCGAGTGGCAAAAAGGCACGGATGATGTAAAGAAAGTAATTGACTTCTTAAAGAATGAAATGAATGTAAATAAAATCCGTTTCCCTGAAACATCTGGAATTGGCATTAAGCCAGTATCGGAAGAAGGAACGAAACGTTTAGTGCGTTCAGCTATAGAGTATGCTTTAACTGAAAACCGAAGGAATGTTACATTAGTACATAAAGGTAACATCATGAAGTTTACAGAAGGTGCGTTTAAACAATGGGGTTATGAAGTTGCTGAAGAAGAATTCGGTGATAAAGTATTCACATGGGCTGAATACGATCGCATTGTGGAAGCAGAAGGAAAAGAAGCGGCTGATAAAGCGCAAGATGAAGCACTGGCTTCTGGAAAGATTCTTGTGAAAGATGCGATTGCAGATATCTTCCTGCAACAAATCCTTACTCGTCCAAAAGAATTTGACGTTGTTGCTACAATGAACTTAAATGGTGACTATATTTCTGATGCGCTGGCTGCACAAGTTGGCGGAATAGGTATTGCACCTGGAGCAAACATTAACTATGATACAGGACATGCTATCTTTGAAGCTACACATGGTACAGCACCGAAGTATGCTGGATTAGACAAAGTTAACCCATCTTCTGTTATCTTGTCTGCTGTTCTAATGCTGGAGCACCTTGGCTGGAGGGAAGCTGGTAACTTAATTACAGCATCAATGGATAAAACAATTGCTTCTAAAGTTGTAACTTATGACTTTGCACGTCTAATGGACGGTGCTACTGAAGTTAAATGTTCTGAGTTCGCAGATGAGTTAATTAAAAATCTTTAATACTTAAAAACGTTTACCATCATTTCTATGTTTCATAGAAATGATGGTTTTTATATTTCCGCTTTCGAAGGTATCAAAGCAGGAGTCTAATTAAAACGGGGAGCTTGTTAAGCATGCTGTTTAAAGCCTTCTTGATATAATGATTTAAGGTATTTTTACAAAAACATTGATAGGATGTTGAGCTATAATGTATTGTAAACTATGTAAAGATTTCTTAATAATAAGTTATTCATTATACGTCAGCTCGTTTCAATGTTAAGATAGAAGTGTGTTTAAGATATAAATTGTTGCTAGAGGGGACGAGGATGAGAGATGAGTCAGAGAATTTTAATTGTTGATGATGAGAAACCTATTGTAACTTTATTAAAATATAACTTGGAGAAGGCTGGCTTTAGCACAGACGAAGCTTATGATGGCCTGGAAGCAGTCAGAAAAGCTGAATCAAACAACTATGATTTAATCGTTCTTGATTTAATGCTTCCTGAATTAGATGGAATAGAGGTTTGTAAGCAGCTAAGAAATAATAAAATAGAAACACCAATTTTAATGTTGACTGCAAAAGATGAAGAATTTGATAAAGTATTGGGATTAGAACTTGGTGCAGATGACTATTTAACGAAACCTTTCAGCCCAAAAGAAGTGATTGCAAGAATTAAAGCTATTTTAAGAAGAACAAAAAGCACGACTCAAAATAGTTTTCGCTCATTAAAAATTGGTGAGTTAGTAATTTATCCTGAAAGATATGAAGCGGAAATCAATTCGGAGACGATAACATTTACACGAAAGGAATTCGAACTCCTATATTTTCTTGCTAAGAATAAGGGCAAAGTGATTTCACGAGATCAATTATTAAGTGGTGTATGGGATTATGATTTTGTAGGAGATACAAGAATTGTAGATGTTCATATTAGTCATTTACGCGACAAGATTGAACCTGATACGAAGAAACCAATTTACATAAAAACAATCCGAGGTTTAGGTTATAAGCTCGAGGAGCCTGTTAAATGAAAGGTTTCATACCGAAACCAATTATCTCCTACACGGTCAACCTGTTATTCATTTTAATTATCATTGGTTTTATCATGTCTTCATTTGTGGATAATGTTATTTTCCTGGTCGCTGTATTTATAATACTATTTGTGTTAATCAGCATTCTATTTAATCGGCTTTATATGGAGTATATCAGACCGATTAATAAAGCGTCTGAAACAATTGAAGAAATTATTAAAGGAAACTATCAAGCAAGATTCCATGCGACGAATAATCAGACACTCGGTCTTTTAAGCGATAATATTAATCGATTAGCGCGTGATTTAACGGATTTTTCTCTTCAAGAACAAATTCAATCAGAGCAGCTTTCAACTTTAGTTGATAATACAGAGAGCGGACTTGTTTTACTTGATGAGAAGGGTTATATCCATCTCGTTAATCCAAAGTTCATCAGTTTATTTGGGAAAACGGAAAAAGATTATATCGGTTCTTTATATTATTCTGTTTTAAATAACGAAGTATTACAACAAACTATCCAAAATGTATTTTTGTATGAAAAGAAAATAAAGAAAACATTTAAACATTATATAGGAATTGAAAAGCTATATTTAGAGATTTCAGGAGCGCCGATTATAAACGAGCGGAATTTGTTAAAAGGTGCAGTTTTAGTATTGCATGATATCACAGAATTGAAAAAACTAGAAGATATGCGTAAAGACTTTGTTGCTAATGTTTCGCATGAACTGAGGACACCAATAACATCCATTAAAGGATTTTCTGAAACATTACTGGATGGTAACATGCAGGACACGGAAGCATTAAAAGAATTTCTGCAGATTATATACAATGAAAGCTATCGTCTGCAGCTTCTTATTGAAGATTTATTGGCGTTATCCCGATTAGAGGGTGACAATTACCAGCTAGTATTAAATAAACTAGATGCAAGAAAGCTTATTGCTGATATCATCCCTGCACTTCATTACAAAGCGGAGCAGAGGGGAATTAAAGTCGATTTAGATATCGAAGCAACTGAAATTAAAGCAGATAAGGAAAGAATTAGTCAGGTAATTATCAATCTATTAGATAATGCAATTAATTATACAGCTGAAGAAGGGCATGTAGCTATTAAAATTTTTGAGACGGAACAGCATGTGTGCATCAGTGTTTCAGATACTGGAATTGGTATATCTGAAAAAGAACTCCCACGTGTTTTTGAGAGATTTTACCGTGTTGATAAAGCCCGCACACGCGATTCTGGCGGAACAGGACTAGGATTAGCGATCGTGAAGCATATCGTTGAAGTTCATCATGGAGATATTGAAATCGACAGTGAAATAAATAAGGGCACTACGATTACAGTCTACTTACCGAAATAAAATACGGATTTAGAGATGAGACTTGAAGCTGACAAATACCAATCGATTAAGAGACAAATATTATAGAATAGACAAATTTAATGTTAGTTATTAATAATTGCATAATAATTCGTGGCACATGTGAGATGCTGCCAGCTTTAATTCAGAGCAGCATTTTTGAACAGAAGGCATTCTCTTCGCTCGTTTGGGAGCAATATCGATTTCTTAGGAAGAGAGAGTCTTTATCAAAGATAATCTTCTCGGTTTCCAATAAACTTTGTCTGGGAAGGCCCATATTATGTGCGACTTTCCAAGTTTTAAGTATCTTTAGAGAAAAAAGTTAAAATTAAAGAAATCAGGAATTTACTTAAAATCCGAACGAAGTTAAAGTATCGTTCGGATTTTATTAAGTTACATTTCTGTTGTCCAAACTTTATTTTCTGTTGTATCCTTTTTCAAAACTATAGCTCTGTCTTAAGTACGAATGACTCACTTGCTTATAAAAATTAAATAACTTCGGAACTAAGTTAAATTAGAATTCATGCAGATTGCTGGTGATTTCAATTTAGAACAGCTTCAAATTAATATCCGCAGCTTGGTTACACTGCGCTTTTCCGCGCCATTTCTCCTATCCCTCTTATGCCGCAGGAGTCTACTTATGAAGTTGCTAATTTTAGTTGTGTAAATTCTTTGTCAGTGAAGACGGGAAAGAATATTCGTTTTCTTACATAATTTTTTCTTTTATTCGCTGGTAATGATAAAATATGTTTAAGCAGAAAGTATATTGGAGGAATCCAGATGTCAAATAAATTAGTGTTAATTGATGGGAATAGTATTATTTATCGTGCGTTTTTTGCACTGCCTTTGTTGAATAATGATAAAGGTGTTTATACAAATGCGGTTTATGGTTTTACAACAATGTTATTGCGCATTCTTGAGGAAGAAAAACCAACCCATATGTTAGTTGCTTTTGATGCAGGTAAAACGACTTTTCGTCATGAAACGTATAAAGAATATAAAGGCGGCCGTCAAAAGACACCACCTGAGTTATCTGAGCAATTTCCGCTTGTGAAAGAATTGCTTGATGCATTCCAAATTAAGCATTATGAATTGCCGCAGTACGAGGCAGATGACATTATCGGAACTCTTTCTAAAGAGGGGAATAATGAAAATTGGGATGTAACTGTTATATCAGGTGATAAGGATATGCTGCAGCTTGTCTCGGATAAGGTAACAGTAAGTGTTACGAAAAAGGGAATCAGTGAAGTTGAAAAATACACTCCAGCTTATTTAAAAGAAAAGCTGGAAATAACACCTGAACAAATTATTGATTTAAAAGCGCTGATGGGAGACAGCTCGGATAATATCCCCGGAGTTCCCGGAGTTGGTGAAAAAACTGCAATTAAATTATTAAAGCAATATCCGACACTAGAAGAAGTGTATGAGCATGTCGAAGAAGTCAGCGGAAAAAAATTAAAAGAGAACCTGACCAATTATAAAGATGATGCGTTTATGAGTAAAGATCTTGTAACAATTAACAGGCAATCTCCAATTGAAATTACTTTAGATGATATTGATTATAACGGATATGAACAGAACCAAGTAACCAATCTTTTTAAAGATTTAGGATTTGCTTCCTTGTTAAATAAGATCTCTGGAACCGAAGAAAGTCCAGTTATAGAGGATAAAGAGATGGATCCGATTGACTTTGAAATTGTTTCCGAAGTGAAGGAAGAGATGTTTGCAAAAGAAAATGCTCTGGTCGTAGAACTTATTGAGGAAAACTATCATACAGCACCAATTATCGGTTTTGGGGTGGTAAACGAAAAGAATCAGATTTTTATCCCGACAGATATTGCGATTTCCTCGCCTGTATTTAAAAAGTGGGCAGAGGATTCAGCGAAAAAGAAAGCGGTTTTCGATGCAAAGAAAACTGTTGTGGCTTTGCTTCGCAATGGTATTGAGATTAAGGGCATTCACTTTGACATGTTCTTGGCGTCTTATCTTTTAAATCCATCTGAAAATAATCATGATATCCCTGCAATTGGAAACCGTGCAGGTTATACAGATGTGCTTTTCGATGAAGAGGTTTATGGGAAAGGTGCAAAAATGAAAGTACCTGAAGAAGCTATTCTTGCAGAGCACGTTGTTCGTAAAACAAAGGCATTGCATGTTCTGATGGAAGAGATGACAGAACAGCTAAAGCAAAATGAACAATATGAGCTCTTGACTGAATTAGAAATGCCGCTTGCCCTGATTCTTGGGGAAATGGAACATCAAGGAGTTCTTGTTGATAAAGCAAGTCTGGAAGAGATGGGTATTGATTTGAAGGAAAGATTGGATAAGCTGGTTAATGAAATCTATGAGCTTGCAGGCGAGGAGTTTAATATTAATTCCCCGAAGCAGCTCGGTCCAATTTTATTCGAAACTTTAGGACTCCCTGTGATTAAGAAGACAAAAACAGGCTATTCTACTGCAGCTGATGTGCTTGAACAGCTGGAACATGAACATGAAATTATCTCAAAAATATTGCTGTATCGCCAGCTTGGCAAATTGCAATCAACATATATTGAAGGTCTATTAAAAGTTGTTGATCCAAAAACAAGCAAGGTTCATACAAGATTTAACCAGGCATTGACACAAACAGGCCGTTTAAGCTCGGTAGATCCGAACCTGCAAAATATTCCGATCCGATTAGAAGAAGGCAGAAAAATACGACGTGCCTTTGTACCTTCTGAAAAAGATTGGGTTATGTTTGCTGCGGATTACTCACAAATTGAGCTGCGCGTGCTTGCACATATTGCAAATGATGAAAAGCTTGTTGAAGCATTCAATAATGACATGGATATTCACACAAGAACTGCAATGGATGTTTTTCATGTAGAAAAAGAAGAAGTCACTTCGAATATGCGGCGTCAAGCGAAGGCGGTTAACTTTGGTATTGTATATGGCATCAGTGATTATGGATTGTCGCAAAACCTTGGAATTACAAGGAAAGAAGCAAAACAATTCATTGAACGTTATTTTGACAGTTATCCGGGTGTGAAGGATTATATGGAAGATATCGTCCACACTGCTAAACAGCAAGGATTTGTAACAACATTGATGAATCGAAGAAGATATCTGCCGGAAATTACAAGCCGAAATTTCAATCGCCGAAGCTTTGCAGAACGCACTGCAATGAATACTCCTATTCAAGGCAGTGCAGCTGATATTATTAAACAGGCAATGATTGATTTGAACGAAAAGCTGGAGCAAGAAAAACTGCAAGCACGAATTTTACTCCAGGTACATGATGAATTAATCCTGGAAGCTCCAAAATCTGAACTTGATAAATTAATCGAAATAGTACCAGCAATTATGGAAAAAACCGTAAAATTAAATGTTCCGTTAAAAGTTGACTATGAATATGGTGCAAGCTGGTTTGATGCAAAGTAAGGAGATAGATTAAATGCCAGAATTACCTGAAGTAGAAACAATCAGGAGAACATTGGAACAATTCGTATTAAATAAAACAATTGCCGATGTTCATGTCTATTGGGGAAAAATAATAAAGGAGCCAGATGATGCAGAGCAATTTAGACAATTGCTTATTGGCCAAACGATTCGGGATTTAAACCGGAGAGGAAAGTTCCTCTTGTTTTGTTTAGATGATTATGTTCTTGTCTCACATTTGCGGATGGAAGGGAAATACAGTGTACATCCTCAGCAAGAAGAATTAAAAAAACATACACATGTAGTGTTTACTTTCACGGATGGAGAAGAGCTGCGATATAATGATGTTCGCAAATTTGGTACGATGCATCTTTATCCGATTGGAAAGGAAATGAACAATGCTCCATTGAATAAATTAGGTCCTGAACCATTTGATGCTTCATTCACCTTTGGATACTTTAAAGATAAACTGCAAAAAACAGAGCGGCTGATTAAAGCGGTTTTACTTGATCAATCGGTTGTTACTGGTCTTGGAAATATTTATGTGGATGAGACGCTATTTAAAGCAGGCGTACATCCGATGCGTCGGGCAAATACATTAAACGATGCAGAAGTGGAGAACATTCAAAAAGCCGCAGTTGCCACACTAGCAGAAGCTGTCGAGTTAGGTGGCACGACGATTCGCTCCTATGTCAATTCACAAGGTGAAATGGGAATGTTTCAACAGGAACTTTTTGTATATGGACAAGATGGAAAAGCTTGTAAACATTGTGGTAAAGAAATTACTAAACTTAAGGTTGCTGGTCGAGGAACTCATATTTGCAGCAGCTGCCAGAGCTGTTAAGGAGAGATTCATTTTATGACTTTAGTAATTGGTTTAACAGGAAGCATTGCAAGTGGAAAAAGCACTGTTTCGCTTATGTTTGATGATTTTAATGTTCCAGTTATTGATGCAGATAAATTAGCGAGAGAAGTAGTTTATCCCGGGGAAGAAGCATATGAAGAAGTGGTGCGTACTTTTGGCAATGGGATTCTTCGTGAGGATAACACATTAGATCGTAAGCGTTTAGGTGAAATTGTATTTACAGATGAATCGAAAAGAAAGCAGCTTAATGGCATCCTGCATCCTGCAATCAGGAAAAGAATGACAGAGAAAAGAGATGCGCTGATTGCTGACGGTGCAAAATGTGTTGTTTTAGATATTCCGTTGCTGTTTGAAAGCAGACTTGAACATTTTGTAGATAAGATTATCGTTGTGTATGTTGATGAGGAAATACAATTAAATCGCTTGATGGAGAGAAATGAATTTACCAAAGAAGAAGCATTGCAGCGCATACATTCACAAATGCCAGTAAAAGAAAAAGCAAACCTTGCAGATGCAGTGATTGATAATAATGGTTCCAAATTTGCATCACTTGAGCAGCTGGAGAAAATACTTCATGAATGGAAAGTAAAAATAAATAATTTATAATAACTGAAAAAATGTTATTTGAATAAGTCATCTAAAAAGGGCCTTCTTTTTAGATGACTTTTATTTTATCTATTGTAAAATGGGAAACGTTTGCTTTTTCAAAATTAAATACAAATAAATGCTGCAAAATAACACACATTAAATCCTTAATGTGCTATACTAATTATAGAAAAACACAAACTAGTATAACGTTAATGGGAGGAATGGGGTAATCATGGATAAAATACGTATTGCTATTAATGGGTTTGGACGAATAGGACGAATGGTATTTCGCCAAGCTATTGTAGACAATAATATTGAAGTGGTAGCAGTCAATGCAAGCTATCCCCCTGAAACACTTGTACATTTGATTAAGTATGACAGTGTGCATGGAATCTTTGATGAAGAAGTAACAGTACATGAACATGCTATACAGGTAAATAATCAGGTAGTCCAGCTGGTGAACTCACGTGAGCCGCAGAAACTGCCTTGGAAAGATCTTGAAATTGATGTAGTAGTAGAGGCGACCGGCAAATTTACTACAAGTGAAACTGCTGGTTTGCATTTAGATGCTGGTGCAAAGAAGGTAGTTATCACAGCGCCTGGTAAATCAGTAGATAAAACAATTGTAATAGGTGTTAACGAAGATGAATATAATGGGGATATTCACCACGTTATATCAAATGCTTCCTGCACTACAAACTGTCTGGCTCCAGTGGCAAAAGTGCTTGATGATCATTTTAAAATTGTAAACGGATTAATGACTACTGTTCATGCATTTACCAATGATCAAAAAAACCTGGATAATCCACATAAAGATTTGCGCCGTGCCCGCGGGTGTACACAGTCAATTATACCTACTTCAACTGGGGCAGCAAAAGCTCTTGGTGAAGTGCTCCCGCATTTAAACGGGAAGCTTCATGGGATGGCTTTGCGTGTACCTACACCAGATGTTTCACTTGTTGACCTCGTAATTGATGTAAAAGAATCTGTCACTGTTGAAGAAGTTAATACTGTATTTAAACAAGCTTCTGAAAACGAATACAAGGGCATTATTGAATATACTGAAGATCCTTTAGTATCCATTGATTTTACTACGACAGAATATTCATCCATTATTGATGGCTTATCAACAATCGTAATGGAAGGAAATAAAATTAAAGTCCTCGCGTGGTACGATAATGAATGGGGATACTCTGCACGCGTCCTTGATTTAACAAGACTAGTTGGAAATTCCCTAAAAAATAAAAAACCAGTACAAGTTTAATATGACAAATTTTGTACTAAGGCTGTCGCAGGAGTTATTTGATTATGGAAAAGTATGCTGTCAATATGTGTTAGTACAAAAGTTAAATAATTAATAATAAAATAAAATTCGCCTGCAATATTGCAGGCGAATTTTATTTTGAATAGATGAATTGAGTAAAACGTGTTAAAATATACTGTATACTTATTTTTAATGGAGTGTGGAGAATGTCGATACGCAGCAATATTAAAAAGTATTTTGATAATCATGCCGAAACAAAGGATAATCATGAAGATGCAACGCTTCGAACGCATTATTATAAAACTTCAAAGGATAAAGCATTTAACGTAATTGAGACATTCATTCAGAACTCGCAGAAATATGAATTGAATGCAACTTCTAAAGAGTATGGCGAACTTAGTTTGAATGTAATAAAAGGGAAAAAGGCATTTATTGTAATTGCTATCATTATGACTAAGCCGTACCAGACAGCAATTGATATTTCTGTAACAACAGAAGCACTGCTGCCTTTTGATTTTGGCTACAGTAATAAAATTATCGCTAAACTATATGAACAGTTTAATAGAGAACTTCCATTAATAAAAATGGAATAGCTTTGTATCAGGAACAAAGAGGTGAAATAATAGATGCGTTGTACAAATTGCCAATACAAAAATACAAAGGTAACTGATTCACGCCCTATAGAAGATGGAAAGGCGATTCGCCGCCGCAGAGAATGCGAAAAATGCGGACAACGATTTACTACTTTTGAAAGAATGGAAGAAGTGCCTTTAATTGTTGTTAAAAAAGATGGAATGAGACAGGAGTTTTCCAGAGAAAAGTTAACGCGCGGCTTGATTCGTGCATGTGAAAAACGCCCTGTTCCAATTGAAAAAATAGAAGAAATCGCACTTGAAGTTGAAAAAGAACTTCGGGGTTTGGGTTCTTCTGAAGTAGATTCTAAGTTTGTTGGAGAAATGGTTATGGAAAGACTGTCAAAGGTTGATGAAGTGGCTTATGTTCGCTTTGCATCTGTCTATCGTCAATTTAAAGATGTAACAGTCTTTTTAGATGAATTGAAAGAATTAATCAATACCGATAAAAAAGAGAAATAAAGGTTGTTGAACCTAGTAACAAAAAGGGTGTGTAAATGTTGAATACCATCGGTCAGCTATTGCCAGTTGACGGCTATTTAGTTATTTTAAAAAAGCCTTTACCAGTGAATTATTTACAGTCGTTAACACATTTGTATCAGCCGCTTATTGGTCCAGAAGCTCTTATGCTTTACCAAACGCTGTTAAATGATATTGAACTTCAGGAGGATACTGTTCCACAAACACATCATACCCTGATGAATTACATGACAATGCCGCTTGATAAAATATATGAATCAAGAATTAAACTGGAAGGAATGGGGCTTTTAAAGTCATTTAAAAAATCCAATTTGGATAAAACGGTTTATACTTATGAGTTGCAATGTCCGTTTGATCCCAATAGCTTTTTTCGAGAAGCAATGTTTACGACCTTGCTCTATCATCATGTAGGGGAGCAAAGATTTAATAAACTAAAAGAATTCTTTATACATGAGGAGATAGACGCTGCCGGCGAAGATATTACTGCAGATTTTCAAGAAGTTTTTCAAACAGTGCCACCTAATCCAAAAGCAATGCAGCATATTCCAGTTCAAGAAAATGATGAGATTAGCCATATAGAAGGACACGAAGGAATCAAGTGGCTGGAGCAATCACTTAGACAGCGGATGATTCCGGTTAATCGAGTATTAACAAAAGAAAACTGCAATTTAATATCACAAATGCATATTATTTATGATTTGGAGAGCTTTGAAATTGATAAAGCTGTGCTTTGGGCATTAACCGATGAAAATTATCTTGATACAGAGGAATTTAAACGTGCGTGCCATGATTTCTTTAAAGCGAAAAACAATAATAAACCCATCCGTTTAATAGAAAAGAGAATACAAAAGCAGCCAGAAGCACAAAATAATAAACCACAAACAAAAGAAGAGCTCCTCATTCAGCAATTAGAAAAAATATCTCCAAAGGAATTATTGGAAGATCTATCTAGCGGTAACTTCGCATCTGAGCAGGATATGAGGTTAATTAGTAATGTAATGACAACGCAAGGGCTTCCTGCTCCTGTAATGAATGTTTTGATCCATTATGTCTTGCTCCAAACAAATATGAAGCTTTCAAAAGCATATTTAGAAAAAATTGCAAGCCACTGGTCACGAGCAAAGCTGCAAACTGCCAGAGAAGCAATGGAATTTGCTAAAAAGGAAAAGGCGAGCTACCAGCAGGCGAAACAAAAACGTACAACAAACTATCAGAAACAAACAGCAAAAGATATTGTTCCAGATTGGTTTAGAGAAGGCAAACATTTGCAGGGCAAACCTCAAATAACAAAGCAGCAAGAGCAAGCTGCAACAGAAGAACAGCTGAGGCTAGCTAATTTGATGAAACAATATTCTGAAGGAAACTAAAACCAATCATTTAAAGGATGATTTAAATGAAACCAATCCAGTCGAGCCTAAAATCTTGGATGGCTCGAAGCGAAAGCTTTAAAGAAAATTATACAAAAATGAAAAAAGAACTGCTTGAGGATGAAGAGATTAAAGAGTTCCTGTCACTCCATCCTGAACTGAACCAAGAAGAAGTGAATAAAAGTTTAATTAAACTTTATGAATATAAAACGCAGTCAAAACAGTGTGAACACTGCAGTTCTTATGGAGAATGCAAAAACATGATTCAGGGTTATTCTCCGATACTCCAGGTTGTAAATAATGAAATACGTATTCGTTATGAGAAATGTCATAGCCGGATTCTGCACGAGAAAGAACAAGAACAGCAAAAACTTGTTCGCAGTCTGTATATGCCTAAAGAGATTCTTGGAGCAAGACTGAGTGATATTGAAAAAGATAATGAGCGGACGAATGCACTCGTTAAAATTTATGAATTTCTTAATCAGGCAAAAACTGCCCTGCCTAAAAAAGGACTTTACTTACATGGAATTTTTGGGGTAGGCAAGACATTTCTTCTGGGCGCTTTAGCTAATGAATTGAAAAAGTTTAATATCTCTTCCACTATCATTTATATGCCTGAATTTGTAAGAGAGATTAAAGCATCACTTAAAGATGATTCTGTAAATGAAAAGATAGAGTTATTTAAGAAAGCCGATATTCTTATGCTTGATGATATTGGCGCGGAATTACAGTCCGCATGGTTCCGTGATGAAATTCTAAGTTCTATTTTACAATACCGTATGATGGAAGGTCTTCCAGTCTTCTTTACGTCGAATCTCGACCTGAAACAATTAGAAGAGCATTTAGCTACTACTCGAAGTGGTACAGAGAAACTAAAGGCTGGCAGAATTATTCAGCGTATTCAGCAAGTTAGTGATATCGTGCATGTAGCAGGCTATAACCGAAGGGATATATAATATTAAAAACTTCTGAGCTTTATATATAAAAAGCTCAGAAGTTTTTTGTCTTTGAAAAACAGTGCTTAACTTAATATTCTTGTAACCGGCCTCATGTAAGCTTAATTCGTTGTCATGTTTTTAGCCTGTTCCTTTTAGCTAAAATTAATTCACTAGATTAAGCAGTTTTATCATTTTTCCTAATCTCATTCCATATAATGTAACAGTTTGGTTGTAGATGAGGGTGATGGTATTGTTGGATATTTTCTTTGAGTCCGATAAGGAGGTTATCAGTTTTTGTGAAAATTTATTTCAACAAAACAAACAGATTGAATTGCAGTGGAAAGTTAATGAAAAATGGGGGAATCAAATCAGTTTAGAGACCTTGCCGTTGAATGAATTCAATCTCCAGTCCATTTCTAAAGCAATGGTACATGTTTATCTCACGCATCGATTAGGAAGTATGATTAACGAAATTATAAAAGAACAATATTATTTTACAGACCAGCATGAGATTGAGCATATTCATGAAATAACGGAGTGGATTGTGACTGGACAAGACCCCGATTGTAAGATGATACGGAAAAACAAGCATCCTGTTCAGCTGCTCAGGGCAGTCTTTTTGATGCATCTCAGAAATACAGAAATGGTTCATTTTGATTCCATTGCGCAATTTGGGATGAAGGTTTTTAAACAGGACCTTGTGGAGTATGTCGGATTAGCAATTGATGAATTCAAAAGGGAAGAAGAACATCAGTCATTTATTAATTCGCTAAGAGAGTATGTCATAAAAAAAGAATCGATTGTGCCGCTTGTCCTCGTGCTAGAAGGATCTCCATTTCATTATTACGATGAACAAGGCAGATTATTTACAAAAAGTGAAATAGAGCAGTTTATTACAAAGCAGCCCCTGTATCTGATTGGACTCCCGCAAGATGAATGGAATCTTGCTCCACTTGTTGCTATGGCGCCTCAAGAAATTATTATGTATGTGAATGATGCATCTGCCCCGAAAATACAGACGGTAATTAATGTGTTCCAGGAAAGAGTATCAATCAAAGGTTTTCATGATTTTCCATTTTCAATGCTGTTAAAGTCAAAGCAGGCATCATCAAGTAAACATAAAGAAAGTTAGTGTTGAATGATGGACTTGCAATTCTAAAATCAAAACGTTATAATACAATTATTCATTAATAAAATTAAAAGTAATGAGAAGGACGAGATTATCGATCATCTGTATAGATAAGAGAGGGGAGCCGCTGGCTGAAAGCTTTCCATATGCAGTCGAATAATTACCACCTTTGAACTCTGCTATTGAAATAGCAGCGCCTTATCTGCGTTAAGGATTGAGCCGATTTATTCGGGAATTAGGGTGGAACCACGTTATAGAAATATGCCGTCCCTTTGCAGAGATGCAAGGGGACGGTTTTTGCATTTTATTCTTTTATTATCTGTGTAAGCAGAACTGCTTATTAAAATAATTAAATCAGAACAAGGAGTTGTCAATTAATGTCAGCAGAAATTACATTTATTTTTCCAGATGGAGCAGAAAAAAGTTTCCCTGTTGGTGTAACTGGAGAAGAAATTGCTGCATCTATCTCTTCAGGTTTAAAGAAACAAGCCCTGGCAATTAAATTAGATGGTGAGCAAATTGATTTGCGCCGTGAACTGCAAGAAGGCGGCAAGATAGAGATTATCACGTACCGTGATGAGGAAGGTATAGATATACTTCGTCATTCGACAGCGCATTTACTGGCACAAGCTGTAAAACGTCTTTATGGTAACGTCAAGTTCGGTGTCGGTCCTGTTATTGAAGAGGGCTTCTATTACGATATGGATATGGAGTATACATTAACACCAGAAGATCTGCCGAAAATTGAAAAGGAAATGCAGCGGATTGTTGACGAAAATCTGAAAATAAAAAGAGTAGAAGTATCCCGGGAAGAAGCAAAAGCACGCTTTGCAGCAATTGGAGATAATTTAAAACTGGAACTAATCGATGCTATTCCAGAGGGTGAACAAGTAACCATTTATGAGCAAGGTGAATTTTTCGATCTTTGCAGAGGAATTCATGTTCCATCCACAAGTAAAATTAAGGCTTTTAAACTATTAAGCATTTCTGGTGCATATTGGCGTGGAGATAGCAATAACCAACAGCTGCAGCGTATATATGGTACAGCTTTTGAGAAGAAGTCACAGCTTGATGCACATCTTAAAATTTTGGAAGAAAGAAAAGAAAGGGATCATCGTAAGCTTGGAAAGGAATTAGACTTATTCACTGTATCCCAAAAGGTTGGACAAGGTTTACCGCTTTGGCTGCCAAAAGGTGCGACTATTCGTCGGATTATTGAAAGATATATTGTTGATCTTGAAGAAAAACTGGGATATGACCATGTGTATACTCCTGTACTTGGAAGTAAGGATTTATATCAAACAAGTGGTCACTGGGATCATTACCAGGAGGATATGTTCCCGCCAATGGAAATGGATAATGAAACATTGGTGCTTCGTCCAATGAACTGCCCGCATCATATGATGGTATTTAAAAACCAATTATGGAGCTATCGCCAGCTGCCTGTCCGTATTGCTGAACTTGGAACAATGCATCGTTATGAAATGAGTGGTGCGTTAGCTGGATTACAAAGAGTGCGTGGTATGACTTTAAATGATGCTCATATCTTCGCTAGACCAGATCAGCTTAAGGAAGAATTTTCTCGAGTAGTTGAATTGATTCAGCATGTTTATAAAGATTTTGGGATTGAGGATTATCATTTCCGTCTTTCATACCGTGATCCAGAGGATAAAGAAAAATATATCGATGATGATGCAATGTGGGAAATGACACAGAGTCAGTTAAAAGAAACGATGGAAGAGATGAATTTGGAATATGTTGAAGCTGAAGGAGAAGCAGCATTCTATGGTCCTAAACTGGATATTCAAGTTAAGACAGCATTAGGAAAAGAGGAAACATTATCCACTGTTCAGCTTGACGTGCTTCTTCCAGAGCGTTTTGACTTAACGTATATTGGTGAAGATGGTAAAGAGCATCGCCCAATTGTTATCCACCGTGGTGTCGTTTCAACAATGGAGCGCTTCGTTGCTTTTCTAATTGAAGAATATAAAGGAGCTTTCCCTACATGGTTAGCACCAGTTCAAGTGAAAGTAATTCCTGTATCACCTCAAGTGCATTTAGATTATGCGAAAAGAATTGCAGACGAGCTCCGCCTTGCTGGAATTCGTGTAGAACTGGATGAACGTGATGAGAAAATTGGCTATAAGATTCGTCAAGCACAGACTGAAAAAGTTCCATTCTCACTTGTGCTAGGTGATAAAGAAATAGAAGAAAATGCGGTGAATTATCGACGCTACGGCGAAAAAGCTACAACTACAATTTCAATAGCTGATTTTAAACAATTATTAAAAGAAGAAGTTGAAAACAAGTCTAAAAAGAATTAAAGCTTAAAACGACAACAGGAGGAGCTTCTGTTGTCGTTTAATTTTGGGTTAATTTATGTCAATTGTCGCTTTTACCTAGCATGAACTTAAAAGATTTAGTATGATAGTAGAAGTTAATGATTATTGGGGGATAAGGGATTATGACTGGATCGTTTAGTGTTATATTGGATTTTATCATAAGTAATTATGGAATGGAAAACGTCTTTTTGAAAATGTACCTAATTAACCTGATACTATCGGCTGTTGCTTATAAGCTTGGTTTTGCTAGAAAGCTTAGTATCGGAAAAAATATATTTGTTTACCTCATGTTAGCTGTTGGTACATATATAACGACAATATTTAGTATCATGATGCTGCCAATGACTGAGAGCTTGATTATCATTGTTCTTGTCCTAGCCATTTATCGTGCTCGACTGCATTTTCAAAGAAAAGCAAAAAACGCCTCATAATGGGCGTTTTTATCATTGGCAAGGAAACTATACAATTTATAATCGTGGAAAAAACACAGGTTGTCTCATTAGTTTTGGTCTAATCAGTTTGTTTACACAGTATATGTGATGTGTCAGTGCAATATTAATACAAAGTGTCGTATTTTTGTCTCTAAAATTCTCTTCCGTTTTTACCTAAATATATTCTTCTTCGTTTTTTCTTTCTTCATAGAGTTTAAATTTACCTGTTGCATGACGTGCGTTGGTCTTGTCTGCAATTCTTTTATAACAATCTTCACAGAGATACATATATGTACGGCGATTTCTAAGCCGCTTTGCCTGGAATGAGCTATCATTTAAATCATTAATTTTATCGCAAATTGTACATTTAACTTGCATTATGTCACCTCATAGCTTTCGAATATAGTTCTCAGTATATCATAATATAGAATGGCAATCATTGGGATATGAAAAAGTTTAGCATGAAAAATGTTTGGTTCCTTATCTTCAGGGAAATATAAAAGTAAATCCTCAGGGAAAGGAAGATTAGATGAAAAAGCGAAATATTGTAACAGCAGTTGGTGCAGGTGTTATTGGAGCAGGGGCAGCTAGCTATTTTTTATTAAATGATAAACAGAAAATGAAACTAAAAGATCGTATTACAAATATATTTGGCAGCGAACCAGCATCTACTTTTGAAAAAGCAGGCCATCCAGACGAAGTTGCAAATAAAGATCTTGCTGATCTTGAAAACGCCAAAATGGTCTCAGAAGGCTCCCAATTCGGTGTTCAGTATTATAGTGAAAAAAGGGAAGAAGAACAGGAAGTGCATTAAATATAGCGCGAATAGGATTAACAAGGCTAAAGCATTACTTAAAATAGTTCCAGGCATCTGAACATCTGCCTGGAACTATTTTTAAATCTTTAAACAGTATCTGCTTTGGAAAAAGAGGATACACCTTTAGACGGTTTTAGATAGCACTAATTTGCTGCAAAATCAAAATTTGATTTCTGCAAATAGGGGCGGATAAGGTACATTTAAGATTAATTACTAAATAAGCTTTCTTTTGAAACTCTTACTTGGCTAAAAGTTTGCATCTTGGATAGCAGTCTTATTTAATCTTGTTTTACATTGTTTGATTGTTCTTCTTCTATCTCTTCCAGTTCCTCTTTCTTGTCTTCAGGGAGTACTTCTTTATTACTGTCAGGTTCGATTGGCTGATCATCTTTAACTGGGAATTCAGGCATGAATCTTCCAACGATGTCGGCGAGTTCTTCGGTGACACCTTGCACAGGATGGCCCTGCTGGATTTTATCGCCCATATTTCGCAATCTCGCCATAATATCTCCATCAGCAACAACTACCGCTGTTTTTCCGTATGGATCATGATACAGTGCTTCGGAAACGGTATATTTAATGGAACCAACTTGAGAACGGTCAATGTCCTCTTTTACATCAATAGCTACAACTGTGTAAGGGCCAGCTACAAGTGCAGATGCTTCATTTACTTCCGGAACACTGCTGGCAACGTCTGCAAGATGTGCCGCTATTTCGGAATTTCCTAGCTTTTCTTCTGTGTTATTGTTTGTATAATTCGTCTGGTAGTAACGATTGTTTTCTTTTTGTTCACTTTGTTCCAGTTTTTCATTATCTCCCTGCTGACAACCAGCCAGCACAAAAATGAGAAAAACAAAGAAGCCAACTTTGCGTAAATTCATCTGCTATTCCTCCTAAAATCAAGCTATGCTGCTTATTTTTAGCAAGAGAAGATTAAATATGCATTGGCTTCTGTTTAAAATATTAATTACTTGATTTCGTCCAAAGAAAATAAACGTTAACATTATTTGCTGATTGAGAAAACAGCCTGTCTTTTATTACGAAGATATTTTCTATAGCTGTAGCTTTTACAAGAGTTTTGGTTAATTAATGATAATCTTACTAACTTGCTTAATTGGATTATCTTTGTTTGACCCATCTGTAAAGTAAATATGTACTGGTCCATCTTCTTTTAACTGTTTTCCTTCCCAGGAGAAAAGTAAGTATGTATTCTTTAATTGATCGAGTGATAACTTCTGTTCGCTGCCATCTGTTTGAATAATTGTTGCATCACTCGCATCCTTGCTTATTTCTGCAGTTTTTAAAAAAGGGTGAAGATGCATGACATATGAATTTTGTAATATTTCTTTACCTTCTACTTTAGAAATAGGGCGGTTGTCATTTGTTGACTGGAAAACTTCCCGATCAAAACGGCCATCTGAGCTAAAGATAAACTCTTTTTCCGCTGGCATCTTAACATCTGCATTAAAAGCATTTTCAAATTTAATTTTTCTGTCATCAAAAATCCAAACGCTTGGATCCAATGTAATGGGGAAATTTACATTTCCGGTAATAGGTACGATCATCATTCTCACTCTCCATTTTCGATTTTCCGATAATATACGGAAGTATTACAATAGATTATAAAATATTAAAACCAGCATATAATTATATATATTATTCATCATAGCAAACCTGGAAATAAAATTCATCTAAACCGTAAAGAACGTAATAGAAAAAAATAGGAATCTCTTTATTTTGTTTGCAATTTTATAGATGTAACGCTAATATAGAAGAAAGAGTCTTTTTAGTGGAGGGGATACATTTGATTCCTGAGGTGACTGTTAATCATCGCGAAAGAGCCCACGCCCTTCTTAAGGCTGACGCTGATAACATTTTGCGGCTTATAGAAGTTCAAATAGAAAACTTAACAATGCCACAATGTCCAGTTTATGAAGATGTATTGGATACGCAAATGTTTGGTCTCTCTCGAGAGATTGATTTTGCAGTGCGCTTGAACTTAATCAGCGAAAATGAAGGTAAAGCACTTCTAGATAATCTGGAGAAGAAGCTTAATATATTGCATGAAGCTTCTCAAAATCCATTGTGATAATTTCTTCATGCATCGATTACGTAGCAAAAACTTTGCCTATTTAATTTTGGCAAGGTTTTTTTGTTTTATCATTAACTTAGACTGTACCGGATAGGATAAAAGAAAAACTTCATTAATATGCTATACTAATTTTTTCAATGTGTTATACTTATTAAAAGTTTTATTTATCCATCCTTCAAAATCACTATTTGGGGAGAAAAAGGATGATACAAAAATTAAAACACTATGATTATACATTACTCATTACACCTTTGTTTTTAAGCGCATTTGGACTAGTCATGATTTATAGTGCAAGCATGGTCACTGCGGTAGTTGAAGGGTTAGACAGTACATATTATTTAAAACGGCAGGCAATGTGGTTTTGCATTGGGCTTATTGGCTTTACTGTTACCAGCATCTTTCCTTATCAACTTTATCAGAGATTCATCAAGATTATTTTATTAGTGACTGTAATCACGCTTATTGGAGTGGATCTTTTTGGAACAGAGGTAAATAATGCGAAATCCTGGCTTAGTATTGGTCCTTTTCGTTTTCAGCCTGCTGAACTTGCTAAGATAAGTTTAATTTTATATCTCGCATCTGTTTATTCTAAGAAGCAAGCATATCTTAGTGATTTTACAAAGGGAGTTTTACCTCCATTAGTTATGACTGGTATTGTTATCGGTTTTATTGTTTTGCAGCCTGATATTGGTACAGCAGTTATTATATTTTTAATAGCTTGCTCTGTTATATTTAGTTCAGGCATTCGATTTAAACACTTATCTATTTTAATAGTTGTTGGACTGGCTTTAGTTGCTATGGCAGTACCGTACATGGTGACAGAGGAGAGGATTTCTCGTTTTACCGGTGCATACCAGCCATTTGCAACACCTGATTCAGATGGATACCAGCTGATCCAGTCCTATGTTGCGATAGGGGTAGGCGGATTAACTGGAGAAGGTCTTGGCCAGAGTGTGCAGAAGTTAGGTTATCTTACACAGGCACATACAGACTTCATTATGGCAATTGTAGCAGAAGAGCTTGGGTTTATCGGTGTGTTCATTGTCACTGGTTTATTATCTGTAATTGTTATCAGAGGGATTTTTATTTCGAGGAAATGCCAAGATAGTTTTGGTGCCTTGCTGGCAATTGGAATTTCTTCAATGGTTGGGATCCAGGCATTCGTTAATTTAGGCTCAATAAGTGGATTGCTTCCAATAACAGGAGTTACTTTACCATTTGTGAGCTATGGTGGAACATCATTGCTCGTTCTGCTTATTTCAATGGGAATATTGAATAATATTGCAAAAACAGTTAGAAAGAGGGAATTTGAGTCAGGTGATTCTCAAGATATTCATCCAAATTATCCAAAAAAATTTATAAGAGGTGGAAATTATGGCAGAACTAAATCAAATTAAGAAAGTCTTAGTTGCAAACCGTGGAGAGATAGCAATCCGTGTGTTTCGTGCATGTACTGAATTAGGTATTCGCACTGTAGCGGTATATTCTAAAGAAGATTCTAGTGCATATCACCGTTTTAAAGCAGATGAAGCATATTTAATTGGTGAAGGCAAAAAACCAATCGATGCTTATTTGGATATTGAAGGTATTATTGATCTTGCGAAGGATAAAAATATCGATGCAATTCACCCAGGATATGGTTTTTTATCTGAGAATATTGACTTTGCAAAACGCTGTGAAGAAGAGGGCATTATCTTTATTGGCCCAAATAGTGAACATCTAAACATGTTTGGTGATAAGGTAAAAGCCCGCGAACAAGCGGTAAAAGCCAATATTCCAGTTATACCTGGAAGTGGAGCAATTCATCGTGTAGAAGAAGTACATGAATTTGGCAACAAACATGGATTTCCAATTATTATTAAAGCTACCTTAGGTGGCGGCGGCCGAGGAATGCGGATTGTTAATAATAAAGAAGAAGTAGAGGAAGCCTATAATCGGGCTAAATCTGAAGCAAAGGCTGCATTTGGTGATGATGAAATTTATGTTGAAAAACTTATCCAAAATCCGAAGCATATTGAAGTTCAAATTTTGGGTGACCAGCAAGGAAACATTGTACATCTATATGAAAGAGATTGTTCTGTGCAGCGCCGTCATCAAAAGCTGATTGAAGTCGCACCAAGCTTATCTTTATCAGAGGAACTGCGCAAAGACATATGTGATGCTGCTGTGCATTTAATGAAGAATGTCGACTATATTAATGCTGGGACAGTTGAATTCCTTGTTTCAAATGATGCGTTTTATTTTATAGAAGTAAACCCGCGTGTACAAGTCGAACATACAATTACAGAGATGATTACCGGAATTGATATCGTACATACGCAAATTTTAGTTGCAGAGGGTTATACCCTGCATGACAATGTCATACAAATTCCAGAGCAGGATCAAATTCCATTAGATGGCTATGCTATTCAATCTCGGGTGACAACGGAAGATCCTTTAAATAATTTTATGCCTGATACAGGTAAAATCGTTGCATACCGTACTGGCGGGGGATTTGGCGTTAGATTAGATGCAGGGAATGGTTTCCAAGGTGCAGTAATTACACCACACTATGATTCCTTGCTCGTTAAGATTTCCACTTGGGGCAGAACCTACGAACAAGCCATGCGTAAAATGGTTCGCAACTTAAAGGAATTTAGAATTCGTGGAATAAAGACGAATGTTCAATTTCTTGAAAATGTTATTCGCCATGAGAAGTTTATCTCTGCAGAATATGATACAACATTTATTGACAAGACACCTGAATTATTCGTATTTCCAAAGAGTAAAGACCGTGGGACGAAAATGCTGACTTACATTGGAGATGTCACTATAAACGGTGTAGAAGGTGCGCGCAAAAAGGAAAAACCATATTTTTCAAATTTACTTGTTCCGAAAGTTGATGTTCATGAACCAATGCCAACTGGTACAAAACAGATTTTAGATAAACAAGGTCCGGAAGGTGTAGTAAATTGGGTGAAAGATCAAAAACAAGTTCTCTTAACAGATACGACCTTTCGGGATGCACATCAATCGCTGCTTGCAACACGTATACGCACAAAGGATTTAGTTGAAATTGCGGAACCAACTGCAAGGCTTGAGCCAGAACTATTCTCAGTAGAAACGTGGGGAGGGGCAACTTTTGATGTGGCTTATCGTTTCCTGAAAGAGGATCCTTGGATAAGGCTTGAGAAATTGCGGGAAAAAATGCCTAATCTGTTATTTCAGATGCTTCTTCGTGCAAGTAATGCGGTAGGTTACAAAAATTACCCAGATAATTTAATTAATGAGTTCGTTAAAAAGAGTGCTGACTCTGGAATCGACGTATTCAGAATTTTTGATAGTTTGAATTGGTTTGAGGGGATGACTTTAGCAATCGATGCCGTTCGCAGCAATAATAAGATTGCGGAAGCGGCGATGTGCTATACAGGAAATATATTAGATAAGGGAAGAGGGAAGTATGACCTTGACTACTATCTTAATCTAGCAAAACAGCTTGAAGCAGCAGGAGCTCATATTCTTGCTATTAAAGATATGGCAGGTTTATTAAAGCCCGAAGCAGCATATCAATTAGTATCAAGCCTGAAAGAAACGATTGATATTCCAGTGCATTTACATTCCCACGATACAAGTGGTAATGGTATTTATATGTATGCTCGCGCAATTGAGGCTGGAGTAGATATTGTAGATATTGCAAATAGTCCACTAGCTGGGATGACATCACAGCCAAGTGGTCAGACATTATACCATGCCTTGGAAGGGACCCCTCGCCAGCCGAAAATGGATATACATGCGGTAGAAGAACTATCACATTATTGGCAGGGAATTAGAGAGTATTATAGTGACTTTGAAAGCGGCATGGCTTCCCCGCATTCTGAAATATATCATCATGAAATGCCTGGAGGTCAATATAGCAACCTGCAGCAGCAAGCGAAAGCGGTAGGACTTGGTGAATGCTGGAATGAAGTTAAGGATACCTTCCGTCTTGTGAATGATATGTTTGGTGATATTGTCAAAGTAACTCCTTCATCTAAAGTAGTTGGAGATATGGCTTTATTTATGGTGCAAAATGAATTAACAGAACAAGACATTTATGAAAACGGTCATAAAATTGATTTTCCTGAATCTGTTATTGAATTTGCAGAAGGATATATTGGTCAGCCTTATCAAGGCTTCCCTGAAAAACTGCAAAAAGCAATACTCAAAGATCGCAAGGCAATTACTATTCGTCCAGGTGAGTTATTAGAGCCTGTTGATTTTATTGCATTGCGCGACGAACTGTCTAAAAAGATGGAGGAATCTGTAACAGACTTTGATGTGATTGCCTATGCATTATATCCGAAAGTTTTCCTTGAGTATCATGATTTCTGTAATAAATTTGGCGATATGTCTGTACTTGATACACCGACATTCTTTTACGGCATGAGATTAGGAGAAGAGATTGAAGTTGTCATTGAGAAAGGAAAAACATTATTCGTCAGACTGCTATCCATATCTGAACCAAAACCAGACGGTACAAGGGTCGTTTACTTTGAATTGAATGGACAGTCACGTGAAATTGTAATTAAGGATAAGAATATTCGTTCATCGGTTGCTTTCAGACCCAAAATTGAAAAAGGTAATGAAAAACATATCGGTGCGACAATGCCTGGAACGGTTTTACGTGTTAACTGCAAAAGAGGGGATACAGTTAAAAAGGGTGAGCATCTGCTAACAACAGAAGCAATGAAAATGGAAACATCTATCCAGGCTCCTTTTGACGGAGTAATTAAAGATATTCATGTAAAAGATGGATCAATTATTGAAGTGGATGATATATTAATAGAATTTGAATAAAAAATTAAATAAAAAATTACAGGTGCTGATTCAGCACCTGTAATTTTTTTAACTGATTCTATTGTGATTTGTTTCATCCAACAGTCCCTGTTTTTCTTTATAAGCACTGCGGTATGATAATAGAAGAAAGTAACTCAGCATTCCAAAGTAACAGGATATGACGAGTGCATGCATTAAAGCAACAAATAGGTTTAGCATAGTAAAAATAATTAATGCTCCAAATGTAACCTGCAAAGTAATTAGACCAAGAGTAATAAGCCATCCATTAGTCATTACTTTTGAATCTTTATAGTTTCTTATGATTTTAATAAATAAAACGATTGTCCAAATAAATAAAATTCCTGCTGCTAAACGGTGTCCCATCTGAATCCATTGTTCAAAACTATAGTTCGCAAAGTTCAGCGGTGCGCTGTTTGTACAGAATGGCCAATCTCCGCATACAAGGTTTGATTCCGTGTGACGAACAAGTGCGCCGGTATATACAACCATTAATGTATAAATAGAGAGTGCAACGATTTCAATTCGATGCTTCTTTTGAATGAACAGTGATTCTGTGTGCAGTTTTTTATCTGTTTCAAATATAATCAGCATCAATATAAATATGGTTGCAAAGGAGATGAGCGAAATACCGAAATGGGCTGCCAGCACGAAATCGGATTGTCCCCACATTACTGCAGCTGCTCCGATTAGTGCTTGTAACAGAAGAACGAACACAGATGCAATTGCAAGAAACTTTACTTCACGCACTTTATTTCCTAATTGTTTCCATGCCAGAATTGCCAATGCTACAACGAAAATCCCGACAACTCCCGAGACCAGACGGTGGCTTAATTCAATTACCATCTCGAAGGTGAACTCTGAAGGGATTAGTTCTCCTTCACATAGTGGCCAGCTGTCGCCGCAGCCATCTTCTGAACCTGTTTTTGTAACAAGTGCGCCCCCCAGCAAAATGAATAGCATTCCAATTGTCGTAACAACGGATAACCATTTTAAATGTTTGATCATTTTAATAGCCTCACTTTATGATATGTAAATAAATCCTAATAGAGGGTGTTTAAGAAGCCTGGTAAAAATGACAATTCGATGTTTCTGTCAGGCTGCATTTACGATCCGATCTTTATGTACTTCCCGATATACATTGAGATACGAAGAATTGCACCTCTCGAATTGCTTTGTTCTTTCATCCTTCTTTTTAAACACGCGCTAATATGTCCAATAGACCTATAATAATATTAAATGAAGGGAATATGCAAAGAAATATAACTAAAAAAGCCATTTAGTCACACAATTGTAATAGTATCATGTTTATCTACGGTTTTCACTATGCTAAAAGTAAAAAATACTTGCAATGTGCTACGTAGTTTGCTAGAACTAATATAGGGACAAGTCTATTGTGCTTAGGAATGAAAAGCGATACATAGTTTGATTTTTTGCGGCACGTAATGGCAATTATAATTATTTTATGTAAATAATTGTTATTATGTACATTAGAATATTCATTCATTCCATGTTACAATGAAAAGGCAATTATCGGATATTTATCGAATGTATGTCGCTAAGTATCAATAATAAAAAAGCTCTTGTCTTTTTTGCTTGGTAAAGGGGGGAAATGAAATGAACAAAGTGGAAACGCCACATACGAAGATAGTCGGTGACTCCACAACAATACCAACCAAAAAAAAAGTCTCTACATTTTTGAACGCGGTAAAAGCGCTAATAAAAATAGGAATTGTTAATTCTAACCTAATTACAGTTATTGCAGGCTTTTGGCTGGCTGTCTACTTTGCTGGAACCTCTTTTATGGACCACTTGGGCACGTTATTGCTAACGATTATTGGAAGTGGACTAGTAATCGCAGGTGGAGCAATCATGAATAACTGGTATGATGTTGATATTGATCCGAAAATGAAAAGAACGAAAACGAGGCCTACAGTAACTGGTCTTTTCTCACTTAAGTCAGTATTGACAGCTGGTATTTTGACAACGGTAGCAGGTTTAGTGTTACTGCTCTTCACTACAGTTTACGCAGCCTTATTTGCTTTTATAGGCTGGTTTGTTTATGTCGTGCTTTATACGATGTGGTCGAAACGGAAATACACACTAAACACAATTGTTGGTTGCTTTTCAGGGGCAATGCCGCCGCTCATCGGTTGGTTTGCGATTAGTCCAGAGCTGCATATCGTTCCTGTAGGATTGTTTTTAATCATGTTTATCTGGCAAACACCGCACTTCCTTGCACTTGCTATGAAGAAAACAAAAGAATATAAAGCTGCGGGTGTTCCAATGCTCCCAGTTGTATATGGCTTTGAAATAACCAAAAGACAAATTGTAATTTATGTTTCATGTCTAATGCCATTGCCGTTTTTGCTTTCATCACTTGGTACAACTTTTGTTGTAATAGCAACAGTATTAAATATTGGATGGCTGATATTAGCATTTACAGGACTATTTACTAAAGATGATTTGAAGTGGGCAAATAAAATTTTTATCTATTCATTGAATTATCTAGTAATACTATTTCCATTAATGATTATCGTTACGTTGCCAATATTTAATTAATTCAGTCCTTAAATAAATATAAATATATAAGGAATTAACAACAAGAAAGAGAGGTATGAACACATGAAAGGTTGGATGGGCAAATTTAAAGCTTTAATGCTTTTAGGTTTTATAGCTATCCTATTATCAGGTTGTGGTAAAGAGAATTTAACTGCACTTGTACCAAAAGGATACGGGTCGCAAAGTTCAATGGATCTTATTATTTTAACTACACTGATTATGCTGGGCGTATTTGTGATTGTTATGATTATCTATACAATCGTGCTAATCCGCTTCCGTCAGAAAAAAGGTGACAACACGATTCCTGAACAAGTAGAAGGGAATAAGATGTTAGAAACGGTTTGGACAGTAATCCCAATAATTTTAGTTTTAATTATGGGTATTCCAACAGTAATCTATACGTTTGACTTAGCTGATACTTCAGAAGCAAGCAATTCAATTAATGTAGATGTAACAGGAAATCAGTACTGGTGGCATTTTGAATATGCTGATGATGAGGTAGTAACAAGTCAGGACTTATACATCCCAACAGGTGAAAAAGTCTACTTAAACATGTTATCTTCAGACGTAATACACTCGTTCTGGGTTCCGACTATCTCCGGTAAAATGGATGTAAACCCTGAGAACGTAAACACAATGTACATTGAAGCACATGAAGAAGGCGTATATTGGGGCAAATGTGCGGAGCTTTGTGGACCATCGCATTCATTGATGGACTTTAAAGTAATCGCGGTTAGCCCGGAAGAATATGAACAATGGATTACAGATATGCAGAGTGTGGATCCGGAAGCAGTTCCAGAAGATGCAGTTGCAGAAGAAGGTCAAGAGCTGTTCCAAAATAACTGTATGGGCTGTCATGCGATTGGATCATCACCAGCTGCAATGGGACCAAACTTAACAAACTTTGGAGATCGTACACATTTTGCAGGTTTTCTTGATCCTACAAAAGAAAATCTAGTAGAGTGGATTAAAGATCCAGAATCACTTAAACCTGGAAACCAAATGACTGGTAAGTATGATGTTACAGAGGATGAAGCTGAAAAGATTGCGGATTACCTGCTTCAGCTGAAACCTTCTGAAGTTACTCCAGAAAGCGCTGGGGGACTTAAATAAAATATAACAAATATTTTTGGGATGGAAGACACAAGAGGGAGGTTAATGCTTTGAGTATAGCGACTACTCAAAAGAGAAGCTTTGGTGCTGTGCTGTGGGATTATTTAACTACCGTAGACCATAAAAAAATTGGTACGCTTTATTTAATCGGTGGTGGATTCTTCTTCCTGCTGGGCGGTTTAGAAGCTCTCATTATTCGTATTCAGTTAATCAAGCCAGAAAACGATTTTATTTCTGCAGGCTTGTACAATGAAATGATCACAATGCATGGAACAACAATGATATTCTTTGCAGCAACCCCATTGCTGCTCGGGTTGATGAACTATGTCATGCCGCTGCAAATCGGTGCGCGTGATGTGGCGTTTCCATTCTTAAACTCATTAGGTTTCTGGTTATTCTTTATGGGTGGAATTTTAATGAACTGCAGCTGGTTCCTTGGAGGGGCTCCAGATGCAGGGTGGACTAACTATGCTCCACTTTCCTTACAATCGCCGGGTCATGGTGTGGACTTCTATGTAATGGGTCTGCAGCTGTCGGGGGCCGGAACATTGATGAGTGGTATTAACTTTATTGTTACAATTATCTTAATGCGTGGTCCAGGTATGACCTATATGAGAATGCCTTTATTCTCTTGGACAACACTTGTAACAAGTATCTTAATTCTATTCGCATTTCCAGCTTTAACAGTTGGGTTGTTCTTAATGCAGTTTGACCGTATGTTTGGTTCTGCATTCTTCGATGTTACACTTGGAGGAAACTCAGTATTATGGCAGCATTTATTCTGGATATTTGGACACCCAGAGGTATATGTGCTGATTCTCCCGGCATTCGGGATCTTTAGTGAGATATTCCCAACATTTTCTAAGAAAAGATTGTTTGGTTATACAGCAATGGTTTTTGCAACATTCCTTATTGCATTCTTAGGATTTATGGTATGGGCTCACCACATGTTTACAGTTGGTCTAGGACCTGTTGCTAACGCAATCTTTGCTATTGGTACAATGGCGATTGCAGTTCCGACCGGGATTAAAATCTTTAACTGGCTGCTGACAATGTGGGGCGGTAAGATCAAAATCACCGCTGCAATGCTTTGGGCATTAGGGTTTATTCCATCATTTACAATTGGTGGTATGACTGGGGTAATGCTAGGTTCGACAGTTGCTGACTTCCAGTACCATGATACGTATTTCGTAGTAGCTCACTTCCACTATGTTATCGTTGGTGGGGTTGTATTCGGTATACTGGCAGCACTTCATTACTGGTGGCCGCTTATGTTCCACCGTGTGCTAAATGAAGCAATGGGTAAATGGGCATTCTGGTTATTCTTTATTGGTTTCCATTTAACATTCTTTATTCAGCATTTCCTAGGATTGATGGGTATGCCTCGTCGTTACTGGGTATTCCTTGAAAACCAAGGACTTGATTTTGGTAACTGGATTAGTACGATTGGTGCATTCTTCATGACCGCAGGGGTATTGTTATTTGCTTATAATATTATTCATTCACATATTAAAGGCGAAAAAGCTCCTCGAGATCCATGGGATGCAAGAACATTAGAGTGGGCGCTACCTACTCCAGTGCCATTCTATAACTTTAAGCAATTGCCTTTAGTACGTGGTCTTGATCCGCTGTGGATTGAGAAAACTGAAGGTGATGGAAAAATGAAGCCGGCTGAGCCTTTGGATGATGTCCATATGCCTAACGGTTCAATCCTTCCATTCTTGATGACGATTGGATTTACATTTGCTTCCTTTGGATTTGTTTATCAATTAGATGGTCCAATGGGAAGAATCATGATTTATATTGGTATGGCGTTCGCAATTGGCTGTATGGTAGTACGTTCTCTAACTGACGACCATGGCTTCCACGTTACCAAAGAAGAACTTGAAAGGGAGGAGGATTAATATGAGTCACCACGAACACTCCATTGATCCAGCAAAACTGCCAGAAGATCCTTCGCGAGTAACGATGGAAGGGAAACATAAACATCTCGGCCTATGGATTTTCCTTGGTGGTGAAACGGTTCTCTTTGCATGTCTTTTTGGAACATATTTAGCATTGAAAAATTCTACTGCAGGCGGACCAACTACACAGGATCTATACGGACTTGAACTTGTATTCTTGATGACATTACTGCTTCTTACTAGTTCACTGACTAGTGTGTACGCAATTTATCACATGAAGAACAATGATTTCAAGAAAATGCAGCTTTGGTTTGGTATTACTGCTTTGCTTGGACTAGGCTTCCTGGCTTGTGAGATTTATGAGTTTGCGCACTATATTACTGATTTCGAATTTACTTTCCGTTCATCAGCATTTGGCTCAGCGTTCTATACGCTTGTTGGCTTCCACGGAGGACACGTTATTTTTGGATTGAGCTGGCTAATCGCACTTATGGCTCGTAACGCAAAACGTGGACTGTCAACATATAATGCACCAAAATATAATACGTTTGCACTGTATTGGCACTTTATTGATGTTGTCTGGGTGTTCATCTTTACAGTTGTATATCTAATGGGGATGGTGGGTTAATTTATGACGGAAAATACTACTTCGAATAAAATTAATTCGTACCAAAAGCAAGAGAATAAGGAAGAAATGAAAAAGCAGATTATCAGCTTTGGACTAATGATTCTGTTTACAATTATTGCATTTGCTGCAGTAGGAACAGGTTTCATTGATTCTATGTTCATCGTTCCGCTGATTTTCCTATTGGCTGTTGTGCAGGTTATCTTCCAATTCTTCTATTTTATGCATATGAAGGATAAAGGGCACGCCGAAATTTCTGGAATTATGTATGGTGGCTTTTGGGTAACATTCTTAGTAATGATGGCATTAGGCGTAATTACTTGGTGGTAAGAAATAAAGAAAAAAGATCGGGTATTTACCCGGTCTTTTTTAATAGTAAAGAAAACTTTCTCAGTGAAGAGCACCTGCTTGTTCCCTTCTTAATAGTTTCTTGCTTCTTTTTAGGATGTTACTAGTATTGTCATATATTTTCTATGCTTACATAGGCTTTTTGTTATATAATAAATAGATAATCCGATTTAGTTGGAGTGAATTTTATGTGGTTAGAATTACAGATTTTTGGGTTTAGAGCTCTTTGGAGTCCTTATTTCTTTATGTTTTGTGTTGTTTTAGGTATTTTATTCTATCTAATAACTGGTCCATATCGTCATAAATTTGGCGGTGGTGATAAGCCGACTGTAAAGCAGCATTTGTTTATTTATATTGGTTTATTTCTACTCTATCTTGTGAAAGGTTCGCCAGTAGATTTACTATCACATATCATGCTGACGGCACATATGACACAAATGGCTGTCTATTTGCTTGTTTTTCCAATTCTTATAATTAAAGGAATTCCATTATGGATTTGGGAAAAAGTCGTTTATGCACCAATAATTAAACCAATCATTAAAGTATTGACAAAGCCACTTATTTCACTATTATTATTTAATGGTTTATTTTCTCTTTATCATATACCAGTGGTATTTGACTTTTCTAAATCTGCACCTATATGGCATTTTATCATTCATAGCATTCTATTATTGTCTGCATTTATTGTTTTCATGCCATTACTGCTGCCTTTTAAAGAGATTAATACGATGACACCACTCATGAAAATCGGTTACATATTTGCTAATGGTGTGCTGATTACTCCAGCTTGTGTGCTGATTATTTTTGCAAATGAGCCCTTATATGCAGCTTATATGGAGGGTGGAGCATGGCTTGACGCATTGGCACTTTGTGTCCCGAATGATATCCTATCAGGGATTTCTATTCCATTGTCAGGTCCGGAAGTTTTCTCACCGTTAAGTACAGTACTGGATCAGCAACTTGGTGGGATTATTATGAAGGTTTTACAAGAAATTACTTATTTAACTTTACTTGGAAGAATCTTTTTTAACTGGTTTAATTCGAAAAGCCGTGAAATTGATCCTATTACAGTGGAAACAAATTAAAAGGTGGACCGTTGAGACGTCGGAATCCTTACAGGGTTTTGAATGATGAGATTTAAATAGAGAGGGAGATATAGCAATGCCATTTTTACCAACATTAAGTACTGCTTTTATTGTAATCAGTGCTGTCCTGGTCGCGATTGGCTGGATATTAATAGTAAAGGGCAAGAAAAAAGCACATAAAAAAACAATGCTTGCTGCTGCAGTTAGTGCGCTTTTATTCTTTATCATTTACATGTCCAGAACAATCTTTGCTGGAAATACAAGTTTTGGTGGGCCAGATGATTTAAAAATCTACTATACACTATTTTTAGTATTCCATATTATACTGGCTACTACTGGTGCAGTATTTGGAATTATAACATTAACATTAGCTTTGAAACGCAATATCAAAAAGCATGAAAAAATTGGACCGGTTACGAGTATAATCTGGTTCTTCACAGCAATAACTGGAGTAATGGTATATCTGTTGCTTTATGTTTTCTATACTGGTGGAGAGACAACCAGTATGATTAAAGCAATTCTAGGATTTTAAAGAATAAAAGTACCCGTGTAAAAGCCCGATATGCGTTCGCGTGTCCTGGAATCCGGTTATCGTACTTTCATTCGGGCAACGCATTTTAGTCGTTGCTGGCATATGTGACAAATATTATATGCAAAAAACAACCTCCGGACTAGGAAAGTCTGGAGGTTTCTTTATTTGGCTGCATTGCTTTTATATCAAAATAACTGTAATGGTTTAGTATAGAAGGCTGTCCAAACACTGTATATAAACTTATCCGCACTATAAGCAAAAAGTCAGCTGTTAGACGCAGCTGACTCCTGTAATTACTTTACATGTTGTTTTAATTCATTTGCTAGGCTTGTTAATAATGTGTTTGCACGTTCAACTAGTGATTCTGGAAAGTTTTCTTCCTCACCATATTCTATTCCGTGCGGATAATAATGTTTACCTAATAAAGGTGTTAGGAGTTTAATCACTGCATTTCCGCGGTCAACATCTCCAGTAGTTGCATAGCCTTGAACACGAATATAATATGTAATATTTTTTTCATTTGACCCTATTTTATAATCATATGTTACGCGTTCATAATCCCATTGTCCAGCACGAATAAATGCATGTTGACCAGTAACCCTATCAAGCGGTTTTAAATCAATAACTAGTTCATCGATACCTGTGTTTTCAATTCTCATTTTTTCACCCCTAGAATTTGTCCTCGTAGATTAATCATAGTATGAAAGTTAATAATTTGCAATTAAAATCTCATCTGTGGCATATGTTACTTATTAACTTTCCTGATGTTAGCTTAGGTTTTGCTGCTTAACTCATTGAATGGAAGTTGGCAGTCTAAAATCTTTCGCAGCTGCTGCGCGTCTTAGGAGTTCTACTGTCAGTAACCTCTGACATATTTCTTCATGTTGGATTCTCAGAATTAAGTTACTTGAAATAAACTATATTTTATAAAACAAAGTTAAAAATATGCAAAAATAGGGAAAAGAATGAATGTAATATATTATTTTATCATAGAATAGATATAAGTGGATGAAGGGGGTGCTCTTATGCGTACAATACGTAATATAATGATAATCGTTTTAATTGCAGGGGCCGGGTTATATTTTTGGAATCAGAGCGAACCAGATTTTAAGGAACAAGTTAAACATGAAGCGGTAGAAAAAATGAATGTGCTTCAGTCAAAAGTTGCACCTGAGCAATCCGTGTCAAATATCCCTTTAGAGGGTGATTTATATTCATGGATAGGTAAATCGGAAGAAGATCTTCTTGAAGCGATGGGAGAGCCTGAACGGAAGGATTTAAGCGCATATAATTATAAGTGGTGGGTTTATACAGATCATGCTGCACATTATGTTCAGTTTGGCATTGAAGATCATACTGTTAAGACGGTATATGCTGTTGGGGAAGGCTTAAAAATAGAACCAGTTGCAATTGGACAAGCTTATGACCAATTGAATGATGAGTTTACCTTTGGTGATGAGGTTAATTATACGAAAGAAATAGCATCCTATACTTTTAAAATGACAGCTGAAGATGTAGCAGCAAGACCTTTGGTAAAACTGACAGATGATATATTCCTGCAATTATATTTTGATACATTCACAAATGAATTGTCATCTATTCGAGTTATGGATGCTGATGTGCTTCTAAGGCAAAGGCCATATGAAGTGACCTACCGGGGCACATTGCCTCCAGAACCGGATCTTACGGATGCCGAATGGAGACAAGTAGAAGCAGGCATGGAACATCAGATTTTTGACATTAGTAATGTGCTGCGGAACAGATTTGATAAGGAGGCGCTTGAGTGGGAAGATACAGTAAGCGAAGTTGCTTTCAATCACAGCAAAGATATGTTTGAACAAAACTATTTTTCACATTATAGTTTAAATGGCGATGGTTTGAAAGAAAGATTGGATGTTACAGGATTATTTTATATTGCAGCCGGTGAAAATATTGCAGCTCAATACCCTGACGCTCCCGCAGCGGTAGAGGGATGGTTGAATAGTGAAGGACACCGTGAAGCATTGTTAACGGACGAATACACACATTTAGGTGTAGGTGTCTATCGTCTCTATTATACACAAAACTTTTTAGCAAAGCCGATGTAACATTGGCTTTGCTTTTATAATCTTTATTTTTACCTTGAACAGTTATAGGACATTCGCATAGATTAATACTAGGAAAACTGTTTAAAGAGGTGAAGCAAAGTGTCAGATACTAAGTTAAATCCGGAGATTATTCGCTTTAGAAATTTTATTAATAAATATCCGAAGTTAATCAAAGAAATCAGGAAAAATGGAAAAGGCTGGCAAGAGATTTTTGAGCAGTGGATTCTGCTGGGTGAAGAGGATGAATATTGGGAGCAATTTCAAGACGATGAAACTGAAAAATCAATGGAGGGTGAAAAAAATTCCTTAAAGTTTGATATGAAATCAGATTTAGTAAAACAAATATTAAAATACACTGAAACTTTGGATGTAAACAAGCTTCAAGAACAAGTTCAACAGCTTAGCAAGACATTATCAACAGTGCAGGAACTCGTTTCTCAATATCAGCGAACAAATAAAAGTAAATTAAACGCCCCGAACCGAGGATTTCATTGGTTTCATGATTAAGGGGGAGAAATAATGGATCGTGCAACTTATAATTATATAAAACAGCAGCCAAAATTAGTGGAATTCATGAGACAAAGACCAATTTGGTACCGCTATTTATCGAGAGATGGGGCAACTCGTATTCCCGAATTGGAGAAAGAGGCGAAAGTTTTCTACGGTCAGACATTGTCTCAACGTTTAAATCGGGTGAATGATCAGGTGCAGATGGCTTCTATGTTAATAAATCTAGCAAATTTATTAAAAGATTAATGCCGAATTATTTTCATTATCGCGTTTAAATGATAGTATGATAGTGGAGGTGTTAAAATGATTGCTAATATGGAATATGTAACAATTCTCGATTATTCTGAGCAACTTGGTCAAATGGTCCTCCAATCAGAGGTAATGGAAGACTATCAGCAAAAGAAAACTGCTTTAGCACAAGATGAAGTAGCTCAACAGCTGATTAAGGCTTTTACTAATATAAAAGATCACTATGATGATATCCAGCGCTTTGGACGTTATCATCCAGACTATCAGGAAATAATGAAGCAAGTCCGTCAGACAAAACGGGCGATGGATATGCATGAGACAGTGGCAGCATATAAGGTTGCAGAACGTAACCTGCAAACTCTGCTGGATGAAATCAGCGAGTATATTGCTTTTAGTGTTAGTGATCAAATTAAGGCACCTAAAGATGGTGCAGCACTGAGTGATAGTGGCTGTGGCTGTGGCAGTGGCGGCGGTTGTGGCTGTGCTTCATAAAGCTAATCTTTAATTAGTGGGGTTTTCCGCTCCGCTAATTAAAGATTCAAATATATACGTCTATGTCTTGTATTTGCAGATATAAACAGTTTATAATATGGGAAGTTTAAACAGAGGATGGTGCGCACGATTGATTACAAAGAGACAAGGACTTATCGTTTGGTTTCAGCATATGAAGAATATGAAGCATATAAAGCGCTACGGCAATTTAATTTATGTTTCCAGAAAACTAAAATACGCGGTCATCTATGTGAATCAGGAAGATATTGAGGCTATTGAGAAAAAGTTATTAAAACATTCTTTTGTTTCAAAGGTCGAACGTTCCTATAAGCCATTTATCCGCACAGATTTCGAAAATGCTAAACCTGATGATGCTAAAAAGTATGATTATAAAATGGGTATATAGAAACTCCTATGGATAAAATTTATCTATAGGGGTTTTTCAATTACGCCAATTTTACACTAATAAATTGTGTTAAGATACTTAATAAATTCAAGTGAAGTTGACTTTCCCAGCGAGCTCGTTTAGCTTCACCTTAAAAGTAGAATGCTGATTACTTTAATTCAGAATTCCGCCTTAGGGATACTGTAAATTTGAGAAATCCGTCCTTGATAAAGATTCACTGAGACCGAAAATCGAGGATTGTTCTCTAGGGGTGAAGAAGGTTAAGATGAAGTTATATTTAACATAAATATTGAATTATAAAATGAACGATAAGAACTGGAAAGTTGAGTAAAAAGAGAAAACCTGCAGAATAAATTCTGCAGGTTCTTTTTGTTTTCTTTGCGTGAAAACAAAAAGACAAAGGGAGAGGAGAAACCAGAGTAAAACCTATGGGGAAGAATAAGTATACTCTGTTTTGAAACAACCAAGCTAACGATTAGTTGAATCATTATGCTATTATGTACAAAGAAATAAAAAATATACTAAATAGCGAAAAGTAGTATTAGACAAATGTTTTCTAAATTCGCGATATATGGTAGCATTATGACGAAACGTCGTAAATCGAGGTGAAAAATGTGCGTGTAATAGCTGGAAATCAAAAAGGAAAAAGCTTAAAGGCTGTTCCCGGGACAGCGACCAGACCAACTACTGATAAAATAAAAGAAGCAGTCTTTCAAGTAATTGGTCCATACTTTGATGGTGGAACTGTTCTTGATCTATTTGCTGGAAGTGGTTCATTAGGTATCGAGGCATTAAGCCGTGGAATGGATACTGCAATATTTGTTGATAAACAATCAAAAGCAATACATACGATTAAAGAAAACCTGAAAACGGTAAAGCTAGAGGATAGGGCTGAAGTATTTCGCACAGATGCTTTTCGTGCCTTGAAAGCAGCTGCAAAGCGAGAATTAAAATTCGACCTGATCCTTCTAGATCCGCCATATAATAAAATGAACTATCAAGACCTGTTTAAAGAATTGACTGAAAACCAGCTACTTAAACAAGGCGGTTTTATTTATTGTGAGCATGATCCAGCTGAACAGTTACCTGAGAAAACAGCAGAGTATTCTATCATAAAAAAAGAAAAATACAGCAATACGATTGCGATAACGATTTATCGTGCACTTTAGAGGGGGAATATACTTATGTCTAAATTAGCGATTGTACCAGGCAGTTTTGATCCGTTTACAAATGGGCATCTTGATATTGTAGAAAGAGGGGCAAAAATCTTTAGCAATATTTTGGTAACGGTATTTAATAACCAGTCGAAATCACCATTATTTTCTGTGGAAGAACGCGTACAGTTGATTAGGGAGTCAACAAAGCATTTGCCTAATGTCTCGGTTGATTCTTCTGACATCCTTTTAATGGATTATGCCAGAGAGAAAAATGCTGACGCAGTTTTAAGGGGTCTGCGAGCTGTAAGTGATTTTGAATATGAGATGCAAATTACCTCAATGAACCGCAAACTGAACAAAGATGTGGAAACGTTCTTTATTATGACAAATAATCAGTACTCTTTTTTAAGCTCAAGCATGATAAAAGAAATAGCCAAGTATAATGGAGATATTTCAGGATTGGTCCCAGATGCAGTAGATGAAGCATTAAAGGGGAAATTTAACTTTTTATAAAAAAGAAAAAAGAGGTGGTCTATTGACCATCTCTTCTCTTTTTGTTTAGGAGCAATATAAAACTCAAACTTAAGAAAAATATTGTAATCAAAGGCCCGTTTTGAAAAAGAATATCGAAAGCCTTTTCCCAAAAGTGGTTTTCGCTTACAGCAGGAGTTGATGTAAGTTCTGTCTGTTGTCTGTTTATATAGAGAGGACGATAAAGCAATACCGTTAGAATGGCAGCGATTAAACCATGGAGAAACCTGGCAAAGAAATAGGGTGTGAACCGTATATCTGTTTTCGCTAAGATGCTTGCTACCTGTGCTTGTATAGAAAAACCATTGAAGCCAAGAATAAAGCTGACTAAAATTGATTTATGCAATAATGAATCTGTTGCGAATTGAGAAATTAACGTTGCACCTAATGTGATTTCAAATAAACCAGAGAAAAAAGCTTCTCCAAAATGAACAGGGATACCGATAAAATAAAATAAGGCAGAAAAAATATTTCCGATAAATACTGAAAAATGAACAAGATGAAGTAATTGAATAATGACAGAGAAAAGAATGATAAAGCCGCCAACCATGATAAGTGTTTTGATTGATTGAAGAACGGAGTCGCCAAGGATTTCACCAATCGGCCTTCCATCTTTTAGCCTCGTTCTATGCATGCTTCCGAGTGCGGCTTTAATACTTGGCTTATAAAATTTTTTGGCAGCAGGGTTCTTTTCTGATGCACCCGCTTTTCGACCATGAAAACGCATAAGGATCCCAACTAACATATTGCTTAAATAATGGCAAACTGCCAGCAGCATGCCAAGCTTAACATCATGAAAAAAACCAATGGAAATTGCTCCAAAAATAAAGAGGGGGCTTGAATTATTAGTAAAAGCTACTAGTCTTTCTGCTTCAAGCTTTGTTAACTGTTTTTCTTCTCTTAAACGTGCAGCGATTTTCGCCCCTGTTGGATAACCGCTTGCCATTCCCATAATCCAGCCAAAACTTCCAACACCAGGCACATTGAATAAGGGGCGCATAATCGGTTCAAATAATACTCCAAGAAATTTAACTACTCCAAAAGCAAGCAGCAGTTCAGCTGTAATAAAAAAAGGCAATAATGAAGGAAAAACAACTTCTGCCCACATTTTTAAGCCACGGAGACTTGCTGAAAGAGCAGCATCGGGAAAATAAATTAACAATATGGTTAGGAGAATTGTTATACTGGATAAAAGTACCGTTTTAAAATATGGATTCAATCGAAAGCCTCCTAAATTTTAGCCATGTTCTGTACAAGCGATTTTGTTGGGTGTAAACTAATGCTAGTTATTATTTCTGCTCTCTATCACTATACGCAGACAAGCCTATAAATTATGCCAACCAGATATACAGATAAGAATTTGTTGAAGAAAAGGAAGGAGTCAGGCACGGAATGAAATTTACGAAAAGAAAAATTGTTTTATATGTATTAATCCTAATTATTGCTTACTTTTTATCTACATATCAGCTGCCGTACTATATTCAAAAGCCTGGCCGAACAGAACCGCTTAATCCAGTCGTTGATGTGATGGACGGCTATGATAGTGAGGGTGAAATGCACCTTGTTACAGTAAGTGGATTACAAGCGACTCCAATTCAGTATGTGCTGGCGAAAATAATGCCACATAATGAGATTAGTCCGCTAAGTGAGGTGTTCCCTGAAGGGATATCACAAGATGATTATATGCATGCGCAATTACAGGTCATGGAAAGCTCGCAGGAGGCCTCTTTAGTTGTTGCATATGAAGCGGCAAAAAAAGATATTCAGATTGATTATGTAGGCGTGTATGTAGTTAGTGTTGTAGAAAATATGCCTGCTGATGGAAAGCTTGAAACAGGGGACAGAATTACAAAGATTGATGATACTGAAATTAAAGAAGCAAATGATCTGATTGAACTTGTTGAAGGAAAAGAAGCTGGAGAAACAATTACAGTGGAATTTATCAGAAATGAGAAAGCGGAAAGTGCAGAAATAGGGTTAAAACAATTTGAAGAAAATCTGGATAAAGTCGGAATTGGAATTAGTTTGGTTACTGATCGTGAGGTGACGGTAAATCCTGAGGTTGACTTTTCCAGTGGAAATATTGGCGGTCCAAGTGCTGGTTTAATGTTTTCTTTAGAGATATATGATCAGTTAACGGCAACAGATATAACGAAAGGTTACCAGATTGCTGGCACAGGTGAAATTGATTACGAAGGCAATGTTTTTCGTATAGGCGGGATAGATAAGAAAATTGTATCTGCAGATCGCAAAGGCATAGATATTTTCTTTGCTCCGAATGAAGGTGGCAAAGAGGGTTCGAACTATAAGGTAGCTAAGCAAGTTGCTGAAGAAATTGAATCTGATATGGAGATTGTTCCTGTAGATACATTCTCTGATGCGTTAGACTATTTGGAAGAACTTTCAGAAAAGCAATAATGAAAAGCTCAAGGTGAAGTAATTGGTCTTCATTCTTGAGCTTTTATTGTTTTCAGAGCATTATGGGCTGCGTGATTTCTTGCTTGGCTAGCTTTTTCTTTATAGCAGGAGCAAGGATGCTATAGTATGCAGCCGTTGCTTTTTCTTCAAGTTGAAGCATAGGATGCATTGTCCGGCTTAAAGAAGTAATTATCGGAACATCTAAATCCTTTTTAATGCCATTTAAATAATGCTGACCGGTTTTTGTCATTCCAAGTAAACGAATATATGGCATATTATCAGGTGCGTGAAGAAAAGCTTCTAAATCTGTCTTTTTGGTATTTGTTAATATATGGATAAACATGCGTTGGATTCTTGTCCATGTGTACCGTTTGGATTTAACCATTTCAATCCAAGCATTCATATTTTCTGCTGTTTTTGCTGTTTTCTTTATACGATGTTCCAAACCTTCTGACACTCCGTGAATCTTTTGCAGTTCTTCCAGAGACATAGTTTGGACACGATAATTTAAATATGAAAAATAGGATTCCCAGTTGTGCCAGTGTCCTGCTTGCTTTTTATACTCCAACAATTGTTTTGTGCTTGAATCAGGAAGTGCAGCAGCAGCTATGTCTGTCATTTCCCCATCATGATTAAACAGCTCTTTGCGTATGCTTGTTGCACTGGCAATCTGATTTGTGATTTCTTGTTGATGATAATGGCTGCTATGACGTTTGATTGTAAGTGGTTCAATATTAAGATTATTATCCAAAATTGTCTTAACATAGCTGTAGCCCAGAATGTTATTAGGCTGTGAGAGATCAAAGCGGGCATCAGTCAGCCCGATTGCTTCATATGCATGCATACTTGATTCAGGGAAGGAAAAACCACCGTCCAGCCATTTTTTTAATTCCAACTCATAAACTGATGATTTTTGCTGGAATATATGGTAACTATTAATAAAATAATTTATATCACCAGATTCACTTCCGAAGCAGATGCTGGATACTCCGATTGTATTTAGAGTTTGTACAGCTCCAAAGGAAAAATAATCACTGTTTTGGACTGCGTAAGGATACGGAAGCTCGAGTACAATATCTGCACCTGAGGAAAGTGCAGCACGGGCGCGAGAGAATTTATCAATTATTGCAGGTTCTCCCCGCTGTAAGAAGTTCCCGCTCATCACGGCGATAATACAGTCAGCATTTGATGCTTTTTTAGCTTCTTGGATATGATAATAATGTCCATTGTGAAATGGATTATATTCTACAATTAAGCCACATGCTCTCATTTATTTCAGCTCCTAGCAATAATGTGGTATTATTGTATCAAATAATAGAAGCAGATGTACAACATCATTTTACTTTATCAAAAGTAAAACAGCATCATAAAACAATTTTCTATACTGTGTAAAGAAAAGATGTTGACAAAAGTGCAATTTTCTTTTAAAATTACTCTTGTTGCCTAGAGGTGATAATTATGAAGTTTACTGTCGCTCAAATCCATAAATCAAGCATTAATGAGCCAATGGAATTTGAAGGCATTGTCGATGTTTCTGAATTAGAAACAATGAACAACGATATCCGCCGCATTGATCCCGCACAAGTTCATGTGACTTTTATAGTCGAAGGAGAAGAAATTATTGCTTCCATGAAAATTAAAGGAGAAATGATTTTGCCTTGTGCAAGAACGCTGGTTGATGTGCCATATCCTTATCAGATTGAGGAAAGTGAAGTATTTACTACATCACCGTATTATACAAATGAGGACGAAGATAATGAAATTCACTCGATAAAGGGAGAGGTTCTTGACTTAAAACCCTATATCATGGAAAATATTCTATTGGCAGTTCCATTTCGTGTATTTACTGATGAAGTAAATCCTGAAGGTGCAGCACCAACAGCAGGTGAAGGCTGGCAGTTTGTTCAAGAAGAAATAAAGGAAAAGACGATTGATCCACGTTTAAAAAAATTGGAGTCTTTACTTGAAAATAGGAAGAAAGAAAACGAGTAATTCTCGTCTGAGTTTTCTTTTCATTTGAAGGAGGTGTAGGTCATGGCAGTACCTAAACGTAAAACATCTAAAAAAGTTACAAACCAACGTCGTACACATAAAAAGTTACAAGTGCCTGGCATGGTAGAATGTTCAAATTGTGGTGAATTAACAAAACAGCACCATGTATGTAAATCATGCGGACACTACGATGGAAAAGAAGTTGTAAGCAACTAATTTCCAATAAAAAACAGATCACAATTTGTGATCTGTTTTTTTGTTTATTAGCACATAGTCTAAATACGAACACGTCCCAATGTGTTGTGGTCCGCCAAAAAAAGTTTCGCTGATAAGGGAGCTGTCGTGGGTTTCCAGGCATCAGAACCTGCTTAAATCGAATAAAAGACACCAGGAGTCTGTTTCAGTTTCATTGGTATGAAAGATGGGTTTATAATTAAAGATAGTCGAGGGGGGATGGGAATGGAAAGGTTTATTACATATGAAAAGAAAAATGCAGGGTATGGGTTATTACGCTTAAATCGTTCAGAAAAAAGAAATGCAATATCATTGGGGATGGCAAATCAACTTAGTGATTGTATTAAAAACGCAGCACTAGAAGAAATAAAATTTCTTGTTATCACAGGGTCAGATGATAAAATGTTTTCTGCGGGGGGAGATTTAAATGATCTCCACGGGCAATTAAAAACAGAAGATGCAATTGAGCGCTTATCACCGATGATGTCAGTTCTTAACTCGATTGTACATTTTCCGGTTCCTGTTATTGCATTATTAAATGGAGATGCTTTAGGGGGAGGATGTGAGCTGGCGACTGCTTGTGATATACGCATTGCGAAGAGCGGAACAAACTTTGGCTTTATTCAAAGCAAGATTGGGATATTGCCTGGCTGGGGAGGCGGAGCGATACTCTATAAAAAAGTGCACCCAAGCTTTGCGTTAGATTGGCTTACACGTGGCAAAAGCTATCAGGCGGATGAACTATTAGCTAAGGGCTGGTTACATCAAGTTATTGATAATGCAGCATGGCAGCATATGAATTTGGTGCTTGACGATTATATTCGTAAATCCGTGATGCAAATGCGAATACTAAAACAGCAATTTAAAACAAGTATTAATGCAAATGAACTTACGCTTGAGATGTACGAAGAACTTAAAAACACTGCAACTCTATGGGAAACGGCGGAACATAAAAGAGCAGTACAAAAGTTTTTTGATAGAAAAGTATAATCTCTATTCTACCAACCCTCTTTACTGCATACATTGGTAGCAAAGCAATGAGGAGGAGTGCCATGAAAGAAACCAGACAAGATGCGTGGACAAGAGAAGAAGATGATTTATTAGCAGAAACAGTTTTGCAATATATTAAGAATGGCAAGACACAATTGGAAGCTTTTAAGGTAGTTGCTAACAAATTAGCAAGAACCCCTGCGGCTTGTGGCTTCAGATGGAATGCAACCATTCGCAAGCAATACGAAGGAGCAATTCAATCTGCTAAGGAAGAAAGAAAAAAGGCAAGCAGCCAAGCTTTGCAGGAACTTCATACAAATCATACTGGTGATAAACGAATGATTGAATCTGTCATACAAATATTAGAGAAAATAAAGCATAAGGATTTAGAAGAGGAAGTGCAAAACTATCAGGTTCAAGCTGAAATGCTTCACCATCTTCAAGAAGAGAATCACAAGCTGGTGAAGCAAGTGGAAAGATATAAAAATGCATGGCAGGAAATGGAGAAACTTTGGAGTTGGGTACAATCCGACAAAGAAGCTGAGTGAATGGTTGAAGCTATTAAATAAACCCCATCTAAACAAGTGAATTACTTGTGATGGGGCTTTTTTGTTTATTATTCTGCTGGGTGAGTTTCTTTTTCTTTAACCCCTGCCGGTAACCAGATGAGCGGGTTTTCACCAAGATCACGTTCCATTTCGTAATGGGCTTTATCGAAGCCCATTTTTTCCCAAAAACCATGGGAGTTAATTCTTGGACTTGTTTTAATCGGCAATGTAAAGCTTTTAGCAAAATCAACCATCGTCTTGCCATAACCCCTCCCTTGATAATCAGGCAGAACTTCAAGTTTCCAGATTGCTACGTAATCTTGCTGCGGCTCGAAATAGTAGTCATATTTCTTATCTACTTCATACAGACTCATTCTGGCAATCAGGTTCTCTCCAATATAAACTCCATAAAATGGCGATTTACTGTTATTTTCGATAAACTTATTTTGTAAATCCTCATACATTGATAATTCCTGGTTCCCATATTCCTTAAAGCGTTTAAACTTTTCCAGTGTCTTATAATTAATTAATAAGTTTTCTACTTTTACACCATTCATTCCTTTTCCCCCTTATATTAATCATTGACATAAGCCTTCTATATGTACGAATATTACAAAAGAAGTGAGCTTTGTTTATATTTTCTCCCTTCTCAATTATAACCTAATTGAATATTTTTTTAAATCTTGATGTGGTGAAAGATTCATCCGAAAAATATAGAGCGAAACCTAGATGAATTTGGTACAATGAATGCTGAAGAAACTATCTAATCATACTTTAAAGCACTGATAAATGGTTCTATCAGCGCTTAATTAAAACAGAAGGGGAAAAGCTGCAATGCTTGATATAATTAGTTACATCTTATCTTTCTTTATTACAATCCCTATTATTGCAAGCTTGCTGGTTTATATGATCAGTATGATTTGGGAACGAAACAAGCTTAAAGCGGTACATAAAATGGTTGCTTGGACAACTTGTTTTTATATTATCGCTGTATCCATTATGCTGACATTAATATTTGGCAGGAGCTTTACTGGCATTATTTTAATTTTCCTTCTGACCTTATTATCATTGATAATTTTTATCCAATGGAAGACAAAGCGTGATGTTGAATTGAGAAAAGCGGTAAGAATATTATGGAGAATTTCTTTTCTGCTATTTTTCTTCCTCTACGGTTGTTTTATGGTAGTGGGTATTATTAAGCAATTAGCTGCTTAAACTTCGCGTAAACAGATTGTGTGAAATTTATATAAAGATTATGTACAATACTACATGGACTTAAAGAATTTTAAAGGAGTAGAACTGCATGCGAATCGACGCGATAAATATAAAAAAAGAAGGTCAGTTGATCGCTGATTATAGAGAAAACAAACAAGAAATCATGCAATTTTTTGATTACCATCCATTTCTCGATTTCAAAGAGAGAGTGTCTGAGTTAAAAAAGCGAAGCTATAAGCGAGAAGAACTTTCAACTCAATTGAAAAAGTTAAATCGTGCATGGGGTGCGTCAGAATCAACAATGAATAACATCGGGAAATTAAAAGAACAAGAAACACTAGTTGTAATCGGTGGACAGCAGGCAGGTCTATTAACAGGTCCGCTTTACTCGATAAATAAAGTGATTTCGATTATTCAATTGGCGAAACAACAAGAGCGTGCTTTAGGTGTTCCTGTCATACCAGTTTTCTGGATTGCGGGAGAAGATCATGACTATGATGAAATAAATCATGTTTATATGCCAGAAGGTGCTACACTAAAAAAATGTAAATTTAATCAGTCACTATATAAAAAAACTTCTGTTTCTCATATTGAATTGGATAAAGACCTTTGCAGAAAATGGCTGGACCATCTATTTGCCGAGCTTCAAGAGACGGAATATACAAGAGATCTATATGAAGGATTGATGGATTCTGTTGATGAATCAATCAGTTTTACTGATTTCTTTGCGAATATTATTTTCAAGCTCTTTCAAGATGAAGGTCTTGTGCTTGTTGATGCAGCAGCCGATGAAATCCGCAGTTTAGAGAGCAATTACTTTATAGAGCTTATTGAAAAACAAAATAAAATCAGCCATGGTGTATACGAAGCTGCTGAGGCATTGAAAAGAAAGGATTATACACTAAGCCTTGAAGTCAAACCTTCAGACGGGCATCTGTTTTACCAGATGGATGAAGAACGTATTTTATTAGAACGGACTGACGACGGAAACTGGAAAGGCAAGCAGAATGAAATACAATTAACAACAGAAGAACTGCTCCATATAGCTGTTAATAAACCGGAGCATTTAAGTAATAACGTTGTTTCCAGACCATTGATGCAGGAGCTGCTGTTTCCAACGCTTGCTTTTGTTGGCGGTCCTGGGGAAATCAGTTATTGGGCAGCTCTCAAACAAGCCTTTCATTCTCTGGAAGTGAAAATGCCTCCAGTAGTACCGCGTTTATCCTATACGTATGTGCCAGCTAAGGTAAGGAAGGCACTTGAGTTAACGGGAATTGAACTGGAGAGTGCTATTCAGAACGGCACAGAAACGGAGCGAGAGGATTGGCTGAAGAGCAAACAGAATTCATCAATTGATGAAGCAGCCAATGCATTGAAACAAACAATTGCTGAGGCTCATGAACCAATGCAACAGATTGCTGCCGCTATTCGTGCTGATGTAAAGCAATTATCAGATAAGAACTTGTTTTACCTTTATCGGGAAGTTGATTTTCTGAGAGATCGAATGAAGCAGGCAATGGAAGAAAAGTATGAGAAAGAGCTCTATCAATATGATTTAATCCAAATGATGCTGCGTCCGGATGATGGATTCCAGGAAAGAAAATGGAACCCCCTGCCGCTGCTAAATTCACATGGCAAGGAATTTATTCGACAGGCAGTAAACCATCCATCCTGTTTCACTGAGAAACATTATGCTGTTTATCTAAAATGAACTAAAATTTTTCAACAGTAAATTCTGTTGTGATGCATCCACATCATAATACTTGTATTTTTGTATGTATACTGCTGACTAATCAAAAACAAAATGAATTTTTATTCTATCGTCAGCCCGACCACATTTCGTTCTTCAGTGGCGGGCTGGTGTGTTAGGCGACATTCAGATGAATGGTGGACGGCAAAACGAAAGATATTGGCTTAAATACCTGGAAGAGTTATTTTACTTGTTAGAACAGGATCACTGTTTTTAAAGGGATTAGGAATAAATGGCTATAGAATTCCTGCTTGGCAATTTTCCCTCCACCATCCGCCACTTTAATAAATAAAAAGAAGAAAGCTATTAAACGTTGATTTAATAGCTTTCTTCTTTTTATTTATTTAACAAACTACTAACAAAACTGTAATAATGAAAAAAAAACGAAATTCCAGTGGTGGATAGTGGAGGGTTGTGGTAGAATGAAAATACGAAAGTGGGGAGAACTCTATGTTCATGGGAGAATATAAACATAATGTAGATGTCAAAGGAAGAATGATTGTTCCTTCAAAGTTCCGTGAAGGACTTGGGGATTCTTTCGTTGTGACTCGCGGTCTTGATAAATGTTTATTTGCTTACCCACTTGATGAATGGAAAGTGATTGAAGAAAAACTAAAACAGCTCCCACTGACAAAAAAAGATGCTAGAGCATTTACTCGTTTCTTCTTTTCTGGAGCGATTGAATGTGAAGTGGATAAACAGGGAAGAATAAATATCCCACAGACCTTGAGAAACTACGCAGATTTGGAAAAGGAATGTGTCGTAATTGGCGTTTCTGAACGCGTAGAGATTTGGGCGAATGATAAGTGGGAAGAATATGTGGAAGAATCAGAGGAATCTTTCGCAGAAATTGCAGAAAACCTTATGGATTTTGATATTTAAACAGCATGCATAGAATTGAAGCAGGTGATATTTTGTTCGAGCATTACAGCGTATTAAAAAAAGAAACAATAGATGGTCTGGATATTAAGCCAACAGGTACATACATCGATTGCACAGTAGGCGGTGGAGGACATTCATTAGAAATCGCTTCACAGTTAAACGAAGATGGATTATTAATAGCCTTTGATCAAGATAAAGATGCATTGGAAGCAGCTAAGGGAAGGCTTGCAGCGTATGCTGACCGGATACTTTTTATCCATGCAAACTTCAGACAATTAGAAGATGAATTAGAAAAACACGGCATTAATGAAGCAGATGGCATTTTATTCGATTTAGGAGTTTCATCCCCACAGCTGGACCGAGGTGAAAGAGGCTTTAGTTATCAGCAGGATGCAAAACTGGATATGCGAATGAATCAAGACAATGAATTAACAGCTTTTGAAATCGTAAATGAGTGGCCATATGAAAAATTAGTCTCGATATTTTTCCAATATGGTGAGGAGAAATTCTCTAAACAGATTGCAAGGAAGATTGAGGAAAGAAGAAAAACGGCAAAAATTGAAACAACCTTTGAACTTGTAGAACTTATCAAGGAGGCTATTCCCGCTCCAGCAAGAAGAAAAGGCGGACATCCAGCGAAAAGGATTTTTCAAGCAATTCGAATAGCTGTAAATGATGAGTTAGGTGCTTTCAATGAGGCGTTGCATCAAGCAGCAAAAACAGTAAGTATTGATGGAAGAATCGTAGTAATTACCTTCCATTCCTTAGAAGATCGTTTATGTAAACAAGCTTTTAAAAAATGGAGTACAGCAAAAGAAACACCTAGAAACTTGCCGGTTATACCTGAAGGGCATCAAGCTCCCTTCAAATTAATTACAAGAAAACCAATTGTAGCTGAAAATAACGAATTGGAGGAAAATCGCCGTTCGCGTTCAGCTAAGCTAAGAATAGTAGAGAAAAAAGAACAATGGAATGATGAATTTACATTCGGGGAAGGGTGGAGAAAGTAATGAGTGCTAATCATGCACGGAGCTGGCAAACAACTCCAAGTCCAAAGCAATCGCCAAGTAAAGTTCCAGTTAAAGTTAAAAAACAAGGCTGGGTAACAAAAGGAGAAAAAGTAATTTATTCCATAATCGCAGCTGGCGTTATTATTGCAGGCATTTTTATGGTATCCTTATCTTCAGCGACAGACTCAATGAACCGTGACCTTCAGAAGTTAGAAACAACTGTGCAAAAACAGAAAGTAACGAATGAAGGATTAGCATTTGAAGTTAAAGAACTATCCCGTCCAGAAAGAATTATCTCGATTGCTGAAGGACATGGACTAAAAATTCAAAATGCTGAGGTTAAACAAGCAAAGGTCGTAGATAAAGAGTAAGGGGCAATTAATGTGAGGAAAAACAAGACAACTCATATGATGGCGGGGATTTTTATCATCCTTTTTGCTGCAGTATTTTTAGTCTTGACTGGAAGATTTATTTATATACAGGCCACAGGTGAAGTGAATAATATTTCGTTAGAGGAATGGGCAGAGCAAAAACGCACTTCCTCTTATTCTATTCGTGCAGAACGAGGGAAGATCTACGATAAAAACGGAATGGTATTAGCCTATGACCGACCGACATATAGAGTCTACGCAGTTATTGATGAAACCTATACAGACGATCCGGACAAACCGAGACATGTCGAAGACCCAGAAGAAACTTCAAAGAAACTTGCAACAATAATGGATGTTGAACCAGGTGTTTTAGTAGAGGCATTTCAAAGTGGAATGGACAAAGAGCGTTTTCAGGTTGAATTCGGAAACCCGGGTAAACACTTAACCCAAAAGGAAAAGGAAGAAATTGAAGCGCTAAAGCTGCCTGGAATCTATTTTGAAGAAGAGCCGATGCGCTATTATCCAAATGGCGTATTTGCTTCCCACATCATAGGGTTTGCAAGAGAGACAGATGTTGAAACAGAAGATGGAATAAAAACCGAGGTCCAGGGAATTGCTGGAATGGAAAATGAAATGGATGGGTTATTGCGTGGTAAAGATGGCTATATATCCTACCAGCGTGACCTCTATAATACGAGATTACTAGACCCTAAAGAAATTATCAAAGCGCCTGAGGATGGCGATGATGTCTACTTAACACTAGATCAAAAGATTCAAACATTGTTAGATGAAGCTCTAACTACGGTTGATGCTGAATATAATCCAGAAAGAATGACAGGTATTGTCATGCATGCTAAAACCGGAGAAGTTTTAGCTATGAGTACTAGGCCAAGCTACAATCCAAATAATCCTTCTAATGTTGAGAACTGGTATAATGACGTTGTTTCCACTCCAATTGAACCAGGTTCCACAGTGAAAATGTTTACGTGGGCTGCTGCGATTCAAGAAGGCGTATATAATGGCGGCGAAGGTTTCATGTCTGGTACTTATAAAGTAAATGAAAAAATAAGTCCGATTCCCGACCATAATAAAGGGGAAGGCTGGGGAACGATAAGCTTTGATGAAGGCTTTGCCCGTTCATCCAACGTAGCTGCATCAAAGCTTGTATGGGAAAAAATTGGAACGGAAAAGTTCCTTGAGTACCTGCAGGCATTTGATTTTGATAAACCTACTGGAATTGATTTGCCCGGCGAAATTGCAGGGGAGATCCTTTATAACTGGCCACTTGAAAAACTTACTGCTGCATTTGGACAAGGAAGCACGGTAACTCCAATTCAAATGATGAAAGCTGCAACTGCTATCGCAAATGACGGAAAAATGCTGCAACCGTATGTAATTGGCAAAATTATTGACTCAACTACTGGAGAAATCTTGGAGAAAAAGGAACCGACTGTCGTTTCGGAACCAATTTCTGCAGAAACCGCTAAACAAGTGCGTGGATTATTGCAAGATGTAGTGGAAAAAGATTATGGGACAGGTAAAGTCTTCCGGCTGGAGGATTACTCCATTGGCGGGAAAACTGGTACTGCTGAAATACCAAACCCGAATGGCGGCGGCTATTTAAATGGAAGAAGTGAATTATTATTCTCATTCCTGGGAATGGCGCCAATAGAGGATCCAGAACTGATTATTTATGTATCCGTACAGCAGCCGGAATTGGAACTGTCCGAATACGGTTCGAAACCAGTTTCATTTATTGTAAAAAATGTCATGGAAAATAGTTTGCATTATTTAAATATTACTCCTGAAGAAGAAGAAGGAACAAGCATAGAGAAAATCAAGGCTCCTGAGCTCGTTGGAAAGAGCACAGCACAATCTGTTAAAGTATTGCAGGAAAAAAATCTAAAAGTAACCGTTGTTGGAAATGGTGAAAAGATTACCGATGCAAATATTGAACCTGGCGAAAAGATGTTGCCTAACAAGCATGTTATTCTGATTACTGATAAGCCAAGCATGCCGAACATAATGGGCTGGTCGAAGCGGGAAGTTGTGCAATTCGCAGATATGCTAGAACTTCAACTGGAAAGTACGGGGAATGGATATGTCGTTATGCAGGGAATTGCTCAGGATACACCAATTAAGCAAGGGGATTATTTAGGGGTTGAATTCTTGCCTCCGAATGAAGAAAAGAAACCGCTTGAAGATCCAAATGAAGATGAAAAAGAACAGCAGGATGATGAAAATAATACAAATGAATAATTACAGGTAAACAGTGTTCTATTCGTTTTTTAAATCACATATAGTGGATACAAGCCTATCTATGAAGGAGTGCAGGTATGAAACGGGTATCTACTATAACGGTTAAAAAACGAATAGTTGCTGTTTTTCTTTTTGCTTTTTTCCTCTTGTTCGTTATTATATTCAGACTAGGATATGTACAATTCGTAATTGGGGATAAACTGCATGAAGAGGCGAATAATTTATGGACGAGAGATATTGTCTTTGCGCCAGAACGAGGAAACATTCTCGATACTGAAGGTAAGACGCTTGCAGAGAATGTTACCGCCCCAACTGTTGTCGTTGTACCAAGACAAGTACTCGATCCGCAGGCAACAGCGGAAAAATTGGCAAAGGTTCTGCAGGCGCCGGTTGATGAGGTCTACGCTACAATTACAAAGCAGGCATCAAGTGTGACGATTCGTCCAGAAGGAATAAAAGTTTCTGAAGAAGCGGAAGAAGCTGTACGATTATTAAATTTGCCCGGGGTATATTTAGCGAAGGATTCCAAGCGACATTATCCGGATGGTACAGCATTGAGCCACGTGCTTGGTTTTACAGGAATTGATAGCCAAGGATTAATGGGGCTTGAAAGTTATTATGATGATAAATTAAACGGACAGGCTGGCAGTTTATCTTTTTATTCTGACGCTAAGGGAAAAAGGATGGATACTCTAGCTGATGTGTATCACCCGCCACAGGATGGATTACACTTAAAAACAACCATCCATTCAGAAGTTCAGGCGATTATGGAAAGAGAGCTTGACCTTGCAGTACTTAAATATAACCCGGATGGTGCAATGGCAATAGCTGTTAATCCGAAAACCGGTGGGGTACTTGGGATGACGACACGTCCAAATTTTGACCCCGAGAATTATCAGGAAGTAGATGCAGAGATTTTTGATAGAAACCTGCCAATTTGGAGCACATATGAACCTGGATCAACTTTCAAGATTATTACTCTGGCAGCAGCGCTAGAAGAAAAAGTAATTGACCTTGAAAATGATCATTTTCATGATGATGGTGATATTAATGTAGCGGGTACAGAGATTCATTGCTGGAAAAGTGGTGGACATGGACATCAAACCTATTTAGAAGTTGTTCAAAACTCCTGTAACCCGGGTTTTGTAACTTTGGGGCAAAAGCTCGGAACAGATCGTTTATTTTCATATATCGAGAACTTTGGCTTTGGTGCAAAAACTGGAGTAGATTTGCAAGGTGAGGGTACGGGAATCCTTTTTAATCCGGAGAATGTTGGACCATTGGAGCTCGCTACAACCGCTTTTGGACAAGGGGTTTCAGTAACTCCTATTCAACAGGTAATGGCTGTAACAGCTGCTGTAAATGGGGGTTACCTGTATGAACCGTATATTGCTGATGAATGGATAGACCCAGTTACAGAGGAAGCAGTGGAAAAAAACGAGCCAAATTTAAAGAAACAAGTTATTTCCAAGACAACATCTGAGGAGTTAAGATATGCCCTTGAGTCGGTTGTTGCACAGGGTACAGGCAGACCTGCATATGTTGAAGGGTACCGAGTGGGAGGAAAAACCGGAACTGCTCAAAAAGTTGGTCCTGATGGACGATATATGCAAAATAACTACATTGTTTCTTTTATAGGGTTTGCGCCGGCTGATGATCCAGAAATTGTCGTTTATGTAGCGGTAGATAATCCTAAAAATACAGTTCAATTTGGTGGGGTTGTTGCAGCTCCGATTGTAGGAACGATTATTGAAGACAGTTTAAGTGTAATGGGGATTGAAAAAAGAAAAGATGGTATTGAAAAAGAGTATCAATGGCCAGAAGAACCATTAGTTGAAGTTCCTGATCTAGTAGGTTTATCACCAGAAGACCTTACCGAGTATTTGCTCAATTTATCTATTGATGTCAATGGTACTGGTGAGAAAATTATTGATCAAGAGCCAAAGGCTGGAGAAAAAGTAGAACAAGGGGCTAAAATACGGATCTTCTTAAGTGATAGTAATTCATAATCCGGGCAATTTATTATCCTTTTCACATCGGTATAATATCTATGAAAAGGGTGCTCAAATGAAATTAAGTGAACTCATTTCTATTCTTCCTTTTGCAGACAATCCAGTCGACTATCAAGAGATTGAAATTACGGGAGTAGAAATAGATTCCAGAAAAGTAAAACCTGGAAGTCTATTTATCTGTATAAGAGGCTTCCAGACAGATGGGCATTTATATGTCGGCGAAGCTATCAAGAATGGAGCTAAGGCACTAATTGTGGAAGAAAACGTGAATACAGAAATACCTGTCATCCAAGTATCTGATACAACTCGAGCGCTAGCACAAATAGTAAATAAATTTTATCAATATCCGACTGCTGAACTTCCTCTTATTGGAGTTACAGGGACAAATGGAAAAACAACAGTTACTTATCTCTTGGAAGAAATTTATCAAACATATGGAAGAAAGACTGGGGTAATTGGTACAATTCAAACCAAACTTGAGGATAAGGTTTATAAAACAAATAATACAACCCCTGATGCTTTAGCTTTACAGCGCTTGTTTAAGCAAATGAAAGAGGCGGGGATTGAGCAAGTTATCATGGAAGTTTCTTCTCATGCACTGGATATTGGAAGAGTTTATGGATGCGATTTCGATACGGTTATTTTTACTAATCTTTCTCAGGATCATCTAGATTATCATGGTAATGAATGGAAATATTTCTATGCAAAAAGTCTCTTGTTTTCAAGGCTCGGAAACACTTATAATCATAAAGATAAATATGCAGTAATAAATGCAGATGACAGCTATGCAAATGAGTTAAAGAAAATGACAGCACAATCTGTAGTAACCTATGGAATGCATAATAAAGCGGATATAATGGCAACGAGTATACAGCTTTTTTCAGAGCGGACAATATTTAGATTGAAAACACCACTGGGAACAGTTAAAATTACGAGTAGGCTTATTGGCAAATTTAACATATATAATATGCTGGCAGCAAGTGCAGCAGCGATAGTAAATGGTGTTCCTTTAATTACAATAAAACAGGCACTTGAGCATATTGCTGCTGTTCCAGGCCGTTTTGAAACAGTGCAGGCTGGTCAGGATTACACGGTAATTGTTGATTACGCACATACACCAGATGCGTTAAAAAATATTTTAGAAACAACGAAGGTGCTTACAACAGGGAATGTATATCTTGTTGTTGGCTGTGGTGGAGATAGAGATCAGACAAAACGGTCGGAAATGGCAAGAATTGCTGTAGATAAGGGAGATTTCGCTGTTTTTACGAGTGATAACCCGAGAACAGAAGACCCAAAGGATATCCTGGCTGATATGACCTCCGGATTGGATAAACAGTCTGCGAATTATGAAATAGAAGAGGATCGTAAGCTTGCAATTGAAAAAGTAATGAGCTATGCCAATCCAGGTGATATTGTAGTTATCGCGGGTAAAGGGCATGAAACATATCAGGATATAGCGGGAAAGAAGCTTCCATTTGATGATCGTCTGGTTGCAAGGAACGCTATATTGAAGCAAGTTCAAAAAATACAGCAGAACTGATTCAGCAAGTATCTTGTGTCTTTTGAACTGATATATTATTAGGTTAAGGAGTATACGATTATGCTATTTAAACTGGAAGAATTAAAACAATTATTTACAAAGCACGGTGGAAATATATATGATGCAATTGAAATAAATTGTGTGAATACAGACAGTCGTGTACATGCTCCCCACTCATTATTTGTGCCGATAGTGGGAGAGAACTTTAATGGGCATGATTATGTGACAGATGCTATTAAAAATGGTGCAGCTGCCGTTATTTGGGATGAGAAGGAGGAATTGCCGAATTCCATCCCGAAAGATTTTCCTGTATTCTCTACAGAAGATACGATAAAAGGACTCCAACAGCTTGCGCATTATTACCGTAATGTGATTCATCCCGTCGTTATTGGAATTACAGGTTCGAATGGAAAAACAACGACAAAAGACTTAGTTGCGTCATTGTGCAGTTCAACTTATCGGACACATTACACTTCAGGAAACTTTAACAATCAGATTGGCTTGCCGCTGACCATTCTTTCTATGCCGAGAGATACAGAGGTTCTCGTTCTTGAAATGGGAATGGATCGCTTTGGTGAAATTGATGCATTGACGAAAATTGCACGGCCAGACTATGCAATAATCACAAACATCGGTGAGTCTCACATAGAGTTTTTAGGATCCAGAGCAGGTATTGCAAAAGCTAAACTGGAAATTATCAATGGTTTAAAACCTGAAGGTATGTTAATTGTCGATGGAGACGAGCCTTTATTAGAAGATATACATACAGATAAACAGATCAGTATAAAAACAGTTGGTTTTCTCGATAAAAATGACAAGCAAATTATAGGGACAGATATAACTGTTGATGGCACAACATTTAGTTTGAATAATGGAGAAGAATTTGATGTCGCGTTATTTGGGAAACATCATGCGAAGAATGCTGGTTTTGCATTGACAATTGCTGAAGAACTGAAGGTTCCTGTTGAAAAACAGAAAGAAGCATTACGTAACTTGAAACATACATCCATGCGTTTTGAATTGCTTCCAGCAAAACAGGGTGCAATGATTGTCAACGATTCCTATAATGCTTCGCCAACTTCAATGAAAGGTGCCATTGAAGTGATTAAACAGATGGAGGGCTTCTCAAAGAAAATAATTGTACTTGGCGATGTATTAGAGCTTGGCAGCTACGCTATAGAAATGCATCGTGATATTGCTCAGGCAGTTACCGAGCCTATCACTCATTTATATACTTATGGGGAGAATGCTGCTTTTATAACAGAAGAGGTCAGTAAAAATAATAATGCCGTTTCAAACAGCCACTATGCTACAAAAGAATTGCTGTTAGCTGACCTGGAAAAAGAGTTGGATAAAGACGCCATCGTATTATTTAAAGCATCCCGCGGACTTGCATTTGAGTCAATGGTAGATCAATTAATTATACAAGAGGAAAATGAGGAACAGTAGTGGACGGAGGAGGAACTAAACGTGAACTTAACAGTATTAATCATGACAATAGGGATAGCATTTCTAGTTACTGTCCTATTTTCGCCAATTTTCATTCCATTTTTGCGAAGATTGAAATTTGGACAAAGCATAAGGGAAGAAGGACCGCAATCACATCTTAAAAAGAGCGGGACGCCGACAATGGGCGGTATTATGATAATATTAAGCATACTTATTACTTCGCTTATTGTTACATGGAAAGTGAATGCAGGAATTGGCTATGAGCTTTGGTTATTGCTTCTTGTATTGCTGGGCTATGGTTTGCTCGGCTTTCTGGATGATTTTATCAAAGTAGTAATGAAACGAAATCTGGGATTAACATCCTTACAAAAACTAATCGGCCAGATTGTAATTGCGTTAATCTTTTTCTTTGTTTTACAAGCAAATGATTTTTCAACATATATTCAAATTCCAGGAACAAATATCCAATGGGAATTGGGCTGGTTCTATGCATTACTAGTTATTTTCATGCTTGTAGGTTCATCCAATGCAGTGAATCTGACTGATGGACTGGATGGCTTGCTTGCGGGTACGGCTACAATTGCTTTTGGTGCATTTGCAATCCTGGCCTGGTATGGTATTCCTCAAACTGAAATAGCTATTTTTGCATTAGCAGCTGTTGGAGCATTGCTTGGATTTCTTGTTTTTAATGCGCACCCTGCCAAAGTATTTATGGGAGACACTGGGTCGTTGGCTTTAGGGGGAGCAATTGCTGGAATTGCAATTCTTACAAAGATGGAAATATTATTAGTAATCATCGGCGGTGTGTTTGTTATTGAAACATTATCGGTAATCATTCAGGTGATTTCCTTTAAGACAACTGGAAAACGCGTATTTAAAATGAGTCCATTACACCATCATTATGAGCTTTTAGGTTGGTCCGAATGGAGAGTTGTGACTACCTTCTGGCTGGTAGGTCTTGTGTTTGCAGCATTAGGTATCTTTATAGAGGTGGGCTTGAATTGAAGAAATTAATAAACTTCCCATATCAGAATATACTTGTATTAGGTCTAGCTAGAAGTGGGACGGCTGCAGCTAAAACATTATTAAGAAATGGAAAAAACGTTCGTATTAATGATATGAACGCACAGGAAAATTCCCAAGATGTACAGGAATTAGTGAGTCTTGGAGCTGACGTTGTTTTAGGTTCGCATCCATTAACTGTTTTAGATAACATGGAATTGATTGTTAAAAATCCCGGTATTCCATATGATAATCCAATTTTACAAGAGGCAATGAAAAGAAAAATTTCAATTGTCACTGAAATTGAACTTGCTTATCAGTTAGTACCTGGAACTCTAATTGGAATAACTGGTTCAAATGGTAAAACAACTACAACAACACTTACAACAGAAATGCTCCAGAAAAGTGATCAACCAGTGAAGGTAGCTGGAAATATTGGAATTGTTGCCACTGAAACTGCAGAAACACTTGTGGAAGAAGAGACTCTGGTACTGGAGCTTTCATCATTTCAACTGCAAGGAACAGTAACATTTCGACCAAATATAGCTGTTATCTTAAATGTCTTTTCTGCCCATCTCGATTATCATAAAACGTTGGAAAATTACAAGCAGGCAAAGTATAATATCTTTAAGAATCAAACAGAAGAAGACTTTTTAGTATATAATGCTGAAGACCCGGCAATTCTTGATGCGGTGCCTTTATCAAAAGCAAAGCTTATTCCTTTCTCCGTAAAAAGGAAGGTTGACAATGGAGCTTATGCAGATGAAGATTATGTTTATTTTCAAGGTGAAAAAGTTATTGAACGTCGTAAAATTGTTCTTGTCGGTGAGCATAATTTGGAAAATATCTTAGCGGCTGTTTCTGCTGCTAAATTAGCAGGTGCAACGAATAAAGGTATTGAACAAGTACTTGCTGCTTTTCAGGGAGTAAAGCACCGCCTGCAATTTATTGGAAAGAAAGCAGGTCGCTTATTTTATAATGATTCAAAGGCAACAAACATGCTTGCAACTCGTAAAGCTTTAAGCTCTTTTAAGCAACCAGTTATTCTTCTTGCAGGCGGCCTTGATCGTGGGGATGATTTTTCGGAGTTAATTCCATATCTTGACAATGTAAAAGCAATGGTCTGCTTTGGTGAGACAAAAGATAAATTAATTGAAGCCGCCCAGAAAGCAAATATAGAGTTTGTAATTGCTGCAGAAAATGTCGAAGAAGCAGTTAAAAGTGCATACGATCTTTCAGCAGAGGAGGATGTCATATTGCTTTCCCCAGCTTGCGCAAGTTGGGATCAATATGCGACTTTCGAAGAAAGAGGAGACATATTTATCGAGGCCGTACATAAACTTATGTAGGGGCTTGTCTATACTTATTATAAACTCATCATGAAAAAGAAATGCCCCTATTCTTAAAAAGAGAAAGGGGTATTTTCTTGTTTAAACGACTGGCTAAGGCCGAGAATCGTCCAGATATTGTTTTGCTCACTGTTATATTTGCTCTTTTAATAATCGGGGTGATTATGGTTTATAGTGCCTCTCATATATGGTCGGAGTATAAATATGATGACTCTTTGTATTATTTGAAAAGGCAGCTGTTATTTGCGGGCGCTGGTGTGATTGCCATGTTTATTTTTATGTTTATTCCTTACACCACTTGGAAAAAGTATGTAAACATTATTTTATTTGGTTGTTTTATATTATTAATTGCAGTATTAATTCCTGGAATCGGCATGGTAAGGGGAGGAGCGCAAAGCTGGATTGGTGTAGGTGCTTTTAGTATACAGCCCTCCGAATTTATGAAACTAGGTTTAATTGTATTTTTAGCTGCATTGCTTTCTGAAAAACAAAAATATATTACTTCACTGACAAAAGGCTTTTTACCGTGCCTGTTACTTACTTTTACTGCCTTTGGTCTGATTATGCTGCAGCCTGACTTAGGAACAGGACTTGTACTTGTATTAACTTGCATCACGATGATTTTTATTGCAGGTGCACGGGTTTCCCATTTTGTGAGTCTGGGTGTTTTAGGAATTGTAGGCTTCGCCTTACTTATTATATCGGCACCATACCGGATTAACCGTATAACAGCTTTTTTAAATCCTTGGGAGGACCCTTTAGGAGACGGCTTTCAAATCATTCAATCACTTTATGCTATTGGACCAGGAGGATTAATGGGGCTTGGTTTAGGGAATAGTCTACAGAAATACTTTTATTTACCAGAACCCCAAACTGATTTTATTTTTGCAATCTTAGCAGAGGAGCTAGGATTCATTGGAGGAACTGCTGTAATTCTGCTGTTTTTTCTGCTCCTTTGGCGCGGTGTGAAGGTCGCGCTGGAAAATACGGATCCATTTGCTCGTTATTTAGCAATTGGAATTGTAGCAATGATTGCCATTCAAGCAATGATCAACATCAGTGTTGTCATCGGATTAATACCCGTAACAGGCATTACCCTGCCATTCTTAAGCTACGGCGGGTCATCGCTCACCCTGACACTTTGTTCAGTAGGAATCCTATTAAATATTAGTATTCACTCACGAATATAAGCATTTATTCGAGACATCTGCAGCTCGTTCACATTTTGCTAACAAGCTGGACGAGCTTCCCAATAAGAGGAAGTAGTTTTGTTCTTATACATATTGCGTTCCGGCAAGTAAGTCCATTGGAAAAAACACTTATGAAGATATAAAATTGTAAGTGAAATGGGTCGGCATTCTAGATTATTCAGTCCCTGAACTTATTTCGTATTCACGTTTAATCCTATTTGCGGCACAATAAAACACCTCACGTAAATAGTGGGAGGAAAGACCTGGTGGAGTCTATGAAGTACGATAGTGATATTTAGATGCTGACCAGCTGTACTTGGAAAATGAAAGTGTTGGGCGACAGGCTGCCAGTGGCGAATTCAGGTAATAAATAGCAAAAATAACGGTAATTTATTCCTCTTATTTATAAAGAATTCCAGTTTAGATACATTTAGTACAAAAGAATTGGTTTATTGAGCAGAAAAACTTAAAAACTATGTGAAGTAAACTGTATGTTAACAGTGAAACTATGATATAATTCTAATAACTAGATGATGACGGCAAATTCATTGCCGTATACCTTTTTTATTATTAAACTATAATAATAAGGTTAGTATATTGATAAAGGAAGAAATGGGGATGAACAAGAATAACAAGAATATTGTTTCTATAGAAGACCGTATTCCTAAACTGAAGGAAGCTCGCAAGAAAAAAGCAAACCGGCGTTTGATATTCTACATGACTATATTTTTCTTCTTAATTTCTATTATCGTCTATTTACAATCTCCATTAAGCCATGTAAAAACAATTGATATTCAAAATAATACCTTTGTAACTGATGAAGAAATTACCAAGAGTATTGAAATTGACACAAAGACGAATATTTGGACTGTAGATGTATCTGACACAGAAAATAAACTTAAAGAAAATCCGATTATCGATGAGGCAATGGTTTCTAAGAAGCTGCCATGGACTATTTCCATTGATATTGCTGAGAAACAGATTATTGGTTTTATCGAAGATCAAGGAAAGTTTTATCCGGTGCTTGAAAATGGAGAAATGCTGGAAACCGCAGCATACAGTCACTTTAATGGTGAAGCTCCATTAATGATTGGGTTTACAGATAAAGAATACTTGAGTAAGATAGCAAGTGAACTTAAAAGTTTGCCTGAGGATGTACTGGACTTGATTTCTGAAGTACATTGGGAACCAGAAGAAGACAATAAAAACAACATTTTTTTGTATATGAGTGATGGATTTATTGTACAAGGAACAATTAGGGACTTTGCAGAAGGAATGACTGCATATCCGTCTGTTGTTTCCCAGTTAGATCCAGAGGTAAAGGGAGTTATCCATGTAGGTGTTGGTGTATATTTTGAAGCTTTCACAGAAGAGGAGCAAGAAACTTCAGACGATGAAGTTGAAGAAGCAGATGAGATTGCTGAGTAATTGTTATTTTCATTTTAACTTTTGAAAGGACATAAACTTTTCCTCATTTACGAAAGAGTATATAACCATTAACTATATTTTTCCTGGAAAAAAGGAATTCAAGCTTGTTATGTTGAAACTATTAAAATATGAATATAACTATTTATGAATTGTTACGTTGAATGAGGGGGTGCCTTTTCTTTGAATAATAGTGAAATTCTCGTAAGTCTGGATATAGGGACTACGAAAATTAAAGTAATAATTGGAGAAGTATTAAGTGATTCATTGAATATAATCGGTGTCGGTACAGCAAAATCCCTTGGAATGAAAAAAGGTGCAATTGTTGATATTGATCAGACTGTACAATCGATTCGTAACGCAGTGGAACAGGCGGAACGAATGGTTGGAATGCAGATTGGAAGAGTAGTTGTTGGAATAAATGGCAGCCACATTGGACTGCAGTCATGTCATGGTGTCGTTGCTGTACAAAGTGAAGATAGAGAAATTGGCGATGAGGATATTACAAGAGTTATTGATGGTGCACAGGTCGTATCTGTTCCACCTGAACGTGAAATCATTGATGTAGTTCCACAGCAATTTATCGTCGATGGCCTTGATGGCATTACAGATCCCAGAGGGATGATTGGTGTCCGTCTGGAAATGGAAGGTACATTAATAACTTGTTCGAAAACTGTTTTACATAACACACTGAAATGTGTAGAGCGTGCAGGACTTGAAGTATCGGACATCTGCTTGTCACCGCTGGCAGCGGGAATGATTGCTCTCTCAGATGATGAGAAAAATATGGGAGTTGCACTGATTGACGTTGGCGGCGGATGCACAACGGTTTCTATATTTGAAAATGACCACTTAGCAGCTACGAGTGTGATAAATCTCGGCGGGGATAACATTACAAAGGATTTATCGATTGGTTTGAGAACATCGACCGATGAAGCTGAAGAAGTCAAAGTAAACTATGGACATGCTTTTTATGATGATGCGCAGGAAGATGAGACGTTTGATGTCTCAATAATCGGAAGCAATGTGAGACAAACATACAATCAATTGCAAATTTCTGATATGATTGAAGCTAGATTGGAAGAGATTTTCGCATTCGCTGAAAGAGAAATCAGGAGAATGGGATATCACGAATTGCCGGGAGGATATGTTCTGACTGGTGGTACAATGGCTATGACTGGAACACTTGAACTTGCTCAAAGTCTGTTTTACTCAAATGTTCGTATTGCAATTCCAGATTACATAGGTGTGAGAGAACCATTATATACAACAGGTGTAGGTATCTTGCAATTCGCCTATCGTAATGCGAAAATACAAGGTAAAGAATTATATCCAGCAATTGCTGAGATGGATCAAGAAGCAAAACCAAAACGTAGTCCAAAACAACCAAAGTCTAAAGAACCAAGAGAAAATAAGAAGAAAAAAGACTCTGGAATTGCTAATTTGTTTAAATATTTCTTTGATTGATATATTCAGTTTGAAAAGACATATTTAAAATTGATATAGACCTCTTATGGTGTGTGTTCAAAAAAGAAAGATAAAGCTATGAAACAAACTGAAAAGCTTTATTTCATCTAGTTTTTTGGACAATCTCTTATTAAATTAGCTTCTAGAACGCTTGTAATTTTGCATATTAGGAGGAACAAAGTATGTTAGAGTTTGATACAAATATGGAGGAATTAGCAAAAATAAAAGTAATCGGTGTTGGCGGAGGTGGAAATAACGCTGTCAACCGTATGATTGAGCATGGGGTAGAAGGTGTTGAGTTTATTGCAGTCAACACGGATGCACAGGCTCTAAACTTATCCAAGGCTGAAACGAAAGTTCAAATTGGTACTAAGTTAACACGTGGTTTAGGTGCGGGTGCAAATCCTGAAGTAGGTAAAAAAGCTGCTGAAGAAAGTAAAGAACAGTTGGAAGAAGTACTTTCCGGTGCAGATATGATCTTCGTAACTGCAGGAATGGGTGGAGGAACAGGTACAGGTGCTGCTCCTGTTATTGCTCAGGTTGCAAAAGAACTTGGCGCTTTAACAGTAGGTGTTGTTACCCGCCCGTTCTCCTTTGAAGGAAGAAGACGCTCTAACCAAGCGGTTTCTGGAATTGATACATTAAAGAGCAATGTTGATACATTAATTGTCATTCCAAACGATCGTTTATTGGAAATTGTAGATAAGAATACTCCAATGTTAGAGGCTTTCCGCGAGGCTGATAATATTCTTCGCCAAGGGGTGCAAGGTATTTCAGATCTGATTGCTAAGCCAGGTTTAATCAACGTGGACTTTGCTGACGTTAAAACAATTATGTTTGATAAAGGTTCAGCATTAATGGGAATCGGTGTTGCAACAGGTGAAACACGTGCAACAGAAGCAGCGAAAAAAGCTATTTCTTCACCATTGCTTGAAACATCAATCGATGGAGCTCATGGTATTCTTATGAATATTACGGGTGGTACGAACTTGAGTCTTTATGAAGTTCAAGAAGCTGCAGACCTTGTAACAAATGCAGCAGATGAAGAAGTTAACGTAATCTTTGGGTCGGTTATTAATGAAAACCTAAACGATGAAATTGTGGTAACAGTAATTGCTACTGGATTTGATGAGGCTATACAAAAGGCCGAAGCTGCTAAAAGAGATATTCGTCCGACATTAAATCAGAAACAGCATGCGGCAACACGCGCCCCTGAAGAGCCAATTCAACGCGAGCGCGAACAACCAGCTCCACGCTCAAAACCAGAAGAGGACGAATTAGATATTCCAACCTTCTTAAGAAAC